>NZ_VOSI01000008.1:0-2500 GCF_019797745.1 Edaphocola aurantiacus | reverse complement strand
CCTTTTGCATAATGATCCTACGAGTTGCTACTTACTGGCAAGGTTAAGTACTTAAGTTACGGAGCCGCAGCGAAAGCGAGTCTTAACAGGGCGCTAAGTCAGTAGGTGCAGACGCGAAACTTTGTGATCTATCCATGGGCAGGTTGAAGGTGTGGTAACACACACTGGAGGACCGAACGGGTTAACGTTGAAAAGTTATCCGATGACCTGTGGATAGGGGTGAAAGGCCAATCAAACTGAGAGATAGCTCGTTCTCTCCGAAATGTTTTTAGGAACAGCGTCACATATAAGAAGTTTATTAGAGGTAGAGCTACTGATTGGACTAGGGGGCTTCACCGCCTACCAAATCCTGACAAACTCCGAATGCTAATAAATATCTGTGGCAGTGAGGCTGCGGGCGCTAAGGTCCGTGGCCGAGAGGGGAACAACCCAGACTATCAGCTAAGGCCCCTAAATCTACGTTAAGTTGGTTAAACGATGTTCAAATCCTAAGACAGCCAGGATGTTGGCTTGGAAGCAGCCATTCATTTAAAGAGTGCGTAACAGCTCACTGGTCGAGGGTTCGGGCGCGGAAAATGATCGGGCATCAAACGTAGTGCCGAAGCTATAGGATTTATGTTTACATAAATCGGTAGGAGAGCATTCTATTTGCGTTGAAGGTGTGTGGTGATGCATGCTGGAGCGGATAGAAAAGAAAATGTAGGAATGAGTAACGATAAATAAGGTGAAAAACCTTATCGCCGAAAGACTAAGGGTTCCTGATCAACGTTAATCGGATCAGGGTTAGTCGGGACCTAAGGCGTACCCGAAAGGGGAAGTCGATGGACAACTGGTTAATATTCCAGTACTCGTAATAAATTCGATGGGGAGACGCAGGAGTGAAAAGTCCGCGAACTTACGGAATAGTTCGTTAAAGGGCGTAGTTATAGGGTCTATAGTTAAATGCGTAGACCTTGATGAAACCTGATAGTACCACAAAACTTCGGTGGCGTGGATAGTGACTGTAATCAGACTGCCGAGAAAAACCTCTAAGTTATGTTTATTACGACTCGTACCGTAAACCGACACAGGTAGTCGAGATGAGTATTCTAAGGCGCTCGGGTGAGCCGTGGAGAAGGAACTAGGCAAATTAACGCTGTAACTTCGGGATAAAGCGTACCGCAGCGATGCGGTCACAGTAAAATGGTGCAACCAACTGTTTAGCAAAAACACAGGGCCCTGCCAAATCGAAAGATGACGTATAGAGCCTGATACCTGCCCGGTGCTGGAAGGTTAAGGAAGCTTGTCAACCGTAAGGTGAAGCTTGCGACTGAAGCCCCAGTAAACGGCGGCCGTAACTATAACGGTCCTAAGGTAGCGAAATTCCTTGTCGGGTAAGTTCCGACCTGCACGAATGGTAGAATGAGTTGCACACTGTCTCCTCCACGAGCCCGGTGAAATTGTAGTATCGGTGAAGATGCCGGTTACCCGCCACGGGACGAAAAGACCCCGTGAACCTTCACTACAACTTTGCATTGATTTTGGGTACCAGATGTGTAGGATAGTTGGGAGACTATGAAGCAGGCACGCCAGTGTTTGTGGAGTCAACGTTGAAATACCAACCTTCTGTTACTTAGAGTCTAATTTGCGTAAGCGAAGACATTGCATGGTGGGTAGTTTGACTGGGGTGGTCGCCTCCTAAAGTGTAACGGAGGCTCGCAAAGGTTCCCTCATTACGGTTGGTAATCGTAAGTAGAGCGTATTAGTATAAGGGAGCTTGACTGTGAGACTGACTAGTCGATCAGGTGCGAAAGCAGGCTAAAGTGATCCGGCGGTTCCGTATGGAAGGGCCGTCGCTCAAAGGATAAAAGGTACTCCGGGGATAACAGGCTGATCTCCCCCAAGAGCTCATATCGACGGGGAGGTTTGGCACCTCGATGTCGGTTCGTCACATCCTGGGGCTGGAGAAGGTCCCAAGGGTTGGGCTGTTCGCCCATTAAAGTGGCACGTGAACTGGGTTCAGAACGTCGCAAGACAGTTTGGTCTCTATCTGTGGTGGGCGTTAGTAAATTGCGAGGACATGACCTTAGTACGAGAGGACCGGGTTGTATGTACCGCTGGTGTATCTGTTGTGCCGCCAGGTGCAGTGCAGAGTAGCTATGTACAGAAAGGATAAGCGCTGAAAGCATCTAAGCGCGAAACCTACCTCAAGATGAGTTTACTTTTAAGTGCCGTCGAAGACGACGACGTTGATAGGCTACAGGTGTAAAGATGGTAACATCAAAGCCGAGTAGTACTAATTGCACGTACGCTTTATACTTTATTAGTAAGAAATCTGTTGATTAGTTTTCCCAATATGTTACCTTATTGATCGCAAGATCGTACCTTTTTATGGTGGTATTGCCGATGGTGTTCACCTCTTCCCATTCCGAACAGAGCAGTTAAGCCCATCATGGCCGATGATACTGGTGTATTCCGGGAAAGTAGGTAGCTGCCATATTTATTTTAAGACACCCTTCAA
>NZ_VOSI01000007.1 GCF_019797745.1 Edaphocola aurantiacus | reverse complement strand
GTGGTATTGCCGATGGTGTTCACCTCTTCCCATTCCGAACAGAGCAGTTAAGCCCATCATGGCCGATGATACTGGTGTATTCCGGGAAAGTAGGTAGCTGCCATATTTATTTTAAGACACCCTTCAAGATTGAAGGGTGTCTTTTTTTATATGCATATACTTACCAAAAGTAGAACAACACCACCACACAACAAAACAACAAGCAATACAAGCAATACCATAAATACTACACCACACTATAATACTATACCAGAAACATAATAACTAGCAATACAAGTAAATACAATACAACACAATAAGCGCCCTGAAAAACAGGGCGCTTATTACTTATTTATGGCTATGTTATTTTGGCTTACATTATATTATCAGATACACTGAAGTGATAGCCCTTCCCTTTTAAAGTTATAATTTCTACACCGAGCCCCTTCGCAAAGTACTCCCGGAGCCTGCGTATATACACATCCAGGTTGCGACTGATAAAATAAGAATCATCTCCCCATATCATCTTCATCAATTCTCGCCGGTCTATAGGCTCATTGGGTGACATGCAAAATATATTCAGTATCTCTGTTTCTCTGTTGGAAAGCTTTATGGTTTCGGTAGGCCCGAATAGTTTCATGAGCTGAGGAGCATATCTGAATGTACCTAGTTTGAATTCCTGGGGAATCGTTTTCTGTACTGCCGCTTCTGATTGGTTGAGTATAGATATTTGGTTATCTATACGTACCATGAGCTCCTCCAGGCTGAATGGTTTTTTAATATAATCCGTTCCTCCGGAACTGAAGCCCTCAATAATATCCTGTGTCTGACTTTTAGCTGTCAGAAATATAATGGGTAGTTTGGGGTAAGCTTGTCTTATAGTTCTCCCGAGGCTGTATCCATCAATATATGGAAGCATAATATCGAGCACGCAAACATCAGGCTGAAAGGTGTTGATCAGATCCAGGATCTTTGTACCCTCTGTCTGATGCTGTACTCTGTAGCCTTTTATCTCAAGCGTTTCCTTTACAATACTGGCCAGATGTTCTTCATCTTCTATATATAATACTTTATACTTCATCTTTATCTGATTCTGGTAGTGAAATACTGAATACGGCTCCCCATCCGGAATCTTTTTCAAGACTAAGAATGCCATTGTGGGCAGCAATAACGTATTGTGCATATGATAATCCTAAACCGTATCCTTTTACATTATGGATATTCCCTTGTGGAACCCGTACAAATTTTTCGAAGATCCTGGACTGATAGGCTTGCGGTATACCCGTACCGTTATCAGCAATACTGAGGTATATATTGTGTTCCTTTTTGCAAAGACTGATTCTGATAATATTATTCCCGTACTTTATTGCATTATCAATCAGATTATAAATGGCACCAGTCAGGTGTGTACGATCTGCAGAGACCAACAATATCCCATCATCCTTTGTATCCCAGATCAGCTGTATCTCCTGTTCTATAAATACCTGTTGCAGAGAATATGCGATTTCCTGTACCAGTTCTAAAAGATTTATGGTTTCTTTCTCAAGAATCAATACCCCTTTGGTTGCCTGCGTAGTATCCATAATCTTATTGATCATTGTCTCCAGACGATTTATTTCCCACCCGGCCATTCTGAGATATCGCTTTGAGCGCTGCGGATCTTCCAGTGCATCATACATACTTAATGCCTCAATTGCAACTTTAGTTGTGGCGACCGGGGTTTTAAGTTCATGAGAAATGTTGTCGATAAAATGATCTTTCTGTAATGAAAATAAGGTTTGTTGT
Organism: Edaphocola aurantiacus; assembly: GCF_019797745.1. Lineage (GTDB taxonomy): Bacteria > Bacteroidota > Bacteroidia > Chitinophagales > Chitinophagaceae > Edaphocola > Edaphocola aurantiacus. The sequence goes on along the minus strand of NZ_VOSI01000007.1, from coordinate 5,666 downwards.
TTTGTATTGCGATAAGCCAGAACGAAGGCCAGGCTTGATAATAGAAGGAGCACAAGGCAAAATGCAGTTTGTGCAATAATGGCTTTGGTGATATATAATTTATGGCCGGTCAGGATTAAACTACGCTCTGTATTTTTGGGTTTATAGCTGAACGCATGCGGCATATTTCCTGCAGAAAGCCAGTGTACAGTTATATTTGGCCACTTCTTATGTAGTGCTGCTGCAAACTCTTTCCGGAGTGAACTGGTATCTATTTTCACCTGGAAGGTATCCATTTCTATATCATTCATAATTTGCTGCAGTGCAAAGCGGAGGACCTTACGTGTGTCTTCCGGATGTTTCATTACTGATGCAGAATCCTGAGCAACAGCGTAGGAATGTATAGCAATACCACTGTTTTTGGAAATGAGCATTGGTACGGCTGCAGTATCGTAGGGTGAAGGAAGTATTTTTCTGTCAGAAGGTATGGCGGGTATGAACTTCACGTCCGGCGCACTGACATTGAATTCTATGGTATCAGAAGATTTATTGGCCAAGAGTAATGTGGTTACTTCTTTGTTTAAAAGACTATCAGACATTTTGGTTTCAACGGTATAAAATACATTCTGTATATCCTTATCCAGCCGAGCAGACTCTTCTTTATATTGGCTCATGATCCATTTACAGAGAAATAATAGGAGCAGTACTTCGCTAGCCAGCATAAGCCAGCTGATCAATTGTAATTTTCTTGTCTGTTTCGTCTTAACCAACACCTTCATAAATTGTTCTGTATGCAAATAAACTAAATGCTTTAATAATACAGAAAATAGTTAACCTTATTTAACCTTATTTGGTTGGGAGTTAACCCCAGTCTGCATTTACGAGGAGTAGCTTTGCTCTATTATTTTAAATCAAATAAAACATGAAAAAGCTATTATTACTCCCCTTGCTGTTGATGACCACCCTATCGATGGCACAACAAACATTAGGCATGATTACTTATGAGCGTAAAGTATTTATCGATAAGGGGCAATTTGCCAATAGTAATCTACCGGATGGCCTTGCAGACATCATTCCTGCAGAGCAAAAATCATTGAAAACATTATACTTCACACCAGATGCAACATTATATGAAAACAGTACGGTGAAAATGGAGGCCGCTCAGGAATACACAGAGGGTAACATGATGTTCCGTGCTGTAGGACAAGAGCCAGATGAAAAAGTATATACAGATATTAAAAACCAAAAGAAAACGGAGCAAAAGGATCTGATGGGGAAACAATTTATCATTCAAAGTGAGTCCTTACCCGCATCGAAATGGAAGACAACCGGAAGGCAGAAGAAAATATTGGGCATGCCTTGTATGGAAGCAACAATGATGGATGAGAATGGGCAATACCAAATCATGGCCTGGTATACTACAGCCATACCCGTATCATCCGGACCTGATGGCATGAGCGGGTTACCAGGTATGATTATGGAAGTCTCTATCGGGCAAACCATGCTGATCACGGCTGTAAAAGTAGAACCCATAGATGCCAAAATGCTCACTCATGTTAAGCCACCTGCAAAAGGTAAAAAGGTTACAGCTAAAGAATATGATGCCATCATGCAAAAGAAAATAGATGAAATGGAGCGGCAGTTCAAAGGAGAAGGCAACGTCATTTTTAAGGTTGAAAAATAAACCATGCATATGTTTACAAAAATTGGCATCCTTACACTATTATTACTCAGCCTTACATTAAATAATGTATATGCGGTTCAGTATAACCTTAAAGGTCAGGTAACAGATAGCCTGTACAGCAGATTGGGCGGGGCTTCCATCTCGCTGCTTGATCCTTCCGATTCTACGCTCGTAACATTTGGCATCACTAACGCTCAGGGTTTTTATACCCTTACTGCTGTAAAGGAAGGTAGCTATTTACTACAGGTAGCGCTGATGGGTTATTATACACAATACAAATCAATAACCGTTAATGACCAGATGACAACCGATCTGGGTATACAGGTATTGGCCGAAAATGAACAAGGTAGTGTACTGGATGAAGTCATTGTATCGGGAGAAAAGATACCTATACGACTTAAAGGAGATACCCTGGAATATAATGCCGGATCATTCAAAGTTAAGCCTGATGCGGTTGTGGAGGATTTGCTGAAAAAGATGCCTGGGATAGAAGTCGATAAGAATGGAAATATAAAATCGATGGGCAAGGCCGTAAATAAAATCCTGGTGGATGGAAAAGAGTTTTTCGGCGATGATCCTAAAGTTGCCACTAAAAATCTGCCTGCAGATGCGGTTGACAAAGTCCAGGCCTTCGAAAAGAAATCAGATGCATCTTTATTTTCCGGCATTGATGATGGTGAGCGGGAGCAAACTTTAAATCTGGTATTGAAAGATGGAAAGAAAACAGGCTACTTTGGTGAAACAAAAGCTGGAGGAGGCACTCCCGAGAAATATGAAGCTTCCCTGAAAGCTTTTAAGTTTCGCCCTAAAAGCCAGCTGGCGGCGATGGGTATGCTTAATAATATTAATAAATTCGGATTCAGCTTTGAAGATTATTTCAATTTTAACGGAGGACTGAAATCACTTGTCGGTAACGGTGGTGAGATCAGGATTGATGGAGATGAGATGCCTATTGATGCCGGACAGCCGGTAACGGGTAATGTCAATTCAGGAGCATTTGCTTTAAATTATATGGCTGAGCCTGATGCGCATAACCGTCTTTCATTTAACTATATGGGTAATGGAATGGACAAGCTCCTGGATCAATATACAAATACGAAAAATTTTATTCCCGACGGCACTTTCGCTACGGAGAAAAATGAACAGAGCAAGTCTGCGAATCTGGCAAACAGGGCTTCTGCAAAATGGCGTCAGCAGGTCGATTCAGCTCATTTCATGACCTTTAATCTATATGGCCTTTTAGGATCCAGTAAACAAAATGAGCAATCATTTTCAGAGAGTTACAGGAATATCATTTTAGAAAACGATCTTGATAACTACATCAATAATAAAGGCAAGAAAACTGAAGCGGGCGCTGATTTTACCTGGCTGCAAAAACAGAAAGGGAGCTGGCCGGTACTAAAAGCTGTATTGCAGGGCGGGTATAAAAAGCAGTCCGGCAAAGAGTTCTGGCGCAACCGAACAGTGTATATTAATCCGGCTCAAGAAATAAGAGATGAGCAATATCGGAATTATACAGGTATCGGTGCTAACGGATCAGCGACCCTGAGTGCAGTGCGTACATTGGGAAAAGGATATTTCCTTGAACCTTCATCAAGCATTGTACTGTCCACTGAAATGACCGATCGCAAACAAGGACCACTTAACGTACCAGATATGGTTACAGATTCATTAAGTCCCGCGTTTACAAGAAATGTAGTCACCTGGTCTAATGCTTTAACATTGAAACGAAACCAGAAAACGCTGCGTTGGAATATGGGCCTGCAAAGAAAAGATCTATGGTTGAACCCGGTGCTGAATGGGCAATCCCTGTATCAGAAACATTATGGCTATTTCCTGCCATCTATCTTCTGGGAAAAAGATCAGGACAGGGGTAAGCGCATTACACTTTCATATAACACTTCTGTTGCAGCTCCGGATGCTGCACAATTAATGCCGGTAACCGATTACAGCAATCCATTGATGCTGACAAAAGGGAATGAACATTTGAAACCAGAGTATAACCATACTGTCAACGCCATGTATTTCTTGTTTGATCAATTCAACATGTCTTCTTTTTCTGCATCATTGCGGGGAAGTTATACGAACGATAAGATAGCATATGCCCGCACTATATCCTCAAATCTTGCACAGCAACTACAGTTGGTCAATACACCGTATGAGGTATCCTCACAATTATCGCTTGATTATTCCAGGCCAATTAATAGTATTGGGCTCAACATTCATACAAGTATAAGTGAGACCTGGGCGCAAAGTCTTAACCCTGTAAATAGTATTAATAATAAGAATAACACTTTGTCTCATAAGCTGGATCTGAGTTTTAGCAATATCAGCAGCGATGTTTGGGATCTGCATTGGGGAGGGAATATTAATATTTCAGATTCCCGTTATTCAATCAATAAGGAGATGAATAATCAATATTATAATTATTCCGGTTTTGCACAGATTGGATACCGACCCACCGCCAAATGGAATTTTACCGCTTCCGGAGATATTACCCATTACACTGCCCGTAGTTTTGATCACCCGGTTACTGTACCGATTGTAAGTGCAGAAATTACACGATACATTTTTGCGAATCAGCGAGGGGCTATATCTCTGAGGGCATTTGATTTGCTGGACAGAAACAAATCAGTGCAGCGGATAAGCCAGCTGAACTATCTTATGGAACAGCGCTCTAATACTATCGGAAGATATGCAGTGCTTTCTTTCAGTTACAGGCTCAACAAAGCAGGTACACCTGGTAGTATTTCAGTACAGCGTTAATACCTGTTTTATAAAGAGGCGGAGGGTTGATCATTTTAATGATCAACCCTCCGCCTCTTTATATTTGTTATCAGCCAAATTGTATCTGCCAGGAGCCTTCCCATTTTTGCTGTGGCTCCAGCATACATATTCCCTCTTTTTCTGCAAGCAGCCCGGATGCGCTTTCAACATCAGTAACCCCATTCCATGGCTCGATACAGATAAAATTGGCATCTTTTTTACTCCATATTCCCAGGTAGGGAAACTGCTCAAAAGAAACTTCAATATATCGTTTGTCTTTCGAAGATGCTAAACGTATTTTTTTAGAGTTTAGCTGTTTAAAGATGAGTGCATCGTCATAGAACAAATCCTTTTTCAAGGACACGTTAGCGGTGTGCTGCAAAAAAGGAATACCTTGTTGTACCAGGTGTCCATCTTGATTTAGCGGATAGATATCAGCCTGCTCTGTTTGTTCAAATTGCAGTTCGTAATCCTCAAATTGTAAGGTATCATTAATTGGTATTTTAAATGCAGGATGTCCGCCAATAGAGAAGTACATGTTATCATCACCAGTATTCTCTACACTGTAGCTCACCGCCAAATTATCATCGGTAAGTTTATAATGCACTTTCAGACAGAATAGAAACGGATATTTAGCCAGTGTTTCGGCATCCGACTGCAGACTTAATGTAGCCTGGTCGGCTCCATGTTGTTCTGCCGTAAAATTCATATCCCGGGCGAAACCGTGTCTGGGCAAGGAATACAGCAGTCCATTATGTGAAAATGTATCATTCTTTAGCGTACCCACTATCGGGAATAGGATAGGACTATGCTTGTTCCAGAAAGCAGGATTGCCATCCCATATATATTCTGTCTGTGTTTCTTTATGGTATAGACTACAGAGTTCAGCACCTTTTAGGAGAATATTTACTCTTGCTGCGGGCGTTTCCAGTGTAAGCATCAGGTAGATTTGTTTTGGGCAAAATAAACAAATCACCTAAAAACATGAAATTACAGGTCGATTTTCTCACCTTTTCCTTGCTTCTGTACTTATATTTTAAAGAATATGTGTGGTCTGTAATGTGTACTGGTATTGATTTATGATAAAAATTGATCAGGTGTATTTGGGTTAAAGGAGCAAAAAGATTTGTTTAGGATTTTAAATGGTTCTATCTTTGCACTCCCTTACGGAAACGGGGGTTGCTCTTAATATTGGATGGGAAGTGAGACTGGGATTGGCTTTGAGGTGTTTTTGGAG
>NZ_VOSI01000006.1 GCF_019797745.1 Edaphocola aurantiacus | reverse complement strand
TAGAACCATTTAAAATCCTAAACAAATCTTTTTACTATTTTACACCTAATACATCTGATCACTTTTTATCATAACACAATACCAGCATACATTACAGACCACACATATTCTTTAAAATATAAGTAAAGAAGCAAGAAAAGGGAGGGAAATAGGCAAAAAAAGGCTCCGCTATATGCGGAGCCCGATATCTTATGCTGCAGAATGTCTACGGAAAAGGATATTGTAAGGAGTCAAATGCAGGATGCAGCTTAAATAAATCGTACTGAAACCGCGGATTGGTCCCTAATGCACTCTTACAATTGTACTTCCATTCTCCCTTAAGCTGCTTCCAGCGATCTGCATTACTTTTGGGAAGTATGGAAACGATGTGACTGATACCCGCTTCTACAGCGGCTCCCCGGCACATGAGACAGGGTTCAAATGTTGTGATGAGAGTCAATTCTTCTTTATGCAACTGCCGGAACTGATCAAGCCCGATCTGTTTTGTGGCCTCATTCAGTGCATTCAACTCGGCATGGTTACAAATAGCGCCCTGACTATATACCGTATTATGCCCTACCCCGATCACCTTGCCTCTATATATAATACAAGCCGCCACCGGTACATCATTTGTGCTTAATGCTTCCCGGGCCAGGCTGTCGAGCAATTGAGTATAGGCAGATACATCTTCCTTAGGTTTTATCCGGCTCCAGTTGGGCAGCAAAAGATTAAACACTATAAACAGCAAACTGCCTATGGTAGTACATACCAGGTAAATATACAGCAGTATTCTACGGCTTTTCATCTGTTTTATTTGAGTTGTAAAGTGATCATATACTGGTCACAACACCAGGTAAACGGGAATACACGTGCGATATTTCGATCTATACGCTGCAATACGGAAAACCAGCGTGGGTAACGTTCTACAAAGTTTTCGATAAACGGTGGGGGTACTGTTATACAGATACCTTTCAGCGAAAGCACTTTAAAATCCGGTTTCAATGTCCGGATCACGTAGGATGGGTTGTAGTACCAGGTTTTGAAATGCACCCCTTCGATATGGGCCATGGTACCGTTCTTTTTAAATCGCCTGAAAGCGGTTTTCCACTTACCTTTCAGCACCATAATATTTTCCCAGGGACAGATCCTGGGCATGATTACCAGGCTTACTTTCCCTCCGGGATTCAATAGTGGCCCAAAGCTCTGCAACACTTTATCCAGTTGCGCCGTACAATTCAGTCCGCTAAAGTTGGAATAAATATGATCGAATTTTCGGGGTTGCAAAGTTTCTAACTGTTCAAAGTCGCATCGCTGTACTTCTATACGGTCTTGCAGCTGCAGTGTATTCACTTTGTGTCTTAACTGCTGCAACATGCCTTCGGCATTGTCTATGGCAAATATTTTATAGCCCTGCTCTGCAAAGTAAACAGTGTCCATACCTGTACCACAATTGAGCTCAAGTATATGTGCATCTTTCTTCAAGGTACGCAACAGCTCTGTTCTGAACTCCTGACGCATATACTCCGACAGCAGATTTTCACGATAAATGGTATCAAAAACGATCGATTGCTGGCTAAAGGCTTCACTTACATTTTCTGTATTAGTCGGCATAGTTGGCCCGTTTCATTAAGTGTTGGTAATACTTTTTCTGCAAAGCGTATCTGATCATTCGGGGGTACTTCATCAAAGAAGCAAGGCTTTCACTCCGGGCTTGTTCCAGCCGGAAGAAGCTGTGTGTATAGCGATGCAGCTTGCGGTAATATGCTTTAGAGAAAGTCTGCTGGTACATCAGCTCCAGATCATCTGAATGTTCCCAGTTAGATTTGGTGCTTAATTGCGATTTAACCCTTTCGTAAAACACGGTTCCCGGCAAAGGATAGGAAACCGATATACCGATATCATCCGGCATAGTTTCTGCAAGCAGGTTCAATGTAAGATCAATATCTTCTTTAGTCTCTTCTGGATAACCGAACTGCAGAAAGAAGGCTGCTTTGATATGATGCTTCTTCAGCAATGCCCTGGCTTGCCTGATCTGTACGACTGTAGTGCCTTTATCCATTGCGTCCAGCACTTTCTGGGAGCCGCTTTCTGCCCCCATCCATATTTCTGCACAACCGGATGCTGCCAGATCCTGCACATAATTTTCCTGAACTAACAAATCGGCCCTGGACTGTATTTTAAATGGCATACTGATTCCGGCCTCCCGGATCTGCGTAGCAAATTCGGCAACCCAACTTCTTTTTAACCCGAAAATATCATCGGCGAACCAGATATGATCCATATGAAAAAGCTCCAGTAACAGCTTAATCTCGGACACTACATGCTGTGGACTACGCATATGATAGGTATTGCCATAAATAGGTTTGGCACACCAATTACATTTATAAGGGCAGCCGCGTGTGGTGGCCATATTGATGGAAAAATAGCCGTGGTGCTGCTGCCATACTTTTTTATAAGGCGCAATATCTACCAAATCCCAGGCGGGTAAGGGCAACTCATCCAGTTGCCTGTGTACTGGTCTGGACAGTGTTTTGGTAATGCTGCCATCTGTGCTTTTATATACAATTCCCTTAACCAGATGCAGGTCTGTATTACCTTCCCGGTACTGCTGCAGCAATTCGAGCAACGTAAATTCGGCTTCTCCTGTAATAACCACATCGGCCTTTTCCTGCAAATATTCGGTGGCGTGATCTGTTGCATCTGAGCTGGAGACGATTACTTTACATCCAAACCGATGTGCAATATCCTGCATCTGCATCGCTGCACGCTTCATATTGCTCAGGCACATTTTGGTCAGGTAGTTAAATCCATCGTCATACAACACGACAACATCCGGTACAAAAGACTCCAACACGGACGTCAGCTCCTTCGGATCTCTGACAAACATGGTATCGAACAAATGCACATCAAAACCATGCTGGCGCAATAATGCTGCCGCCAGAATCGTGCCCAGGGGCGGATATGGCTGCGCATGTGCGACCTGTTTGGGATCTAAATGCTGAAAATAGGAATGTGTAAAGAGTACTTTCAATGTTTATCTATTAGTTCTAAAATCCGTTTCTGATAATTTTTCGGATGATTTTTGGATACATTTTCTGTGGTCTTGAAACACAGATCATATTCATCTTCCGGGAAGTTCTTCTTCCGCCACTTTTTACGCCATTTATTATCGGTAAGCCGCATCAGGAAAAGGTTCAGGGGTTGTAACCATTTATTCTTTACCCTCTGAAAAAGTTTTTCGTATACTTTGACAAATGAATCTTCCGGTACGTTCAGGGATATTTTATGAATATTGCTCAGATCATTTTTGAGCAGGAAATACGTAAATAAATTGGGGTTGTTGAGCGGGATCAATGTTGCCAGCTCTATCTGGGTAAACATATTTTTCTCTTCAAGCTCCAAATGATGCGCATCAATAAAATAGTTCATACAAAACCAATGCTGCAAACCGAACAAAAAGGTGCACTTTTTAAACAGGTGCAATATCGTTCTGCAGATCCACAAGGTATTGGGCGCCGTGATAATGAAAAAATCGAAATCGGTATTTGCCTTTGCATGGCCCTTTGAAAGCGAACCGGAAATACCCACAAATTTCACAAAAGGAAATAAGGATATGAAATTACCTACCCGTCTTGCCCGGGGCAGTAACTGCTGCGCCCGCGCTGCGCATATCTCCCGTTCCTTTATACAATCTGCGCTGCATTTCATGCCATAATAATACAGTCCGGACTGCAGTACCAAACCGGCATCTCTCATATCGCCCAGTACAAGTGCCATTGCCTCCAGGTTAAGATCGCCCGAATAGAAATAAAACACTTCTTCTAATGTCAAAGGAAAATTGAAAATAGCAAAGTATTGTATGATACGGTGTATATCATTCGTTTCCGTCTCCGTATTTAATATCAATGCTTCCATAGGGACTTAAACAATTCTGTAATTAGAAAAATAATGGATCTGAATATAATTTTCACATCACCCGTCAGCGAGGACGCATTGACATACATTAAATCTATAGTGGTTCTTTCTCTGATCTCCTCTTCATTTTTGATCCACCCCTTGTAGCCTTCTGCCTGTGCCAGCCCAGTTATACCCGGACGCACCTGGTATCGCCGGTTAAAGTAAACGACCTGTCGGCTAAATGTCTCGTCGTCCTGTATGGAATAAGGTCTCGGACCGACTACACTCATATCTCCGATCAGTACGTTGAATAACTGTGGTAATTCGTCCAGTCCGGAGTTGCGCAGTATAGCCCCTACCCTGGTAACATTCAATACTAATTGTCCTTCCTGGTCAAGGCAGCCTTTCATCGTTCTGAATTTTAAACAATTAAATACCCGCTGGCCATAACCGACTCTTTTTTGAATGAAGAAGACAGGACCACCGCTATCTATATATATACATAAAGCAATGAAAGGAATAATAACCGGAAATAAAAAAAGGATAATGGAGAGTGAAAAAAGGATATCGACGAAGCGCTTAATCATGCTTTTCCATCCGGAAATAAAATTATCTTTCCGTTCAAAATCACGCTCAAAGCTGATAGGTAAGTGCATTCTGGTAATAATTGTATAGTAGTGTTATCAAATTTAACAAATTTTCCAGACTAAGAAGACAGCTGTTTGGAATTTAAAGTTGGCGCCTGCCTGATACCCAATGATATAAACAATAAAAAGAGCATAAGTCCTGTCTGTACCTCCAGCCAGGTATCTGTAAGTGCCCCAATGCTGAATATAAACAGGATGGCCGCAAACCATTTTGCCGTTGACCGTAATGCAAATATCCAGGCAATGCCCAAAAGGAGCAGGTATATGCATAAACCCAGCAAGCCCATCTGTACCCATACTTGTATATACTGGTTATGAAACCCATATTCCAGGTATCCCTTATCCGATGTTCCATTACCGGTATACATACCACTTTGGGTAATTTTCTGCTGCAGCAAAACTTCTGCATCTCCCGTGCCTACTCCCAGCCAAAATGCATGATGCTCCTGGATGATCTCTTTGGAAAACCGGACATATACCAGCCGCATACTTAAACCATCAAAGTATTCCTCTGTTTTGTATTGGTGGGCCAATACCCGTTCTGTATTGAATTTGGTGATATCGGCAAAGCGATTTTTAAGCGGATTTGATGTTGTAATGATCAGCAATAAGCCAATGATTAATCCCGACAAAAGTATAATCCTGTACCGCATTACTTTAAGAGAGAAAACATATATAAACCCTAAAATGAACAGCAGGAAAAGGAACATCTTTGAAGATAAAAGTAACATACACAGGATAAGAAACAGGCCGATAATATTACGATAGCGCTTACCTAGTGTGCTATGTACCACCAGCACCAAGCTGATGAGGCAAAAACAGGAGGCGGTTATTGCAGATAAGCGCACACCACTGACCAGGTTATGATAAAAGAAGCCATTGACATCGCCACTTATACTGTATTGATATAAAGAGATCAGCAGCGCAACTAACATAGTGACTACCGTTGCACCGATAAAAAGGGTAGAAAGCTGTTGCAATCGTTTCTTTGTGAACACTGGCATGCTCAGGATAATTGCCGGAAGCAGTGGCAGTGCAAGTTTTTTTTCTATGGCAAATGCAGCTGCGGCCTTATCTGTTGAAAACAACCAGCTAACTAAGTAAGATACAAATAATAAACTACAGGCTATAAAAAACGGGTGTGCTGCAAAGGCTCGGACCTTCTCCCGGGTAAATCCATCTGCGATCCAGACCAGGCTTAATAAAATAATCCCAATGCTGCTCAGCTTAGGATGAACGAATAAAGAAACGAGTGTCCCGCAAAGAACAAAGAAATAAAGTGGTTCAATAATCGTTTTTGATAATTTCATCGTGAGTGTACTGGAAACAAATGTACATACTGTAACCTGAATTTTATACAGTACTATCCCGGAAAAAAGCAGTTAACCCGGGCTTGCGTCTGCTCAATAAAATTATATATCTTAGCAAAAATCCCTTATTACAATGAGTAATAAACAAACGGCTCCTACAGATGACGAGTGGCAGTTTACAGACCTCAACCAGATGGTGAAACGGATGGGCGCAGGTTTAGAAAACATAAAACATTGGTTTACAATACAATTAAAGAAAAACTGGCTCGCTATTCTCCTTGTTGCGCTGCTCATCACCGGATGGCAGATATACCGCATCCGTACCTATGTACCGTTTTATGAAAGCCGGGCCTCATTTGTATACCAGGAATTACACAAAAAAACATACGGTGAAATGATCGATCAACTGAACCAACAGGTACAGGAAAGATCTTATACAACTGTAGCCAAATCATTGAATATTCCGGAAAAACAGGCACAACAAATTTTATCGGTCGAGGCATTGAATCTGTATGGTAGTAAACTATCGGAAGATATTACTACCGATAAATCACCTTTTTACATCCGGGTAAAAGTATCGGATAAGAGTGCCTTTGATAGCCTGTCCTCAAAAGTCAGCCTTTACCTGAACAGCAACCCATATTATGTGGCTATGCTGAAACGGAAGCAGACGAGCCTTAAGACAGAAATTGATCAGCTCAACCATGAGCTGCAATTACTGGACTCTATCAAATACCAGTATATCCGCAGCAATGGAGCAATACGTGCTTCCAGTACAGAGCCTTTTAATCCTGTGTTGCTCTTCGATAAATCTATTGACATTTCCAAAGCTATCGCAGAAAAGCAAACTGCCCTGGATCGTACCCAATCGGTAGAATTACTGAATGATTTTATGGTTGCGCAAAACCCTGTGTATCCTGATCAAAAAATGATCCTGCTTAAATCGGTGCTATTGTTTGCTGTAACAACCTTAGCTATAATGTTTTTATCCTCTATCCTCAAGAAAAATGAAGCTATTGCTGAAGAATAAAAACCTGGCCAATAGTTTCTGGAATTTACTGGATATCTTCCTGTACCCTATTGTTTTTTTTGTATCAGTGCCCTTGTTTATCAAACACCTGGGGCCTGAGGCCTTTGGCGTGTGGATGTTACTCAATACAATATTGGTAGGAATGCAGGTATTCAACTTTGGTTTGGGTCCCGGCATTTTAAAAAACATTGCCTGGCAGATTGGCAAAGGAGATCGTGAGGGGCAGATCAATACACTGAACAGCAGCCTGAGTGCATCCATCATGCTCTTCCTGCTGGCAGTACTCATCACGGGTACACTGGCTTTACTCACACTGAAAACAGATTTATTTTCGATAGGGCCGCATATCAAATCTTCCGCAGCGCTATGTATTGCGCTGACGGGTGCTCTGGTAGGTTTCCGATTTATGGAGCAGGTATTTACGAATTTCTGCAAGGCATATGAGAATTTCAGGGCAGCTGCCTTTATCACCATCAGTAACCGCCTGGTGCCCCTGATCGTAAACCTGATACTGCTTTTTTATTATCCCGATATTGCAACATTGGTCATCAGTATGCTGGTCTGTAATGCCCTTACCATATGCTGTTGTTTTCTGTTACTACACCAGCGTTTTACAGGATACCGGTTTAGATTAAAAATACAATTCGGCTCCGAAAGTTCGCGTTTCGCCCTTGTACTATGGCTGCAGTCCTTATGCATGATCTTAATTTTCCAGGCAGATCGTTACCTGATTGTCCAATACTTCGGGCTGGTAACGTTAAGCTATTATGCACTTACGGCAACGATTTTCAATCATCTGCATATGGGCTTTAATGCCCTGCTGGGTTGGGTGGCGCCCAAGTTCACCAAATGGAAAGCGCAGGATATAGAGGTAAAGCACCTGTATATTGCATCCAGGGATAGTGTATTGCTGATTTCGGTAAATGCACTGCTGCTCTTTCATTTCCTGTATCCTTATATATTTCCTGTTATCCTGGGGGTGAAAAGCACGCAGGCCATGACGCCTTATATCAATTACTTTATCATTATGGAGCTTTTTTTAGCACCATCCATTATACCCGCTTATTTCCTGAATGCTTCCGGCCACGAAAAAGGGTATTTGTACTTTCTCATTCTATTTGCATCAGGTACAGTCACACTGATGCTATTAATGTTACATTACTTCAAAACACCTCTGGCTGTTGTATATGCTTTGGTGCTCAGTAATCTTGCGGGCATGATCTTTCAAAACCTCTTTGCAGAAAAACAGTTGTTCTCAAAAGCAGCAATACTGCGTCAACTGGCCGGCTGGATTTTATTGCCGATAGCTGCCTCATTATTTTTATTATATCCAACGCAATGGTGGGGAATATTGTCTTTGATTATCGTATGCCTTTACTCTGTAATCATTATTATTACATCCGGCAGGGCACATGCCACACTTTTGTATAAAGCATGACCGAATCAAAACGACATAGCATCTTTCTAGGTATCGCTACCATCTTCATGTTCTTCAATAGTGCAGGGCTGCCAGATGGGTTACTCTACACTACCCTGCTGGCACCGGTATTTCTGTTATTTTTATTGAATCAGAAAGGCATCAAAACCTATCTCCTATTCTTGCTCGTAACCGGCGCATTAGGTATGGTACATGCTATTACAGGTATTGATGATCCTTTTTCGTATGTCCGGTCTTTTGCCATGCTGCAGGCAGTGGCCATATTTACCATCATTACATACAACGCTTTGCCCGGTCAGCTCGAACAGTCCGGAACCTTTAAGACATTAGCCACGGTAAACCTGCTCCTGTTAGGCATATGCCTGTTGCTACGGTTCATTCCTGGAGGTGCAGACTGGGTTTGGTATACAGTACCAATTAGTCCGGGCGTACCGGTAATACCAAGGTTAAAAATGTTTACCTATGAAGCGTCTTACTACTCTCTGCTCATTACTCCATTAGTACTGTACTATCTATTGAAGTGCTGGTTATGTAAAGCGAAAGTGGGGATACTCTTCCTGAGCCTGATCCTATCTCTGCTCCTGAGTTTTTCCCTTGGGGTTATAGCAGGTATCGTGATCAGTCTGTTACTTATGATTATATTCCGGTTTAATACTGTACACACAAAGTTGCCGGTACGATGGATTCTGATTGCTTCCGTACTGCTGATTATTCTAACCCTGGGCTTATATATTTTCTATCCGCAGAATGCTTTATTTCTGCGCCTGCACAATATCTGGGCCGGTAAAGATACCTCTGCCAGAGGGCGTACCTATGAAGCATTTACGATTGCATGGGAAGTGGCCAAAATGAAAAGCCTGTACTGGGGTACAGGACCGGGGCAACTGAAAAGTCTGGGCAGAGATTATATCATACAATATTATCATTATGCTCATATTCCACAGACGGTACGCATACCTAATGCAGTGGCAGAGACTTTAAGCATTTATGGTATTGCGGGTCTGATTATACGGTTTGGACTTATACTATTCCTGTTTATAAGAACCAGGGTTTGGAACAATTATTATCGTTTATCCCTGTTCATTTTTATGTTTATCTACCAGTTTACCGGTAGTTTTATTTCCAACACAGCAGAATATATGATCTGGGCAATTGCATTCTGTCCGGGTATTTTGCGAGCATTTGAAGTCCCCCCTAAAAAAGAAAAACACGATGAAAGTACTGTTTATCAGCAGGGCTAGCTTATATAAAGTGCCTGGGGGCGATACCATACAAATGGAGCAAACGGCAGCACACTTGCAGCGCTTAGGTGTCAGGGTAGACATCAGACTGGCCGATGATCTGAATATTGACTATGCTCAGTATGATCTGCTGCATACTTTTAATATCATCAGACCGTCAGATATTTTGTTTCACTTGCAAAAGAGCCGGCTCCCATTGGTAGTATCCCCCATCTACCTGGAATATGGTACGGCTTCTAATGAGGCGTACAACCCAATGTTGAAATGGCTGATGAACAGACTAGGTAATCACAGAGGCGAATACCTGAAAAATGTGGGGCGTGCGGTACTCAAAAATGAACATATCCGATCCTGGAAATACTATTACTGGGGTCAGCATAAATCCATAGCATACATTCTGGATCACTGTGCGATGCTGTTACCTAATTCGGAAAATGAATTCAAAAGATTGAAGCGGGATTTTCCCGTTGCGGGTGATTACAGCGTTGTGCCTAATGCAGTGGATCTTGAGCTGTTTCATTTTGAGGAGACCACCCGGGACAGAAATAATACAACGGTGTTATGTGCGGCACGATTCGAGCCCAGGAAAAATCAGCTTAATGTAATCCGTGCGCTGAATCATACAGATTTTGAAGTGACATTTGTAGGTGCACCTGCTCCTAATCATCATCAATACTATCAGCAATGCAAGGCCGAAGCGGCCGATAATATACGCTTTATCGACTTTACCACACAAGATCAGTTAGCGGCATTGTACCGGGAGCATAAAGTGCATATCTTAGCCAGCTGGTTTGAGACGACCGGTTTAAGTTCGCTGGAAGCGGCGGCCTGTGGTTGCAATATCGTCATTACCGATTGTGGAGACACTAAGGATTATTTCGGTACAGAAGCCTATTACTGCATTCCTGACAATCTTCAAAGTATAGCAAATGCTGTCATAGCAGCTGCTGCTGCACCATACCACAAGACATTATTACAACGTATTCAACAGCAATACAGCTGGCAGCATACGGCAAAAGAAACCTTAATCGCTTACCAAAGAGTGCTGAACAAATGAAAATAGCCATATTAGGAAGCCGGGGCATACCCAATGCTTACGGGGGATTTGAACAATATGCCGAGCAACTTTCCCGCTTTTTAGCAGATCGGGGTTGTGAGGTATACGTGTACTGTTCTTCAGCACATCCATATAAAGCATCTAAACTGGGTAAGGTATTTCTAAAACACCAGTACGATCCGGAGTGGCTGGGTACTGCAGGCCAGTTTGTATATGACTACAACTGTATTAGAGATGCCCGGAAAGAAAAGTTTGATATAGTCTATCAGTTAGGATATACAAGTAGTGCCATATTCAATCGTATGATGCCCGCGTCAGCTATACTTATCACCAATATGGATGGTATGGAATGGCAACGCAGTAAGTACAGTCCTATGGTGCAGCGATTCCTTAAATGGTCCGAATCACTCGTTGTTAAAAGAAGCCACTACCTGATTGCCGATGCGATACCCATCCAGGAGTATATCAGGAAACAATATCATGCAGCGGCATATTATTCTGCTTATACAAGCGTCATTCCTGCGCATGCAGATGAATCCTTACTGGAAGCATATTCTTTAGTAAAAAAGCAATACAGTTTATTGATTGCACGCATGGAGCCGGAAAATAATATAGAACCGGTCCTGGAGGCTTATGCAGCAGCAGCACAACAGTATCCATTAATTGTAATAGGCAATACTGATAATCATTTTGGCCGCTACTTACTTAAAAAGTTTGCTACACCCAATATTCGGTTTTTGGGTTCGATTTATGATAAACCAATATTAGATACCTTGAGGCAGTGCTCTGCATTTTACTTTCATGGACATAGCGTGGGTGGTACTAATCCTTCCTTGTTAGAAGCGATGGCCAGCAAATGCAGTATTATTGCCCATGACAATGTGTATAATAGAAGTGTATTGCAAGAGCATGCACTGTTTTTCGCAACAGCTGATGAACTAAAAGACATATTAATCAACATAAATCAGCAGGATCTTTTTTATGAAAGGGCGAATGCACATAATGTAGCAACTATAGAGAAGCAATATTCAGAGGCTGCAGTATTCGAACCCTTATATCATTTTTTTCGATCCGTCTTAAAATCGGAATAAACACTACCCCCACAATATAATTGTCATTGCAAGTGCTTACATTGTTTATCATTTTCGATTACATTTGCATGAACCTAAATATTACGTATCATAGTATAATGAGTCGATTGAAACAAAGTGCAAAATCGCTGATTAAATTTTTCGGCCTGGGACAAGTGGTAGATAAATCAAGATTCTATCTGCAGTACATACAGCAAAAGGAAAATATTAAAGCCTTCAAAGCGGCTCATCCTGATGTTCCCATCCCGGATCCATTCATGATATATGAGACCTTCCGTCTCGACTATCAGCGATACTACGACTCAGGAAAGGCAGATGCCATGCATATTTATGAAGAAGTAAAACCATTTATATCCCTGGAACAAAAAGCTATTCTTGACTGGGGATGTGGTCCGGGTAGAATTATAAGACACTTTCCTGCTATTATTCCGTCCGCTCAGTTCTATGCCAGTGATTATAATAAAGCATATGTTGCCTGGTGTCAGCAAAACTTAAAAGCCATTAACTTTAAGGAAAATCAACTCTCCCCACCTATACCGTTCCCGGATGCCAGTATTGATTTTGCATATGCAATTTCTATATTTACCCATCTATCAGAAGAAAAACACTTTGAATGGATCAATGAAATATACAGACTACTCAAACCCGGTGGTATATTCTACTTTACGGCACATGGAAATATAACCCGGCAGAACCTCCTGGACAATGAGCTGGTACAATATGATAAAGGAGTACTCGTAGAAAGAGGGAATGTAAAAGAAGGCAACAGAATGTTCACTGCCTATCATCCAAAACCATTTATAGAAAAGTTAGTATCCGGAAAATTTGAGATCCTGAAGCATAGAGAAGGCATTGCCAAAAGCTGGGGCCTGGAACAGGATGTATGGATCATACAAAAAATGATTCCATAATCAATCACTAAAGATTAAAAATCGTATCTACTAATACACAATAAGCGCCCTGTTTTCAGGGCGCTTATTGTGTTGTATTGTATTTACTTGTATTGCTAGTTATTATGTTTCTGGTATAGTATTATAGTGTGGTGTAGTATTTATGGTATTGCTTGTATTGCTTGTTGTTTTGTTGTGTG
>NZ_VOSI01000005.1 GCF_019797745.1 Edaphocola aurantiacus | reverse complement strand
TGGCCGGTAGTGAAGCCTATACTACGGCATTGAGCATATACCGCATAGCTGAGGCGGCAAGCATAGCCGGTATGCCCGGCAGTAAAGCCGTGCACCAGCAGCTCAAGGAGCGCTTTAACTACCGCCCCGGCAGTGCCACCCCACCCACCCCTGAGGAGGGGGCAGATACCCCAGATCTAAATGGAATCTGATCAAAAGCTAAATGAACGCAGCTCTGAGCTGAATAAAGCTACCTAAAAGCCAAATAGAGGGGAGACAACAGCTAAATGAACGCGGAAAAATGCTGCGACCGCGCGGCTTTTTGCACAATTGCATTTACCCAAAAGCTGCCCGGTCTCAGAAAAAAGGTATATCCAGCCACCCCAAACCTGAATGGGATTGACGTTTGGGGTTAATGCTATTAAGCTTTTGGGCAGATGCATTTAGTTTTGCAACGGCTTCATTTTGCTTTTTGTCGGCCACATATGGCACGTTGGTGCGGTGGCGAGGCTTTCTACCGGCAGCAGATAGCTTTTTAGCCACTGCATGCTGCTCAGCTGCAGGCGTGTGCTGGTCCATACCGGGCGCATCAACCAGCTGTATGACCAGCCGCTGCTTACCGGTAGTAATCTGTATGTGCTGGCCGGGAGCAAATCCACAATCGGCCAGCCACTTGCCCGCAAGCCTTATCTTGGGGTATATAACATGGGTTTTGTACAGCAGATGCGCATTATAGATTACATGATGGTCGTACACCTTTACGATGCGTGCTTTCTTAGCAGTTGGGCCATTAGGTTTCTTAGCCATAAAATGAGTGTTTTAGTTATGGCACAAAACTGCCCATACAGTCAGGTATAAAAAAGGCGCAACAGGAATAATTTAGCGGCAACATCGTCTATTTTAGACCACAGCATATACTGTAAATTATAGATCAAAACCGTACATTTGTAACCAATGAAAAATATAACTATGCCACACAAACAAATACATGAAGGCCGTAATGTAAAGCGCTTTCGCGAGATGCTGGGCCTCAAGCAAGATGCACTGGCCTTTGAGCTGGGTGAGGATTGGCACCAGAAGCGGATATCGCTGCTGGAGACAAAAGAGACTATAGAACTGCCCCTGCTGCAACGCATTGCCGAGATTATGCACCTGCCTGTAGAGGCCTTTCAGAACTTTGACGAGGAGCAGGCGATTAATCTTATCTCTAATACAATTAGTGATAACGCTGTAGGAGTGATTGTACATAATTACAATCCTATAGAAAAGATCTTTGAACTCCACGAAGAGAAGATTGCCCTCTATGAGCGCATGCTCAAGGAGAAGGACGATATGATGCAGCAATTAAAGCAATTGATAAATAAGTAATACTAATAAAGGAGCCTCTCAGGCTCCTTATTGTTTGTGTGTGTAGCACCACTCACGAGGGCACGAAAGAACAGTATCTCATTGTTATAAGTACAGGCGATTTATTAAAACCCTAACTCTAGATAGCTATTCTCTATTTAAATAATGCAATATATGAGCTAATACCTGAAAGAATGGTAGCGAATTGTGCAGCTTTCTCAGGGAAACTAGACTTAATGCTCTCCAACTCATGTTCTAACTTTTCAATGTTTTTAATAAACAGTTCTTCTTGAGCGACAAAGCCCTTCCGAGCATAAAAATCGTATGCATTTGCGTTTAGTGTTAAAGCATCAAATCCCTTAGTATCAAAAAGATTAATAAAACCTAATGAATTAAATTGGTCAAGAATCATTTTAATGAATAAAGGATTAATTTCTAATACCTTAGTGGCAGATGCTATGTCCATTTCAATTAATTCATTTTTAGATCCTTGTTCTAGTAGATAATGCAATAGACTATCCTTCATTTTGGGTGTAATAAACTCCATAATAATAATTTTTAATTCAAAATTAATATTATACATTCTTTTTCAAATGCATATGGAGAAGTAGTGGATAATTAAATCTTTCATAATATTTACCACTGCTGGCGCATGCGTCTCTGTGAGTGTCTTTAATACCTCACTGGCGTGAGTGCCCCGATTGTATCGGGGCGTTTTACATATAAGTCCCGATACAATCGGGACAGATCTTGTCTGGTCTTAGTGTTCCGCAAGGATCACTAAGACCAGACAAGCCAGAAAAGAAGCGAGTGTTCCCGTCATTTCGCGCGGAACGAAGTGCAGTCGAGAAATCTCCTCATTACTGTTCTGTATAGAAGGAGATATCTCCATTCCACTGCGCTTCAGTCGATATGACGAAGCGGGAGACGAAACTCCCGGTCGCTGAGGCCCTCGAAGCGCTTTTCGAGAAACATTGCGGCACACGCGAGGGCGCGTGCGCTAGTGTACAGGCTTTATTACCGGCGCGTATCCTAAGTACCTCACAGCGTACGGATACCATACATAAAAGATCGGCCGCGAATATCTCGCGGCCGATCTTTTATGTATGGTATTCATTATTTACTTAACAAAACACATCCGGGTCGGGGCCTACACGTTGGCCCTTGTCCAGCTGGTCGATGGCTTGCATATCTGCCGCATCCAGCTCAAAGTCGAAGATCTGGCTGTTCTCTATAATACGCTCAGGGGTTACACTTTTAGGAATGGTCACAATACCGTTCTGTATATTCCAGCGCAGCACGATCTGTGCTATGCTCTTACCATATTTAGCTGATAAGGTTTCCAGTAATGGTATGCTGAAGATGCCGCCCTGCATGAGCGGGCTCCAGGCCTCGAACTGTATGCCCTGTGTCTTGCAGTATTGTTGTAAAGATGATTGTACCAGGTATGGATGGTGCTCCAATTGGTTCACCATAGGCTTGATCTCTACCGATGGCAACAGATCGTCCAGGTGGTGCTGCAGGAAGTTGCTCACCCCAATGGCCTTGACACGGCCCTCGGTATACAGGCGCTCCAGTGCCCTCCAGCTCTCTTTATACTTGCCTTTTACCGGCCAGTGCACAAGGTACAGGTCTATATAATCAATATCCAGGTTGCGCTGACTCTGGTCAAAAGCCCGCAGGGTATGGTCATAGCCCTGATCATCGTTCCACACTTTGGTGGTGACAAACACTTCTGACCGTGGAATGCTGCTGTTGCGCACACCGGCGCCAACACCCACTTCGTTTTTATATAATGTTGCGGTATCTATATGCCGGTAGCCATTGTTCAGGGCAAAGGAGACGGCCTCTTCAACTTCAGCTCCTTCTGTCGTCTTCCATACCCCCAGTCCCAGTACAGGCATCTGTATGCCGTTGGCTAATGTTACGTTCATCATCTGTTATTATACGATTACTCTTTCAATAAGGTTTTCGCCAAAGGCATAAGGCAGGTATGCCAGCGACGGCACCGGTCTGGTAATGATGAGGCTTGCTCGCTTGCCTACAGAGATGCTACCCATCTCCTGCTCCAGCTCCATAGCTGCTGCACCGTTCAGGGTCTGTGCATTTACCGCCTCTTCGGGGGTCATGCGCAACTGCGTACAGGCAATCGTAAGCAGGGTATTCATATTGCCTGAAGGACAAGTACCGGGGTTGAAGTCTGAGGCCAGGCACACAGGCAGATCTGCATCGATCAGCATTCTGGCCGGTTGGTAGTGCATACCCAGGAAGAAGGCCGCACCCGGCAGTAAGGTCGGGATGGTATTGCTGCCACGCAGTGCTTCTATCTCTTCCTCACCCATACTCTCCAGGTGGTCTACACTTACCGCATTATATTTAACGCCTACCTGTACACCACCGGAGCGGTGCAGCTGGTTGGCATGTATCTTAGGTTTGAGGCCGTGTTTCAGACCAGCTTCCAGCAATTGCTCGGTCTCTGTTACAGAGAAGAAGCCTTGCTCGCAGAACACATCCATATAGTCGGCCAGTCCCTCGCCTGCAACCAGTGGCAGCATTTCGGTAATGATCTTATCTATATATGCCTGATGGTTTTCTTTGTACACCATCGGGAAGGCATGCGCAGCCAGGAAACTTGATTTTATAGGAATATGCGGATAATCTTCTTTCAGTCTGCGGATCACGCGCAGCATCTTCAGTTCGCTCTCTGTGCTCAGTCCATAACCGCTCTTGATCTCAATAGCGCCGGTACCCAGTTGTATGAGGTGCTCCAGCCGGCCTACGGCCTGCTCATATAATAGTTCTTCGGGTGCTGTAGCCAGTTTGGCAGCAGAGTTCAGAATGCCACCGCCCTTAGCAGCGATCTCGGCATAAGACAGTCCGTTGATGCGGTCTACAAATTCCTGCTCTCTCGATGCGGCAAATACAAGATGTGTATGAGAGTCTACCCAGGTAGGCAGCACAATACGGCCGCTGGCATCAATCGTTTCATTGATCTGCAGCATAGGCAGGGCCGACATAGGTCCATAAGAATGTATACGATCTCCTTCTAATATCAGATAAGCATTTTCGATCTGCGGGAGGTATTTCATCTGGTGGCCCGATACCCTGGAAATGGCTTCATCTCTGACTTGTACAAGCGTTTTAATATTGGCGATGAGTGTAAGCATAAATATCTGTCTGATTATTTTACAAAGAAAAGAATAAAAACTTAAGAAATCGACCAACTTTTTATAACTTTATCACGTCTATAATCTATTATAGATCACCTTTTTAAGTTTATTTGAATGAAAAAGAAGATACTATTTCTCCTATGTACCGGTATGTTAGCCGGTTATACCATGAAAGCACAGACTAATACCGGGGCAGTAAACCCAAAAATTACTGCTGTCTACGGTACTCATGTCAATACACTTATGAGCCAGGACCCGCAAAGACTGACCCTGCTCAATCAGCTATTGACCGACCGCATCCAGATTATGGAACTGGACCAGGCAACTGCAATGGATAAATTTCCGGCGCTCTCTAACCAGCCCGTGTTCAATAAATATGTTCCCGGTCTGACTGTAGATGCCGTATACAATCCGGCAACGTTCAATCCGCTGAAATACAATCTTTCATTTTTTAATTACGGCGATGTGGGTTATTGGATCGATGGTACCAACAAGGTACTGATGATCAGAGGAATGAAAAACTTTATTAACCCCTAAGCCCGTTTACTATGAAGAACTTTTATAAACAGCTTTTTGCATTTCTTTCCGTTTTCTGTGCCGGCTTTATACAGCAGGCATTTGCACAAACGACTGTATTAATGCCTACTACCGGTAGTACTACCGTGAGCAACTGTATCGTCAACTTTTATGACGATGGCGGTGCAGCAGGTAACTATTCCAATAACGTGAATGGTACCATCACTTTTAACCCTGCAACGCCTGGTACACAGATCAGTACCACATTCTCAGCCTTCTCGCTGGAGAATAATGCGGACTATCTGTATATCTATAATGGTACTACTACTGCTGCCCCACTGCTGGGTGTGTATACAGGTACCTCTCTGCCTCCTACCATTACGGCGAACAATGTTAGTGGTGCACTGACCTTTAAAATGGTCAGCGATGCTACTACTACCGGTACTGGTTTTGCAGCAACCGTTACCTGTCTCATTCCATGTAGTGTAGACTCTATTTCTTTTATCACTTCACCGGCGCATACGCAGATCGGTCAGAACCGTGTAACAAAAGCCTGTATTGGTCAGAACATCTTCTTTAACGGTGTGCCGAGCTTTGCTCCTAATACCGATACTACCAATGTGATCTATAAATGGGACATGGGAGATGGTACGATCTATAATACCAAAACAGTAAACCATACCTATGCCGCTACCGGTATCTATAATGTGGTGCTGCGTGTAACAGATACACATGCGATCTGTACCCGCGTAAAAGCGATGAAAGCATTCATTTCTGATGAAGCGAATTTTGCCGGCACCCGTCCTTCAAGAGACACTATATGTCAGGGAGATACAGTACAATTCTTCGGTTTAGTGAAATTTGACAAGATTCGTGAGATCTGTGCGCCTCCTGTAGCAGATACAACCTTCCTGCCGGATGGTAGCGGGGTGTCTTATATGACCAGCGTTACCGCTGACTGTTTTGACCCTGCAGCTACGATTACTCAGGCTACAGACATCGCCCGTATTTATGTAAATATGGAACACAGTTACCTGGGTGACCTGGAACTGAAAATTATCTGTCCTAACGGTCAGTCAGCTGTAATGAAGCAATACCCTGGTGGTGGCGGTACATTCCTGGGCGGACCTAACGATCCGGGCCCTGGTGATAACATTCCAGGTATCGGCTGGACATACGAATTCAAACAAAATGCTGCATGGGGTACTATGCTGGAACAGAATGCTGTAGCAGGCTTCCTGGTACCATCTCCGGGCCTGACTCCTGGTAGCTCTCTGCCGCAGGGTTCTTATAAACCATTCCAGAACTTCAGCAGCCTTATCGGTTGTCCGTTGAACGGTAGCTGGACAATCCAGATCACCGATAACCTTGGTTCTGATAACGGATTTATCTTCTTCTGGGGTATCGAGTTTGACCCTAGCTTCCAGTCTAACCTGGACTCATTCCAGAACTATGCTGTATCTGCTGCCTGGAACAATGACCCTACTATTATCGCTACAAACGGTACTAACATTAC
The DNA here is from genome assembly GCF_019797745.1 of Edaphocola aurantiacus. Lineage (GTDB taxonomy): Bacteria > Bacteroidota > Bacteroidia > Chitinophagales > Chitinophagaceae > Edaphocola > Edaphocola aurantiacus. The sequence continues at coordinate 255,618 of NZ_VOSI01000005.1, read as the reverse complement.
TGCTGAGATCGATACCTTCGGTCAGAAATGTTACACCTTCACCGTACAAAATGACTTTGGTTGTACCTTCGATACTACTGTTTGTGTGTTTGTAAAACAAATGCCGTTTACAGAAATGCATGACTCTATCTGTCCTGGTCAGGATATGTTCGGTTATACTGAAACCGGTACTTATATCGATACATTTGCAGCGTTCAATGGTTGTGACAGCTTACGTATCTTACACTTATTCAAACGCCCTATCCTTGATTCTGTAAGCCTGGGTATGGATCGTGTAGTGTGTCAGTATGATAGCGTACGCCTGGAACCTATGGTATTACCTTATGGCAGTAACTATATTTATGAGTGGAGAAGATTCCCTGACATTAATGTGATCAGTACGGATGCCAACTATCTCTACCAGGCCAACCAGACCGAAGAATATGTGGTTTCGGTAAAACCTCCTAAAGGATGTTTCAAATCCGATACGGTACAAGTGATTGTTAATCCGGGCGATTTCTTAGTCATGGCGCAGAGCGATACGGCTATATGTCCGCGCAATACCGTACAACTCGGGGCCACAGGTGCTACAACATACCACTGGTCTCCAAGCCTGTACCTCAATGATGCCAACATTGCCAATCCTATTGCCAGCCCTACTACCACTACTACTTACCGACTGGTGGGTGTAAGTGACAAAGGCTGTACCGATACACAATTTGTAACCATTACCGTTCATCCAGAAGCAGTAGTTAACCTGCCGGATTCGATCAATATCTACCCTGGCGAGACCTACTTTATGGAGCCTGGCGGTAACTGTGTATACTTCCAATGGTTCCCGGATGCGGGCCTGAGCAGTGCACAGATCAGCAATCCTAAAGTTAACCCTGATGTAAATACCCGTTATTTTGTAACGGCACGTACAGAACACGGTTGTACTATTACTGATTCTGTTGATGTACTGGTTAAAAATACTGTGATCGATATGCCGAATGCGTTTGTACCAAACAACACCAGCTTCAAAGCAAGTGTGAGAGGTATTGCCAAACTGCATTCCTTCCAGATCTTTAACAGATGGGGTGAAAAAGTATTCGAAACCACAGATATTAACAAAGGTTGGGATGGCTTCTTCAACGGTAAGCCGCAGCCAATGGGTGCTTATATCTATGTGATCGATGCCGTTACCACAGAAGGTAAACCATTTAAGAAAACGGGTTCAGTAACCCTTGTCAGATAGTTTTTTGTTGTTTATTTATCCCAAAGGTTCGTAGCATCTGCTATGGACCTTTTTTTATGTACATAACATTAAAATCAATGTATTAATAATAGATAAGCAAGACGCTAAATCGAAACAATTCTGTTACCTTTGCCCGGAACCGAACCACATATCCAATTAGTATATTAGTATGAAAATAGGATTAATCAAAGAAGGCAAGATACCCACTGACACCAGAGTAGCACTGACTCCCGACCAATGTATGGATGTAATGCGTACCCACCCGAATATCTCCATTGTCGTGCAACCCTCTCCCAACAGATCTTACAGCGACCAGGAATATATAGCTGCCGGTGTACCCATGCAGGACGACTTAAGTGATTGTGATGTATTACTGGGCATTAAAGAAGTTCCGGTTGCAGACCTGATCCCGGACAAGACTTATTTCTTCTTTTCCCATACCAAAAAGAAGCAACCTTATAATCAGAAACTCATGCATACGCTGATCGAGAAGAAGATCACGATGATTGATTATGAAGCGCTGACTTACGATAACGGACAACGCATTATAGGCTTTGGCTTTTTTGCCGGTGTAGTTGGAGCACATAATGCCCTGCTGACTTATGGTAAGAAATCCGGTTTGTTTGAACTGAAGCCTGCACATGAGTGCCGCGATATGGCTGATATGGTGAAACAATACCGCCATATACAATTGCCACCGGTGAAGATCGTGGTAACCGGCGATGGTCGCGTGGCACATGGTATCCTGCACGTAATGGAGATGATGGATATAGACAGTGTGGCACAAAACGACTTCCTGGCTAATGAATATCCACACCCGGTATATACCAATCTGAAGAATGAACTTTTATACCGTAATAAGGAAACGCATGAATTCCATCGCAACGAATTCCATGAGCATCCTGAACAATATGAATGCCTGTTCCATCCTTACATTAAGGCCGATATACTGATCAATGGTATCTATTGGGATACCAAGATCCAGCGCCTGTTTGAAAAATCAGATGTGAACGATCCGGCATTCAAACTGAATGTGATCAGTGATGTTACCTGTGATATTGATGGTTCAGTACCCGTAAATATGGGGGCTTCTACAATTGCAGATCCGGTATACGGTTATAATAAAAAGACCGGACAGCAGACTGCACCGTTTATCAATGATGATTCCATTATTGATATCATGGCCGTAGATAATCTTCCGAACGAATTGCCGAGAGATGCCTCTAATATGTTTGGAGATCATATCATCAAACACATCTTACCGGAACTGATGACCGGCGATAGTACCATACTTGATCGTGCAACTATCTGCAGCAATGGTAAGCTGGGCAGCCATTTCGAATACCTGAGCGATTACGCGTACAAAGCGTAATTAATGCAATAGTCAACATTATAAAGTCAAAAAGCAGCAGTAGGTATACTGCTGCTTTTTTTATGCACACATTTTTTATACCAGCCATTCTTTAGTATCTTCGCGCCGCCGAAGGTTTCTTTCAATAAGAATTAATAGGGAATCTCGTGATAATCGAGAGCTGTTCCCGCAACTGTAAGATCCGCTACAAGGTCATATCTGCAATACCACTGTCATAATTGATGGGAAGGTGATATGTCCGGATCAAGCCAGGAGACCTGCCTTTTCAGCATTTTGTATATTAAGTTTTCGGAGAAAAAACGATAATATAGTCATGTGTCCCATCATGGTTCCGCATTACTGTATCACTCCGCATTGAATTTTGTCGTCTAAATTTTAATAGAATACAATGAAAAAGTTACTTTTTCTGGCTGCGGCTGTATGCAGTTTTCAGTGGGCCCAGGCTCAAGTCAAAAATTTCTCCCTGCACGTTGTTGCCGAGGGTAACTACGGTACACCCAATGGTGATGTCTATAAGGTAAGTAAGACCGGCTCGTCATTTATGGCAACCGAGGGACCATTGTACCAGATCGCGAATGCTACTGTGGGTATCGATGTACTGCAGGATTTTGAGATCTTCGGAAACAAGGCCATCTTCTGCGGAAAAGGCGTTGCAACCACCAAAATGGCCATCACTACCTTCCCTGGTTTTGACACTATAGCTACTTTTAATAATGCTACCTTCGGCGCTGGTATTCAGTGTCTTGGCAAAGCAAGCAACACTAAGGCTTATGTAAGTAAGGCTACCGGTGCAAACCCTTTTTCTATGGTCGATCTGACCAATAATACCATTGTTCCGGTAATTGATCCGGCTTCAGCCCTTTCTTCTTATGCAAGCTATATGGTTCCGGCCAATGGATATATGTACATTGCCATCGGCAGTAAGATTGTAAAAGTTGATACTGCAACCAATACGGTAACCGGCACCATTTTACCCGGACTCGGCAGCATTGCCGGTATGGAATATGACTCGGTGCGCAACTGCATCTGGCTGCTGGGTAAAATAGCGAATGTATCTACTATTGTAAAAATGGAGCCTGCCAGTAATGACCTGCTCAATACACCAATCACCCTGACTGGTGTGACCAATGCAAAACTGCTGCGTTATGGTGCAAACAAATTATACTTTGTATCCGGTACAAGCATACATGCATACAGCATTACCAGCCCGGTATTACCGACCACAGCTGTGTATACAACAACACTGCCGGGTAACTCTTTCAGTATATTCTATGGTAAAGCATTTGGTGTAGACCCGGTATCCGGCGATTTTGCGATAGCTGCTGTTGGTAACTATGCGGTTCCTTCTATGTACGAAATCGTAGATGGTACCACTTATCAGCGTATTGATTCCGGTTCTGTAGAAGGACATATTGCGAATGAGCTGATCCTGCATACCTGGATATATACTCCAAGCTGGGACACTACTGCCTTGCCTCATATATATGCAGCCTGCGATACTACACTGACTGCACCTACGGCGACCTACGATTTAAATACCATTACCGGTACGACAAATGATCCGGTTAGTTATAATACACCGGGTACCTATACGGTAAACTGGACCTATACATCCGGCAACAATACCATAAGCCAGCAGCAACAGGTAACCATACAGGATACTATTGCCCCGGTTGCGGTAGCAGATACACTGCCTAACCTGGAAGGAAACTGTCCGTATGTACTGGTGGCCCCGGAAGCTACAGATAATTGCGGTGGCACTATCACAGCTACCACCGACTCTCTGACCTATACACAAGCGGGTAACTATGCAATTACCTGGACTTATACCGATGCATCGGGCAACAACAGCACACAAACACAGCAACTGCATGTGATCTGTGGTGGTACGGGTGTAAAAGATGCGGTACTGGCAGCAGCCCGTATCTACCCTAACCCGGTAAATGATGCATTACACATCAGCCTGAACCAAAACGGCGGTATCTACAGCATCAGCCTGACCGATATGATAGGCAAGCAATGGCTGAACCAGACTGCAACGGGCACTGAGATTACCTTACCGGTAGCACAGCTGCCACAAGGTGTATATGTACTGCATATCAGCAAAAAAGGACGCACTGAAATACTAACTCAGAAAATAATTATTTCCAGAAAGTAATACACCTCTAGATTTATACACAAGTACGCCCCGGATCTCTATCCGGGGCTTTTTTAGATACCAGAATAACTATTGTTTTCGTTACTTTTGTACACCCGATCACACGCATATATACATACCCATATGACACCCGTAAAACCAGCTGCTGCCATACAAATGGTAGACCTTAAAGGACAATATCTTCACATCAAAACAGCCGTGGATGAGGCGATACAGGAAGTGATTGACAGTACTGCGTTTATTAAAGGGCGGGCTGTTCAGGATTTTGCACAAGAGCTGGCAGGCTATACCGGTGCTGCGCATGTGGTGCCCTGTGCCAATGGTACAGATGCATTACAGATTGCACTCATGGCGCTGGACCTGCAGCCCGGCGATGAAGTTATTACCCCTTCATTCACTTATTTTGCGACTGCAGAGGTTATTGCTCTACTGGGACTGAAACCGGTATTTGTAGATGTAGATCCGGATACGTTTAATATCAGTATTGCCGCAACGAAACAAGCGATTACGGCCCGTACCCGCGCCATTGTGCCGGTACACCTGTTCGGGCAGTCGGCCGATATGGAGCCTTTGCTGCAACTGGCGCAGCAGCATAATATTGCCATTATAGAAGATAATGCACAGGCGCTGGGCGGTCGCTATACTTTTGCTGACGGACGCACAGTCCATACCGGAACGATGGGACATATGGCATCTACTTCATTCTTCCCTTCTAAAAACTTAGGCTGTTACGGAGATGGCGGTGCATTATTTACTAATGATGAAGCGCTCTTCACAGTGATGAATATGATTGCCAATCATGGTCAGCAAAAGAAATACCATCATGAACGCATTGGCTGCAACAGCAGACTGGATACTATACAGGCCGCAATCTTAAGGATAAAGCTACCGCTCCTGGATCAGTACTGTGCCGCACGCATTGCTGTTGCAGCACAATATGATCTTGCTTTTGCACAAAACCCTAATATCAAAACTCCATACAAAGATCCGAAGGCTACGCATGTATACCATCAGTACACGATGCAACTGGCCAGCCACATCGATCGGGCGCAATTGCAGGCCAGGCTTAAGGAAGCGGGTATTCCCAGCATGATCTACTACCCTGTACCCTGCCATCTGCAGGAGGCTATGAAGCCTTTTGTACCGGCCGGATGGCAACTTCCGGTTTCAGAGCAATTATCCAGAACTGTTTTATCGCTCCCGATACATACAGAAATGGATGAGGAAACGATTCAATACATCAGTGCTATGGTCAATCAATACACACAATCATAAAGAATAAGCCCCGGCATGTGCCGGGGCTTATTCTTTATATGTATTACAAGATCAATGCTCCTGTTAAGGCAGTAACAATACCGGTGGTAATACGGTTATATTCCCGAAGGTAACCGAAACATTATTGACCACCTGGTCATTAAAACCAGTAGCAGCATCTGCATCAAACCATACATTATAGGTGCCCTGTGGTAATCCCGAAATCAGGAAATTACCCGCAGCATCCGGAATAGCAGAAAAGGTATCTGTACCGGAGATAGCATAGATTATGGTGTTGGCAGTCATGGGTAAAACATTACCCTGGATACGGCCATTGGTCAGATCACTGTAAGCACGAATCACGGGCTTCAGGTTATAATTTCCCGAACCGGTTGCTACAATTGACTTACCGGCATCGAAGTCCAGCCATATGGTATAAGACTTGCCCGCTTCCAGTGTGGTATGCAGATTCAATTTCAGTCCGCTTTGCTGGGCCGAAGGGGTATTAAGCGGATGGCTTACACCACCTACCACTACACTATTCTGACTACCCAGTATCAGTCTGATCTGGCTGATCTGTCCCGGAGGCAATAAGATATCGCCCATCAGCGTATCAATACCATTGCTCAGCTCCATCAGGTTATACACGCCCGGAACCACAGGATTCAGGGTATGCCATTCATTATTTACATTAAATTCGATGCGTTGAATATCAACATAGACAGCATCGTAAATACCCGGTGCGTCGGTCAGCATTACTTTCACCTTTGCCTGACCTTCTTTGTCCTTGGAACAGGAATAGATACCCATTACCGACAAAACGAGCATTAATAAAACGGCTATTTTTTTCATTTCCCCCTCCTGTTTTTTTATATAGTTGAAAATAAATAGTTTCTGAAAGCCATTTAGCGCTTTCAGAAACTACAGGTTTACCTGATTGGTAAGTTAATGTTGATGTTAACACTGCCGTTTGGCGGATAAGAGTTATAGTAACGTCTCCAGTAACGTTCCGGTCTGGTCGTCAATGGAATATCTGAAACGATTTGTACCCTCGCCCTATTCAGGTTTACACCGGTCATATATGGTGGCGGTACTGCACTGAAGATCCAGGCACTGTTATTCCAGTATACATATCCGTTACGGTACGGATCATAGAATGCATAGTAATCCGGGAAGTATACGTGTTGTTTCATACGGTAGCCATGAGCCGGTGCCCAGGCAGGAGGTCCGCCGCGACGGTATCCCTTGTTATGGTTATACACAACTGTTTTGTTGCTTTTTCTTACCGTTTTGTATACATGTTTGTCTTGCTTGTAATATTCTTTACCCTGGTTGCCTTTGCCTCCATGGCCATTATTACCGTGTCCGTTGCCCTTACCATGGCCTTTGCCTTGAGCGGCAACGTCTGTTATCTGCGTAAAGGAGAACATCATGAGTGCTCCTAAAATGATTAATCCCTTTTTCATAACCCAATGTTTTAATAGTTTGTCCTTTGATTGCATAGTGGGAGCAAAGGTTTAAAAAGGAGGAGTAACTTTACATCATACAAGTTACGAAAAATGCTTATCTGTAAAGGGTTTCAGCCCTAAACATAACAGAACATTACCATATAAAATGGATGTGTTTTATGTATTTTCATTGCTTATCAGGAAGAGCAGAAGCTCATAAAAAGCTAAATATCAAGCTATTAAAACAATACTATTAAGTCCATATATATGAGCCTCCGATGTAGTGACATATAGATTAGCCAAACGGATTCTTCAACTGTTTTTAACAGTTTTTTTGGAGTAGAAAATGGAAAGAAGATCTTCACTTCGACAGGCATCAAGCGTAATTATATATAAACAAGGAAGCCCTGCATTCTGAAATGCAGGGCTTCTTCTTATAAAAGCTGAATAATGATTACCAGCTTATTTTAGTAATCTTAAGCATATTGGTGGGTAAGTGTGCCGATACAGGTGTACTACCGGTATTGACTACCACATCGTCTTTCTTCAGTAAGCCTTTCTGTTTTAAGAAATCGATCTGTTCGAAGATGATATCGTCCAGCCCTTCTTCATTACTGTAGAAGAATGCATTTACACCCCAGCTCAGGCTCAACTGGTTCACCAGCGACTGTGTCTTGGTAAAGACAAACAGTGGTGCATGCGGGCGGAAGCTGGATAGCATAAACCCGGTATAGCCACTCTGTGTCATACCAATCAGGGCATTGGCCTTAATGTCTTCTGCAATTTTACAGGCATTGTAACATAAAGCATCGCTCAGGAAGCTAGGTGAGTGCGGTTGCGGAGTCAGGTTTCGGTTATATACCATTTCCTGTTTTTCCGTTTCTACAATAATGTTGGACATCGTTTTCACAACCAGTGCAGGATGTTGTCCCATAGCGGTTTCACCACTCAGCATTACGGCATCTGCTCCTTCCAGTACCGCATTGGCTACATCAGTGATCTCACTGCGGTTAGGACGGGTACGGTCCATCATACTTTCCATCATCTGTGTTGCAATGATCACCGGTTTGGCACGGTGTATACATTTGCGCACGATTTCTTTCTGTATATTCGGAATGCGCTCCAGGGGCAGTTCTACACCCAGGTCGCCACGGGCCACCATTACCGCATCAGAAGCAATAATGATATCACGCAGGTGTTCCAGCGCTTCTGGTTTTTCTATTTTTGCAATGATCTTGGCTCCGCTGTTCTTGGCTTCAATCAGCGCACGTAAATTCTTGATATCCTCTGGTTTACGCACAAAAGACAAACCGATCCAGTCGATCTCCTGCTCAATGATAAAGTCCAGATCTCTCAGGTCTTTCTCTGTCAGGGACGGAATAGATACGGCTGTATCCGGCAGGTTCACCCCTTTTTTGGAAGAAAGGATACCAGCATTTACCACGCGGGCTCTTACCTTACCTTCGGCAGCAAAGATCTCTACCACTTTGGTTTCAATCTTACCATCGTCCAGTAAAACAGTTTCGCCAACTTTTACATCTTTAGCAAATTCGGTATACGACATGTACACCTGTTCTTTATTGCCCACGCATTGCTCATTGGTGAACGTGATGATATCTCCTTCATCAAAGAACACACCATTGTTCTCCATTTCACCGATACGCAGTTTAGGTCCCTGCAGATCGGCCAGGATGGCAATATTGAACGGATATTCGGCATTGATCTTACGGATAAGGTCAATTACCTCTTTATGTTTTTCGTACGCACCATGTGAAAAATTAAGTCTGAACACATTTACCCCTGCCTCTACTAATCCTAATAATTTCTCATACGTATCACTTGCCGGACCTACGGTCGCGACAATTTTTGTTTTTCTAAGCATTTTCTTTAGTATATATCACTTGGTTAAAATTCGTGAGTTCACTGAAGCGCTCCAGGCGTTGTTTAATGTCCGCATCGGTGATCTCTTTCATTCTTTCCGGTCCGAATTTTTCTACACAGAAAGAAGCCATGGCAGAACCCATGATCACGGCTGTTTTCATCGTTTCAAAGCTGAAATCGTCTTCTTTAGCAATATGGCCAATGAAACCTCCTGCAAAAGTATCGCCGGCACCTGTCGGGTCAAATACTTCTTCCAGCGGCAATGCTGGTGCAGAGAATACTTTGTCTTCGTGGAATAATAAAGCGCCGTGCTCTCCTTTTTTGATCACCACATACTTAGGACCCATTTCACGGATCTGTTGTGCGGCTTTCACCAAAGAGTACTGCCCGGTCAGTTGTCTGGCTTCACCATCGTTCAGTACGATCAGGTCTACCATTTTCATTGTCTCCCGCAGATCATCCATGGCAATTTCCATCCAGAAATTCATGGTATCCATAATGATCAGTTTCGGACGTGTTTTCATCTGGTTGATCACGCTCTGCTGTACTGCAGGAGCCAGGTTGGCCAGCATCAGGTATGTGCAATCCTGGTAGGATTCCGGCAAAACAGGATTAAAATCTGCCAGTACATTAAGGTCTGTAACCAGTGTATCACGGGTATTCATGTCTTCGTGGTAACGACCACTCCAGAAAAAGCTTTTCTCATCTTTTTTTATTTCAACACCCTCGCAGCTTACACCACGATCTGCCAGCAGGTCCATTTCTTCCTGAGGAAAATCACCACCTACAACAGAAACCTGTTTGATATTATGATAATAGTTTGAAGCTGCCCATGCGGCGTAAGTGGCAGAGCCTCCGATAATACGATCTACTTTTCCGAATGGAGTCTCTAAGGCGTCGAACGCCATGGTACCAACGATAACTAATGACATTGTTTAAATTCTGTTGTTTTGCTTTGGGTTTAAAATTTTTGTTGCAGTTCTTTTAAAAATACTTCTCTTGAAATAGGCACTACACCTGCTTCTTCGCAGACCAGTCCGCCGGCAAGATTACTCCATTGTGCCATAACAGCCACATCACGGGTAAGTTCATATACCATAGCAGCTACCGCAATTACGGTATCTCCCGCACCGGATACATCCGATACACTGCGTACCATAGTTGGTATCAGCGCACCCTGTGTGTTATCATGATAGTACATACCATGTTCAGACAGCGTCAGCAGGGTCACTTTATGATTGATCTCTTCTGATAAGCGCAGATGCACATCGAATAAGGTCTTCTCATTCAATACATCTACGTCAATACCTAAACCTTCTTTTACTTCTTTCAGGTTGGGTTTGAAGATGTCTACTTCTTTATAATTCAGGAAATTTGCAAACTTGGGATCGACTGCAGTTGTAATCCCTATGTTCTTACAATGTGCAATGATTTTGTCAATGATATTCTGCTTGAGGACACCTTTATTATAGTCTTCAAAGATGACCAGATGTGGCTTTTCGATCTGCAAAAAGCGCAATGTGGTGTCAATGAAATGGTGCTCTTCTTTAATGTTCAGCTCCTCTGTCACTTCCTCGTCCAGGCGTATCATTTGCTGGTTACGGCTGATGATACGGGATTTGGTAGTCGTTGGTCTGTGCTCACTGTTATGCAGTAATTCAGTACCGATACCGGCATTCTTCAGCATATCTCTCAGTACAATACCATCTGCATCGTTTCCGATTACGCTGGCTATCGTAACCTGTGCCCCCAATTGCTTACAGTTAAGGGCTACATTGGCGGCACCACCCAGACGCGATTCTTTCTGGTTTACCCGCACCACAGGCACAGGCGCCTCCGGAGAAATGCGGTCTACAGTTCCCCAGAAGTATTTATCCAGCATCACATCCCCGACCACGACAACGCGCAGGTCTTCGAACTGGTCAAATATTTCTTCTATGTCAATCTCTTTTTCTGCCATCAGTGTCTGGTACATAATTTATCTCAATCCTATACTGCAAAGTTAGGCTATTTTCACGGTTAGCGTTCTTTATTATTCTGTGTCTAACGGGTTAATATTATCCGAAAAGTAGTGCCTTTTCCTATTTCTGAGTTCTTTACAAATATCTGACCATTGTGGTATACATTAATGATACGCTTGGCCAGTGATAAGCCCAGGCCCCAGCCTCTCTGTTTGGTCGAATAGCCGGGATTGAACACCTTTTTATAAGAGGTCTTAGGCATCCCCTTACCGGTATCGCAGACATCAATCACAATCTGGCGGGTAGTATTGGTCATATTGATATGGATCTTGCCCGCACCCTCCATCGCATCCAGTGCATTACGGATCAGGTTCTCGATCACCCAGTCAAACAGCGGACCGCTCAACAGGTAACAGGCTTCCTCAGCACCATTACTGTCAAAGGTGATCTGCACTTTCTTGGGCGCACGCAGCTGCATATAATCCACCATATTCTGCAACCTTGGCACCAGGTTTTCTTCCTCCAGGACCGGTATAGAGCCGATCTTGGAAAAACGGTCTGCCACCAGTTTCAGGCGCAGTACATCTTTCTCCATTTCTTCTACAGACTCACGGTTTTCTTCATTGTCTTTCAGGAGTTCGAGCCAGCCAACTATTGAGGATAAAGGTGTACCCATCTGGTGTGCGGTCTCTTTGGACATGCCCACCCATACCTGGTTCTGCAGGCTTCTCTGGGCATTAAATATGGCAATGATTACGATACTGATGAATACGGTAATAATGGCAATCTGCATCAAAGGGTAATATTTCAATCGCTCCAGCATGGCCGAATTGCCATAATATATGGTGGATCGACCATAGCCAAAATCGGAAACGAAATACTGCTTCAGTGCTTTATACTCCTTGATTTTTTTATCGACAAATGCGCTGTCCTTTTGTACCTGATTCGAGTCCAGATTGATGTAGATGTTATTGCCGTCATCGCTCACAATAATGATAGGAATGGTCTTATTCTGTGCCACGATGGAGGTGGCAAAATTCGCATCTGAATTGTTTTCCAGCTGGTTCAGGTATTTGATACCTTCTATGGTGGTCTTTACTTTTTCCTTTTCCGCCACTTCCATTTCTTTTGTAATACCGTTGATGTAATAAAAAGAAATGGCCACGATTGCCAGTCCGAAAAGGATAGCAAAACTGCGCCAGGTCAGAAATTGTTTAATCATGTCTCAAAAATAGGGATATAATGCTAAATACATAGCTGCTTTTAGTAAACAACAGGTATAATTTTTTTCGCTCTTTTCAGCGTAACATATACCCATTTATGCCTTTACTACCTTTGGTCTTGATCCAAAATGTTAGTACAACAAGCAATAGCATAAACGAAAGCGGCACACTTTGAAGTGTGCCGCTTGTTTTAAAATTTAAAATTGTATGTTATACTCGGTATAATCGGGAAGATGGATACCTGTTTTACTTTGACATCGGTGCCCTGTTGCAGGGTACCTTCCGTGCTGACATAGAGCAGATAAGGATTCAGTCTGCTGTATACATTGTATATAGAGAATGACCAGGTTCCTTTGACTCTTCTCTTTGAGTCTGCTCTCGGTGTATAATTTACCGACAGGTCTAAGCGGTGGTATGGGAATATGCGGTACTGGTTGATCTTACTATAATCCTGCACCAGCTTACCGTCGATAAAGTAATAACCGGTAGGCAGTGTAATGGCATTACCTGTGGCATACACAAACACAGCCGAGGCATTCCATTTTTTGCTAAACTCATAATTGGCTACGATCGACAGATCATGTCTGCGGTCATACTTAGCCGGGAATGGATCGCCATTATTTAATAAGGCAAAACGCCTGTTGGTCCAGGCCAGCGTATAACCTACCCAACCGGTGAATTTTCCTTTGGTCTTATTGACAAAGAACTCTGCACCGTACGCCTGTCCGGTACCGAATACCAGGTCTGCTTCCGGATCGCGTACATTATTGGGCGTATAGCCTTCACGATATTCGATCTGATTCTTAAGGTCTTTATAGTATACTTCTACAGAAGTTTCCAGGGCATTGTTCAGGAAGTTCTGGAAGTAGCCCAATGAATATTGCCATGCTTTCTGCGGTTGTACAATCAGTGTACTCGGCATCCATACATCTGTAGGTAAGGTGCTGCCGTTGTTGGAAACCAGGTGTATGTATTGCATACTTCTGGCCACCGCTGCTTTGATCGAAGACGATTCGCTCAGGGCAAAACGGGCACCTATTCTCGGTTCCCAGCCACCATAAGTTTTCACCAGATCACCGCTGCCGAATGTAGTACTGTCGATCTTGTTACCATTACCATTATAGGTATAATTGGTATATGGCCCCATTTGATTGAACAGGGAGTAACGTATACCTGCATTGATCTTCACTACAGGTCCCAGGTCGAACTCATCGGTCAGGTATACTGCCGATTCATGAGCATACTTAATAAACGGATTGTCTACACTGAACATAGAATCTGCCGAAGAGCCGGATAACTGGCTTGGCGTAAAGGTATGATAGGTATAGTTTACCCCGTATTTGAAATGGTGTCCGAAGGAAGTATAGTAGTCAAAATCCACTTTACCGTTCCAGTCCCTAATACCTGATTTCAGGGTAATGTATAAATCGTTCTGGCCACCGGTAAACTGGAAGTTGTAGCTGTTATAAATTGCCGAAACATTCATAAATAGCTTATCATTGAACTGGTGATTCCAGCGCAGGGTTCCTGTAGCATTGCCCCAGGGTACCTTTACATCAAAATCGCCGCTCTGGCTTTTGAAATTGAATACATCTTTTCCAAAATAACCACTCAGGTACAAACGGTCTTTTTTGCCCAGGCGATAATTCGCCTTAAGGTTGGCATCATAAAAATAATAACCGCTGCCCTTTGCATTTCCTTTGAGGAATGGCTTTGTGATGACATCGATATAGGTTCTGCGACCGGAGATCATAAAGGAACCTTTATCTTTTACAATCGGGCCTTCAAGGGTCAGGCGTGAGGCAATAAGCCCGATACCCCCCTCTCCTCCAAACTTTTTATTATTACCATCTTTCATGTTTACATCCAGTACAGAAGATAAGCGACCGCCGTAATTGGCTGGTGGCGCACCTTTTACCAGGTTAACATTCTTAATGGCATCGGAGTTGAATATAGAGAAAAAGCCGAACAGGTGACCGGTATTGTATACCACAGCCTCATCCAGCAACACCAGGTTCTGATCCAGACCACCTCCGCGCACATAAAAGCCCGACTGACCCTCACCGGCAGATTGTACGCCGGGCAAGAGTTGTATGGCTTTGAGCACATCAGACTCCCCGAAAACAACTGGTAGTTTTTTGATCTTTTCTGTAGTCAATCCAATGGTACCCATCTGTGTACCACTTACATTTTTATCTGCACGCTCTCCGGTTACCACTACCTCTTCAAGGTCGCGGTTATTCTCATTCTGCAGGTCTGCATTAATGGTGGTATCGTTATTCAGCGTAAGATTAACTACATAGTCTTTTAATCCCATGCTGCTGTACCGAATGGTATAAGTACCCGGTTTCAGACTCAGGGAATAGAACCCGTAAGTATTAGCAGCGGTACCTTCCTTGCTTTCTGAGGCAAATACATTTGCACCGATCAGGGTCTCCCCGTTGGTGCCATCTTTAATATAACCGCTTACGGTTACTCTTTTCTGTGCCAGCAGGGATATAGGGAACACTATGACGAGCAGTAGTGGAAGTGTTTTTTTCATCGTTATATGAAATTCTAACAAAAATAGCTGATGCGGCTTAAATGCCCAAGAAAGATTTCAGCTTTGCATAGCCACTTTTGCTCACCGGGATTTTTTGGCCTGTCTTTAACAAAATACAGTACTGTTCTTTCTCGAGCAGCTCTATTTTATTGATATACGTGACATTTACAAAATAGGAACGGTGCACGCGCACAAATTGTGCAGGTGGTAATTGCTGTTCAAATTTAGACATGGTCTGGTACTTGAGGTAGTACTTATCCTGGGTCTGTATCTTCACATAATCATCTGCCGCTTCCAGGAACAGGATCTGTGCCAGCGGAATGATCTTGATCTCACCATTATCCTTTACCACTACCCTTTGCATCTGTTCCGGCAGGAATATATTCTTCTCCGGTTCATCGGCAGCCTTAGGTGCTGCCACCACAGTACTCTTGGAGCGAATACGATCAATTGCTTTAGTTAATCGTGCCGGCTCTATGGGTTTCAATAAGTAATCTATCGCATTCACTTCAAATGCCTGTACGGCATACTCGTCAAAAGCGGTGATAAAAATAACATTGGGTTTTTCGTCCAGCAGCTCCAGCATTTCAAAACCATTGATCTTCGGCATCTGCACATCCAGGAATACGATATCCGGCTGCAATGCCTGTATGCTTTTCACACCTTCAAACCCATTGCTGCACTCTCCTACAATCTCAATTCCGTCTACGTCCTGCAGCATTTCTTTGAGCATGCTCCTGGCCAATGGCTCATCATCAATTAGTATACATTTCAACATAATAAAGAGGATTTATATCAGTTCGTTTGCGCCTGTTCAGGCAATATTGTTTCCTTGGGTATAAATAAGCGGGCGAAGAAGGTATCCATATCCTCCGGCTGCCCGCCCTCGATCCGTTCTGTTTTGAGCAGGTCGTTACGGGCATAGAGCAGGTACAACCTGCGGGCAATGGACTTGAGTCCGAAGCCTGTACCCTTGGGCGCTATGCTTTCTTTATCAAAAGGATTGGTGATTTCAAATTTAAAAAAGTGCTCCATCTCTGTAACGGTGATGGAGATCAGCACATTACCTAAAGTGCCATAGAGTCCGAATTTAATTGCATTCTCTACCAACGGTTGCAGCAGAAACGGAGGTATCCTGATCTCAGAAAGTTGCTCGGGTATAGACTCTTCTACCTGCAGGCGATCACCGAATCTTACTTTTTCAATATCCAGGTACAGGTGCAGCTCTTCCAGTTCGGTCGACAATAATACCAGCTGATCATCTTCTTTTTTGAGGGTTTGCCTCAGGAATGTAGAGAGCTTCATCAGCATCTCCCGCGCCAGTTTGGGATTGCCGCCGATCAGTGCATTGACAGAGTTGAGGCTGTTGAATAAGAAGTGCGGATGCAGTTGCTGCCTCAGTTTGAACAGTTCTGCATCGTTCTTTAATTGTTGTACATGGTTCTCTACATGTAATTGCTGTTTTTGTGCCGCTACGATCTTACTCAGGTGATGGATCACAGAAAAGAAAGACAGTAATATCCAGGAAGTAATGCCCAGGATAAAAAAGGCATTGCCCCAAAGCGGGATCAGTTGTACCTCTGGGAACAATCCGTCAAAGGTCCATTTAACCGTGAATATACAGACAATCGCATAGAGAAAACTCTGTACGATCAGCACCGGTATATTTTGTTCCCGCAACCAGCCCAGTCTTGTCTGGGAAGTAAGGTAGAACAGGGCGAACAGTGTTACATTCACAATCAGTACCAGGCTGGCAGCTGTCGCTAAAGTAAAGTGCATACTGACCATAAGCCAATATGCCTCTACTATGCTCAATACCAGAAGAAATACCGAGACAATTATATTTGTGTTGTTTGCTGATAGGGTTTGCTTCATCAGGTTTTGCGGTTAATAGCTTTTAATATCAATGCCACCACATACCACAGTACCTCTCAGGATCAGTCTTTTTTCATAACCGGTCATATTCACCAGTCTGCGTTTATCTTCTACGCCACCCAGGATCACGGTCGCATCATTGATCACGATCCAGTTGGCCGGTACAATCAGTTCCACGCCACCACAACATACCGTCAGGTTCAGTACCGCATCTTCTTCCAGGTTGGCTTGTTTGCAATCCAGCTTTACCCCACCGAATACAGAAGATACATTGCCCCCGCGAAAGTTGTGGGTCTGTACAATGCGGTCTGCACCGGAGAATATAGAATCTATATTTACGTAGTCTTCATTGGTACCGCCATATTGTTTTTGTCTTGTCTCTGTAGCTTCTTTGTTACGGTTTCTGACCAGGAGGTGTATACCAATACCCACTAATAAAGTAGGCAGGATAAACTGACCTACATTAAGGTGCAGCTTCTGCAGGAAGAGGAAGATACCGATTCCTGTCAGTACAGCCCAGCCACCCAGGCGGAAGTTGTTGCGTGCCCCCAGGATCAGACCACCTGCGATCATAAATACCGGGAAGGAGGTAACCAGCCTCAGGAATGGACCTTCGATAATATTGGTATTCCGTAAAAAGAGAAAGATACCGAAGAGTACAA
Organism: Edaphocola aurantiacus; assembly: GCF_019797745.1. Lineage (GTDB taxonomy): Bacteria > Bacteroidota > Bacteroidia > Chitinophagales > Chitinophagaceae > Edaphocola > Edaphocola aurantiacus. The sequence continues at coordinate 238,026 of NZ_VOSI01000005.1, read as the reverse complement.
CAAGGATACCAATGATGGTATTGTCATTACGTTTGTTCAGAGGATTATTCGGAGGTGGAGTCGGTTGCTTGAATTGTTCTCCTTCGAAATTATATTGCTGTTCCATATTATTTTCTGCTTCTTTTAAACATTATGTAAATGCCCACGACAACGATCGCTACCGGTAACCCTACAAAGTTCAGGTCATGAAAACCGATATCTGAATATTTTCTGAGCGCTAAATATACACCAACTAAAACTAAAATCAACCATGTGGTATTGCTAAAGCGGTGCTTCACGCCATTGTACAGCCCCAGGAGCATCAGCAATGTGTGTGGTCCGAACAGCCAGTCCGGCATGAGGTAAGCGGTCTCCGGCATCTTGCGCAACAGGATGGCCACACCCAGTGTAATCAGCAGGCCACCTTTGGCCACCTGCCTCAGACGATCGTCGGCCCGGGTATCGCAGGACTTGAAGTAAGGTTGAGAAATCTGTTCCATAAAAATTCGATTTATTTATTTGTGCTTTATTTTCTGAAACAAAAGTAGGCCGCGAATATTTCGCGGCCCAAATGCTTTCGGTAAATGAAATTATATACTCGGTAAATGAGGTGTTAGTGTGCATGAACGTGATCATGCCCCTGCCCGATCACGGATAAGAGTGCCATGCCGATACCGGCGAGGATCACGATCCAGCGGCGCCAGGACATATCATGTGCATTACTGCCGCTTTCAAAAAAGATGGTAGTACCAATCTGGAGGAATGAACCGGTTACTACTGCAATGATGTATGGCAATGCCGTGGCAAAGGAGATCAGTTGTATGCCTGCATAATGAGTCAGCATACTGGATACCGGCGTCAGCAGGGCAAACAGGCATAACCACAGCAGAGATGCATTTTTAGAACGATGGCTGTGTATCAGTAAAGACACCAATAGCATGGCTTCCGGCAGTTTATGCAGGGCTATGGCCAGGTACAGAGATGGTACAGTACTATCTTCATGATAGGTAGTACCCAATGGTATACCTTCTGCAAAAGCATGCAGGGCCATACCAAAAAACAAACTTACAATGGGTAAATGATGCTGATGACCAGTACTATGATGGTGACCATGTTCTACCCCGTGGGTAAACTTCTGTAGTATCTGTTGTAAAAAGTACCCAAGCAACATATAACCACCGGCTGCAAAGCCCACATTCTCTACCGATTCAGGTATCAGATGCAGCATGGTAATACTCAGGAGATATGCACCGGAAAAAGCCAGCAGGTTTTTCATACGCTTATCAGACCAGGAGCTGGTCCAGAGCGGGATACTGCCCCCGATGACGGTGATTATGAGTAGTGATATATTGTAGACAAGTAACATACAGAGGGCGCAAAAATACAGTTTAAATAAAGAATTATAATGCTAAATTTTTAAAAAATAGTAGCTTTACCGTTCAGGTTATACAACAGTGTTCAGTATGGGTCAGATGTCAATTGGTGATGCAATAAAGCAGGTGCTGGAAAGCAACGGATGGAAGCAGCGTATGCTCCAGATCCGCATGCGTACAGACTGGGAAAAGATCGTGGGCAAAACCATTGCTAAATATACCCAGGAAGTACACCTGTACAATCGTATCCTTACCATTACTACTACCGTCGCTCCGCTCAAGCAGGAATTGCGTTACGCCAAAGATCAGTTGATCCAGAGCATAAACCAACACTTCGGCGAAGCAGTTGTAAAGGACATACAGATCAAGTAGCCTTTATAACAACCTCGCTTTCATCCTGTTTACAGCTTCTGATAACGTTTCTTCTTTCTTTGCAAAACAAAAACGGATCAGTCGCTGATCGGAACCCTTTCTGTAAAATGCACTGATGGGTATGGTAGCCACCCCAGCCTCACGGGTAAGCCATTTGGCAAACTCTGTATCCGGCAGGTCGCTCACTGCACTATAGTCAGCCAGCTGAAAATAACTACCCTTCGATATATACGGTATCGTAAACGGCAGATCCTTCAACAGCTCAATAAAATAATTTCTTTTTTGCTCCAGAATAAGACTGCTGTCATTGACCTGCTGCTGCGCCATAAAAGCGGCAACTGCTCCTTGTGCGGGAGTGTTTACTGAAAAGGCCAGGTATTGATGTATACGGCGAAAAGCTTTGCTCAGGTCTGCAGGAGCCAGCACGTAACCGACCTTCCAGCCGGTATTATGCAGGGCCTTACCGAAAGAATAGATTGCAAAACAATGCTCCCGCAATCCCTCGTGTGACCATACACTGTTATGCAGCACCCCGTCAAAGATTACCTGCTCATATACCTCATCAGATATGATATAGATCTGCTTACCGGCGATCAGCTGATATAACTGCTCCCAGTCTGCTGTACTCCATACCGTTCCGGTGGGGTTATGAGGGGTATTGACGATAATTGCTTTTGTTTTGGGGCTGATGCGATCAGCAATCAGCTGCCAGTCCGGGGCAAAGGTTCCGGGCTGTAAGGCCACAGGCACTACTGTTCCCCCATTAACCTCAATGGCTGGTATATAACTATCGTAAGCAGGCTCCAGGATAATGACTTCATCTCCTGCCTGTAATATAGTGGCCAATGCGGTATATATTCCATAACTGGCACCTGGTGTAACCGTTACCTGGTCAGGGGTACAAGCCACGCCGGTCTGGCGCGTCACATGTGTACAGATCTCCAGTTGCAGTGCCGGTAAGCCAGCCATGGGTGCATACTGGTTCATTCCCTTACGGGCTGCCTCAAATAGATTCTCCATCAGGCGCGCATCGATCGGATAATCGGGAAAGCCCTGTGAGAGGTTTACGGCACCACATTCCTGTGCCAGCATGCTCATTACGCTGAATATAGTCATATCTGCACCCGAATGCTTGCGGGGCAGGCGCTCGGCAGGTGTAGACGTATTGTTTGTCTCCATTATTTTTCTATCGTTTTCAGTAAAGCGTCTCTGTAAGTACTACTCAGCGGTACACCGCCTTTCTCTGTTTCTATGCAGTTTCCATCAATCTGTTTGATGGCATTCAGGGCGATAATATAAGATTTATGTACCCTTCTGAACAATGATTCCGGCAATTGCTCCTCCATATTCTTCATCGTCTGATGAATCACATGCACTTTATCATGTGTGTAGATCTTCAGGTAATCTTTCATACCCTCGATATAATGTATATCAGAGAAGTCCAGCTTGACCAGTTTGCCATTGGATTTAATAAAGATAAAATTCTTAACCGGTCCGCTTTGAGCCACACTGAGGTTACGCACGCTCGCCGTATCTGCTACAGCAGGTTTGGGCAATGCCAGTCTTTGGCGCACTTTATCAATAGCCATATTGAATCGCTCGAGCGAAATCGGTTTCAGCAGGTAGTCTACTACATTTAATTCATAGCCTTCCAGTGCGTAATCAGGATAAGCAGTGGTGAGGATTACCGCTGGAGGATCTTTTAAGGATTTAAGAAAATTCAACCCGCTGACAACAGGCATATTTATATCCAGGAAGATAAGATCTATTTCGTACTGGTGCAAAGCCTGGAAAGCCTCCATAGCCATACAACAGGTATCTATAACTTTGATATCGCTGTGTTGGGCACAATGCGCCGCAATGATATCAATAGCCAGGGGTTCATCATCAATGATTAAGCAGTTCATTTTTTCTCTAAGTACAAAAGGTGCTTACCAAAGATAGGAGTAAATCCCGTAGCAGACAAGCTTTATGTAGCTGTATAATGCATGGGCAGGCTGATGCGTATGCTATAGTTATAGTCCATCAGTTCTGTATCCAGTACGGCTGACTCTTCTGGATAGAAATGGGTGAGGTTTTGCCTGATTGCAGCCAGTACAGATTCTTTATGTGCGAGTGCCGCATTCCATTCTATGGCAATATGCAATTGCTTATCCTCGATAAGCAGGTACATAATCAGCTGCCATTCATGACCGGGCTGAAAGGTATTGCATATAGGCTCGGCAATATTGACCATAGCCAGGGTCGGGATAAACTTTCCGGTGGTATCTCCTTCTGTTTCTAAAATACAACAAGGGCCGTACAGGCTGTTCTGCAATTCGAAAAGGTTGCGCACCTGCGCGATCTCATCTGCAAGCAGTACCCGGGCTTCATTGCTGCGATAGAGGCGATAACGAAGGATATCGGAAAAGCGGATCACCGCATCGGGCGTGTGGGTATCACTATTGGCCGATAAGGCAGAAAGACCATCCAGTGCATGCATAACAAAGGCCGGATCTATATTGGTCTGCAACAGCATTTTTTCATGCTGCAGCTTTACCTCTTCAGCTTCCTGCTCTTCACGATAATTGGTCAGGCTCTCGGCAGTCTCCATCAGGAACAGGAAGGTGGAGAACAGGAGGAAGTTCATAAAATACAGGTAATAGAACTGTCCTACATGGCTTCTGAAATGAAAATCAGTGAAGTCATAATCCTGGTACTGCTTTGGTACATAGGACTGAAAATGCAGTTGAAAATACATATCAGCAACAGGCAGTACGATAAATGCTATGGCCAGCACAGTCCAGAAACGACCATAACGCTCCTTCTTCAGGTAGGCCGGTACCAGCACCAGGCAGTACAGATAGTAGAAAACAATGATGAGCCAGTTATCGAACAGGAAGTTCAACAGGAAACCCTCCCAGGCCCATACCGGTTCTTCTGCCCTCACCTGCCCTAATATATACACATAGGCCCAGTATAAAAGGTGTATCAGCCAGCGGCCTTTGCGCAGGTAAAAGTTCTTCAGTTTCTCCCGGACGTGATAGTCTACAATAAAATCTTTCATAATCAGGCAGAAAACAGGTTAAGGGTTAGCGATACGGTATAGCGTGTACTATCTTTTTTGATAGAAAGCTGATGTGCACCGGGATACAGCAGGGCGAGGCGTTTGCGTACATTCTCTACGCCAATGCCTCCTTCACTTTTAATCGCCAGTGCCTTGTCTGTTTCCGGCGGTACGGTATTGCTCAGTTCCATATGCAGCCTGGTATCTGTTATATGCAGCTGCAGTTCGATAAAGGCCTCTTCGGTATGCGCCTTTACCCCATGTTTAAAAGCATTCTCGATAAAGTTCACGATCAGCAGGGGTGCAATCAATTGTTCTTTTACCTCACCATCTATCTGTACCCTTATTTGCAGCCGTGTTGCTTTATTACGGATTTCTTCCAGGGCAATATAACTTTGTATAAAAGCAAGCTCTCCTTTCAATGGCACAAAATCCCGTTCACACTCATAGAGCATATAGTGCAGCAGGTTCTTTAATTTATCGATCAGCCCACTTGCCTCCGTTACATTATGTAGCGCTTTGGAGTAGATGTTATTCAATGTATTAAACAGAAAATGCGGATTGATCTGCGACTTCAGGAAACGATTCTCTGCGGCCAGCCGCTCCTTTAGTCCCTGCTTGTATTTACGAAACTGTCGCTGCTGGTAATACAGGTCAAAGAAGTAGTAAATAGCAAAGAAAAGCCATATGAGCCTGATCGCGCGACCAAAGGAATACCCGGCAATATAGGCCATGGTATAGCTCTTACCGGCAACAAAGTGTGTGATGAGGTATATGAGTCCTCCTTGTACTGCATACCAAAGTATAAAATTAAGCAGGAATCCAAGCCACAGTACCAGTGCTTTCCGCTTTACTCTTCCGTATGGGATGATCAATAACAGGAAGGTGTACACCTCAAGCAGAATAGTGATTACCGTCAGTATCATCAGCACAATACCATAACCGGTATTCTTGCCCAGCTCAAAACCGGAGAAGTAGGAACTGCTGAAAAAGAGGATGTTCAGCAAGACCACTACGATATGCAACCAATAGCGCCGGCCACCAAACAGGTTTTCAAACTGTTTGGTTACTTCTGCTTTAAATCGCTCCCGGAATGTGCTTGTCTTATCCATTATTTCAGATTACTGCATTGCGAAAATGCGTATAAAAAATCCGCTCAGGCCATATTTACGACGAAAGCCCCGTTTTTTTCGACGAAAACACGCCACGACACTCGTCGAATAATTACCGGCATTGATCTATTTGTTATCTTTGAGGAGAAAGATCGGTTATACCTTTGTACTGTTGATTGGAATGAGTCGGATGAAGCATGTATTCACCATTATTTAATTGTACAAAAACACCATTATGAAAACACAACTAACATTTCTTACCTGTATGCTGAGCTTAGGCTGCATCAGCCAGGCGCAGGCCAAACACCTGCTAGTCTCGGAAAAAGCGATGGCAACCAATAATGTCAGCGTCAGCGAAACGATCAACAACAGTAATGCTGCACAAAAAGAGAAAGCAGCAAAGCCTGCTGCGGTAAAAGCGGAGGCCGCCTCCAAAGTAAAGAACAAGGTTTCTGCAACCACCATGAACCCTTATCTCAGCATCAGCTTTACACCAGAGGCTGCTATGACCAACCTGTATTTCTACGGGCACAAGCAAGCGCCTAATACTTCTCATACTTAATATAGCAGGTACCTTCAGCTCCTTCCTGTAAAGATGAGGCATGCTTTCCAGTGCCGCATTTCCCCCATCCCTTCCTGTCTGCAGGACAAAAAAAACCTTGTTACAGGTGTCATCTATAACAAGGCATATAATTTCAGTATATAATATTATCCCGCTACAACAGGCTTAGTACGTACCAGGTAAACCTGTACCACCAGACTCAGCATCAGGAACATGGCTACCAGCTGATGCAGTTCCGCAATCGTTTCGAACAATCTCCAGCGATTGGCCTGTATAGTCGTACTGCTCAGTACAGTAAAGATTCCCAATAATACCTGTATACTCACCAGCACCATAGGATACCATTTCTGGCGGTTGTATACCGCAGATGGCCTGATTTTTGCCGCTTTAACGGTATAGATCAGGATCAGTGCAAATAACAGGTAAGCCAGTCCGCGGTGTATAAAGTGAATGGTTATCTTATTTTCCAGCAGATAATGTCCCGATGGTGAAGCCGTCATATTATCCGGCACCCACATCCCATTAATTGTAGGCCAGGTGGCCGCTACAGTAGCCGCTTTATGGCCTGCCATGAGGGCACCATAGGTAAGCTGAATGAATAGCAATACCAGCATCACTATAGTAAGTCTGCTCAGTGCAGGATTCAGTACCCTCTTTGTATTCGGAACGAGTAATTTTAAGGCAAACCATAATACATAACAAGCAAGTATCATGGCGAAAACAAAGTGCATGGCCAGTTTGGTCGGACGCACATAAATAGCATCTCCTACCAGACCGCTCGCGACCATGATCCAGCCAATAGCTCCCTGCAAGGCACCCAGGGCAAACATACCAAAGATGGGCAGTACCATCTCACGGGTAAAATATTTCTTGACCAGGAAGTAGATAAACGGAATGGCAAATACAAAGCCGATCAGCCGGGCCCATAAGCGGTGAAACCACTCCCAGAAGAAAATAAACTTAAAGTCTGAAACGGTAAAATCCTGGTTGAGGTATTTGAATTGCGGAGACTGCTGGTATTTGGCAAATTCTGCCGCCCAGGCATCCTGGTTCATCGGCGGTAAAGTACCGGTCACCACATTCCATTCGGTAATGGAGAGCCCCGATCCCGAAAGCCGGGTTATACCACCCAGCAGCGTCTGGATGATGATCATGAAAACGCCCGTCAGCAGCCAATATGCGACGATTTTATTTTTTCTTTCCTGGTCTGAATAATTTTCGATCATTGCCTTAAAAAATTGGTCGAAGTTACAACCGAATACGCGGATTTTGTCATATTAATTTTATAAAATTCGAAGCCCCGCAAATAGTGCTATATTTGCAGCGATTTTTATCAGAATCACACAGCAAGTAGTATGGAATTAATTACCAAAAAAATCGTGATGACCAAAGACATTGGTATTCACGGAAACCTCTTTGGCGGTATACTGATGTCATGGATTGATGAGGCCGCCGGCTCATTTGCCACCGAATATTGCCAGACACCAAATATGGTGACCCTGCGTGTAGGTGAGCTTTTATTCAAGAAGCCTTTAAAGGCCGGTAACCACATCAGACTGTACGGAGAAGTGTCTCATGTAGGTAACACCTCCATAACCGTTGTAATAGAGGCCCGTAAGTATAGCGTATATAATGCAGAAGAGAGCGTGGCCTGTACCACAGCCGCTACATTTGTACGTATAGATGAGGATGGAAATCCAAGATCTTTGGATGAAAAGATCAAAGAGAAATTTAAAAATGGTATTTTAGCATAATAAAAGTAAAACCGAAATGGCACATTATTATAGTTTGGGTAAAGTTCCCAATAAGAGACACACACAGTATCGTCAGGAGAATGGTAAATTGTATTCAGAGCAATTATTCAGTACAGAAGGCTTTTCTTCTAATTATTCCCTTTTGTACCATGTTCATCCGCCTACGGTAATCATCAAGACCGAAGAGCCGTACGATGTATCTCCTAAACAAGCCAGTGAAAATATCCTGAAGCACCGCAGCTTCCAGGGATTCAGCGTTGCACCTAATGCTGATTACCTGAAATCCAGAAAAGTAGTTTTATTTAATAATGATGTACAGATTGCACTGGCAGCCCCTACCAAGGGACTGGAAGGCAATGTATTTTTCAAAAATGCTGATGCGGACGAAGTTATCTTCGTACATGTGGGCGAAGGCGTACTGAAAACACAGTATGGCCAGATTCCGTTTGGCTACGGCGATTACCTGGTAATCCCGAGAGGCTGTATCTACCAGATCGAATTCAAAACAGAAGAGAACCGCCTGTTTATCGTAGATTCTTTCAGCCCGATTACCTTCCCTAAACGCTACCTGAGCCGTTACGGACAGCTGCTGGAAAATGCACCGTTCTGCGAGCGCGACATCCGCAAACCACAGGACCTGCAAACCTTTGACATCAAAGGTGAGTTCCTGATCAATACTAAGAAAAAAGGACTGATGTACCCTATCTGGTACGGTTACCATCCATTCGATGTGGTGGGTTGGGATGGCTGCGAATATCCTTATGCCATCAGCATACATGATTTCGAGCCTATTACCGGCCGCGTACACCAGCCACCACCGGTACATCAGCACTTCGATGCACATAATTTCGTAATCTGTTCGTTTGTACCGCGCCTGTTCGACTATCATCCATTGTCTATTCCGGCACCGTACCACCACAGTAATATCGACAGCGATGAGGTACTGTATTATGTAGACGGCGACTTTATGAGCCGTAAGCATGTTACCAAAGGTATGATTACCCTGCACCCATCCGGTATCCCGCATGGTCCGCACCCGGGTACAGTGGAGAAGAGCATCGGTGCTAAAGAAACACTGGAGCTGGCGGTAATGGTAGATACCTTCCACCCGCTGAAGATGACTGATGATGCCCTGAACATCGAAGATGAGGGCTATGCTCTTAGCTGGATCGAAGATTGATCTTTACAATACTATATATAAAAAGCGCGTCATGATTCATGGCGCGCTTTTTGTTTTTTTGTATCCGGATACGAACACCCGTACCATGAGGTACTCGAAGGGTAGACAATTTTTCGCTTTGAGGCCTCAGCGAACGAATCTTATTGTCTGTGCTGCTGCATTAATGCACTCCGGCGTTCCTTATATGCCTCGGTGAGTACTCTTGTCTCCCGTTCACGGTACTCCGGTTCGTATACCTTTAATGCTTTTATCGCGGACTGATATTCCTCCTGCAGCTGTTTCAGCACCAGTCCGGAAGCGCGCGGGGTATCCTGCTCTTCCACAAAGTTCAACCGGAAGATGCCGCAATTATCACTATTCTTATACACCATTGCTAAAATATCCCCGTCTTTCTGATACAGGCCCGTAATCCGGGGTTCGCCGCCACCCCAGCTGACAAAATGATCTGCTGAAATATCCTTTACCTCAAAAACCTTTACGGCACGGGTACTGTAAGTATACTGTATAACCACATTACGGTTAAAATAATAATTGACTGACCCATAAGCTACTGAAAGGTAGGGCCAGTTACGATAAGTATAGATATCCGGTTCGCCATAAATGCTGTTATCTTCCGGTACGCTGTCCAGGTCTATGAGCTTTTCCAGGTAGCATTTATAGGTTTCTTTCCGAAACAGTTTCCAGTCGCTGTAGATGTTGGGTACGGGCAATTGATCGTAAGTACGCGATGAATCTTTCGATATGGCTTTGAGCTGGTATATACTCATTGGAATAGTATAATCCCCTTTGGCAAAAGGAATACTATCCAGTTCTATGTTTCTATGCCGGAAAACAGGCGGATGTATGCGCATAGTATCTCTGTGATGCACGATGTCCAGGTAAAAATTATCCCTTACATCTCCGCCGGCAGGTGTAGGATTCGGTATAATGTAATAGTATCCCGGTTCCTGCTCAGGAGTATACCAGCCCCTGGCATGGTTTGTATCGGCCAGGTTAATGTTCGTTGGTATTACCTTCCAATTGTCTTCACGAAGATTAACCAGCTTGCCTTTATGGTATACTCTTATACTCAACTGCCCACCAGAGGGTCCGGGCTGGGCATAGACATTAAAGCTACAGGCAAGCCAGATAAAAATCAGGATACATAACGATCTTAAATAATTGTTTGTTAAGGTATTGTGGAACATATCTATTATTTATAAACCACAAGATAAGACGGATTAAAGACCCACTTAAGCACCACTTGGTGAAACAATCATGTGACTGGGTAAGGCGTGTATCCTGAGGTGCTTGATGGTACCTGGAAGAAACCATTTTTTTCGTTTCGAGGCTCCCAGAGCGTACCTCATCTCCCGAAAATGGTAGCTGTATACCAAAGCAATATTCATCTCTAAAAAAATATATTTCCTAAAGCTTGGAATAAAAATCAATTACCTATACATTAGCCCTAATATTTAACACATATGTTAAATATTAAGACCTAGCTATTACGAAAAACCACTACGCAAACCGCGCCGGCCACTTCAGTAAATTACCCTTATGCATACGCACTTACCCAAAAAACCAATGCAGCAGCGCAGCCTCTAAATCTGCGGTACCACCTGCCCTGCTGTTCCTTTCATTGTGGTATCGTTCTTTTACTTATGCATTTTATTTACAAAAAAAGAAAAGCATTCCTTTTTGTTACCTTGCTGGGGCTTTCGCTACAGGTGCAGGCACAGACAGCGGCGGTACAGTCGCAGACACCGGGTTATATACCCAATTACATTAAGAATGGTGGCGGAAGCCCCTTCATTCAGCAGAATTTCGACATTATAGACCTGTCGGGATGGCTACAGGCGACCGAGGAGTCTAACGTTACCATAGACAATATCCTGCCGGAGATCATGCAGGCATATGGCTTTGGCGCTGATGATGATTTTGTTCTGGTGCGTACTACAGATGATGATTACCCTTTCATCGAAGACCAGCGCAAAATGGTACACATGCGCTACAACCAGGTCCATAAAGGCGTTAAGGTTGAATATGCCGAATTGTTTATCCACTCTCAAAACAATCGCGTATCTATTGTGAATGCAAAGGTTGCAGAAGGCCTGAACATGTCTGTAACCCCGGCACTGGGTGAAACTCAGGCGCTGGATAAAGCCATGGATCACCTGGCGCCAAACGGCCTCTTCTCCTGGCAGGATCAGGATTATGAAACCTCTTATAAAGAAGAGCGTGAAGATCCTTATGCTACCAGCTATCCTGTAGGTGAGCTGATTATTGCTAAAAAGAATGTAAATGAATTCTATAATCCGGAAGAGTTTGTGCTGGCCTGGAAATTTACCATTAAGGTACTGAACCCGGAACTGGATATGACGGTGTATGTCGATGCGGCTACCGGAACGGTCATAAAAGAGTATAGCAATATACAGGATGGTCAGGCTGATCTTTCTTATGGTTACGGCACCAATACATATATCGATACCCGCTATAGAGGTGGGCTTTATAACCACCATGTGCTGCGCAGCAATGATGGCGGTGCGGCTATCTGGACTAAGAAATACAACAATAAAAACTTTGGCGGATACGACTGTACCATAGGCAACTGTACCAAGAACTCTTTTGACGGAGATGATGTCTGGGGATCGGATCGTGCCGAGGAGACTACCCCGCACTGGGTAGCTACGCAAACCTGGAACTATTACAAAAACATACTGAACCGTAGCAGCTACGATAACAGCAATGCCGAAGTGAAGATTATGGGTGGAGCCAGTATACAGAATGCGTACTGGAGCCCTACCGATAAATGGCTGGTATTTGGCAAGAACGGTTCTAACCACCTGGCCACTAAAGACATTGTGGGCCATGAATTTACACATGCTGTAACGCAGTATACTGCCGGTCTGGTGTATCAGAACGAATCTGGTGCACTTAACGAATCCTTCTCCGACATCTTTGGTTATGAGGTGGAGCGCTACCTGAATGGTGGGGTACACACTAACTGGGATCTGGGTGAGGATGCCTGGCTGCTGCGCAAACTGAACAAGCCTTCTGCTTCTGTGGCGTCTCCCTGCAATGGTCAGGCGCAACCATCATTTTACCACGGGGCCCGATGGTATTATGGCACCTGTGATGCTGGTGGTGTACATACCAACAGTGGTGTACAGAACTACTGGTTCTACCTGCTGACCCAAGGTTCTGCCGGTGCTCCGGATGGCATGGTAGGCAGTGTAGCGGTAAATGGTATCGGTGCAGATAAAGCCCGTAATATCGCTTACTATAACCTGGATAACTTCATGGGTAACAACTCTAACTATAACGATGCCCGCACGGGGTCTATCCTGGGTGCCATGTCTATATATGGTAATTGTACCAATGAACTGACGCAAACAATCAATGCCTGGGCGGCTGTAGGACTGGGTAGCCCACGGGTACCGCTGGTGATCAACGGACCTAGCTTTATTCTGTACTACCCGACTACAGGAGCTATTTCCGGTGGCATGCCTAAAGATTACGTAGCCAGTGGCGGTAATGCCCGCAGATATGTATGGACGTACAGTGGCCCTTGGAACCGCAGCATCCTGTCTCCGACTATTCCTTGGGATAATATATTCCGTATCAATAACTTTAATGGTGCATACACGACGACTACGCTGAAAGTAAATGATATCTGTGGTTCTGCAACCAAGAAGATCTACTTCATCAATATGGAGCATGTGATCGTGATCAACCCTAACCCGGTAAGCCAGGTAGCACATATAGCGGTAGAATTGCCAGAGATCAGCCCTTCTAATCCTATTCAGGTACAAGTATATGACCTGCAAGGCGTAGTGAAGTATGAAGGTGTTATTGAATCTGCAGAGTTTACACTTAATGTAGGTAACTATGCTCCGGGCAACTACCACCTGACCATTAAACAAGGTGAATTCACTGCCACGAAACAATTTGTAAAACAATAATTATCTTTAAACACCCATACCGGCCGGGAAACCACCGGTATGGGTTATCTACTACTTAACAATACATACTGATGCTCAAACCATACTACCTGTTACCTATAGCATGTTGCCTTTCTTTTAATGCAGTGGCGCAGTACACACATTCTGTGCAGCTCAGCACTAACCTGTATGCCAACTTTTTCAATCCTGAAAAAGAGCCGTTCGGACCAGTAGTTTTATTTGATGCGCATGAATCCGTTCCGGAATTAAGTTATACCCTGGGCAAGGGTAAACAAGGACTGGAAGTATATTACAACTATTATTTCCGCAAGTACCATAACATGGAATACAGTGAATTATCCAATGGTGGTATTGCCACCATCAGCCGGACACTGATCGGCATCAATTATCATTACACTGCATACCAGTCAAAGCACTGGGAGGTTAGTCCCTTTGCCGGTATCAATTATGGCTGGTACACCTCAGATGTAGTGAGCGGCTGGCTAAGTAATGGTTTCTTCTATGAACCGGTTATGGATGCGGCATCGAAAGATATCAGCACAGCAGGCCTGCAGCTGGGCATTAACCTGAAGGCTTTTGTATGGAAGGGATTGTATATCAACAGCAATGTTCGCTATACAACAGCCCCCTGGGCCGAAAGCAAGTATTACCGCAACAGTCTGGTGTGGAATGCAGGTATCGGTTACCGGTTTTGAGTAAGTATATTTTTGATTAATAAACAATCGGGGTGCCATTTCTGGCACCCCGATTGTTTATTAATGATCTATTTGTATAAAACAATGATATACAGCACATATAACTAAGACAGCTTAATCAGGCGAATAAGGCGGTGGCCCGAATCTGTACCGGATAAATACAACAGATAAGTCCCTGCTGGAAGTCCCGATAAATCAAGGCCATGGTCAGTGGTGCTTATCATGTCACCAATCACATGCTGTCCCATATAGTTCAACAATTCGTACTGCGTATAAATAAGTTTGTCCTGATGTATCATACACTTATTATCTACAGGATTTGGATATATACTTACACTATAGTCAGATGCAATGCCTTTTATCCCTGTACTGCCCGCAACTGTCAATATCTGCGAGACGCTTTCTGTACATCCATTTACACCAGAGACTGTGAGGCTTACCGTATAGGTTCCGGGATTGCTATAAGTATGTACCGGATTCAGGACCGTACTGCTCTGCCCATCACCAAAGTCCCAGGATACCTGTGCTGCATTAGCCACATTACTATTAAACGTAATACTCAAACCGGATGATGCATAGCTAAAAGCTGCATGCAGGTTGTATGTGTTGATACGCCAATCGGTAAGATCATAGAGCACAACAGTATCCGCAATGCTGTACAATTTAGCTGCAGTATCGGCAACCAGATTGGCATGATAAGCTGATCCGGAAACCGTATCCTGAAAAATGGCGGCATAGCTTGCTGCGGCGATCAACAAAGAACCATTAGCACTGGGATGTATATCATTGTAACTGCCATGCAACAGCAGATTCTGATGCATAGCATAATAGGCACGGGCACACTCCCCTGCAGGGATCATCTGCACATGAAGGGAGTCGGCCATTTTGCTGATCGAATCCCGGATCATAGTCTGCACTGCAAAATAGTTATTGTATGTACTTGCCGAAGGCACTCCATAAGGGATTTCATACAGGAATACTCTGGCACAGGGATTATAATGATATACCGAATCCAGCAGTTGCCTGCCCCGGCCGATGGTTTCATTTACTGTAGCAGAAGCCCCGGCCGATTCGGAAGTGCCCGGCTGCAGCACCACTACATCCCAGGGTGCATCAGCAAATAAGTTCCAGACATTCGGATCACTCACATGATTGATAAAGCCCGAGCCACCAGGTGCATAAAACTGTACGGCTACTGGCTTACCCTTTTCTATTGCTATAGAGCGGAACATATATGGCATATCGTTAAAATAGGTCATACTATTCCCGATAAACAATACACGCAGGCTGTCTGCTGCCCTGGATGGAGAAAAGGTGAGGAGCAGAATACTCCACAAAAAAAGAAAACGTTTCATGATCTGAATGATTACCCATCAAATATAATTATATAATTTTCAATACATATTATAAAAACAAATTCCAGTAGTTCTCAAATCCATAATACCCTATTCTATTACTAAATACGGCTGGTCATTTACAACGGTGAACAGTCAATAAAAAAGCGGATACAATAATGTATCCGCTTCATATTAATAGCTTACAGTAAGTCCGGCACCAAAGCCCATATCGCTGTCGTAATGCGCCGACAGGGCAAAATTGCGGTGTATAATATACCGCAGTCCGGCCATATACTCTTTATCGGTATTTACCATAAAGCTCATTCTCAGCCTTTTGGCCAGTGGTATGTCTTCCCGCATCAGCTGCAGGCGCAGGTTACCATCCTGGTATACCTCTGCCTGGAACTGGACCAGCATGGGCAGTGTATATTGTACCCCGAGACTGAGCATAGCCCGGTTGTCTTTGGTATTGGTCTGCCCGAAGAGGTTGCGCTCCACCTCATGATGGCCCATTTTGCGGTAGCGCCAGTCGAAGCCTACAAAAGGCATAAGCCATTGCATGCGGCCGATGTACCGGCCCAGATGGGTCTCGGTCTCAAAACCATGCATGGAATTATAACCCAGCCGCCACTCTGTGCCCAGGCTCCAACGGGTATTTTGCAGCATAAACATGCCATCATTACCATTGCTGGCAAAATCATTCTCAGCCATAAAGTGCGGCATACGATCATCCATATACAACATGCGCAGGGCCTTTTTAGGCTCGGGCAATAATGGATTAGGTGTAGCGGGTGTATAGCTGAAGATACGGCCCATGCCACTCATCATATGATACAGAATGTGGCAGTGAAAGAACCAGTCGCCTTCGGCATTGGCATGAAACTCGAGCGTATCTGTTTCCATAGGCATGATATCGATCACATTCTTCAGCGGGGCATAGGCTCCCTGCCCGTTCAGCACACGAAAGTCGTGCCCGTGCAGGTGCATGGGGTGTCGCATCATAGAGTTGTTATATATAACCAGCCTCAGGTTTTCCCCTTTCCGGATCAGTATTTTATCGGTTTCTGAGACTACTTTATTGTCCAAGCTCCAGACATACCGGTTCATATTACCCGTCAGCTCGAAGGTGAGGGTACGTACCGGCCCATCGGGCAAGGTAGTGGGCGCGGTGGCCTTCATCATGGCATAATTCAGGGTTACGATACCCGGCTTCTTTACCATGGGTTGCATGCCATTACTATGGCCATCATGGGCCGAATGATCCATCTGCTGGCCTTTGCCACCTGCATTCATCGCCTCTGGATACATGACCATATTCATATCCATCTGGTTCAGGCTCATATTCATACCCATGTCCTTCATGTCTCCGTTCATCTTCATCATATCATTCATCATCTTCATTCCCTCAAAATAACGAAGCCTGGGCAGCGGGCTGATCAGTTGCCTGATTCCATTGCCGATATACATAGAAGCAGACTGGGTACGGTCTTCAGTAGTTGCCAGCAATTCGTACGATAAACCCTCCTGTGGAATGGTCAGGACAATATCGTACGTCTCTGATACTGCAATGATCAGGCGATCTACATCAACCGGTTCAACATCATTGCCATCAGTAGCCACAACCGTAATCTTACCACCTGCATAGCGCAGCCAGAAATAGGATGATGCCCCTCCATTGGAGATCCGCAGCCTGACTTTATCGCCGGCCTTCAAGGGCTGCTGATTGTATTGATCGAACTGTAGTTCAGTTTGGCCGTTCAGTAATACCTTATCGTAATACACGTCGCTGACATCCATAGCCAGCATACGCTTCCATTCATTACTGAATTTCACTCCCAGCTTGCCTGCCTGTGCTGCTTCTGTATAGCTCTGCACGGCATTCTTGCGCAGGGCAAACCAGTCATTGGCATTGTGCAGCATACGATGCACATTCTCTGGTTTCATATCGGTCCATTCACTTAAGATCACAGGCATAACCGGCAGATCATCAATTCCTTTTCGCACGGTTTTATCTCCCTCACGTTTATGAATGATGAAGCTGCCGTACATACCGATCTGCTCCTGCAGACCGCTGTGGCTATGATACCAGTGAGTGCCGTTCTGTATGAGCGGAAAGCGGTATACATGTGTTGCACCCGGTGCAATGGGCATCTGGGTGAGGTAAGGCACCCCATCCTCTTTATTGGGCAGGAATAAACCATGCCAGTGCAAAGAGGTAGATTCCTCAAGTTGATTATGGACCCATATCTCGGCGGTATCACCTTCGGTAAAATGGAGGTCGGGCATTGGTATCTGGCCATTGACGGCAATGGCACGCTTGGTCTTACCGGTAAAGTTAACAGTGGTATCCTGTATATACAGGTCGTAGCGGACTACTTTTTGTGCCCAGGTGCTGCATGCACTCCATAGTATGATCACAAATAAGCAGCCACTCCAAAAATGTCTTTTTTGCATGCGTTCTTATTTAGGTTATGATCTATTCTATAGTTGCTGCTACACGGCCACAGGTCAACATCTGGCTGCCATAATACGGATTCTGAATCTCTTTTTCCTTACTGATCCAGTTGGCCCCCTTGCCATTATTATACATGGGGCAGAACTGCCAGTACAGGGGCTCGGTCAGTTCCATGGTCTGCACCAGTGTGTACATATGCTGAGACAATTCTATAAACACACGGCGTTGCTTCGCCACATCTTTGCCGGCGGCCATCACTTTGCTTTCTGCGATCAGTTGCTCATACACCTTCATCCAGGCCATATGTTCTTTCTCACCAAGGCTGCTCATCGAAATGCCTTCCAGGGTTTTCTGCAAGGCTGTAGCCTGTTGTTGCACCGCTGCTCCATCTGACTGTACCAGCGCATCTTTTACGGCCAGGTAGTTGTTCAGCACCGGTTGCAGCAGGCTTTGGTTTTGTATCTGCTCATGCGGTTTATGGTCCTGCATCTGATGATGCTGAGCTGCCGGCTGTACCGCTACAGCACGCTCATATTTACAACAGCCCGGTAAGGCTGCATAGACATCTTCCGGTGCACGGAAAGAGGGATTGTCATAACCCGCCAGGGCTATTTTCTTCAATACTGCATCTGCTGATGTGCGGCTGCTGTCGAAGGTTATGGTGGCGATTTTGGTATCCTTGTTCCAGCTTACGGAGGATAATTGTTTGGCGTTACCCGCTTTTTGTATCGTAGCCGCGCACATATCGCAATTGCCGGAAACGGGCACTGTAACTTGTTTGGAGTGTTTGAACTGCTGTGCAGATGCGGATACGGGCAGCAGGAATAGGATTAATGCTGCAATCTTTATGATAGATTTCATTGTTGGAATATTTAATGATGAATTAAAAACATGATGTGTTCCTTACAGAGCACATGTATGGCTGTACAACAAGAAATCTTATATTTTAGGGGGTAACCAGCAGGAGTAAAAGCCGGCGGACAGGTACGATTGATCAGCAACGGCTATAGCCGCCAGGTCCTGCCAGTATTGTGTTACAAGAGACAGATCATAAGCCTCGGTCAATGAGGTGTCGAAGCTGCTGCGTACAGAACCGGAACAAGTACAGGAATGTCCGCTGCAATGTTTACAATCGGCATGTTTTACCTTACGGTCTTTGTGGCAACAAGAATGTTTTTCCACACTGCTCTTATGATGCTGTAGTTTTTGAGTGGTACAGGATTTTGTGTTTACTGCTGAGGCACAGGCTGTACTCACCCGCGGGGTGAATAAAAGACCAATGCAGCAGAGCAATATGTACAATATCCTGTTTTTCATTAATGTTACAAATGTAAAGTAATTTCTGACCAGCCTTGTATTTGATACCTTAAATTGTTCTTAAGATATTTTCATTTTATCTGTCTACCTCCTGAACCGGAAAAAGTGATTGAGTGGATGGTGCTGCCCTTTCAGATAGGCTGAAAGCATCTGCATACCGGTTACGGAAAAGGTAATACCATTGCCCCCGAAACCTAATACAAAATAGGCATTCTTGAAATCGGGATGTGTGCCTATATAAGGTAATCCATCTTTGGTAGCACCGAACGTACCTGCCCAGGTAAAGTCTGTACGGAGTTCATAATCAGGCATTAGTCGCTCTAATTGCTTTCTCAGTTTAGCCTCCTTAGCCGGGATCAGGTGATCTCTCTTCTGTGCATTTACGAAGTCTTCGTCCCCGCCACCGATCAGCAGCCGGTTATCATCTGTAGTACGCATATACAGGTAAGGATCGGCTGTGTTCCAGAACAGGGTATCTTTCAGGGTATTGCCCTCATCGGCTTCAAAACACTCTCCTACCAATGCATAGGTAGACAACAGGCGAACGAATGATTCCTTAATGGTCTCTGTACTTTCGTATCCGTTACAGTATACAATCTTCCGGGCTTTGATCTTTGTACCATATTCGGTACGGGCTTCTATGCCGTTACGTTTATAACGCACTTCTTCAATATTGGTCTGGTCATAAACCTGTAATCCCTTTGCTATGTTGTGCTGTAAAAGATCATGGGTAAGCCGGAATATATCTACACTGGCGCCCTGCTCTGAAAGAATACCTCCGTATGCATGATGCATTTCGTATTCGGAAAGGATCACCTCTTCGGAAAGCCAATGCACCGGAAAGCCATATTTATGTCTTGCTTCAAATTCCTGCTCCAGCCAGGGCAGGTCTTTCTTAAATGCAGCAAAGTACAGAGATTGTTTTGCCTCAAAGCCGCAATGAGAGCGAACCGAAGCTGCAATCTCTCCCAGATGCCCGATCGCTTCAAAACAAGCCTGGTAACTGGTTACAGCTCCTTCCTCACCGATCATATCGATCAGGCGGTATAAAGGCGTATCTATTTCGTACTGTAACATGGAGGTCGAGGCTGAGGTGCTACCATGAGCAATCTCGCGCCGGTCAGTAAGGATAACCCTGTACCCATCCTGTATGCATTGATGGGCCATGAGGCTTCCGGTAATGCCTCCTCCGACAATAAGAATGTCGGTTTCGAGATCTTGCTTCACCGATGGGTAAGATGCTATGATCCCGTTTTTCACCAGCCAGAATGGCTCACTGGATTTGAGTTTCATAACCTGTAGTTTTGGGTAGTATCAGTTCAGGTGTAATAAGTTCTACTCAAATTTAAGCAATTCCGGGCAGTTCTCCGTGTTAAAAAAGGATGATGATGGATGATTCCCAGCACACTAGCAATCGTTCATAGTACACTAGCAATCATTCATAGTACACTAGCAATCATTAATAGCACACTAGCAATCGTTAATAGCACACTAGCAATCGTTAATAGCACACTAGCAATCGTTAATAGCACACTAGCAATCGTTAATAGCACACTAGCAATCGTTAATAGCACACTAGCAATCGTTAATAACACACTAGCAATCATCCATAGTACACAAGCAATCATTAATAGTACATTAGCAATGGCTACCAGTACACTGACAACTATTGCTTGTACATGTGTAATGGTTGCCACTACACGGTTTAATACCCGATGCACTCACTCCAGGAACATCCATTCGCCCTATCTCCTTTTGCACTAAGACTTGAAGATTTCTTGACGCCACTGCACAACTACGCTCGCAAACTTCATCAAAAGTTGCACTTGCTATTCGTTTATACTCTAAATGATGGGAAAATGGCGCATGCAAAGGCTTGTGCCCTAACATTTTATAGAAAATATTTCATAATATTATAAACTGACTATCCGCATGTAGTCAACTCTTTTATTCGTCCTTTTGTCCGGCAACAAAAGGACCAAAAATGCCTTTGTTTTCATCAAGGCGATTGCGGTGCACCGCCATTTTGTACCGTTGCGTGCACTGATCGTTTGAGCTTAACGTGTGACGCGTTCGGTGCTCAACGATCGCAGCTCCACTCCAAAATGGCTATCGCTGTGATGAAAACAATAAGCGATGTGTACTTGTACAGATCACTTAGGATGCCCTTATAAATCCGGCATTCATAAAATCATTGGCTAGGTCGATAAAATCGGAAACCACTATTTGAGCGCAGTGGAATGACGGGAAGAACGGCACATGAGAGGGCGCGTGCGCTAGATGGGAAGAGAATACTTCATTAAAAAATTCGTCCGGAGCAAATGCTCCGGACGAATTTTTTAATATTATAATATGACTAAGATTACATTCTGTTTACCGTTTTCAGGTTTTCCAGCATGGCTTCTGTCATTTTATCCAGGTCAAATTCTGTTTTCCAACCCCAGTCTTTTGCCGCTTCGCTGTCGTCAATACTGTTCGGCCAGCTATCTGCGATCTGCTGACGGAAGTCAGGAGCGTAACTGATCGTGAACCCAGGAATATGTTTTTGAATAGATGCTGCGATCTCTTTAGGAGAGAAACTCATACCGGACAGGTTATAAGACATCCTGTTTTTGATAGATTCTTTTGGCGCTTCCATCAGTTCGATTGTTGCACGGATGGCATCATCCATATACATCATCGGCAGGTAAGTATCTTCGCCAAGGAAACACTCATAAGATTGTTTCTTTAATGCTTCGATATAGATATCGATTGCATAATCGGTAGTACCACCACCTGGAGCTGATTTCCAGCTGATCAGGCCCGGGTAGCGCAGGCTGCGCACATCCAGTCCGTATTTGTTGAAGTAGTACTGACACCATAACTCACCGGCGTACTTACTGATACCATAAACCGTAACCGGCTCAATAACAGTCTTTTGTTCAGTGTTATCTTTAGGAGTGGTGTTACCAAATACTGCAATAGAGCTAGGCCAGTACAGTTTGGCTACTTTATGCTCCACACAGATATCCAGTATATTCATCAGGCTCTTCATGTTGATATCCCAGGCCCACAGCGGGTTCTTCTCCCCTGTTGCAGACAGGATAGCAGCCAGTAAATATATCTGAGTGATCTTTTCTTTCTGTACCAGCAGAGACACTGCGTGTGAGTTCATCACATCCAGTTCTACAAACGGACCACTATTTGCCAGTAAGGCATGCGGTTCGCGAATGTCAGAT
The DNA here is from genome assembly GCF_019797745.1 of Edaphocola aurantiacus. Taxonomy (GTDB): domain Bacteria; phylum Bacteroidota; class Bacteroidia; order Chitinophagales; family Chitinophagaceae; genus Edaphocola; species Edaphocola aurantiacus. The sequence goes on along the minus strand of NZ_VOSI01000005.1, from coordinate 215,682 downwards.
GCAATTACATTATCTGCACCGTATTTTTCTCTTAATGCTAATGTCAGTTCTACGCCGATCTGTCCGCCGGCACCGATCACCAAAATTTTCTCCATATAATAATATGATTATCCGTAAGGTTTACGAATGATTGTGTATTAGTTTAATTTATGTTTTTTGATCAGGTTCAGGAAATCGTCAAACAGGTAACGGGAATCGTAAGGACCAGGTGTACTTTCCGGGTGATACTGTACCGAGAAGGCTGGTTTGTTCTTGATACGGATACCTTCGATAGAACCGTCATTCAGGTTTACGTGAGATACTTCAACAGTATCAGCATGTTCTTTGATGGATTCCTGGTCTACACCAAAACCGTGGTTCTGCGTAGTGATCTCGCTGCGGCCGCTGATCAGGTTTTTCACCGGGTGGTTCAGACCTCTGTGACCGTGGTGCATTTTGAAGGTTTTGATACCATTAGCCAGGGCCAGTAACTGGTGTCCTAAGCAGATACCAAACATTGGCTTACCGCTGGCCAGGATATCCTGTACGGTTTTGATCGCATAACCCATAGAAGCCGGATCGCCGGGGCCATTGGATACGAAGATACCATCCGGGTTAAAGGACAGCAGGTCATCGATACCGGAAGTAGCCGGGAATACTTTTACATACACACCTCTGTCGGCAAAACATTGTAACATGTTGCGCTTGATACCGAAGTCCAGCACCGATACACGGATCGGAGCATCTTCGCTACCGAAGGTATATGCTTCTTTGGTGCTGACACCTGAAGCCAGGTCCAGACCTTCCATTTTAGGAATAGCCTTCAGTGCTTCCTGCAGCTGCGCAATATCTTCATGTTCAGAAGAGATAACACAGTTCATAGCACCTTTGGTACGTACGTGCTGTACCAGTGCGCGGGTGTCCACGTCCTGGATGGCAACGATGCCGTTTTCGATAAGGTAGTCACTTAAAGAACCGGTTGCCATCATTCTGGAATAACGGGCAGTGATATTTTTACAGATCAGGCCTTTGATCATCACTTTCCCGGATTCTACATCTACGTCATTCACACCATAGTTCCCAACATATGCTGTATTCATAATCAGCATTTGTCCGGAATAAGATGGGTCGGTAAATACTTCCTGGTAGCCGGTCATACCGGTATTGAAGCAAAGCTCCCCTCCGGTCGTTCCGATTTTACCAAATGATTTTCCTTTGAATAAGGTACCGTCTTCTAATAACAAGTAAGCCGGTCTTTCGATGTTAGCTTGTTGGGGCATAAATAATTAAATAATGTAATGCGGGAATGTGGTAATATCTACCGGGGTGCAAATATACTCATTAATAAATTGTTTCTCGTATTTTGTATCATTTCATTAACAAATTATTCTGCAATTTCTTAGTTATATTGCAAGTTTAAGCTTGTATTACATTCCACAACCATACAAATACCACCATATGATAAACAGATATATACTGGGCTTCACCTTCTTAGGATTAAGCCTTCCTGCCCTGGCAACAGATAAGAAAAAGGACAGAAACAGTGCTGACGACAATACGCTGACGACCAATGCTCCTGTAGTAAATTCTGCACCTACTGAGGCGTATACACCATTGTCTACCAGTGGCAAATGGGCTGCACCTAAATTACCAAAGAGTATTGCATTTGCCGGCGAGGCTACCCCGCTCAGCCGCTGGGATGTAAAAGAAAGACTGGACCGCGAGTTGCTGTTTAATGCTTATATGCACGGCAGTACCATATATATATTAAAACTGGCTTACCGCACCTTCCCTACTATTGAGCGCATTCTTAAAGCCAATGGCCTGCCGGAAGATTTTAAATATCTCTGCGTGGCAGAAAGTGCCCTGTACAACCAGGTGTCCAAAGCTGGCGCAGCCGGTTACTGGCAATTCCTGAAAGGTTCCGGACAGCAATTCGGACTGGAGATCACCGATGAGGTAGATGAGCGCTACGACCTGGAAAGGTCTACAGAGGCTGCCTGCCGCTACCTGAAACAGGCTTATACCAAATTTGGCAACTGGACTGCAGCCGCTGCTTCCTATAATATGGGCATGGGCGGATACAGTAATTACAGCAGCCAGCAATACGAAACCAATTATTACAACCTGCTGCTGCCGGAAGAGACCAATCGCTATGTATACCGCATCCTGGCACTGAAGTACATCATTTCCAACTCAGACAAACTTGGCTTTGTGATCGAGAAAGACGATGTGTATCAGCCAATTGCAGGCCGTACCGTTGAGGTGGCCAACTCGATTCCCGACCTGGCGGCGTGGGCCAAGCAAAACGGCAGTACTTACCAGCAGATCAAACTGGCTAACCAATGGCTGCGCAGCAAATCACTGACCGTACGCGCCGGGAAAACATACCGTATCTTAATACCCAACAGCTAAAATCCAGTTGCAGCAACGCATAGACCCAGTATTTTTGTGTTATCTGCCTGATATATGCTACATTTGCCAATACAAAGAGCCCCTCTTCCAAAGGGAGCAAAATGAAATATGAAAAGATTCTGGTTACTGATTATTTGTATCCTGTTTGGTCTTCAGAGCTTTAGCCAGCAAACCGCTGCTAAAAAAGTATACCATCCGGAAGCAGATGCCAGCAAAGCGATTGCCGATGCAAAGAAAAGTGCAGCAAAAAACAAAAAGCATATTATGGTTTTTGTCGGTGGCAACTGGTGTACCTGGTGCATGCGACTGGATCGTTTTCTGAGCGAGAACGACTCTCTGAAAACCTTTCTGAATGAATATGAAGTAGTTCATGTGAACTATAGTAAAGAAAATAAAAACGAAAAGGTGCTGCATTCCCTGCAGGAGCCTCAGCGATTCGGCTTTCCGGTTATTGTTATCCTCAATGAAAAAGGACAACAGATTATGACCCAGAATACAGCCTTTCTTGAAGAAGGAAGGGGGTATAGTGCAGAGAAAATAGCCGATTTCCTGAAAATATGGACTTATAAAAAGATTAATCCTTAATACATTTTGAGCTTTAACAACAACAGCAACAGCAAGAATACCACCAGTAATTATCGCAATCAGCGCACTTCTGTACCTAAAAGCCGTTTGATCATCGGGCGCAAACCCCTGATCGAGGCACTGAATGAAAGTACAGATATTGAAAAGATTTTTATCTTAAAAACAGCTACAGGAGATGAGATCGGTACGATCAAGAACCTGGCAAAGAAGCGGGACATTATGGTAAGTTATGTACCTACCGAAAAACTGGACCGTTTTACCAAAGTCAACCACCAGGGTGTGGTGGCTATTGCCGGCTTGATCACTTATCAGCCATTGCAGGGCGTTATAGACCTGATTGTGGATAAGGGCGAGACTCCTCTCCTGGTTGTGCTGGACGGCATTACCGATACCCGTAATATGGGTGCCATTGCCCGTTCGGCTTATGGCTTTGGTGCACATGCAATTGTAGTGCCCAGCTCTAACAATGCGGCCATTACGGAAGATGGAATCAAAACCTCTGCCGGTGCACTGGAGAAAATCGCGATCTGCCGTGTTGCTTCTGTGCAACAAGCAATCGATACTTTACGTTTAAACGGTATCATTGTGATTGCAACCAGTCTGCAAACCGAAACAATGCTGAGCGATGTAGATCTGAAAGCGCCGCTGGCTGTAGTAATGGGTGCAGAAGATACCGGTGTGAGCAATTATGTTTTAAAAACAGCAGATCACCTGGTGAAAATACCTATGTCTGAACATTTCGATTCCCTGAACGTTTCTGTTGCAGCCGGCATCATAATGTATGAGACATTCAAGCAAAGACAGTAAAACAGTCTACTTTTTATGAAAAAGCTATTCGCGTCTGTAATTATTTTAATAGGTATCATCGCCGGATTCAGCTCCTGCGAGAAAGAAGTCAACTTCAATCTCCCTACCGACATTACTGAAAAACTGGTCGTAGAAGGGAATATTGAAGCAGGTCAGCCACCGTTTGTATTACTGACCAAAAGCCTGGGCTTCTTTTCCAAAATAGACCTGGGCAATCTGCAAAACTCTTTTATACATGGTGCTACGGTAAAAGTCAGCGATGGCACCCGTACGATCCAGTTAAGGGAGTATAGTATTGATACGCTGAATAACCGCTACTCTTTTTATACGGTGGATACCGCTAATGCAGCAGATCTCACTTTTTTGGGTGTGCAGGGAAGATCGTACAAGCTAACTATTGATTATCAAGGCAAAATACACGAAGCCTCCACTTTCATTCCGCATGTAAAAGCCCTGGATTCTATCTGGGCAGAGCAATTGCCGGAAGTGGTGGACAATAATCCGGATTTTCGCCAATTAAAAGCCCGTTATACCGATCCGGATACACCGGGCAACAGCGTACGTATATTTACAAGCCGCAATAACGAAGGGTACCTTACCGATCGTTTTTCGACATATAATGATGATATCATTAACGGCACCTCTATAGACATCGACATTTCTAATGGCGTTCAACCTATGGATACCTTTAATTTCATGACTTACCGCTACTTTGAACGAGGCGATACTGTTACCGTAAAATGGTCTGCGATTGACCGCACCACCTATACTTTCTGGCAAACGCTGGAGTTCTCTATAGGCACAACGGGCAATCCCTTCAGTACCCCGATTAAGGTAGGCAGCAATGTTTCCAATGGTGCACTGGGCATTTGGGCAGGATATGCATCTGCATATAAAACACTGATTATAAATTAAAAGACTAACACTATCTAAATAAACAATGCAGATAGAATCATATATAGACCATACAATACTAAAACCGTCAACGACGATTAGCGAAGTAGAGCAACTCTGCCAGGATGCGATTACGTATCAGTTTGCAGCAGTATGTGTGCCTCCCTTTTACGTGAAAGCGGCGAAGCAGATACTACTGAATACTCCGGTAAAGGTAGCTACGGTAATCGGCTTCCCATTTGGGTACAGCAGTACTAAAAGCAAGGTGCAGGAAGTAGAAGATGCATTGGCCGACGGTGCAGACGAGATTGATATGGTGCACAACCTGGCTGCTTTAAAGAATGGAGATTGGGATTTCCTATCTAAAGAAGTTGCTAAAATATTAGTACCAATAAGACTGAATAACAAAGCATTAAAGGTTATTATCGAAAGTGGAATACTGACCGATACTGAAATTATACGCTCCTGCGAATTGTATGCCAAACATCATGTTGATTTTGTAAAAACATCAACAGGCTATGCTGAAAAAGGCGCTAGCCTGGAGGCAGTTCAACTGATGCGGGCACACCTTCCAGAATCGATTATGATCAAAGCTTCAGGTGGCATCAGAACCTATGATGATGCAGCAAAATATGTGGCAGCAGGGGCCAGCCGTATCGGCGCATCGGCCAGTGTGCAGATTGCTAAAGAACAACGCAAAAACATGTAATTATGAAAAAACTACTTTATCTAACACTATCATTGCTATTGATTGTTAATAAATTAGGATATTCTCAAGATAAAAAATCCGGCAACCTGCCTCCTAAGGCTGTGAGCACGGGTAAGATGATAGGTCCGGAGATGCCTGGTGCACAAAGTTCCAAACCATCGGCCCCGCCGCCATCGGCACAGGTACCAAAGGAGCAGGCCCCGCAACAGCAAAGCCTGGAGAGTGTAGATCATTATACCGAAGAAGGTGGTACATATACTGTAAAACGAAGAATATCAAACGTTTCCAAAGGTTATCGCATCCAGATCTATAGTGGCCCGGATCGTGAAAAAGCCAAATCCGTAAAGATTGACTTTATGAAGCGCTTCCCTTCTGTACGCTCTTACATTACTTATGCATCTCCTTATTACAGAATACGTGTAGGTGATTTCCGCAGCCGCCAGGAAGCCGGCGAGTTCTATCGCTACCTGGGACAAAGCTATACTGTAATGATTGTACCATCGCTCATCAATAACCGCATTCCGCCCAAACCGGCAGGCTTACCAGGCACAAACCTGAATACAGGTACTTCTTCTAAAAACGATTCGGCACATTAATACACATGAAAGAAGCCATCCATTCCAAGGCACAGGCATTAAACGATTACCTTATCCAGACCAGGAGACATTTACATGCACACCCTGAGCTTTCTTTTGAAGAGCAGGAAACTATGGAATATGTCTGCAGCCAACTCAGCGAAATGGGCATTCCTTTTGAAAAAGGCATTGCCGGTACCGGTATTGTCGGCTATATTCGTGGTAATGATGCGGAACGGAGTTGTATAGCCTTGAGGGCCGATATGGATGCGCTACCGATTCACGAGCAGAATGAGGTGCCGTACAAAAGTACCAATGAAGGGGTAATGCATGCCTGCGGACATGATGTACATACCACCTGTCTTTTAGGCGCTGCACGCATTCTAAATGATATTAAACAAGAATTTTCAGGAACGGTGAAACTGATCTTTCAACCGGGCGAAGAACAAAGCCCTGGTGGCGCCAGTCTTATGATCAAAGCCGGTGTACTGGAAAATCCAAGACCTTCAGCCATTATAGGGCTGCACGTTTTCCCGGAATTACCAGCAGGGACAGTAGCTTTCCGCCCTGGTCAGTATATGGCCAGTGCAGACGAAATCCATATTACCATTAAGGGAAAAGGCGGCCATGCTGCCCTTCCGCATAAAACAATAGATCCGATTACGATTGCGGCGAACCTTATTGTTTCCCTGCAGCAGATCGTATCCCGCCGCTGTAATCCGCTAACGCCGACGGTACTTACTTTCGGTAAGATCTCCGGAGGTATGGTAACCAATGTAATACCAGAAACAGTAGAGATTCTGGGCACTATGCGTACCTTCGATGAGCCCTGGCGCAAAGAGGCGCTGGAGCTGCTCAAAAAGGTATGCGAGGATACCTGTGCGGCCTGGGGTGCAACAGCTGAGGTACACTTCCCTGACGGCTACCCTAGCCTGTATAATGATCCGGAACTGCATGATATGGTAAAAGCAGAAGCGATCAATTACCTGGGTGCAGAAAAGGTGGGAGACCTGGATATGCGTATGACTGCCGAAGATTTCAGCTTCTACAGCCACGAAATACCCGGATGTTTTTACCGCCTGGGTACCAATAAAGATAATCAGGAGTTTACTTTCCCGGTGCATCATGCCCGTTTCGATATTGATGAATCAGCTCTGATTACCGGTGCTGGATTGATGGCCTGGACAGCTTATCAATATCTGAACAAATAAGTACCCCCCTTAGATTATTCATTTCCATTTAATTTAATTTATTGACTACGTTTTGCCTTGATGCAGAAGTCATATTCAAATAAATAATACTAATAAAGGCTGCGTTACCACGCAGCCTTTATTAGTATGTAAAAACACTTTATACACATAGCATTAATTTACAGCACTATTTGTATCCTATCTAAAGTATCCATTTTGCCTATTCAGCATTCAGGATCATATCTCTAACTTCCATCAGAGCAAAGCCAAGTAGATTTAATCCATTCCAACACTTGGGATTTTCTGATTTGTCGCTATCTGCTGCCAGTCCGTTGCCCCAGATTCTGTCGACAGGACTCGCTTCTACTAAAACCCTGTCTTTTGTATTAAGTAAAAAGTCTTTCAAGTCCTTATCCTGTGTGAATTTCTCAAAGTTTCCTTTCACAACCATTTCAAATCGTTTGCTGTTCCAGGTAGTATCATCAAAATTGCGCACTTGCCTGCCCAAAGATTTTGCTTCTGCAGGAGATTTTGCAATAATGATCTTCTCATAAGTTTCTTGGTCGTCAAACAAAAGTGCTTTTTGTGCCATCATCCAATGCTCGGCAGTGTTATATTTTACTTTGTCAACGATAAAAGGTGATGTCCACCATTGACTAAAACAAGATGATGTCAGTTCTCCACTTTTACTTTTCTGGTGTCCCCAGAAAAATAAATATTTTGCTCGCGTTCCTTTTTCAACATTGTCTATTAGCCAGTCCAGATTGTATGTCATCTTATAATTCTTATTAAATACTCGTTTCTTAATTGATGCAAAAATATCTACTTTCTATCTTTAATTGTAAAAACACCGCTACATTTTGTACAGGAGTGATACAAAAAACAATAACGGCTATGCAACCGCACAGCCGTTATCTAACACAAACCACTAATTACCAATTAACTAAACTTGTGTATATAATGAAAATCTGTAATTATTCTTTAAAGTGCAATCCCTCTTGCTCCAGTGCGCCCATAAAGATCGGGATACTGGCTTTACCAATGCCATGCCAGGACAGCACTTCCTTAAGGCAATAAGCCGATAAGGTACTGGCGTTATGTATATTATGGCTTTCCAATGCTCTTCTTGCCGGTGCCGACAAGCGGGATAAAAGCCCCTCTTCCGGCCGGGATAGTTCGGCACATTTAGGGCATACCGGGCAATCGCTGCTTTTCTGAAAGCGATGCCCCATTTCACATGTTTTCCAGATTATCGTAGCCATAATATAGATATTTAGACATTAATATTGGTACAACATTGTGTACAGATCAAATCCGGGAGCCCAGTAGTCTTTTACTATTTCCGACAGCCTGAATCCGTTCTTTTCATAAAAGGGATAAACCAGCTGTGAGGTTCTGACCATAATTGTGTTTACCTGTTCATCAGGTTTTAATACATCCAGGCGATGCTGCAGTAAACGGGAACCTACGCCCTTGCCCTGCCATTCTGGATGAATAATATCCCAGCTGATACGGGCAAGTTGCTCTTCCGGAAAATAATTGATGCCCCCGCAACCGATAAGGGTCTCTGCTTCATTCAGTACAACAAAATACTGTTCTACTTCATGATCAAGGTAATGATCCAGATCTGCTGCCTCTTCCGGTGCAAAATACGCTGGTGTATTTAACCGGATCATATGCATAATACCTGCTTTATCTTCCGGTGTATACTTTCTTATGTTAAAGTCCTGCATGCATCAAAGATACTAAAAGTAGCAAGTGCTGCTGCACGCTTACCGGATAAGGGTAACAGTACCTCTGTAGGTTTCGATAACTCCGTCGCTGTATTTAATACGGATGCCGTAGCCATACACACCTACCGGCTGCTCCTGGTTACGGTAGCGTCCGTCCCAGCCTTCTTCCGGATCAACGGTATTGAACATAACCGTTCCCCAACGATTAAATATCTTAAACTCAATCACTTGTGCACCTTTTACGTTGATCAGTTTGAATACATCATTCTTTCCGTCTCCATTAGGCGTAAAAGCATTAGGAATCAGTATATTTCTCTGGGCTACTATTTCTGTTTGTTTGTTTATTTCTTTTTGTTCCTGTGCAAACATTTCTGTTCCTGCACAAAGTACCGTTATTAGCAGGAGTACCATTCTACGCATAGCTCACAATTTATTACATTCTACTTTAAAAGACGTATAAAAGCTAAAAAGCGTTTGACAAAAAAGGCGTAAACCCTGTAGATTTACGCCTTTTTACAATTTATTAATATATCAAGCTCTTATTTAGCTATTCCAGCCTTCTCAGCACGCAGTGGCGGAGCGGCCTGCAGGTTGCCTTGTCTCAGTTGTGACATACGGTCCGGCTGTACTTTCTGCTCTTTTAATCTTTGCATAGTAGCCTTTTGCTCTGATGTCAGTACCGCATCCAGCTGTGTATTAAACTTTGCAGTCTGCTCTTTGGTACGGATCTGTTGTTTCTGGCTTTCCAGCATGATCTGGTATACCTTTTGTTTCTGATCGGCGCTCAACTGCAGCTCACTGGACATGCGATCTGTCATTTGTTGTGCACGGGCAGCGCTGTTCTGCTGTGCCTGTGCCCTTGTAGTACGTTGCTTTTGCTGCGTATTCTGTGCAATCAGGGTGCCAGTGATCAGGGTACAAACTATTCCGGTCAGTATGAGGATTTTTTTCATCTTTCTTGCGTTTTATAATACATAGATGCTCATTTGCCGCCAAGGTTTAATGCCGCCGCAGAATTATTTATCCTGCTGCCAGCCCTGCGCTACCAGGTCATGGGTATTTCCTTTACGGGTAATCATTTTCTTCCCTTCACCTGCTTCGGTGATATAGCCCACTACACTGATCTTTTCTGTAAAGCGGATTTTATCATACTCCTCCTGGTTTACCGTAAAGAGTAATTCATAATCGTCGCCACCACTCAATGCACAGGCTGTAGGATCTATTTCAAACTTATAAGCTACTTCTCTCATTTCATCATGAAACGGGATTTTGTCTTCATATATCACACAACCAACATTGCTTTGTTTACAGATGTGGAACAGTTCAGAGCTGAGTCCGTCTGTAATATCCATCATTGCGGTTGGGGTAATCTCCTGTGTGGCCAGCCACTCTACAATATCTACCCTTGCCTCTGGTCTCAGCGTTCTGCCGATTACATACTTACGATTATCCAGATCAGGTTGCACTCCAGGGTGCTCCAGGAATATTTTCTTTTCGCGCTCCAGCAGTTGCAGTCCCAGGTAAGCGGCACCCAGATCACCGGTAACACAGATAAGATCACCCTTCTGTGCGCCCGAGCGGGTAATAAACTTGTCCGGTGTTACTTCGCCCACCGCCGTTACACTGATAATCAGTCCTTTGCCTGCGCTGGTCGTATCGCCACCGATCAGGTCTATATTATACACCTCACAAGCGGCATAAATGCCGTTATATAAGTCATCCAATGCCTCTATAGAAAAACGGTTGGATATAGCAATGCTTACGGTTATATGTGTAGGTGTAGCATTCATTCCGCAGATATCGGAAATGGCCGCTACTACAGATTTGTAGCCCAGGTGTTTTAATGGTGTGTACATCAAGTCAAAGTGTACACCTTCTACCAGCAGTTCGGTAGAAATCAGGGTTTGTTTACCAAACTGATCTATTACCGCAGCATCATCACCCACACTCAGTATAGTACTGGCCTGACGGGTTTCGTTATTACGGGTCAGGTGCTCAATGAGGCCAAATTCGCCCAAGGATCCTATTTCGGTACGCTCTTCGTTCATATCCCTACTCTTTTCTTTAATTACTTGATAATAAAATGTTTGCATAGGCTACCACACCTTCTTCACGGCCTACAAAGCCCAGTTGCTCCGTGGTAGTTGCTTTAATGGAAATATCAGCCACATCAATACCGGTAGCACCTGAAATGGCAGCTTTCATCTTATCCAGATGTGGTGCAATCTTCGGTTTTTCCAGGCATACAGTAGCATCAATGTTCACTACGCTATAGCCTTTCTCCTTGATCAGATCATGGCTGCGTTGTAATAATATCTTGCTGTCTATACCTTTATACGACATATCTGTATCCGGAAAATGCTTGCCGATATCGCCCAGGTTGAGGGCGCCCAGCATCGCATCACAGATGGCATGCAACAGTACATCGGCATCGGAATGCCCTACAGGACCTTTGGTATGCTCGATCTGAATGCCACCAAGGGTAAAAGGTAAGCCATCCTCTAATCTGTGAAAATCCACTCCGTTTCCAATTCTGAATTTCATAAAATAATCTGGTATTTTGAGGTATATGATCCGTTTCCGGGTGCCCGATCAGGGACCGTTTACATTGCCGCAAACTTAAGCCTTTTGGCGAACATAATCTAATACAATAGAGAAAGCCGGCGCAAATTGCGCCGGCTTTCAGGATCATTCAGATCAATTAAGATTCTGAACTTTCTTTATCTTTCATGAACTTGTCGTTGAAATTGAACAACAAAGTAAATCTTAATGTATTGCTTAACGGGTTACGTGCAATACCGCTTCCTGATGGAACCAGGTATGATACATCGATACCGAACATGCTGTAACGAACGCCCAGACCCAGTGCAAAGAATTGTCTGTTACCCAGCTTAGGTGCTTCGTAGAAGTAACCAGCCCTTAAAGCGAACTGATCCTGATACCAGTATTCACCACCGATACCTACAGTTGTACCATACATACCCGGAGCTCTCTGGAAAGAGTTCAGGATACCGGAAACTACACTGTATTCATCTCTCGGAGCTACATAAGAGGTATCACCGTTATTGTCGATTACTCTTTTTGCAGCCGGAACCAGTAATTTAGTCAGGTCTACAGAAGCAGTGATCTTGTTGTATTTATCGATTTTGTAGGTATAAGCAGCACCTATTGCCAGTTGTGCCGGCAGATAGTCTCTTACCGCCTGTGTATAGGTTACACGACCACCCACATTGCGCAGTACGGCACCGAAGTTGAACGTTCCGCCGGTCTCTTCGGTGATCATTGTGGTTTTGGTATAGAATACCCCTAAATCAGCCGCAAAAGTGCTTGCAGGAGCATAACCGCCACCATTGGCATTGCTACCCGGTGCAATATTGGAATTGATATAGCGCAGACTTGCACCAACAGACAGGTTATCAGACAGTTTTCTGGAATAACCTAAATCAAAGGCCAGCTCGTATGGTTTACCAATACCCATATCGACATTGTTAGGGTCTCTGTAGTTGATCTCACCCAGGTTGAAATAACGTAAAGATCCGCTAATAGCCTGGTCTTTTTTCTCCCCGAATTTATAAAAACCGGAAGCATAAATGAGGGCTACATCAGGAACGATATCTTTCAGCCACGGAGAGTAAGTAAGGCCAATACCGCCATTATCTTCGCTCATAGCGATTTTACTAACATTATAATGTTGAGAGTTGGCATCCGGAGACAGCGCTACACCTACATCACCCATAGCGCCTGAACGAGCATCAGGAGCGATGGTCAGGAAAGGTACAGCATAGGAAATAGGACCTACTTCACTATATTGCTGTGCCTGCGCATTGTTGATACAAGCTGCACTTAATAGTGCAACGCCTGAAAGAATCAGCTTTTTTGTCATTTATTTATCTTTTTATTTTTAAGTATCCGCGCAAATATAGAACATTTGCGTTTATTTTCTCAATCTGTATATACCCTTAAACGCAGAATTCGCTGCTTAAAGTATTATTAAGCAGCGAATCTTTCAATTATTTCTCACAATATTTATTGCCTGGTCAGGATCAGCTTCTGATGGGCCGATTCAGCACCTTTGGCTGTCTTCATATTCACCTGGTAGAAATAGATTCCATTGGCCAGTTTACTGCCTGCAGAAGTACTGCCATCCCATTGCCAGGTAGTAAAGCTTCCCGTAGGACGTATCTGCTGTGTTTTGGTATAAATTTCCATGCCGGCACTGTTGAAAATGCGCAGACTCAGCTCCATATCTGTATTAGGCTGGTTATGCTGGATCACTATATTGGTCTGATCACTGAACGGATTAGGATAATTGTACACGTCAAATGCTACTGTATCTGAACCTCTGACTTCGAAATTAACCGTACCCTCTCCAGAATTGTTATATACATCCCATGCCCTAACCGTAATGGTGTGTTTTCCTACCGGTATTTTATTCAGCTGGAAATACACTTTACCACGGGTATAATCATTTAATTCTGGTGTGTATAAGGCATTCAGGATAAACGGTGATTCATAATCGCCATCCAGTACTGCAATAAGATCATGACCTACAGAAGAACCGGATACATTGATCCCGTTATCATCTTCCAGCTCAACGTACAGCAGCGGATTGGCACTCACGATATCTCCGTCTCTGAATTTATTATTATCGATATAGGGTCTTACTACTGGTCCCTGATTATCAGCATCAGCAAAAGCGCTGAAGCCTCCCAGCACAAAACTGGTATCTGTTCCGGCAGCATCTTCGTCCGTACTATAAGCATAGTAACTGATCTTACACTTACCGAAATCGTAGTTGATATCTTTCGGGATGATCGCATCGATTGTGAATACGCCATTCACCACCTGTGCACTTCCTTTAAACAGGATATTGTTCTGCGACTTGTATGTTTTCTGCTGAGGAGAAGCCAGTAATGCAGGATTGGTGGCGGTTACGATTTTCATTTTATCAAAAACCGTAACAAAAACCTGGCCGCTGAAGCCGGTTCTTACATTTCCGTTTGCATCTGCGATATTGCCATAGATTTTATATTTACCCAATGCATTTAAGCTATCGGCAGGCACAAAAGCACCTGTATTGGTTTTGACCAGTATACTGTCTGTCTGTACCACATTTTCCGGAAGGGCCGGTTTGATCGCCGGATCGCCCAGTAAAGCGAATTTACGGGAGTTGTCCTGCACAGAAGCGCCTGCACGGTTTTTACCCTCACGGAATGCCTCTCCGAAGGTCAGGTAACGGCCATTGGCATCTTTCTCGAACTGAGCGGACAGGTAACCGATATTCATACGATTATTCTGACCCTCATATACTTCTTGCGTGGTGGTAATAGCAGCAATAGCTCCGCCATTGCTTTTCGTAATCAGGTAAGCACCGGAAGACGGCTCTTCGGGATTATCGAAGCGGCCATAGTCGCAGGTACCTGTCACCATGATAGGCAACTTTGAATCATTATTCCACTGCTCTATATCTCCTTTGTACAGGATCTCTTCCAGGGCCCAGCGTTGCGGGCTGCCATGGCCGATATAGTTCATGAGGAATGTACCGTTAATGATCTGATTATTAATATCTCTGGTAACGGTCGGAAATTTGGTACCGCTTGGTGTGGCTATACGCGGAGCAGCATCTGTATACAGTTTGCTCTGGTTCATGCCATAATCAGCCCCCGCAATAGCATCGCTGATCGATTCCGAGCTGGTCAGGAAATAGAAGCCCGGCTCATAATCGTCGGTCACCAGGGTGAGGTTATTTTTCCACTCACCAAAAGCCTGTGAGCTGGTATATCTTTTGATCTTTTGCACCACAGCCTGTGCTTCTGCCAGAGTAGCTGCCGGAATACGGCCCAGCCCTATGTCAATATAATCGCCCTGGTTGCCATTGCTGTTTACATCTTCACCATCATCCAGTAAAGTATAATACTCGTCTGTTGCAAAGGCAAGGGTTTTGTTCTGGCTGTTCAGGGTCTGGTAGGTTGGCACCAGATTGGTATTGTTACTGATCCGGTCTTTATAATCAAAAGAGGCCATACCGAATAACAGTACATTTTTGATCAGGTCTGAACCTGTACCTCTGTCGTAGAACATGCGGATAAAGTTGCGTAAACCCGCGATATCCTGTCCGCCCGAAGAGAATTCATTGTATATTTTATCAATCGTAACGACTTCAACCCTTGTATTGTACTTGGTGCGGTGCATTTGTGCCAGTTCATCTGCCGCAGGCTTCAGTGTATTATTGGTAATAATCAGGTAGTCGACCTGTGCCATTGCATGCAGATCCTGGTTTTCTACCGTGCCTATTTTCTCCGGAGCGAGGTAAGTGCTGCCATCAAAAGCAATATACTCTTTCAGTGCACCGCCATTATCCGAAAAGGAGAAGGTACTGCCGGAAAGGTTACCACTCACTGTTTTAGGGGCCAGCATATCACTCACATCCCATACCCTTGATGCACTGTTCATATTACCCAGGTTATAGGCAACAGCATCACTGATATAGCGTTGTGCTATAGCGCGGAAATTCATCTGCCCGTTCTGCAGCGACAAAGGTCTTTTATAATTCAGCCGGATATAATCCAGGTATGCCCGGTTAGACTGAGAGGAGGAGAAATTAACCCTGAAATTAAGGCCGGACTGATTGGTTGTGAATATACCACTACGGCTATCTGCAGCGAATGCCACGCTGGCAGAGCCTGAAGACAGAAAATTAATAGAGGTCAGCGCAGTACTGCCGTTGAACAGGGATACTGTTCCTGAACCCACATCGACCTTGCCCGCAGCGCGGAAAGTATAGCGTACCGTATCGGATACAGAACCCAGGTTTATAGATACATACTGGTTCAGACTGGATGAATTATTACTGTTCATCATGTTGCTGTACCATTCTTTACCCATCTGGCCAATGTTTACAGAGTCTTTTTCATAAACACGGTAATCATTAAAAGTGTTGAAAGTCTCCGCTACCGGTGCGCCTGGTGCACCCAGTGCCTGAATGCGTTTGCCCGGTCCCAGGTCTACATTCAGGAAATAGTAGCTCTTATTTTCATAATAGTTCTGTGTATGTACAAATTGCTGATCGGCTACACTGAATTGCCATGACTGCGGTCCATTGGCATAGAACAATACATAATCGTTCGGGCCAAAGGTGCTGCCACTGCTGTGTACTTCAATTGCATTTTCAACCAGATCGTCCGGAGCACCGTCTGTTACGGCTTCCGGTATAACGGTACCGCCATTACCATACAAGCGGATATTATTGGGATTAACTGTAGCCGGATTGATACCCAGGCTTTGCAGGAAAGCATAATCTATCTTAAACACCCCTCTTTGACCCGCCGCAATTTTATACCAGTTACCACTAGCCAGTACCGAATGTCCGGCATAGGTTCTTCCCAGTACCTGCGGAGCGGTCTCTTCGTCTATTACCACATCAAAACCTGTGATTTTATAAATCACCTGATTTTCCCGGTAAAACATGGGCATATTGATGGTGGCAATGGCCTGTTTGCGCTCTTTACCAAAAAAGATACGCGGAGCCGGCTTGCCATTGGCAATCTCTATGCCAGAAGGTACTTCCATCTGCAGTGCAACTGCCTGGATATTCTTTATTTCAATAACCGGGGTGTCATACGCATTATTTAAGGGAAAACGGTTAACGTATATCCCCTGATCGTTAATCTCGTAAGATTTGAACTGTTGTACCGGAATCGTACGCTTTACTCCGGCCATTGCAGCGCTTGAACAAATCAGGGATACGGCAACCAAAAGTTGAGGTATTTTCATGATCTCGCGTTTATATATATACTGCTATAACGAATGTTACAGAGATAAAATTTTACAATAAATGATAATCTTCAAAAATACTAAATATAAAGCTAAAAAAATGTCAACGAACCGCTTAAAAGCAAAAGGTGAGCGAAATCGCTCACCTTTTATATCGTCAGATAATTATCTTCAGTATAGTACTATAAATCCTTCATTTTATAATTAGAAGGGATAGAGAATTGAATATCAAGTGCTCCGTCCAGGTCATATTTACTGAAATCCATTTCCAGCAAAGTTGTTTTGTTCTTAGCCAGGTCTTCAATGTTGATGACACGGCTTTTGGCAAATGCCTGTCCGTTTACCGCTACATAATCACTGTACTTAACCGTACACCTGAATTGTTTCTTTTCCGATGCAATTAATTGCTCTGTAAGTGTTTGTGTGTTCTTATCGTAAGTAAGCGTTTGTACAAAACCATCTTTTTCCGTGATGATCTTTACCTCGCTGCCGTTTTGCTTAATCTCCTTGATCTTCAGATCCTGCATTACCGGATTGCCAATCAGCAGGTTCTCCAGCATCGGAAACTCGATCGGTGCATTCAGTTTTTTAAGCCCTTCTTCGAAAGACATGTCATATGCACTACGGCCCAGGCGCTCAATGGCCTGCATTCTGTCCGGAGTGATCTGTGCACGGGCAATCTCCTGGATACCCAGTGCAATTACCGAAAGCCATACTTTCTTGCCCTTCTCCATTTTGATATTAGCCGCAAAGTTCTGATCCTTGTCGTTGCCTACATAATGCATCTGTGCCTTACCGGAAAAGGTATTGTATACAAAGCCATGCTCATATAATTTACCCAGATCCTCTTTTTTCACTTCAGGCACAACCACAACCGGCTCATCATTCTTGGGCACTTTCTTAGTGGTCTTACAGGAGCTGTTCCATACCATTGAGGAGATCAGTATACCAGTAAGTGTCGCATATTTTAACAGGTGTCTACTCATACAATTTTTTATCTTTTATTTTCTTCTTCAACAAAGCCGATCCCTGCCCTGCCTCATCAATAGCTTTCCAGATCTTGAGGGCATTATCTACATGTCCCAGCTGGAATTCTATATCTGCATAATGCTCCAGCACTACAGCTGTAACATCATTACCGGCGTTGGTTATGGCTTTTTCAATATAAACCTTTGCCTCCTCATAGCGTTTCATTTTGTACAAAATCCAGCCATAGGTATCCAGGTAATTGGGCTCATCATATTGCTGCTCCAGTGTTTTTTTGGATAAATTCAGCGCATACTCAAGCCGCTCCCCTCTTTCTGACAGATAATATGCATAATTGTTTAATGCCATAATATTATCAGGAGCCTTTTTTAACAAATCTTCAAATACAGAGTCTGATTTCAGATACTGTTTCAGCTCATTATAATACTCTGCAATGCTGTTGTAAAATATAATCTCTCTTTCTGTAGCCTTTTGTTTTTGTGACAGATCCAGTCCTTTAAAGGCATATTTCAGCGCCGTGTCGATTTTATCCTTTCCACGGTAGATGAACATTTTATTCATTGGTATGTCTATAGAATCCGGGAAACCAACTTCCATCCTATCCAGAAATTTTAATGTAGCATCCTGATCATTAGTATAATACAGGTAATAACTCAAGACTGGGGTCCATAAAGCATAATTATGCGGACGATCCTTGATC
This sequence comes from Edaphocola aurantiacus, assembly GCF_019797745.1. Taxonomy (GTDB): domain Bacteria; phylum Bacteroidota; class Bacteroidia; order Chitinophagales; family Chitinophagaceae; genus Edaphocola; species Edaphocola aurantiacus. The sequence continues at coordinate 197,335 of NZ_VOSI01000005.1, read as the reverse complement.
AATGCTTCGGACTGCTGTAAGCCCAAGGCTCCTTTGCGGCTGAAGAGGTTCAGAGAAGCCAGTAAGCGTTTAGCGGTAAAGCTGTTGGGCTTCTGTACCGTAATCTTCTCGGTAAGCTCTGCCATAAAGGTCAGTACGGCAGTATCTTTAGGATTATTGCTGATATAGGAGCCGATCTGGGAAAGAATAGACAAGTCTTTTTCCTGGTTCTTCTCTGCTGCATCGATATATTCATTCAGCGATTCAGTCACCATTTCCATATTACGCTTTTTCAGGTAATACCCAAACGTGTAGGAGGTGATATCATCATTATAGGGAAAACGATCCTGCAACAGTTTTATCGTAGCCAGTGACTGCTCTGTATTGCCCTGGATTTCATAAATTTCATTCAGTTGAATCAGGTATTCCGGGCTTAAAGGATAAGCATCTGCCAATTGCTGTGTCACTTTAATTGCATTAGGCAAGTCCTTGCTTGTCATATAGATATTCTGCTTTTCCATCAGAATATCTTCATCATCCGGCGGCCTGGTCAGCTGTAGCGTATCCAGGACTTTCAGTGCTGCGGCATAGTTCTTGCTGCGGCTGTACATTTTAGCGGCAGCGATATAATACTGCGCACGGTCAACAGGATTTTTGGCGGCGAGATCGCTGAATATCTGTGCAGATTTATCATAAGACTCATCAAAAGCCAGGATATTGGCGTAGAAAGCCTGTATCCATTTATTGTCCGGTGCCAGGCTTGCGGCCTTTCCGGCATCGGTCAGTGTTGGTTTCAGAAAATTGGCTCTGCCCTTCAGGCTGGCCAGGTAATAATATGCAGCTGCATTCGTACTGTCCAGCTTATTATAATAATTCAGTGTTACGAAGGCCGTGTCAAATTTGCCCTGTACATAGTTACGAATGGCATTAAAATACACCCTATCATTGTTCTGCAATGTATAACCTTCGATGACCTTTCCTTTGGTCTCCGGTTGATTCAGGGCAGTAGCTACGCTCTCCAGGGAACTGGCCCCGGAGCGTCTGGCAGCAACAGTGGATGTCTGCTTCACTGTTTTACAGGAAGACAGTATCAGCACACATCCGATGATAGTCGTTATACCCCACAAGGGGGAGTTGTTTTTTATCATAGTAAGACAGAATAATCTCCCAGGCTCAATTCCTTCGGAGATTCTTTATATTGAATATGCTTACCCAGCATAGAGTTGGTCAGATTTACCTGATGCAGGTAAGTTCCTTCCTGGATTATGCTGTTGCTTACAACCGATTGCTCGATCGTGGTATTCCGCTCAACCGATACATGCGGTCCGATAACAGAATCTTTCAGGACTACACCCTCGCCAATAAAGCATGGAGCAATAATCACTGTATTTTCAATAGTTGCTGTTTCAGAGATCAGGTGTTCTTTTTCTTTTTTGATCTCCAGTATACGCTGATTGGTATATACTGTAGCATTTTTATTACCGCAGTCCAGCCACTCTTCTACTTCATCACAATAGAACTTCACATTCTTTTGCTTCATATGCTCCATCGCATCAGTCAGCTGGTATTCTCCTTTGGTAGCAATATTATTATCCAGCAGGTATTGCAGCTCACTCTTCAGGTTTTCACCATCTTTGAAATAGTAAACGCCGATAATAGCCAGATCAGATACAAATATTTCTGGTTTTTCTACAAATTCCAGGATACGGCCATCCTCATCCAGTTTCACAACACCGAATGCAGAAGGATCTGCCACTCTTTGTGTCCAGATAATAGCATCTTTATTAGTATCGATGGTGAAGGTTGCTTTAAACAGTGTATCCGCAAAGGCGATAAATACATTACCTTGCAGGAATTCTTTGGCACACAGGATCGCATGAGCAGTACCCAATGCTTCTTCCTGGTAACAGATATGTCCCTGAGCCCCCAGATCTGCAGCCACTTTCAACAACATAGCTTCTGTGGTTTTACCAAATGAAGGGCCTATAATAAATGCAATATGTTCAACTTTTGTATTAGCAGTACTAACAATATCTTCCACTAATCTCTGTACAACAGGTTTGCCGGCTACAGGTAATAATGGTTTGGCAGTAGTCAGTGTATGGGGGCGCATTCTTTTGCCCATACCAGCCATAGGTATAATGATGTTCATCGGAGGTAAATATAATGGATTAATTTGAGCAAATATAGGTGTTTCACTGAATTGAGCACTTACAATAGTGCAATAATTTTCTTAATTTGCAGCAAATGAAAAAGACCTGTTACCTGCTACTCTGGATACTCTGCCTGACCACCGGCAGCCGGGCTGCAACTTTATATATACCCATGAATGCCGATGATCAGAATAACCACCTGAAGGCATACGGCATTGCTTTTATAGCGCTGAAGAGCGGAATGACGGTAGACTGGCTGATCAATTATGATGGCGGAGCATTTGCTATGCAGCAGAATGCAGAAGTAGAGCGGCTCTGCCGCCTGCGCGGGGTCGATTATAATATTATGTCTGATGCGCAGTACTCCGGTGTAGTGAGCAAAATTGCAGACCCGAATTACAATGGCGACATCATTAAACTGGAGAAGCCTCCGCGTATTGCGGTATATACCCCACCGTCTAAACTACCCTGGGATGATGCGGTAACCATGGCCCTTACCTATGCAGAAATACCCTACGATAAAGTGTATGACGATGAGTTGCTGAGCGGCAAGCTGGCCGAGTATGACTGGCTGCATCTGCACCATGAAGACTTTACCGGACAATTCGGGAAGTTCTGGGGTGCTTATCGTATGGCCAACTGGTATATTGAGGATGTAAAAACGCAAGAAGCATCTGCACATAAACATGGTTTCAAAAAGGTATCGCAGTTAAAACTGGCGGTGGCACAGAAGATCCGTGATTTTGTAGCCGGTGGCGGTTACCTATTCGCCATGTGTTCTGCTACGGACAGTTATGATATTGCACTTGCTGCAGATGGTACAGATATATGTGAAGTGCCCTTTGATGGCGACGGTATGGACCCTAATGCACAGAGCAAATTACAGTTTGATAACTGTTTTGCCTTTAAAGATTTTGTCCTGGTGCGCAATCCATATGAGTATGAATACTCCAGTATAGATAATACGACCACCCGCAGATCAACACCGGACAATGACTACTTTACCCTCTTTACCTTTTCGGCAAAGTTTGATCCTGTACCCAGTATGCTGACACAGAATCATACCACTACCATTAAAGGGTTTATGGGACAGACCACCTCGTTCCGTAAGGATAATATTAAAAGCAATATCGTAATCATGGGTGAGACCAAAGCCGAAAACGAAGCCCGTTACATACACGGCGAGTATGGCAAAGGCACCTTTACTTTTTACGGGGGCCACGATCCGGAAGATTATCAGCATGCTATTGGCGACCCGCCGACAGACCTGTCCCTGCATCCTAAATCGCCGGGCTATAGACTTATCTTGAATAATGTCCTATTCCCTGCTGCTAAAAAGAAGCACCGGAAGACTTAAGCCTGAAAGGATTCAAAAGCAAACATTCAGAAACCAAAACGGATCTCTTCAGATCCGGCATCTGATAATCAGCAAGCTGCCCAAAGAAAAAAGTAAAAAAATTGTCACAAAATGCGTAATTTTACGCTCTAAAATTTAAAACATTATGAGTCAGGAATGGCCTTTATGGGAAGTATTTATCCGTAGCAAAACCGGTTTGGATCATAAACATGTAGGTAGCCTGCATGCAGCTGATGCAGCTATGGCTATGGAAAATGCCAGAGACGTATATACCAGAAGAATGGAAGGAGTAAGTATCTGGGTAGTAGAGAGCAAACATATTCATGCCTCTAACCCGGACGAAGCGGATTCTATGTATGATCCGGCTAATGATAAAGTATACCGTCACCCTACTTTTTATGTACTGCCGAAAGAGGTTGAGTACATGTAATCTTTAATGCCTTTGTTTAAAGGAAAATCTAATTATGTCCGTTAATAAACTAAACTATATTTTGCAACTGGCCGATAACGCTTTGATTATCGGACATCGCATCAGTGAATGGTGTGGCCACGGCCCTATCCTGGAGCAGGACATTGCCATTACCAATACGGCACTGGATCACCTGGGTCAGGCACGCAGCCTGTTTCAGTATGCAGCCAGCCTGTATAATGAATTGCCTGCAGAAGAGCGTGCTGCCATTGCACCTAACCTGAATATTGCTGCGGATCAAATCGCAGATGAAGATACATTCCCTTACCACAGAGATGCCTGGGATTTCAGAAACGTACAGTTGCTGGAGCAGGATAATAAAGACTGGGCCTACACTGTAGCCCGTTCATTCTTCTACGATCAGTTTACCGTATTGCACTACACTGCTTTAAGAAGCAGTACTGATGCTAGCGTTGCGGCAATCGCAGAAAAATCACTGAAAGAGGCTAAGTACCACCTGAAGTGGAGCAGCGAATGGGTAATACGCCTGGGCGATGGCACTGAAGAAAGCCATGCACGTATGCAGGAAGCGATCAATGAACTGTGGGCCTATAGCGGCGAACTGTTTATGGCTTCTGAGGCAGATACTGCCATGCTCGCAGAGGGCGTTGCAACTGCATTGGATAAAATCAAAACAGACTGGTTTACTAACGTTTATGCGATCTTAAGTGAAGCAACACTGGCTATGCCCGATGCTAATGCATGGATGCATTCCGGTGGTAAAACCGGTACCCACACTGAACATATGGGATTCATTCTTACCGAATTACAGTATGTACAGCGTGCTTACCCGAATATGACCTGGTAATCCGTAAATACAATATTGCTTAAAGGTGCGGCGTTATGAAAATATGCCGCACCTTTTTTATATACTTGCTAATGATGAATAAATATTTTACCCTTTCCTTCAATACACTTATCCTCAGTGGCTTGCTGCTGCTGGGCAGCCTTTACTCCTGCAATAAACCTAAAGACAATACAGGACAGCCTGGTTCATCTGAAAATGTATTTATAGCGCAGGTCAATAAAACGGTATTCCTCCCGGACAAAATAACGGTAGACTATATTGGCAGTACCTACTACATATTTGCAGAGCAGAAAGATATCAAAACAAAGAACAGCTCTAAGCTAATTATCCAGGTCCAGGACAATGTAACAGATGATACGAAATATACAATGGAGTATTTTTTCCGTCTGGACTATGAAGTAATGGAAGGTAACTTACTGAGCCGCTACAATACCCGCGCGGGAAACATTCATATTATTAAAAATACAGCAACAGAACTGGAAGCCTACTTTTCCGGAGATGTGGCCTTTTACTCCGTTGATCCTTCAACAGAAATTCGCAGCGGGTATTTTAAAGTAAGGAAGCAACCATAATACTCGCCGGGAGCGTGAATAATATTTCCCCAAAAGGTGACGTTAAGTAAAAGGATGCTTTCTCTTTTTTCACCTTACCCAGACTATTATGAATAAGCTTCGCTACACAACCCTATTGTGCCTGCTCCCATACAGGAGCAGCAGCTTAAGCTACAGATTGGTATACTCTATATATTGAATAATTATATCTCAACATTGTAAAAAATAAGAATAAAATCTATCTTTATATACTTATATTTAATCCCCATATTATACAATGAAAAAATCTTTATTCTTCCTGATGCTGGCTATACCTGCTGCCGGCTTTGCACAAAACAGCAAATGGTCTCTGGGTCTGAATTACAGTCAGGGTGTAAGCACTGTGACTAATCAGCCCCAGGCCAAAATGGACCTGTCTTCTATGGCTATTGCCGGACAAATCTTTTACCGCATAAATCAGCATGTAGAGTTGAGTACCGGTGTGCAATACTCTGCTGAAGGATTTCGTTCGGTATATGATAATGGCCAGACCCCGGAAAGGCTATATTTCTCCATTACTGAACGATCAAGATTTATACGTATCCCTGTTCAGTTCAGGTATACTTTTATGCCAGAACAGCAAAGAGTACGTCCATATGTGGTTACCGGAGTATCTGCGGGTTTTCGCTGTAGCGGAGCCAACGATAGCAGATATTTCGCCTACAATGATTACAGTCGTGACTTTTTAGCCAAGGTGGATATGGTCATGACCGTTAGCCGGAAGTTTGACTTCGGTGTATATGGTGGTGCGGGTGCAAAAGTCCGCCTGGGCAACCGCTTATCCCTTACCGCTGAAGCAGGATTTTACCACGGCCTGATTGATGCAGTACAATATGATCAGGAATACAACAATCCCCAAAAATCATATCATCAGCACCTTAGAGGACAGGTAGGATTACAGTTCGGTCTGTAACTTTATTGCAAATAATATATACTGAGTCTCCGCTTAAAGGAAACAAAGTTTAGCGTTATAATTTAAGTAGCCTATATATCTATTGCTACCTTTTGCCTTGATGCAAAAGGTAGCGCCAAAAAATCAAGGCTGTATAAATCCCTGGCTAAAAATCAATGTGTCGGTCGGTCGCAAACCAGAACGCTACGCTCAGACGATCAATGCACACAACGGTACAAAATGGCGGTGCCCCGCAATCGCCTTGATGAAAACAAAGGCATTTTTGGTCCTTTTGTTGCCGGACAAAAGGACGAATAAAATAGTTTACTGTATGCGGATAGTCAGTTAATATATTTTCAAAAGGCTAGAGTGTCCGGGAGGGCCACTCTAGCCTTTTGAGTTTCATCCCGATATAGCGCGAAGGACAACAGGCAGGGTAATTTATAATATTTCACTTACGGGTGACGTTGTTATAGTAACATCACGGTCTTTCATTAAAATAAGATTCCATGAAAAAACTCATACCCTTCCTGCTGCTTGGCTCTCCTTTTATCAGTTCTGCGCAGAAGCACCAATGGACAGTAGGCCTGCAGGCCCAGACCGGTTTTACTACAGTAAACAACTTTTATACCAAGAACGATCATTTCCTGGCCTATGGACTTGGCGTACAGGCACTATGTTCAATCAATCAGCATTGGCAATGGGGTGCAGCCATACAATATTCCTTCGACCCTCATAGCGGTCTTGTTGATTTCCGGGACAATCGCGATGCTCCGTTTTATTATCACTTTACAGTCAAACCTCATTTTCTGCGGGTACCGGTACAAATACGGCATAATTGGGGTAAAGTATCACAAAAATTAAGGCCCTATGCCTACATGGCCATCATACCAGGTTACCACACCGATAAAAAAGGAGCCAGGGTAACGTATAACAGCATGGATGCTTATGGAGAACAATGGGTCCGCAAGACCAATCCTTACAACCGAATGGAAATATCTATCGCAGCGGGAACCGGAGTAAGCTTACAGCTCAGCAGTAAGCTGCACCTCAACACTGAAATATACTTTGCACAAGGCATGAATAATATCGGGGACTTCTCTTATGGCCAACCTTTCCCCAACTACCAGCAACAGCTTAAACTACAAGCAGGCATTTTTTATGATTTATAATAGTACAGGGACCTTGTACAATATGGACTGCAGACAAACCTGTAATTGATACAGATGTGCTACATTTGTACCCTTTATGGACCTCATACAGTACTTAATAGCCCCTTACAAAGAGTATAGCACACAGTTTATCATACTGGAGTCTGTCGCTGTAATATTCGGTGTATGGAGTGTTTTGCTTTCGATACGAAAACACATATGGGTATATCCTACCGGCATTATCAGCACTGTATTATATGTATACATCCTGTTTAAGGCCGGGCTGATCGGAGATACGCTCATTAATTTTTACTATACTGTAATGAGCATTTACGGCTGGATCGCCTGGTACCGGATTAAGGTAGATGCCGTGCATGTGCGGGTGACCAAAGCCACTAAAAAAGACTGGGCCTGGGGCGGCCTTCTGTTCCTCCTCAGTATTATAGGGGTAAGCATTATCTATTACTACAAACCATTGCTTAATGATAGCAACCTGCAGGTAAAAGACCTGAACTGGAACCACCTGGACTGGGCTAATTACCTGGACATCATCACTACTTCCATCTTTCTGGTGGGCATGTGGTTTATGGCCCGGCAGAAGGTTGAAAACTGGTTGTTCTGGATCATCGGTGATGCGATCTGTATACCCATGATGATCTATAAATCACTGGGGCTAACGGCCTTGCAATATCTTATCTTCACCATACTCGCCATTGACGGTTACCTGAAATGGAAACGCAGCGCTGCTGCACAGATCAATACATAAAAATAGCCGGTGCTGTGCACCGGCTATTTTTATGTATTGAAATATTGAGGAATCAGATTATTTGCTGACAACCAGGGCTTCATTTGTATAAACGCCTTCGCCTTTAACGCTGATATTATAACAACCCGCAGCAAATTGCTGTACCGGTATTTTAATATTAGTCGTGCCTGCTGCCAATGCCTGCTCCGATTGCTGATATACTACCCGGCCACTCAGGTCCGTCACGGTTACCGCAACTTTGCGTGCATTTTTCAGAGAGAGGGACAATGTTGCTTCAGCAGTTGCAGGGTTAGGATAAACCGATGCTGCGGCCAGTTGCTCATTGTCACGAAGGCCCGTAGTATTATTCGTAGCCTGTATTACATTTACAAATCTATACTTTGTCCCATCCTTTTTATAGATGGCTACTAATACAGAAATATTATCTGCATTCCAGCCTGCACCCATAGTCATAGAGAAATCCTGGCTGTATTCAGTATTGGCAGCGATTGCCCCATTATACAGCAACATGCCCCATGGCGATTTATTGGCCATCATACTACCTCTTAACAGGTAGTGATGCTCCGGAGTACCGGACTGGCCATTCTGTGCAGCCAGCACCTTATTTTCTACTACCAGTGCAGAAACATAATATTCGCCGGAAGTTCCAGTCCAGAATTTCGTTTTAGAAGTAACGTTAATGGTTGTGCCACTAATAGTAAAGTATGCCGCAGGGCTGGCAACAGGTGTTGTCGCTGCAAAAGTGTTATAGGCACCACTCACCTCGCTCAGGTAGCTTCCTCCATCTTCATCATTTACGATAAAGGTCGGATAACCCCCTACAGGAAAATTGGACTCAAATGGGCCGTAACAGTTCGCATTCATAGAGGAGGGTGTACTACTCCCCATAACGCCAACATAATATCCTTTATCACCGATGTCTGCAATGACCTGGTTGGCCAGATTCCAGCCCCAGCCCCCGCAGGGTCCGCACCAGGTTTCGGTAAACTTGCATACTAAAGAGCGTGATTTCATTTCTGGTGTTTGTGCCTGTACCATCGTTAATCCGGTAAAGCTGCACAGCAGTGTAAAAATTGTTTTTTTCATATTTATTTTTTGGATTTTTGTTTCCTAAATATAATCAGCCGAAATGATGAATCAAAGGTTTTATATAAATTATTTTAAAATAATATTAAATTATAATTATACAATTGTTATATATCATAATAATTCAATAGCTATATAACATAAGCAGACATAAGCATTGCTATATATCAGCTGCAACAAGTAATTACCATCCAGAACCGCTTTCCCACCCTTAACCCAATATACAATCATCACCTTTAAACTAGCATACGCGAACCAATTACAGAATATGTCTTTATTAACAATAATTACTGTTGCAACAGTAATTAGATAATTTTATATTAATTAATTGCATATGCATCGAGCAATCAAATATTCTTTTTTATTGGGCAGGTAAGCTATTATTGTTGCCTAACTAAAATTTAAACACAATGAAAAGCTATTTTAAAACACTAATAACTCCTAAGTTTTTTGCTGGCGTATTACCTTGTCTTCATTGTTGTTCATTATTCATGTAACCACGAAAAAGGAGATTTATTTCCCTTCAAGAAAGTAAATGATACATGCCAGAATTGTATAACTGAAGAAGGAGCATTATTGAATGTGACATTATTTGACCAACCTTACGATTTTATTAATTATCCGCAATTGATGTAAAGAGTTACATTAAAAACAACTAATTATGAGATATTCTATCGCTTTGTTTATGCTATTATGTTTATGTAGTTGTCAGTCATTCAGCAAAAGTAAACTTGCGGGTGCGTATGATGCTTATCAATATAAGTATATTGAGTATAATAGAGCACTTATAACGGAGAAATTATATTTAAATACGGATTCCACTTTTCGTTCCACCTTTTGCAATGGTTGCTGGAAAGGCACCTGGTCAGTAGCAGGTGACAGCATTTTACTGTATCATAAAACATTTACTTATTTTGACAGCAAGGGTAAAGATTCCGTATCAGTAAAGGAACCTTCTAGTATTCCCAAAAAACTGGGCATCACCCGTAAAGGTCATTTACACAAAGCTGTTGTTTTTAAAAGCAATGAAAAAAGGCGGACAGCTAATTTATGTTACCGAAAAAAGGAACACTGATACATACAAAAGAGCGGAACCTGAGGTTCCGCTCTTTTGTATTTTATTGCTCTGACTTTGGCTGATCCTCAATTAATCATTACCCTTCGAGAACCTCAGGGCAAGAAACCGTCGGCTCCTGAAAGCAGAGACTCTCAACTGATTACAGCTTCTCATTCTTAATCTCCTCCACTATTTCAGGGTTCAGTAAGGTAGAGATATCTCCGAAATTACTGAAATCACCTTCGGCAATTTTGCGCAGGATACGACGCATGATCTTACCGGAACGGGTCTTAGGCAGACCGGATACAAACTGTATTTTATCCAGTTTAGCTATAGGCCCTATCTGTTCTGAAATCAGCTGGTTGATCTCTTTGCGGAGGTTATCGCGATCGCGTCCCTCACCACTTTCTTTCAGGATCACAAAGCCATACAGTGCATTACCTTTAATATCGTGCGGATAGCCTACAATAGCGCTTTCTGCTACTGCCGGATGCTCATTAATGCTGTCTTCGATCGGTGCCGTACCCAGGTTATGACCCGATACAATGATCACATCATCTACCCTGCCGGTAATGCGGTAATACCCTACCTCATCACGTAAGGCACCATCACCGGTAAAGTATTTGCCCGGAAAGGCTGTAAAATAAGTTTCTTTATAACGCTGATGATCGCCCCATATTGTACGGGCTATACCCGGCCATGGAAAACGGATACAAAGATTGCCCGTTACCTGGTTACCCGTGATCTCATTACGTTTATCATCCATCAGTACCGGTTGCACACCAGGCAGCGGCAATGTGGCATAGGTTGGCTTGGTTGGGGTAATATAGGGTAAAGGAGAAATAAGGATACCACCGGTTTCGGTCTGCCACCAGGTATCTACAATCGGACTGGTCTTTCTGCCCACATGATCATTATACCAGTGCCATGCTTCGTCATTGATCGGCTCACCTACTGATCCGATAACTTTCAGTGAAGACAGGTCATGCTTCTCTACCCATTCCGTGCTTTCCTTAGCCAGGGCGCGGATAGCGGTCGGTGCAGTATAGAACTGTGTTACTTTATGCTTTTCAATCACCTCCCAGAAGCGGTCCGGCTGCGGATAAGAAGGTACCCCTTCAAAGATAACAGTCGTGGCTCCATTCAGCAGAGGTCCGTATACGATATAGGAGTGACCGGTGATCCAGCCGATATCTGCCGTACACCAGTAGATGTCATTTTCTTTATAGTTAAATACATTCTTGAACGTATATGCGGTATACACCATATAACCCGCACAGCTGTGCATCATACCCTTAGGCTTACCGGTAGAGCCGGAGGTATACAGGATAAACAGCGGATCTTCAGAATCCATAATCTCGGGTATATTATCTACCGGTGCCGCATCCAGCAAGGGAGCGATCCATTCATCACGGCCTTCCTGCATCGTTACCGCAGAACCGGTGCGTTTTACCACCAGCACTTTACCTATCGAAGGACAGGTTTTTAATGCCTCATCTACGATCCCTTTTAAGTCTATCTTTTTATCTCCGCGGTAACTGCCATCTGAAGTGATGACCAGTTTACAATCGCAATCGGTAATGCGCGCAGCCACGGCAGATGCAGAGAAACCTGCAAACACCACGGTATGTATGGCACCGATGCGGGCACAAGCCAGCATAGCCACTGCCAGTTCCGGAATCATAGGCAGGTAAATACAGACACGATCGCCTTTGCCTATCCCCTGGGCACGCAGTACATTAGCCATTTTACCTACACGGTCGTACAAGTCCTGGTACGTGATATATTGTGTGGCCTCTTCAGGATTATTCGGTTCAAAGATGATGGCATGTTTACTACCGCGACTGCTCAGGTGCCGGTCTATGCAGTTCTTCGTAATATTCAGCTTGGCATTCAGGAACCATTCTATCTTTGCTTCACTCATATCATGCTTCAGTACCTTCTCCCAGCGCTGGTACCAGACAAAGTTTTCATCCGCAATCTTATCCCAGAATTTCTTCGGATTCTTGATTGACTTCTTGTACTGTTTGAAATAGTCCGGCAAGCTCTCGATTACATAATTTTTCATCTTTACTTATTTATTTTAATGTTTTAATATTTACTTTTTGATCAGGGCAAACTGCTCCTGCAGCTCTTCAATGATTGCAGGATCATCTATGGTACTGGGCACCTGGTATGCCTTTCCGTCGATCATAGTACGGATCAGTTTACGCAGGATCTTACCGCTCCTGGTTTTGGGCAGGCGCTGTACGACCAGCACTTCTTTAAGACAGGCCACGGCACCTATTTTTTCCCGTACCAATTGTACTACAGCAGCAGGCACTTGTCCAGGATCAGCTACGCCTTGTTTTAAGACCACAAGCGCCATAGGCACCTGTCCTTTTAAAGTATCTTCTATACCTACTACTGCACATTCTGCAACTTCCGGCTGACCGGCTACTACTTCTTCCATCTCCGCAGTAGACATCCGGTGGCCGGCCACATTAATCACATCGTCCACCCTGCCCGTAATGAACATATAACCATCTTCATTACGGATCACCCCATCGCCGGAGAAATAATATCCGGGGAACTGCTCCAGGTATCCTCTCTTAAATCGTTCAGGATCATTCCACAAACCAGTTAAGGTACCCGGTGGCAATGGTAGTTTAATGACCAGGTAGCCTTCATGATGTGCATCAAGCTCATAGCCATTATCGTTAAATACCCTGATGTCGTAACCCGGTATAGGCTTACCTGCAGCGGCCCTGATGATGGGCTCTTGCTCCACACCACGTTGCAGGCCTAAAACCGGCCATCCACTTTCTGTCTGCCAGAAATGATCTATAGCCGGCACACCTACATGTTGCTCATACCAGTCCAGAGTGGCCACATCGCAGCGCTCTCCTGCAAGAAATTGGGTACGCAGGCAGGACAGGTTATATTGCTTTACCAGCAGGCCTTCAGGGTCTTCTTTCTTAATCGCCCGTATGGCTGTGGGTGCGGTAAACATGATCTTTACCTGGTGTTCAGAGATGATGCGCCAGAACGTTCCAGCATCGGGTGTCATAATAGGCTTCCCCTCAAAGACCACAGTGGTATTGCGGTTGAGCAATGGTCCGTATACAATATAGCTATGCCCCACTACCCAGCCTACATCCGAAGCGGCCCAGAAGACCTCTCCTGGCTGCGCTCCATAGATATGCGTCATGGAGAACTGTAATGCTGTTGCATAACCACCGGTGTCACGAATAATACCTTTAGGCTTACCTGTTGTACCGGAAGTATATAATACATACAAGGGATGTGTGGAAGGCAGCGGAACGCAGGGCACCGGTGCGAAAGCCGCTACCAGCGCGGCATAATCGATCACCCCTTTTGCCGGCTTTATATCTGCAAGCTTACGGTCCACATGAACAATATGTTCCGGTTTATGAGCAGATAGTGCTATAGCCTCTGTAACCATAGGCATGTACGGAATAGTTTTCTTTCCTTCTATACCTACACTGGCCGTTAATATTACTTTAGGCTTACAATCATCTATGCGTACCGATAGCTCATGCGGTGCAAAACCACCAAATACCACAGAATGAATGACACCAATGCGGGCACAGGCCAGCATGGCAAACATGGATTGCGGTATCATAGGCATGTATATAATAGCTGTATCGCCCTCCTTCAAACCCAGTCCCCGCAAGCCTCCGGCCAGTTTCGCAACCTCGTGCTGCACCTGGGCATATGTATATTTTTGTTGTTGTCCGGTAACCGGTGAATCGTATATGACGGCAACCTGCGCTCCGTAACCCTCTGCTACATGCCGGTCTACCGCGAGGTAACACATATTCAGCATTCCATCGGGAAACCATTGCGGGTAGCCCGTTTCATCGCTGCCCAATATGATCTCCGGAAAGGTATACCAGTCCAGCTGCCCGGCCTGTTGCTGCCAGAACAATTCCTTATCTGCGATGCTGTCTCTGTATAGTTGGTCTGCATTCATATACGTTCACATTTAATAGTTTATATCATCTATCTCAGGTAATCAGTTCATCCACCTGCTGTAATAATTTCTTAATGGAGTATGGTTTGGTCACATAAGCATCTGCGCCCAGGTCATAGGCTTTCTGTATATCGGCCGGGTTATTCTTGGCACTTACAATTACGATCTTACAGTCTTTCAGCTGCTCTTCTGCACGGATCTGCTGCAGGGTCTCATAGCCGTCCAGGTTAGGCATCATAATATCGAGCAGTATGGCTGCCGGTATTTCTGTTTTCAGCAAATCCATTACTTCACTACCATCACGTGCAATGAACACTTCATAGCCGCTCTTCCGGAAAGAATATTCCAGCGACATGAGTATTTTATGTTCGTCATCGGCAATAATTATTTTTTTCATACTTGTCGTAGTTTTGAGGAACAGATAAAGTGAACTGCACCCCATCCAGTATATTTTTAGCATAAATATACCCATGGTGTGCTTCTATGATCTTTTTACTGATCGACAGGCCCAGCCCGCTGCCCAATGGCTTCTTAAGGTTCTGGTTGCGCGACTGATAAAATTTCTCAAAGATCATTTCCAGTTCATCATCCGGTATCTGTTTCCCCGAATTATATATTTTCAGTTCCAGGTTTTCCTGCGGGTTGCATACACTCAACAAGATTTCACCATGCTTGTCTTTAGTGAATTTGATCGCATTTGCCAGCAGATTATTGATCACCTGGATCATCCGTTTTTCATCATAGTAAAAGAACTCCCTGGTCAGGTTCAGGCGCACATCCAGCTTTATCTCCTCTTTCTCTACCAGGTGTTCTATAGGCTGTATAACTTTCTTGATCGTATTCTTGATGTTATACTGCGCGATCTCCAATACCTGTTCGGTATGCTCCAGTTTATCAAGGTACAGGATATCATTGATCAGTTCATTCAGCCGGTCCGATTCTGAAATAATGTTGTAGAGAAACTGACTGCGTATGCCTTCCGGCATATCTTCATCATCCTGCAACAGCTCTCCGGCCGCGCGTATAGCCGTAATCGGTGTACGCAGCTCATGTGCTACTGCATCCAGGAACTCATCTTTCTGTTTGTCCTTTTCCAGCAGCGAAGCATTGGCATGCTGCAACTGTGCCGATAGCTGTTTCAGTTTCTGCGACTGCTCTGTCAGCTGCTTGTTCAGTAATATATTCTGCTTCGACTCTTCAAGAATACCCAGCACTTCCGGCAGGCTGATCTTATCTTCTTTCGTCACACTCTCGATCAGGATCTTGGCCGATGCGGTACCGATACGGCCCGCCAGCAGGTTCTCCGAAAACTTGATCAGTCGGGCATCTGCGGTATCTTCTTCATCAGTGATATTATATTTCTGATTAAAAATATGTAATGCCTGTTTTGTCTTCTCCTCGCCCAGGAAGCGGATCAGGATGCGGCGTATATCTTCTGTTTCAGCAGTGCCTTTCCATACAAATGCACTGTCCTGGTACTTCAGGTATTTATCAATATCGACATACATTTCGGCATAGTTGCGCTCTGTATAATTGCCTTTGCCGAATATAGACACAAGGGCAAAGATTACGGTATTCACAAATAGGCTCCAGAAAAATGCATTGGTCATAGGATCGAAATAATCGATCGTAAAAAAGGATTGCGATACCCTGGCCCCGCTCATCTCCGGTAGAATGAGCATTTTGTAACACATAAATACCCCGGCGACCAGGCCGCTGACTGCACCCCAGTAGGAACCACGCTTCCAGAAGATGGCCGAGAAAAAAGATGGTGCCAGTTGTGCAATAATCACGAAAGACATCAGTCCTACGGAGAACAATGAATTCTCATTGATATAAAATTTATAAAACAGGTAAGCGCAGACAATCAGTAATGCAATGCCGATTTTGCGCACCGTAACAATCAGTTTCGTATTATCTTTTACATTGCTTTCACTAATCTTGTTCAGTATCCCGTAAGGAATGATCAGGTTATTAGACATCATGATCGACAGGGCTATGCTGGAGATGATGATCATAGATACACTGGCACTGAGTCCGCCTAAGAACACGATTACGGTAATGATATGCTGTCCGAATTTTTGCGGGATCAGGATGGAATACATCTCTGCATTGACCGATGCACCCTTGAACAAAATATTGCCACCCCAGGCAACAGGGAAGACAAAAATATTGATCAGCAACAGGTACAAGGGCACCAGCCATAAGGCCGTACGCAGGTGCTTCTCTCTCCTGTTTTCTACAATAGTAGTATGAAACTGTCTTGGCAGCAGGAAGATGGCTGACATGGACAAAAGACTCATCAGGCACCAGTTCAGCGCACCGGTAAGGCCGCCTATACTATTCTTATGGGCAAAGTCGGAAAAGGTTGAAGCCTGCGCGTACAGGTCATCCCAGCCATTGAAGACACCATAGGTAACATAAATACCAAGCACTAAAAAGAAGATCAGCTTTAAGATAGATTCTGCAGCAACGGCAGCGATGACACCCACTCTCTTTTCAGAAGCATCGACATATTTCGTACCGTAATAAGAGGAGAAAACCGTGATCAGCGCAACAACATAAGTAGCCGAATCGGTGAATATATTATTACTGTTGGCCGTATGCGAAACCAGGTGAAAGGTATCTGATATAGCCTTGATCTGCAAGCCGATATAAGGCACAATTGCAGCAGCACAAATAAGGGTGATCAATGCGCCCAGCGAACGGCTGTTGCCATAGCGCAGAGAGATAAAATCGGCAATACTACTGATCTTATTCACCCTGGAGATGCGTATGATCTTGGCATTAATTAATATCCATGCAGGTATGATAATGATGGGGCCAATATAGATCGTCAGGTATTCCAGTCCTCTTGTGGCGGCAACACCTATACTGCCGTAATAGGTCCAGGCAGAGCAATACACCGCAATGGACAAGGAGTAGATATACGGATTATTTACCCAGAATGGCTTCCGGCTTTTCTCTGCTACACTGGCTATAAAAAACAGCAATACCAGATACAGTAATACTAATATAAATAATCCGACGCTATTCATTATATCTTTTAACAACAAAAAAAGTGATCGCTATAGAAGCTATCCATACCATGAAAATATATGCATAGATCATGGGGATGCCGATAACCTTATCCGCTTTATCAAACAGCAGTATGATGGGTACATTGAGCAGTATAAAAATAATGATGCTCACCAATACCAGCTTCTGTTCATGTCTCTTTTTCATCCTTTGGGAAAGTCCATCCGGGCAGTTTCGGATTCAATTCTTAAATGTACAAAAATCAAGGGAAAGCCGGGGAAAAAATCTTTAGAACTCCCCGGCTTTTTCTTTTATTTACCGGTTTACTTTTCCAGCGAATATTCACCCTGCAGGGCATAGTATCCGAAGATGAGTAAACCACCTACAATAATGGGGGTAAGCAGGGATAAAATAATGATCCCGAATACCAGGTCGTCCTGGCTACCGGAACTGATCTTAGGCAGTCCGAACTGGAAAATACAGAAGTATCCTGCGGCTAAGGCCAGTAATATCCATACAATGCCGAATGCTTTTCTGATGGCGTTCATAATATAATATTTTTAGAATGATGAATGAGTAGTTTAATCTTTGACACTTTTATCCTTGCCATTAATATACAGCACCCCTATGACCAGGCTGATGGCTGCAATAATGATCGGATACCATAAACCCTGCAGGTACCAGTCCGGGTTGCCCGCCTTCTGTGCACTGCTTACAAAATAGGTGGCTACGAAAGGCAGCAATCCACCGAATACCCCATTGCCGATATGGTACGGTAATGACATGGACGTGTAGCGGATGCGGATCGGGAACATCTCTACCAGGAAGGCTGCAATAGGGCCGTACACCATGGTTACGAATACTACCTGTATAAATACCAGGAAGATCAGTGTCCATTTGTCCGAATCATTAACCGAAATAGATTTCGTCACTTTGGCCGCGACAGGCTTGGCAGCAGGATCGGCCTGAATGTGCACCACGCTATCCTTTTTCAACTCGGTGCCATCGGTATAAGTACTGACGCTGCTACAGGTAATCAGCTGGTCTCCCTCATGTTTAGGATCGGCCTTTGTTGTAACCTTTTGGCTAATCCCGTTTTCGGTCAGTGTCTTTTGTGTAATATCTGTAGTGGCAAACATTTTACTGTATATAGGCCGGTAGCTTACAATGGCTATAGCCATACCCAGCATCATAATCACCTTGCGTCCGTAACGGTCCGATAAAGCACCAAACACTACGAAGAGTGGCGTACCCATCAGTAAGGCAATTGCCATCAGCGAATCTACCTGGGCACTGTTTATGTTCATTACTTTCTGCAGGAAGCTCATGGCATAGAACTGGCCGGTATACCATACCACGCCCTGCCCCATAGCCGCACCAAACAAAGCCAGCAGCACAAATTTGAAGTTAAAGCGGTTACCGAAACTTTCTTTCAGCGGGTTCTTGGAAGTCTTTCCTTCTTCCTTGGCTTTCGCAAACAATGGAGACTCCTTCATATTCTTACGGATGATGTAAGATACCCCAACCATTAAAATAGAGATCCAGAACGGAACGCGCCAGCCCCAGCTATCAAAAGCCTCGGCAGATAAGGTTTTCTTGGTAATGAGGATCACGATCAGCGACACAAAAAGTCCGATCGTAGCCGTGGTCTGTATCCAGGAGGTCCAGTAACCGCGACGGTTGGGTTGTGCATATTCGGCTACATAAGTTGCTGCACCGCCATACTCTCCGCCCAGGGCCAGTCCCTGTAAGAGGCGCAATAGTAATACCAGTACCGGTGCCAGGAAACCAATCGTTTCATAACTGGGTATACAGCCGATCAGGAAGGTAGCGCCGCCCATAATGAGCAGGGTAACCAGGAAGGTGTATTTACGACCGATGATATCGCCCAGGCGGCCAAAGAATAAGGCACCGAAAGGTCTTACAACAAAACCGGCAGCAAAAGTGGCCAGTGTAGACAGGAAGGCAGCAGTAGGATTGGCAGAAGGGAAAAACTTATCGGCCAGTACCACTGCAAGACTTCCAAATATATAGAAGTCATACCATTCAATGAGGGTACCTAAAGAGGAAGCGGTGATCACGCTCCAGATCGTTTTATTTTGCTGGCGGGTCTCCGCCTTGGAATATTGCTGACTCATATAATCTGTTGGGGGGTTATAGATAAACTTGGAATTGAACGGTGAGCTCTCCTTTGGCCGTAGGTTTGGCGGTAGTAGAGGTATATACCGGACGGGTGCTGTACTGGGTAGAGATTTTGGCATGATGACCGCTGATCAGCCAGTTGGCACCTATATCAAACTGGGTGGAGGCATGCTCCAGGGCTTCGAACTGCTTATGTGTTACGGCACCGAAGGGCTGGATGCGCAGTTTGGCTGCAGGGTTCTTACAAGGCAGCATAAATCCGGCCTGTACATGGGCAATGCTTCCGGTTCCGATGGTGGGCTGCAGGTTGCCGGCACCGGCTATGGCACGGCTGCCTGTATAGGTCGTATCATTTCCGGCTATATTCATAATACCCAGGTTGCGCAGGTAATTAGGACCGAAATCGTAATGATAATATACACCGTATACATTAATAGCCATATTCTTTGCCTTATCTCCTACCGGCAATTCGGCAAATACATCGACAGACAACAAGGTAATATCATGTTTGGCCGTTACCCCATTCACCATAGAGCGGGTACCTTCGGGCTGACGGTAAAAGCCGGCACCTATATTGAAGATTTTCTTTGTCCCTAAATAAGTGCCTACTTTATACGGCAGTGCATTGGATTCGATATCGCAGAACTGGTATTCTACATAACCGGCCTGAGACCATTTCGATTTCCCATTATTATCTACAGCAATAGCAGTCGCATCGCTGGTGGCATTTACGGGGCTGAGGTTGGTGGCAAATGGTTTATTGACGCTGAAACGGTACTCCATCCGATCCCATTTACCTTTAGCGAAGATACCCATCTGGCGGGCAAACTGGTCTGAATTGTCGATCAATGGCCAGTTGAATATCTGCGCATCGACAAGCAGGAAGTTGAGTGTAGAGGCCATTGTCGCGCGGGACAAACCGGTATAGTAATGCAAACCTGCCCCTATAGATAAACTGAATTTTGATTTTTCGGTGGGCTGTACTACTGCGTATTCATTCCAGGCATCGTGAAAGAACATACCCGGCTTTTTGCCCTGTCCGTAGCCACCGGTACCGGAGGTCCCGCTGGCGCCTCCATTGATGAAGGTCTGGTTATTGATCCCGAAATGGGTAACGATAGTAAACCGTTTGGAGATCTGTGCCATAGCAAGGAAGCGCAGGCGGCGGTTGCCGATGCTCCAGCTATTATCTTCCGGCACACCGGCTACGGCACTACCCGGGTTGTTCTGGGTATTCCGGAGCCAGATCTGGTTCCAGGTAATGAAGCGGATATATTTAGAGCCGTCCTGGTTTACATTGAGTTTGATACCAGAGCCATAATCCGAAAATCCTTGTGCAAAGAGGGTTTGGGACAGAAGCAAACCGGAAATTGCGAGCGCTATTTTCTTCATTTTTCTATGTTTAAAATTGTTATACGATTGCAATACGAATTTGTAAACAATATCCAACAAAGTGAAAAATGATATATATTTCTGTAAAGAAGTATAGTTATTTCTTAAACCGCTCCCATTTGATCAGCATAAACTTATCTCCGAACTCGGTGATGATAAAGCCTGCTCCCTTAAGATTTTCATTATTCTGTACGAATTCCACCAATTCTTCCTGGCTGAATACCTTGTAACTGGGATGATATTGCGCCTGTCCCGGACGGGAAATGCCATACTCTTTTACCCAGCCGCTGATGGCGGTATGAGACACGCCTATAATACGCTCAATCTCCCGGAAACTCAGGCCCTCCAGATACAGCTGTAATGCCTTTGTAACATAATAATCATCGATCTTCTTACCCAGCTTATCTACGGTAAAATAGTAGGCGCATTCTTTACAATAAAACCGCTGCCGGTCTTTCACAATTCCACTCTTGACAATATGCTGTCCGGCACATTTGGGACACTTTTTGAGATTCATATATACTATTTTAGCAAAACTATACCTAATTAGCAAATATATATAATTTTAAGTATAATTTCATCAATGGCAACAGATAGATAATATCCTATACAGCTATTGATAAACGGAATTTCATATGCTGAATAATAAACCGTAAATTTGCAGCCTCATTCACAAATCATTTCGTTTTATAATGAATCTATTTTCGCAATTACAGCACGAGTTTCAAGGCCGTCATATTGGGCCTGATGCAGCTCAGACTAAGGAAATGCTTGCTACTATCGGTATTGATAGCATAGATGCTTTGATTGACAAAACCATCCCTTCTGCTATCCGCATGACGACGGATCTCAACCTGCCGCCGGCGCTGAGCGAACAAGATTACTTAAGAATGCTGAAGAGTGTTTCCCTGAAAAACAAAGTCTTCAGAACGTACATCGGACAAGGATATTACGACACCGTAACGCCTTCCGTTATTTTAAGAAACGTTTTTGAAAATCCAGGTTGGTATACACAGTATACTCCATACCAGGCTGAGATCTCTCAGGGTCGCCTGGAGAGCTTACTGAACTACCAGACTATGGTGAGCGACCTGACGGCATTACCTATTGCCAACGCTTCCCTGCTGGACGAGTCTACTGCTGCTGCAGAGGCAATGTCTATGTTTTTCCATGCGGCAAACAAATCTGTCAGCAATCCAGAAAAACCAAAATTCTTCGTTGACAAACATACGTTCCCTCAGACGAAAGATGTAATCACCACCAGAGCGACTCCACTTGGTATCGAACTGGTATTCGGCGATTACAAAACCGTAGCGATCGACGATACGTTCTTCGGAGCTATTGTTCAGTATCCTAATGGTTTGGGTTCTGTTGAGGATTATACTGCTTTCGTTGAGAAAGTACATGGTGCAGGCGGTTATGTTGCTTTCGCAACGGATTTGCTGGCCCTGACTTTATTAACCCCTCCGGGTGAGCTGGGTGCTGATGTAGCCTTAGGTTCTGCACAGCGTTTCGGTGTACCCCTGGGATTCGGTGGTCCGCACGCGGCATTCTTCTCTTGTAAGGATGAGTTCAAACGCAGCATTCCGGGTCGTATCATCGGTGTAAGTATCGATGCACAAGGTGGCCGTGCTTTACGTATGGCTTTACAAACCCGTGAGCAGCACATCAAACGCGAAAAAGCAACTTCTAATATTTGTACTGCACAGGCATTACTGGCCAATATGGCTGCAATGTATGCAGTATTCCACGGCCCTAAAGGCCTGAAAGCGATTGCTTCCCGTGTACACATCTTAGCTCAGACTTTAGCTAAAGCACTGAAAGAGAACGGACACGAGCTGGTATCTGATTCATTCTTTGATACCGTTACTATTGTAACCAACAAAGGTGCGATCATCCAGAGCCAGGCAGAAAAAGCAGGTATCAACTTCCGTTATATCGGCGACCATATGGTGAGCATTGCTTTAGATGAAACAACTTCATTTGAAGACCTGGCTGATATCATCAACATCCTGAACGATGTTGTAGAAGCGGTAAGCTACGATGCAAGTGACGATCAGTTAATGGAAAACATTCCTGCTAACCTGGTACGTACTTCTGACTACCTGACCCATACTAACTTTAACAGCCACCACAGCGAAACCCTGATGATGCGTTATATCAAGTCTCTGGAAAATAAAGATCTGAGCCTGAATACGAGCATGATCTCTCTGGGTAGCTGTACCATGAAGCTGAATGCTGCTACTGAAATGATTCCTCTGAGCTGGTCTCACTGGAGCAAAATGCACCCGTTTGCGCCAAAAGAGCAAACACAGGGCTACCTGCACATCATTAAAGAACTGGAAGCATACCTGGCTACAATCACCGGATTTGCCGGTTGCAGCGTACAGCCAAACAGTGGTGCGAATGGTGAATACGCAGGTCTGCTGTGTATCCGCGCATACCACGAAAGCAGAGGTGAAGGCAACAGAAACATCATGCTGATCCCGATCTCTGCACACGGTACCAACCCTGCATCTGCAGTAATGGCGGGCTACAAAGTGGTTGTGGTAAAAGCACATGAAAACGGTTATATCGATGTAGAAGACCTGAAAGCTAAGGCTGAACAATACAAGAATGACCTGGCGGGTATCATGATTACCTACCCTTCTACTTACGGTATTTTCGAAGAAAGTATTAAAGATATTACCCGCATCATTCACGAGAATGGCGGACAAGTATATATGGATGGTGCGAATATGAATGCACAGGTTGGCCTGACGGCTCCTGGCTTCATCGGAGCAGACGTTTGTCACCTTAACCTGCACAAAACCTTCGCTATCCCTCACGGTGGTGGTGGTCCGGGTGTAGGCCCGATCTGTGTGGCAGCACACCTGATCCCATTCCTGCCTAGCCATGTGATCAACGAAAACGAACTGAAAGGTAAGCCTAGCTATGCAGTATCTGCTGCACCATTCGGTTCTGCTTCTATCCTGCTGATCTCTTATGCATACATCCGTATGCTGGGTGCTACCGGTGCTAAAGCAGCTACTCAATATGCCATCCTGAATGCGAACTACATGAAAGCACGCCTGAAAGATGCATATGAGATCCTGTATACCGGTTCTAACGGTACTTGTGCACACGAGTTTATCGTAGACCTGAGACCATTCAAGAAAACGGCTGGTATCGAAGCGGAAGATGTAGCTAAACGTCTGATGGACTATGGTTTCCACGCACCTACTATGAGCTTCCCTGTACCGGGCACGATCATGATCGAGCCTACAGAAAGTGAAGATAAAGGTGAGCTGGACCGTTTCTGTGACGCAATGTTATCGATCAGAGCAGAGATCAAAGCTATCGAAGAAGGTCGTATGGATACTACAGACAACCCGCTGAAAAATGCACCGCATACACAGCATGTTGTCATCAGCAGCGAGTGGAACCATGCCTATACAAGAGAAGAAGCGGTTTATCCTTTACCATATATCAAAGAGGCTAAATTCTGGCCTACTGTGGGTCGTGTAAACAATACACATGGAGATCGTAACCTGATCTGTACCTGTGAGCCGATCGAAAGCTATATGGAAGCTTAATCAGTTTTCAATTAAATATCATAATATAACAAATACTACTCATCATTGGGTAGTATTTGTCATTTATGGTATATTACATCCTGAAACATTTACTTCTATTTAATTAAAATGACTATGATCAAACAAAGCTTGCTGGCTATGGCCCTGCTCGCTGCTTGTACTACCGCACAGGCACAATTTACCGTGGGTGCACAATACGGCCTTACCTTCTCCCGGACCGATGTGACACCAAACGGGACTAATAATCATTATGGCGTTTATGGTGAGTGGCAATCCGGTTTCAGGTTTCTGTCTCTTGCCATCAGCTGGAATGCCGGTACTTTAAGCGGAGGCAATAAGGAGACGGCCAATGATCTGTATTACAGCAATAAGTATAACCAGGGTGATCTGCAGCTGAAAGTGTACCCTTTACGCACCTTTGGCAAAAGTGACTCCAGCCGTGTCCTGTACTATCTTTCGGGGATTTATGCAGCAGGTGGATTCGGGCTTATGGGCAGCACAACTACCATACATGAAATACCCAATGGCAATTTCCGCTACCAGGGTAATTATAGTGGTGTAAACAGTGTGATACCTGTTTCTTTCGGTATCGAAATCCCATTGCGTAAGGCTTTTCAGCAGAAAGGACTTAGCCTTAATTTCAAATACCAGATCAATTACTGCATGAGTGATAAAATAGATGGGTACGATCCTGATCTGACGTCCAACAAAAACAAGGATGTATACAATATGGCTACTTTCGGATTGAGCTATAGCTTTTAGCCAATAGCCATCAGAAGTGTACTTATGGGGGGCTCAACAACCGGAAATTTAGCGCCCTTATGGGCTCGAAGGGAGATAACCCGATCAACGCGTATAATAGTCCAGAATGGCTGCAATTCCCTTGCAGGTCATTATAAAATAATAAAGCAGCCGTTTGATACGGCTGCTTTATACATAATTATTTGTCTTAACAGATTAAGCTTCTTTTACTACCTGGAAGTGCTTTTTCATCGCATCGATCAGGCCGGTAGAAATCACTTTCTCCGCGCTGCGGATCATTGCTTTGAATGCAATGGCATTAGAGATACCATGACCAATCATAACCGGTGCATTGATACCCAGAATAGGTACACCACCATATTGCTCATAGTTAAAGCGCTCCAGCAAAGGATCATGGATCTTATCGCGCTTCTTGAACAAGTCATATACAGACTCTGCCATTTTGAGTACGATATTACCGGTAAATCCTTCACAAACGGCTACTCTTGCTCTTTCGCCAAAGATGTCTCTGCCTTCGATATTGCCAATAAAATTAATGGCCGTATTTTCTTTCAGCAAAGGATAGGTAGCCTGGCACAGGATATTTCCCTTACCTTCTTCCTCTCCCAGGTTCAGCAGACCCACTTCCGGTTGCTTAATGCCCAGTACATACTCTGCATACAGTGCGCCTAATACGGCAAACTGATTCAGGTGTTCCGGTTTGCAATCAGCATTGGCACCAACGTCGAGCAGTAAATTATATCCTTCATCTTCTCTGGGTACCAGAGAAGCAATTGTAGGACGCAATACGCCTTCGATCGGGGCTACGGTATACATAGCACCTACCAGCATAGCACCGGTGTTACCAGCGCTTAAGAATGCATCAATTTTACCTGCTTTCAACATACCGAATCCCATAGCAATGCTGGATTGTTGTTTCTCCTTCAGCGCTTTGGTCGGATGTTCATTCATTTCAATCACCTGAGGAGCATGCACAAATGTGTATCTGCCGGAATACGCGTCCAGAGAGGACAGGTATTCCTTGCATGCATCTTCATTTCCTATCAACACTAAATGACTATCGGCAAATTCCTGGAAATAAGCCAATGCTCCCAGTACCGCTTCTTTAGGGGCTAAATCGCCACCCATCAAATCGAGCCCTATATTCATCATAATATAATTGGTGTGCAATATTTAGTATGATATAAAATAAAAATGTTGGTAAAATTTCCCTTACCAACATTTTTATATATTATTCAGCAGTTTCTGCAGTCTCTGTGGTAGCGTTATCAATAACTACTTTACCACGGTAGTACATTTTACCTTCGCTCCAGTGAGCGCGGTGGCGTAAATGTGATTCTCCAGTAGTTGCATCTGTACTGATTGTAGCTGCTACAGCTTTGTAATGCGTACGACGCTTAGCTCCTCTTTGTGCAGAATGACGACGTTTAGGATTTGGCATGATTTCTAGATTTTACTTATTGATTAATTCTGATTATTATTATTTTTAAAGGCATCAAGGCCCTTCCAAATATTATTTTTTTGTTGTTCTTTAGCGGCTTCTTCATCTTCCTCTGCCTGCTGCTGACTCATCTTATCCAAAAGGGCCAGATTGTCTTTGTTGCAGGTTGTATTACCTTCTGCATCATCCGGGTGAATGCGCTGCATCGGAATACTCAGCAAGATGAATTCATAAATCCATTCTGAAAGATCTATAACCGTTTCATTTTTGGAGAGGAATACAATATCACCATCATCTTCTGTTTCATCCTCGTCTTCCATTGTATGGTCCCTCAACTTCACGATCAGGTCAAATTCGTCCCATAAAGGCAGGGTGAAAATCTCACCGCAACGATCACAGGCTACATCAACGCTGCCATTAATATCGAACTTTAAGGCAAAAAAGTTAGGATGCTTATCCAATGTGACAGTTACCTGTACATTTACGGCTTCCAGATCTTCTGCTTCCGCTCCGATCAGTTCAAAAAACGGTTTCCCAATCTCGTAATTATAGGTATGAACGCCATTTTTTAAACCTACATATGCTATTTCAAACTCTCTGTGGTACCTCATACACAATACTACACTAAAATTAGGTTTGCAAAGGTAAATATTTTTTTCGATATTACATCAATTTATTTCTTTTCCTCAGATATTGTTGTAAAATTACATCCATCGAGGTATTGATATCGCAGGCTACGAGGTCGATATTATATTGTGCGCAACGCTCGTAAAGCCGCTCGTGGTAAGCTTTTAGCTGCGACAGATACTCGTCCCTTACCTGCTCCGGTTTCAACTTTATTTTTTGACCGGTCTCCATATCTACAAATTCATAAGGACGGTTTTCAAAAGCAAAATCCCATTCTTTTCTCCCCTCTCCCACATGAAATACGATCACTTCATTCTGCTGATGTTTCAGGTGCTGCAGGGAATCGTAAAATGCTTCTTCCCTCGAGAGGTCATCCATAAAGTCACTGAACACCATAATCAGTGATCGCTTGGGCATCGTTTCTGCTATATGATGCAGCACCTCAGGGAGGTTGGTCTGCCCTTCTATCGACGGAGCGATGAGCAACTTTTCCATTTCAGTAATCAGCATCTTATAATGCCGCTCACTGGACTTTATCGGAGAAGACCAGTATACCTGGTCGGCAAACAATTTAAGGCCCGTAGCATCCAGCTGTTTGCGCAATAACTGCATCAGGGCAGCTGCGGCGAGACAGGAAAAATACAGTTTATTCATCCCCTCGGCCGGGAAACGCATGGATGCAGAGGTATCTAAGGCAATACAACATTTCAGATTGGTCTCTTCTTCAAACTTCTTTACGAACATTTTGTCACTCTTGCCATAAACCTTCCAATCTATGTACCGCAGGTTATCGCCAGGATTATATAACCGGTGCTCGGCAAACTCGACAGAAAAGCCATGAAAGGGGCTTTTATGCAGGCCTATAATAAACCCTTCGACCACTTGTCGGGCCAGTAACTCCAGGTTTCCGGTATCAAAAGGCTGGTTCAGTTGCATGGGCTTAAAGTTAAGACGAGTTTCGCAATAAATGATGAAGAAATCAAAAATTCAACCGTCAGTATGCAAAAAATTATGCTTTTCTTTAAGAGATATTAGTCCAAACAAAAAAGTCAAAAACCGTATCCGGATTTTTGACTTTTGCATTTTCAGATTTGACTTATGCGTCTTTACGCTCCTGCGCCCATTCTGAGCGGTGTTTGCGTAAAGGATGATCTTTGGATTTATTAAAGATTTTAACGCCATTCTCGCGACCGGCACGGCGTTCGCGCTGCTCTTCTACCGGCAGGTGATACTCGTCGGTACATTCGGCACTGCAACAGCCATCATATGTGGCTTTACATTGCTCACACTGGATAAACAACAAATGGCAGCCATCATTATTACAGTTGGTATGGGTATCGCAAGGGGCACCGCACTGATGGCATTCCGAAATAATGTCTTCTGTAATGCGCTCGCCCAGGCGTTCGTCAAACACAAAGTTTTTCCCGATAAACTTTACCGGCAAGCCCTGTTCTTTTGCCTTACGGGCATATTCAATAATACCGCCTTCTACATGGAAGATATTTTCAAAACCCTGGTGCATCATATAGGCACTGGCTTTCTCACAGCGGATACCGCCGGTACAATACATTACAATATTCTTATCCTTCTGGTCTTTCAACATCTCTGCTGCCATAGGCAACTGCTCTCTGAAGGTATCGGAAGGTACTTCTATAGCTCTTTCAAAATGCCCCACTTCATACTCGTAGTGGTTACGCATATCTACAAAGATGGTTTCCTTATCATCAATCATCTGGTTTACCTCATCTGCCTTCAGGTATTTACCCACACGGGACAGGTTGAAGGTAGGGTCATCGATTCCATCGGCAACGATCTTATTGCGCACTTTCAGGCGCAGTACCCAAAACGATTTACCGTCATCATCCACCGCAATATTCAGGCGGATGCCATCCAGCTCAGCAGCCTGACTGTACAGAATGGTTTTAAAGGATTCGAAATTACTTTGCGGTACGCTGACCTGCGCGTTGATGCCCTCTTCGGCAATGTAAATGCGGCCGAAAACCTTGATCTGTTCAAATTTTACATACAGATCATCACGGAAAGCCTGCGGATTGGTAATTGGAAAATACTTGTAGAAAGAAACTGTTACGCGTGGCTCTGTTTCGGCCAGCATGCGTGCCTTCAGTTCTTCATTAGATACTCGGTTGTGTAACACTGGCATGGTGAACGTTCCTTGTTTTTAATGATTAGATTATAAAAATGACTGCAAAGGTACGATTTTTGGAAAAATAGCCGAAAAATATGCATTCAGGTTACTTAAATACTACAATCTGACTAATCCGATTCCGAAAAAGAAATGTTAATTTTGCAGGCAAATAACCAACAATAGCAACTTGACCATACCTTTTGAACCTTACCTGTTCCGTATCCCGCTTAATGTGCAGGTAATTTCAGAATGCCTGGCGTTTTCGGTTGGCTTCCGCTATTATGTTGTATCCAAGAAGTACTATGACGGAAATGTCTCCGGCAACTATCGCCAGGTAATCATCTGGGGTGCCATCCTGGGCACTTTCCTGGGGACCCGCATTATGGGCTTTCTAGAAAATCCTTATGGCATACACCAGTTAAGGCAGGTATTGATCCAGTTTAATGCCCGCTCTATTATGGGCGGCCTTTTCGGGGCTATGCTCGGAATCAAGCTTGTCAGAAAACTGGTAAAGGAGGAGCACCTTTCTTTTGACCTGTTTATCCTGCCCTTAATACTGAGTATTTTTATCGGGAGGGTCGGCTGTTTCTTAAACGGCACCAAAGACTTTACCTATGGTACGGAAACCGATTTCTTTATGGCAATGGACCTGGGCGACGGGCTATACCGGCACCCTATTGCGCTATACGAACTCGTATTCCTGGCACTGCTGTTCATCGGCATGCACCGCAACCGTCATGCATTATGGCAGATCCCCGAACTGATGTTTACTATTTTTATGATGAGCTATTTCGGGTTCCGGTTCTGTATTGAATACCTCAAACCAAATGTGTTTTTCGTATATGGGCTGAGCAGTGTTCAATGGCTGTGTATAGGCTGCTGTATATATTTTCTCCCAGCACTAAGCAGAAGCCTGAAACTTGTGTTCAGCAAAATACCGCTGCCGGAATTAGCACCGCCGGTTACAGTCTTAGACGAGGAGTCTATAAGTGTTTAAAAAGAACAGTTTATATAAAACAATAAAGCCCTGCAATTGCAGGGCTTTATTGTTTTATAAGGATGTATTATTCTCCGTCTTTGGTTTTGTCTTCGTTCTTACTGCTGCTCTTTGGTTTTTTAGCTTTGGTAATCTTGAATACAATTTTACCCGCTTCATCATCATAATCTGCAAGTGCCTGATCTCCCTCTCCCAGTGTTCTGTTGAGGATCTCTTCTGCCAGCGGATCTTCCAGGTATTTCTGGATGGCACGGTGTAACGGTCTTGCGCCAAACTGCTGATCGTAACCTTTTTCCACCAGAAACTTGCGTGCGCTTTCTGTCAGGCTGAGCGAGAAGCCCAGGTCTTTCATACGTTTCAGCACGTTTTTCATAATGATGTCAATGATCACATTGATATGTTCTTCGCTCAGAGAGTTGAACACGATCACATCATCGATACGGTTCAGGAACTCTGGACTGAAGGTACGTTTCAGTGCTTTTTCGATCACTGCACGGTTATTATCTTCTGAGTTAGACACTTTGGTAGAGGTAGCAAAACCTACTCCATCTCCGAACTCTTTCAACTGGCGTACACCAATGTTAGAGGTCATAATGATGATCGTATTTTTAAAGTCCACTTTACGTCCCAGACCATCGGTCAGCTGACCATCGTCCAGTACCTGCAGCAGGATATTAAAGATATCCGGGTGTGCTTTTTCAATCTCATCGAGCAATACTACAGAGTATGGTTTGCGACGGATTTTTTCCGTCAGCTGTCCACCTTCTTCATAGCCTACATAACCCGGAGGAGCACCGATCAGGCGGCTCAGGGAGAATTTCTCCATGTACTCACTCATATCGACACGCACCAGCGAATCTTCACTATCAAAGAGGTATCTGGCCAGTGAGCGGGCTAATTCTGTCTTACCCACACCGGTTGGCCCCAGGAAGATGAAGGAACCGATTGGCTTCTTAGGATCTTTCAGGCCTACACGGTTACGCTGAATGGCTTTCACCACTTTGCCCACCGCTTCGTCCTGTCCTACTACCACGCTTTGCAGGTCATCGGCCATACGGCGCAGCTTCTCGCTTTCGGCTTCCACCATACGCATTACCGGAATACCGGTCATCATACTGATCACCTCTGCGATATCTTCTTCGTGAATCGGATAGCGTTTGTTTTTCACTTCCTCTTCCCACTCTGCTTTGGCTTTTTCCAGCTCATCGCCGAGTTTCTTTTCCGTATCGCGCAGCGCAGCAGCTTCTTCAAACTTCTGGCTTTTTACTACTTTATTTTTTTCTACTTTAATCTCCTCGATCTTTTTCTCCAGATCCAGAACATTCTGAGGTACATCAATGTTTTTCAGGTGCACACGGGCTCCTACCTCATCCAGTACATCAATAGCCTTGTCCGGAAGCAGGCGATCCGTCATATAGCGTTCGCTCAGTTTCACACAAGCTTCTATTGCATCCTGATCATAACTTACATTATGGAAGTCTTCGTATTTCGGTCTGATGTTATTCAGGATCGTAATAGCCTCATCAATGCTAGGTGGCTCAATCAGTACCTTCTGGAAACGACGGTCTAATGCGCCGTCTTTTTCAATATTGGTACGATACTCATCTAAAGTAGATGCACCGATACATTGCAGTTCTCCGCGCGCCAGGGCTGGTTTGAAGATATTGGAAGCATCCAGTGAACCGCTGGCACCACCGGCACCAACAATGGTATGGATCTCATCAATGAAGAGGATTACATCTCTGTTTTTCTCCAGTTCATTCATGATGGCTTTCATACGCTCTTCAAACTGTCCGCGGTATTTGGTACCGGCTACCAGTGCAGCCAGATCCAGGGAAATCACGCGTTTATCGAACAGTACACGGCTTACTTTACGCTGTACAATGCGCAGGGCCAGACCTTCCACGATAGCGGTTTTACCGACACCAGGCTCACCGATCAGGATCGGGTTGTTTTTCTTCCTGCGGGAAAGGATCTGAGATACCCTTTCAATTTCTTTTTCACGACCTACGATCGGGTCCAGGCTGCCCATTTCTGCCAGACGGGTTACGTCGCGACCGAAATTGTCCAGAACAGGCGTTTTAGACTTGGCATTAGCGGTACCACCAGCAGGCGATTTAGGCTTTTGCGGTTCGTCTGCATCATAATCATCACCACTTTCAGAGAAATCGGATTTAGTCCAGTCTCCGAGTATGTGGGACAACTCTTCTACAAAACGCTCGTATGTTA
This sequence comes from Edaphocola aurantiacus, assembly GCF_019797745.1. Taxonomy (GTDB): domain Bacteria; phylum Bacteroidota; class Bacteroidia; order Chitinophagales; family Chitinophagaceae; genus Edaphocola; species Edaphocola aurantiacus. Next base: position 164,722 of record NZ_VOSI01000005.1, on the reverse strand, counting down.
CCTGGTGGCTGTTCAGTATCTGCGTCGCCACGTTTTCTTTGTTTTTGAGAATAGACAGCATAAGGTGTTCTGGCTCTACCGTCTGGCTTTTCATGGCTTTTGCCTCCAGTACGGTAAAACGAATCACTTTTTCTGCCTGACGGGTAAGTGGTAAGGTGTTGGCACGACTTGCAGGTCCGTCTCCTTTATCTTTAATTGCATTTTCCACTTCGCTCTTGATAGCGGGCAGGTCTGCATGCATCAGCGACAAGACCTGTATCGGTGCTCCTGCACCCTCGCGGAAAATACCTAACAATAAATGCTCTGTGCCTATAAACTGATTGCCTAAACGTAAAGCTTCTTCTCTGCTGTAAGAGATGATATCCTTTACTTTCGGCGAGAAATTAGAATCCATCAGATAAAATATTTAAATCGTTAAAACAATATCCAAGCTTCACAAATCTTGAACCAAATTCGCTATTGCTAAGATAACGATATAAACAACTCAAAAATCATACTAAAGTAAATTTAGCGTCATTTTGGCTTATTTCAGAAAGGCTCCGGTAACTTTTTCTTCTTCGCAGGTGACAATAATATGCTCCTGTATTGTAGAAGCAATGGAGTAACCAATAATGTCTGCCGTAACAGGAAAATTTTTATGCTTACGATCCACTAATACAGCAATTTGCACCTTTTTAGGCTTGTGATCCAGTAAAGGCCTGATTGCATATAGAAGGGTCTTGCCACTCATGGCTACATCGTCTACAACAATCACTGTTCTGTTCTTCAGATCAGATTGCAGCTGCGGTGTAAAATCATACACTTTTTTCTTATCAATCTCCAGTGTTTCGAACTGTATCTTCAGCGGACTGATCTCTTCCAGGATACGCTTCAGGTTAGCTGCCACTACGGCACCACCGCTCTCAATACCTAACATCACAATCTCTTTCTCTCCACTGTTTTGTTCCCATATTTCATAAGCCATTCTCTTCAACTTATGCTCGATCTGTGTTACGGATAAAATAGGTATTTCCATTGTTTGATGAATCGTTTTGTTGCTTTATCTACAAAAATAGAATAAATACGGCTTATCGGGAGATATTTATTGGATAGGTTTCGCTGTGCATCTGGTTATGGATCACACTATGGTTGAATAACTGCAATAAGGCCTGCAGGTATCGCTGGCGGTTGTAAAAGGTATCTGTAGACTGCACCTGTGTAAAGATGTTCTGCTGGTCTTTTATATCGGCCGGGAAACGGTATACTTCTTTAATATCTGTCTCCTGCGTTTTCATATGCCAGTCGCCGATAATTGTATTGTAATTGCCACTGAGATTGGTAATGAAATAGCGCGGTGCAGCTGTATCCAGCGCACTGTTACCAAAGGCAAAAAACGGCTTGTGGTAATGCAGGTAATCCATAATAGTAGGCAGAATATCAATCTGTTGTATAAGGGTACTATCTCTCCTGGCCTGTGTACGCTGTTGCGGATCGAACAGGATGACCGGCACCTGGTAACGGCCCAGAAAATCGGTATAAAAACGATCCGGCGCAAATGGTGAACAATGGTCTGCCGTAATGACAAAAACCGTATTGCTATACCAGGATTGGCGGGATGCGGTTTCAAAAAAGCGACGCAGGGCATAATCGGTATAGCCGATACTGGCCTCTATACCCAAACGTCCTTGCGGAAACTTACCGGCATACTGTGCCGGAATGCTAAAGGGCGGATGAGAGGATAGTGTAAACACGGCTCCCATAAATGGCTGCGGCATAGCACTCAACTGCTTTGAAACAAATTGCAGGAAGGGCTCATCATAGATACCCCAGGTGCCATCATAGTCTTTTTCGTTATGATACTCATATCGACCAAAGTACTGTTCAAAACCTGCATTGGCTGCATAGGTATCAAAGCCCATACTGCCATTGGTACCTCCATGAAAGAATGCGGTTTTATAGCCTTCTTCCTGTAACAGGCCGGCAATAGAAGTAAACTTATTATTGCTGTACACAGAGGTAATGATCGGTCCCTGCATCATGGCAGGTATACCGGAAAGGATACCGGGAATACCCTCATTGGAACGCAGTCCGTTTGCATAAGCATTGGTATAGGCAATGCTGTTCCGGCTCAGGCTGTCCAGGAAGGGTGTGTAACTTTGGGCATCACCCAACCCGGTAAATACACGGGAAAAACTTTCCAGGATGATCACCACTACATTCTTACGCTGAAAGGCCTGATCTGTTGCATATTGCTTAACCGGGTGAATGAGTTTATCAGCCTCTTCGGCGGACATAAATTCATACTCTTTCAGGCGGCTGCTCTCTACAGAAGTAATAATACTGAAAGGTGTATTCAGCACCAGCCCTATTTTTTCTACCGGCAGGTAACTGATGGCATTACGTGCATTTACAGGTACCAGCTGAGTACCACCACGCATGGCCAGTACTACCAGTCCGGCAGTAAGTGCAATCATGACGAGCTTGGTCCCAAAGTATTTTTTGCCCTTTAGCTTAGGGAATCTTAATTGTTCAAATAAGTCATATCGCGCGCCAATAACCCTGTTGACCCTGCGGTGACCGTACCAGAGAAGGCCGATCAATACAATAGCCAATAAGGGCACATACCAGTAAGATACAATATAGCCCGGCAGTATGCTGACAAAATCGCCTTTGGTGAAGATCAGGTCGAAGATCTCTATGGTAGCGCGCTTGCGGTTAAAACGGAAGTACACCCAGTCGCTTACTTCAAACAAAATAGCCACGATATTGGGCAGCCAGAAAGCCCATTCGATCACCCGGCGCCATAGCCTGCCAGGCTTATGCCCGGAAAAGATCAGCATCAGCAGTATCCACAGGCTATTGAGGAAAGCAATGGCCGACAGATCGAATCTGAGACCTCCCTTCAATACCTGCCCCCATTCTGCCCTACTTACTGCACCGATCTCGTCATAGTTAAATGCATAAAACAGCCCACGGAATATAGCATAGGCCAGGAGCAGCAATAAAACATGCAACAGGATGGAACGCAGGGTAAGACGGAAATAAGACATAAACAATGCGGGACAAGTAAGACTAAAAATGTTGCCTGCTTTCCGATCGGGACCGGCAGACAGGCAACATCATTATGTAATCAGTTTGTATTAAGGATGCAGGCTTTTGTATTTGGCCTTCACTTCATTTAAGTGTTGTATGAATTTTGATACAGAAGGATCGTATTGGTATCCTTTAGGATGCAGCTGTACATCGTTCTCATCTATGAAGAAATAGTAAGGCTGTGTATTGGAGTTGAAACGGGTAGCCTGGAAATCTTCGTTCTTATCGCCTACTGTTACAACTCTTGCACCTAATATTTTAGAATCATATTGTTCTGCTTCCGGTAATACTTCTCCGTCAAAATCGCAGTATAAAGAAACAATCACGAAATCTTCTTTCAGCATCTTCATTACCTGCGGATCGGACCATACCTGCCCTTCCATCTTACGGCAATTGATACAGTTGATGCCTGTAAAGTCCAGCATCAGCGGCTTGTTCAGTTTCTTCGCTGCGGCTTTTGCCTCTTCCAGATCGAAGAAAGTAACCAGACCATATTTCTTAGCAACTTCCGGCTCATAAATCGCCAGTTTGTCTACAAATTTTACCGGTTTTATACCATCCAGACCATCATGTCCGCCGGATGCAGTGGTACTACCACCACTACCGATGATGAAATCCTGTGTACCCATTGGCGGTACAAAAGAGCTCACTGCTTTCAGCGGAGCACCCCACATACCAGGGAGCAGGTATACGGCAAAAGCCAGTGCGGATAAGGCCAGTAATAATCTCGGCACACCCAAATATTCTACACCAAAGTGATTTTTAGGCAGTTCTGAATCATGTTTGAAGCGTAGCTTACCTAACAGGTAGATACCCAGTAAAATAGCCAGGATCACCCAGATCGCGATAAATATCTCGCGGTCCAGTAAACGCCACCCTCTGGACAAATCGGCATTAGATAAGAATTTCAGGGCAAGACCTAACTCCACAAAACCTAAAGTTACTTTTACCGCATTCTGCCATCCGCCTGGTTTTTCCAGGTTCTTCAGGTAAGAAGGGAACATCGCAAATAAGGCAAATGGTAAAGCAATACCCAGACCGAAGCTGGAGAAGCCCACAAGCGGACCTACACGACCACCCTTGCTCGCCAGTACGGCAATACCACCAATGAAGGCAGAAGTACAGGAGAAAGACACGATAACCAGTGTCAGTGCCATAAAGAAGATACCACCATAACTGTTGGCATTTGATTTAGAGCCGATCTTATTGGTCCATGAAGAAGGTAAAGTCAGTTCGAAAGCACCCAGGAAGGAGAAGGCAAAGATCAGGAATACAGCGAAGAAGAACAGGTTGGCGATCCAGTTGGTCGACAGGTTGTTCAGCGCATTGCCCCCGAAAATAGCCGTAATAGCCATACCCAGTATTGCGAAGATGATAATGATAGAAAGAGAATATACCAATGCATATTTCAGACCCTGAGAACGGCTGGATACTTTCTTGGTAAAGAAGCTTACCGTAATCGGAATCATAGAGTAGATACATGGTGTAACTACTGCTGCCAGACCGGCTCCCAGACCTGCCAGGAAGATCATCCACAGCGATTCCGGAATCACTTTATTGTCACCATTACCATCAGACTTGGATTTATCTTTATCCGCATCTTTGTATGCAGGTGCAGCCGCTTGTGCAACGGTAGTTACCGGCTGGTCCTGTATGCTGTCGTTACCGGCAGCAGCCATAGCGCTACCCGCGGTGTCTGCATCGGTTTTGGTCGTATCGTTTACGGCAACAGCATCTGTGATATCAAAAGAGAATGATTTTGACTTTTGAGGCAGACATTGCGATTCATCACATACCTGGTATGAATAGGTACCGGTGATTTTCGTATTGCCTTTAACCTCTACAGACTGTATATAGTTTACATTATGTTCGAAATAGTGTTCCAGACCTTCTTCTCCGTCAAAATCTTTGCTGATCTTGTTACCGTTTTCAGAAGTCTTTCCTACTATTTTCACATCCTTATTCGGATTGAATTTAAAACGTGGCGGAATCAGCATGCCATCACCACCAGGATTGAAGGACCAGATATGCCAGTGTTCAGCCAGCTTCAGTTTAAAGACAAGGTCATATTTATTATCACCTTTCTTTTTTACTTCGAAAGACCAGTTAGTAGGGTCTTTAACGATCTGGGCCTGAGTTGCGACGGTGAACAAGAGTGCCGCGAACAAGAATAGAATTCTTTTCATTAATGTAAAATAAACGGTATGTAATTTTTTGGTTTTGCAATTTAGTAAAATAAATTTAATACTTGGTCATGCCATTTTACTTATTGCTCTGCTCCAGCAGTTCGATCAGCTGTGGCTCATCGGGTTTTACAATGTAGTATGCTCCTATTTTCCCCTTGGTAGTCAAGACCATATATCTTGGAATCCAGTTCAGGTCTATGTAATTATTGAACTTATTTTTCCAGCCGGCTTTAAACCAATAATTCTCTTTTCCTGCCAGTCCATGCTTCGCCATACTGGATTTCCAGGCGCTATCGGAACGGTCCAGTGACAAATAGACAAAAGCTACTTTGGGATATTTCTGAGACAAAGCCTTGCTTTCCTCCATTACAGCAATACAATCTTTGCACCATCCGGCCCAGAGATCGAGTACTACTGTTTCCTTCTTATGCTTCTTCAATACATCGCCCATGGTGAGGGAATCACCACCAGGTGTATATACATATTGCGTCAGGGCTTCTTTGCTGAAACCTGTTTTCATCACTTCGGGCTTTTTCTGTGCCTGCAGGCTCGCTGCAGTGGCCATTAAGATGCCCAGACCAAAAATCTTCTTCATTTATATAATTAATTCCTGTTGTATAAAATAGTTTACTCTTTAGTAAAGGTAAAGCTGCCACCGCCCTGCTTCAGCGTCATGGTTTTTGCTGCGGGATCAAACTCGAATACAGCAGCCGCCTGCTCGAAGCTGAACTGATTCTTAGCAGTAGCGGTCAGCGGCATGGCCGGCTGGCCGGTAGCCTGTGCGGTCAGTACATCTTTGTCCCTTTTGAACGTAATCTTCATCGGTGCCCCTTCTACGGCATATACGCCCTCATATTGTGCAAGCTCTGCTTCGGTAACGGCATAGGTAGTGAAAACAGGTATTTCGAAAGGTTGCTGAAAGGCAGCCTGACACAATACGATAGTGATATTATTATTGACATAATTACTACCGTTGGATATAAAGGAGAAAGAGACCTTATCGTCCGGGAAGTAACCCACCATTGAGGAAAAGCCATCAATTGCGCCATCATGGCCATAGCCTTGCTTTTCATTGAAAGGAAATGCAAACATCCCGATACCAAATACATCTTTTTTGGTCTTCATCTGTTCCAGCGTTTCCGGCTTCACCAGCTTTGTGCTGAATATCCCTTCCTCAAAACGGATCAGGTCGGCTGGTGTCGATACTACCCCACCTGCACCTAAGGGTACAGAAGGGTCTGTCTCGGCTTCTTTTTCCCAGCGACTGGTATAATTATAAGAGTATGCTTCTCCTTTCTTTGTATCTATTTTGCCGCCATAGTAAGTGTCTTTCAGTCCCAGCGGAGTAACAATCTTCTGCTTCAGCAAGTCGGCATAAGGCTTTTTATATATTTTCTCCAGGATCAGGCTGAGCAATACATAATTGGTATTGCTGTATTTGGTTGTTTCGCCTGGTGCAAAATCACTGTCCATAGCCTCTATGCGCTGTTGCATAGCGCCAGGAGCCTGAGGCTGTGTATACCATTTCTGGTAGTCATCGTCGCTGGTGAAGTTGTGTATACCGCTCTGGTGGCGTAGCAATTGGTCTATACTGATCTGATCTGCATTCTTTACTTTAGGGAAATATGCGGACAGTTTAGTGTCCAGGCTGAGCTTTCTTTCTTCCACCGCCTGCATGATCATCGTTGCCGTAAACATTTTGGAAATGGAACCGATATGCAGATGAGGTCTTTGCTGCAATGGTACTTTCTGATCTACGTCGGAATACCCAACGGATCTGGTATACAAGACTTTGCCATCTTTAGCTATGGCAACAGATCCCATGAACTTATTATTTGTTTCCAGGGTGGCAAAATACTGGTTCAGCTTTGCCGTGTCCAGGTTTTGTGCATGTGTTTGAGTAATGGTAGTGCCGAACAATAAACCGGCCAGTACTGAAATTTTAATTGGGTCAGGGAGTAAAGGATTCATAGCTTCCGAAGGTATAAAAGTTCCCCGTTATGGGGATATTTTAACTGTTAAGATTTTCTTCATAATGCACATATCTTGCTGCAAATGAAGGGAATATTAAATTTTGATAAAAATTATAAGCCATTTAGCTTATAATTTATTTATTATATATTTATATAATTTGATAACAATTAGTATAAATGCATTTACATATTACACTAATAAATAAATTAAAAAGAAATATAGATTTAACGCAGATCTACTTGCCTATTAAAAAAAACCATAATACTTTTGCCTCATTCATTTAGTATTTAACCACATTTATTCATATTAAAAAACTTATTAGCTATGGCTTCAGAAAACAAAAACTTTGTAGAAACCGTATTGGAAGCACAACAGAAAATGGTGGACAATATGGTAGAAACAACTAAACAGGCTACCCAGAACAATGCGTTTGTAAACGACAACATGGAAAAGGGTAAAGAGTTCTACAAAAACTGGCTGGAGCAGCAGAAAAAAGCATTCTCCGGTTCTGCAGAAAAAGTAGAGCAGGTTACCAATAACGCTAAAGAACAAATGGAAAAAGCAGGTACCTTTTATCAAAACTGGTTAAACAACCAGGTAGAAATGGCTAAAAAAGCCTGGGAAACAAACCAGTCTTTTATGAAACAACATACTCCATCAGCTGACAAAATGTTCCAGTTCAACCCAATGGAAATGATGAACAACTGGAATGGCTGGTTTCAAAAATACCAGACTGCAAATAACTGGATGAACCTGATGCAGTCGTTCAGCCCAATGAACAGCTTTAACGGTCAGTCTGACTGGAACGGCATCTTCGGTCAATACAACGATCTGCTGAAACAATCTTTCTCTCAGTTCTCTCAGAACTTTCAGCATAACAACAGCAAAGATGCATTCTCTAATATGATGAATGTAACATCTGGCTTCAGCAAATTTTACGAAATGTGGCTTCCTTTCTGGAAATCTATCCAGGACAAATCTTTCAACGCTGAGCAGTTCAAAAAAGCATTCAACTTTGAAGCATACAAAGAACTGATGAACAACTATTTCGGTTTCAATACAGACGAAAGCCGCAATTACATGCAACAGGCTACTGAAATGATGAGCCAGTATGTAAAAGATGCTGCAGGTCAGGGTCGTAGTTTTTATCAGCAGGCTACTGAAGCGATGAATGGTATGAATCCATTTGGCGGTCAGAATGTATTTTCTGCTATGACGAATATGTACCAGGCGATGCAACAAAACCTGAGCGAGTCTGCTGCTCCGTTCACTAAAATGGCTACCCCTAACCAGTTTACCAAAGCGGCAAGCGAATGGTCTTCTATCCTGGATAAGACTGCTATCTACAATATTAAAAATGCAGAACTGCAGTTCATGGTATATCAGCAAGGTCAGAAAGTAATCGAGTCTCTGGCTGATAATATTACCGGAAAGATCGAAAACGGTGTTGAGATCAACAATATTGCTGCTTTATATCAAGAGTGGTTAAACATTGGCGATCAGGTATATGTATCTCTGTTCGAAAGCGATGAGTATAGCCAGCTGATGGCTGAAGTAAGCTCACTGCAACTTAAGATCCGTAAAGAAATGGATATGCAGTCAGAAAAAATGCTGGCTGGTATGCCGGTTGCGACTAAATCAGAACTGGATGAGTTATATAAAACAATCTATGATCTGAAGAAAGAAGTACGCCAGCTGGAAAAAATGCTGGAAGTAAGCGATGAGATTCCTGAAACGGAAGAAGAAGGTGCTGAAGTGGAAGGTAAAGCCGCTAAGAAAGTAACCAAAAAATAGTCTTTACAGATTTTATACATATAGCAGAAAAGCCATTCTCCGGAATGGCTTTTTTCGTTACAGGCTTGTAAAATATAGGTAAATACTGGCATTTTGTATTTTTATTAGTACTTAAAGTAAAATAAATGTTTGATATTTAACGTCTATAAGCTATAAACAAGAAAACAATCCACAACTATATGAATTCAAATATTCTTTGGGTCGATGATGAAATCGAATCACTGAAATCGCAGATATTATTCCTGAAAAATAAAGGTTACGAAGTTACCCCGTTTACGAATGGTTACGATGCCCTGGAACACCTGAGAAGCCATCAGGCAGAAGTGGTCATCCTGGACGAAAGTATGCCCGGTATGACCGGCCTGGAGACCCTGAGCCAGATCAAAACGCTCTACCCCAGCCTGCCGGTTATTATGGTAACCAAAAACGAGGCAGAGAATATTATGGAAGAGGCCATCGGCGGCCAGATTTCTGATTACCTGATCAAACCGGTAAATCCAAACCAGGTATTACTTTCTTTAAAGAAAATATTTGACGGCAAACGACTTGTTTCTGAAAAGACAACTACGGAATACCAGAAAGATTTCCGTAACCTGTTTATGACCCTAAACTCTAACCCCGATCTGGGTGAATGGAAGGACCTGTATAAAAAACTGGTATACTGGGAGCTGGAAATGAGCAAAAGTGACAGTCCGGAAATGCTGGAGGTATTCAACAGTCAGAAAGTGGAAGCCAACACCGAATTTTTCAAATTCGTATCCCGCAATTACCTGGACTGGATCAATAAAACGACTAAGGATATCCCGATCATGTCGCACAATGTATTTGCCGACAAGATCGCTCCATACCTGACCAAAGATCGCCCTACCTTCGTGGTATTGATTGATAACCTTCGTTTTGATCAGTGGAGAACAATTGCCCCAATCATTAATGAGCAATTCCGCACTGAAGATGAAGATATGTTTTTCAGCATACTGCCTACCTCTACGCAATATAGCCGTAATGCAATCTTTGCGGGTATGATGCCGCTGGAGATTGAGAAAAAATATCCTAATGAGTGGAAGAACGACGATGAAGATGGTGGCAAAAATCTGCATGAAAAAACATTCTTAAAAGGTCAGTTACAGAAACTGAGATTAGACAACCTTAAGTGGGATTACCTGAAAATCACGAATAATGATGATGGTAAATCTATGGAAGATAACATCCATAACTACCTGCAGAATGACCTGACGGTAATCGTGTATAACTTCGTAGATATGCTCTCTCATGCCCGTACGGAAATGGAGGTACTTAAAGAGCTGGCCAGCGATGAGGTTTCTTACCGCTCCCTTACTACCAGCTGGTTTGAACACTCTCCCCTGTATCGCGCACTGAAGAAAATTGCTGATAAAAATATTCAGCTTTTCATCACTACAGATCACGGAACAACAAGGGTTAAATCGCCTAGTAAAGTGGTGGGTGACCGTACCACAACGACCAACCTGCGATACAAGCATGGCAGAAACCTGCAGTACGAAAGCCGTGATGTATTTGACATCACCAATCCTAAACAGGCCGGTCTGCCGCAACCGAATGTAAATTCTAAATATATCTTTGCTAAGGGAGATGTATTCCTTTGTTATCCGAACAATTATAATCACTTTGTAAACTATTACAAGAATACCTTCCAACATGGCGGGGTAAGCCTGGAAGAAGTGATTGTGCCGATTGTGCGCATGAGCAGCAGATAGACAATATTTCATTTCTATATTTAAAGGATGGCCGATGGTCATCCTTTTTTCATTAAAAAAAACGTGTGGCAATGTTTTTACACTTAATTTTGCCGCGCCTGCTAAAATGGGCTTTTATAATGCATCAACATATCCAGAAAATCCAGGAGGCTTCTGCGCCCTATCGCGATCAGATCATCAATCATAAGGTATACTCTGTGATTGAAAATATTGAAGACCTCAGCGTATTTATGCGCTACCATATCTATGCGGTATGGGACTTCATGTCTTTACTGAAAGCATTACAGAACAACCTGACCTGTACCAGCATTCCATGGTTCCCGGTGGGCGATGGTGAAACCCGTCAGCTGATTAATGAAATTGTGGCCGGAGAAGAATCGGATATAGACCAGGATGGTAATAAGAAAAGCCATTTTGAACTGTACCTGGACGCGATGGAACAATGTGGTGCTGATACCAAAGAAATACATACCTTCCTGGATGCACTGAAAGCCGGAAAAGATTTTACCACCGCTTTCGATACAGCTCATACTCCACAGGAAGCCAGAGACTTCGTTAATTTTACCTTTGATACTATCAACAGCAATAAGGCTTATCTGCAATCTGCAATCTTTACCTTTGGTCGTGAAGACCTGATCCCGGGCATGTTTCATGCAATTATCGAAGATATGTACCGCAGCCTGCCGGAGAGTATCTCTATCTTTAAATATTACCTGGAGCGCCACATAGAAGTGGATGGCGACCATCATAGCCACCTGGCCCTGCAGATGACCAGCAACCTGTGCGGTACTGATGAGCAACAATGGGCAGAAGCAGAACTGGCAACCATTGAATCGCTGAAAAGCCGCATCCGTTTATGGGATGGTGCATATGCCGAACTGGCAAAAAAGAAAAACCTGGCTTAAGCCGAATGGATATAAATTAAGAGTATAAATAAAGGAGTCCTGTATACGGACTCCTTTATTTATATGTTGTTGTAAAAACAGTCTTACCTTCTTCTTATATACGTACTGGTTTCTATGCTCTTTCCAAAATAACGTTTACTGCCTTTTTGTTTTTGCAGGTCAATATATTTTGAAATTTCCGAAACGGTCTCCTTCAAAACCTGCAGTTTGTTCTGGGGCTGAATATGATACAGTATATTTTGCTGTCCATCCATTATATCCAACTGGTTCATATTGCTTACATTCAGCTGCATTGCGGCGATGTTGCTATAATAGATTACTGTTTCCTCTTTATTGTTTTTATATATGGCTATTTTATCCGGATAAAATTCGATTGTATTTTTAGGCATTACAAAATGCCGCAGCACAAAGAACGGTGCCAGAAACCCCAATCCAACCAGAAGCCCTACTCCCTTTGCACTACCGAAATTGTTCACAGCATCTGCCATGCCTATTATGCCGCCAAATATCAGGTAGCAAATCGTAAATACGGTAACAAAATAAACCACAGCCAGAGGTATACCTCTTTTCAGATCATTCTGCTTAAACTCAATTTTCTTCAACTGATTACCGGTGTCCATGTGTAGCGTTTTTTAATGAGTTGATTAGATACAAAAATAGCCCGGCAGGAATTGCTATGGGCTATTTAGAAAATGATTAAACTACTTTTTATGCTGTTGCTTTTTCAGCGAATCGATCATCGGCTTTAATTCAATTTCTCTGCGGATGGCCAGATCTTTCTCCGACTCTTTCTGTATCGATTTTATCCGCTCTGCCTTGGCAGAATCCAGTACGTGCTTTGCCTCTTCCGGGGTATACATTTTATCTTCTGATGTTTTGGAACAACTGCTCCAGATAAGTACGCCCAGGATCAGGCTTATACTCTTTTTCATATTTTACTTAACGGGAATATTGATTTATCTGATATAGAATGATGATACAAAATTAGCAAAACCAAAAGACTTTAGGAACGTACCTTTGTGAAAGTATTATTAAACACAAGATGAAAGAACTTAAGGCGCTCAATAAATATTTTTTCAAATACAGACTCCGTTTCGGTTTAGGCATTCTGTTCGTAACTATATCCAATCTCTTTGCGGTACTGCCACCGGTAGTTATCCGGACGGTCATCGACCAGGTGTACAGCAATATCAATCTCTACAGACTGGTAAAGGATACCGCCCTGAGCCAGGATTATGTGACCCTCATTATGAAAATGGTTATGGTGAGCGGTTTACTGCTGATCTCCTTTGCATTGATCCGCGGCATTTTCATGTTCTTCATGCGGCAGACCATTATCGTGATGTCCCGTCATATAGAATATGATCAGAAGAGTGAGATTTATAACCAGTATCAGAAGCTGAGCACAGCCTTCTTTAAATCGCACAGCACGGGCGACCTTATGAGCCGCATGTCGGAAGATGTGAGCCGGGTACGCATGTACACCGGACCGGCGATTATGTACACGATGAACTTTATTGTACTGACAGCGCTGTCTATCTGGGGTATGTTCCGCGTAGATGCTATGCTGGCAGCCTGTTCTCTCCTGCCCTTACCCCTGCTGGCGTTCAGTATGATCCGTATCAATTCTGTGATCAATAAAAAAAGCAGCAAGATACAGGCCGAGCTGGGGCAGCTCACTTCGCTGGCACAGGAATCGTTTTCCGGTATCCGTGTCGTAAAATCATTTGTACAGGAAAAGGATATCCAACAGAATTTCGAAAATGCCTCACAATCATATCGTAAAAGCACGATTGGCCTGGCCAAAACGGAAGCCTGGTATGTACCTTTAATGAGCTTCTTTATTGGTATCAGCTTGCTCATCACCATCCTGATGGGTGGTATGAAAGTAATTGACGGCACCATTACGGTAGGTAATATTGCAGAGTTTATCTTCTACATTACAATGCTTACCTTCCCGGTATCGACCCTGGGCTGGACCAGTTCTATGGTACAACGTGCAGCAGCATCTCAAAAACGCATTAATGAATTCCTGCAATTGCAGCCGGATATCATTAGCCCTGAAGATGGCCGTGAGGCAGCAATGGCGGGTGATATCAGTTTCCAGCATGTCGATTTTGTTTATCCGCATACCGGCATTAAAGCATTGTCTGATTTCTCGCTGAACATTAAACGCGGGCAAAAGGTGGCTGTTCTGGGCAAAACAGGATCGGGCAAGTCTACCCTGGCTCATTTGCTGTTGCGCATGTACGATCCGGCAGCAGGAACGATAAGCATCGACCATGTAAATGTGAAGGAATGGAACCTGGAATCTCTGCGCCAGCAGATCAGCTATGTACCTCAGGAGGTATTCCTGTTTTCAGATACCATCTCTAATAATATTGCCTTTGCGCAAGATCATATTTCCGAGGGGCAGATCAAACATGCTGCTCAGCTGGCACATGTAGATAAGGACATTCTGGGTCTTAAGGATCAATATGATACGGTAGTAGGCGAAAGAGGAGTAATGCTCTCCGGTGGTCAGAAACAAAGGGTAAGTATTGCCCGTGCTCTGCTGAAGTCGCACCAGATACTGATCCTGGACGATTCTATTTCGGCAGTAGATACCACCACGGAACAGGCTATACTGCGTAACCTGAAACAGGAATTAAAAGACCAGACGGTGATCATCATTACCCACCGGATATTTAAGAACTGGGATTTTGACCAGATCGTGGTACTGGAAGATGGCAAAATTTCAGAGCAAGGTACGCATGAGGAACTCATGCAGCGGAAAGGTTTTTACTACGACCTGTACCAATACCAGGTAAATTAAGAAAATTGATTATCCGCATACAGGAAACAAAGATTTGCCTTTTTCCTCGCGTTAATTTCTATGGCTACCTTTTGCCTTGATGCAAAAGGTAGCGCCAAAAAATCAAGGCTGTATAAATCCCTGGCTAAAAATCAATGTGTCGGTCGGTCGCAAACCAGACTCGCTGCGCTCAGACAGTGGTTTCCGACTTTATCGACCGAGCCAATGATTTTATTAACGCCGGATTTATAAGGCCTTTCGAGCGATCTGTACTGTACGGATCGCTTGTTGTTTTCATCACAGCGATAGCCATTTTGGAGTGGAGATGCGATCGTTGAGCAGCGAGCGGATCACACGTTAAGCTCAAACGATCAGGGCACGCAACGGTACAAAATGGCAGTGCTATGCAATCGCTTTGATGAAAACAAAGGCATTTTTGGTCCTTTTGTTGCCGGACAAAAGGACAAGTAAAATAGTTGACTAAATGTGGATAGTCAGTTTAAGAAATTCAAAAGTAAAAAGTCTGAGTGTAAAAATAGCTCCATTTCGTTATGCTAACTGAGCATTGTGAAATGGAGCTATTGGTTTATGGTCTTATCATCCGGCTATTTTAAGGCGCAAGTTTGAAACTTGCGCCTTAAAATTTCATGCATTTCTAATGCGGTTTTGGATGTAAGCTAAAAAATAAAGGCCGTCTCAAAGAATTGAGACAGCCTAGAAAATAAAAGGGATTGTATGAAAAAAAGGTATGATTCTTTTTGTATCAGGGAAGATTAATTTCCGCCCATTCCTCCGCCCATTTGTCCGGAGTTGTTTTTCTTCAGGTCATCGTTGTTAACGGCCTTTTCTTTACCGTACTGCATTTTACCAAAGTTATAGTTGAAGCTCAGTCTTACGCCACGACCTACATAGGTAGTCATCATATCATAAGTAGCATTCTGGTAACGGTAGGTAGTCGGGATATCGATCTTAGCCGTCAGGAAGTTTTCTGCAGCAACACCGATTGTACCTTTACCTTTCAGGATGTTCATCTGCGCACCGATGAAGTAGTAGTACCATCCGCCTTGATTACCTTGCAGTTGTACCTGATTACCATTCAGCATACCGAAACCGTTCAGGCTGAATTTATCATTGATCGTATAGTTGGCATAAGCATTACCTCTTACCTCCCAACCGGTATTTTTAATCTTTATCAGATTGTTCTTATTATCTGTAATAGTACCGTTCAGTTGTTTGTAATAAGCACTACCATTCAGGTTGATCATCAGTTTACCAAAGAAAGTGCTGCTTGCAAACAGGTCAACACCAGTAATATTAGATTTCGCGATATTGCCGTAGTTTGTCATACTTATCCCATTACTCGTATCTACAATTGTAGTTGCTTCAATAGCATTGTCAGTATAACGGTGGAAAGCAGTCAGGTTAATACTCGAACGACCGATAAAAGTACTATAGCCCAGTTCAATATTATGCGTTCTTTCCGGCACCAGTCTTTCATTACCTTGTTTCCAGTTCAGCGGATCACTGTAGTCAATATAAGGATTTACAAATTCGATTGAAGGGCGCTCGATACGTTTGTTATAGCTCAGCTTCAGTTTATTGAAGTTCTTCAGATCGTACATGAATACCACATTCGGCAGGAAGTTGTTGAATACCGGCAGGGTAAAATCACCACCATTATTATCACGGATATTACCGTTAATATGGGTAATCTCGTAACGGGCACCAGCAACCATGCTTATTTTTTTACTCAAAGGCGTAGTCAATTGCCCGTAAGCTGCACCTACCAGCTGATTATATTTCAAAAAGTTTGTTCTTCTTGGATCAACCACATAATCTGCTTGTCCATTAGACTTAAACCAATTTTGAAGACTGTAATCACTGGAGATTTCACGATTGATCGCTTTAACCCCGAACTCCAGTTTCTGATTTTTGCCTTTTAATGGTTCAACATAATCTACCTGCAGGGTTGCTTCATTATTTTTAGTCTTATTATCATTGATTTCCTTGTACGTAACTTTATTACTGTCCAGATCAGTACTGTTAAGCGTATATCCAGCGTTCATCGATTGTGCAGAATACGCCACCAGTACATCTAAAGTACGTTTAGGATTATTCTTGAATTTTTTAGAATAAGCAGCATTTACTCCTACTGTATTTCTCGGGTTCTTCTGATTAATATCACGCAAAATGTTAGTTCTATTCGGTGCAGGGTAGAACATTGTTGTCTGCATTTCCTGGTTCCAGGTACCCGGGTTATAGTTTACACTGGCCTGGATAGACTGCAGGGAGTCAATCTGGTAATCGGCACCTAATTTACTCCAGCCGAAATTACCATAACCCAGCATATGCTGCGTCTGCTCCAGGCGCGCTTCATTTGCAGTTCCAGGTGCATCAGTACGACCACCTTTGCTGTCCAGTACCATAGCCCAGCGGCTGAAACCGAAACTGGTATTTACCCCCCATTTACCCTGACGGTAATTGATGTTGGCACCAACATGGCCCATCAGCAGATCGCGGTCTATATTATAGCTTGGTGCACCAAATACGGTACCGCTCAAACCTTTAACCAATTTACGTTTGGTAATGATATTGATGACACCGGAAGCACCTTCACCATCATATTTGGCACCAGGGCTGGTCAGTACTTCAATACTTTTGATATTATCTGCAGGAATCTGGCGCAGTACATCTTTTACAGAAGAGGCCATCAGCTCAGAAGGCTTACCGTCGATCAGTACTTTGATATTACTATTACCTCTCAGCTGTACATTACCTTCCATATCTACGGTTACCATCGGTACTTTACGCAGTACATCAGTAGCAGAAGTACCCTGATTGGATTTATCATTTTCTACGTTGTAGTTGATACCATCCGGGCGTTGTTCAATTATCTTTTTGAAATCAGTAACCGTTACTTCTTTAAGTGTAGTTGAAGTAGTCATGTTAACGGTACCTACATCGGAAGTACCGGAACTGATGGTTACATCCTGTTCAAAGTTTTTATAGTTTACAAAATATGCAGAGAATTTATAAGCACCATTCGGCACGCTTTCGATAGCAAATTTTCCGCTTTCATCGGTATAGGCAAAGTACTGCTTTTTATTGGCGCCTGTCAATACGACGTTGGCCATTTCTACCGGTTGTTTTGTATTGGCATCCAGTACAGTACCGGTAACCGTTACGGCACTCACATCGGCCGCTTCTACAGTCGGAACGGTGATCTGAGGTGCAGTAGTTTGTGCCTGAGCCAGGGATATGCTAAGGCTGCCGGCAACGGTCATTAACAGTGGAAGAGTCTTCATAATTAGGAATTTACGGTACAAAATTAGGTTGATGTATTTTCTTTTTTGTACCCCCATCTGGGGGATTTTGTTCTTTTGTTGCACAAAGGTATCGGCATCATGAGCTTATCATCAACAGCACTTCGGTGAATGTTGTTAACCGCTCGGTAAACAAAAACGAAGTGTTGCAATTGCTGCCCGTAAACAGAAAATGATATACCGCATGGTATATCATTTCAATTGTTTTTCGTTTGCCGATTCCAGACTGTCTGACCATCTGTTTTGCGCCTCAACCGAGTGCTGTTCATAATGATGCCGTAAAGAATCAAAACTCATCTCCTGCCCCCGGAGAAAGCCGTAATGGGCATTCTATTTTTTATGACGGGATGATATTGCTATTTAATCATTTTGCATTCACCACTTCTATTTTACCTACAGGAAAACCTAAAATTCTTTCAATAACAAATCGAGTAGCTTGCATATCATCTTTCTTATTTAGAATTACTTTATTTGGGGCAACAATAATTTCGGCTGGAACCTTAAACCCCATACCTAACCACTCAATTTTGTTCTTTGGGAAACATTGATTTATAAATTGTTTTATACTGCTTCTATGCTCAATTGCAGACGTACCAGATGATGGAATATAATACGACTCCATACCCCAGCTTCTGTGCCTTTCTAAAACTGCTGTATCCACTTTATCATCAGCTAATAACAATACTATTTTCTTATGCAGCTTCTTGTTGTTAATACTGTCTTGTGCTTCTTTATAAAACTGATCTATTGTTTCTTTAGCACCATCGCACCATGTAGCGTATAACACAATAACATTAGTATCATTATTTGAAATGATAGCATCTAATTTTTCGGAAGTAATTGTGTATTTGTTATCTGGAATCTGTGCTTGTAAAAAGCTACAGGAACTCATAGACAAACTCAAAACGCAAATTACAGTGGCAGTTAGTAGTTGGTGTATATAGTGCATCATCTCAAAATTTGCATTACAAAGGAGCATATTTAAATAGGAACTACCTTATAGACAAGGCAGTTCCTATTTTGTTCAATGTGAAACAACCTAAACAAACGTTTAACATGATCAATTAGCTATTGCCGCATAAAACTCCGGATATGGGAAAGAAAGTTCTGATGAAACGGTGTGATTGCATCGGCCATTTGTTTCTTTACCACATTTACAACCTATATCAAAAGTTCCGGTAAAATCACAATTGCTACAGGGGTTGCCGGAACAGGTATGTTTGTACATAAGGTCGTTGCCAACACTTTCATTATCAATAATCAAAGAGCCTCCTTCATTAAGTAGTTTTTTTGCTAATAATGCTCTCGTTCCATCTTTGGACACAACGATAATCTGCAATACATACACTTTGTTATCTGTGGCTATATTGATAGATTCTACAGCAGCATATCCAGAAGTAACCAGAAAATTTTTTATCCTGCTTTCATCTGTTCTAAGTACCGGCAGGCCATTTTCAATAGCACCAATCTTCTTTTGTGCAATTGCACAAGAGGATCCTACAAGGAAACAAAACATTAAAGCACAAAACAATTTTATAATTTTCATATAGATTTTTTTTCGCCCCTTCCACTTCATACAGGCTTTCAGAGGACTTATTACTCCCGGTAAAGATTGCAACCTGATTACAGATACAAACCTATACACAGTTTCATTGCTGCACTTTTCTTTGCTCCTAACTTTTGTACTGTTTATTTCCTCTATCTGTTACTTTTTATAACTACACCTATTAACCACAATACTTTTGTTTAGTTTAAAAGCAAAAAAGAGGCGGTAAGCATAATGCTTACCGCCTCTTTCATAAAAACCGGGTGCTACTTACTCAGGAGCATGTGCACCGTGGCATTGTTTGTATTTTTTACCGCTACCGCAAGGGCACAGATCATTGCGACCGATCTTAGGCTCAACCGAAACCGGTTGTTGCTTAGGTTCAACATGATCTTCGGTATAGTAATCATTTTCATCAGCAGCATATGCTTCACCACGACGATCGATTTCCTGGCTGTTATCAAACAGCTCTTCAAAATCTGCATATTCTTGCGGGATCTGCTGTACGTGCTCCTGTGGTTCTTCCTGAACCGGTACACCGGCGCGGAATAAGAAAGACATAATGCTTTTATTTGTCTCCATCAGCATTTTCTTGAACAGTTCGAATGCTTCGAATTTATAGATCAGTAAAGGATCTTTCTGCTCGTAAGAGGCCATCTGTACAGATGTTCTCAGATCGTCCATTGCTCTCAGGTGATCTTTCCATGCTTCGTCGATCAGGGCAAGGGTAATAGATTTCTCCAGGCTTTCCACTACCGGTTTGATCTCTTTTTCAATTGCCTCGTCCAGAGTTACCTGCACCTGCATACCTTTCACACCATCAGAGAACGGAATCATCACATACTGGATCTGACCCTGGCTTTGCTCTTTAATGTTGATGAACTGTGGCAGCATAATCTCACGCATAGTGTTGGATTTGTGCTGATAGAAAGCTTTCGCCTCATCGTATAACAGTTCAGCGGCATTATTGCTGCCAGCCTGCTCTGCAGTCAGTTGTGGTTCGAAGGCCAGGTGTTTGATTACTTCCAGCGTCCAGGCTTCATATTTCATGCCTTCCTGGAACTGAGCGATCAGGTCGCTGGCTACATCATACATTGCATTGTCGATATCGATCGCTACGCGGTCTCCGAACAGGGCATTATGACGGCGTTTGTAAATCTGGTTACGCTGTGCATTCATTACATCATCGTATTCCAGCAAACGTTTACGTATACCAAAGTTATTTTCTTCTACTTTTTTCTGTGCACGTTCGATAGATTTGGAGATCATGCTGTGTTGCAGTACCTCACCTTCTTTATGGCCCATTCTGTCCATCAGGGCAGCAATACGCTCAGAACCAAATAAACGCATCAGTTCATCTTCCAGTGACACAAAGAACTGTGAGCTACCCGGATCTCCCTGACGACCTGCACGACCACGTAACTGACGGTCTACGCGACGGCTCTCATGGCGTTCTGTACCGATAATGGCCAGACCACCAGCTTCTTTCACACCTTCACCCAGTTTAATATCCGTACCACGACCCGCCATGTTGGTAGCGATGGTCACAGCACCTGGCAAACCAGCCTCACTTACTACTTGAGCTTCACGGGCATGTTGCTTGGCATTCAATACATTATGTGGAATTTTGCGTTGCTGCATCATACGGCTCAGCAACTCAGAAACCTCTACAGAAGTAGTACCTACCAGGATTGGGCGGCCGATAGCACGCAGTGCTTCTACTTCGTCGATTACAGCTTTATACTTTTCACGTTTGGTTTTGTACACCAGATCCTGCTGATCTTTACGCTGGATAGAACGATTGGTAGGAATGTTTACCACGTCCAGTTTGTAGATCTCCCAGAACTCACCTGCTTCTGTTTCGGCAGTACCGGTCATACCACCTAATTTGTGGTACATACGGAAGTAGTTCTGTAAGGTTACCGTCGCAAAGGTTTGCGTAGCTGCTTCGATGTGTACATTTTCTTTTGCTTCGATCGCCTGGTGTAAACCATCAGAATAACGACGACCTTCCATAATACGGCCGGTCTGCTCATCTACGATCTTCACTTTATCATCGATCACGACATACTCTACATCTTTTTCAAATAAAGTATACGCTTTCAGTAATTGTTGTACAGAGTGGATACGGTCTGCTTTTGCAGCGTAGTCCTGTAACAGCAGGTCTTTCTGTTGTGCTTTAACCTCTTCGCTCTCGTTGTTGCGTTCAATTGCAGCCAGACCTGTGCTGATATCCGGTAAGATAAAGAAGCTGGTATCTTCTGCATCACCGGTAATCATTGCCAGACCTTTTTCGGTAAGGTCTACACTATTTTGTTTTTCATCTATATAGAAATACAGCTCTTCATATACCTTAGGCATATTACGCTGTTGTTCTGCGATATAATGGTTTTCTGCCTTCTGCATGATCTGGCGGTTACCTTCTTCACTCAGGAATTTGATAATCGCACTATTCTTAGGCATACCTTTAAAGGCACGGTATAATTGCAGACCGCCGGTATCTTTATCCGCTTTACCTTCTTTAATCAGTTTCTTCGCTTCGTTCAGGGCCTGGTTCACCACGCGTCTCTGCACTTCCACGATTTTCTCAATTCTTGGTTTCAGGAACTGGAATTGCTGATCATCACCTTTAGGTACCGGACCGGAAATGATCAACGGAGTACGTGCATCATCGATCAGTACGCTATCCACCTCATCCACAACGGCAAAGTGGTGTTTACGCTGCACCATCTCTTCCGGACGATGTACCATGTTATCACGCAGGTAGTCAAAACCAAATTCGTTATTGGTACCGTAAGTGATATCTGCGTTATATGCATTACGACGTGCAGCAGAGTTTGGCTGATGCTTGTCGATACAGTCTACTTTTAATCCTAACCATTCAAACACAGGACCGTTCCACTCAGAGTCACGACGGGCGAGGTAATCATTTACCGTAACCAGGTGCACACCAAGGCCGGCAAGTGCATTCAGGTAAGTAGGCAGTGTGGATACCAGGGTTTTACCCTCACCGGTAGCCATCTCAGAGATCTTACCCTGATGCAGTACCGTACCACCGATCAGCTGCACATCATAGTGTACCATGTTCCAGGTTACATCTACACCGGCAGCCTGCCAGCTTGTATTATATATTGATTGGTCTCCTTCCAGACGTAAATTTGTACGTCCCTGGGCAACCATTTCTTTATCCAGTTCAGTTGCAGTAGATACCAGCGGCTGGCCTTCAGCAAAGCGACGTGCAGTCTCTTTCATTACAGCAAACGCTTCCGGCAGAATCTGCTCCAGAACTTCCTCTAACTTCTCGTTTCTTGTTTTACCCAGCTTATCAACTTCGTTCAGTACCGCTTCGCGTGTATGCAGGTCTTCAATCGCTTCAGCATCTGTTTTGCGGGCAGCAATCTGTGCATCTATATCCGTTAAATATTCACTGATTCTTGCACGGAATTCCTGTGTTTTATGTCTAAGCTCATCGTTAGATAATGAACGGTAACTTTCGAAGTGCTCATTAACTTGTTTAACGATTGGCTGAAGTTTCTTAATATCTTTCTCAGACTTACTGCCACCAAGTAGCTTTGATAAAAATCCTAACATCTTTGCTGTGTTTGTTATGGTTGCCGCATTTATGTTGCGAAACACCCCTGCGGTTAAAATAAGGTGTTGCGAAGTTAAAGTATAATTTTACAATCTCAAATTCTGTGCTACAATAAGGTACGTGCCAAAAAGTCGCAAATAAAATATTTTTTCGCCAATTAAATAAATAACTCGTTAAAATATGTCACAGCATGGAGCATACGACTGCCATACCAGCTGAACAGCTCCCCGTCTACCAGCATGATTGTTGTTTCCGGCAGGTGTTCCTGAAATATTTTAATATGTTTTTCGGCAAATGGAAAAGGCTCTGAACTCAGCAATAATAATTCCGGCTGTAGCTGCTGTAATGCCTCCATATCCAGCTCGGGATAACGCGGTGCATTCTTAAGTACATTTTCAAAACCAATGCGGGATAATACTTCATGAATAAAGGTATCGTTCCCGGCTGCCATAATAGGATTATACCAGATCAGATAAGCCACTTTCCGGCCCAGGCAATTAGCTAAGGGCAAAGTAGCAAAGTCGGACTGCAACTGTTGTATGATCACCTCCGCTTTAGGACTGGTTCCGGTTAAAAGGCCAATCTGGCGTATCATCTCCAGGTTATCTTCCGGGCTGCGGATATCACTTACCCATACCGGGGCAATGGTACGCAGGGCTTCTACCTGATCCTGCACATTCTCTTCCTTATTGGCAATAATGAGATCGGGTTGCAGTGCCTGCACCCTGTCGAAATGTACGGTCTTGGTACCGCCAACTCTCGCTTTAGAACGAAACCAGGCTTCGGGGTGAATGCAGAATTTGGTGATCCCCACCACTTCCTCCTCCAGGCCAAGATCATATAACAGTTCTGTCTGTGAAGGAACTAGAGATACAATACGACTGGGAATACCTTCCAGTCGCAGCTCCTGCCCCATCATATCTTGTACCGGATAACTCATTCCATTCTGCGGTAATAGTACAGGATGGCAAAAGAGAACAGGATATTTACCGGCACTGGCAATACCTTGCCTTCATATGGGATATATAACATTAAGATATCCAGCAGACGCTTATACTCCATGCCGGTGGCAAAGTAAAAGACCGATACAGTCAATGCCGTCAGCAGCAGGAAGCCCAGTGCACCCCACTTCTGGAATAAGGTAGCGCCGATCCAGAATATGGTCATCAGAATCATGATGGCGGGTCTTATCTTATATATAAAATCGGTGTCGCCATTCGTCAGGAACAGCTGTACCTCATTCACTGCCATGAAGAGCAAAAAACAAGCCACCAAAGGAAAAATTACTGGTGGCCTGCTGAAAAATCTATTTATGAATTGTTTCATAATCTTGTGTCAGGTATACGGTTATTTAGGATAGATCATTCTGTAGCCCATGTTTACCTTACCTTTAGATATATCATCTAACTTCTTCTTGATCAGTCTTTTTTTGATAGGCGCAAGATAATCGATAAATAATTTACCATCGATATGATCATACTCATGCATGATTACACGGGCAGTAATACCATCGAATGTTTTTTCCTGCGGTTCAAAATTTTCATCCAGGTAAGCCAGGGTAATAGACGATGGACGCATTACGTCTTCACGCACTTTAGGTATGCTCAGGCAGCCTTCATTATAAGCCCATTCATCACCCTCCATACGCACTACATGTGCATTGATAAATACACTTTTGATCGATTTTTCATTAGGATATTCTTTTTTATCCTCATCATCAAATCCTTCTACGATCTGGTCAGTATCTACTACGAATAAACGTATAGCTTTATTGATTTGCGGAGCGGCAATACCTACTCCATTGCTATGATACATAGTTTCCCACATATCTGCAATCAATTTTTTCAGTTCAGGGTAATCCGCATTTATGTCTGCACTAATTTTTCTCAGTACCGGATGTCCGTATGCTACTATTGGTAAAATCATCTAAAAAATTGCTCTAATAATAAGTGGGCAAAGATAATAAAAAAAGTGATTTGTATGGCATGGTTATGCCATACAAATCACCTGAGGCATATCCTTAAAATATGCCTGTATAATTAACTTTTAGGACGGTAAGGAATATCGATACCCAGGGTTACCATCGCCAGGTTCACATTATAACCGGCATAAGGTTTTGTAGATACATTATTTACAGTCTTTACATAATCCGGATTCAGGAAGTTGGTCGGATAGTACTGCAGTTTCACATTCAGGCCCGGCTTAAAGTGTGCACCAATAAATACGTAAGGCATTACAGCAGGTGTCTGCTGGCCAAACCATTCATTGAATTTTTGCTTGTTACTTCTTTTTACAAAACCTTTTTCTCTGAAGTTGAACGGGAAGTCTACACCACCACCAATCATACCATAGGTACCAAACATATTACCTACTTTCAGGCCCAGTGGTAAACCGATCGTGTAAACGCGGCGTTTTACAGTAGAGTCAGAATTATCAAATTTCTCAATGAAACCGATATTCTTGATACCCAGACCACTGAACAGACCTACATGGCTGTTGAAGTTATAATGTGCAGTAGTACCAATATGCAGGAACGCCGTAAAACGCGGTGTACCGATATTGCTGTTAGCCACTTTTGTACCATTATACATAGCTGTAGACAGGATATAGCCATCCATCTGGGTAGAGAAGTAAACAGAACCGACTTTTGTTTTAGGGGTAGATTTAGTCATATGCCCACCAGGGTTTTCCTGAGCCTGGGCACCATATATGCAAAGCATTGCTAATGAAGAGGTAATGAGTTTTTTCATATAGTTTGTCATTTTTCACAAATATAGGTCTGCCTGGCAAAATACTGAAATTATTTCAGCATAATATTTCTGGCATATTAATTGAACCTTATATAGTGTCAGGTAGTATTGCACCTTTTTTGTCTGCAACATTGCCAACTTGTCACTTATTCGTAACCATACACGAAAAACAATATTGATGAACCTTAAGGATTTAATAAATAACAACACAAACGATCTGGAGTTTCTGCCGATCGTTCCGTTGGGTGAGACCGAAATACAGGAAGAAGATAAAAAGAAATTACCTAAAGAACTGCCTATAATCGCTTTACGCAATACCGTACTGTTTCCGAATGTAGTATTACCGATCACGGTAGCCCGCGACAAATCGCTGCAGGCTATAGAAGCCGTACAGAAAGGTGATGGCCTGATCGGTGTACTGGCGCAGAAAGATGCTAATAATGAACACCCCGATACCGATGAGATATATTCTGTAGGTACCGTAGCCAAGATCATCAAGCACATCAAACTGCCGGATGGTAACACTACCCTGTTCATCATGGGCCGTATGCGCTTCGAAGTAAAAAAATACACTCAAAGCAATCCTTATCTGAAAGCTGAGGTAAAATATCTCGACGATAAATTCCCCAAAGCCGATAAGGAATACGATGCCATGATCTCTTCGATGAAGGATATTGCAGAGCGTATTATTCAACTCTCCCCGAACATCCAGCTGGAAACGGGTATGATGCTGAAGAATATTGAAAGCCATTCTTTCCTGATCCACTTTATTGCCACTAACCTGGATGCTAAACTGTCGGAGAAACAGCAATTGCTGGAAATGAGCGACATCCGTGAGCGTACCAGCCAGTTGCTGACTTTGTTACAGGCTGACCTGCAAATGGCAGAACTAAAAAATGAGATCACCAATAAGGCCCGCGGTGAAATGGACAAGCAGCAGAGAGAATACTTCCTGCAGCAGCAACTGAAGTCCATCAAAGATGAGCTAAACGAGGGTAATGAAAAGGAAATTAGCGACTTACGCAAAAAAGGAGAAGCTAAAAAATGGAATACCAAAACAGAAGAGGTGTTCTATAAAGATATTGAGAAGCTGGAGCGTATGCATCCGAGCACGCCCGACTATTCTATAGTGTATAATCACGCAGAACTGATGCTGGACCTGCCCTGGAACGAATATACTACAGATAAGTATGACCTTAAAAAGGTGATGAAAGTAATGGATGCCGATCATTTCGGTATGGAAAAGATCAAGGAGCGCATACTGGAATACCTGGCTGTACTGAAACTGAAAGGCGATATGAAATCGCCGATCCTGTGTTTTGTAGGGCCTCCGGGTATTGGTAAAACATCGCTGGCGCACTCTATCGCCAAAGCCATCAACCGCACATTTGTGCGCCTGAGCCTGGGCGGAGTAAGCGATGAGAGCGAACTGCGCGGCCATCGTAAAACCTATATCGGTGCGATGCCGGGCCGTATTATCCAGTCTTTGAAAAAAGCCAAATCATCTAACCCGGTATTTATCCTGGATGAGATCGATAAGCTGGGCAAAGATTTTAAAGGAGACCCGAGCTCTGCTATGCTGGAGATCCTGGATCCGGAGCAGAACCACTCTTTCTATGACAACTACCTGGAGACAGAATACGATCTGTCTAAAGTATTGTTCATCGCTACAGCCAATAACCTGAGTGCGATACCGCATGCCTTGAGAGATCGTCTTGAGATCATTAACCTGAGTGGTTATGCGATTGAGGAGAAGATCGAGATTGCCAAAAAGCATCTGATCCCGAAACAAAAAGAGGCCCATGGCCTTGCAGATTATAAACTGAACTTCAGCAATACCGTTCTCCAGCAACTGATTGAGAGTTATACCCGCGAGTCGGGTGTGCGTGAACTGGATCGTAAAGTAGCCGGAGTAATGAGACACCTGGCTATGGATGTAGCCCTGGAAAAAGCCATCTCTCCTACTGTAAAAGCAGAAGTGGTGCGTACAGCCCTGGGCAGACCGGTGTATATGAATGATGAATATGCCAGTGTAAATATACCGGGCATTGTGATGGGCCTGGCCTGGACCTACGTGGGCGGCGATATCCTTTTTATTGAAACCATATTGAGCAAAGGCAAAGGCATACTTACCCTGACCGGTAACCTGGGTAATGTAATGAAAGAAAGCGCCACCACTGCCCTGTCTTACCTGAAAGCCCACAGCGATACTTATAATATTCCTATTGGCCGTTTCGATGAGACCAATATTCACGTACATGTTCCGGAAGGGGCACAACCCAAAGACGGACCTAGTGCGGGTATTACCATGCTGACCTCTCTTGCATCGGCATTTACTGGTCGTAAAGTACGTAATCGCCTGGCAATGACCGGCGAGATTACCCTCAGAGGACAGGTATTACCGGTAGGAGGCATTAAGGAAAAAATACTGGCAGCCAAACGTTCCGGTGCCAAAGAGATTATTCTCTGTGCCCAGAACAGAAGTGATGTAGAGGAGATCACACCGGCCTTTATTAAAGGACTGAAATTCCACTATGTTACCCAGATGAAAGAAGTGCTGGACCTGGCACTGGTTAAGAAATAACTCAAATAATTCAAATAAATTACTAAAGCATACAGCTCATCCTGTATGCTTTTTTCGTGTCTGTTATCCACAATTGGTTTAAAATAATACAGATATGTTAAGCTATTTTTAATTATTTTCGTAAGCCTAATTTTAATTTTATAGCAGCATATGAGAAATCTTTACCAATCACTATGCGCTGCACTGGTTTTATCGGCCCTCACGCCATCGCTTGAAAGCCGGGCACAGGATACTACCTGGGTGCAGACATACACTTACGATTCGCTGTGGACCAGAAGAGCCAAGTTCTTCTTCCCTACTGCCAATGAGCAGTATCGTAAGGTCCTGATGTACTTCACAATCAAGTGTTACCCAACCTTATCGGGCGATGGTAACTATGCATGTGGAGAATGGGATTACATCTACTTCAATAACATTTATGATCATCGTGGAGTACTGGACTCTACTGCAAAAGCAGGTCGCTACTTCAAGTTGTATAACGGCTCCAGCCCGGATAGCCTGCGCTATGCCATCAATCCGCAGTTTGACCTGTACAAATCATGGATCTATAATACTGTACCAACCAATACTGCTACCAGCAACTATACAGTGGGAGCAGCAACTGTTGCACAACCGCATCCGTTCAACCTGGCAGCAGGTAAAGAAAGAGCACAGTTTGTATGGAAAGCATCTGAGCTGCAGACAGCAGGCCTGACTGCCGGCAACATCACCGGTATCAAGCTTAACTTTCAGGGCAGCAATGCTACCCTCAACAACCTGCAGATCCGCATCAAACAAGTGCCTTACGACAATTTTGACGTAGCGGCAATGGAGGTAGATACACTGACCAGGGTATACAATTACAACCGTGTAATTACTACTGCAGGTTTAAATAACTTCCAGTTCAATACACCATTCAACTGGAACGGCACCTCTCATCTGCTGATCGATTTCTCCTTCGACAACAACAGCACGGCGACTGCAAACCAGTTACTGGGCGAAAACACCAGCTATACTTCGGGCCTGTACAGTACTACCGGCAACTATGCATTGAGCACATCTCAGGCACAGGGCGGTAATGTACGCTTCCCTGCCAGTGTAAACATGTTCAGTGGTAATGCCCCGCGTACTTATGAGATCTGGATGAATGTAGATTCCTTCATTTCCCCTGAAGGAACATTGTTCAGCGCCGGCCGCAGAGGCAGCAACAGTGCGGATTTCACAATGCGTACGACCAGTCCGAACAATAATTACCGTCTGAATCTCTGGAGCAGTGCCAACAGCCAGGAGCCAATCTTCTCCGGTCCGAATACAAAGAACTCCTGGAAACAGATGACGGTTACCTATGCAACAGATACCTTCCGTTTTTATATGAATGGTAAGCTGGTGTACACTAAACGCAGAACCGGCGTCAACACACAACCTAATGGCGGTGAGTTCTTCATTGGTGAGTCACGCGAAGGTGGCTACAACTACCTGGGTAAATTATCGCATCTGCGTATCTGGGATAAAAAGCTTTCTGAGACTGACATTAAAGAATGGGTTGGTAAAGATATTACCGCCACTCACCCTGATTTTGCACACCTGAAAGCCGATTACCGCATCAATACCGGTATTGGTTCTGTAGTAACAGATGCATCTGCCAATGCGCAGGCATCCGGTAACATCAACAATAATCTCTGGTGGCAAAAAATCAAACCAAGAGACTACTACTACAATGTACAAAAACTGAGCTGGAGACCCCAGATTCAGTTTGAACGCAATACCTATACCAGCACGACAGACTCTGTCCTGGTAACAGATACTGTATATAAAGCACCAACTACTGTATATATATACGGTAATCCCGGCGCTAACCAGATCATCAGTGACAATTCACCTGTAAATCCGGGTATCAGTACCGATACACTGAACGTATGGACACAGAAATACAGATATACCTATACTAATGGTGTAAAAACAGATTCTACCCTGAATGTACTGGATAGCGTAATCTACAATCACAATATCAACTGGTACAGCAATACTGTACAGTATGAGATCGGTCGCAGCATCTCTCCTTACGGCATCAACCTGGACCTGGGTACCGGCCGTACCCGCATCTATGATGTAACAGATTACTACCCGCTCCTGCAGGATACAGTAGACCTGGAGGTGGGCAGCACGCAGGAGTTACAAAATGTACGCTTTGCCTTCATCAAAGGGGAGCCTGCAGCGGAAGTAAACCATATTGCACAGCCTTGGCCGCAAAGTGGTTATAAGTCTTATAAGTATGGAGCCATTGTATCTGACACGGTATTATCTCCTAAGAACATTACCCTGAAAGCCGGAACGGACCAGGTGAAATTCAGAAGCTATGTGAGCGGACACGGTGGTGCAGAAAATGCAGGACCGGCTTACCCTAACGGCTGTTGTGAATTCATGTATAATAATCACTATTATAAATCGAATGGTCAGACAATCAAAACTTTCCGTATCGAGCGTACAGATTGTTCGGTAAATCCTATCTTCCCTCAGGGTGGTACATGGGTATACCGTCGCGAAGGATGGTGTCCTGGAGACATTATCGAATCACATGATATGAATGTGTCTCAATACATCAGTGGCGGACAGATCAACCTGGACTACCAGATTGCTGCGGCACCTGCAGGTAATGAAGCGACCTATAACGGTAACTACAACGTAGGCCTGCAACTGATCGAGTATAAAACACCTGGTCGTAACAACGATGCAGAGATCTATACCGTACGTAAACCGAGCGATGATTTTGTACTGTCCCGTATGAACCCGATCTGCGTTAATCCGCAGGTAGTGATCCGCAATGCCGGTAAGAATAACCTGACCAGCGCAGTGATCAAATACAAAGTATCGGGCGGACAGGAAGCCAGCTACAACTGGAACGGCAACCTGAAATTCCTGGATACGGCTATCGTAGACCTGCCGGTAAATACTTCTTCATTCTGGGTGGGCGATAACACAAACCGTTTCCTGGCATGGATCTCCGGCGCAAATAATACTACTGATGAATATGCTGGCAATGATACCGGCATCTCTAAGTATAACCTGCCGGATGTACTGCCGACACAGAAAGTTGTTTTCAAACTGAAGACTAACAGTAGCCCGCAGGAGAACACCTTAACCATCCGCAATATGGCAGGTACTGTAGTCCTGTCTAAAACGGGTATGACGGCAAATACTACGTATAATGATACGCTGAACCTGCCATTTGATTGTTATACCCTGACCCTGGACGATAATGGTGCCGGTGGCGTAGGTGATGGTTTACAATGGTGGGCCAACACTGCCCAGGGCAGCGGAACCTTTGCTATCCTGAATGGCAACAACGGTCAGACACTGAAGACCTTTCAGCCCGATTTCGGAGCACAGGTGTTCTATACCTTTACTGTAGGCTGGCCTTTAAAACTGAATGATAAAGACCTGAGCAAACACGTAAGCGTGTACCCGAATCCGAACAACGGTAACTTTACGGTAAGTGCTGCCGGCTTTAGTGGTACGGTAAGCCTGGAACTGACCAACTCATTGGGCCAGGTAGTACTGAAAGATGCATTTGACTGTTATGGCGGTACAGCCGAGCATAATATCAATGCACAAGGCCTTGCTGCCGGTGTGTATATGCTGCGCATGAACAGTGATAACAGCCAGGCGGTACAAAAGATCATTATTAAATAGAGCATTTATATTATTTCAAAAAGAGTTCCCTGCCGGCTATGCCGGCAGGGAACTCTTTTTATGTCTACCCGCAATTTTCTGTATCTTAGCATACTTTCTCCAATCAACGTTCCGATTATGTCTTACCAGAAGCCCTCTCCCATTGAAAAAGCCATCCAACCGATTCAGCGATTCATACAACAGGAGAAGTCGGGAGGCATTGTACTGGGCATCAGTGTATTACTGGCCCTGTTTCTGGCCAATTCACCCTGGGCTGAAAGTTATGTTCATTTTTTTGAACACC
Source organism: Edaphocola aurantiacus (assembly GCF_019797745.1). GTDB lineage: Bacteria > Bacteroidota > Bacteroidia > Chitinophagales > Chitinophagaceae > Edaphocola > Edaphocola aurantiacus. The sequence goes on along the minus strand of NZ_VOSI01000005.1, from coordinate 132,517 downwards.
GCATTGGCCTCCGCTTTAATGATACACCCGTACTGGAGTACAGCCTGCATCACTGGATCAATGACGGACTCATGTCGGTATTCTTCTTTGTAGTGGGCCTGGAGCTAAAGCGGGAGATTGTAGCCGGAGAGCTGTCTAATCCCCGCAATGCCTTGCTGCCTATTGTTGCAGCGCTGGGAGGAATGATTGTACCTGCACTGATCTACATTGCCCTGAATCCCGGTGCAGCGGTAAGCAGTGGCTGGGGCATACCTATGGCTACAGATATTGCCTTTGCATTAGGCGTATTGTACCTGCTGGGCGACCGTATTCCCTTATCGCTGAAGATATTTTTAACCGCATTAGCTATTGTCGATGACCTCGGCGCGGTGCTGGTGATCGCTTTTTTCTACACCTCCGATATTTCCCTGATGCACCTGCTGATCGGCTTACTGTTTTTACTGATTATGTTTATCGGCAATAAAATGGGTGTCCGTAGTGTGCTGTTCTATGCCATATTGGGCATACTTGGGGTATGGACAGCCTTCCTGCTATCAGGCGTGCATGCAACCATTGCCGCAGTGCTGGCTGCCTTTGCCATACCTGCCCGCATCAAGGTAAAAGAACAGGTATATACCGGTCGGGTAAAACAATACCTGGACCAGTTTACCGCAGCAGACAGCAGTAATGAAAAGGCTGTACTGACCGGCGAACAATTACACACACTGGATCATATACGAAAAGAAACAGATGATGCTACCCCACCCATGCAAAAGCTGGAACATGCACTGCATCCGCTTGTAACCTTTATTGTCATTCCTATTTTTGCCCTGGCCAATGCCGGCATAGCGCTGGATATGGATGTCTCTACCCTCTTCAATACAAACGTGAGCCTGGGTGTAGGTCTGGGACTGCTGATCGGAAAGGTTGTCGGTGTAGTAGGCTTTACCCTGCTGTGCATTAAGCTCAGGATTGCCCCATATCCTGAAGGCATGCATTTCCGTAACCTCCTCGGGTTGGGTTTCCTGGCGGCAATCGGCTTTACCATGTCGCTGTTTGTAACCTCACTGGCATTTACCGATGAGCTGTATATGACTCAGGCCAAGGTAGGCATCTTTGTTGCGTCCATCATCGGTGGTGTAACCGGGTATCTGATCCTTGCCAGGAAGGACAGAATGAAATAGAAAGACTATGAATTTGGCTATTAGCAAAGCTGTATTCATGCAGCAATATACTTTTGCAGGCTACATTAAGATCGTTTACGCCAGAGTCTGGTCTTACGTTTGACCGGATAATTAGGATACTTTTTCTTGAATCGGTGCATCAATAATATAAGGAAATAAAACATTGGTGATATAAAGAGGCATAACAGGAAGCCTTTAAGGCTGCTGCGTGCACGCTCTTCAAAGGGACCGGAACGGGATTTAAAAATCATAATTTGCCTGCCCGTCTCCTGGCCTATATGTTCCAGAGCATCCTTAAATCGATTACGACCTAGTTTGTTGCCCATCACTTCCAGATACTCAAACTGTTCAAAATCAGTATCGTGAATCTCCCACATCACCTTATCAGAAAATAGAATAAAGGCATCATTTAATGCTTTCCCCTCTAATCTTCCCTGCGTCGTTTGATCATAATCAACTGCAAGCCAGTACCGATGTGCCTGCCAGCCGGTATCCGAAATGTTGTCTAAAAGCGGTATTACGATATACATACGCATATGGAAGGTTCTTTTTTTACTCCCTTCAAAACCGGCATACCGGTAAATACCTATATGCTTTTTGTCCAGATAATACTTTTTCAGTGCATAGTATTTTGTTGGCTTATGATCCGAAATATCACTGCTTTGCTCCACTTTAGTCAGCTTACCGGTAGCCTTTAGCATATAATGCTGTAGCACTATTGTGGGGACCGCCATAGCCATACATGCCAGCATAATCATACCAGAGCTTCCTTTATCAAATTTAAGCAACTGTATTCTTTTCCGTAGCCAGATTAATACCGGCACTACGGATAACAGAATCGGAAGAATGTTTATAACAACATCTTCATTTACATCTATCTGGAAGTATGCCAGTAATAGCCAGGTGAATAAGGTAAAACTAAGCATGTATATGATACTGACCCAGAGAAATGGCAGGAAGATCAGGGTAAACTTGTAGCGTATATTTTTCATCAGAGCCGCAAATATACAAGCTGTTTTTGGGCATTATACTTTATCTCAAAGCGGCTATCTTGTTTTTATTTCCATATAAGTGAATTAAACTATCATAAAACATTGTATTTCAACAATATAATTTATAATTTAAAGCACTATTACTCAACGACTTACCGGTAATATTGCCGTTCATTTATAAAAACCCCATGAAATGCAGCAACACAACACTACCCCAAAAACCTTATCGCATGTGTCTCGCTTAGCCGCGCGACCGACTATCACTAACCGCTCCGGATGGAAAGGAGTATTCCGTCCACTGGGCCTGCTCAGTGCCCTGGGCTTTATGGCCCTGCCCGTAATGGCGCAGGTACCTAAAGAGATCAGCCAGGTGTATGACAGCTATGACATGAAACATTACAGTACAGTGCAGCAACCTGGTCTGGATGAATACTCCATGGCAGGTACTATGTATGATTTTAACAATAACCCGGGCGATCATGCTGCGCACCTGCTCATGTTTGATGCCGCTTCGGCTACTCCCGTAAGCATGGTCTTCAATAATCCGGAATATGCAGAACGTACCGTAGGCATGCATTACCTCAACTCCGGAAAAGGTGTTATAGTGACGAGCTATGACCCGATCAACGGTGCACCAGGCAATAGTGGTATACAACTGATTACTGTCGATGCGGCCGGTAACTACCTCACGAACAAGGTAATCAGTATCCAAAATGGTATCGGCATTAATTTTCGGCCCCTGGGCACAGAGATTGATCCCAGCGGTGACGTCATATATATCTGCGGATTTATGACCACATCCATCCTGCCGGGCATCGAACCAACCTTTGCCGGTACTAAAAGTGCTTTCCTGCTTCGGTATGATTTCGTCAATGACCGTGTAGCAGCCATGAAAACATATGACTGGAATGGCGGACCGGACGACTATGATGTGGCCCATAGGGTGAAGATGCTCAGCGACAATACCTTATGGCTGGGTGGTATGTGTAACAGCAGCAGTAATGCAGAGGTGGCCATGATGAACATGATTGTAGATCCCGTTACCCTCAGTCCCCTGGTAGATGTTCCGCTAGACATTCCAGCACCACTGCAGCCTAACAATTTAAAATCGACCAGCTTCGATATCTGGGAAGATCCGGCCGATCCGGCCAATGCCTATATCTTCAGTAACTACTGTGCCGCCCACCCATCTTCCATTGATATAGCACCTTTATTTGTAAACATTACCAGCGTAGACCGCAATACCCTTGTCCCGGCAAGCGGGCTGAATAACGGGCTGAATAACCAAGCTGACTATACATGGGGGACTAACGTCATCACGGGCAATATGAATACCAGTAGTGCGAGTTCCGTCATACTCGGTGGTTTCCAGTCATTTTTTCACTGTGGCGGGCAAAACAATGCCACATCACCAGATAATATAAACCCATACCTTGCAGAAATGAGGCTATTTACAACTACTACAGGCAACCTGTCTATCAGAACGCTGTACTGGTCTACTATAGAATCGCTTATGGGAACAGGGGTAGACAATACTGACCCTAACAGCTATCCTGATCTCGGGGGTGGTATGAGCAATTTGGCCTGGGGCCCTAAAACGACGGTACGGTATAACAACAGCCCCATGACGGATATTATCCTGAATGCACCGTTATGGAATCCTGCACCAAACCGCCTGAATATGAAATTTATCCGCACGGATATGAATGGCAATCCTTCCTGCAACAATAATTACTGTGTGCCTAGTTATCTTTTCTATCACGTAGATGCGGCAAGCAATACTGTAATGGAACATAATGTTATCACCGGAGAAGAACAGCCCTTCCTCGCGGTTACAGATGTGCCTGCCGATGGCCTGTTTGACTGTACTACAGGAAGTACATTCTACAAAAAAGACCTCAAGACTATAAAAACAGCCGTTACCGGTGTAGGCATATCGCCTAACCCAGCCAATGAGTACATACAGCTTGACTTTAAAGGCACTGTCAATCCATCAGACAACATCAAAGTACAGATCTATGATGTGACCGGCAGGGTGAATAATACCTTGTTTGATGGCACACAAAGTACGATGCAGGCACAGATCGCATTACCGAAACTGGCGCCAGGTGTATACATGGTGCGTGTACAACATAACGGCAAACAGCTGAAATCTGTACCGGTAGTGATTCAATAATTATATTGTCCTAATACATTTACCAAAGCCCCGATACTTGTGCAATGCAATATCGGGGCTTTATTTTGCGGATATATACCTGTAGTCTTCGCTATAATCAGGCCAAAACTGGGTATATTCGCAGTTGGTATACTATCCATATCATTATACAATAATTGCATATTCAATATGAATACACCTTACAAAAATCCCATCAGGATACTGGCCATAATTGCCCTGATCCTGAGTATCTTTTTAGTCCGCTCAACAGTAGCCTCACTGAGCGATCACTCTCCTGCGGCACTGCCCATTGCTTCGGGTCTGCTCATCGTGATCCGTGGTATCAGCATCATATTTATATTTATAGATAAGAAGACTGCTGCCATCTGCCTCTTAGCAACCACATTGCTGTTTGGCTTAAATGCCCTGTTGCTGACGCATTACCTGTTCATTCCTGCATTTGTAACGGACCTTGTTCTGGGTATCTTAGCGATTGTTTCTGCACGCAAAACGGCTGCATCGCAGACTCCGGAACAGTCATCATAAATCTGTAAATCTATGGGCCCCATTATTTTAACGGGAAAACGAAAGCTTGCGTTGTTTATGGCAATACTATCGCTGTTTGCCTGCAGCGTCCTGCAGGTAAGCGCGCAGGGTAATTGTAAGCCTAAGCTCAAATCCAACCGGAATAAATCATTTATATACGAAGGCAAAGACCGCATTGAAGAATCTTATGAATTCGGAGTCTATTCCGTGAGCATAAAGAAAGGTGAGGTAGACACGGTATCCGTTCACAAAGGAGATCAGTTCATTACTACATTTCTGAGTCGTTATGGGAATATTGTTTCTACCAGTATCGACTACCTTATAGATGGGATTACCTATACCGACACACTGGACCTGAATACCACCGACAGGAAGGTCAAATATGATTATTACGGCAATTTTACCAGTGCTCAACTGTTCACAACGTATAATCATAGTACCGGAGCACAGGTGTACTATGCTGTTTACGGTGCAGACTCGCTTTATGTAAACCGTTATGATAATGGCCAGGTACAGAAAATGATCTGGGTAGACTATGGTACCGAGTATGCCCGGAAGCAATGGAACATGGAAGGCAAACTGTTGTATGAAAAATACAAATCGAGGGAAACGACCTATGAACCTCCGGGGCAGCTGCAAAGCCAGCGATACGACACATTAATGGCCGGTAGAACTATTCAATGCAAAGCAACCTGGTATGAAAATGGAGTCCCGGAATCTGTAACTTATTTTTATCATGGAAAACCTTGCCATGTATGGTCGTATTATGACTATAGGGGCAAACCGACCAAAACGGTTAAAAAGACACCTCTGGGCAAATTACCCATGGAGGTGAGGGAACCACCAGTTGCTTATGTACTCCGCGAACCCGCCATATTCAGAACCGTATCTATTGGAGAAGAGTATCAGGGCGATTTCAAAACATTCCTCCATACTGAGATGAGCAGAATACTGTGTACCAGCTCAAAAGAACTAAAAGGGAATTATACCGTAAGAACGTATCTGAGTATAGAAGGAAGAATGCGCCTTGTCAGTGCCAGTGGCGAAAATATTGAAGCCATTACACCAGCACTGCGACAAATGATCGATAAAATGAATCTCTGGAAACCCGCCAAGGAAAATAACCGGGCTATGGCATTGGTACTGGAATTCAGGTTTAAGGTAACAGAAAACGAAAAATAAATGGCTGAAGATGTCTACTGCGATTAGACATAGACCACAGGTCATAAGACCCGAAGATGCGATGAAGGAGTTGCCTTGGGTACATACTATTATTGCTAATGCAAGAGGCAATAATAGTATGTACCTCACTCTATCAATGCAGCATATTTGCAAAATTACTTGGACCAGTTTGTATACAAATTAATCGTAGAAACTTCAAATCCAGGGATATGTTTGACAGCATGATGGAAGCTGCTGTTTCAACTACTTGGCATTAGGAGGTTATAGTCCTTTTGTCTGTTAAAGATTTAGCTTTTTAAATGTTTTTCCATGCAATTTGCTAATACCTTCACCTTCTGTTATAAACCACATAGAGTCTTGTTTGTCTTTAAAAATTAAACTGATCTTGTTATTTGTAAGTCCATCTTTTGTAGTGAAATTTGTCAAGAGCTTGCCGTCATATTTCCAGGCACCATTGTCAATAGTTCCAATCCAAAGGTTTCCATCTTTGTCTTCATTAATCGCCCACACTCTAGCAAGGTTTGGCTTGTTGTTAGATGTTGTTTTCTTGTTGATAAAATCAGGATTTTCTAATCCATTCTTTTTTGTAAAATTTGTAATTGTTTTACCATCAAAATTAAACAAGCCAAAACCATTATTACCAAACCAAATATTTCCTTTTTTGTCTTGAAATATAGCTCGAACGGCACCCCCATTTAATCCTTGTTCTGTAAAGTAAGTAAATACCTTTCCATCAAATCTACAGACACCTTTTTGATCTGTTCCAAACCATAAATTACCTGACTTGTCTTTTAAAATACAATAAACACCATAAGGTCTGTCTAAATCTGTTGATGAAGGGTTATATGTATTAGGGTGAATGATGAATTTGAAAAATGATGTTCCATCGTAGCGATAGACAAAGCCATCATAACAAAAGAACAGGTCAGTTTGACTATAAGCTAAACTTTCTCTTGATACATTTTTAAGGGTATCACTATAGGTGCTAAATTTCTCTCCATCAAATTTACAAAGTCCCTTATTCGTATTAAACCACAAATATCCATTAACGTCTTCCTGAATATCTGTTACAGAATTTCCACATAAGCCATCCTTTTCTGTAAATTGAAATAAGGATTTTTGATCAAAATAGTATAAGCCTTCTAAATCAGTTGCAAACCAGTAATTGCCTTTTTTGTCTTGGAAAATATATCGAATGTTTTTTCCTAACGTGTTAGCTGCATTTTCGCTAAAACGATGAGGTGCTATTGGACTTTGATCAGATTTTTGCTTAGTATAATCTGTTTTGGGGTTGCATTGTCCATTACAAGATGTTAATAATAATAGCAAAACAATAAAGCCAATAGGGATAAAGATTGTCTTTACTGAATTATCTTTTGCTTTAAGTGTAAACATTTTCCTCATTTAGTCATTTTGAACAACAAAAGAATGTAATTATTTGCTGATTTTAGTCAGGCAATACACCTTTTTAATATATACGCTATGAAACATGTAGAAACATTTAATGATTATAGTCATATACGTCCATGTGTAGAATATAAGGAGAGATGAAATTGAAAAGGATCAAATAAAATTTACCTGGTTATTTTGATTTAATTCTCGCGTAATCCAGTTTTTGCTTAATGTCAACTTCGATTAACAGAGCCGAAGGGTTTTTTGAGCATTTATCTTCAACAAATACGGAGCATTTTGTTCATAAGAAAAAGAGTTGCTTGTTTTGCGCGCAAAAGACATAATGTGAAGTACAATACAAATATTTTTAGAATAAAATGTTTAATCTCACTTACTACAATATTACTAACGTTATGTGCTTTACTACTACTTATGGGTACTAACTTCAATAAGCATATTTCGATTACTGACTCCATTTCTATTGACTCCAGTGGCTATTCAAATAAAGACACAGCGATACAGGATGCGACTCAGCATACTTTAAAGTTATTAGATGAGCACTTTAAAGGCGGTCCTCTCTGGTTATTGGGAGAATAAATGTAGTTTAAAGATTACTGTTATCAAGTCGATATGAGTTTTCATATCGAGATGGCTGTACCGCTGTCCATTCATTAATACATAGTCTTCATATATAAAAAGCATCCCGGAAGGGATGCTTTTTATATTGTATCTGTTGCGGACTATTCTTTTGTAAATACCACATCTACACTACCCTGCATAAAGCGCAAAGTATGTGCAGCCGGATCAAAGATCATTTTGATTTGTGCATCATCAAACCGGAATGTATGATTTTCATAAGCATCCATCGGGAAAGCCCCCTGCCCTGTAGCCTGGGCTGTTAATGCACCGCCACTTACAGCAACGGTAAGCTTGATCGGTGCATCAGGATTGGCATACACTCCCTCATATTGTTTTAATGCATCTGCTGTAGGAGTGGCCTTATTCATTACTTCCGCAACAGGAAAAGGTTCGTTATACAATACCTTACGAATATCCTTTGCCGGTATTTTGGTAAACTGCGTACTGTTATTCTGCAGGATGATGATAGTTTTATCATTATCCATATGTCGCTCTATATAGGTTACATAACCTGCCCAACCACCTGAGTGGCTGGCGATTGTACCATATTGTTTATTTTTGGATACCTGCCAGCCAAAGCCATAATTGGTTTCCTTACCATCAGCTGTTTTTGCCGAAGCAAAGATCTGCTTGCGGTCTTCCGCATTGATCAGTTTATCGGTGTACAGAGCACGATCCCATTTCAGCAGGTCATCCAGGGTCGAATTAACCATACCATCCCCTACAATACCATCGAGATAATAGGTATAAAAATCTTTACCGAATGAATTCGTCAACACCTTGTTGCCCAGACTATCCTGTACATAGCCTAAAGCATAGTTGTCTACTTTCTGCGGCTGATAGCGGCTTCGGTACACAAAGGTATGATCCATCTTCAGCGGTTTGAAAATGGTTTCTTTAAGGTATGCACCGAATGTTTTTTTGCTTACACGCTCTATAATAGCCCCCAGCAAGGCATAGCCGGTATTGCTATATTCGTACTTCGCACCGGGGCTAAACAATGTATCCGGTTTGTACTGCGCAAATATTTTGATCACATCTTCATTAGTCGCAAACTTTGTTTTATCCCATTTTTCCTCAAACAGGTCCATATAATCCGGCAAGCCGCCGGTATGGTTGAGCAGGTTACGGATCGTAATACCTTTATAGAAAGCCAGCTCCGGGATATACTTTGCAAGCGGATCATCATATTGCAGCTTGCCCTGTTTGTGCAGCTGCACAATACCCATTGCGGTAAACTGTTTGGATACAGAAGCCAGTTCAAAAACGCTTTCGGGGTTCAGCTTTCTGCCGGTACTTTCTTCGGCAATACCGTAGCTCTTCCGAAACAGCACTTTACCTTTATCAGCGACCAGCACATTTCCGTTAAAGCTGTTTTTCTGATGAGCAGCTGTTAACACGCTGTCTAAAAGATGCTGCTGTTGTTCGGACTGACCAAATACGAAAGTCTGCGTACATAAGATTGCAGCTGCGAGGATGATGGATTGTTTCATAGTAATCATAATGGGTAATGTTTTTTTTGGAAATCAATTGCCGGTAAAACCAAAGCTACAAAAGAAATCAGTTCAAAGAAAAAACTTCCGCACAATGTGATGAATACCTGCATACAATACAACCACATAAACCGTAATTTTACGCGCAGTAAACAAAGTATACATGGAATACATATTCAGACAAGCAAAGCCGGAAGACGCACCACAGATCTGGACGATATTACAACAGGCGATACAACGCCGGAAGGCCGATGGCAGCAAGCAATGGCAGGATGGCTATCCCAATCTGGAGGTGATACAATCGGATATTGATAAAGGATACGGATTCGTTCTGGTCGTGCAGGATAAACTTATCGGATATAGTGCAGTGATGCAGAACAATGAACCTGCATATAATGATATTGAAGGCCAATGGCTTACAGATGGGGACTTTATTGTGATACATAGAGTAGCTATCGATGAGCAGGAGTTAGGCAAAGGCTATGCCAGAACCATTATGCAGGCTATAGAAGATCATGCCCGGAACACAGGAGTATATAGTATCAAGGCCGACACCAACTTTGACAATCCCGGTATGCTGAGCATATTTACCAAAATGGGTTATCAATATTGCGGTGAAGTGTATTTTCGTGGCAGCGCCAGAAAGGCTTTTGAAAAAGTACTGGATAAATAGTTGCACGGTGTGCATCGCAATTAATTCCTGCGTATATTCACTTTAAAAACAACAAACATGAAAAGAGTAACAGGTATCGGCGGTATTTTCTTCAAATGTAAGGACCCTGAAAAAATGAGGGAATGGTACAAAACCCATCTCGGTTTTGATATGACCCAGTATGGAGCTAAGTTTGAATGGGAGCAGCCCGAAGGAGCAGCAGAACCAGGTTATACCCTCTGGACCCCATTTGCAGCTGATACGAAATACTTTGAGCCATCATCAAAAGAGTTTATGATCAATTACCGTGTGGCTGATATTGAAGCACTCACAGAAGCCCTGAAACAGGAAGGCGTAACCGTACTGGACGAGATCGCTACCTATGCCGAATACGGCAAGTTCGTGCACATCCTGGATATAGAAGGCAATAAAATTGAATTATGGGAACCAGCCGGATAAGGCACTGGTACCGGATTATACATAAGATGCAAAGTATTACAGTATAGCTGTAACACTTTGCATCTTCTTCATTTATACAATGCATAAATCCATAATACTTAACATAAAACAACAATATGTTCATGATTAATAGTTACATTTGGGATACACTAAAAACATAAAAAATGAAAAAACGTATCCTCTTAGCCGGCCTTTCATTATGCACCCTGGCCATGGCCACTACTATTACTTCCTGTCGCAAGACCATTGACTGTGCAATCGAAGGTGCCTTTACCTCTATCACCGCCACAGAAGATGATAACAATGTAAAAGAATATACTTTTAAACCGAACTATTACGGCGATCATACAGTGAATACTGTAGAATGGGATTTTGGCGATGGTCAGCAGGCTACAACCAACGGCACCGAAACCGTAACACATGTATATAGCTCTGCCGGCACGAAGAAGGTGACTGCACGCATCAATATTAAATACAAATCGATGACCTGCAGTGCAAAACCCGAAAAATCAATTGATGTGCAGTAAAATAATTATTGCGGAGTATGCGCTTTTAGGAAAGCAAGTGCAAATGAGATGAAGTTTGCTACAGAAAGAGAAATGTTCTTTCTACTTCGCGTGACAAAAAGAGATATCTCCACTTCGTTGCACTTCGGTCGATATGACGAATCGATCCATACAGAACAGATTACTGGACCGGCTGTATAAATCCCTGGCTAAAAATCAATGTGTCGGCCGGTCGCAAACCAGACTCGCTGCGCTCAGACAGTGGTTTACGACTTTATCGACCGAGCCAATGATTTTATGAACGCCGGATTTATAAGGCCTTTCGAGCGATCTGTTCTGTACGGATCGCTTATTGTTTTCATCACAGCGATAGCCATTTTGGAGTGGAGCTGCGATCGTTGAGCAGTGAACGGATCACACGTTAAGCTCAAACGATCAATGCACGCAATGGTACAAAATGGCGGTGCTCCGCAATCGCCTTGATGAAAACAGGCACTTTTGGTCCTTTTGTTGCCGGACAAAAGGACGAACAAAATGGTTTCCCCATACAGATACTTAATAAGCTTAAAATATTCATCCCCCGGCAGTATGCCGGGGGATGAATATTTTAAGCTTATGATGGGCAAACCCCTTATCTCTATGGATAATCAGGGTAAATACCATAAACACAGATGATATAGTTAATACCCAGGGAAGGCTGAATATTATTTACTGGTAATGACTGACCAGGTACAGTCAAGGTAAGTTGCGTACCAGAAGGAAAGCTCACCGGCAAATTAGCATTGATAGAAATAGGCACATTCATGTTGAATGCCTGCATATTACTATTCGCTGTACTACTGTAAAGTGAGGCATCGCTACCCAAGCTGTCCACAGCATTACACACTGCTGGCACATTGCCGGAAGGATTGTTCGTGCTGCCGCCGGTATTGCTACAAGGGATAGACACACTTGCTGCACTGCTACCACTGATCGTGCCCTGTGCGGAACCTGTAAGACCGCTAACATTGCCTACAGCAGCAAATGAAGGCATATTGCTGCTCAGCAGGGTTACAGTTGGTGTACCCTGTACCATACCTAAAGCAGTCGCATTGCTGCGGCCCATACCTACACGGTCGCGAAAGTCCGGCAGCGCAAAATTCTGCTGGCCATTACCACCGTATGTTGTACCAATAACGCTGAACAAAGCCTGGTTGTTATTGATATTCAATAACGAACCATCGCAAAATGCCCAGTCCCGAGGGACTCTCGTCCCGGCCCACATCCGGATTTCTCCTATGTAACCTTCCATGTTGTAATTGTTTTATTGTGAATAAATGAGTGAATGCTATTATTGTTTATTGAATTCGGGATACCGGCACATTGCCCGGCTGACTCTTACCTGATCAGGGACTAAATAATGAAACAAATTATCAATATTTAAAAACCTGAATACCAAGCAACAAAATCATTTCCTGATTCTTATTTACAAATCTATAACAATAATTATCTCCCTCATACGTGAAAAACACCTGTTACGGTACCGTATAAAAGCCCGTATTTAAATCCGGCTAAACCGGTGGATATCAGGAGCATAATCCTTACACCATACCGCACAAAGCACAAAAATGGTCCGCTGAAGAATCAACGGACCTTTCCTCCTCTCTATTATTTTGCTTAAAAACAATAGTACTTTTTCAGGGTAGATAAACACTCCATAAACCTGGCACCTAAAAAATGGATTATTACACTTGCAATTATTCCCAATAAACCATTACTGTTTTACTAATCGGTCATGGATCTTATTGCCATTCTCTGACACGATCTCTACATAGTAAATACCTTTTCCAAAATTGTGAATATCAATATCAGCCGAATATGCAGAAGCCGTGTAGTCAAACATAATTCTTCCGGATGGATCATAAATCCGCACTCTGTCATTCTTCGTCAGCCCATCAATATGTACATTATTCTGTGCCGGATTAGGGAAGATGGTCACCATACCTTCTTTACCAAAGCTGATCTGTCTTACTGGACTGAAATCAAAGATTCCGTCGAAGTCAATCTGTTTTAATCTATAGTAGTTTTTTCCGGTTACAGGGTTGATATCTGTAAAGCTGTAATACAACTTCGCATTACTGCGGCCTTCCGGTGCCAGAGATCCTGCAAAGCCTATGCTTGTCCAATCGTTTCCATTTGTACTTCTCTGAATTTCAAATCCTTTGTTATTCATTTCCTTTGCGGTGATCCAATCTAACACAACAGCATTTTTAGCTCTGTTCAGCGTGAAGGCCTCCAGCGAAATTGGTGTAGGTACAGCAGCACTAAACGTTACCTGAGTTGATGAAGGGCAGTCGCCAGAGGTAACCTGGTATCCTACGCCAACAGTACCTGCTCCCGTAATGGTCACCGCGCCGGTTGCAGCATTAATTGTTGCCGGTCCGCTGATGATAGAGAAGCTTCCTCCTGACGGAGAAGCAGTCATATTATAAGTATTGCCCACCGTTGCATTTACAACAGGGAATAGGGTTGCTGCTTCGGTGCTCGCTCCGCAAACATCCATCTGGCTGGTAGAGAAGGAGTAGTTAGGGATATCTGCATCCGTAGAGGTACCATCTCCCATACTGCCACCTGTTTTGTGCCCTACATATCCAAAGAAGCTGGAACACTTTCTGATCGACATTGTGGTATGACCACCGGTCTCTACAGCAATTATTTTATCACCAGCCGTCAGTCCACCAAGATTAGTAGACGGGTCTATACTCGCGTTAGCCGTACCGCCACCCAGCATCTGGCGGTTGTTTCCACCCCAGGCATACAGAACAGTATCTGCAGTGATGGCATTGATAGAACCTGTATTGGTATATCCCAGATCATGCTCGTTCGGGCTTATCCATACCACATTGGCAAGGTAATCGCCGGCTGCACTTGATTTCTTAACCTGTATCCATTGTTCTCTGACTGTAGTCGTAAAATCTCCGGCTTGTTTTTGGGCATTGTATCCCAAAGCATAAAGATTACCATTAGTGGCCAGCAGATAATAGGTAGAGGTATTAACCGCATTAGCAGCAGTCATCCCTACCATTTTAGGCGTAATGCCGGAAGGCATCTCCATTGATGAGGCATAATTGCGCACGGCATACGTATTATCATCTCCCAGATAGGTACTTTGCCCCCATGTATATAATGTACCCGTAGAGGTAAGCGCAATAAAGTTCATTCTTCCATTACCGCGGATCGCAACCACATTAGTCAAGTTGGTAGTGGAATTGGTTTTTACACGGTGCCAGATAGCATTATTTGCTGAGCTGTAAGATGATCCGTCGCCATAAGCACTGGCAGTCGCAGCATCTGAAGCTGCTACTAATGTATATACGTTTCCGTTACAGGTAACCAGGCCCAGCATACGATTAGTACCAAACAGCATCTTTACATCTGCTGGAGTAACCCCGGCAGGTAAGCCATTTGTTTGTCCGTCGATCGTTAATTTCTGAAAAGAGGTGCCTGTACCGATACCCCATTGGTCTGTACCCCAAAAATATAAGCCATTGGTGGTCAGTACAAAATGTTGCGAATTGGTATTGATTTCTGAGCCTCCGGCAAACTTCAGGATCTCACCTGTAAGACCAGGATAATTAGATGCGTTCACTTCCTGCGGAGCAAGCACATTGCCACCGGTGCTTCCGATTTTCTCTCCCCATACCAGTACGCGGCCATCTGCCTGGCGCGCAAAGGTGCTGTGGAATAAAGAAACGACATTGTCATACTCTATGGTACCGGGTGTAGTTGAGTGCAGGTAAGCATTTGTACGGTCATTTCCGGCGCAACCCACTGATGGAGCTACACATTGCGCAGTCGCATTTAAGGAAGCCAAAATGGCAGACCCAAGTACATATACTTTGGGATTTAAGGGTAAAGATTTGTAATGCTTCTTCATAACACTTGATTTAGTAATAAATAGGTTAGCAATAATTTTGAAGCTGCAAAGCTATTTACACTATCAAGGCCCAGCAATCCGATACCTTCCCCTATTCAGCAATACAGGAAAGTGTACACTCCCCCTCTTCGATCAAAACCAGTGTCAATAAACATTATGGCTTCCCTTTTTCAGTCAAAAGGGAAGCCATAAATTTCGCCGCATGGATCAAAACACCCAATTTAAGCAACTGATACCGCACAAAGACAATATTGCTGATTCAGCAGAAACCAAGGAATCCATTTTTTCAGACAAATTCATATTACATAAAACCAATATTGCAAAAATGACAGTTCAACACCATTTAAAACACCCGGAAACCCAAACGACGAAAAAAGACCATTATACCTGAATGCCGGCTTTACAATATAGATTTAAGAGAATCATGAACCTATGTTCAGTAACAAAGATTATATCATGAACATTAGAATAATATGGTCAAAATCTTAGTACATTTATCCAGACTGTTAACCTAAGTCAATATTTATCATTTATCACAGATAAACTATTTTACCTTGAAATTAATACTACTATTCTTATCCCTAATTAGCATAGAATTATCTGCATTAGCACAAAACCCGGAAGCCTTCGATAAAATCTATTACAAAACATACCTGGAAACGTCGCAAACCGATTTTAAAAAAGCACTGTATATCGCAGACTCTCTGTATAAGCATTCCGCTACCGCTCCATACCAGGTGAAGAGCCTGATGCTATCAGCATCATTACTACAGCAGAGCGGCGACCTGAGCCGGGCCGTAGACTATGCAGAAAAGGCGCAGGAAATCGTTATCAAAACCAATGACTACAACTGGCAGGCCCGCATTGCAGGCTTCCTGGCTACCCAATACCGCTTGCTGAAACTATACGCCAAGTCAAATGTATATACCAACAAAGCGATGGCCGCTGCCGAAAAGATCAATAATACAGAGGCAGCAGACAACCTGATCGGTCTCATGCACCAGGAGAAGGCTTACTATCAGTTAGACCAAAGGAACTATCGCAAAGCGATTGATCACGTGCTTATGGCTCAGCGCTATTTCAACCATAGCAAACAGGACCTCAATTTTCTGACCGCCAACAATGAGCAACTACTCGGGGATAGTTATCAGGGCTTGCAACTATATGACTCTGCGCTATACCATTACCGTAATGGGCTAAAGTCGCTGGGCCATGCACCAGGCAATTTCCTCAGCGGTTTAATCATGAATGGTATGGCAGTGACCTACCTGCAGCAGGGCAAATTGCCGGAAGCACACCGCTGGCTCGATAGCGCACAGGCTATTGCTGATGGCTCTAATTACCTGCAATTGAAAAATGTAATATATGAAACAGAAAGAGCATATGCAGAAAAAGTGAAGGATATGGACCGGCTCACCGAGGCGCAAAAAAAGCAGGATACCGTCAGGGGTGTTTTGGCCGATCGAAAAGATTCGTTTCTGAACCATACACTGGAGCACCTGGAAGATAATTATAATAAAGAAACAAGGAGGGGTAGTTATAAAAACATACTCATCCTTATTGCAATGATTATTATTGCCGGCACCATCTCATTTCTTATGGTACAGCGGCGGCAACAGAAAGCCCGGTTCCGGAAGATACTGGAGCGTATGCGCGAAAGAGAAGTGCTGCGGCAACATAAGATAGCGCAAAACATGCCTGTACAGGAGACACCAAAAGAAGTGGAGCATCTTGTTGCAGATAAAAGTGCTGCACCCAAGGAGCCGGATGCTGCTATGATGACGGAGGAGACCATGCAAAAAATATTAAATAGCCTGGAAGTGTTTGAAACCGGCACGCTATTTAATAACCGTAATATGTCCCTCTCCTTCCTGGCCAGTCATTTCAATACCAACACAAGGTACCTGTCCCGTGTCATAAACCACCACAAGCATAAAGATTTTAGCAGCTACATCAACGAGCTGCGTATAAATTACATTGTTGAAAAACTGAAAAACGATCCGGTGTGGCGACAATATAAAATCAGTACCCTGGCCGAGGAAACGGGATTCTCCTCTCATGGTAAGTTCACTCCTGTATTCAAATCTATAACCGGCCTATCCCCTTCCCTGTTTATCAAATACCTGGAAGAAGATGCGCAACTGGAGCGGTAATGATCGTTGACATGACGAGTTAAAAGGGGCCGCTCGCTGAGGTTCCTTGAAGCGAATATACTGGCTACCTTATGTCCTTCGAGTACCTTAGTCGATAAGACCGGGGGGCATGTTCCCCTCATGTCGAGCACAGCTTTTCTCCCAACAAAAACGATATAAAAAATTGGGGCGCTCCAAGAGGAGCGCCCCAATAGCCTGTAAGAGATCATAAGCCTTGCCAGACGTAAGGTCCGGAGCTGCTGATCAACGAAAAGCACTGCAATTACCAACCCATTCTGGAACGGATCCTATTGACATTAGTGGTATTACGATGAAAACGAGAATAAGGCGTAGCAAAATAAAACATAAGATCATTAATGTCACTCACATGGTCTGCACCCATTGTATGCCCTGCTTCATGAGCTAAATTAGTTGGATCATTGTCAGAAACCATCAGAACAGTCCCGTTGTTAGGATAAGAAGCATAAGAAGCAAGACCTGCAACTGCGCCCCAATCATCATTATGAAATATGGCTACTACACCATTTTGATTACTATTCAAATTGTAGTAAGATGAATACCAATCTAAATTATTGGATTGATCTATATAATCGCTATAATGATAAGATATTGCCCAACCATAAGAAGTGTTACCAGCGTTTTGTGAGGTGTAATAAACATAAGGATTATGTACCGGATAGGCTAATTGGTAGAAATAAGAATTAGCCCATTGTAAGTACCACCACTGGGTCGAGTAATCAAAACCTTGCTGCATATAGGCAAGCTTTATATAATATACACCATTGGTAGCACCCAGGGGGCTGGCCCCCTTAGACGAAACGCCTGTCTCCACTACACCACACGATTTCGGACCTTCGACTTTTTGTCTGGCTGCTACACTGGCCTCCATATCCATAACATTGTATTGCGCACCTTTCTGTTTGTACACCCGGTATTGCTCATCCTTATCTACAAATGGAATCTTACCGGCCTCGATATACATCTTGCGCTGCACCTCCTCCCTGGATTCTTTGACTTGAGGTTGCTTTACCAGGGAATCGATGCATCCCTGCAGCTGGGCCTCGCTCAGGCTTTCCATAGGATTTACATAGCCTACGTCCAGCTTAAATGCAGGACGAATCATATACATTTTATCACCATCCATATACCCGAGCGAGAAGCCGTTCTCGCCGATATACATCCCGGCAAATGAACTTTTGCCATTAATAGTTACTTTGCCCGACAGGGCACGGTGCTTGCCCAACTGTTCTGACTCTTTATCCTCTAAAAGGTCAAATTTCAATACGCTTCCGTCATTGAGTTTAATGGCAAATGACCTGGTTGCGGCCTTGGAGCCATCCATTGGCCGGGCAAATGCAGGTACTGCTGGCATCGTAGCCAGATCGTAGGTAATGATTTTTTCATTTCCCTGTATCAGGCCGGTTTCCGTTTTTTTACAAGAAGGTAATACTGCTGTAGCCATTAGCGCACACAGTAGTCCGATAGAATAGTTTTTTCTAAGCATGTTGGTTATTTTTTCTGATAAATGTTGAAGTCTTAGCTAAGGATTTCGCATTAAAAGTATTGTTAATTTCATTCTGTTTCCATGCCTTAACTATACAATAAATTATATGGATTAATTACAAATATAAAAGGCAACAAGGTAGTTCTTTACAGGCATGGTGCCGAAATGACTATGTTTAGATTAAGCTGATGAAGTACAAAAAAGAGCGCCCTCGACTCTGCTAAAACACCTGTCGATATGACTTTGAGCAAAACCCATTCGCTGACGCACACGCCCTCGCGTGTGCCAAACTATTCAAACATAAACATACACGACGATAAAGTCCAGCCCCAATTGCATCAAAAAAGCGAATGAAATATCCTATGCAGTCGTATGATTTTCATGATATTAAAAATATTGCAGCACCTCATCTATGCCTAAGCTAATAAAGGCTTTCAGAACATAATTCTGAAAGCCTTTATTAGCTTATTATATGTACCAGGACGACAATGCTTGATAGAAACGATAACTTATTGTACTATAACCAGACGTTTGCTTTGCTGGATTTTGCCACCGATTTGCAAACTATAGATATATACCCCTTCAGGCAGTCCGTCTAGTTCGATGCGTATGATCTGGCGTCCGGCCTTTGTGATCGGATAGGTTCTTACCAGCTGCCCCATCATATTGCGAACAGATAATGCAGCCATTACAGCCTCACCCTGTTCTACTACTACTTCTACCAAAGCATATTTCTGTGCAGGATTGGGTACTGCATCTGACAGGATGCTTTTAAAGTTGGTGTTTGCAAGACCAGGAGTTGCCCCAGTTGCAGGTAACTGCTCCTGAACATGATACCATTTTTCATGATAGGCAAAGTCCAGCAGACTTTTTGCACGGGCGCTGATCTCTGAGGTACCTGCAGCAATTTTACGTACCAGGTCAAGCTCTTCTGCATTAAGCTTGTGTATACTGCGGCCTTCCTTTTTCAGTGTTTTCAGTAAGCTGTAGTACTCCTGGTAGACAGCAGTTTCTTCTGCAGGTAGTTGCAGATTGTACAGCATCTTATCAAAAGCGCTGTAATTTCCTTGTTCCAGGTACAGGGGTAACAATAATTTTTGGGACTCAATATGATTTACCCCTTCCAGAAAGCGGATCATATCGGTTGTGTTCTCTGTTTCATTGAAGTGATCGATGATGGAGGCAAATTCTGCAGCCACACGCAGTTGCAAAGGTCCGACAACCGGTGGAGCCCAGCTGTAAAATGCTTCATCTGCCAGACGGTCAAATACAGACTCTACGTTACCGGCCAGATTACATTGTGGATTAGGATCAGAACCGACAACCAGACAAGTACTCACATATACAGTACCGGTACCGGCAACTGGTGTTGGATTATGACTTGGTATCGCTCCCCAGTAAATATAAGACCATGGCGTGGTCAGGTAAGAGGTAAGGCGTGAAGTACTGGTCCCGGCAAAGGTATTACCGGCACGGTATTGTGTATTACTACAACCATTGCCCTGGTTCTTTAATATACCTCCGGTTGACTGCGGATTGATCACAAAACCATAGGCCACATCCCTGAAACGGTTACAAAGCAGATCCAGCGCCGGATTGTTTTGCTGGGTGATAATACCTAAACGGATATTGGTGAGGCTATTGTCAATCACCCTTCCTCCGCTGCCGGCAGAGTTATTTACAGTAATACCACGGGTATTCTGATTATTATCAGAGTTCAGGATAGTATTCGTCGTAATGGTCAGCCCGCCGGTTGTATTTGCATAGATTGCCTGACCCTCATATAAGGTAGGAATTGTGCCACCGGTATAGACATAGTTCAGTAAACGATCAAAGGTATTGCCCTGTGCAAAAGAGAAATTATCGGCAAAGGTGATCCCTGTGTTTACACTATCAAAGGTACAATTCATCACCTTCACACCACGTGCAGGCGTATTACTGTAGTTACCGATATTAATCGCATCTTTGTAGCCGCTGAAGCTACTGTTCTGAATCCGGAAACCCGCATCTGCAGAACCGATCGCACGGTTACGCATAGACAGGTCGAAAAGTGGTGTATTCATCGGTATACTGTTCTTGAATGTACAACCAGTGATCAGGACACCACGTTCATTATAGGACGAGACCATCGGGAAATCATTCAGGTTCGTATTAGTCTCTGCCCGCGGATTAGTGGTCAGAAACTTTACATTGGAAAAACTACAGGAAGTGCCTCTAGGGAAGGAAGGATAATCATTCAGGCCTACAGCTCTGCGGCAATCTTTAAAAGTACTGTTGGTTACATTAATAATACCACCACCCTGGCCTACACCATCAAGAAAATCGATCACCCCGTCATAGGCATATTCTATAGTAGCATTATTTTTCATTTCAAAACTACCCTGATTTGCAGGATAAGGCTGTAACGAATTATTTCCATACAGTTGTATTCCGTGCCAGCCCACTTTTTCGTGATAAGAGGTAATTGTACCACCATCCAGTATTAGCTTGGCGCCGCGCTCTACTGTGATACGGCCGAATTTCGGCATTTCCACGACACACTTAATGGTCAGTGTATTTCCTGCTTTAACGATGATATCCTGATACATTCTGATACCAAAATCCCAGGTCTGGTTGCTCGAAATGATCCAGGGACTAACACCAGGATCTTCCGTAGGATATATATAGCTGGAGATATCACCCAGGTAAGCACTACGATGCATACGGCTCAGCTGGATAGGAGAAAAATAGCCTCCCGGACGGAAATCCATAAAGTTATAGGTATGCGTATTATTAGGATTGGTCGGATCAAAGGTGGAGAAATCCAGAGAATTATCAGGGAAATTACATTCACCGGGAGGGAATATATCAACCAGACGATCCTCTATAGGACCACATTCACCTCCGTACAAATGCCACAAGCCAAAGTTATGCCCCAGTTCATGAACAAAATTACTGTATGCAGACCAGTGATCGGTGGTAAAGTAGTTATAGGCCATTACACCTAAAGTATTATCATTGGTTAATGTGTAGCGCCCACCGAGTGATGCCTGTCCACCCTGAAACGGATTTAACACTGGTTTTTCATAACCATAGTTTACAATAAATACGTTCAGGATACTATCTGACTGGTTGCCATACTGCTGCAGATGAAAAGGGATACTTACGGTTTCCCAGGCATAGCCCGAACTGTTTACGGTAAAAAGCTGGTTCGTGGTTACAAATTGAATATCTGTAAGCTTGATCCTTAATTTAGCATCACTGACAAAGCAGCTGCCACATACGGCACTTTGTGGCTTATTGGTAGCCTTTAAGGAAGATAAAGACCCATTAGGCACTTCATTAGGCCAGGTTTCAAAAATTGCCCTGATAGTGGCTGTATCGCTAATTGTAAAATTAGGACGGCTGTATGCAGTATTGGTCACGACAATCGCCCTTATCCTGATTTCCTTTTTCCGTGTAGATACGGTAGTTGCCGGGTTACCGGGATGAAAGCTCGCATGTTTGCTGAAATAATTGGTAAAAATGGCTGACTGCTGGGCGCAGCTGGCATTAGGACCAATAATAGAGGCCATAGGCGTGACTAAGGTAGCCTGTTCGGCATAGCAGCTATTTTGTTGTGCGCTGACCTCCCTGCCATGTAGCAGTCCTGTAAACAGTGCAAGACCATACAATAGCTTTTTACTTTTCTGGTAGTAAGATCTGATCATAAATTGGTTGTTTTTTAGTGAACAAATATGAGTATGATTAGTAGTCTTACGAATATAGAAACAATATTCACAAATAAGTGACTTATGTGCATTATTTTTTCATAACATAAAGAATAATAATAGTTTATGAAGAAAATGCTGCCAATATGATATAAGGAAAGAGAAGCTTGTATTCGAAAAATGTTGCTTTGTGGATATAGATTGCAGAAGCGTGGAATTGCCCCACCTGCATCCGGAGCAAAATAAAAAGGCTTCCAAGTGTATAACTTGAAAGCCTTTTGTGGTGTGAGCCGGGATCGAACCGGCGACACATGGATTTTCAGTCCATTGCTCTACCTACTGAGCTACCGCACCATCACTGGTTCCCTTATCGGGAGTGCAAAGATATAAAAACGATTTTGATATTCCAAAAAAAGAGGGAAAATAATTTTAAAACCCTTGCCTGCTACAGGTTTACGACCTTAGCTGTTTTGAAAAAACGAATCCATTTCTCCTTCTGTGCTTTCGAAACAGTAGCCTTTTTTACAGCACGAAAATTAGCATATAGTGCAGACTTGCCCTGTACAATATACCATAACTGCG
The DNA here is from genome assembly GCF_019797745.1 of Edaphocola aurantiacus. Classification (GTDB taxonomy): domain Bacteria; phylum Bacteroidota; class Bacteroidia; order Chitinophagales; family Chitinophagaceae; genus Edaphocola; species Edaphocola aurantiacus. Next base: position 109,494 of record NZ_VOSI01000005.1, on the reverse strand, counting down.
ATTCCGCTGCTCCCCCATCATCAAAGCCATTTGTCTCTATCGTAAAGAGTATCCAGGGATATTCGGCCTTTTCATCTTTTTCTATAAACGTAAGCTTTGCTTTGGAAGACACTTTCCGGGCCTGGTCATACATCATATTCATCGCCACATCTACTGGCACACCCACTGCTCCTTTTATGGACATCATATTGCCCATTTCGGTCCAGTTTTCAAGTGTTTCCTTTTCCGGTATCAGCTCCAGCATCTGTATTTCTTCATTCTCCTGGTTGCTGCCGACTTTCCAGTGTTCACTGTCCGGCCAGTCCAGCATCAAAGATTCGCCCTTACGTTGTACCGTAGGATTGTCTTGTGCCCATGCCGGTATAGTACAGATTAGGGCAAGTGTTGCAATAAATACTCTGATCATAAATTACTTATTATTTTTCTTTTTTTCTTCAACGTTTACATACTCAATAGGCACCGACTCATCTCCTATTGTAACCTTACCATGCCAGACGCCTTTTTTATACGTTTCAAACTGTACCAGCATCACAGCACCTACTTTCAATGGAAAATCCGGCACTGTACACTCGGTCATAGTAGCTTTGAATGAGCAATCGCTGGTCCATTTAATATTTGATTTAATGTAGCGCTTCTTATCGCCGAAGTATTCGATATGTTTTTTACCGCGGATGAGTACATAACGGTGTTCATCTTCCTCATCTACCGCTACCAGCTTACTGTGGCGGAGGGTCTTGCAGCTCAGGGGCTTTTCGGTCTGCGCAAAAGCAGCCGTTGCGGTCAATATAAGACCTGTGGTCAGCAGTGTTTTAGATATCTTCATAAATAGCTGTTTTACAGCTTGTAAAGTAATACATTTCCGGGAAAAGAAGCGGGATCATCTCTTAAAGTTTACTTTAAGTCAGGGTTAAATACTAAAAATGTACACCTACAGAAGATAACAATAAACATATCGTTATCGGTATAGACACCAGCACAATTGAAGCAACATAACAGCCTTTACGATAGGCGACCCAGGATAGTAGGGCTACGGCAAGGAGCAGCACCAAGTCATAAAGAAAAGGTCTGTTCGCTTCCCACAATACATAGCGAGGTATTATAGGCGAATACAGTGTTCTGATATTTTGTAAGATCTGTACCATTAGTATCATGCAATAAGCTGTCATGCCCCAAAGGGACACCAATGCTCCTTTCTTAAGATCGACCGTATCATCCATAACCAGATCAAAAAACGGAAAATATGCATAAATTACAAACAAAGATTCTGCCACTAAAGTGGCAGGATCTTTGTTTGTAATAAAACATTATTAAAGTAAAACTGCTTCTTCGATAATTACTTTACTATTCTTTAATTATTTTATCGGCAGTCACCCTACCCGCTGCATCGGTACAATAAACCATATAGGTACCCGCAGGTAGAACAGACATATCCATATTTACGGCTGCACCAGAACTGATCATTGATTGTATCTCTTGTCCATAAATATTGACCAGCTTTATGGAGGTACCATCTGCTAAGCCACTGATATACAACATTGATTGTACTGGATTAGGGTACATACGCACTGCCACCTCGTTGACATAAAGGGCCTGTACCGCACTGTATTGCTGATGCCCGTCAGCATCCAGTTGTCGTAGACGATACAGATTAGTACCCTGAAGTGGTACCACATCGGTATAGCTGTAAGACAGAGGCATTGTACTATTACCACCAGTAGCTCGCGAAGGGATAAATTCAACAGACATCCAGTTTGCCCCATCTACACTGCGCTGCAGTTCAAAGCCCTTGTTGTTTTGCTCCATAGCAGTTGTCCAGCGCAGCAATGCGGCCGTTCCCTGCCGGGTAGCCGTAAAGGACTGAAGGCTTACCGGAAGTGGTGTAAGTGCCGGCACAAAATTATCAAACAGGTAGTAGGCTCCCTCTCCGTCCGGTAAAGAGGAGATCCCGTGACGGAACTGGCCCAGGGTCATATATTCTTCTCCGCCGGTTGCGGTATATTGAAGGGTAACCGTAACCCAGGCATTGCGCGAGGCAGTTCCATACACAGCTGTGTTCGTCGCCGGGATCAGCACCCTGCCGCTTCCAAATGCATCGACCAGAGACGTAGCACCGAAATTTGCTGAGCCGTTTTCGGTGTTGGCCGATACCGGTGTGGCTGTTGAAAATACAGCACCAATATACCCATGTTCACTCACCGGAAGATCGACATAACTAATGGCACTGGGCATCATATTGGAAGGCGAGGCGCCATACAGATGGGCAATACTGAATGAGAATGTATACGTAACCCCAGCTGTGAGCGGCGCAGAGAGATGCGTGGTAATATATTCTTTATAATTGCTGATACCGGAAGGACTATAAGTAAGTTCTGTAAAGCATCCGACATAAGCATTGCCGCTGCTCGGGCTCACTGTGCTGGCAATATTATATCCGCAACTATTAAAATAATCCGGAGTACCTCCGGTGGGTCTAGTCCAGCCCGATGCCCGGGTTATCTGTGTCTGCCCGGTAGGACAAGTGGTACTGACTTCAAAGTCGGCATTGGAGATGGTCTGTGCCTGCATGGCCAAACTGTCGAAGACCAGTATAGCAGACAGTAACAGACATTGGTGATAGCGTTTCTGATACATATTATCCATTTTGATAGAGGCCAAAATAGATAAAGAAAAAATCAATATAAAATCAGATAGCAAAACTTGAGGTAGCAATTGAAGAAGTACGACAACTGCCATAAGCCTGATATAGTGTCCCTGTGAATACATTAGAAAACGTTACGACATCTGCTTAATAAAAAGGCACACGCAAGGTTGCGTGCGCCTGTGAGGGTTTACTGCTCCAATCATTTATATGAATACCTTAAGGCAATTTGCTGAACCGAAGGCTCTGCAACAGCCGCCCATCCCGATAACAATGTATGAAATACACGCCGGAAGAGAGACCGCTTATATTGACTGTTTCATGCTCGCTGTGCAATGACTGCTGCAATTGCCTTCTGCCCAGTGCATCCGAAACGATCAATGTGCAGCCCGGTGCAGCCAATACATGCAAGACACTGTTAGCAGGATTAGGATATATCTGTAATGCTTTATTGCCAATGTCAGGATTGACCACACCGGTAGTTGGTGAATAGTAGGAAACACTATCTGCATCCTCTGTCTGCCAGACAATATCACATTCCTGTACTACCGTATTTGAATCACGGACCAGCCATACATTCAGACCATAGGGTTCCGGTGTGTACAGGCGTATTATGGTATCCTTTACCGGATCAGCTTTTACAAAATCGCAGGAACGATAATAAAACGTAACAATATTGACCGGCGGATAGATCAGGGCTACACGATCGAACGTGCGGCTTATATAATAGCTGGAATCAGGGAAGTGCATCCGCACAAACAGTTCATGCGGATTGACCAGCCGGTTGACGTAAAAAGAATCAATGGTCTGAGCAGGGGCCTGTAAGCCGGCACTGATCAGCAACAGCGTTAGCAGCAATTTTACCTGTTTTATCATATCTCTACATTTAATGATTTATATTATACACGCACATATCGCCATAGATACTCTTATAGACGGGCAGACCAATACAAATGTTAGATTCCTCCATATTCGAGTGCTGCATTGCCCCATCGCGGAGTAAACCGATTTGATGTACATTCATTCTCCATAACCCAGTAAAGGCTATACTTACATCAATAAAAAGGCTTCCGGGTATATAACCCGGAAGCTTTAATTAGCATTGATACATACTGAATAGTGTCTTAAAGTACAATCCATGCAGTACCATCCCACTGAATCATCTGGGTAGATACACCCGGATCAATCTCTACCAGGGTACGACCCTGTGTATTGAATTCTGTCGGACGATTACCTGCAGTACAGGTACCTACGTTTTGCCATACGATCACCGGATAATCCAGGTTAATCGGTCTGATCGAAGCCGTACCGCTACCGCCGTAGCCGTATGGGAAAGTACCGGTCGCCGCAGTAGTACCGGCGCCCACCACCAGTGACATTCCTGTGTGCGACCCATCATTAATGATCTGGTATTTCTGATAGGTGGTGCTATTGGCAAATGTGGTACCAATAGTATCCAACCAGCCAGCTCTGGTCACCAGACCTTTCTGACCATATGCTTCTATGATATCGCCTTTCATCAGGTGTTTGGTCTGCTCCAGGTCTTCTACACGGAAGGTTCTTTCCTGAATGATTTTGGGAATACCGGCATATGTTTCATACAAAGTATAGGCATTATGATTAATCTCCGGTGCCCATAAAGCATCATCAAAATGGTTATTCAGGAATTTGACAGGCTCTACCGTATCCCTGTCTTCGACAAAGAACAGGTAATTTTTCACCGAAGGGTAAGGCATCGGCTGGCTGTCATTACTGCCATAAATAGTCGTATTGCCAGCATATTTGAAGATATTGTTCTGAAACACTACATTCTTCACTAAATCGGAAGGATCACCCCACTGGCGGATCAAAAAGATGGCCGAGCTATCGCCGGAGGCAGTACCCTCATCCGGAGCATTGATACCCTCAACATAGTTATTTTCAATCAGCAGGTTGCGCAGGTGCCCGGACAGGAACACCACATTGCCGGTATTGAACACTTTATTGTGGGCAACCACAGATTCCTGCCATGCACCGGTCAGGAAGATGCCGGTATTCTGAACGAAGTTGTTTGTGATATGAGCCGAACTTTCTACAGAGGTGAAGGTTACCCAGTTGTCCTTAAAAGTATTAGCATCAATGATGATCTGATTCGCAAAGAAGCGTCGGTCCTCTGGTGTCACATGCACACCCCATACTTTATCTTCATTCACTACATAGCAACGCAGGGTTTCTACGGCTGAACCACCGTTAAATGAGGCTTCGGAATGGGTTACAGAGCCACCCATCAATCGTTCGAAGCGGAAGCCCGTACCTTTATTATAATTGGCACGACACTGGTTGAAGTGGATCTCCTTACAGTAGCGCTGCGGTGTATCGTCGCTGCCAAATGGCTCAATATCTACACCCGAGAAGGTTGCTGTACCATTAAACACGCCGGTGTAGTTGAAGTCGCTGTTATGCACAGAAATATAGTCACCTTTCTCCACAACAAAACCCGTGCGGCGGTTATACAGACATTTTACATTGTTCCAGGTGTGTTTTTCCTGATTATTCGTATCCGTTACGCTATAATATCTTCTCCAGGAGTAGTACACTCCATCGCCCCAGCCCTGCTCAAAAGTCAGGCCTTCAAGCAGCATGTCGGTGGTAGAATTTACCTGCAGGCACATCCCACCTTCGCCGGTGGTTGCCTGGTGCTCCGGCAGATCGCCGACCAGTTTTCCCGATCCGCACAGCGTTACATTGTCACATTCCGCAATCAGCAGTACGTTATAGTTCGTAAATGCATTAGGAATCATTTTCAGAATACCCTCAATTTGCAGGGTCAGTCCTTTTTTACGGAACCAGGTCAGCTGATTGGGAAAGTACTCGCCCGTTCCACCCTCACTGTCTACCATATAGATACCCTCGGTAATGGTGGTGTGCTGGGCACTGAGGTTGAGCAATTGCTGCAGCATAAAACGGTCGTTGTGGTACACGGCACCGCATAACTGACCGGCAGTATAGGTATTACCATTGTACTCATAGGTTCCGGTAGCAGAATCAAATGTTTGAGGATCAATATAATAGCCATCCTTATAACAATCGAACCAGTCGGAATAGGCACGATCTATCTTCCAGGTACCAGCGTCATCTATAGCCAGGGTTTTACCAAAGATAGTAGCCATTGGCGCTTCGATAATGGTATCATTACCCATGAGCGTACCATTGTTGAGACTACCACCTTTAAAGCGGAGCGTAACATCGGCCGGCAGGGCTATAACAGCCGCCTGCAGATCGTGGTCATTATAAAATTCATAGACGTTGCCAGGGGTAAAGAATGCGGTGTTTAGTGTCGCAGAAGCGCTTACAATAATTACAGACATAGTGTTTTAATTTAGAGGTTTATAAAAGGGTTCAGAAAAGGAATACAATGCCCTGCCGGTACGGGTACGACCGGTCTAATATATACCGCAATAGCAGGGAAATGCATCGATGCGCTGCTTACAATATCCATGATTGTATCGCTTGCTCTGGCATTGATGGAAGCAGGAACAACGAGATTCATTGTGCTCCGTTTCTATAATGTAAAAGTAGTGCGAGCTTACGTCAGGCTGTGTCGGTGTGAGAAAAAAAATAAATATTTTAAGGTCAAGCCTGATTCTTTAACTCTTTAAGATACAGAAACTTGCAACGCAATATCTACTGCTATATGGTGTGGTGTGCGTGGGGATAGCACCGGAAATCAAGAGCAAAAGCCAGTGTTTCCGCTACAGTCCACATGTAGAAAAGACAAATCCGATAGCTGAACGGAATCGGCATTCAGATAAAAGAAAAAGGCTTCCAGGTTGATTACCTGAAAGCCTTTTTGATCTTGGCGATATACGCCGAAGTAATTTTAGTTTTTAATCAGTTTACGGCTGATCAGCACCCCTTTCCCTTCCAGAGAAAGGAAATATAAGCCAGGTTGCAGTGCACTGATATCTACCGGATATGTTTCTGCCGCACCAGCCCTGATCGTGAGCTGCTGCATCATCTTTCCGCTATGATCGCGGATTAGCAGGGTTAATTGCGGATGGTTGGCCGGTATATGGATGACAAACTTATCTTGTACCGGATTAGGATATAGGTAAAATCCCTGGTCGTCCGTATCCCCGATACTGAGTTCCTGGCTTTGAATCAGGATCAATACAGAATCAGATTTGGCCGCATTTACCATTGATGTGGCTTTAGCCCAGACCTGGCCATTGGCCAGTGCAGTAACCAAGCCGCTGCTGTTGATACTGGCATTGCCCGTTAGGGGCACCACAGACCATTGTACAGACTGGGTGGCATTTGCCGGGTATACCCAAGCTTCCAGTTGCAGTGTACCTCCATTGGTATTAATATATGCCGCAGCACCATTAGCCGTACGCACATCAACACTATCTACATTGATCGCCTGACCACTGATGGTAACCAGTACAGAATCTCTTTTAGCCGTGTTCTGTACAGATACTGCTTTGGCCCATACGGTACCGTTGCCCTGCGCAGTGATTATACCATTAGCATTAATAGTGGCTGCACCCGTTACCGGAACGATGCTCCAGCTCACCGATTGGTTAGCCATAGCAGGATATACCTGTGCGAACATTTGCAGTGTACCTCCATAAACATTGATTTGTGCCGCAACATTATTCAATGTCCGTACGTCAACGCTATCGATATTTACAACCTGTCCGCTGATGGTCACCAATACGGAATCTCTTTTAGCCGTATTCTGTACCGATACCGCTTTCGCCCATACTGTACCATTGCTCTGTGCAGTGATCACACCATTGGCATTAATAGTGGCTGCACCGGTTACCGGAACTATACTCCAGCTCACAGACTGGCTCACTGTATTGGGGTATACCTGTGCTACCATTTGCAAAGTGCCTCCGTTAGTATTGATTTGGGCAGCGACATTGTTCAGGGTATGTGCATCAACGCTGTCTACATTGATTATCTGTCCGCTGATCGTGATCAGCAGGGAATCTTTCTTATCTGTATTCAGTGCCGATACGGCCTTAGCCCATACTGTACCATTGCCTTGCGCTGTAACCAAACCACTTGTATTGATAATGGCTGCTCCTGTTACCGGAATAATGCTCCAGGTCACAGACTGGTTTACGGTATTAGGATATACCTGAGCCAGCAGCTGTACACTGCCGCCCAGCGTAGAGATCACAGCAGGGATGTTACCTTGTGTGTACACATCTACACTGTCAGCAGTAACCGGCACCACCGTTGCCGTCTGTACGGTAATATCATCAAGATTGATATTACAAGAGCCAGAACCATAGTTACTGACTGCTTTAAAGCGGATCAATACGGTCTGCCCTGCATAGGCAGATAAAGAATGGCTGTACTGCATCCATTGGTTCGTACTGGTGCTATTGGTATGATTGTATAGTGTAGTAAAAGTATTTCCACCGTCAGCAGATACCTCGACCGATAGCGGAGCGGGATCTCCTTCTGCGCCAATCCATGTCCAGTATTGCAATTGCATATTAGCACCCAGTTGCATTGGAGGCAGTTGCAGGCGCATAGGATTATTGGCCGAGATGGCATTATACACATCTACCCTCGCCATGCCCGTTCCGGAATGCGTTGCAGCAGCACCATGAGCGGCATCAGCCGCTACAAATTCCCATTGCTTATTGGAGTTACTGGTGTTGGTCCAGCAGGACGAAGGAAGTTGCAGATTGTCAAAACCGGCAGTCCAGGGATATGCAGTAACCGGGGCACATGGGGTAACGCAAGCGGTACCACCAGACCAGAGGCTGTAATCTCCATTACTGCATTGCGTGCGTATATAGAAATAGCTGGTCGATGCCGGAGGTAAATTACTGGCCGTAACAGAGGTGCCCGTGGCACTGCCATTATCAATCAGTCCGGCACTGCCACTCCCCGGCTGGCCGGTACTGCGCACCTCCCACTGGTATGCAACAGGATTGCTCGCAGAAGCTACCCAGGACACATTGCTAGTGGTGGCGGTAGTCGTACCAATAGTTACCGAGGAAGGTAACAGACAGGATGATAAGGGACTTAAAGTAAATCGTGCATTGGGGCGTTCCCAATGCGGAATAAGACTGGAAGCTGCTGTCCAGGCCGAGGAGCCTGTATAGTCAGCTTCCTGGCGCACGCTGGTTGTGGTATAGCGGAATTGTGGCCTGCCCGATGAGATGACCGCCCCGCTGTTGTTCAACACCAGTACAGAAAGGTTCTGGCTGGTAGACGGGTAAGGGAATGGTGTATTGAGGGTCACTTCCTGCCAGCCCGAAGCACTGTTGGGAAAGCTACCGGTCCATACCAGGGTATAACCGCTCAGCGATACAGGGTATATACCGGTGCCTACCGTCGTACTTGTGGTTAGCTTCATATATATACTGACAGAGGGTGTAGTTGCGGTGCTGGAACCCGAAGCTTTATCATAGGCAATAGCCGTAATATTACCGGTATTGCCCCCAAATTCTGAACCCAGGTATATGGATTCGCTCATGGAGTATTCGTAAAATCGCGAGAAGGGCGTGGAGGTACCACTACCCGTCCCCGTCCCTATAGTGACCGTCTGGCCCCGGAGCAGCAGACCGGAACACAATAAGCTGCATAAGCACAGTATAAACCGGCTAAGTGTTTTGTTCATATCATACATCATTTAAAAGTGCATTGGGTATAAAAGTGTTTGGTTACAGACATAAAAATTCCCGTCCCACAGAATGGGTCATTTTTTAAAATAGATTCGGAAACGGAATGTAGATTTATATCATCCAGGCCACACTACCGGTGCCTGTAAGCGCGGCAAAAGTAGAATAGAGTTTTGTCATAATTGTCACAAAACGCACGCTGGCACAGATTTGACCATCGTATGACGAAATGGGATGGTGGATTATTTTGAAGATGAAGAGATTTAAGTTGTCCAAAAGAGCATAAACACTATAAACCTAAGCTGCAATTAAATAACATAAACTGAGTATCCGCTTAATGGAAACAAAGTCTAGTATTATGATTTAAGTAGCTTATATATCTTATCTATTGCTACCTTTTGCCTTGATGCAAAAGGTACCGCCAAAAAATCAAGGCTGTATAAATCCCTGGCTAAAAATCAATGTGTCGGCCGGCCGCAAACCAGACTCACTGCGTTCTGACAGTGGTTTACGACTTTATCGACCGAGCCAATGATTTTATTAACGCCGGATTTATAAGGCCTTTCGAGCGATCTGTTCTGTACGGATCGCTTATTGTTTTCATCACAGCGATAGCCATTTTGGAGTGGAGCTGCGATCGTTGAGCACCGAACGGATCACCCGTTAAGCTCAAACGATCAATGCACGTAACGGTACAAAATGGCGGTGCCCCGCAATCGCCTTGATGAAAACAAGGCATTTTTGGTCCTTTTGTTGCCGGACAAAAGGACGAATAAAATCGTTGCCTACATGCGGATAGTCAGTTAACATAAAAAAATTAGTCAAATTTAGTAATCTAGTACCGCCAAAACATCCCACTAAAAAACGGCCGTTCTGCCCTTTTGTAAAACACTAAAAACACAGTTGCATAGTCGGCAGAATGCTAAGCCTCCCTTTTCACAACCACCAGTATGCACCCTCGTTTGTGTTATCCTGTCTTTCAAAATCGCAGACATCAATTAATCTTAAAAAAATAAAGTGTACTGCACCGATTATCAGTAGGATAGCCTTATTTTCGGCACTCAAATAATTATCAGATGAAAAAACTATTTATTGCCTTAAGTATGATCCTCCTGGGTGGCAGCATGTCAGCCATCGCACAGTCCAAACCGGCAGAGACCAAAGCCTCTATACTCAAATCGATCCGCAGCCAGATCGTTAAAGAGATGCTCAACGATGGTACCTCTAAAGAAAAATCTGAAAAATTTGGCGACTGCTTTGTCAAAGACCTGAGTGCCAAAATGAACCTGGAAGAACTTAAAGTATTGTATAAACTGAATGCGGTAAAATCGGGTCAGGCACCTCCTAAAGAATTACTCAAGCAGGCCGAGAAAATGGGCTTGCCTGCGAAAATGCAAGATATGGGCAAGGATTGTGCTTCTATCTTTGGAGAGTAGTACTTATGCAACAGCACAGCTTAGTGTATTGATGCATTTTCCGATATAAAACAACAGCCGGTACTGTATTGGTACCGGCTGTTGTTTTGTTAAAGCCGATAGTACCGATTTTATATATATTTGTCTTTTAGTGTAACAGGTCATTATCATACTTAACCCTATCTGAACAATGTGCAGACACTTAATATCCGTATTGATCATTATTACATCCTTTCGTACCCAGGTCAAAGGGCAAGAACAACTTCCCGCCCATATCGACACCAGTTTTTTCAGTTGGTCTCCAGGCCATAACCATAAAGTGGTCAATGGAATTACAGTCGGTTGGACAGCTCACCCCTGGTCGACCTGGAGCGATACCACTTTTGTAAAAGTTAACGGAGTTAATCTGGAAGTTGGCCCTTTGGGAATAATCGGTGGCCTATATGGCACATTAATCGGACTGGTAGGTGTTGAACAGGAAAAGGGTAAACGTGTAAGCTTTTTTTCTAATTCCGGCTATGCAAGTACTACATATGTTTATCCAACCTATGGCACCTATATCAACGGACTCTCTGTTAGTATCGGAGGTATGAAAGAAACCTATAATCATGGCCTATTCCTTAATGGACTATCAGGTTTTTGTTATGAACTTGAAGGCGTTCAGGTTAGCGGACTGATTAATTATACGGATAGATTAAGTGGTGTTTCTGTTGCAGCACTGGCAAATGTGGCAACGGAAGCTAAGGGACTGCAAATTGGTCTGATTAATAAATGTCAAACAGGAAAGGTACTGCAAATCGGGCTTTTCAACAGAATCGGAAGGCGTGTTGTTCCAGTGATCAACCTTAACTGGAAAAAAGTACAGACCGGAACAAGTACAAGGCATGTGCCATAGATCATCCGGCGTCACGTATTAAAGTAAATGAAGGAAATTTTAGCCTATATTATCTTTAAATCATAAAAGAAAATGAAGAAAAGCATCTTGGAATTCATAAACCTTAGCAGTGGCGAGGAAGACAAAAAGAAAGTATTGGAAAATGTTTTCGCAAATACTTCATTCAGGGGGTCTAATCTATGGATCTTGGCCTGTGCTATTATTGTTGCCTCTGTTGGATTAAATGTAAACTCTACAGCAGTAATCATTGGAGCGATGCTTATTTCACCATTAATGGGGCCTATAGTTGGTGCTGGATTTGCCCTGGGTACTTATGACTTTGAGCTGCTCAAAAAATCAGTAAAAAACCTCCTGGTCGCTACTGTTGTAAGCCTTATCGTATCCTCTGCCTATTTTTACCTAAGCCCTTTTAAAGATGTCCAATCAGAACTATTGGCAAGAACGGCTCCAAATATTTATGATGTCATCATTGCTTTCTTTGGTGGATTGGTTGGTGTAATTGCAATTACGAGAGTAGAAAAAGGGAATCCTATTCCAGGTGTTGCCATTGCTACGGCATTAATGCCTCCTTTATGTACTGCAGGTTACGGTATCTCAACTTTCAACTTATCTTTTTTTGCAGGGGCCTTTTACCTATACACCATTAACTGTTTTTTTATCTGTATCGCTACATTTTTTGTAGTTAAATATTTGAAATACCCTCCTGCAAACTTCAAAAGTATTCGATATGCCAGGCAGATAAGATTGGGCATAACAGCATTAATATTCATTATGATTGTACCCAGCGCTTATCTTGCATATAACTTATGGAACGAGAAAAAGTTCACAAAGACTATTGACCAATTCATTAATACCGAATTTACAAACAAGGGCAATATGGTCATTTTCAAAAAACTGAATTATAGCAGCAATCCCAAAAAAGTAGAGTTAGCCTTGCTGAATAGAAAGCTGACCAATGAAGAAATAAAAGAGTATAATCGTATGCTTTCTGATATGGGTATTGCGAATACAGAACTATCATTCCGCCAGAACTCAGAAGATCTGAAAGCTGAAATCCTGAGTGAAATTAATAAACAGGAAAACCAGATATCCCAAAAGGATATTGCCATAAATGAACTGAAAAATGAACTGGATAAATATAAACTGGATGATCCAGCCTTAACCAAAGAGTTAAATATATTATTCCCGGAAATAACCGACATTTCCATCGGAAATATTGAACAGCATCCTAATACGGACAGTGTAACCATACAAGGAGTAATGCTCTACAAAACGGACAAACCAATAGACGAGGTTAAATTAAACACCTGGCTAAAGGAAAGATTAAAGGCTACTAATTTTCTGCTTATCAGAAAAGAATAATCAACTTTATAATTTCCGGGGAGCAACACTGACCATAACGTTCCTCTGCAATAATACATCGGCTTAGTTCTTTGGTCTTAACTCCATATCCGCTTTATAAACCAGGTACGGGAATACCGCGTTCTGAAAAAAACTGACCCAGCATATTGTATTTATCATCACAGTCTAAAGGAAAATGGATTTTATTGATATCATACTCCATGGCATCGCAGCCAAAAAACACCCCTATATAATCGAAAGGTTTGCCTTTATCATCAAGGAAAACAATGGCATTTTTGAGTCCAGGGCACTCCGGTATCTGGGTTTTAAAAAGTTCTTTCGTATCGTACCCTACATTGAACAGTAAATCGCTAAGTTGGTCAATATCTACTGCAGTAAGCGTTTTTGTGTCTTCAGCATTATCCAGAGCGAGTATTCGATCCTTATTCCGTTTATAGTCGGGATAAAGAATTGAGGCATCGGTAAAGGAAACAAGCAGGACACTTCTGGCCTTGTTGAACGGATATCGGGCGAGTCGTTGTTTTAGTGAAAGCTTACCAAAATGGGTACAGGGCATGCGATAATCAGGCTCATCATCCGGAGTATCATCTCTGGCCACTATCACTTCTTTGCTTTGCGTCACCTTGGCATTCTCTGGATTTAACGCATATTCCACCATCAGGTCGCGAAACACATCTACATTATGCTCTAATACAGTAAGTGTATCGGTACCATATTTTTGTTCCACCCAGGAGCGAAACGCCAGTTCTTTGCGGAGCGCCTCCTGAAAATAAGCATCAGCACCTCTGGCCGTATCCATAAGGATAGACGTAACCTTTCCAGCTTTCGATTCAATCAAAAAAATCCAGGCAGAAGGGTTTATATCCAATAATTTAAGCTCATCGCTATACTCCTTAACCGTAATGATTTCAGGATTTCCCTCTACAATTACCGCTACGGTACTATATCCGGCGTTAAACGCAACACAATAGTTCATCCGTAAACCAAGAAACTCCTTTTTGTTAACGGAAGAATTTATGTGCCGGTGCTTCATTACAAAATCATCCGAAAGCAGGACATCCAGCTTTTTAATGTCATGGGCATTGTAATATTCAAGAAATTGTGCTCCCGGCGAAAGGTTTGATTGCGCGGTTGAGCATGTACTGCCGATCATTAGCAGCAAACCAATAACCAGCTTAGTAAAGTGTTGTTTCATGATGTGAAAATTGTCTTTTGTCTTTTGCTCCTTTTCAGAAACCGCATAATCGGCCGCTAAAATAACCCTAAGAAATGAAAGATTTGTCCTAAATGAATAAACGTTCCGGATCAGAGGATAAACGTGCGAAAACGGCAAACAATCGCAATCGGTAACACCTGCTGCCGCAGCATTCCTGGTCATGACATTGGGCAGGCATAGCAATATACCCAATGATCTTCTTTGGTTTATTATCCTCTTGCTGACGAAGATTGTTTACCTTCGCACAATTAATATCTTATCATGACTTTTGAAGATTTAAACCTGAATGCCCCACTACTCAAGGCATTGGACGAGATGGGTTTTGTGCATCCTACCTCTATTCAGCAAAAGGCCTTTTCTGTAATTATGTCGGGAAAGGATGTATGCGGCATAGCACAAACCGGAACCGGTAAAACCTATGCCTACTTATTACCTTGCTTGCGACAATTGGAATTTTCGAAAGACCGGTTTCCGCAAATGCTGGTGCTTGTGCCTACGCGCGAGTTGGTGGCGCAAGTAGTAGAAGCTGCTATAAAATTAACCGCGCATCGTTCGTTGATTGTGACCGGTGTGTATGGCGGCGTAAACATGAAACCACAGGTTACGGCTGTAGAGAATGGCGTAGATATTCTTGTGGCCACACCGGGCAGACTCTACGACCTGATATTGAATGGAGCATTAAAAACAAAATCAATAAAGAAATTTGTTATTGATGAGGTGGACGAGATGCTGAATCTCGGTTTCCGTTCGCAGCTCAAAAACATTATGGATTTGCTGCCGGAGAGAAGGCAGAATCTTATGTTCTCCGCCACTATTACCGAAGAGGTGGAACAAATGATCGAGCAATATTTCAACATGCCTGTGCGTATTGAAGCAGCGCCCACCGGCACCCCTTTGGAGAATATTAATCAGATAGCTTATGAAGTTCCTAACTTCTACACTAAAGTCAATCTCCTGGAATTGTTGCTCAAAGAAAATGAAGATTTCTCAAAGGTGCTGGTCTTCGCGGCTACTAAAAAATTAGCCGATGCATTGTATGAAGAAATGCAAAGCCGCTTTCCGGAACAAGTGGGTGTGATACATAGCAATAAAGAACAGGCGCATCGATTTAATACGGTAAAGCAATTTAAGGAAGGTACCTATCGCTTTATTATTGCGACAGATATTGTTGCACGCGGAATAGATATTGCTGAAGTAACGCACGTGATTAACTTTGACTTACCGGAAGTACCCGAAAACTACATTCACCGCATTGGGAGAACCGGCAGAGCAGATAAAAAAGGTATAGCTATAAGTTTTGTCACCGAGCAGGAAAAGGAATACAAGCAGGGCATTGAGTCGCTGATGAAATATGAAATTCCCATGCGATTATTACCAGATCATTTGGAAATATCTACAGAACTAACAGAAGATGAAATTCCAAAAGTTATCGTGAAAGAGGTAAAAATAAAATTACCTAAGCGTGAAAATGTAGGCGCCTCTTTCCATGAAAAATCGGCTAAAAATAGCAAACAACCAGCGAAGCGTATAAGCCATAAAGATAAGATGATGGCTAAATACGGCAAGCCAAAATCGAGAGGAAAGAAACGATAAAAAACAAGCTCCCAATATCAGCAGTATTGGGAGCTTGTTTTTTCAATTCCATTACTGATCTGCTATCGGGACTTCCACCACGGAATGCGACGCAAGAAAAAAGGCTTTCAGAATTGTCTTCTGAAAGCCTTTACTGTTTGTGGTGTGAGCCGGAATCGAACCGGCGACACATGGATTTTCAGTCCATCTAAGTATGTATCCATACCATGCCAAATAAGCACATATAATTGAAAATCAACACTATATAAATCGCATCAATACACACTAAGTCATATCAAAATTAGACTTGTTCGACTTATGTTAGACCTGAAAATAACAATCTTAGTCGATTTTCCGTCCATACATTGTAATTTTAATATTTGGAATAATTGCTAATACAATACCTTTACCAAGACCAATGCTAAAACTTGACTTTTCTATAATTTTTCCATTTGGGCTTGCAATGTGCATGATAGAGGCATATCAAGGATCAATTGATCCAAAACTTTTGAATTTGATCCTCATGCTCCACACCAAAAAATAAAATAAAAAAACCCCTGACTAAAAGCCAAGGGTAAATTTTTTGCTAATGAACTTCTTGAAAGTAATAACTTTTTCGAATCACTAACCGAGGTTTGGCACCGTGGTGTGAGCCGGGATCGAACCGGCGACACATGGATTTTCAGTCCATTGCTCTACCTACTGAGCTACCGCACCATCAATATCAAAGCGCCTTTCGGCTGATTGGAGTGCAAAGATACACAAGATTTTATTCCTGCCAAATTTTGACTTACCTTTTTTGACATATTTTTTTCCACTACTTGTCCACCCCTGATTTTTTCTCCGAATTAAACATTATTTTTGTTGCTCATTTTTATACCGATCTATTATGAGATTTATTGTTTCTTCATCTACACTGCTTAAAAACTTACAATTAGTAGGCGGCATCATCAGTTCCAATACCGTTATGCCTATCCTGGAAAACTTCTTGTTTGAACTGAAAGACAATACCCTGACCATTACCGGTTGTGACCTGGAGACGATGATCAAAACCAAACTGGATGTACAGACTGAACTGGGAGGAGAAGACAATAACGGTAAGGTGTGTGTTACCTCTAAGATCCTGCTGGAATACCTGAAAAACCTGCCAGATCAGCCAATCACTTTTAATATCAATCCTAAGGATTATACTATCGAGATTTCCAGCAACTCTGGTAAATACAAAATCGGTGGCGAAAAAACGGATGAATATCCGAAAGAGCCTAACCCGGAAAATGCCAATACCCTTACCCTGCCTTCTATCAAACTGGTAGAGGCAATCAATAAAACAATTTTTGCAACCAGCAGCGATACCCTGCGCCCTGCAATGACCGGTGTATTCTTCGAAATGAACGAAAGCGATATCACTTTTGTAGCTACCGATGCACACCGCCTGATCCGCCTGGCTTATACAGATATTACCCCATCAGTTACCGGTAACTTTATTGTACCGAGAAAACCATTACAACAAATGAAGAACTGGTTGCCGAACGATGATTCTGCCATCTCTTTATCTTATACTGATACGCACCTGTTCATCAAAACCAATCATACCAGCCTGAACTGTCGCCTGATCGATGGTAAATACCCTCCTTACCGTGCGGTAATACCTGCTGAGAATCCGTTTATGCTGACCATTAACCGCGTAGACCTGATCAATGCCCTGCGCCGTGTAAGCGTGTTTGCAGATAAGAGCACCAGCCAGGTGGTATTTGATATCGTAGGTAACACTGTAACCTTAAGTGCACAGTATACCGACTTCTCTTACGAGGGTAATGAAAAAATGACCTGCCAGTACAATGGTGAAGACATGAAGATTGCGTTCAACGCCAAATTACTGGTAGAGATGCTGAACAATATCGAAGGCGAAGAAGTGGCCCTGGAACTGAGCATTCCTTCAAGAGCGGGTATTTTCAAACCTACTGAAAAAGTAGAGCAGGAAGATCTGCTGATGCTACTGATGCCATTAATGGTGAATATCTAATTTCAATACCTTAATATAAAATAATAAAGCTCCTGTATCGTACAGGAGCTTTATTATTTTAACTGACTATCCACATCTAGTCAACTATTTTATTCGTCCTTTTGTCCGGCAACAAAAGGACCAAAAATGCCTTTGTTTTCATCAAGGCGATTGCGGGGCACCACCATTTTGTACCGTTGCGTACATTGATCGTCTGAGCTTAACGTGTGATTCGTTCGGTGCTCAACGATCGCAGCTCCACTCCAAAATGACTATCGCTGTGATGAAAACAATAAGCGATCCGTACTGTACGGATCGCTTAAAATGGCCTTATAAATCCAGCGTTAAAAAAATCATTGGCTCAGTCGATAGAGTTGCAAACCACTGTCTGAACGAAGTGAGTCTGGTTTGCAACCGGCCGACACATTGATTTTTAGCCATGCGCTATATCCGATATGACGGTTTCAATTTTGCTTAGCCCTCACCGGAGAGCAGTACCTGCCAGGCCTCTTCTACCTTACCTTTGGCCAGTAATTCTTTAGCATAAGTATGTAAGGCATTTTTCAGTGTCGAAGGCTCTGAACGATAATCTTTCAGGATCTCTATCAGGCGCTCATCGTTCTGCATATCAGCAACCACCGGTATGCTCGTACTGTTGCCCAGCAAACCCAGGTCATTACCAGACAACACATCACTCTGTCTGATATGTAAAGGCAGTTGATCAATACCCACACCTAACTTCAGGTTAGGCTTCGGCACTTCAAATACACTCTCGCCGGAGGCGCGGCAATAATAATCCATTCCCATACGGGCCACCAGGTCTATCTTATGCGGATCGATCTGCAGCTGCTCGTCCAGGATGCGATCATTGATATGCATTTTCACTACCTCACAGATAATCAGGTTGGCAGCACCACCCTCATCTCCCATCGATTTTACTTCCAGCACCTTACACTCCAAACTTACCGGCGATTCTTTCACACGGAAAGGTTTGACCAGCGTAGAGGCTACCGGGGTAAATCCTGATTTGGTAAACTCATCGGTCCCTTTAGGGTATTCACAGCTAGATAAGCTCATCTGCTGCACCATATCATAACTCACCACATTGATCACTACCTCTTTGGTTGCGATCACATTCTCCAGCGTGTCTTTAATGGTGTTGTCACGCACCCGGCGGGCCGGGGAAAATATACAGATCGGCGGTTTACTACCGAAAACATTAAAAAAGCTAAACGGAGACAGGTTGGCATTACCTTCGCTGTCTATGGTACTGGCAAAACAAATAGGTCTCGGGGCTATACTGCCCAGCAAATATGCATGTAATTGTTTGGTACTGATGTCTTGTGGTAATATTTCCATTATTGGTATCTATAAGAGTGGCTAAGATAGGATAAAATATTATCCCTGCTGCATTTTATAACATAAATACAAGGGAAAATTTTAAAAAATTGCAGTACTTTGCAAGCACTAAAAATCAACCGTTTCTATATGTCTACTTTTGAGATCAGGGGAGGTAAACCCTTAAGTGGTACCATTGTACCCCAGGGTGCTAAAAATGAAGCCCTGCAAGTTTTATGCGCCGTTTTACTCACCGAAGAAAAAGTTACCATCAGTAATATCCCGGATATCCTGGATGTAAATATGCTGATCGAACTGCTGGGTGATCTGGGCGTAAAAGTAGAACGCATCTCAGAAGATACTTATACATTCGAATCCGGTTCGGTAGATATCAATTTCCTGCAATCTGCGGAATATAAAAAGAAGTCGGGCAAATTAAGGGGCGCTGTAATGCTGGCTGGTCCTTTACTGGCACGCTTCGGTAAAACGTACCTGCCACAACCCGGCGGAGATAAAATCGGTCGCCGCAGACTGGATACGCACATCATCGGTTTTGAACGCATGGGCGTAAGCTTTCATTATGATGCAGAACAAAAAGAATTTACCCTGGACGGGGCCTACCTGAGGGGTGCAGACCTCCTGCTGGAAGAGCCTTCTGTAACCGGTACAGCCAATATTGTAATGGCTGCGGTAATGGCCAAAGGGAAGACGACCATATACAATGCTGCCTGTGAACCTTATGTTCAGCAACTTTGCCGTATGCTGAACAGCATGGGGGCCAAGATCGAAGGCATTGGTTCTAACTTATTACAGATTGAAGGGGTTGAAAAGCTGAATGGCTGTGCGCACCGCCTGCTGGCAGATATGATCGAAGTAGGCTCTTTCATTGCCATGGCGGCAATGACCAGAAGCGAGATCACTATTAAGGATGCCGATGTGGCACACCTTGGTATCTTGCCGGAAACATTCCTCAAATTCGGAGTGGAACTGGAAATCAAAGGCAATGACATTATCGTTCCTGCACAGGATCAATATACCATACGCCAGTTTATCGATGGTTCTGTACTGAACATTTACGATCATCCATGGCCGGGACTGTCTCCCGATCTGCTGAGTGTAATATTGGTTATGGCGACACAGGCAAAAGGTACCGTGCTGATACACCAGAAGATGTTTGAAAGCCGTTTATTCTTTGTAGATAAGCTGATCGATATGGGTGCACAGATTGTATTGTGTGATCCGCACCGTGCAGTGGTGATCGGACTGAATCGTCAGACTGCCCTCCGCGGTATACGCATGTCTTCTCCGGACATCCGTGCGGGTGTGGCCCTGCTGATCGCAGCCTTATCTGCAGAAGGTAAGAGTGTGATTGAAAATATTGAACAGATCGACAGAGGTTACCAGTTCATCGATAAACGCCTCCAGGCACTGGGAGCGGATATCAGAAGAGGTACTGCATAGTCGGTAGCATATATTAAAAAGGATTGCGGTGCAGGAATATTCCTGCACCGCAATCCTTTTTAATGATATTTCTTATGTTGATTTTTCTTTTTCGAATACTTGCAGAGACGCACAAGATTCAGTTGCTGCAGTACGAAGCAATGCGAAAAGCATTGCTCTTCTTACCTGAAACCGCCAGAAGCCGCGCCCAGAGCGCCAAATACAAATATAAGAATGTAAATACCGATTACAATCAGGGCCATAATGCCCATGAAACGATACATATTGCGCTGATAACGGAAAGCTTCTGTAATCTGCAACTCATTATCGGTAAGTAAGCCGCTCTTCATTAACCGGCCGAACTTGTATAAATAAAATACCGGGAAGAAGTATAATACAGAAATGCCAAGATACAGCATACCGAATAAGGTATAACCGATCGTTCCGAAGCTCGAGACCTCACTTAAGCGATTCATCATTATGCCGCCGCCCAGGATGATAAGCAGTGAGAAGAAGAGCATCAGTCCGATACTGATAAATCCTAAAATAGCCAGAAAGTTGGTCCAGCGCACGGTCTGTCCCAGGTATGCCTTGCTGTTTTCATTGAGGCCTGATGAGGGAATAATACCCCCCGGAAGATGTTGTTCCATAGTTTTGTTCTTTTGTTTTTTTTAAAGTGAAGGGCCAATATTACAAAAATTATTTAATTCTACTCAATTACGGGAGAGAATATTGCATCAAAAAAGCGGCTGTATATAACAGCCGCTTTTTATATAATCTCATTTGAATTATATCGCACCCATACCTGCCATTAATCCGCCAAACATGAACATCAAGGCGTAAAAGCCAAGCATAATAATAAGCAGGATGCCCATATAACGATACAGGTTGCGCTGATGGCGGAATGCCTGCATTACCTGTAGCTTATCTTCGTAATATAAACCGGATTTCATATACCGGGAGAATTGATATAAACAATACATCGGGTAAAAATAAATCCCTATCACAATCGCTCCAACAAAGCCGCTACCTAAAGCCCTGCCTACTCCATAAGCCACGCCTTCTGACTGGCCGCCGGTAAAACCAAGCAGTAAAATAGCCAGTAATGCAATTCCTGTAAAAACAAAGCCCATGATGGCGATGAATTTGGTCCAGCGCACAGTTTGCAGCAGGTAACCCTGCGAAATATCATCCAGTCCTGAGTTTGAGAGTAAGTCTTCTTTAATTTGTTGTTCCATCAATTGATCTGTTTTATTTTAATAATCGGCGAATATATATTACTTCAGCGGCGTTACGGTATACCCTGCCTGGCGCAGCAGAACCAGTACCCCACCCGGTCCGCCAAGGTGTCCGGCACCTACAGCGAAGAATGTACTTTTGTTTTTACCGATATCTGCTATACGCGAGATCCAGCGTTTATTGCGGTTATCCAATAGCTTATCCATGCTCAGCATCGCATCATTCTCCGACTGTATAATACGGTATAAGGCTTCTACATCCTGCTTCAGGTAAGTAGCTACCATGCGCTGAAACAGTTCTGTATTCTGTTCTGTACGCCCGTCAATAATATCGAGTATATACGGTTTGATCTTATCTTCCGGAATACTGCTCAGGGCTGCCATCTGCTCATCTACTGTTTCCAGTCCCATAACCGGCATCTCATATTTCTTGGCAGAGTCTACCAGGTGTATCTCATATGCCGTAGCAGCATCACAACCCAGGTCGCCATTAGAGAGGGTCAGTACCAGCCATATCGGTTTCAGCCGGTTATACATCTCCATACTCTGTCCGGTATGTTCCTTGATATAAACACTTAACCGACTGTATTCTTTAGGCGTAAAATAATCTTTCAGAGATTTGTCTCCTGTATTGATAGAGTGCTGACTTACTTTGACTGCCAACAACGGATCATCCATATCCAGCTCCAGGCACAACTGTTGGGCCCGGTGAAAATACTTCTGCATGGTATCGGTCCAGAAGTAATCCTCTTCACAGATCTGATGTATGGTGCCAAACAGGTAAGAAGGTTGTGCCAGTTCTTTACCACTGATCTTCCACAACAAAGAGGACTCCTGCGCACGCAGGTCCTGAGCTACTGACAACAGCAGCAGGCAACAGAGGGAAAGGAACCGCATCATGGGATATTAATTTGTACTAATATTAGTCTTTTTTGTCCGAAAAGAAAAATACATCTGCGCGAAATAGCTGGTAATGGATAAGATGACCGTAGTCAGTGCCTGTGAAGGCGTAGCCCATAAGCCCAGGTAACCGGCAAAGAAATGCAGCAGCCCGTAGTTGGCTACAATGCTGAACAGGGTAATCATTGCATAGCGAAACAGCTGAATACGTCCTTTGAGGTGCGATTGCTGAAACACTACATACTTGTTCAGGATAAAACCCAGCGGAAAGCTGAACAACAATGCAAATACAAAAGCGGCAATATAGTGCGTCATGGTAAACGGCCCGCAATGTATCAGCTCATCAGTAAATATAAAATTGTTCCCGATATAGAACATCACCAGGTTGAACAAGGCATTCCCGCCTCCGCATGCTGCATAACGAAAGGTTTGCACCGGGATAAACTTGTGCAGAAAAGGAAAATAAAAAAAGTCTATAACCTGTATAACAAGGTTCTTGGATCGGCCCAGCATTGAAAAATTTGTGCGCAAAGGTATACTTTTTTGTTTTATATCAAAGTGCCTCTGGCAGAAAAATGCGGTAAAAATCAACTGTTTTATTCGCCTAAAAGAACCTATTTTTGCAGACATCAAATTATACCTCCAAAACACATTTGTAGACTTATGCAAAGAGATACCGCTATTTTTGACCTGATCCAGGAAGAATTGCACCGCCAGCGCAGAGGACTGGAACTAATCGCCTCTGAAAACTTTACCAGCTTACAGGTAATGCAGGCAATGGGCAGCGTAATGACCAATAAATATGCCGAGGGCTATCCGGGCAAGCGTTATTACGGTGGTTGTGAAGTGGTAGATAAAAGCGAACAGTTAGCTATCGATCGCCTGAAAGCGATCTTTAATATTGAATATGCCAATGTGCAACCACACAGTGGTGCACAGGCCAACATGGCGGTACAGGCAGCGATCCTGCAACCGGGCGATGCGATCCTGGGCCTGGACCTGAGCATGGGCGGTCACCTGACGCATGGCTCTCCGGTAGCCTTTTCCGGTAAGACTTATGTAGCGCATCATTACGGTGTAAAGAAAGAAGACGGACGTGTAGATTATGAAGCACTGGAGCAAAAAGCACTGGAAGTAAAACCTAAATTAATTATCTGTGGTGCCTCTGCCTACAGCCGTGACTGGGATTATGCCCGCATCCGTGCCGTAGCTGATAAAATCGGTGCACTGGTAATGGCGGATATCGCTCACCCTGCCGGTCTGATTGCTGCAGGATTACTGAATTCTCCTTTCGATCATTGTCATTTTATAACCTCTACTACCCACAAGACCCTGCGCGGACCTCGTGGCGGTATCATTATGATGAAGCATGATTTCGAAAATCCATGGGGACATAAAACACCTAAAGGCGAGATCAAGATGATGAGCAATCTCCTTGACCTGTCTGTATTCCCGGGCATCCAGGGCGGACCACTGGAGCACGTAATTGCGGCTAAAGCGGTTTCCTTCCACGAAATCCTGCAGGATGAATATAAAGTATATGCACAGCAGATGATCAAGAATGCACAGGCAATGTCTCAGGCCTTCCTGGAGAAAGGTTATGACCTGGTATCCGGCGGTACAGACAATCACCTGTTACTGATCGACCTGCGCAACAAAAACATCTCTGGTAAGAAAGCGGAGAATACCCTGGTAAAAGCAGACATTACCCTGAATAAAAACATGGTACCGTTTGATGATAAATCACCGTTCATCACTTCGGGTATCCGTGTGGGTGTACCGGCGATCACTACCCGTGGTCTGAAAGAAAATGACATGCAGCAAGTGGTTAACTGGCTGGATCGCGTGCTGATGCATGCCGATGATGAAACCGTTATCAGCACTGTAAGAGGTGAGGTAAATGAATTCATGAGTGGTTTCAGCATGTATCCTGAATTAGGATAATTACTACAGAATATTATATAAAATTTTAGGGCCGGTGTATTGCACCGGCCCTAAAATTTTATATAATACCCGCTTTCAGAAAATAATGACTTACATTATTCTTATGATTTCCATTTGTCCATGATTGCCACCTTTTGTCGGGCAACAAAAGGACCAAAATGCCTTTGTTTCCTAAGTCTGGATAATCAATTTAATATTATAACGCTTAACGGTATTCTTCTTTCAGCAAACCCAATACTACTTTATCAGTCAGCAAACCCTTGCTCAGTATGGCTCTGCGCAATACGCCTTCGACAGAGAAGCCCATGTATTGTAATAGACGCAATGCACGGGTGTTGGCTGCTGCACAGGCTACTTCCACTTTCTGTAAACGCAGGTCCTTAAAACCAAAGGACAGCAATTGCCGTATGGCCTGCTGCATTAATCCTTTTCCCTGTTCCGATGCCGCTATCCAGAAACCCAGCTCGGCAATATTCAGATCACGGTTCCAGTGCTGCAGGCTTACAATACCCACAGTAGCATTGCCTGAGCGCACTACCATAGTAAGTCCCTCCTGACGATAAGCTTCATCCTGTGTCTGGTGTATATATGCTGCCACATCTGCCTCAGACCTGCAATGCCCTACCCAATCGATCCATGGTTGCAGATGCAGTTTATGCTCGCTGATGCAATGCCATAAAGCAGCAGTATGTCCGGTATCCAGGGGTTCGAGGCTGATGCCGTTTTGCGTTTCGGTAATCTGCATTATTTAAACATTTTAAAAACCACATCCAGCAAACCGCGGGTAATGCTGCGCTGTGCCTGCTTTCCGGCTGCACTGTTCAGTATTTTATCCAGCACAGAAGGCTCCTCTTTAGCTGGTTTGCCATTCTTAGCCACAGTGTCCGGTTTCTTTACCTCAGCCTCCGTTACATTGGCTTCTATCTTGGCCTGCAGCAGTTCATAGGCACTTTCGCTATCGATCTCCTGGTTATATTTTGGTGCTAGTTTAGACTGCCCCACCAGCTGATCAATCTCCTGCTCGCTCAGGATATCCATACGCGAATGCGGAGAACAGAGATAGGTCTGCACCAGAGGTGTCGGGATACCCTTCTCGTTCAGTAAGGTTACAAAAGCCTCTCCGATACCCATCTGGGTAAGGGTTTCATCGATCGTATAATAATTTGTTTCGGGATAGTTCTCCGCGGCCATTTTTATAGCCTTACGGTCATTGGCCGTAAAAGCGCGCAAGGCATGCTGTATCTTCAGACCCAGCTGGCTCAGTACCGATGCCGGTATATCCTGCGGGTTCTGCGTACAGAAGATCACACCAACTCCTTTAGAACGGATCAGCTTTACAATCGACTCGATCTGTTGCAACAGGTCTTTACTGGCTTCGTTAAAGATAAGGTGCGCCTCGTCTACAAACATCACCAGCTTAGGCTGGTCCATATCGCCCTCTTCCGGGAGATTGGCATACAATTCAGCCAACAGTTGTAACATAAAGGTAGAGAACAGCTTAGGCTTATCCTGTATATCCGTTACCCGTAAAATAGAGATCATACCGCGGCCATCATCGGATAGGCGCATGAGGTCATCGATCTCAAAACTCTTCTCTCCGAAGATATGATCAGCACCCTGGTTCTGCAGCTCGATCACCTTACGCAGGATCGTGCCCAGAGAGGCTTTTGAGATATTGCCATAAGACTGACTGATGGCATCATTACCCTCGTCCGATGCATATTGCAGCAACTTTACCAGATCTTTCAGGTTCAGAATTGGTAAGTGATTATCATCGGCATATTTAAACAGCATAGCCAGCAGGCCGGACTGGTTATCATTAAGGTCTAATACTTTAGAAAGCAGCACTGCACCATATTCCGTAACGGTAGCGCGTAAACGGGTACCTTTCTCCTGGCTCAGAGACAGCAGTTCTACCGGGTAAGCGCTGCCCTTCCACTCCAGACCCATCGTTGCATAGCGTTCTTCAATAATTTTATTGCTGCTGCCCGCAGCAGCAATACCACTCAGGTCTCCTTTTATATCCATCATCAGTACCGACACAGAGGCATCACTCAGGCCCTCGGCCAGCATTTGCAGGGTTTTGGTCTTACCCGTACCGGTAGCACCGGCAATCAGTCCATGACGATTCATGGTCTTTAACGGCACCTGTACAATAGCTTCCGGCACTACTGTGCCATCGAGCATACCTGCTCCCAGCCTGAAGGAGGAGCCTTTGAATGTGTATCCGTTATTAATGTCGGAGATGAAAGTATCTTTATTGGCCATGAGCTGTATTAATTTTAGCGATAAAAATTTAATGCCGAAAATTACCATTTTTTGTCTAATCGTATTTACTTTACACGGTGAAATTTTTTAATGTCCTAGAACGCTATAGAGTACCGCAGTTTTTGTTGCCGAACCGTTACCGGCAACTGGAGACCTATAGCCCTGATGAAGCGGTGGAGGCCGAACCTGAGCTTGAAGCCCAGAAGAAGAATATATATTATACCGTATATGCTTTTGATGAAATTGCAGCGGACATCTTTAAAACCAAAGATGTAAAGGACTGTTTTATCAATTATGTTGATACGGATAAGATATTCTGGATCAATGTAGATGGTATACGCAAGAAAGAGGTACGCAAACTCTGCGGCCATTTTAATGTACATAACCTGCTGGTGAATGACATTGTGAGTGTAGGCCAGCGCGCCAAGACGGATGAGATCGACGAACACTTTTTCTGTCTGCTGCCTATGCTGACCTATAATGAGGAGCTGGGGATTGTGGAGAAGGAGCAGCTGAGTATATTGCTGGGGAAGAATTACGTAATGTCTTTCCAGACGGAACATCATAAAGATCCGTTCAACGGCATACGCCAGAAGCTGAAAAATAAGCTGGATGCAGTGCGCAAGAAAAGCGCCGATTACCTCTGTTACCTGCTGATCGATGCGGTAGTCGATGATTATTTTGAAGTATTGGAATCTCTGGCACACCGCTTAGAGGATCTGGAACACAGAGCTATATCGACCCGATCAAATAATAATATCCTGGTAGAGATCAGTAACCTGCGCAATGAGATCATGGTAATGCGCCGTGCCCTTACGCCGGTGCGCGACCTGGTATACTCTTTCTGGAAGTCGCAGTCGCCGCTGATCGACAGCAGCAATGCACGTTTCTTTAAAGATATCTTCGACCATATCCTACTCGCGATCGAGTACAATGAGAGTTATCGTGATATGACCATTAACCTGCAGGACCTGTATATGAACCAGGTAAATACGAAGATGAATGAGGTGATGAAGATCCTGACGGTGGTAACCGTATTGTTGGCCCCGGCTACGGTGATCGGTGGTATTTTCGGGATGAATTTTGAGCGCATTCCGATGCTGCATAATCAATTCGGTTTCTACCTCACTATTGTGCTTATGATGGCCGTTTCGATAGGGATGCTGGTCTATTTTAAGAAAAAAGACTGGTTCTAAAAAGTATATCGGGATACACAAAAATGCGCTATATTTGCGCTCCCGGCTTCGTAGTACAATGGATAGTATAAGAGTTTCCGAAGCTCCAGATTCAAGTTCGATTCTTGACGAAGCCACTTATAAAAGAAAGCGCCCGCAGATTGCGGGCGCTTTCTTTTATAAGTGGCTTTCCTATCAGAATGTACATCTATTTAGCCGGAGATAAATTTTCCCCCAGGCAGTTTCCTGAAAAGGTACACGATTAGGGTAGAAAAGCCTAAACATACTATACTGGTTATCGGAATTCCCACTATCGGATGAATAAACCGTCCATTAATTCCGATCTTATTCAAGTATATGAGGACAAGAACGTGCACTAAGTATATTCCGTAGCTATATTGATCAATAGTAGAACTTACTTTCAACAGGGTTTTATTACGAACCGGCGCCTGGAATTTCAAAAGCACAAATACGCCTATAGCCACCATCATAACATTCGGATTGAAATTATTGTAAAATTCCTCATAGAACACTCCTTTTTTTACAGAAGCAATGTACGTTAAAGCCGCAGTGCTTAAAACCCCAACCAATATAAGCATTAAGGCATAAAACGATATCTGCTTCTTTGTTTGCTTAAAACTTTTGTTAGCCAAGTAATAACCTAAAACCAGATAACCAATGTATCCCGTGAAGTATAAGGGTCTGATATTCGCAAAATGGCTAATTCTTCCAATCGTCACTGTAAACGCCCAAACCACAAGGAAATAAACGATCTCTTTTTCTGAACAATTTCTTATCCATTTGCTGAGTATAGGTATGAACAGATACAATCCTATAAGCATATAGATATACCATAAGTGGTAAGAAGCACCGAATAAAAAGTTGTTACATATTGTCTTAATGGCAGATAGTGGGGTGAACGTTTTGCCAATATGTAAATCTGACAAAAAGCTATTAAATATATAAATCAATGACCAGAATAAAAATGGTATTAGTACACGTTTAAACCTTTTCTGAAAAAAAGCGGTCAACTCTATTTCTTGTGGCAACATTAATGCACCGGTAATCATAACGAAAATGGGAACACAATAGCGTACTAAACTGTCGTATAAATTAGCAACGTTCCAGAAAACATTTGGCGGGTTCGTAAAACTTGAAAGTAAAAGCTCGGCAGAAACATGTAGTATGATCACACTAAGGGTAGCAATCACTCTTAGATTACTAATCCAGTTGTTCTTATTTATCTCAGGCATAAATATTTTAATATAGGCTAGGTATGTATGATAATTAATGGATCACAAAATTGACAAAAATTTATGAGTGAGCAAAAAATCAATAGACAATTGAGCAGATTAATTTCCACTTCTATGATTCTGAATACAGTTCATTTAGGATTACGCTTCAGATGGACATGCAAACAACCCAATATACAAGCTCATTTTGCACTGTATTTTCAGTCATTTGCGCTGCACCTGCTGCCAATATCTCACTTATATACTTGTATCAAAATAAGGCTTCCAAAACGATCATTGATGTCTAAAGTGCTATATAATAGGCTCAGGATACAGATAGTATCAGATTTCACTTTCTTTTAAACAATTAGTGCGTAGATTTATATCCGAAGGCAATATGTATCAACCACTTAAGCTATTGTATATGATCTATCACCGCTTCAGAAAAGGAAAAGGATTCAGCTATACTGATGCAACAGGAATGAATATCACCGACCCGGAATTAAAGGCATTTTTTGCCTCGCTGGTTATACCTCCGGCATGGGATAAAGTGAGCATCAATAGTTCAACAAGAGCTAAGATACAGGCAACAGGTTATGATGTCAAGGGACGCAAACAATATATCTACAATCCTAAATTCCGTAAGCAACAGGACGATCAGAAGTTTGACCGCATCATTCGTTTTGCGGCGCAGCTGGAACATATGCGCCGGGTTACAGGACAGCATTTGCGCAAGCGTAAGCTGAACAGGGAGAAGGTACTGGCGACTATGGTACGCCTGCTGGAGGCGGCATTCTTTCGCCCGGGCAATGAGTATTACCGCAAGGCTAACCAGAGCTATGGCCTCACTACCCTGCGCAGCAAGCACCTGGAGATCAGGGGTAATGAAATGATATTTACCTACCGCGGCAAATCGGGACAGGACCAGGAGAAGCATGTGTTTGATGCCAGACTGACAAAGATTGTGCAGGAACTGGATGAGCTACCGGGCTACGAAATCTTCAGATACATTGACGATGAAGATAATATACACGATATCAGGAGTAATGACCTGAATGAATATATACATGAGGTGATGGGCGAAGAATTCTCAGCAAAGGATTTCCGTACCTGGGCTGGCACGGTGATTGCAGCTATGGCCCTGGATGAGATCGGAGCCGTAGAACCTGAAGATCAGAAAAATCTGAAGAAGAATATTCGTGATGCCGTAGTTACGGTGAGTGAGAAACTGGGCAATACTCCGGCAATCGCCCGTAGTTCATATATTGATCCTAGGGTGATTACGCATTATACGCAAGGACGTACACTAGCCACAGTGCACCGGGCAGTGCAAAAAATGATGCAAACAAATGAGCAGCTTTCTGTAGAAGAGCTCGGGGTTTTGTGTCTGCTGCAAAAAAGACTGGATACTACTACCCCGACAGTTTAAACATTAGCCTTTACGCTTGCGCTCATATACCAGGTCTACCAACGTACCCAATGCATTTTTGATCTGATCCCGTCCTTTGGGCTGGGTAAGATCTATGCCGCAAAATGTTTTGGCATTGGTTGTATACATATTCAGATAGTATGCTCCGGAAATGAGTATAGCCATAGCTGCACGGAACTCTTCTGACTGTTCGCCGAAAAAGGGATCGGTGATATTGGCCATCAGCACTTCTCCGTTTGCTTCCCGCTCATCGGCAATCTTTTTCAGCGATTTGCGCTGCTCCGTAATGCCCCAGAGCAATATCTTTTGCAGTTCTTTATTCTGCGCCACATAATCGTACTGGCCCTGGATCATGTTCCGGGTAAAGGCTTGTCCGCCATCGCTCAGATCGCCGGGACCATCATCTTCCGATACATTGCTCCAGAAATCAAGAGAGCGGATATACTCATCTATAAGTCCGTCGGTGCCTCCGAAATAATTATAGATCAGTTTTTTATCCAGACCCGCTACAGCGGCAATATCATTTACTTTCAGGGCCGCAAATCCTTTCGCCTTCAGTATCTTCCCTACAGCAGCAAGCAGTCTCTGTTTGCTTTTCTCCTTATTACGGACAACCGGCTTTTTGATGTCTTTTTCCATGGTTGATTATTATTATGTACAAAAATAACCTATTTTAAGATCACCTTTTAGTGAGTTTTACTATATTTGCACAATATTTTCTAAAATCTGCAACCTTTAAACAGGAAAAGATGAAAAAGCAACTGCTCCTCCTCCTTTTACTGGACCTATGCATGGCTTCTTCCTGCAATAATAACCGGGATTTTGCCTATAATGAGAAAATGACCAGTAACTTTTATTCCTGCAAAGAGCGCCTGGATGACAAGCATCACAAATTGGCCAAGGGTGGTTTTGATTCAGAAAAAAATGACATCATCTCCCACGAAATGGATTTGAGGGATGCCAAGAATCTTGCGGAATATACCAATGAAACTAAAAATGAAGCCAGCACACTGGAGCATAGCCATGAGGCCGATGCTTTCCATACCAATGTACTGACCTATATGTCAAAGATCGCGGATGAGTATACCCCACTGCTGGTCAAATATGTAGAAGAGCAGGACACAAGTGCCCGCAAGGTAATACGGTTGCAATTGGAAACCAGGAGAGATGCATTACATGCATTGGAAGATAAATGCCAGGAACTGCAGATAGCATTTCTAAAAAAAGCTGGTATTAAAATTAATACAGAAAGTATACAACAGAATTAAAATTGTTTGCCGCTTACCCGGATCGCCGGGAGGAGCTTATAGAGATGAAAACATATATTGTCCCCCTAAGTCTGGTCCTCTGCAGCTTTACCGCATCTGCACAAAAGCTCCATAAGCTGGACCGTTATATTGATCATATCGAGTCTTTTAACCAGGGCGTAGGGGCAATATCTGTATTTAAAGATGGCAAGCAGTTATACCAGCGCCGTTTCGGACAGTCAGCTCTGCCTCATAGCAAATGGAACAAGCATACGCAGTACCAGATAGGTTCTATTACCAAAGTATATACTGCTGTACTGATCTGGAAGCTGATTGAAGCGGGTCAATTGACCCTGGATACCCGCCTGGACAAGTATATGCCGCAAATGGATAATGCAGACAAGATTACGATCAGACACCTGCTGGAGCACTCCAGCGGTATCAACCGTGATTATGACCATAAACCAGACTGTACCAACTGGCTGATAGACAGTACAGCAAAGCACGACGAAATTATTGCAGAAATTATACGCCAGGGTGTCGTATTTGAACCCGGCACAGCCGTAGCATATTCCAACTCGGCTTATTACCTGCTGAAATATATTATTGAACAGGAATACGGTGCATCATATGGGCAGATAGTGTCTAAGAAATTAAGTAAACCCTATCACTTAATCGATTTTGCTACTGCCGATATGGACCCGGAAAATGTTTTCCCTTCTTACCAGTATGATTACAGCAGGTCTACCTGGACCAGGATGCCAGATTATCAATACCGCAATATTATGGGTGTAGGAGATATATCGACCACTCCTGCACAACTGAATACATTCTTTCACCTGCTCTTTTCAGGTAAAGTACTGCAGCCAGAAAGTCTGCAACAGATGTTTCCGACTGCAAAAGAAGATTTTGGCCGCAACCTGATGAGTATTCCGGTGTATAAACAGATGCTTTATGGTCATGCCGGAGATACCAAAGGCACCCATTCGCTGGTGATGTATGATACCACAAGTAAGATTGGTATTGCCATGGTCCTCAACGGGCAAAGATACCCGCACAATCAATTCTATATTGATGCATACCAGGCGCTGTTCAGCGATAGCACTGCATTACCCTACTTTGTACAGGACACACAACTCGGGCAGTATACCGGATTGTATACCAATGATTCTGTACAGCTGCAATTAAAGCTATACATCGATCAGGAACATGGTCTATTGTGTGAAGATGTAGCGGAAGAGCTGGCTTATCCGCTTACGCCAGTTGCTACCAATACTTTTAAGGTACCTAAACTGGGCATTACTATTGCAATCAAAGAAAATGAACTTCTTTTTACCCAAAACGGGATCAATATCACCCTGAAAAAGTAAAGGAGTAGATAAGTTTATCTACTCCTTTTTGATCCTGCCTTATTTGATCTCTTTAGTTTTAAAAATGATCATGTCCCCATCCTGCCATAATGGGGTAAAATATGTGTAAAAGGATCCGTCTTGCTTCAATAGTTTAACCAGTTCCTTCAGCTCACAGACACCATATTGTACTGACCGATCCCTGAAAAAGCTACTGGCTGTCCCAAAATCGCCATACCAACGATCATTTTTCAGCACATATCCTTTACGACCGAAATAAACCATTGCAAGATTAGGAGCGTTTTCATTCAGTGCAATAATCTGCTCACCGGCAGGCACTGCTGCTTTTTTCAAATTAATAGCACCTTGCTTCATCCATCCTGCATGGTAATCATCTGAGAACCTTTTATACTGCCAGGACAAGCGCTGTTGTGTACTGATATAGCTCCAGGTAAGTAGTATTACAACTGCAACTATTATCCCCCCCTGTTGCTGTCTTGTGATCATCCATTGTCCTGAAACAATAACAAGCCTGTATGCCTGTAATACAATAAACGGCATAAAGATCGGGATGATGTAATAATCATGATCGAGAAACTGGCTACCCATCAGAATAGACATCAACAATATTCCGGCTAACAATACCTGGTTTAAAGAAAAGAAATATCGTGGCAAGGAATATTGTTTACGATAGCGGTAATTATATACCAGTATGCCAACAATCAAAATATATGCAGGAATGATAAAATACTCTTTCAGCCATGTGTTGGGAAAACGCTTTAACAGGAAGGCCCCGGCATCCCGGAGACTTATTGGGCGAATTGTCATCAGGAAAAGACTACTGTCATAAGTCTTATTCAAATAAGCATTGTATAAGTAACATGCAATAAGCACCGCTATAGACAATAGGACGGAAACTAAATACCCTACATACTTTTTTAGTTCTTTATTGCGGTATAAACGATACAGATCATAAGCTACAAAACCGATAAGATATATACCGGACGAAGTTTTGATCAGTGTAGCCAGTGTACATAAAAGTAATGCAGCATGCCGTTTCAATGGCTTTTGCTGCAACCAGCACTGCAGGTACAAACCCATACCTACTAACAGTATACTTACCGAAACGGTATCGGGCATATAGTTACAGGTGTAATTCAGAAAGCAGGGAGACAACAGCAGTACCAGGGGAGGTAATATCGCCAGCAGAAAATGCCGGGTAAATGTTGCTGCAATACGATACATAAAAAAGAGGCATAGCCCTATGATGCATGTATCTAATAATCGAAAAATAATACTGATATAAGCTTTGCCCAAAAGCTTAGCAATAAGTGCTGTTATATAGGCCTGTATAGGAAATTCGACACCTGTAATACCTCCTTTCGAAAATTGTGACAGCGTGCTGGGTTTGAAAAAATCCATCCCGTTCTCATAATAACCGTAAGCTAAAGCAAGACGATCAGACTGTGCCCATTCGTGGATACCATAGGGTAATTCGAACAGAAGTGACCTGAACTGCACCGCAAAAAAGACCAGCAGCAACAGTATAAATAACAATTCCTTCTTTTTAGTAGTCAGTGTGTCTGAGATATAGTTGATATCCAAAGTAATAAGGCTTATGTTTTACGATATTCGGGACTAAGATAATATGCGGATACGTAAATCGAAAGCTTTCACAGAGATACATTATTCCCAATCATCTATATCCTGTTGTGTATAAATGATTTTATGATCAGGATTTTTGCGGTAGTGTGGCTCCAGCGTTTCATAATATGCTCCTTCATCGGTAAGCCATTCGAGCTGACCATATAATACAGCCCTGTGTCTATGGTTCTGATCGGGATCGAGCAAGTACCGGGTATCATTCTCACAGCACTCACAACTATCTCTGTATACTGCCTCATAACCACATATATCACAATAAGACACCGTGCGAAACCGGTCAATCCAGTCATAGTCCAGACCGGGCATATGGAGCGGCAGGTGATGCAGCAGGGCACCATAACCGACGACACTATTGTATATCCTTACACCCAGATCCGGTGGCTGCAGTTTCGGGAATTGTTTTTTGTCCAGGTGTATTTCCAGGTGGCGGTATATTCCTATATGATTCTTATCGTCAAAGTTCATGGCCACAACCTGGCTCCAGGAGAATGTTCTGCCATTGTAATTAAAACCTTCCGGCAGCACCGTAACCAGCCCCCTTGCCTGCAGATAATGCTTGCGACAAGCCACATACTCCCATCCATGATAGCGGACCATTCCCTTCTCCCCGCAGGTCTCACAAACCTTCTCTGAGCGCTCTGTATATTTATTAATGACCTCATTATAGGTATAATCAGTATAAAAGCGCAGTGAAGCATACTTCTCTTTGATACAGCTAACCTTACGGTCCCAACCCAGCTGATCCAGCTCACGGATCAGGTCCAGCACCAACGGATACCAGGCGCGCGAAATCTGTAGTTTAATCCCGTTAAGTACAGCAAGCTTCTGTAAATCATAGTCATTGACAGATTCATCAATCACAAAATCTTCCAGTCGGGTACAGTATTTATTGGTATAATCAGCTGCTTCCTCATCGGTCGGTGCGCCAGGCATAGGATCGGTAACCGGACCATAATCCTGGTAACGGTAATTGGCCACAGAACGAATCCTGCGGAAGATAAAGTATAAAGCCGCAACCAGCACCAGGAAACCACCGGTCAGTATATATAATGGGGTCATAGCAATACAAATTCTCTGAACAGTAATACTATACAATTTCCGGAATGCCACCAAATGAATTACCCGATTTGTTCCTCCAGAGGTAACGCCCGTTTACTGAAAAGATTGTATTTTTCCTCCAAATTCTGATTATCCCTTGGAGAACTATACCAGCATACTCGTTATCATGGCCATCATGATTGCCGCCTCTGGCATGGCCGATAAAATAAAAGTGCCCGCCCCTATCCTGCTCATCCTCTTGGGTATCGGTATTGGTTTTATACCTACTATGCCCGAGGTGGCTTTGGACCCGGAGATCATTATGCTCCTGTTCCTGCCTCCACTGTTGTATGATGCTGCATTCAATATTTCTTTCAAAGAGTTTCGTACCCATATCAATACCATAAGTACACTGGCCATAGGCCTGGTATTTATGACCACCGCAGCCATTGCGGTAGCCGCACATTACCTGATACCGGGTATGAGCTGGCCCTTATCATTTGTACTGGGGGCCATTCTCTCGGCAACGGACGCAGTAGCCGCTATGGGCATTACCAAAGGCCTGGGCCTGTCTCATAAAACCAGCACGATATTGGAGGGAGAAAGCCTGGTCAATGATGCATCTTCCCTGGTAGCATACCGCTTTGCGGTGGCGGCGGTAACGGGTGTGGCTTTTGTATGGTGGAAAGGACTGCTCAACTTCTTCCTGGTCTTTGGCGGAGGCCTGGCTGTAGGCATTATTATGGGTAAATTACTGGCCCTGGTGTTGCGGTATTTCCGGACGAATGATCTGGTCATCATCAGCCTTACCTTGCTCATGCCCTTTGTCACCTATCTTGTTGCCGAGCATTTTGAGGTATCGGGAGTGATAGCTGTAGTCGCGCTGGGGCTCGGCATATCCCGTCTGAGTAAAGGCAAATTTCCAGAAAAGCTGCGACGTCAGTCTGCCAACTTCTGGGACACGAATATATTCCTGCTCAATGGATTGATTTTTATCCTGATCGGCTTACAGTTCCCGATCGTGATGAAGCAGATGGCTACAGAACAGGTCTGGTGGAGCATTTTATATGCAGCCATCATTACCATCATTGCATTTGCAGTACGCTTCGCAAGGGTATTATGGCAGCAGGTTTCATTAACCAAAGCCTTTGAGGGTAAGCGGCGCCTGAGCGAAGAAGCACTGTTTGACCGGCCTACCAGTGTCATCATCAGCTGGGCAGGTATGCGCGGGATTGTATCGCTGGCCATTGCACTGGGTCTGCCCGTTACGCTGGATAACGGACAACCGTTCCCTATGCGCAGCGAGATCATATTCATTACCATAGCCGTTGTACTCTTCTCCCTGCTGGGTCAGGGACTAAGTCTACCCTGGATTGTAAAGAAGATGCACCGGAAAGCAGCCTCGACACAAGAGCCTAAGGATTAACGCACTTTTACAAACTGGTTTGGCAAAAATGGCTGAAATTTGATAGAAACAATTATCAATGGCAAAGACCGATTATCAGAGTATCGATGAATATCAGGATGTATTTCCTGCAGAAATGCAGATCCGGTTGCAGACCATCCGGGATATTATCAAGAAACAGGCTCCCGAAGCAACTGAGGTGATCAGTTACCAGATCCCGGCATTTAAACTGGGCAAGCAATTCCTGATCTATTATGCAGCCTTTGCACAGCACCTTACCCTGTCCTCTCCCTGGTCAGCAGCCTTCCTGCAACACTTCAGCAAAGAGCTGGAGGGCATGAAAGTGAGCAAGTCGGTGATACAGTTCCCATTAAACAAACCATTACCCCTCGATTTTATTAAAGCAATCATTGCTTTCCGTAAGCAGGAGTGTGAGGCCTGAGCCCTTTACAATCCCGTAACGTACCGGTAACATTGGCTTCATAACATTGCACTATTCCACAACCGCAATGTTATGAAGCCCTTTTTATTGGCAGGGATCAGTTTATGTATCCTTTTATTACTCCCTGCGCCACAATCATTTGCCTATACAGAGAACACCCGCTTCGAGCTGGAAGCCGAACGCAGTATATCCTTATCCAAGCCGGAATCAGAATTCCTGAACCTGCGCCAGCAGTACCAGCTGGCACTGGATAAAAAGGATGAAGGACTGCAGGCATCACTGCTCAAAGAGATGGGTACGCTCTGCTTTCATCTCGGGCATTATGCCCAGGCAATGGAATACTACCTGAATGCCCGTAAACTACTGGAAGCCAATGGGGACCAATCTCTGCTGGCCGCTTTATATAACGAGCTGGGCACCTTGTATTATTACAATAAAAATATTGACAAAGTCAAATCCAGCCACCAGGCTGCCCTGCAGCTGTATACCCGTCTGAAAGATGAGAGAGGTATCGCAGAGACCTACGGAGCACTGGGTCACTTCTACGAAAAACAGCAGCAATATGATAGTGCCTTTCACTACCAGCACATGGCCCTGCTGCAATACCTCAAGGTGTCGGATATAGCCGGAGAAGCAGATATTTATGAAAACCTCGGCAGTATACACGAAGACCTGGGTCGATATGACAGCGCTTTATTATATTTCAACCAGGCCATCAATCTTTACAAGAACCTGGCCCCCAGCCTGCAGACCATCAAAACATATAATAACCTGGGCGATGTGTATCGCAAAACAGCGCAGTACGGTCCTGCACTGCTGCATACCCGCAAAGCACTGGAAATAGCCCTCAGCCTGGATGAGCCCTACGAGATCAGTTCGGCTTACCGGGATCTGGCCCGTGCCTATAACCTTATGGGGCAGAATGACAGCGCCTTTCACTACGCCGAGATCGCAAGGAGTGTATTGCTACAGGTATACAGTATAGAGAACAGCCGGCAGATGTCTTTCTTCCAGACGATGTATGAGGTGGAGAAGAAAAATACAACCATCAGCCGCCTGGAGCAAAAGCGGAGTGTGAACCGTATTATAGCCGTTACCGCCTGCATCATGCTGGTACTGGTTATGCTATCTGTATTTTTTATCATGAGTCGTCAAAAGCTGCGCCGGCAGAGTGCAATGGCGCAGGCAGAGCACGAACGGCTGGTGCTGGAGGCTAAAAGCCGCATGCTGGAAGCAGAGTTGAAATCGAGAGCCTTGGAAGAAGAGGCCCTTAAAACACGGTTACAGAACGAACAGCTGGAACAGGAAAAACTGGCAATCAGTCTGCGTAATGCAGCACTGGAAGAATTGCAGCTGAAACAACAACTGGAGACCGGTACCCGGGCCCTGAGTACGCATGCCCTGCATGTGATCCAGAAGAACCAGCTGCTGGAAGACCTGAAAGGAAACCTGGAGCTGATGGTGCGGGATGACAAAAGAGATCATAAAAAGCAGATGCGGGAGGTGATCCAACGCATCAGCCAGAGTTTTAATAATGACGAGCACTGGGAAGACTTTCGCAGTTCGTTCGAGCAGGTACACAATACCTTCTTCGAAAACCTGAAGCAGGCCAATCCTAATTTGTCGCCTACAGACCTGAGACTGATCTCTTTACTGAAGATGAACCTGAACTCGCAGGAGATTGCAACCATGCTGGGTATCTCGCTCGACAGCCTCAGGGTATCGCGCTATCGCCTGCGCAAAAAACTGAATATAGAACAGGGCGGCAGCCTGAGCTCATTCCTGCAATCTATTTAATAGCAACATATTATATAAGATAAGCATTTCAGCAGATTGCAACAGGGGTACCTCATAGGTAGGTATACCTACCTATGACCTGATCGGTTTCAGGACAAAGCCCGGTGAATCCGGAAGAAAGCTCCATCCGCTCAATGCCGGGCTCGGCGGTTCAGACAAAAAGCTCGGAGCGTTCAGCACTGAGCTCCGAACACACTGGTGTATTGCCGGGCACATGTGGATAAAAGCTGCACAGTGGTGTGTTCCGAGCTGCGGCGCCACGCACCGCAGCTCGGAACACTTAGCTAAAAGCTCGCCGGTCGCAGGTTTTTTGCATATAAGAGAAGGTTTTGACGAATTGAAGCAGATTTTGCCTCTTTATATCGACCGGCGCCAGCGAAGCGGAGCTATCTACGATGTGCAGGTGAGGCAAAAGGAGATAGCTCCACTACTGTCTACATGACGAAAGTGTGTATCGGAGCCACGTCCTGTTTCGGTAATAATTCCTTAACGGACATTTTCGTAACGGAAAATGCAATTGATAATCAATTAATTACAAACACGATGTTACGCTTGTTTCCTTTCTGTATACGCCTATAGTAACGATGTTTCCTTTTTGCTGACCCTTGTTTTTTGCATGATTTCAAATGCTGCCACACATTTGCAGCATCAATTATTCAAAAAGCACACAAGCAAAATCATCATTTACCCAAAAGGAAATTTTATGAAAAAACTGCTACTGTCTGGTGGTATCACTGCCCTCTCCATCACCGCGTTTGCCCAGAAAGGCTTACTGACCGGTAATATTGTTGACGGACAAAATCTTTCATTACCCGGCGCTACCCTGCGCTTAAGTCCGGGCAATATTTTTACGGTTTCGGATCAGTATGGCAGATACGAGTTCCTGAACGTACCGGAAGGCTCCTACTCTATTCATGTGGACTATATCGGGTACATACCGGCAGATACACCTGTTGTGATCAGCAACGGTAAAACCACAAACATCAACCTTGTGCTGAAGGAAGCCCCGATCGCGGGCAGCGAAGTGGTGATCATGGGCGATCGCCTGCGCGGACAAGCCAAGGCCCTGAATACACAGAAGAACAATGGCAATATTACCAACATCGTCTCGGCCGACCAGGTAGGCCGCTTCCCTGATGCCAATATCGGAGATGCGGTTAAACGTATACCGGGCATTACCATGCAGAACGATCAGGGCGAGGCACGCGATATCATTATCCGCGGCCTGGCACCGGAACTGAACTCTGTGACACTGAACGGAGATCGTATCCCTTCTGCAGAGGGCGATAACCGCCGTGTACAGATGGACCTGATCCCTTCTGACATGATCCAGACGATAGAGGTAAACAAAACCCTTACACCGGATATGGATGCCGATGCCATCGGCGGATCGGTAAACCTGGTGACCCGTGCCTCTCCTAACGGTCAGCGTATCTCTGCTACCCTTTCCGGCGGATATAATCCCATACGCCAGAAGCCCTTATATACAGGAAGCCTGGTATATGGTAATCGCTTCATTAATAATAAACTGGGTGCGGTCCTGAGTGTAAGCTATAACAATAACAATTATGGTTCCGATAATGTGGAGGCCGTTTGGAAAAAAGATGAGTACAATAATGTATTTGTCGAAGAAATGGACATCCGTAAATATGATGTACAGCGTATACGCCGTAGTGTTGCAGCGGCTCTGGACTATGAATTCGATGAGAAGAACCGTATATACTTCAATGCGATGTATAACTGGCGTGATGACTGGGAAAACCGCTTCCGCTATACGGCTACGGATATTGAACCGGAATATGCCGGGGATAACAACATTACCGGCTATACCGGTGTGATCCGGCGCCAGACCAAAGGCGGTATTGATAACAACCGTAATAAAGGCGCACGCCTGGAGGAACAAAAAGTGCAGAACTACAGCCTGCGCGGAGAACATTTAATCGGTGCACAGTTAGATATGGACTGGGGTTTAAGTTATTCAACCGCCAGTGAATATCGTCCTAATGAGCGTTATATCCGTTACGAGAGCGAGGAGGTAAACTTCGATAATTTCGGTACAACGACACAGCCACTGCTGCAACCCATTACGGCTCCGGCACTGAGTACCTATGCCCTGGACGAGTTGACGGAGAATACAGATAAAACGTCTGAAGATGAGCTGGGCGTAAAAGTAAACTTCCGTGTACCCTTCAGTGTGATCGACGGGCAGAAAGGCCGTATCCGCTTCGGAGGTCGCCTGCGCCTGAAAACAAAAGAGCGCCTGAATGCCTTTAAGGAATACAGCCCGCTGACCGGCAATATGGACAACCTGGGCCAGGTGGCCTTATCTCAGTTTGACGGCCGCAACTGGAACCCAAGCAGTAAATATGTGCCCGGCGATTTTGTGAGCCGTAGCTACCTGGGCGGGCTGGATTTCAATAATACCTCTCTATTTGAAGGGGAAGAAGTACCGGACGAATACCTGGCGGTGAATTATAAAGCGAAAGAAACGATTACTGCTGCTTACCTGCGCTGGGACCAGAACTTTACCGATAAATTCTCTATGATAGCAGGTGTACGCCTGGAGAATACGGCCATCAACTATACCGGTAACCTGATCCAGGATGAGGAAGAACTGGCAGGACAACGCACT
This sequence comes from Edaphocola aurantiacus, assembly GCF_019797745.1. Lineage (GTDB taxonomy): Bacteria > Bacteroidota > Bacteroidia > Chitinophagales > Chitinophagaceae > Edaphocola > Edaphocola aurantiacus. The sequence continues at coordinate 67,226 of NZ_VOSI01000005.1, read as the reverse complement.
GTGAAGAACAGTTACTTGAATGTATTACCAGGTGTAACCTTACGCTATAATGTGAACAGGGATTTCATCCTGCGTGCTGCAGCGACAACCTCCATTGCCCGTCCAAACTATTATGCGCTGTCTCCTTTTGTGAATACCATACAGGATGATGAAGAAGTAAGCGCCGGTAATCCGGACCTGAAAGCCGCTTATGCCTGGAACTTCGACTTTATGAGTGAGTATTATTTCAAATCGATCGGTCTGGTGTCTGGTGGTGTATTCTATAAGAACATCAACAATTTCATCTACAATTATCGTGATGAAAACTTTAACCGCGAGAAATTTGCAACTGCATTCCCTGACCTGCCTAACCCGGTACCGGCAGGCAGCAACTGGACCCTGCGCCAGTCGCGCAACGGAGAGCGTGTAAGTGTGTACGGTTTTGAAGTGGCCCTGCAACGCCAGCTGGATTTCCTGCCGGGCAAATTCCTGAAAGGTTTCGGTATCTATACCAACTATACCTTCACTAAATCGGCGGCTAAGGGTATCTTTAACGAAGACGGCGAGCAGCGCACAGGCATTACCTTACCTGGTACGGCACCACATATGTTCAATGCCTCATTATCATGGGAGAACAAAAGATTCACCGCCCGACTGTCTCTGAACTATGCTGCGGCTTACCTGGATGAGCTGGGTGGAAATGATTTTGAGGATCGCTATTACGACAAACAGATATTCCTCGATGCCAATGCTTCCTATGCCTTTACCAAACGTTTAAGACTGTTTGCTGAAGTAAACAATATCACCAATCAGCCACTGCGTTACTACCAGGGTACCGCTGCACAGACCATGCAGATGGAGTATTACCGCCAGCGTTTTAATGCCGGTATCAAGTTTGACCTTTCCAAATAACAATTATCAAGTTCCGTAAATATAGTATTGCCGCAAATGGGTATTGCGGCAATACATACCTAACAAAGAATAAATTATGACCAAATACATATATGCTACCCTGGCGACTAGCCTGTTACTGAGCGCCTGCGGCAATGGCAATACAGAGAAGCCTAATGCGCCACAAACCACCACTACAGATACTACTGCCCTGAAACCTGCATACATTACCGATACGGTACGTTACGATACCGATGATCCTGCTATCTGGATCAATCCTGCTGATGCCGGTCAAAGCCTGATTGTAGGTACAGACAAGGACTCTGACGGCGGATTGTTTGTATACAACCTGCAGGGCAAGCTGGTGAAAACCGTCAGTGGCCTGCAACGCCCTAATAATGTAGATATAGCCTATGGCATTATGCTGAACGGAAAACCCGCAGACATTGCCGTAACCACTGAGCGAGAGCGCAATGCACTGCGTATCTACACCCTTCCGGATATGAAGCCGGTCGATAACGGAGGCATCCCGGTTTTTGAAGGGGAAGCGGAAAAAGCTCCTATGGGTATTGCCTTGTACACCGCAACGGACAAAAGCATCTATGCTATTGTAGGCCGTAAATCAGGACCAGCAGATGGTTATCTCTGGCAATACAAACTGGAGGACGATGGTAAAGGTCAGGTGAAGGCTACGCTGGTGCGTAAGTTCGGTCAATACAGCGGTAAGAAAGAGATCGAATCTATTGCGGTAGATAATGAGAACGGTTATGTATACTATTCCGATGAAACGCATGGTGTACATAAATACTATGCCGATCCGGCAAAAGGTAATGCAGAACTGGCACTCTTTGCCACCAACGGCTTTGTAAGTGATCACGAAGGTATATCTATCTACAAAACCGGTGCCCGTACAGGATATATCCTGGTGAGCAACCAGCAGAAAAACACCTTTATGGTATACCCCAGAGAAGGAAGCACCACAAATGTACATGAACATAACCTACTCGCTGAGATCCCGGTAAGTACTATTGAAAGTGATGGATCTGAGGTTACAAATGTAAACCTGGGCAGTACTTTTCCTAAAGGAATATTCGTTGCAATGAGTAATGGCCGCGTCTTTCACATATATGACTGGCGCCTGCTGCAACAGCGTATCGATGCTGCGGTAATTAAAAAATAAGTTGATACATGTTGTATCCATCAAATCCGGGCCTGAGGGTCCGGATTTGATGGATACAACAAATTTAAGCAACCAGTATATTCATATCAATATCTACGCGGGTACCACCGGAAGCATTAGCCCGCCGCCAGCGTACGGTCCCGAACAGACGGGATATATTGCGACTGATATTGCCTAGTCCATAACCTGAACTACCGTAAGGTATGTCTTCGGGATCTTCAGGCAGGGTATCCATCCCTACTCCATTATCTTCAATGTTCAGGTGGTAATTATTTCCTTTGGTTTCTATATAGACTTTCACCTCTGTAGCATGTGCATGCTTCACAATATTATTAATCAGTTCTTTGAAGGACAGGTATATCATGCGCCGCTGGAAAGAAGGTATGGTTTTATGCTCATCATCCAGCCGTTCTTCACTTTTTAAACTGATATTGGCCTGCGCCAGGAATTTACGGGCAAAACTGATCATATAATTATTCAGGCTACAGATATTATCATTCGAGGTATTCAGGTTCCAGATAATTTCATTGACCTGCTGGTGCAAATTATTGGCTGTATTTCTCACCATATTAAGGTGTTCCTTTTGCCCCGGAAACATTTCTATCATCTCTACAGCCATAAGGGTCGAAGTAAGTGTAGTGCCCAAGTCATCATGCATCTCTCTTGATATACGCGTACGCTCCTCCAGCAGTTGATTCCGGTGCTCAAATTCTCTGCGCTTATCTAACTGCTTCCAGTACATCTTCTCCAATAATCGTTTTTTCTTCCAGTAAAAGAATATATAAATACTTCCGGCAAAAGTCATTATAGCTATTATGGTCACAAAAATCACATAATAGCGCTGATTCTTGGCTTCATATTCCTTGGCCTTGATAAAGTTGTCATTAGCCAGTTGCTTCATCTGTTCTTCATACTTCAGCAGCCGGTCATTCTGAACATTGCTATTTACCTGTTTTAAAATTTCAGTATAGTGCTGTAGTGCTCCCAGCATAGCGGCCTGATTGCCCATCCCCAGCTGGATTTTATACGCCAGGTCATAGTACAAAAACTTACTGTTCAGTGAATATCTAGCAGTATCGGTATTGCGCTCCATTTCTTCGAATATTTTTAATGCCGCAGCATACTCCTTCTTTTTCAAATAATAGTTCACAATCTTTCCATAAGCCAGTTCTGTCATATTAGTTTCACCAGAGTGTTTTAATGAATAATCTATACATCGGTATAAATAATAGAATGCGCTGTCTGGTTTATTTATGGCAAAATAGTATACTCCCAGGTTATTAAATAACTGAGGAATCGTACTTTCAATCTGTAGAGAATCATAAAGATGTTTGGCCGCCATAAGACATGTTTGGCCAATATTCCGTACAGAATCATTATCAGCATTAAATGTGCGTGCATAGGCATTGGATAATACTATGATATCCCGTACAGGCATTTTGAACATAAGCGCACTCCGTATCTTAGGCTCATAATAAAATGCTGCTTTAGAATAGTCTTCCCGCATAGCATAAAGTTCTGACAGCGATGATTGAATATTTCGTTCTAAAAAGTCGTCATTAGACTTTTTTACGTATTCGAGTGCTTTAAGATTATTTTGAATGGCAGAATCATACATTTCCCTTCCATGAAAATATGTCCCTGTACAAAAGAATGCCTCGGCAATCAGGTTCCCGGCCTTTACATTTTCATGTTTAATGATATACCATAAACTATCTTTATATATCCTTGCTGAATCGGTATTCCTTGCAATGCGGGCATATAAAAAACCGAGGCCATTATAATATTCAACAGCACTTATAACAGGATCATAACGATCATTCATTTTTCTCAACAGAGAAGCTAATTTTCTGGCACTATCAGTATTGGAATATGAGACATCAAAGTAAATAGCATTTATACTATCTCTATATGCCTGATCAGCGGGAGAGAGCCGGATAATGGCCGGCTTGGTAACATCGGATGTACAACTGATCCATAATGCGGCCAACACTAATGCGACAAAGTATACTGAGGTGCGGATAATAGTATTCATACACAATAGATGTCGTTTAAAAATAATCATTATGCCTGTGATTACATAGCTGATTATTGCAATGTAATTGTTATTGTAATTGCACCTATTAAAACTTTATCATATACAATTGATTATCAACTACTTTTATGACAATAAACTGACTTATCTATGACCTGGCGCTGACAAAAATCCCCCCTCCCGAATCTAATTTTGCGGCCACAAATCAATTAATGAAGTAATGAATGTAAAGATGATAGCCCTTGCGGGAGGGTTAATGGCTACAACAGCGGCCTTTGCACAGACAAACCGGCATAATAACCTGGGCGCAGCAGAGCACCTCTGGAAAATGAAGAGAATCAGTAATACAGAATTTATGGCAGTGGGTAACGGCGGTGCTGTATTGAAATATAATACCAGCTGCAATGACTGGATACCGGTTGATGTGGCCGGTACCGGCGTTGACTTCCGTAATATCTCTTTTCCTGTTGCTCTGACGGGATATATCAGCGGCCCTTCAAACGCACTGTACAAGACAACCGACGGAGGCAGCAGCTGGGCCTATATCAGTCCTTCGGCAACCGGCCTGACCAATGCCAGTATACAGTGTGTCCATTTTATCAATGCAGATACGGGCTTTATTGCCGGTAGCCAGATCGGGGTATCCGGTGGTGGTCGTTTTATCAAACGCACAACCAACGGCGGTAATACCTGGACAGATGTAACACCTGCAACAATAGCCACCAGTACGGTGTATGATATGGCCTTCTTTGCACCAGGTGTAGGTATTGCCGTAGCCACAAACAATAAAGCCTTCCGTACCACAGACAATGGACTGACCTGGACGGCCGTAACCACACCAGCCACGGCTTATTCAGTGGCCATAGCGGATCAGAATACTGCGGTAGCGGTCGCCAACACTGCGGTGATGCGCACTACAGATCAGGGATTAACCTGGACTACGGTAAGCACAAGCGCCAGCGGTATACAGGGGGTACATTTTTACGACGGGCAAAACGGTATGCTTACCGGTGCTAATGGTGCTGTATTATATACCGGCGATGCAGGCCTTAACTGGACTCCCATCCCCACTCTCTTATCACAAAAGGTATATGATGTGGTAATGACCGGCCCGAAAACTGCGGTAGCAGTGGGTGCCAACGGTGTCGTGTTTGACCTGGACAAGGATCAGCCGTTCCACCGCCTGTTCGATGAGCGTTTCTGCCATCCGACCGACAGCGTTACCTATCCTAAATATTTCAGTAATGATCTGTCCGGAGCAAGCAATCCGCGCAAATGGTTTTTCGAAAATGTAAACGAGAATGAGAACGGCCTGGAAGCCTCCGGCTGGTTCCCGGGCAAGTTTGCACTGTATGATGCCTATTATTATGAAGATGTCCTGAACCAGCATGCTAAAGACAGTGCATTTATAGAAACCCGTACACTGGACTTCAGCGGCACTACAGCCCTGTCTTTGCAATGGAATGAGGCTTTTTATACCCATCCCGGTTTCCGCAGTGCTACACGCATCGACGGGTTTAATGGCAGCAGCTGGGTAACTTTATATACAAACAGAGGTCTTGATTTCGGCGATGGTGTAGCCTCTGCCATTTTCCCTACGCACAAACGCAATATAGATATTTCTGCGCTGGCTGGTGTAACCAATGCCAGACTGCGCTTCTATTATCTTGCACCCAATACCCAGGATGGTCTGAAGAATTTCTGGGCACTCAGTGACATTGAAGTAAGAACGCAGACTACAGATGTAGCGACCGATTCCTTAACAGCTGTTGCGACAAACTGCCTTAACCAGCAACCGCAGGACATTACCCTGCACTTCAGCAATCCGGGTACATTAGATGTATTCCCATTACAGTTTGGCTGGAGCAGTTCCGATGGGCAATCGGGCAGCAATGCTATATATGATGTATTGCCTGCAGGCACCAGTGACCAGTTTACGCTGATTGATGATTTCATTCCTCAGGCGGCAGGTACGGTAACGATCAAAGCCTGGATCAGCAATACCCCAAATCATAACTATGCCAATGATACGGTAAGCTTAAGCCTTACCTACCTGCCCTCTGCAACCGGAGCAGGTATACTGGGCGCCGATACCAGCATATGTCCGGGTAGTACCCTACAGCTGAATGCGCTGCAGGGCATGAGCAATATCCAGTGGTCAAACGGTTCTGCCAATACAACTCTTAATGTACAGCAGGCAGGTACCTACTATGTTTCGGGTACCTTAAATACCTGTCCGGTAAGTGATACCGTCAATATAGCATTGTACAATGTGACCACACCAGTATTAAGCGAAACAAATGGTGTGCTGCAGGTGAGCCCTGCCACCTATACCCAATATGAATGGTATCAGGATAATGTACTGATGAATGCTGCATCTCATGCTACGCTGCCGGTTACAGTTGCCGGCACTTATATGGTGAAGGTTAGCACACCGGATGGTTGTACAACAGAAAGTAGCCCGTTCAGCTATACCCCTACCGGTATCCGCGAGCAGATCAATGCCGCGTCCATACGCCTGTATCCGGTGCCGGTACTGCAATCGCTGGTGATCGAGTCAGTAAGCCAGCCCTTACAACAAGCTACGGTTTATGTATATGATGTGCTGGGCAAAGAGGTGATGAAGGCAGGTATACCAAACAATGCAACCATTTACAACATTGATATGCAGCAGTTTACTGCAGGCATCTACATGATAAAAATTACAGGTAAGCAACTGATGTTTACCGGAAGAATAGTTAAACAATAAAAACAAAAAACAGTACACCTTAACAACAACGAGAAGAGCTGCTTATACAAGCAGCTCTTTCTTTTTAATAAAATGACCGGGTGACGATTATTTATTTTTGTGTTGTTCGTTGTAGGTCATCATCCAGTTTACACCATACTTGTCTGTAAGCATACCGAAATAGTCGCCCCAGAAAGTGTTGTTCAGTGGCATGCCGATCTTACCACCGTCAGACAGTCCGCTGAAAATGCGATCTGCTTCTGCTTTACTATCTGCAGAGATAGATACGGAGAAGTTATTGCCCGGTACATAGCCAGGGGCCCACTCTGCGCCGCAGTCACTGCCCATTAAGATAGATTGTCCGATCGGTAAGGATACGTGCATTACTTTGTTTTTGTCCTCTTCAGGAACGGTATAATTTTCGTCTTGCGGCATTTCGCCGAAACGGCCCAGGTAAGTAAAGTCTCCGCCGAATACAGATTTGTAGAAGGTGAATGCTTCTTCACAATTGCCGTTAAAGTTCAGATAAGTGTTTGTCGTTGCCATTTTGTTTGGTTATTTATAGGTTACACAATGTTTATATAGTCTTGTTGCAATTACTGTACCAGCAGACTGTATTTCTTACGGTTATCGGCAATGATCCAGATATTTACCAGCAATAATACCCCTGCAATCCCCAGACCGGAAGGCATATATACTGCATTATGCAATACGATACCCACCATTACCGGTAAAATAATGATAGCCCCCAGTGCCCTTGTTTTAGGGAAGATAAACAGCAGGCCACCCAGGATTTCTACAATGGCTACCAGTGGCATCAGCCATTTGATGGTACCAAATGCCTGGTTCACCATAGCCATTTCACCCTCCATCGGAGGCATAGGCATGTAATGGAATAATTTGTCGAGGCCGGCGTTAAGGAACATCAGTCCGAATAAGAGGCAGATAATAAACTTGACTACTTTCATTTGTTTTGTATTTGGTTTTGAGTGAATAAATAAAGTTGAATGATTACAGGATCGGCTTCTGTAGCCGCTTCTGTAGCCTATATTTATAGTAAGTGCCCGCCCGAACCTATATACGGTGCGTGCCGGACAACTGAATTGTCTGTGTAGTAAGCGGAGACGTAATGGAAGTACCGGACATCAAATCCTGTCCGGAAACAATGTGCCTGTAGTGGTCGTATTTCTTCTTGTCGTTAAGCGTTCGATAGATCAGGATTGCAGGAAGGGAAAGAAACCCTGCAAGAAACAGGTATGGGTAAATATAGTGGTCATGCAGGCCCACAGCCTGCTCCAGCCAGCCCCGGAGCAGCAAGACCGTCATAAAGACAAGGGTCCCTTTAAATTCAATATTGTAGCATTTCATAGTAACTTTCAGTTCAGGTCAGGAACTCAAAAATAACATTTTTAACGTTTATTTCCATGCACTTTAACATGCCCGAAGGCCTGAATACATGATATAACAATTCCTACAAAACTGGTTTATAATGATTTTGTATATTTACGCACATTAATATATTTCAAAAAAATCACACCCGTTATGTTTACCGTATCACAGATAGAACAGGCACATGAGAAAGTCACTTCCGGCGCGGATTTCCCACAGTATATACAGGAGATAAAAGCTATGGGTGTCAATGCTTTTGAGACCTGGGTGCACGACAGCCATACCGATTATTATGGCAAAGAAGATTTTCATATAACATCCGCAGCGCAATACGAAACTCTGGGTATCAGCGATATCACGAATGAAGCACAGTTCCGTCATTACCTGCAAATACACCAGCAGGGCTTAACGGATTATATAACCTTCTGTACACATTGCGCAGAAACAGGTATTGAAAAATGGATTGTATCGCTTGATGATATGACCTGTACCTATTACGACAAACAAGGTAATAAAGTAGTAACAGAACAAATACCAGGAGCATAAGCTGGTATTTGTGTTCTGGCATGCATGAAGCCTTCGGATATACTTTTCCGGTCTTAGAGATCCTGTTGAAATACTAAGACCAGACAGGTATTTGATTACAGTACAATCCTGCGTATGCGGCTGAGTGCCTGCGGTGTAATACCTATATAAGAGGCAATATCTTTAAGTGGCAGTTGCTTCACCAGCTCCGGCCAGTCCTGCAATAGTCTGCGGTAGCGGGTTTCAGCATCATCCGTCAGCAGTGATAGCTCTCGCCTAACTTTAGCAATGTACAGCCCCTCTACGATCTTACGCGCTATGGTATTGCCTACCCCGGACTCTTTATATACTTGATGCATATCATCGTACGAGATCCGGAGGATCTCTACATCCGTTACGGCTTGTATCTGGTATTCTGTCGGGATACGCAACAGGAAAGAGTCGTAGGCACTGAACGATGAATTGGGAAAATGAAAATTGAAGGACACATTCTGGCCATCTCTCAGGAAGGTGTAGCGCACAATGCCTTTATTGACAAATGAAATATAGTTCTCTACCGCACCATACTTCAGGATAATTTCTTTCTTCTTAAACTTTACCTTTTGTAATCGCCTGGCCATTACATCCCAGTCCTCATCTGATACCGATGCTATTTTATTAAAATTTGCTCTCCAGTTTTCTGACATACTATCTTTTTACGCTTCTTCTGACAATGATACATTCATCTCTACAGCCTGGCCAAATTGCAGGATGTATCCATTATTATCGTAGATGGCAAACTCCCTCATCTCCCATTCAAAAGTTTCAGGAGCATAACATACCTTAACCTTATCTTTCCATTGGAGCCAGAGCGCATCTACAGCATCTGTATTAAAATAAAAACTACCGGTAAATGCAGCTTGTTCAAAAGGAACATGTTCATTTGGCCCGGCCAGCATAATGGATACTTCATCCCGGTACAATGAGGCCCAGCGCCAGGTTTCATTGTATTCGGCAAGTGTAAAACCCAGCACTCCGGTATAAAACCGGATCGTCTCCTCCAAGTGGTTGGTACGGAGTATGGGCCTTAATGCAGTAAGTTTCATAATGTACTGTTTACGATACAAATATCACAAAATAATAACATCCCGAATCTATCGGCTTGTTAAAGGCCCGCAAATATTTCACACAAAAAGCTGCCCATAGGAGCAGCTTTAAAATATCGATCGTTTTACAGAGGTGTGTGGTCTTGCCTTGCTAGTGGCAAAAGATTGAGTGTGGTGCGTTTCTGAAGCGAAAATACTTCTGCCATAAAACTACAGCAAGAATGGACAATAGCAAACATTTAAGCTGTTTTTTATTCCATTTCTTGCATACGGTTCACCTGAGTTAAGTATAGCTGAACCCCACAATACTGTACCTTTGCGGGAATGGGCAATAAAGTAATCTTCAACTGGAGCGGAGGCAAAGACTCTGCCATGGCTTTACATAAACTATTACAAGCACCTGATTATGAAATCATGTGCCTGCTCACGAGTATCAGCGAACCTTATCAGCGCATTTCTATGCATGGGGTACGTACTGCATTGCTGGAAACTCAGGCTCAGCATATCGGATTACCCCTGGTCAAAATGGAGATACCGGAAATGCCTTCTATGGAAGACTATGAGCGGGTGATGCGAGAAACAATGGATCAACTGGTGGCTCAGGGGGCAGGCTATGCTGCATTCGGTGATATTTTTCTGGAAGACCTGCGGGCCTACAGGGAGCAGAAGCTGGAGCAAATAGGACTGAAAGCTTTATTCCCGTTATGGAAGCAACCTACAGATCAGCTCATACGCGACTTTATAGATATGGGTTTTAAAACGATTGTGACCTGTGTGAATGAGCAATACCTGGACAAGAGCTTTGCCGGAAGAATTATTGACCATGACTTCCTGAATGATCTGCCTGCGCATGTAGATCCCTGCGGTGAGCATGGCGAGTTTCATACGTTTGTATTCGAGGGGCCCATATTCCAGCAACCGGTTGCCTTTACCAAAGGCGAAGTGGTGTACCGTAAATATGGTCCGGCCAAAGAAGAGGACAATAAATCAAAAGATACTGCACAGGATCCTTATGCTTACGGATTCTGGTATTGCGATCTGCTACCGGCGTAGATAATGTCCGAAAACGATAACTAAACATATCCTTTCCATTTATCAATCAAGGTTTAATTCCATCTGTATATTACAGCGCTCATAAGGCGTAGCCCTCCCGCTTACCTTTTTAAAACCTAATTTATAATACAGGTTAATGGCCGGTTTCAGTATTGTATTACTTTCCAGGTACAGCTTAGAGGCACCTGTTTCCTTTGCTGCCTGTATCACCGCCTGCCCCAGCAGCCAGCCAATGCTTTTACCCTGAGCCTTAGGCGACACAGCCATCTTAGCCATTTCATAATCATAATCGGGATCGTCCATCTTAATGAGGGCGCAAACACCTACTGGCTCCCCTTCATACAGTGCCACCAAAATCTGCCCTCCTTTGTGTAGAATATACTCCTCCGGGTGATCCAGCGCCTTATAATCGGCCGCTTCCATTTTGAAATAATTGCTGATCCACTCTTCATTAAGCGAACGGAATGCATTCTGGTATTCCGGCTTATAAGCAACGATCTGTACGTCTTTACCCTCCCTCAGTTTCTTTTGTTCCAGTACCCTTTTAAACAAAGATTTCTGCTCCAGCAGGAATTCCCATTCGGCAATGGCCTCCCAGAGATTGTGGCGTGCTTCTGTAATAATACCTTCCATAGCAGCATCAATATCGGCGCACTGAATTTTAATCAGTTTTGCTGCGACCTTCAATCCTTCTGCGGTCAATCCTACTACATTCCTGCGCTTATCCTCTGACTGAAGGTTATCTTCAGCCAATCCGGCTTTCGCCATTTCCTTGACAATCTTGGTAACAGAAGGCTGTGAATGCCCTATTTCCGCAGCAATATCCGTAATCGTTCGCGGACCTTCTTCCGCAAGAATGAAAAATACCGGAAACCATTTAGGCGAAAAATCGATATGATACAACTCATATATCCGCGTTGCATCTTCAGTAACCTTGGCAGTCAGTAAACGTAACCGGCTGCCCAAAGCCATCTTACCCGTCTTATTGAAAAAATCCATTCAGTATTTATTTTAATATAATCTGTTTCAAAACCGGCTACATTCCTAATTACATAACCGGTTATGCAAAATAATAAAATTATCAGATGCCGGCCAAATATTTCAGCAGCAACAGCCAAATAAGTATAAAAAATATAACCTTACCACCCGGGAAATCTCCTTCTTTTTCCTTAAATTTGAACAGATCGCGAGGCACCATTATCCTGATGCAGCAATGCTTACGGGACAAAATGATGCTATTGCAGTCCGGCTTACCTGCTGTGCGCTATGGAATACCCTGCGCTTAGTTTTCCCTGATCTTTCTAAACAACTCTGAACGTATATGAAGCAATTACTACAATGGTCCATTATCTTTCCAACGCTTGCCTGGTTATTACTATTTTCAGGTTTTATAGATAATAACTGGGCTTTCCAGGTACTCGCGACTATACTATTGTTGTTTTCTGTAATGTCTGCAGTACACCATTCCGAAATCATAGCCCATCGTGTGGGCGAACCCTATGGGACTATTATTCTGGCTATAGCCATTACGATCATAGAGGTTTCTATTATCATCTCACTTATGATCTCGGGCGGAGATGACGCTGTATCGCTGGCAAGGGATACCGTATACTCGGCCACCATGCTCATCCTCAATGGCATTATAGGCCTCTGCCTTTTTATCGGCGGATTAAAATATCATGAACAGAATTTTTCCAAACACTCGGCCACTATAGCACTGGTCTGTCTGGTATCGATTGTTATCCTTACCCTTGTATTCCCCTCCTTCACCACCAGTATCAGGGGGCCGTTTTACTCCAAAGCACAGTTGTTTTTCGTTGCAGGCGCCTGTCTTACTATCTATGCCTTCTTCCTGATTGCACAGACTTCCCGTCACCGCAATTACTTCCTGGCCGGAGACCGAGCGGTAGTTGCTAAAGAAGCACATCCTGTAAAGATCAGCAAAGGCCTGTTATTCCTGAGTCTTGCCTTCCTGCTGGTGAGCCTGGGTATTGTTGTATTATTAGCAAAGAAACTCTCTCCGACTATTGAGCAGATCGTTGTTGCCAATCAACTGCCCAAAGCGCTGGTGGGCGTAATTATTGCAGGAGTGATCCTGCTGCCGGAAGGTGCTGCGGCGGTAATGGCCGCCCAGAAAAATCAATTACAAACCAGCATCAACCTGGCACTGGGCTCTGCACTGGCCAGTATTGCACTTACGATACCGGCGGTAGCGATTACCTGTAGCCTGCTGGATATGGATGTAGCCCTGGGCCTGGATATCAAATCAATGATCCTGTTGGCCCTGTCTGTATTTATCGTCATGCTGTCTCTAGCCAGCGGACGCACCAATATTGTTTATGGTGTAGTGCTCCTGGTCAATCTGCTGGCATTTATATTCCTGATTATTTTTCCGTGATGCAGGGCCTCAGCTTCCTGTCTGGCTTATTATTCCTGTGCCTGTCCCCTGCAGCACATGTATGGGCACAGACCTGTGGCTGTGCCGGCAAACCGGATATTGCAGCGTTTATGCCCTGCCACAAAATCCCGTTCGACAACGGAGCGTCTCTATCCTGGCGGTATAACTGTGACTCTTCCTGGCTTACATTTGAAAACAGCCAGCATCATAAAAGGGTTATCTTCTCCCTGGAGGAGCCCCTGATGGAACTGACCGGCAGACTGGGCTACACGCATATACAGGAGTATATCCATACGTTCCTGGTGCAGAATAATGTCATTTCAGGTTGTTGTACCCCACCCGAATTTCACCTGTATAATAAACAAAATGGGAAGAAGCTCTACGAATTAGGCAGACTTGTATTTTATAGTGAACAGAAAAAGCTGCCTTTTGCTATTGGTATCGCTTATCCGAAAAGAGCGGCGGACTGGGATAAAGGACTTTCTGCACTGATCGTATACAACCTCAGTACCGGCAAGCAATACAGGATAGTACTGCCCGCTACAATAACGATGGAAACATTGAATGCGGCTTCTTATGACCTTAATCCGGAATACCTGTTTGAACAGGCTGTTGTAAAAGGACATACCGTAAATCTGTACTATAGCCTCTCCCGAAATGGTCATGATACAAGATATCATGTACTGATAGACCTGGATAAGTACCGCTGATACGATCATACCGTAAAAACACCCCTTTTAAAACGGTAAAAACGCGCAGCATATCTGCACAATATTTTTTTAGTTTTACGGTACAGTATTCCGGTTCATACCAGACTTAAGGAAATCTGTTTCTTCATGCACCACCTAATTATACAAAAAAGCGATTACCGGGCGGGATACAAGAATGCTCTTCTTTTCATCCGAATATCCTGTCCCTGTTTTCGCTGAATGGTATTACTTCCGGGCATTTGCATAGATAAGTTGCACCACTCCCGAGCGAAAACGGTTTACCTCACTCAATTCCAGGTTTATTCTTTCTTTAAGCTGATCAAACAGCGGATTACCGGCGCCCAGTACTACAGGGTGTACCGATACACGGTATATATCAATCAGGTTATGATGGATAAAGGTTTTGATCAGTTTGGCGCCACCATACAGCCAGATATATTTTCCCTCCTGCTGTTGTATGGCCTTTACCTGCTGCATCAGATCTTCATTAATAAAGGTGGCTCTTTCGTCTGTACTTTTTGCAGATGAAAATACATATTTCTGTTTGGCATGTACGCCCTTCCAGAGGTTTTGCTCTGCTTCGGCAGCATCAGCCTCCGGTTGGTAATTACCCCACATATCATAACTCACACGGCCATAAAATATGGTGTCGATACCAGAAAGAAAACCGTCAAAGTCCATATCATCATCCATAATGCACCAGTCAATCTCCCCATTCGGGCCTTCGATATAGCCGTCCAGGCTGACGGCGAGGTCTAAGATTATTTTTCTCATAGGTATTTATATTTAAGCATTCAAAGATAAGGATTGGGGTGTTTTCGAATGAATAGCTACTTTCAGAAAACAAATATTATTCCGCTTTATTTTGATTTGCTACCTTTTGCCTTGATGCAAAAGGTACCGCAAAAAAATCAAGGCTGTATAAATCCCTGGCTAAAAATCAATGTGTCGGTCGGTCGCAAACCAGACTCACTGCGTTCAGACAGTGGTTTCCGACTTGATCGACCGAGCCAATGATTTTCTTGACGCCGGATTTATAAGGCCAGTCCAGCGATGTCCCATTTTAGTTGGTGCCTCAATAACTGAAAGTTTTGTACCCTGAGGTGCTCGAAAGGTAAGCTCAAACGGACTATCAAAATTATTGATTCAGTTACAATAAATTTCGCCTGAAATGATTTCATAAAAATACCATAACCAACCCGATTGTCACAAAACACTTATCTTTACGGATACCTCATTTCAAAATACACCATGCCTGATATACTCCTGGAAACCGAACGACTATTGCTGAGAGAAATAATTGAAGCGGATGCCACCGATCTTTTCGAAATGGATTCTGATCCTGATGTACACCGCTATATCTACAATCAACCTCTGAAACAGATAGAGGAGCAATATAAAATGATCGATATGCTGCAACAGCAATATCGCGATTATGGTATTGCCCGCTGGGCGGTAGTCGATAAGCTGAATGGTGAATGCGTTGGCTGGGCTGGACTGAAGTTCTTTCCGGAACCCTTCAACGGGCACCAGCATTTCTATGAGCTTGGTTATCGTTTCAAACAGAAGCACTGGGGTAAAGGCTATGCAACAGAAGCCGGTAAAGCTATTGTGGACTATGGTTTTACTCAATTGAACACAGACAACCTCTACGCCATGACGGATGTAGATAACGCAGCATCGCAGCATGTATTGGGCAAACTGGGTTTCCGGTTTATAGAAGTATTTGAGGATGAAAATGGCAGACCAATTAACTGGTATGCCCTGGATAAACAGCATTACAATAAAGAAAAATAATGGATACAAAAGAACTGATCAACTGGAATGATTTTGAGAAAATAGATATGCGCGTAGGCACGATTATTGGTGCGGAGGTATTTGAGGAAGCGCGCAAACCAGCTTATAAATTATTGATCGATTTCGGAGCACTGGGCACCCGCAAAAGTTCAGCGCAGATCACCAAACGATATGTACCGGAAGAGGTAGTAGGCAAACAGGTCATTGCGGTGGTTAACTTTCCCTCCAAACAGATCGCTAATATCAAAAGTGAGTGCCTGGTACTGGGTGCTGTAAATGCAGATGAGGTAACACTTTTAACGATCGACAAATCAGTAGATAACGGACTGAAAATCGGATAAACAACACTAAAACATATACATATGAATATTACCAGTATCGCCGTATTCTGCGGTTCCAGCTCCGGTGCAGAAACTGTCTATGCACAACAGGCATATGCCCTGGGCAAAACCCTTGCGGCACAAGGACTACAGCTCATCTATGGTGGCGCTAAAGTAGGACTGATGGGCGCTGTAGCCGATGGCGTGATGGATGAAGGCGGTCAGGCGATTGGGGTGATCCCTCAATTTCTGCGCACCAAAGAGATCGCACATGAGGGCCTTACCGATCTGATACTGGTTGACACCATGCACGAGCGCAAAACCAAAATGCATGAACTTTCCGACGGCATCATTACCCTGCCCGGTGGTTTCGGTACGATGGAAGAATTGTTTGAAATGCTGACCTGGGCGCAGCTGGGGCTGCATCGCAAGCCTATGGGTCTGTTAAATGTACAGGGCTTTTACGATCCGTTGTTGGCCATGGCCGATGCTATGATGCACCAGGGTTTCCTCAGCAAACAGAACAGGGATATGCTGATCGCTGATGAACATATCGATACCCTGCTGCAGCAGATGCGCAATTATGAAGCTCCGGAAGTGGGCAAATGGCTGGACAAAGATCGTACCTAAAGCAATAATATATGTAGTGATATTAATTTATTATTATTGCTATATAAAAGGAAAATGTGCTATCTTGTGGTATAATGAAGACATGTGGGTTTAGACTTTGCTGATACATTATCATTTGCTTATTCCATACAATCATGACCCCTACAACCCGCAAAAAAATACTTTTAGGTACACTGGCCGCAATTATAGCCATGCAGTTTTTTCAACCTGCACTTAATATTCATTCCCATCCGACACATACCGCTATAGAGAAGCATTTCGACGTACCGGCAGATGTGCAGCAGATACTGAAGACCAGCTGTTACGACTGCCATTCCAACAATACACAATACCCCTGGTATTTCAAACTGCAACCCCTGGGCTGGTGGCTGGATCATCATATAGAAGAAGGAAAAGAACACCTGAACTTTGATGAGTTTGCAACCTACACTGCGGACAAACAAAAACACAAACTGGAAGAAGTTGTAGAAACCATACAGCGACATGAAATGCCCCTGAAGTCTTATACCCTGGTGCATCGTGATGCGCAGCTGAACAGTACACAGCAGCAGCAGCTCATCAAATGGGCACAGCAATTGCAGCAGCGGTTGTAAGGCGTGAAGGCTGAATTCAAAAGTGAAAATTCAAAAGTGAAAAGATAGAAGACATCTCCTGACAAACACTAAAGGAGATGTCTCCACAAGGTCGACATGACGAAGCGATTCTTTCCGGCATTTCGAGCAAATGGAGTGGCGTGGAGATATGTGTATATTACAAATTCTTCAGAGAAAAGCATAACTCATTGTACAGGAAGCATAATCCATTCTGATCATAACATAATTTGTTCTGGCGAAAGCATATCCCATTCTGAAGGCGTAATAATCTGCACTGACGAGATCATATTCTACCCTAACAGTACCATAATTATCTTAAAACGTGTCATAATCCACTCTGGCGAGAGCATAATTCATGCTGATAGCTTCATAATTAAATTTGCTTAGCGCAAAATTTATTTAGATGTTCCTTTTTTGATCAGATAAAACTGTTTGAACATAAATGGTGAAGCTGAAACAGGCCATTTCATTTTTTTCAATGCATTCAATACTTCTGGTGAATGTTTATTGTCAATTCTACATTCACCATCCTCAAGTACTCCGTTATTAATCAACAATTTAAGATCAACAGATGTAATATGTGATGAAGAGGCTGATATAAATGACTGTAGATTATTCATTATCTTCAGTGTCGTAGCATCACTGCCATTAAGCCAGCTACCATCCGGTAACTCTCCTCTGATTCCCATTAATCCCGCAAATACTTTCTTATCATCCAACCGTACATAGCTACTATCTTTAATCATGTTGATGAATGATACACCAAAGGCTCCATACCATTCTTCCAGGCAAACCTGCATCGCCTCCATCCTGTTGTTGCCTATACCAACTGAACCAAAACTCAATTTTAAATTATCATATGAAGTAACAAAATTAGCTGCCAGGAACCAGTTTCCTTCATGTGCTACATCTTGTTCAACCGTAGCCTGGATAGTAATGTTACGATTATCTATATAGATTTTATCTCCATCTGCTTTTATATTAGGTAGCTTCTCAATGGCATCTAAAACAACAGATAGCGCGGCTTTATTTAAAGTATCATTTACAGGAGCAGCAGGCTGGTCAACTCTGGTCACGACAACCTGAGGAGTGGCATTAGCACAAGCCATAAACAAACAAATACAAAACAGGACAGTTGCATTTTTCATAATAGACAAAATAGAAAAGAAGCTAAACTAGCATTTATTTGTTTAATACTAAGATAGAAACAGTGATTTAATCAACTTGAAGGAATAAATCAAAAAAGTGCTGCCTGAACAGGCAGCACCAACACAAACACTAATAAACAAAGTTTAGCTCCAGCCGCCACCAAGGGCTTTGTAGAGCTGTATCATAATCTGCATCTGGTTGCGCCGTGCACGCAGGCGATCCAGGTCTGCAGCCAGTTTACTTTTTTGTACGGCTATGATCTCCAGGTAATTTGCATATGCCGCTACATACATTTCATTGGCAATATCCACACTTCGCGAGAGCGCCTCGGTTTCCAGCTTTTTCAGGTCCAGTACCTTCTGGTTATTGTCCATTTCGCTCACCAGGGTCTTTACTTCCTGGAAAGCACGGTTTACCGTCTGTTGATAACGCAGGAAAGCAATTTCCTGCTGAGATTGTGCTACTTTAAAACCGGTCCGCAACTGATGCTGCCCAAAGACCGGGGCGGTTAGTCCGCCCAGTAACTGTGCAATAAGAGAAGCGGGGTTAAATACCTTTTCCGGATTAAAACTATTCAGCCCCAGGTAGGCCGATACCTGCAGGGTTGGAAAGAATGCCGCACGAATAGCCTTTGCATCAGCATGAGTAGCCTCCAGCTCATAATAATCAGACATGATATCGGGACGATAAGTCAGCAGCTGATTGGGTTGTCCCAGTTTAACAAGGTGAGACAAACCCTTTACATCAAAACTATGGCTGCGGGCAATAGTTCCCTCATAGCGGCCCTGCAACAGGTTCAGCTGATTTTCCGCTGCGCGGATCTGCTGCTTTACTTCAAATAAAGTAGCTTCTGTATTGAGTAACTGCGCTTTAAACTGCTGTACGGCCAGCTCTGTAGCACGGCCCACTTCCTTCTGTACCTCTACTACTTCCAGTGCTTTCTGCTGCAAAACAATGTTCTCCTGCAGGATATCTACTTCAATATCCAGGGTGACGAGTTCGTAATACAGTGCTGCTGTCTGTGTCGTCAGTGCGGAGCGGAGCAATGCCCTGCCTTGCTCACTGGAGAGCACGCGCAGCTGTGCCGCCTTTTTCATCTGTGCCAGTTTACCCCAGAGATCTACCTCCCAGGTGGCATTTAGTCCCAGCCAGAAATCAGGGCTCACTGTAGTATTGATGCGCTGTCCATCTTCTATATTGGGAGAGAGATTGGTATCAAAGTTGCCCACACCCTCCATTGTATACTTACCATAACGGGTACCCGAAGAGCGCACACCTGCTTGCACCGCAGGCAAGAGTGCACCTTTGCGTGCCTTAAGATATGCCTGTGCAATATCGAGCTGATGGGCGGCAATACGGTGATCAAGGTTATGATCCCATACCGCACGAATCAGTTGCTGCAAATGGATATCGGTAAAAAAATCATTGATCTTCAGCTGGGCTACGGTAATCGTATCGGCCGTATGCTGCGGATAGGCAGCAGGCATTGTCTGCGCCTGCTGCACCGGTATATTCTGAGGTATCTTACAGCCGGACAGTACTCCAAGACTAAGGGTTCCGGCCAGTATATATTTAGTTTTTATGTGCATTTTCTGTTTTTTTAAATTCATCTGAAACCTGGTGCTGCACGGAGACAGGTACCACTTTCTTTTTCTTCTTCCTGTCCAGGCTGGCAAACAGCACGTAGAGTCCCGGGATAACCAGCACACCGAATAAGGTACCGATGAGCATGCCCCCGGCTGCGGCCACGCCGATAGAGCGGTTACCCATAGCCCCTGCACCACTGGCCATACACAGCGGAATGAGTCCGGCGACAAAGGCAAAGGAAGTCATGAGGATCGGACGCAAACGCTGCGCTGCGCCTTCGATTGCGGCACGCATAATGGTGAGCCCGTCTTTATGGCGCTGTATCGCAAACTCTACAATCAGGATGGCATTCTTACCCAGCAAGCCTATGAGCATGACCAGGGCTACCTGTGCATAGATATTATTGTCCAGTCCGAAGAGTTTCAGGGAGATAAACGAACCGAAAATACCGGCCGGTAAACTCAGGATCACCGGTAGAGGTAACAGGAAACTTTCGTATTGTGCGGCCAGCAGCAGGTATACGAATATGAGGCAGAGCCCGAAGATATACACCGCCTGGTTGCCCGACAGGATCTCTTCACGGGTCATACCACTCCAGTCAAAACCATAACCACGGGGCAGCTTCTCTGCTGCCACACGCTCTACCGCCTTAATCGCATCGCTGCTGCTGTAGCCCGGTGCAGGCTCTCCATTGATCATGGCGGAGGTGTACATATTATAGCGGGTCAGCTGTTCCGGGCCATATACCCGTTCTATGCGGGCAAAGGTTGAGAAAGGCACCATCTCTCCATGGGCATTCTTGACATACTGATGCAATACATCCTGCGGCTCGCGGCGGTATTCCGGTGCAGCCTGGACCATTACTTTATACATCTGCCCGAAACGAATGAAGTTAGTTGCGTAATAGCTACCCAGCAGGGTTTGCAGGGTATTCATCGCATTATCTACCGTTACATTCTTCTTCGCTGCCATATCATAATCAATATGGATCATGTATTGCGGGAAGGTGGCATCAAAGCTGGTAAAGACATTGGTCACCTCCGGTGTAGCCTCGATAGCTTCTATAAATTCTTTAGTGATCTCTGATGTCTCTGTTACCGTACCGGCACCACGATTGAGCAGGCGCAGTTCAAAACCACTGGTATTACCAAAGCCCGGAACCGTAGGCGGGGCAAAGACTTCAATCTTCGCATCGGTAATCCGTGCCATCAGCACATTGATGCTGTCCATTACTTCATTCACCGTTTGCTTACGGTCTTTCCAGCCTTTGAGGTTGATCATAGCCATGCCATAAGAGGCACCGGCAATCTCATTGGTAAGGCTGTAGCCGGCCAGTGTGGTTACACTCTCCACACCGCCGACCTTCCCGGTCATTTTATTCAGTTCATCCAATACCGTCTCTGTACGTTCTACTGTAGCACCCTGCGGAGTCGTTACATTGACATAGATCATACCCTGGTCTTCTGTCGGGATAAAGCCTCCGGGCAATATAGCCGCAGCACCCCAGGTGGCTACGAAGAAAGCGACTAATAGTCCCATAGTAAGCAAACGCTTGCCTGCGGTACGTTTCAGCACTTTCTGATAACCCTGTGTGGTTTTATCAAAACCACGGTTAAAGCCGTTGAAGAAGCGTTGCAGCCATCCTTTTTTCTTTGAAGGATCAATGTGCTTCAGCATAATGGCACATAAGGCCGGGGTAAGCGTAAGGGCATTAATCCCGGAGATGACAATAGCAAAGGCCAGTGTAAGAGAGAACTGGCGGTAGAATACACCCACAGGTCCGCTCAGGAAGGCTACCGGTATAAACACGGCAGACATCACGAGGGTAATGGCAATGATGGCCCCGGTAATTTCTTTCATTGCTGCAATCGTGGCTTCGAGTGGCGGCATATGTTCTTCCGTCATTTTCACATGCACAGCCTCAACCACCACAATGGCATTATCGACCACGATACCGATGGCCAGCACCAGTGCGAATAAGGTCAGCAGGTTGATGGAGAAGCCCAGCATCATCATAAAGGCCAGGGTACCGATAAGCGATACGGGTACAGCCAGTACGGGAATGAGGGTCGAACGCCAGTCCTGCAGGAAAATAAACACGACGACACCTACCAGCAAAAAGGCTTCCAGCAGGGTTTTGAGTACGGCTGAAATAGAAGCATCCAGGAAACGGGATACGTCATATGCCATACTGAACTCCATACCCGGAGGGAAGGAACTTTCTTTAAGCTCGCCCATCTTGGCTTTGATATTATCAATTACCTCGCTGGCATTGGAGCCGGGACGCTGCTTGATCATGATCGAAGCGGCAGGACGACCACCACTCTTGGACACCATACTGTAACTCATGGCACCAAATTCTACATCGGCCACATCTTTCAGCTTCAGTATAGAACCATCGCTCAGGGAACGGATGGCGATATTGCCGTACTGATCCGGCTCTGAGAACTTGCCGGTGTAGCGCAGTACGTATTGCAACTGGTTATGCGCCTTTCCGGAGCTCTCTCCGGTCTTACCCGGAGCTGCGGAAACGTTCTGCTGGCGCAGGGCTTCGATCACTTCGTCGGCAGATACATTATAAGCCAGCAGTTTATCAGGCTTCAGCCATACCCGCATGGCATAATCTTTCTGGCCCATGATCTCGGCACGGCCTACCCCATCAATACGCTTTAATTCCTTAAGGATATTGATGTCGGTAAAGTTG
The DNA here is from genome assembly GCF_019797745.1 of Edaphocola aurantiacus. Classification (GTDB taxonomy): domain Bacteria; phylum Bacteroidota; class Bacteroidia; order Chitinophagales; family Chitinophagaceae; genus Edaphocola; species Edaphocola aurantiacus. Next base: position 44,473 of record NZ_VOSI01000005.1, on the reverse strand, counting down.
TAAATAAAATCTTCGTCTGCATTGTTATCGGTACTGGTGATGTTGAGGTACATCAGCATACTGTTTACCTCTTTCTCGGTGGTTACCCCGGCTTTGATCACCTCTTCGGGCAGTTCATCCAGCACAGTGGTGACGCGGTTCTGCACGTTTACGGCAGCTACATCGGGATCGGTACCCACTTCGAAATAGACGGTGATCATGGTCACACCATCATTGCCAGAAACAGTGGACATATAGGTCATGCCGGGCACCCCATTGATGGCCTTCTCTAAAGGAACGGCTACGGCATCGACTGACACTTCGGCATTAGCGCCGGTATAGCGTGCGGTTACCGAAACCGAGGGCGGTACGATATCGGGGAATTGGGTGATCGGCAACTGGAACATGGCCAGTACGCCGATCAGGGTTATGATGATCGATATCACGAGCGATAATACCGGTCTTCTGATAAAAGTTTCTACCATTATATTGAAATTCGTTTGTTAATCGTATAGTAAATAAACCGGCATTTTAGAGCTGTGACTGCCTTGTTTTGATCACCTGTCCTTCTCTTAAAGACTGTATGCCCTCCAGTACTACCTTATCTTTGGTATCCAGACCGCCCTTAATCAGGTAGTAGTCTGCCACACGCTGGGCTACTGCAATACTGCGCTGGCGTACGGTACCCTTGTCATCTACGACGAATACATAATTCTTATCCTGTATTTCAAACACGGCTTTCTGCGGCATGAGCATGGCTTGCTTCATTGGCCTTGTGATTAAGAGCCTGCCGGATGCTCCGTGTCTCAGGATCTTTTCCGGGTTCTCAAACTTTGCTTTATAGGCGATGTTACCGGTGCTGGCATCGATCTCACTCTCTGCAGATTCCAGCTTACCGTGGTGCGGGTAGGTAGAGCCATCGGGCAGGATAAGGCTTATAGATAAAACCTCCTGTGTATCGCCATGGCTACGGATTTTAAAAAACTCGTTCTCACTGATATTGAAATAAGCAAATACGGAATGAATATCGGATATAGTGGTGAGCAGGGAATTGGAGGCGAGCAGACTACCCTCTTTGAGCGGAATACGGTCTACTATTCCGTCGAATGGTGAAGCGATATGCGTATAAGAAATGCGTTTTTCTACTGCCGATTTATCGGCCAGGGCCACATCTGCTTTAGCCATCATGGCCCTGTACTTGGCTTTAGCCAGATCCAGTTCTGTCTTGGTAATGATCTTTTTATCGACAAGTATCTGCACACGCTCTACCTCTACCTGCGCCACACGGGCATCGGCCATTGCACTTTTATAAGCAGCATCGGCTTTGGTACGCTCGATCTGCAGTTCACTGTCGTTTATTTTAAACAGCAGCTGTCCTTTATGCACAACCTGTCCTTCTTTGATGTATATTTTCTCCAGCATACCTTCAATGCGGGCATGGACTTCTACATTCTTATAAGCCTGTATATCGGCTACATAGGGAATATTAAGCACGGTGTCTTTCTGACGGGGATGGAACACGGGATACACGGTTACCTTGTCTTCATTTTTTGCGGAACGCTCATTGCCGCAGCCTGTTGCTAATATAGCGGCTGCAAGGATATACATCCAATAATTTCTGATCATTGTATTGATAAAAGGAAAATTACGAATAGCCATACAGGCGACTTCTTACAAAGCCTCCGGTACAGGAATTAAAAATATAGTAATAGAATACCTGATGCGAAGCGCAGGCGCTATGCATAGGTCTACATGCCTCTGGAACAGAGGCTGGTTAAGGGATGCAGCTGACTAAAACAAATGCTGGAGAAAGAGTAAACCGAAGCAGACTTCCTGCATGGCCCGGGCATTTACGGGACAGGCATGATGGCCGGTGATAAGGCTTGGGTAACTGACAGCAACACGATCTTCCAGCGGAGTAAACGGCTCTACGATGAAAGCCTGCGGAAGATGGACTTTACGGACAATGGCCGCATCGTCATCAGGATCGTCCTGGTTTTGCTTGGTCTTTTTGTGTTTGGAGACACTGCATTGCTGCAATGTTTGTTGCTGTATGAAGCCCTCAATAGTGTCGGCCTGAAGGCCGAAGAAGATCAGTAAAGGTAGCAGTATGTGACTTAGCTTCCTGAAGTTCATGACAGATTGAAAACTTTTTTTGAAGTGTCGCAAAGTTAAGGAGAAGCCCGCGGAGTGCACGGTCCTTTATGGCCCGATTCAGAGAAGATTTTGTTAAAAGGATACTGACTATCCGCAAGCAGTAACCGACCTTATCCGTCCTTTTGTCCGGCAACAAAAGGACCAAAAATGCCTTTGTTTTCATCAAGGCGATTGCATAGCACCGCCATTTTGTACCATTGCGTGCATTGATCGTTTGAGCTTAACGTTTGATCCGTTCGGTGCTCAACGATCGCAACTCCATTCCAAAATGGCTATCGCTGTGATGAAAACAATAAGCGATCCGTACTGTACAGATCGCTCGAAAGGCCTTATAAATCCGGCGTTCATAAAATCATTGGCTCGGTCGATAAAGTCGGAAACCACTGTCTGAGCGCAGTGAGTCTGGTTTGCGACCGACCGACACATTGATTTTTAGCCAGGGATTTATACAGCCTATATATCTTTTGCTACCTTTTGCATCAAGGCAAAAGGTAGCAAAAGATATATAGGCTACTTAAATCATAATGCTAGTCTTTATTTCCTTTAAGCGGAGACTCAGTTAAAAAAATACCGATAAAGATCGCCTCACTTCCATTGATGCAATGAGTTCATTTATATGTCCACACGGCTCTATTACTACTCAAACAGGAATTCCAGGTCGAAATAGTACCTGCGGGTATTGTTATGGTCTATATATAAAGTAGTTTCTTTTTCTCGCCCCAGTTTTAGTAGAAGTGTTGTACGGTCAAAAGGAAGCACAGGGCTTACAAAGCGTTCTAATCCTCCACCGTAATCATAATGAAATATAATTACAGACTGGTTTACCTGTACGTTCTCCACATTTCTTGTTGCATTGGTCAACAGATTCAATGCCTGTATATCCTGTGCGACACCTAATGTTGCGAACAAGCCATCAGCTGCATATCTTTCTCTTTCTTCACTATAATTGTTTTCCCTGATCTCGCACTGGCTAAGGTCTACTTTGACCTTCTGTCCATGCTGCATTATATGCTCAATAGTTTCCTTATATTGATTATGTACATGAAGTGCCTTTCTCTTTTTTTCCAGATACAACAACACGCAGCCCAACACACATAGCAATAAGCCGCATAAACTATAAATGAATGGAAAAGAAATCATAGTGCCCTTATAGTCTCTGAAAAACATCAGAATTAGTGCTCCTACTACTAAAAGAATATATCCTATAATACGTCTTGCCATAGTTATGAATAATTATATCAGGGTTTCATATTAGATTTTACCAGTCCCAGTCCCTGCCAGAACTCATCTGGATATGTTAAGGTATTCGGTTTGCCTATCCACCCGTTGACAAGATCAAGTACATAGCCACTATCCAGCTTCTCATAATGAACAGATCCATTTATGATCTTATCCCAGTCACCGGCATACTTCAGACTATCCAGGCTTTCGGGGTATGTACCAAAGCGGACTTTATGCAGTTCAATCAACGCAATAGCCGTTTTAAAATGCTGATCGCCAAATTGTTTATTTGCCTGCTCTTTTATGCCTCCTAAATTACAAGAGGAGCAGAAAATATGCAGGAATAAAATGGTACAAATAATACTTAATGTATGCTTCATTATCGGTAATGAGAATTTTATCTCTAATTCCCCTAAATTATAATAAAAAAGGAGAATCAGTAAATACAGAGGTGATTTTTCCACTCCATTACATTCTCGTCAGCATGGGAGTGACCATGTGTAGACATAACTTTACAAACGTATCATTTGCGGCAAACGCAGGTTTGAAATTTGCGCCAGCATTATCCAAGCCCGGTCGCTGAGGTGCTCGAAGAGACAATGTTACATCCGAATTATCATAAGCAGGATGACCTGAACAAAAAACGTTCTGCCCTGAATCAGGACAGAACGCTCAAAGTATAATTATACAATAAATTAAGACTTTTGTGTGTGCTGCAAGATGCCCAGCAGGCTGAATAACCAGCCCAGCACAAAAAATACACCTCCTATAGGGGTGATGATACCCAGCCCTTTCAGTCCTACTGATCCGTTATGTTTTAAGGCAACCAGTGCGTAGATAGAACCACAGAACAATACTACTCCTATAATAAACATCAGGCTGGCTCTCTGCAGCCATACAGAAGGCATGTAGGCAAACATGATACCTGTCGCCAGTAAGGCAAAGGTGTGGTAGAACTGATATTTCACAGCGGTTTCATAAGTATTCAGTAATTCCGGGCTCAGTTTTTCTTTTAATGCGTGTGCACCGAATGCACCCAGGATTACGGCCAGCATACCGAAAATGGTTGCGGCGACCAATGCTTGCTTGTACATAAAGATCTAATTAGAATGGGGTGAGTTAAAAAGCCCCGCAAAGATAGCTATTGTTGCCGATAATGCATCAACCGTATATGTCGCTTTTTCGTAAAAAGGGCTGCGTAGTGCAACTAGAGTTTCTATAAACCCGAGTCGCTCGTCGGGAGCTATATTGGTAAACATAGGCCGCGCTACTTTAGAATGTGCCAGACGACTTTGTATAAATGCGGCACTGCCCTCAAGGTATATCACTGCTCCATGTTTCAGCATCCAGTCCATATTATCGAAATGACAAGGGGCACCGCCACCGGTAGAAATGATACAGGATAACCCCGCATAACGGTTAGTAAGTAAATGTAAGGCTTCCTGTTCTGCTTTACGGAAGGTCATTTCACTTTCTGCAAAGAGTTCGGGTATTGTTTTTCCGGTGTGCTGTTCGATAAAGCGGTCCATATCTACAGCTTCGTAACCAAACTGCCGGCTCAGCTTTTTCATCCAGTAAGATTTGCCCACTCCGGGCATGCCGACTAAAAAAATTAACATCAATGTAGTGTTTGACAGCTTATAATTTGTTATTTTGAGGTCTTTTTTGCAACAGCACAAAGATATTAATTATAAGGCTATTATGGCATTTTCAGTATGTATTATCAGTAATGTGATCAACAGTACCCTGCTGCAGGTAATAGACAGTTACCGCCGGGTGAGCGATGATATACTGGTAGGTTTTAATGGCCTGCTGGCGGCTGATGTGGCTGATTTTGCCCTGCAGTACCCGGATGTCAAACCGCATTTGCTGACCTGGAAGGGTTACGGACCTACCAAGAATGAACTGGCGACCAAAGCGAAATATGACTGGATATTATCGGTAGACAGTGATGAGATTGCCTCGCCGGAATTACAGCAAAGTCTTGCCGCGGTTCAGTTTAAAGAGATCAATACGGTATATTGCCTCCTGCTGGTGCACCGCATAGGAACTGAACGTGTCCGTTACGGTACCTTTGGGGAATCTAAAGAATTAAAAAAGAGGCTATACAACCGCAAGGCGGTGAGCTGGGATACGGAGAAAGTGCATGAAGCGCTGACCTTCCCCAAACAGGTAACATTCGAAACCCTGAAGGGTATTTTATATCATCATACCGCAGAAAATACGGCAGACATTCGCGCCAAAAACCGGAAGTATGCCTTGCTGAGCGCGGAAAATATGCTGGAAAAGGGTAAAAAATACACCTCATCCAAACCTTATCTCTCCGGTTTGAATGCGTTTATGAAGCAGTATATATTTAAGAAAGGTTTCCTGGATGGACGTATTGGCTTTCTGCTGGCAAGGGAAAGTGCTCTATATGCCTGGTGGAAGTACCGCTTTTTGCAGCAATTGCGTCAGAAACGCTCTTCCTAATTTGTAGCCAGAAAACTCAGAATCTCTTCCACAAACTTACGTTCGTTAGACAGGCGCGGTACTTTATTTTGTCCGCCGAGCTTCCCTTTAGACTTCAGCCATGCATTAAAGCTGCCTTTAGGTACCGGGTGTACAATCGGCATACGCAATGCAATATCTTTATGACGCTTGGCTTCGTAGTCGGAGTTTACAGCCTGTAAAGCCAGGTCCATCTCGGTAACAAAAACGTCTAATGGCACTGGTAATTGTTCAAATTCAATGATCCATTCATGAGCACCATTACTGTCGCCGGTCATATACACCGGGGCAGCAGTATAATCATTCACAATAGCACCGGTTGCAGCACAGGCTTTTTCAATGGCATGGTCACTATTGTCGATGATTACCTCTTCACCAAATGCATTGATAAAGTGTTTGATACGACCACTTACCTTAATTCGGAATGGCTCCAGAGAGGTAAACTGAATGGTATCACCTACCATATAACGCCACAGTCCGCTATTGGTACTGATAATCAATGCGTAATTGGTATTCAGCTCAACTTCTCTAAGGTTTAAAGTATTCGGGTGGGTTTTGCCAGCCTCTTCCATCGGCATGAATTCAAAGAATATACCATGGTTGAGGAACAAAAGCATACCGTTCTCACTATCAGGTGTATCCTGTGCGGCAAAGAAGCCTTCAGAAGCATTGTAGGTCTCAAGGTAATGCATATCCTCATGCGGAATCAGCTGTTTAAACTGGTTCTGGTAAGGTTTAAAGCTTACCCCGCCATGGATGTATAATTCCAGGTTAGGCCATACCTCACGGATATCAGTCTTGCCCGTCTTTTCGAGAATACGTTTAAGTAATACCAGCGTCCAGGTGGGCACACCAGCTATATAAGTAATGTTTTCGTCGAGGGTGCTATCGATAATGCTTTCAATCTTACTCTCCCACTCGTCCATAAGGGCTACTTTCAGGTCCGGAGAGCGCATAATCTGCCCTATAAACGGCATATTCTGCAGCATTACTGCAGAAAGGTCGCCATAGAAGCAGTCGGCATTCATCTGGTTTACCTGGTGACTACCACCAATGGTCAGGCACTTACCGCCAAACAATCCGGTATCCGGGTACATGCGTACATAGATACCCAGTACATCTTTACCGGCACGGTAATGTGTATCATCCAGGGTTTCTTTACTAACGGGAATAAATTTGCTTTTATCGCTGGTCGTACCGCTACTTTTGGCAAACCAGTTGATGGGAGTATTCCAGAGCACATTCTGCTCACCGTCAAGGATATGCTGTATATAAGGCTTTACATCATCATACTCCTGTACCGGTACACGCTCCTTAAATTCTTTAATAGCATTGATGGTATCAAAGCTATATTTTTTACCAAAATCAGTAAACTGTGCCGAGCCAATAAGATCATTAAATACCTTTTTCTGGGTATCGATCGGGTTAAGCATAAAATTATCCACTGCGTTGAGGCGCATTTTCATAATCTGCTTGATGGCTGGACTTAATATCGGCATAGTTTGTACTTCACTGGTAATGGGCAAAAGTAATGAAATGATTTTTAATAATTCAACTTAAAACCTAAAGGCGACAATAATTATATCGAAAATACGTATTAAAATAATACATGTGAACCAGCCTGATAAATCAGAGTTGATCACATACCTTATAATATTGTATCGCTGCAAAAACGCAGTTATTATTTCACTACCTCTTCTAATTATATTGCAATTTTTTATCAGATAAATTCCAGAAAGAATACTGATCACTAAATAACATTCCTGCCACTTAAAAATAACAGAACTGTATATGGTTTGCGAATAAAATACTATCTTAGCGCACTTTATTTTACAGACAATACAAATTGTTCATTTAAATCTAAATGATAGAAAAATTAGAAGCCTTACAAGCGAAATTTAATGACCTTGGCATCGCTTTAACGAATCCTGAGATCGTAAGTGATAATAAAAAGTTCACCCAGGTATCTAAAGAATACAAAAAGTTAGAACCGCTGATGCAAGCATACCAGAAGTACAGAAACTGTCTGGACAGTATTGCATTCGGCAAAGAAGTTCTGGCCAGTGAAAGTGATGCTGATCTGAGAGATATGGCAAAAGAAGAGCTGGTTATACAAGAAGAAGAAAAAGATACGTTAGAAGAAGAGATTCGCCAGCTGTTGATCCCTAAAGATCCTCAGGATGATAAAAATGCTGTTTTAGAGATCCGTGCCGGTACCGGTGGTGACGAGGCGAGCATTTTTGCCGGTGACCTGTTCAGAATGTATATGAAATACTTCGAGAAAAAGGGCTGGCGTGCTTCCCTGATCTATGAAGCGGAAGGTACTGTGGGTGGATATAAAGATATCCAACTGGAGGTTGTAGGTGATGATGTATATGGTACCCTGAAGTTTGAAAGTGGTGTACACCGCGTACAAAGGGTTCCTGCAACAGAGGCCAGCGGCCGTGTGCATACCTCTGCGGCTACCGTACAGGTTATGCCTGAAGCAGATGAGATCGATTTCGAACTGAGAGAAAGTGATGTAAAAATGGAGACTGCCCGAAGCGGTGGTTCCGGTGGTCAGAACGTAAACAAGGTAGAAACCAAGGTATTACTGACCCACATCCCTACCGGTACTGTGGTAGTGTGCCAGACCGAGCGTACCCAGCTGGGTAACCGCGAAAAGGCGATGTCTATGCTGCGTACCAAATTATACGAAGAAGAAGTACGTAAACACGAGGAAGCTATTGCCCAGAGACGTAAGAGTATCGTAACTACGGGTGACCGCTCTGCAAAGATCCGTACGTACAACTACCCTCAGGGACGCATCACCGATCACCGCATCAACATGACCAGCTACAACCTGGACGAGTTTATGAACGGTGGTATCGACGAAATGCTGAAAGCCCTGCAGCTTGCCGAGAATGCAGAGAAGATGAAAGCTGGTGAAAGTATATAGTAAAAATTGCTTATCCGCCTAAAAACATAAAACAAGATTAAACTTTACCAATGCAGCAAAATAAATATGACCTTGTAGCCATAATACGTACAATTAAGTCCCGTGGCAAATTAGTATGGGGTATTACGGCGCTAGGCCTGATTGCATCTGTTTTATTCGTTTCGTTCAGACCAAATGAGTATACTTCTGAAGCCAGCATTATCGTAAAAGGCTTTATGAACTTTGACCGTAACCAGTTATATGGTGCCAATACATTGTATACCAAAGATGTATTTGCCAAAGACTATGAGCTGGACAAAGCCATGACCATCCTGGAAAGTGGTGATGTTAAAGGTCATATCAATGAAGCAGTACAATACAAGCAAACAAAAAAGCTTAAATCTGAAGAAGCTGCTTTCATAGCCATCAAAAGCGCATTCAAACTGAAGCGTACGGACAACTATGATATTGAAGCGAAGTTTACCGATACAGATCCTAAACTGGCACATGCTGCACTGGAAGCTGCACTTCAAAAAGCAGAAAGCATTTACATCAACTTCTTTGAAGATTATAATAAAGATGTAACCAGAGAAATCGACTTTAAAAGAAAAAGCATCAGCGATTCTGTAGCGATCCTTACTGATAGTATCGCTGCTATCCGCAAGCAGTACAATTTATACAGCGAGTTGCTTCCGGTAAGAGGCAACACGCTCAGCAGTAACTATACGATCAATGCCAGCAATGCTGCTGCGATTGAGCAATTACAATCCCTGATCGAGGTAAAAGATAAGCTAGATGAGCGCAATGCTCAACTGGCCTCTCTGAAAAATGAATACAGCAGTTTCCTGAATAGTGAAAAGATGCACGTGTTCTACCGTGTAACAGGTCCTTATGTTCCTAATGTAACCTCTAACCTGCCTGCATACCTGGTTATACTGGCCAGTGCATTGGCTGCATTTATCTTTGCCAGCCTGCTGGTACTGATTGCTAACGCATTTAAGAGTAACGCTGCTTAATGAGTTCGGAACATAATACGGTTGCTATTCATGTAAACAAACAAGAACGCTGGTTTTATACACTTGCTGTATTGGCGTTGCTTGCAGGTATTGCTGTGTTTTCCTATACACATCATTACTGGGCTATAGGCATCCCGTTTGTTATTCCGTTTACCGCATGGATCATCCTGAACTGGAAATCATTTTACTGGTTCTATGTCATCTGCATCCCACTTACGGTAATTACCCAGGTGGGTGGTTCATCTATGATGTACCTGCCGCAACTTCCGTTAACTATACTTATGGCGGGCATCGTGATTGCCCTATTGCTATATCATAAGCGTATCCTACCTGAGAACCTGATACACCACCCTATTACACTGATCATTTTCCTGCAGTATATATGGCTGATTGTATCCGTTATGTTTTCACAGATACCGCTGTACTCTATTAAATATCTGGGGGTTAATACCATACAATTACTGGTGTTCTTCATATTGCCGGCCATTGTACTACAGACCAAAAAGGACATCTTTACATTAGCTAAAGTATTCCTGATTCCGATGACATTACTGGCCCTGTTTGTATTTGCGCGCCACGCTTATTTCAAATTCGGTTATGTAGAGACCAATCTGGTTGTTAAGCCATTTTTCTATAACCACGTAGATCATGCCTGTGTCATGTCTATGGTCTTACCCGTATTCTATATCCTATGGCGATATAATAAAGGAAATAAGAGGCTACGCCTGTTATACTTAGGCTTGTTCCTGTTTTACTTCCTGGGTATGTACCTTGCCTTTGCCCGTGCCGCTATGCTGGGTACCATATTTGCATTTATTATTGCGTGGGCCATCCGTAAAAAGCTGGTTAACTGGTTTATGCCATTGTTCTTTACTTTTTGTTTTGTGGTCATCGGCCTCATGTCTTATAACAATAAGTATATCGATTTCAGACCGGATTTTAAACAAACCTATACCCGCCATACATTTAATGACCTTATCAAAGCCAGCTTTGTAGGTGGAGACATGTCCTCGGCCGAGCGCTTCTTCCGCTGGATTGCGGCAGTGCGCATGAGCGAGGAGCATCCATTGGTAGGTGTAGGCCCTAACAACTTCTATTATTACTACAAACCGCATGCGGTTACCATATTCAAGACTTATGTAAGTTCTAACCCAGAGAAGTCAACTACGCATAACTACTTCCTGTTTATGCTGGTGGAACAGGGCTGGCCTGCTATGGTCTTATATGGCTTGCTGATCAGCGCATTATTCTACCATGCACAGAAGCTCTACCATCGTACAGAAGACAAGCTGTACCGTGCCTTAACGCTAACCAGTGCAATGATCGTTGCAGCCTTCTTCCTGAACAACCTGTTTTCGGAGCTGCTGCAAACCTACAGAATCGGTGCTATTTTCTATTTTGCGGTATTACTGCTCTACTGGGTAGATCGTCAGATCAAAAAGGAGCAGAAAGAATTGCCTGCCTAGCGCAGGATATAGTGTTGCTTACGCTTGAACCCGGGATCAGCAACCAGTACCGAAAAGTTCCAGGTAAACATTGTACAGTTAAACGCCGGATGTACCCAGAGTACATTCAATGTTTCTTCATCTCTATGGCCGGGGTGCCAAACCAGTATTTGTACAGATTCTGGTAAATATTCTGATGTTATAAATTCAGCTGCCTGCTTTGCATCCATGATCAGCAAAGCACCTTCAGGTATCCGTTCCGGAATAGTATTAATTACACCGGGCAATGCAGCAGAAACCCAAGTCAGCGATGCCAAGGCTGGGTCAAGATACAGTTGTGTATAGTTCAGAAAAGATAAAACCCGGTACAGGGCCCGGGACTGCTGTGTTTGCAGTACAGCAGCAGGATATTGATATGCAGCCTGCCTATGCAAAGCCTGTTCTACAAAATCATAGACAAAGGGAGAATGCGTGCCATGACGGCCTTTAGCCTTAAGCAGGTATTGCAGGTAATTCAATGTTTGGTAATTATGCGTTAGTTTTTATCCAGCGTTCAAATGTGAAGCTGTAGATATGATGCTCGTCTTTGGGATGGGCTTCCTCCCAAATCTTTTTCCATTCTGGATTATTACGGATCTCCGGGAAGAATACGGTACCCTCTTCAATCTCAGTATGCACACGGGTCATAAAGATCTCATCGCACTGATCCAGTACCTGGCGATAGAGCTGTCCGCCACCGATAAGGCTTACTTTCTGCTCTTCCCCTTCCAGCGGAACATGCTCCCTGATATAATCCAGGGCTGCTTCAAAAGAATGTACGACTACAGCGCCCGGTGTATCTTCCGGCATCGTCGTTGATACCACAATATTTGCCCGTTTAGGCAATGGTCTGGCGCCAATAGAGATCCATGTATTTTTACCCATGATCACCGGACCACCCAGGGTCATCTTCTTAAAGAATTTCAGATCGTCGGGCAGGTGCCAGGGCATGGTATTGTTCATACCAATCACATTATTTTCACTTGCAGCTACTACACTGATCAGTTTCATAAGCTTATTTTTTCTCCGGGAATAAAATAGATTTCAATTCTGCTTCATCTTCCAGTTTGAGCTTACCGGCCAGCAGCAGGCGCAATTGTCTTCTGCGTAAAGCATCTTTATACATTTCCTGCTCCCGTTCTGTTTCCGGCTCTATCGCCGGGATGCGGGTAGGTTTACCCAATGAATCCAGGGCGACAAAATTGAAGTATGCTTCGTTAGATAAGTAGCGTTCCTGCTTGATCAGGTCTTCGCCCCATACCGACAGATAAATCTCCATAGAAGAATTAAAGGTACGGGTAACCTTACCTTCTATCGTAATCAGGTTGCCCAGTCTGATCGGGTTATGAAAATTGACGTTGTCGACCGATACCGTTACGCATGGCTTATTGCTGTGTTTTTGTGCTACAATCGCAGCAGCAATATCCATCCAGTACATGAGCCGTCCGCCCATCAGATTGTTCAATGTATTCGTATCATTGGGCAGTACATACTCACTCATGATCGTATACGAGTCTGATACTTTTTTCGCAGCTAGTTCCATACAGATTATTTTTGTTTGGGTTCAGTAGTAAATGCCGCTTTCAGATAGAATGGTTCAGCATAAGCCAGTTCATCAAAGTCCTGTGTATGCCAGCGTTGCTGGGCCTGACTGTTCCATAAAGCGATATCCAGTATATGCGATCCCAGATCAGCAGCAGTACTGTGTGCCGCTTTTACGGCATCATCATCAGTAATCAATGCATAATCCTTGTATGTATCAAACGGGAAGTCGTTATAGAAGATGTGTTGTGCAGGCAGATCGATCTGCGCGCTGTTTCCTGCAATGGCAAAGCCCTCTCCTGTTCTGGCTTTCAGTACGACCAGTGCCTGTTGTGGCTGGCGATTCAGTAAGAGCTCCAGTTTATTGAACAGCATCAGCGGTTTGTCCAGCGCAAAGCAGAGGCCTTTGGCCACACCCAATCCTACCCTCAAACCAGTATAGCTGCCTGGCCCGGCATTCACCGCAATCGCATCGATATTTTTCAGCTCCAGGGGAACCTGCGCGAACAGCTGGGCGATCATATCATTTAAGGAAGCAGCCTGTTGGTTAGGCAGTTCATTTTTCAGCTCATTCAAACATCCATCTGCATCACCGACGGCTACATGTGTATGCGGTGCAGCGGTATCGATAAATAATATATTTGCCATGATAAGTTAATACGCAAAGATAATTGTTCAGCACTGGAAATCCCGATTTAATTTTCCTATAAGCCCATATCTTTCTGAATTGTATATTTGTGCAATGGAAAAGAAAATTATCAATACCAGTGCCGCTCCGGCACCTATAGGCCCATATAACCAGGCCACTCAATTCGGCAATATGTTATTCGTTTCTGGACAGATACCAATGGACCCTGCGACCGGCGAAATTGTTACCTCCGGTATACAGGACGAGACCCGTAAAGTACTGGAAAATGTACAGGCTATTCTTACCGAGGCCGGCATGGATTTTACTCATGTATTGAAGAGTACTATTTTCATTACAGATATGGCCCAGTTCGCCCAGATCAATGAAGTATATGCACAGTTCTTTACCGCAAATGAACCTGCAAGAGAAACGGTACAGGTGGCCGGTCTTCCAAGAGGGGTAAATGTAGAGATCTCTGTAATTGCAGCTAAGTAATACTACTTTTTGTATAAAATTGTTGGGCGCCGGCTATGCCGGCGCCCAACAATTTTATACATGATTAACTTTTTACTTTTTCATTTTGGTTTAATCCAATTACCTGGGCACTTCTACTTTAGTAATCATTTCTTTCAGCACCTCATCTGCGCTGATGCCTTCCATTTCTTTTTCCGGGGTCAGTGCCACACGGTGTCTTAAAGCAGGTACCAGTACATGAGTCACATCTTCCGGTGTTACAAAATCACGTCCTCTCAGTACCGCCAGTGCTTTAGCCGCATGCAATAAAGCTACAGTAGCTCTCGGAGATCCTCCCAGGTATAGCGACGGATGATTACGAGTAGCCGCTACCAGCTGTGCCATATACTGCAGTATCTTTTCTTCTACATGCACTTGCTGCACCCAGGTACGGCATTGCTCCAGCTCTTCTTTACTCAGCACTGCTGCCACAGCAGCAATAAGCGGTTGTGCACCACGGTGATGGTGATAGCTAAGGATGTTTAATTCTTCTTCAATAGTAGGATACCCTACCACTATTTTAAACAGGAAACGATCGAGTTGTGCCTCCGGCAGGCGATAAGTGCCTTCATGCTCAATCGGGTTCTGTGTGGCAATTACGATAAACGGCTTGTCCAGGCTGTATGTCACCCCATCGGAAGTAATTTGTCGTTCTTCCATTACCTCAAACAAAGCTGCCTGTGTTTTGGCAGGAGCACGGTTTACCTCATCGATCAACACTATATTACCGAAGATAGGCCCTTGTCTGAATTCAAACCTGGTGGTCTGCGGATTAAATATATTGGTTCCGATCACATCGGAAGGCATCAGATCCGGGGTAAATTGAATACGACTGAATTGTGCATCAATTAACTTTGCCATTGTCTTGGCCGTCAAGGTTTTGGCTACACCCGGCACCCCTTCCAGCAATACATGTCCTTCGGCCAGCAATGCAGTCAGCAGCAGTTCTATCATCTCATGCTGCCCTACGATGGTCTTACCTATCGCTGCCTTTACTTTATCGATCAGTACGGAGATCGTATCAATCGGCAGTCTGGATTTATATTCTGTACCGGTATGGTTTGTTTCCTGGTGTTCCATAACTCAATATTTATTTTTTATAGAATTGTTGAATATTCCTGTATAAAGAATGTAAAAATGCATCATTAATTTCAGTACTGTCACTCTGTACCTGCCTGATCTGTGAGAACAGATATTCCGTTGCAGCCAATGCTATACCCGACCGCAGGCTCAGCTTTTCTACAAAAGCCTGATCCAGTACATTGGTATTTAACTGGTAACTCGTACGTACATGTTCCAGGAAGTGCTGGATCATTTTCTGTGCCAGGTTACGATTATTATGTTTATTGTAATAGAGACTGGCTATAGTTGCCGCAAATGAAGCTGCATCGTTGGTCAGCGGAGCAATTTCCGGTATTGATTTCTGTTTGCGTTTTAAGCCGAACAATACATATATCAGCAATCCGACAAACGAAAGGATTATAGCTGCACGCGTGGCTTTATGCTCCCAGAGTACCGACCAGTCCGAACGATTGGTGCGCTTTTGCGATGCTACCATGAAGTATACATTCTTAGCATCTTTTGAGGTATAGCTGAATATATCGGAAAGAAACTCCCGGTTATTGCCCTGCAGGAGAAAGTAGTTGGAACAGGACAGAAAATTGGTCGCTACCACCATCTTGCCGTCTCCTATGCGCAGCACTGCGGCACAGATATTGCCTTTATCATCCCAGGCGATCTCCGTAAGTTGTTGCTGTGCGGTATCTGCCTGCAGAAAGCCCGGAAAAATGTTATAGTACATCCGCTTGCTCTGGTATGCGGCCCGCTGCCCGTCTGCTTTAAGGGTATACACTTTATCAATGGTATGATCAGCAGTATCGGTATCAAGGGCATGATGTGCATTAAGTACCTTTACCGGCAATGCCTGAACCAGCGCAGTATCCCATTCATCAGCAATGATCACTACATCATTACCTTCATACATCCAGTCATCGAGCTGGCGCATTTCCTGCTCACTGAAAGCCGCAGCACCCGCCAGTACTACATAAACACTTTTCTGCTGTTGCGAACTAGTGGTGAAGATATTGGCATTGGAAGGGATAAAATGAATTTTGGCCTGCGGATACAGGTGCGGCAGCATCTCCCCGAACAGGTAAAAACCGTAAGGGTCTTTACTTTCCAGAGTATACTGTATCTCCCAGTTTGTTTTCTTCTCGGACTTGATACAAGCCTCAAAGCTAAACAGGGTCAGGATGCAGAGCAATATGTAAGCGATACGTTTCAAGAGCAATGCTTAAGCGATTTTTTGTTTCAATTGTTGATAGATACTCTGTATAGACTGGTAATGCGCCGCATCAACCGTAAAGCCTCCATACCAGGCGTACTCATAATGGCGCAGCAATTGCGTCAGTAATACATGCAGTTCGGTATGCCCTGACTGTCTCAATACAGATACATACTGGTAGTTAGAACCTGAAGGGCTGTATGCGATCAAACCACGCTCATGCAGTAACAGCAATATATGCCGATAGCTATGGCGTACGGCCAGCCTGTAATCGGGTATCTGCTCTGCTTTACGGATGATGTCTTCCCAGCTTTCGGGTATAAAATCATCGGCCAGCTCGTCCTGCTGCAGGTTACTTACTTTTTTATCCTTACGGCCAAAGATCGGCAATCCATTATGGCGTACGATCTGCCATATAATAGCAATGACCACAAGCCCTACAACAGCCCACAAAAGGAATGTGCCGAAGGGTCCTGCAAAAAATCCGAAAATAGCCTTTATAATCTTGGACCATAAAGACTCTTTATATTCCTGCACCGGTTCCTCTTTAGGCTGTGTGTAGCGAAAATCAGGATCGGAGGTCAGTTTGGCCCATGTGGCATCTGAAATTTTTCTCGGCTCCGGGGTAACCGGCGTTATAGAATCACTGTAAGAGAATGTGAAGGTTTCATCTTCATATTCCTCGGTCGGATAGGTCGTATAACCATCCTCCGAAGTATCGGAAACATAAACGGTATCTCCGCTCACATATGCCGCATCCGGGTCTTCATCATCTACGACAGACTGCGCGCTGGCCTTTCCGGGAGAGAGGCTCAGCGATAATAAGAGTGCTGTAAAGTATATAAATAAATGTTTCAATTCCGACGCTTGTGTTCTATTTGTTTGCCGCTTCCTGCTTCATGGCCATGGCCAGGTCTTTGCCCAGGTAACGGTCTATAAGGCCCTCTGCCCAGTAAATAACGGGGGTCAGCACCAATGCCATGACAAATTTATATGAATAATTGACCAGGCAAACTGCCAGTACACGCTGCCAGCTCCAGTCATTACCTAATTTAAACGCAATATACAATACAATAAAGCTATCAACTAATTGTGATACTACCGTAGATCCTGTCGCTCTTAACCAGACCATTTTATTGCCTGTTCGCTCTTTGATCTTATGAAATACAAATACATCGACAAGCTGGCTTACCATAAAGGCCACCAGGCTTCCGATAATGATCCACATGCCTTGTCCGAAGATAGCATTAAAGCCGGACTGCATATTGGGTACGCCCTGCCCTTCTTTGGAATGTACCCAGAAATCGCTGGCGGGTGCATGTATGGCCACATAGAACATCACAAAGGCATATATAATTAATCCCACTGCGGTAAGGGAAATGCGCTTTACGGCTTTCTGCCCGTAATATTCATTCACAATATCGGTCACCACAAACTCCAGAGGCCAGAGCAACACACCACAGGTAAGGGTATAGCTCAGATGTGACTCGCCAAACAAAGTAAAATCCGATGGCTGCATGCCAAATACAGATTCCAGCGAAAACAACTTGCCACCGATGCATTCAGCAATCAGTGCATTGGCTACAAAGAATGCGGTAATCAGCACAAACAGCCGGGTGGGTTTATCACTCCATATTTTTGTAATCATGTTCTATATATCATTTAATTACGCACATCCAGTATGTCCCGGATGGCATTGCCTAAAATATTGAATGCCAGCACCAGCAGCATAATAGCTAAACCTGGAATTAGTGCCAGCACCGGGTTTCCGGCAATCAGGAAATTATAATGTTCCTTGATCATCAGTCCCCAGGATGGTGTAGGCGGTTGTACGCCTATACCCAGGAAACTTAAACCGGCTTCGATTAATATTGCCGTAGCAAAATTAGATGCAGCAATTACGGTAATGGGTCCGGCAATATTGGGCAAAATATGTCTAAAGATAATGCGCATATCTTTTAAACCCAAAGCCTTTGCCGCAACTATAAAATCCATTTCTTTCAGCTGCATTACCTGCCCGCGGATCAGCCTTGCAGCACTTACCCAGGAGGTAAGCCCTATGGCAATAAAGATTTCCCAGAATCCCTTACCTATAGTGAGGGTAATCGCAAATACCAGCAGCAGTGTGGGTATGGCCCACAGGATATTGACCAGCCACATAACTGCATAATCGACCCAGCCTCCGTACCAGCCGGATATAGTGCCCAGTATAATGCCTATGCTTAAGGATAGTACTACCGATACAATACCAACGCCTATACTCACCCTAGCCCCGATCAGCAGACGGGAGTAAATATCTCTGCCATAACGATCGGTTCCCAGCAGGAACCTCTTCTGTACAAATAATTTTTCGGCAACAGCATCTTTAGCATTGTTCAATCCAAGCGATTTAAAGGAGTACACCTGTACATCCTCCATACCGTCATCTATATAATGTCTTACCTGTATACCGTCTTTGATCTTCACCCAGCCATTGATGGGCAGTAATCGATAATCGGCAGGAGTACCCATAAGCAGGCGCTGCAGCCAGCCCGGCCGGGTAATGGTCTGCTCCTTGGGCACTTTCAGAAAAGTTTTGGTATAACCTGGTGGTTTAGCACTCAGTTCTACGGTCATCATATTGGCATCAGGTGTCCGGTCACTGGCCAGCGGATAGGCCAGTAACGCTACCAATGATACCCCTATAATGAAGAAAAGGGCTACCGATGCGGTTTTGTACCGTTTACAGAAAGTATAGAGTCGTTTGAGCAAAGACGAAAAATATGTGCCGCAAAATAGAATAAATATAACAAATACTGATCTTCCTGCAGGAATTATTCAGGATACATTTGTAAAATTTTTTAAAAAAATTAGTAACTTTGTCGCCTTACCGCATAGGTAATTACAATTAATTTTCTCAAAATGAACACCAAACAAAGAACTATCTTATTAGCAACTGTATTAGTATTATTTGCTGTTGTATCCCGTATCATGAGTGTTGAACAGAATATCTGGAACTTCGCAAGTATCGGAGCCATCAGCCTGTTCAGCGGTGCTATCTTCAAAAACAAAGCGAATGCTTATGTTTTACCCCTGATCGCATACCTCGTTACCGATATCTATATTGAAATCACAAAAGGAAACGGTTTCTATGATGCATCTCAATTCTTTGTATACGGTGCCATGTTAGTTACTGTATTCTTCGGTACTAAAATGAAAAGTGCCAAGTGGTATAACGTTGTTGGATTCTCTGTATTAAGCTCAGTATCTTTCTACCTGATCTCTAACTTCGGTGTATGGTTTGCTGGTTTCTTCCCATCTAAGTATGTGATGTACCCTACTACCATTACTGGTCTGATCGATTGTATGGTTGCCGGTATTCCATTCTACAAAAACACTTTCGCGAGCGATTTAATTTTCAGCGGAATATTATTCGGTGGTTATGCAGCTTATGCAAAAGCCAGCAAACAAAGCAAAGTATTAGCTTCAGCTTAATCCTGATACATTATTAATTATTGAAAAGAGGTACCGTACGGTACCTCTTTTTTTATGCCTGAAAATCACGCACTTTTCTTCACATAACTTTAATGCAGGCCTGCTTTCACTTTTAAAAGAAAGACCGTACCTTTTCGATAGCTATAAATAGCATTTTCTAAAAAATTGTAAATCAACGGACAATAATATATGGAAGTAATTGTAAGACAACTGCAGATCGAAGATTATGAGGGATTAAAAGCAGCTATGATCGAGGCCTATGACGGCATGGGCGGTGTATGGCGCGAAGCAAATATCAAGAAACTATTATCTATATTCCCGGAAGGACAATTCTGTGTGGAAGTAGACGGCAAGGTGGCTGCCTGTGCCTTATCTATCATTGTACAATACAAACTCTTCGGAGACGAACATACTTATGAAGAGATTACCGGCAACTATTCTTTCAATACCCATTTTGAAGATGGCGATGTACTCTACGGCATAGAAGTATTTGTACACCCGGATTTCAGGGAACTGCGCCTGGCCCGTCGCCTGTACGATGCACGTAAAGAGCTCTGTGAGCAGCGCAACCTGAAAGAGATCAAGGTGGGTGGCCGTATACCTAATTACCATAAATACAGTAATGAATTAACGCCTAAACAGTATATTGAAAAGGTGAAGGCCAAGGAGATATACGACCCGGTACTCAGTTTCCAGATTTCAAATGATTTTCACGTAGTCAAAGTACTGCGCAATTACCTGAAAGGAGACGTACAGTCGGAGGAGTATGCTGCCCTGCTGGAATGGAATAATATTTACTATTCCCGCAAGAAGAACGCTATGAGCGACAGCATCATTCGCCTGGGCCTGGTGCAATGGCAGATGCGTCCATTTGCCACTATGGAGAAATTCTTTGAGCAGGTTGAGTTTTTTGTGGATACCCTCAGTGCCTATAATGCAGACTTTGCCGTATTCCCGGAATTCTTCAACTCTCCCCTGCTCGCCGAATTTAACCATCTGTCGGAATATGAAGCCATGCGTGAACTGGCGAAGAAGACAGAAGAAATCCGCATAAAAATATCGGAATACGCGATTGCCTATAATGTCAATATCATAGCGGGTAGTATGCCGGTTGTGGAGGATAATAAATTATACAATATCTCCTTTCTCTGTCACCGCGATGGTAAGGTGAGCGAATATCGTAAGATACACATCACCCCGAACGAGGAAAAATACTATAGCATTACAGGTGGCGATAAGATCGCAGCCATCAATACCGATTGCGGTAAGATCGGCATCCTGATCTGTTATGATGTAGAATTCCCTGAGCTCTCCCGCCTGCTGGCCCTGGACGGCATGAAGATACTGTTCGTGCCCTACCTGACCGATACGCAGAATGCTTATACCCGCGTGCGCCATTGTGCGATGGCAAGGGCTATTGAGAATGAGTGTTATGTAGCTATTGCAGGCTGTGTGGGTAACCTGCCGGGGGTCAATAATATGGATATACAGTTCGGTCAGGCTGCAGTATTTACCCCTTCTGATTTTGCCTTCCCGATGAATGCCATTAAGGCGGAAGCTACACCCAATACAGAGATGACCCTTATTGTGGATGTAGATCTTAAACTGCTGAAAGAGCTGCATCACTACGGATCGGTAAAAACCATGCGCGACCGCCGTACAGACCTGTACGAGATCAAAAGGCTAAACAAATCACGCTAGGATTGAGTACATCTATAGGGCAAACGTTAAATTTTATGCAGATCAATGATATATTACGTAAATTTGCACCCCTTGTATTAAAAGTATTTTGAATGAGTAAAACGGTAGCATTTCACACCCTGGGTTGTAAACTCAACTTTTCAGAAACTTCCAGCCTGAGTCGTACGCTGGAGGCGGAGGGTTTTGTAAAGACCGATTTTGAAGAGGTAGCAGATGTATATGTCATCAACACCTGTTCTGTAACGGAAAATGCCGATAAAGAATGTCGCCAGATCGTGCGGAAAATACAAAGAAAAGCACCGGAAAGCCTGGTGGTGATCACTGGTTGTTATGCCCAGCTGAAGCCGCAGGAGATCGCCAGTATAGAAGGTGTAGACCTGGTACTGGGTGCTGCGGAGAAATTCAACCTGGCACATCACCTGAAAGAATTATCAAAAGGAAACAGTGCTAAAGTATGCAGCTGCGACATCGAGGATGTGAACGGCTTCAATGCCTCCTACTCTGTTGCAGACCGTACCCGTACCTTCCTCAAGGTGCAGGACGGATGTGATTACAACTGTTCTTTCTGTACCATACCCCTGGCCCGCGGCCATAGCCGTAGCGACAGTATTGCCAATGTGATTGAAAATGTAAAAGTACTGGCCGATGCCGGTACTAAAGAGATTGTACTGACTGGCATTAACCTGGGCGATTTTGGTAAAGGCAATACCGGTGGCAAGAAAAAAGAAGAAACCTTCTTTGACCTGATACAGGAACTGGACGCAACCGAAGGTATCGACCGCTACCGTATTTCGAGCATTGAACCTAACCTGCTCAGCGAGGAGATTATTTCTTTTGTGGCTGAAAGCAAACGCTTTATGCCACACTTTCATATTCCACTGCAGAGTGGTAGTAACCAGATCCTGGGACTAATGCGCCGCCGCTACCAGCGTGAATTATATACAGAGAGAGTACAACAGATTAAGGCATTAATGCCGCACTGTTGTATCGGTGTAGATGTTATTGTAGGCTTCCCGGGTGAGACGGATGAATTGTTTGAAGAAACATTCCAGTTCCTGCATAACCTGGATGTATCTTACTTCCACGTATTTACCTATTCTGAACGTAACAATACGCTTGCAGCCGATATGAAAGATGTTGTACCGCAACATATACGCAATGAGCGCAACAAACGCCTGCGTAATCTTTCTTATCAGAAAATGCGCTATTTCACCGAACAGCATACCGGACAGAAACGTGCAGTATTGTTTGAACATGCCAATAAGAACGGCATCATGGAGGGGTATAGCGATAACTACATCCGCGTGCAGGCAGCACATACACCCGAACTGGAAAACCAGATCGTTGAATGGGCTATATAAATTAATGTAATCTATCTTATAAAAATGTATCGTGCCGGTTATGCCGGCGCGATACATTTTTATAAGAAGATGCTTTATGACTATTTGCATGCAGGTAACTACTGTTCCTCCTTTCGAACAGATCGCAATTTGTTTTTTGAATTGCTGCCACACAACGCACTACCCGGAATCAGGCAAGTAGTCATAACAGCTACTCATTAAAAAAATTTCGCTTCACGGGATTTTAAAATTATCTTTGCCACACCAAATTCAATCAATTTTTATGAGATTTTTTATCGATACTGCTAATCTGGATCAGATCAAAGAAGCACACGATTTAGGTATTCTGGATGGTGTTACCACCAACCCTTCCCTGATGGCCAAAGAAGGCATTAAAGGTCAGGATGCGATCATGCAACACTACAGAGACATCTGCGCAATTGTAGATGGTCCGGTAAGTGCAGAAGTGATCTCTACCGACTTTGAAGGCATGGTTGCCGAAGGTAAAAAACTGGCGGCTATCCATGACAATATCGTGGTAAAAATCCCAATGATCAAAGATGGTATTAAAGCGATCAAATGGTTTACCGACAATGGTATTCAGACCAACTGTACCCTGGTATTCTCTGCAGGTCAGGCTATCCTGGCAGCAAAAGCAGGTGCTACAATGGTATCTCCATTCATCGGCCGCATCGACGATGGTAGCTGGGATGGTGTAAAACTGATCGAGCAGATTGTAAATATCTACAATGCACAAGGCTTTATGACTGAAGTACTGGCTGCATCTATCCGTAGCCCTTTACATATCGTACGTTGTGCAGAAGTTGGCGCAGATATCTGTACCTGCCCGCTGAGCTCCATCACAGGCCTGCTGAAACACCCGCTGACCGATATCGGACTGGCGCAGTTTATGGCTGATGCAAAGAATCTGTAAGGATTTGTGAAGATTTTCCGGAAATAAGGATTTCCACTTTATATTTGCGTATCGGGCTGTTCCCGATACGCTTTTTTATTCTAAGCATCTAAGCACATACGGTTATGATTGAAGTTAAGCACGTAAAAAAGAGATTTGGCGACAAGGAGATTCTGAAGGATGTGAGTTTTACCATGTACCCGGGTCAGACAAACCTGATCATCGGGGCCAGTGGCAGTGGTAAGACGGTAATGATGAAATGCATGATCGGCTTGTTTAAACCCGAAGAAGGACAGATCCTTTATGAAGGTGAGGATATATTGTCTATAGATGCTAAAGAGATGAAGGAGATCCGTAAACAGATCGGTATGCTCTTCCAGGGTTCGGCATTATTTGACAGTTTGACCGTTGAAGAGAATGTTATGTTTCCTTTAAATATGTTTACACAGGATTCGTATGCGAAAAGGAAAGCCCGTGTAAATGAAGTACTGGCTAAAGTGGAACTGACCGATGCCAATCATAAATTTCCGGCCGAAATCAGCGGTGGTATGAAAAAGCGTGTTGCGCTGGCCCGTGCCATTGTACTGAATCCGAAATACCTTTTCTGTGATGAGCCGAACTCCGGCCTCGATCCGCAGACCTCTCTCGTGATCGATCACCTGATCAAAAACATTACCCGCGAGTATAACATCACTACTGTAATCAATACACATGATATGAATACGGTAATGGAAAGCGGTGACCATATTGTGTATATGCACAAAGGTGCGAAACAGTGGGAAGGCTCTAATGAAGAAATTATCTTCAGCGAGGATGAGTTGCTGAACAACTTCATTTTTGCTTCTGAATTCCTCAGAGGCGCAAAAGAAGCACGGATCAGGGAAGCACGCAATGCCGGCAAATAATGATATCCCTATCCATAAAGGGTTTTAACCGACTTTAACGCTCTTTAACATTTTTTTTATATATTTTTATATAAAGTTTAGACCCCATCAAAAAGCATCTCTATGCGATATGTAAAAAAAATAATCCTGTTTCACCTGTTTGCTTTATTCCTGATCTGCCAGGGAGCCTCTGTTTATGCCAGTCATACCATGGGCGGCGATATACAGTATGTATGTCTGGGAAATAACAGATTTGAATTTACAGTCACTCTATACCACGATTGTCTTACCGGCCAGCAGGAAGCGATCAATGCAGATGATCCTTCTTTCTATGCCATATTCGAAAAAGGCACAAATGTGGCTGTACTCCGGGGTTCTACCGGAGCGGCCATTATCCGGCAGGTTGTACCTACCGGATTCAGCAATGAATGTATCAGCAACTTTCCGAATGTGTGCATGAGCAAAATGGTATTTAAGTTTACTGTTACCCTGCGGCCATCCACCAACGGATACACATTTGTATACCAGCGCTGTTGCCGTAATGCCAGCATTACCAATATTTTCAGCCCGGGCGTAACAGGTTCTACCTTTACTATAGAAATACCTCCTTTTACTGCCAGTCAGTGTATCAATAATAGTCCGGTATTTCATACCGCACCGCCACAGATCATCTGTGCCAACAATCCGCTGAATGTAGACTTCTCCGCATCAGATGCAGACGGAGACTCTTTAAGCTATGAATTATGTTCTGCTTACATCGGTGGTGATGAGTTTAATCCTAATCCGGGCCTGCCGGGTCAGCCACTGATCCAGGCACCACCATATACACCGGTAAGCTATGTACCGCCATTTACAGCAACGGCTCCACTACCCTCTAACCCGGCACTGGCCATTAATCCGACTACAGGTTTAATGACAGGAAGACCTACTGCAGTGGGCAGGTATATTGTTACTGTTTGTGTAAAAGAATGGCGTAATGGTGTTGTGATCAATACCGTAAGCCGTGACCAGCAGTTTGTAGTAACCGACTGTTCCCGGAATGTGATTGCTGATATTCCCCAATTAAACTATGAGCCGGGCACCTATATTATCAAATGTGATAATGACCGTTCTGTGTTCTTTCAGAATTCCAGCGCAGGTGGCAACACTTATTTCTGGGATTTTGGTGATCCGAATACAGATGCAGATACTTCATTGGCCTTCCAGCCAACATATACTTACCCGGATACCGGTACTTATGTGGTGAAACTGATCGTCAACAGGGGTACAACCTGTTCAGACAGTATTACCCGCTTGGTAAAGGTATACCTGCCGCACGTTACCGACTTCAGATTTGACGGTAACCTGTGCCAGGGCAGCCCATTACAATTTACCGACTTATCCGTTACCCAGATGCCGCCATTCACTTTCTGGCAATGGGATTTCGGTGACGGACAGACTTCTACTCTGCAAAACCCGGTACATACCTATAACACCAATATAGAAAACCATGTGGTACGCCTGATCTCTGCATCTCAGAAGGGCTGCCGCGATACCGCTATTAAAACAATTGTAATTCCGTATTTCGATCCGAGCGCAGGCAGTGATACCATCATTGTAAAAGGGTATCAGTTCAATATGCGCGGCAGTGGCGGCGCTAGTTATGAATGGACTCCAACAGACTTCCTGGTGAATCCGACCGATCCGCTTACGGCAACTAATTATACCTCCAGCGGAGTGTATCCTTATAACCTTAAGATCACCAGTGCACAGAACTGTGTGGCCAATGATTCTGTAACGATTACGGTAGTAGATAAGCCATGGTTTATTGTTCCTTCCGGATTTACGCCAAATGGCGACGGCCGTAATGATATTGTAAAACCGATCTCTGTAGGCTATGTGCGCCTGCTGTATTTCAAAATATACAATCGTTTTGGCCAGCTGGTATTCCAGTCATACAGCTTTAATAACGGCGGTTGGGATGGCTATTTCAACGGCAAACCTGCCGAGACGGGCGTGTACTTCTGGCATGCAGCGGCTGTAGATCCGTTTAATGAAACATATGAAGCGAAGGGCGATATAACCCTGTTCAGATAAAATTATACATACAAAGATGAAAGTTGTTATTACCGGCGCTACCGCAGGAATCGGAAGGGCCTTAGCAGAAGAATTTGCCCGCAACGGGCATGATTTATGGATCACCGGCAGACGTACAGACCGCTTGACTGAAATCAGTGCACAACTGCAGAAGGAATATAATGTAACCGTAAACTATACCTGTTTTGATATCCGTGAAAGAGCAGCTGTAGAAAATGCTGTTGCGACAATCGCGGCTGATTGGGGTACTCCAGATATACTGATCAATAATGCAGGCCTGGCACTGGGCCTTTCCGGTATTGAAAACGGAGACGTTGACCAGTGGGAAACCATGATTGATACCAACCTGAAAGGATTATTATATATGACCCGCCATATTGCGCCACTGATGGTGAAGGAGAAAAAAGGCCATATCATCAATATAGGATCTACGGCGGGCAAAACAGTGTACCCTAACGGTAATGTATACTGCGCCACCAAACATGCTGTAGTAGCCCTTTCTGAAGGCATGCGCATAGACCTGATGAATTACAATATTAAAGTCACCGCGATCAATCCCGGTATGGTAGATACAGAATTCTCCTGGGTACGCTTCAGTGGTGATGAAGATAAAGCCTCTAAAACATATGATGGCTTTGAACCCTTACATGCTGCCGATGTAGCCCGTACCGCTTACTATTGCGCTACCCTTCCGGAACATGTATGCCTCAACGAAATTACCATGACCTGCACCCGCCAGGCCAATGGTATCTTTAAAACAACAGATGCTGCCGTGCAGCAGTCCTGAGTATACTCATCAGGTATAATAGAGAAATGAAATTACCTCCACATCATAATAAAGCCAGGCAATCGCCTGGCTTTATTATGATGTGGAGGTAAAAGAAGATTAATCATTATCATCCGATCCCATATCGAAACGAACTTCCTTCTCGGACAGGTTCGGCACTTTAGGTACAATACCGAAATTACAGATATTATTGTCCGGTGTGCGGTCAATCAGTTTATTATAAGGATCTATTCCGGCAAAGACTGGTTTTTCTTTTACAATAAACACAAATGTTTTTTCCGGTGCATCGATCTTCACTTTATGGAAAACCAGTGGATTATATTGCTCTTTGGACCCTTTAGCCACAGCGGCAAATACACCAATGTCTATATAATCATTCACCTGTTGTTTCGTGTTATTACCCATGCTATCGGAACGGAACTTCACACAGCCCACCGTCAGGGTAACTTTGTAACGACCATCAGACATCGGTTCTGATTTCAGCGATTTGACATAGTTTTCATACACGGTAATATGCTCAAACATATCGGAGATAATGTACTTCAGGCTATCCGGAGTAGCTGATCTCAAACAGTTTACAAAAGCTACCGCATCTGTATAAGGAGGCTCCTGGTAGGCCACCTGGCCGATGAAGCGGCGCAGGGCAGCATTCAGGCTGTCTTCCCCGATATAGTCTTTCAGTGCATACATAATTACACTTCCTTTCTGGTAGTGAATGTACTGCTGATTCTCTACAAACATCAGCGGACGCTCTCCTTTGCCATCGACAGTTCTGCTGCGCAGGTAATTATCCATCTCATGCTTCAGAAATTTCTTCATGTTATCTTTTCCGTAACGGTGCTCCATAACCATCAATGCACTGTACTGCGCCATGGTTTCGGACAGCAATGTACTACCCTGCACATTAGCCCCGATTACCTGGTGGGCCCACCACTGATGTGCTACCTCATGCGCGGTTACATAGTATGGCAGATCAATCTTGCTCCAGTCACTGGTATCTACTTTATTGGTAAAGCCGATATCTTCAGAGAACGGAATGGTATTGGCAAAAGACTGCGCAAAGGAAGCAAATCGAGGAAACTCAATAATACGTACCTGGCGATGCTGGTAAGGAGAGAAGTTCTTCGTATAATAAGACAGACCATCTTTGATTGAACGGATCATATTCTCAACATTGAACTCATGCGCTTTATTATAATAGATCTCTATATTAACGCCATTCCATTTATCTTTCTTGATCGCGTAACGGGCCGACTGGTATGCATAAAAGTTCAACATAGGACTGTCCATTTTATACTTAAAGAAGTTACGGCCGTTTTCTTTCCACTGTTTCACCAGGTATCCCGGTGCAATTGCAGTCTGATCTCCGCTGGTACTCACCTGTGTTTCGAAACGAATCCAGTCCGCATCATTGGAAATATAAGTATTCATATGCGCAGCGCTATCATTGATGCGTGCCATACGCATCTTCGGAGGCAGGTTATACTTTTTACGTTCCCGGTTAGAGGATAGCTCAGAAGCATCATTATAGCCCAGGCTTGGCATCATCTGGTTGTTGAAGAAGCTACCATTCGATACTACCAATGTGTTGATATCATCATTGGCAAAGCCTTTTGGTGCATAATCAAATTCGAAGCTCAGCTTCACAGAATCGCCTGGTTGTAACGGCTGCTGTAACTTAAACAGCTTTACACCAAATTTACGATCATCTTTAATTACGGTTGATGGTACATTCAGATTCACCTCTTTATAGAATACCGGAGAGGTCTCATCAAAAATGTTTACATAAACCGTATCTACAGGAAGGTTATGCTTATTTTTCAGCCAGTAGAATCCTTTGGCATGAAAACCACCCTTGTCCGGATATATATCTACATCAACATTCGCCTCCACGATACGCGGCTGCAGGGTATGTTCGTAACGCTTAAAGCTTTGCTCATACTCCACACTTTCACGGGTCATTTCCTTTACAGTCTTATATGTATTCAATACCTGGGTATTGTAATAAATATAACTGCCCCAGGCTAAGAAAGAGAGTACACTGAGGCCAAGGGCCAGTTTCATACCACGGGTCACTTCCTTTTTCGAAAAACGCAGGCGTGCCCCGATCTTGTACTCCTTACCTCTGCCGTAGAAGTATAAGGCCACAAAAACAATGATCAGTACAAAGCTGAGCCAGTAAGCCTTATAGCTGAACCATGGGAATAAAGGACCATAACCGTTCAATGCCGAATAAGGCAGGCGCGGACCATCAGAATCAAAATTGTATAATTTGTTATTCCACTCCAGTTTGGCAAACAGGATGCTCAATAACATTAAGGGAATCAGGGAGAAGAAGAAACCCAGGTATTTGTTGGGAGCGAATACCTGTATTGCCAGGCATATCCCTACTGTGATAGAAAAGGAAGTCAGTCCCAGCACGACAATGCTGATCATGTACTGAATCAAATCTATATGCAGGAAAGACTGGGATACCTGTATAATGATACCGGTAAGCACTGCCACCAGTTGCAGCAGCAATACAATACCCATCAAACCCACATACTTAGAGAAGAACAACACAGTATTACTTACCGGTGTGGCATGGATCAGTTCATCGGTGCGCGTTTCCTTCTCGCGGAATATAATGGTACCGGAAAAGAAGACTACGAAGATCGTGGTCAGGAATCCGTAGGAACCCACAGAACGGATCACGTTCTCTGTAAGCGGTTGCATAGCACTTTCGTACGCATTGTTACTAAAGTAGTTGATCAGCCAGATAAGGCCTACCATCAGTATGGCGATGATGATAAAGAAGGTGCTTTGCGCAATCTTACGGAACTCAAATTTGGACAGGTACCACAGTTGAGACCAGGATGAAACCCTGTTAAAGGCGCGGCGTACCACCGGAATATCAGACAAGGTATGGTAACCGGATGTAGCCGGTGCACTGCTTTCCTCCTTACGTTTAAACAAACGGAAAGGGGTGAGAAACTGTGTAAAACTAAAACGGTAATAGCTGATAGCAGTCAGTACAATGGCAATGCCGATCCAGAGCAGCCTGTTTTGCAGCAGGATGTCTTTCAGCGGTATAAGTTTCGTATTCTGCTCTGCGGGTGTCCAGTATTCGGTAATGGTTCCGAAAGCGATGCTTCCGAATGGCTCTATAATAGCAGAAAGTGTTTTCTTATCCAGGTCTGCACTCATCGCTTCTGCAATACTGCGCAGGATCAGCAGGATGATACAGAACAGGTATGCGGTCAGTGTTTTGCGGGTAAAAGTAGTTAAGGCAAAAAGCACAATACCGATGAAAAATACATTAGGTAGTGTAAATAACAGGAAGGGTTGCAGGAAGTTCATCAGTTCAAATGCACCAACTACAGGTTTGCCCATTCCCGGCAATAGTCCGATAAAGTAACCGATCAGGTAACCGGACATTACAAAAATACCCAGTACCAGCGCCGCAAGGAAACGTCCGAAGAAGTAACCGGCCTTACTGATAGGTTTGGTAAAAAATAAGGCATGGGTATTGTACTCATAATCTTTCTGAATAGCTGTCGCCATAATAGAAACCAGTACGATACTGTTCAGCAATCCGAATACATTGCCATTGAGTGCTACCAGCAGAGAAGATACGCTGTATGCCGAATTGGCAATAGTACTATGATCTCCCTCAAAGGTATTAAACAGGCCTACCTGCTCAAAGCCGATCACCATACTCAGTGCCAGGAACAATCCGAAAAATATATAGATCATGGGTCGCTTAAAACCCAGTCTCAGTTCAAAACCAAATATTGCAGCAAACATAAGCTTAGTTTATAGAGTTATTGACAATAGCAGAAAAATACACATCCTCCAGTCCTACAGGAGCCGGCTCAAAGCCATTACCCGGATCTTCTTCGCTGAATATGCGCAGGATCAGCGATCCGCTGACCATAGAAGAAGAGATGGCATTGTACTTTTCTTTATACGCACTGAAGGTGCTGCTGTCAATTGGTTTCATCCATATTTTACCGTCGATACGGTGTACCGCATCCTGCGGACTTCCTTCATATAAGATCGTTCCGTGGTTCATAATCACCATTTTACGACAAAGGTTTTTTACATCATCTACGATATGGGTTGAGAGAATTACGATGGTTTGTTCGGCAATTTCACTCAGCAGGTTCTGAAAGCGGTTGCGCTCCATAGGGTCCAGACCGGCTGTAGGTTCATCCACAATCACCAGGCTCGGATTACCGATCAGTGCCTGGGCAATACCGAAGCGTTGACGCATACCACCCGAGTACTCGCTCACATTACGCCTGCGTGCCTCATACAGATTGGTCTGCTGCAGTAAGGCAGAAACCAGTTCTTTACGTTCGCCTTTATTAGTAATACCTTTTAATACAGCAAAGTGATTCAGCAGATCCCAGGCCGATACTTTAGGATAGAAACCAAAATCCTGCGGCAGGTAGCCCAGTTGCTTGCGCAATTCGTTTTTCTGATGAATTACATCAATATTACCCAGTTTTATACTACCGGAATCAGGATCCTGCAAAGCTGCAATCGTACGCATCAGGCTGGACTTGCCGGCGCCATTAGGGCCCAGCAAACCAAACAATCCTTTTTCAATGGTCAGATTTATATTGTTCAGTGCTTTTACACCGTTAGGATATACTTTGTTTACATTTTCAATGACTAAATTCATAGTAATAATGCGTTTTTGATGCCACAAGATAAGTTATACGAACAAATATAGTGTGTCATTTTATCGGACCTATCCCCCATTGCGGGGGAATTTTATCAACTTAGCCGTTATTTTTATCCAAACAGTACCCTAATCACACAGATCAAAGTAAAAAGAGCAGAGATATACCTGATTATATCGAACAGGCAATACTAGATAAGCTTACCCGACCAGGCTTCAGCGCTTCGCCCGAAGTGCAGGAAAGAAGGATAAGCGCGAAAGCGCGTGCGCCAGCTATATAAAAAGCCAACACCAGTTATCCTTATTTCTGATCAATGCACCAAAAACATAAACCCACCCACCGTTGTACTAAGCCCCGCCGCTGGAAAGCTCAATCAGCTCACCAAAAAGTAAAATGTCATTTAGGTTTAAGGTGGTCTGTGGGACCACTAAACTGAATGCGGGCAGGTTTGTGTATACCCGACGGGTATGAAAGAGACCGGTTCTATGTAGCTTTTTGCTGATCGCACTTAGCTATTCTCTACCCCTGATTGAGCTTTGAGGTCCCCATTTTAAGCTTTTATACAGGTTGGATGTAGCTTTTTGCTGAATGCGATTTTGGTTTTTGGCGGGTGGGTGTACCTAAGAGGTGGGGGCCATTGTACCCTGAGGTGCCCGAAGGGTACTTTATAGCTAAGCTACCTGCTTAGAGGATCTCAGCTTTGTTTGGTTTTGTCCCGATTGCATCGGATTTATGTAAAAAGCCCCGATACAATCGGGCTTGAATTGGTAGACCTGGGTGCCCCTTCGGAACACCCACGCCAGGAACGATCACTTCGCAATATCGAATTTCACAATTACATATTAACAAATCATAATTTTAAAATAGTAAAAGTATCAAAACTGTTTATGTATTTTCGAGTACTGATGAAGCAAAGACAACATTATCTATTTCTACTTCTCCTACTGATAATCTTATCTACCCAGTATTCATATGGACAGACCCAATCATTGTCCCTCATCAAAGGACATAAGTATACTAACTGTAATGCAGACTATATATACATTGCAGATGACACTCTACTAATTAGTACATTAAATGACGGAGATTCGGCATATTACTGGTACAGTGGTGATACCTTATTTACACGCCAGTACTCCAACGCATGGCAAGGCAATAGGTCCTGGACCGACACTGTTATAACCCCTTATATTTTAAGCAATATCTCTACAGATTCCTTCATTATTAAAACAAAAGCATACTATGGCAAGGAATACCATCCCATTCCCCAATTCATCAACAATAAATATTTAGAACATGATATAAAAGATTTTGAGTATATTGGAATACATCATCAAGGGCCATTTTGGGGAGAAAGTCAATTATATATAGATAACAATAGGATGGCGGTGTTTATATTTAATACGAACCGATCTGTTATTCATGGTAGGATAGATACAGCATTAACTCCCAAAAATCATGTATTCTCAATATCCGAGCAAGACCACAAAGATTTGTTGTACTGTATAAGAAAGGCACAATTCCAGCATAAAAACTGCATGACCAGAAGTCATCCGATAGATGAAAGCAACATAACCATTGTATTGAAAACGAAAGATGATTGGTTCATGTATAATAATAGTTATACCACACAAGCTCAATCAGAATTGATGATGCTTTATGAAAAAATTTTGAATCGCGTTGTAAAATATAAAAAGTAAGACTATGAAAGACCTTTTTTCACAGCATTCTGCAGACTATGCAAGGTACCGGCCACAATACCCGGAAGCATTATACAAATGGTTAGCAGATCAGGTGCCTGCAGCGGATCATGCCTGGGACTGCGCTACGGGCAATGGGCAGCTGGCCCGGCACCTCTCGCTCATCTTCAAACAGGTTGAGGCGACAGACATCAGTGCCCAGCAGCTGAAAGAAGCCCCTCAATTGCCCAATGTGCGGTACAGTGTACAACCGGCAGAACAAACCGATTTTCCCGACCACACCTTCGATCTCATTACCGTGGCACAGGCCATACACTGGTTTGACTTCAACGGTTTTTATGAGGAGGTTAAGCGTACTGCCAAGCCCGGGGCCTTATTACTGGTGACCGGTTATGGTAACCTGAAGGTAACCAATGTGGTAGACCAGATCATCGCACACCTTTATGATGATATTCTAGGCCCTTACTGGGATCCGGAGCGGAAGTACGTTGATGAAGAGTATAAGACCATCCCCTTCCCTTTTACCGATATTAAGGTTCCGCATTTCCCCGTATCGTTTAGCTGGAGTCTGGAGCACCTGATCGCTTACCTCAATACCTGGTCGGCCGTTAAACATTATGAAAAGAAACATGGAGAAAACCCTGTTGACAGTATAACGGAAGCCCTTAAACAGGCCTGGGGTACGGCTGCCGAACATTCTGTACATTTTCCTTTATTATTAAGAGCAGGCAGAATATAAGCAGCATTGTCCCTATTTTTGCGCATTCAAGACAAAGGCTATGTACCATTTCAGAAACGATTATGCAGAAGGCGCGCACCCATCTATTCTCCAGAAGCTGCTGGAGACCAACCTCGAACAGCAGGCTGGTTACGGAGAGGATGCCTACTCTGCAGCGGCAAAAGCAATCCTGAGGCAAAAAATGAACTGCCCCGAAGCGGTGATCTACCTGATCTCAGGCGGTACACAAACCAACCTGATCCTGATCTCTTCTTTGCTGCGCGTTCATGAAGCCGTGATCAGTGCGCAGACCGGACACATTGCAGCCAATGAAACGGGGGCAATAGAAGCTACCGGGCATAAAGTTATTGCCGTACCGGCAACAGATGGCAAGCTAAAACCTGCTGATATACAGGCAGTACTGGAAGCTTACTCACTCAGACCACATGTGGTAAAACCGCGCTTGGTATACATATCCAATGCTACCGAGACCGGTACGATATACAGTCTTGCAGAACTGGAGGCCCTGTCTGCCTTTTGCAAAGCACATCAGCTGATCTTGTTTGCCGACGGTGCCCGTCTGGGTCATGCCCTTACTGCTGCATCAAATGATGTACGCCTGGAAGATATGGCAAGACTGACCGATGCATTCTATATCGGTGGCACCAAAAATGGCGCTTTGCTGGGCGAAGCCCTTGTATTCGGCAAGCCCGAACTGGCGGATGAGGTCGATTATGCCCTCAAACAAAAAGGTGCCCTGCTGGCCAAAGGACGGGTAATGGGTATACAGTTCCTGGAGCTGTTCCGGGATGATCTCTACTTCGACCTGGCCAGACATGCTAATAAGATGGCTGCAAAAATGGCGCAGGCCATTAAGGAGAAAGGCTTTAGCTTTCTTTCCGAACCAACTACTAATCAAATATTTCCGATATTACCAAAAGCACTCATTGAACATTTAAGTGCACAATTTGCCTTCTATATATGGAAGGAGATAGATGGAGATACTGCTGCCGTTCGGCTCATCACATCCTGGGCCACAGACGAGCAGATGGCCGATGCATTTATAGCGGCGATGAACCAATATGTATAAAATGATGCAAGATGGCACACAGCAACTGAGCCAATACCTCCGCAGTTTATATTCCATGCCGGAAGACATTTTGCAGGAAGGCATTAACCTGTTCCAGGCAGTACAGGTACCTAAAGGGGCATTCCTGTTCAGAGAAGGGATGATATGCCGGGAGCTGGCCTTCGTTCATTATGGTCTGTTACGGGCATTTTCGCTCAGAGAAGATGGCCGGGAGCTAAGCTCCTGCTTTGCGATGGAGCATGATTTTGCCTGCGATTATAACAGTTTGATACATTCTGTACCGGCATCGAAAAGCATACAGGCACTGGAAGACTGCCAGCTTATGGTGATCACTCATCATAACCTACAGCAATTGCAGGATCGCTATCCGGCCTGGCAGCATATGGGCAAGATACTGGCCGACAAGGAATTTATAGAAAAAGAAAGATGGGCCAATCGCCTTCGCCTCGATAATGCGGCAGAACGGTACCAGTATATACTGGAAGAGCAACCGGGCCTGATAAACCGTGTACCGGTAAACCAGCTGGCTTCGTACCTGGGCATGACCACCAGGACGCTCTCAAGGGTACGTAAGGCTTTGTGCAGGCAGCAGTAATGAAGACAAATGTCCTTTTTTAGTATAGCTCTACCAGGTAGTTTTGAAATCTGTATTAAAACATGATTTTATGACAACAGTAGCTCCGGGTGTATACCACCTTCCTCTTTTTTTCGGACATATGATCAATTGCTATATCGCTGATGGTTTCCTGATCGATGCCGGTATACGCAGTTCCTTTCCCAAAATACTCAAAGCGACCCAAGGGCTTCCGATCAAAGCACATGTACTTACCCATGCCCATCCCGACCACCAGGGCAGCAGCCATGCGATCTGCAAGGCACTGGACATTCCTTTATGGTGCAGTGCTCCCGAAGAGGGGCAGGCCGTATCTGGCAAGGTAACCGGAGAATACCCTTCCCCCCAACACCTTATTCCGAGATGGCAACAGCAATACTGGGCCGGACCGGGCCATCCGGTGGCCAAAACCCTGAAAGAGAATGACCGGATCGGCACATTTACCGTGATCGAAACACCGGGACACTCCAGCGGACACCTTTCCTTTTTTCGCGAGGCGGATGGTACCCTGATCCTGGGTGATGTCGCGACCAATATACACCTGCTTACCGGCATCCGGGGGCTGCATCTGCCTCCCGGCCTTTTCACAAAGGATAAAGAACTGAATATCCGCTCCTTAAAAAAGCTGGCGCAATTAAACCCGCGCGTCATCTGCTTCGGGCATGGCCCGGTACTGCGCAATGATAGAGGTCAGTTCGAAAGCTTTGCCGCGAAATTGTAATAATTTGTTTAAAATCATCGTTATCAAGTGTGGCATATCAATTTGTTCTACATTTGAAATACCAAGCACGTAACCCTGACCGATAACACTGTAGCAGAACTGATATGAGCAAAACGACACGTCCGGAAACGATGACCAGAGAATACCTGGATTTTATAGACCAGCACTTAGCCGATATTTTATCCGGCGCTACCGCTGAGATGATGGAACTGAAAGATATTGCGGCTGCCATGCATGTATCGCACTCCCACCTTTCTGATACCATAAAAGAACACACCGGCTACCATCCCTGCCATTTTTATGACCAGAAAATACTGGATATTGCTAAAAACATGCTGCTGAAAGATGCCGTATCTGTGGCAGATATTGCCCGCATCCTTACCTACGACCCTTCCAATTTCTCCAAATTTTTCAAAAAATTTGAGGGCTTGACGCCGGGCCAGTTTCGTAAAAAATATATAACGCTGCAAAATACCGAAGCTAACACCATGACAATGCTGTAAAATGTTGAAATTTTGTGTCTTCAAATCACAAATCAATATGAACAAAATAGCATTAGTAACCGGCGGAAGCCGTGGTTTAGGCAGAAACATGGCAGAGGCATTAGCATCAAAAGGCCTGGATGTAATCATTACTTATAAAAGCAATACTGAAGAAGCAAACAATGTGGTACTGGCCCTGCAGGAGAAAGGGGTTAAGGCCCATGCACTGCAGCTGGATACTGCAGACAGTCAGTCATTCTCTGCATTTTCAGATACACTTAAAGAATCTTTATCTGCTCATTTTCAAACAGATAAAATAAGTTATCTCATTAATAATGCAGGTATTGGCATTCACGCTTCATTTGAGCAGACTACCCCGGATCAGTTTGATCAGTTGATGAATATTCACTTTAAAGGAGCCTTCTTCCTGACACAGCAACTGGTAGCTGAGCTCATCGCCGATGGTGGTGGTATCATCAATATTTCTACAGGCCTTACCCGTTTTGCCACTCCGGGCTATGCAGCTTATGCCTCCATGAAGGGCGCAATGGAGACACTGACCAAATACCAGGCTAAAGAACTGGGTAGCCGTGGCATCAATGTAAACATTGTGGCACCAGGTGCTATTGAAACCGATTTTGGTGGCGGTGTAGTAAGAGACAATAAACAACTCAACGATATGCTGGCGGCACAAACGGCCCTGGGTCGCGTGGGTGTACCGGACGATATCGGTGGTGTGGTAGCCTTCTTATGTACCGATGAAGCGAAATGGATCACTGCACAGCGCCTCGAAATATCTGGAGGTATGTTCTTATAAAGAATTCTTATAGCGCGAAAAACAGATCATAAATAAAAAAACATTTTTTTTGTACTTTGGGACAGCCATTGTGCCGGTTACCATGCCGGTATGGTGGCCGTTCTGTTTATCCACCATTTGTTATTCATTTATGCATCATACATTACTCCTGGTTTTAGGCTTACTTTTTGCAGTACTTATGCTGGTCATGCTGGCACAGAAAGCCAAAGTGGCCTACCCTATTTTTCTGGTCATAGCCGGGCTGGTCATCAGCTTTATACCCGGTCTGCCGCGCATATCGCTGAAACCGGACCTGATTTTTACCATTTTCCTGCCCCCATTACTATATGAGGCAGCATGGTATACTTCGTGGAAGGATTTCTGGAAGTGGAAACGGCCAATCAGCCTTTTGGCCTTCGGACTGGTGTTCTTCACCTCACTGGTGGTCGCATATTGTGCCAATAGCTTCATTCCCGGCTTCACCCTGGCCCTCGGCTTCCTCCTGGGTGGCATTATATCCCCGCCAGATGCCGTGGCCGCTGCTACGGTATTAAAAGGCCTTAAAGTGCCTAAAAGAATACTGACCATACTGGAGGGCGAGAGCCTTGTGAACGATGCTTCCTCCCTGATTGTGTTCCGTTTTGCCCTGGCGGCGATCCTTACAGGTAGTTTTTCTATGCAGCAGGCTACGGGGCAGTTTTTCCTCGTTGCGGGTATGGGCGTAGTTATCGGACTGGCCGGTGCGCATATTATGTATGTGATCCATCGGTTCCTGCCCACTAATGCAGCTACAGACGCGGCCTTTACTGTCATGACACCATATATGCTTTTCCTGGGGGCAGAGCAGTTCCACTTTTCCGGGGTAATGGCGGTAGTCAGCGGCGGATTATTTATATCTTTCCGGGCCCATGAAGTGTTCCGCAGTGGACACAGCCGTATGAATATGCTGGGTGTCTGGACCACAATGATCTTTATTATGAATGCACTGGTGTTTATCCTTATTGGACTGGCATTACCGGATGTGATTGAGGGACTGGGAGATTATTCTATTAAAGATGCCATTATCTATGGATTGATTATCAGCGCAATAGCTATCGTACTACGTATGCTGTGGGTATTTCCGGCAGCACACTTACCACGCCTGCTGAGCAGCAGGATACGCAAAGACCCTTCTCCCGGCTGGAAAGGTCCCCTGATCATCAGCTGGGCCGGAATGAGAGGAGTGGTTTCCCTGGCTACAGCCTTATCGATTCCTTTGTTTATGGACGATAAAGTGACCCCTTTTCCGCATCGCAGCCTGATCATCTTCATTACTTTTGTTGTAATCTTTGTAACCCTTGTATTTCAAGGACTTACACTTCCATTGATCATTAAATGGACGGGCATAAAAGAGATTGATATCATTGCTCCGGAAAATGAGCAGCAGGCGGGTATCCGTTTTAACCTGAACAAGGTGGCCCTGCAACAGATCAACGATCACCACAACCATCACCTGGATGTAAATGAATTTTTGCGCCAGCTAAAAGCGGAACTGGAGGCTGATCTGCAGATGACCCAGCAAAAACTGGAAACACTGGGTTGTAATATGGATGAACACGGACGCATTCAATCCTTTAACCATATATTACTGGATCTGTATCATATACAGCGCCAGGAGCTGTTCCGTCTGCGCAGAGAAAACCTGTTCAGCGACAGCGAGATCCGCAAGGCCGAGTTGCAACTCGACCTCAGCGAAATGAAGGTCACAGGCATCAGCCATTAGCCTATTCTACTACCTGTACGCTGGTGATTCCGTCCGGTTTACCAATCGGGATGCGGGTTATTTCTTTACGGGTATTCAGGTCTATTACAACAACATAATTATTAGGGGTGCAGGATATAAACATCCGGTTGCGCCCCTTATCCATATATATACCGGCCCCCTGGCCTATATTCCTGCTTTCTAAGAACTTGCCTGTGGCACGGTCATAGTACAGCAGGTCTCCTGTCTTGACACTCACGATACAAACCGTCTTGCCATCCGGAGTGATTCTGAGGCGATGCAAGCCCTCCACACCGGTATTAATGTCCTTCTTTATCTTCTTTTGCAACAGGTCTACAACAATAACATGAC
Organism: Edaphocola aurantiacus; assembly: GCF_019797745.1. GTDB lineage: Bacteria > Bacteroidota > Bacteroidia > Chitinophagales > Chitinophagaceae > Edaphocola > Edaphocola aurantiacus. Next base: position 4,164 of record NZ_VOSI01000005.1, on the reverse strand, counting down.
CATCGGGACGTGCAGTCCATAACTCCTGTGCACTTTCCAGCACATCAAAACCCTCTGAACCCAAACCTGTAGGCACCAGGGTCTGCCGCCACTCCTGCCGTTCTGTAGCACCAGCGGGCAGCTTACCCGTCGGAGGCATATAAGGAGGAAGGGTCTGCCAATCAAAAATACTGACTGTACCCGATTCTACATTTGTGGTATAAAACTGCTTTTCATCGGTGCTTAGGTAAAGCAAATGCGTAAAATCCTGTCCGGTTCCGAATACATTGATCATTCGGTCTGCCTGCACATCGTATTGTACTACTGCTTTTGAGCCCTGTGCAGTAAACCATAATATTCCATTCCTATACACCAGTCCATGAGGGATATAGAAGGGCCTGGTATCCACTTTATGCAGGAGTTTCAGGGTTTTCAGATCAACAATATCGATCTCATGACCGGCCGCATTCATCTGCGGCACTGATATAAATGCCCGCGAACCATCTGCACTGGTTACCACCTCATGCGGATCCGGACCTACGCTTACTGCGGTAATGCTATCCAGTGCGTTATAGTCCAGTACAACCATTTTACCCTCTGTTTTAGATAAAACCAGAATATATTCTTTATTGCCGGCATAGCTCGACCCAACCAGTAAAACGCCGCATAATAGAGACGATATTGCCTTCATAATCATAAGCTTGTAAAATAATTATTTCCATTTAAACGCTGTTGTTAAAATGCCCTAAACAATAATTTAATATAGATGTGGGAAAATAATTTATTAGATTTGTCTAACTTTTTTATTTTTGCATTAATTAAACAAATTTAGCTTTGAAAAACTTCATACAACATATCATATTGATCACCGGGATGATGGCGATTACATCACTTGCCATTGGCCAGGAAGTCACATCACCAGACAGCCTGAAAAAGGAAAGTAAACAAACAATACTCGACGATGTTGTGGTAACCGGCACCATGAAAGAAGTGTCCAAGATCAATAGTCCCGTGCTGGTCGAGGTATATACCCCTGCCTTCTTTAAAAAGAATCCTACTCCGAATATCTTCGAAGCCATGCAGAATATCAATGGTGTACGTCCGCAGATCAATTGTAATGTCTGCAATACCGGTGATATCCATATCAATGGCCTCGAAGGACCCTATACGATGGTCCTTATTGACGGTATGCCTATTGTGAGTAGTCTGTCTACGGTATACGGACTTTCCGGCATTCCCAATTCTATTGTGGAACGTATAGAGCTGGTCAAAGGTCCGGCCTCTTCTTTGTATGGTAGCGAAGCTGTAGGAGGGCTGATCAACATCATTACCAAAGCACCGGGCAATAAGATACAGGCCAGTGCTGACCTCATGGCTACCAGCTGGCAGGAATATAATATAGATCTGGGCCTGAGTCTACCCCTGGGCAAAAAATGGAGTATGATGACCGGTGTCAATTATTTCAACTACCAGCAGCCAGAGGATAAGAACAAGGATAACTTTACGGATGTCACCCTGCAAAACCGCATTTCTGTATTTCAAAAGTGGAATTACAAACGCAAGGAAAACCGTGTTGCCAGTATAGCCGGCCGCTACCTGTATGAAGACCGATGGGGCGGAGAAATGAACTGGACGCCGCAATTCAGAGGTGGGGACAGTATATATGGAGAGAGTATTTATACCAAACGCTGGGAGCTGATCGGTAAGTACCAGTTACCGGTAAAGGAGAAACTGATGCTCTCCTTCTCTTATAATAATCATGATCAGAACAGTGTATATGGCGCTACCCAATATATGGCATTGCAAAATATCGCCTTCGGCCAACTGACCTGGGATAAGCTGGTAGGCAAACATGATCTTTTACTGGGTACTGCGCTGCGGTATACTTATTATGATGACAATACTGCCGCAACTATAAAGGCTCAGAAAAGTGTTCTTCCGGGTATCTTTCTGCAGGATGAATATACTTTCAACAAGAAACACAAGTTACTGATGGGCTTCCGCTATGACCATCATAATGTACATGGCAATATATATACCCCGCGCCTGGCTTATAAATGGGCCGTCAGTCCAGAACATATTATCCGCGTCAATGCCGGTACGGGCTTCAGGGTGGTGAATATTTTTACAGAAGAACATGCCGCCTTAACCGGTGCGCGCAGCCTGTCTATCCTGAACGATCTGAAACCGGAGCGGTCATATAATATCAACCTGAACTATAACCGCAGAATATTCAGCGAACAGGGACATTTTTATAGTTTTGATATTACAGGATTCTACACCTATTTCACCAACCGCATTGTACCAGATTATGAAACCGATCCGAATAAGATTATCTATGATAACCTGGATGGCTACGCCGAAAGTAAAGGTATAAGTCTGAATATGGATATGAACTGGACCAACGGATGGAAATTCATGGGAGGGGCGACACTGATGGCCAATACGGTTACTGCTGCAAAAGTGACCAAACAGCAGATCCTGACCGAGAAATTTACAGCAACCTGGGCCATCTCTTATCTGATAAAAGCAGCAAGGGTATCTATAGATTATACCGGTAATGTATATAGTCCTATGAGATTGCCTTTACTTGGCCCCAACGATCCGAGAAGCGCTTACTCACCATGGTGGAGCCTGCAGAATATTCAATTGACCTACAAGCATAATAAGCGTATGGAGATATATGCTGGAGTAAAGAATCTGCTGGACTGGACACCTAACCGGAATAATCCGTTCATCATAGCCCGCAGCCACGATCCCTTCGATAAAAAAGTAGAGTACGGTAGCAATGGACAGGTAATGACCACTACTGAAAACCCTTATGGGTTGACCTTTGATCCAACCTATGTATATGGGCCCAATCAGGGCAGAAGAATATTTGTTGGTCTGCGTCTGCAGCTCGGAGCTTAAGCACCAAACTGCCAGCACCAGTTTTGCATTTCCTTGAAGACGGATCCTGCAACAGCAGGATCCGTTAAATTCAGATCGTAACCTGCTGCAGACAGCGGAAATAAACGGTTATAGCATTTAGTATTATTCAGGATTACCTGGTATGCATTTGTCTGGTTAAAAGGCACTACATCATCGGCTTTGCCATGAATTAATAAAGTAGGCGTTTTTTTCGGGTAAAATCTCGGGCTTGCATCCAGGTAGGCTGTAGGAACACCTGTACCCAAAACATATGGCTTACCCGTAATCGCTTCCAGTTCCTTTAATTTATTCAGCGATATCATATTATTCAGGTACATATCATCTGTCAGATCGCTGGGCGCTGCCAGTGCAATAACAGCTTTGATCATATCATCAAAGTTATATTTGTGTGTGTATAACAGTGCCATATGTCCACCAGAGTTCATCCCCACTAATACGTAACCGCTATTGCGTATACCCCATTCTTTACTATGTGCAGTAATATAATTGATTGCATTGTGTATGTCTTCTACTATACTCTGGTAATGCACACTTATAGTATCTGCCTTACGCACATTGATATTGATAGCAGCAATGTGATTGCGCAAAAAGCTATCCTGCCAGCGGGTCATCGTTTCTTTTCCTCCCATCGTCCAGTAAGCTCCATGTAACAGGATCACTACAGGAGTATTCCCTACCCTTCCCTGAGGCAGACATACGTCCATCCGATAAGCCGGATCAGCCCCATAAGCAACATCATACTGTTTCAATTCATCCAGGTTCGGATTTGCAGAAGTATTGTTTAAAGAGATACTCTTTTCGCAGCTCAACATGAACAAGCAGGCAAAAAGAGCAGAGAATACTAAACGAAAGTTCATTTAACAAAAAATTTGGATGTAAATATAAGGAGTTTATAACATAAAGCACAATATGAATATAAATACCTGAAAGATTATTTTTATATGATCTGCTTAATACACAATAAGCGCCCTGTTTTCAGGGCGCTTATTGTGTATAGGCTATTAATGTATTTGTGTTGTTGTATTTGTGTTGTTGTGTTTCCTTTATTTCTGGTATTCTCTGGTATGGTATTCCTTGTTGTTTTGTTATGTCTTGTTGTTCTTCCTTTTGTTAAGTATATACATAAAAAAAAAGAGACACCCTTCAGTTTTGAAGGGTGTCTTAAAATAAATATGGCAGCTACCTACTTTCCCGGAATACACCAGTATCATCGGCCATGATGGGCTTAACTGCTCTGTTCGGAATGGGAAGAGG
>NZ_VOSI01000004.1:612993-622968 GCF_019797745.1 Edaphocola aurantiacus | reverse complement strand
TTCCGAACCTCCAAAAACACCTCAAAGCCAATCCCAGTCTCACTTCCCATCCAATATTAAGAGCAACCCCCGTTTCCGTAAGGGAGTGCAAAGATAGAACCATTTAAAATCCTAAACAAATCTTTTTACTATTTTACACCTAATACATCTGATCACTTTTTATCATAACACAATACCAGCATACATTACAGACCACACATATTCTTTAAAATATAAGTAAAATGCAAGAAAAGGGAGGAGAATAGACGTATTTGCCTACATTTTACTGATTAAAATCCCGATAAGGGCCTTTAATAACATCAGTCCGTCTACAATAAACAGGTAAAACAGGAGTGGTTGCGGGCTCCTGAGCTTATAAATCACCCACCCCAGTGCTGCGAGTGGTATATATCCCAATACAAGCTGTACAGAATGGTATCCTAATGTGGTAGCCAGTATATACCAGCATAACAATGCTACTATATACAATGGCATGATTATATATTGTATGCTACGTTTGAGTCCAAGCCATACAATAAAGGTTCGTAACCGGCTGCGGGCATCCACAGCATAGTCTTTAATATCAAACAGGATACAAAGCTGTAGTATATATATAGTATTATACAGAAACAATAAAACGAAGGAGGCTTGCACCTGCTGATGCTGTCGCTTTACCCACAGACTCGTCAGCACAGGAAACCAGGAAACCAATGCACTCCATAAGACAGCGATCACCAATGGCTTGAGCAGTCCGTAACGTCGTATATTAAAAGAACCCAGTCCTACATATGCCAGGGCCAGCAGCATTATCAATCCCAGGGAAACATATTCGGCACTGGTTATCATACCGGCATTCAGGATAGGCCAATAATAATATATGGTGGCAATGGCAATGATCGTTGCCAGCAAAAACTGCTGCACTCTTACCAGCCGTCCATTACGTATATACCATAATGTTCTTTGCAGATAGAAGGGGTTTTGAAAGACACTAGCCTCGTCTGTCTTATCCAGCGAACGATAAGCATGGGTATAGAATACAATAACACCCAGGAAGAGCATGAGCAGATAATGAAGATCCACTGCAGCCAGACCCAGGACATAAAGAGACTCAAGCGATAAGGCCACCGCACAGAACGCATAAAAGTAGTTACCGAAAAATAAAAATTTAAGTAAGTTATGTCTTAATATAAATGCCCGTATCTTTGCTATTGTCATAAAAATCACCGGATTATCCCGGTCAAGGTATATGTTATCAGGGTCAAAAATAACTATGATAACAAAAAAAATAAAAAAAGTTTGACAGATGAAAATAATTATATACCTTTGCAGTCCAAATTTTATAACAACATTTTACAATGGCAAATCATAAAGCAACCCGTAAAGACGTAAGACAAGCTGCAAAGCGTCGTGAGCGCAACAGATACTATGGCAAAACTACACGTAATGCCATTCGTAACTTGTTAGCTACTAATGAAACAGAAGTAGCTACTGAGAAATTACCTAAAGTAATTTCCATGATCGATAAATTAGCTAAACGCAACGTTATCCACAAAAACAAAGCAAACAACTTAAAATCTAAACTGACTAGAAAAATTAAAGCAATCGCTTAATTTTTAATCAGTTAAACATATCCAGTGCGGATTCCTTCGGAATCCGCACTTTTTTTATGTAAAAAATCCTACCTTCCCCATAACTAAACACCTCCTTAATGAATGAAAAATTATTCCAGTTTATCTGGGAGTATGCTCTATTTGATATAACTGAGCTCTGTCTCCAGGATGGAAGAACCGTAACAATCCTGCGACCGGGAATAGCCAACCGGGACGCCGGCCCTGACTTCATCGGCGCAAGAATCAGAATAGGGAACACGATCTGGGTAGGCAATGTAGAACTACACTTGAAAGAAAGTGACTGGACCCGGCACGGGCATGAGCATAATCGTCAATACCAGAATATTATCCTGCATGTTGTGCTGGAGGCAGATAGTCCCTGTACTCAGGGAAACTTTCCTGTACTGAACCTCTCCGGCAAGATCAACCATAGATTACTGGATCATTATAACAAACTGATGAGCCGGCAAACGGGTATATCATGTGCCCCGCTTGAACGAAATATATCGGATCTGGTATGGACACAATGGATAGACCGTCTATTGCATGAACGCTGGGAGCAAAAGACCAGCATACTAAACACCCATTTACAGCAGCAGCACAATGACTGGCACCAACTGTTTTATCTGCAACTGGCACGGTATTTCGGAGCCGCTGTAAACAACCAGGCATTTCTGCAACTGGCCACTTCTACCCCATTTTCAATCCTGGCAAAGCACCGAGATAATCTTCCGCACCTGGAGGCCATACTCTTCGGCCAGGCGGGCTTATTACCGGCGCAGGCCCAAGGGCCTTATACCATAGAACTGACCGTACATTACGCATTCTTTCGCCAGAAATACGGGCTTACCGGTATGCAAGGTCATGAATGGAAATTTCTGCGGATGAGGCCTGCCCATTTTCCGACAATACGCATTGCACAATTTGCCATGCTGATCCATAAAAGCCGGCATCTTTTTGATCAGCTTATCAGCAAACCTGCGCTTTCTGCAGCACAGGTCCGGTCTCTGTTACAGGTCAATGTGAGTGAATACTGGAAACAGCATTATGTGTTTGAAAAAACCTCTATCCATAAAGAAAAGATCATAGGCAGACAGATGGCTCAAAACCTGCTGATCAACGCGGTTATACCCATCCGGATACTATATGACCGGTATATCGGAAATTCAGAGCGCACGGAGGCCTTATCTACCCAGCTCCGCACACTGCCACCAGAAGAAAATCACATTACGAACCTGTGGAAACAATGTGGCTTTGGTATCAGTGATGCATATACCTCCCAGGCGCTGATACAACTTTATGAACATTATTGTCTTCCGAAACAATGCCTGCGCTGTGCAATCGGGCTGAGTATTTTAAAACAATAAAGGGGAGCCAGTGGCTCCCCTTTATTGTTTTAAAATACTTGTATTGATTACATACCCTGGAATATCTGGCTGTCATTGCCTTTATTATTCGGCAGCATTTTCATTTTATTTTTATAGCCTGCAGTCTGTACCCAGTGTACGATCCACAGTACTAATACGACTAAGCTGATCAGGCCACTCACCATCTGCAAACCAGAAGATTGAGATTCCACTACCACACCTTGCATCGCCATTTCCGTTTCTTTCATACGATTTGGAGAAGTAATGATAGATATCAGGGAACTGATAACGGAAAGCACTGCCATAGCCATACCTACGTTATAGGTAGGTTTCGCATTAGATAAAGCCTGTCCTTTAGACTGGTATTCGGCAGCAATAGTTTCTGAAATACGCTTTACCACTACAAACATCCAATAGATATTAAACAGCGGAATCAGCAGCAACCATACATTAGCCGGTGGCATCTTCCTGTTTTCCGGAGCCGCTGCCTTAAGCGTGTTTTGCAGATTTAAGAGATATAAGATCGCAATAACCAGGAATATTGCGAAAAAGAAGAATAAGAATCCTGCGAGAAATGCAAACATAAGAGTTGTTTTAAAAGGTTGAAAAGTTATAAGTTTAGGACGCAAAATACAATTATTTCCCATAAAAGCAAACTACTTTACCCCCACAGGAAAGTAGTTTTCAACAATGTGGAAAAAGCTTTAATATATGGTATTTCGACCGCTGAAATAGCGTATATTTGCGAGACTTTTTAAGCGAAGATAATGAGCGACAACACAAACGATATGCTTCCTACAGACGGAAGTGAACAAGAAAACAGAATTGTAGCGGTTAATATCGAGGAACAGATGAAGACGGCGTATATCGACTATTCAATGTCGGTAATCGTAGGTCGCGCTCTTCCTGACGTGAGAGATGGTTTAAAGCCAGTACACAGACGTGTACTGTACGCCATGAATGAACTGAGTATGTCGCATAACAAGCCATACAAGAAATCTGCCCGTGTAGTAGGGGAAGTTTTGGGTAAGTATCACCCGCATGGTGACTCTTCTGTGTATGACGCCATGGTGCGTATGGCACAGCCATGGAGCATGCGTTATATGATGGTTGATGGTCAGGGTAACTTTGGCTCTCAGGATGGTGATGGTCCGGCAGCTATGCGTTATACAGAGGTACGTATGCAACGCTATGCAGAGAGTATGATCGAAGATATCGAAAAAGAAACGGTTGACTTTGGTCTTAACTTCGATGATAGTCTTGAGGAACCGACTGTGCTCCCTACCCGTGTACCACAATTACTGGTTAACGGTTCCAGTGGTATCGCCGTAGGTATGGCTACGAACATCATGCCACATAACCTTACCGAAGTAATCAACGGTTGTATTGCTTATATCGAAAATAAAGAAATCACTATAGATGAGCTGATGCATCATGTAAAGGCTCCGGATTTCCCGACCGGTGGTATCATCTTTGGTATCGAGGGCATCAAACAAGGCTTCATGACCGGAAGAGGTCGTGTGGTACTGCGCGGAAAGGTAAGCGTGGAAACCATGAAGAATGGTAAAGAGCAGGTTGTTATTACAGAAGTACCTTACCAGGTAAGCCGTGATGCACTGGCCGAAAAAATCGGTTATCTTGTAAATAATAAAATCATCGATGGTATCACCCATGTGGCCAACGAATCGAATAAAGACGGTACCCGTGTGGTGGTTGAGCTGCGCAGAGATGCGGTAGCACAGGTTATCATTAACCAGCTGTACAAATACAGTGAACTGCAAACATCATATGGTATCAATAATGTAGCCCTGGTTAATGGTCGCCCACGAACACTCAACCTGAAAGATATGATTTCAGAGTTCGTTGGTTTCCGCCATGTGGTTGTTACCCGCAGAACACAATTTGAATTAAGAGAAGCGGAGAAACGTGCACATATCCTGGAAGGTTACATGAAAGTAATCGGTACACAGGATGACCTGGACAGAGCGATCAGAATTATCCGTGAAAGCAAAACTCCGGATGATGCGCGCGAAGGACTGATGACATCTTTCGGTCTGACAGAAATTCAGGCAAAATCTATACTGGAACTGCGTTTACGTACACTTACCGGTCTTGAAATTGACAAGATCAGAAGTGAATATGAAGAATTACAGAAAACAATCAGCCGTTTGAAAGAAATCTTGGATAATGAGCATATCCGTTTCGATATTATCAAAGGTGAATTACTGGAAGTGCAGAAGAAATTCGGTGACGAACGTCGTACTGAAATCCAATATGCAGCCGGCGAAATGCGTATCGAAGACCTGATCGAAGAAGAAGATGTGGTGATCACCATTTCTCACTTAGGTTATATCAAACGTACGTCTGTAGCAGATTACAGATCACAAAAAAGAGGTGGACGTGGTGCTATGGGTGGCAAAACCCGTGAGGAAGATCACCTGGAACATTTGTTCATTGCCTCTACACACCATACCTTATTATTCTTTACAGAAAAGGGAAGATGTTACTGGCTTAAAGTTTACGAGATTCCGGAAACAGATAAAAATGCCAAAGGTCGTGCGATCCAGAACCTAATACAATTACCTCAGGATGATAAGATCCGCACCATCCTTGATGTTCCGAAACTGGATGATGAAGAATTCGTAGAAAAACATAATATCGTACTGTGTACGAAACAGGGTATCATCAAAAAGACCAAACTGAAAGACTTCAGTCGTCCGCGCCAGACCGGTGTGAATGCTATTACGATCAATGAAGGTGATCAGCTGCTGGATGCTGCACTTACAGATGGTGAAAGCTTTATTATGATGGCGATTAAATCTGGTCGTGCGATCAGCTTTAATGAAGATAAAGTAAGGGCTACCGGACGCGGTGCCATTGGTGTATCCGGTATCGAACTGGAGGGAGCTAATGATGAGGTAATCGGTATGATATGCTTATCCAAAGATCCTAAAGATCGTGATAAACATGTACTGGTTGTGTCTGAAAACGGTCTGGGTAAACGTACGCCATTCTTTGAATTGATCGGCGAAGATGCCTCTCAGGAAGATCGTGAGAAAGCATTTACCCTGAAAAACGAAGATGGAGCAGAAGAACTGTATCAATTAAGCTACCGCATTACCAATCGTGGAGGTAAAGGGGTTAAGACGATGAACATCAGTGATAAAACAGGATCTCTGGCCGGCTTACTTTCTGTAAACCAAACCGATGACCTGATGATTACCTGTAAAAGTGGCTTAACCATCCGTATGAAGGTAGAAAATGTACGGGAAGCTGGTAGAGCTACACAGGGTGTGAAGCTGATCAATCTCGACGCTAAAGACCAGATCGCAGCTATTGCCCGCATCTCGGAGCAGAACGAGAATGAGGAGATTGCAGAAGAAGGAGAAGAAGGCCAGGTTGTAAATGGAGAAGGTGCATCAAGCGGGGAAACACCAGCAAATAATGATGAGACCGGATCTGCAGATCAACCAGAACCTAATCCGGAAGCATAAGCTAAAGGACTGCTACAGTCCTGATACTATAACCAAAGCAGTAAACGACTATTGATTTTATGACAATAGTCGTTTTACATAAGATAAACATTTATATGGCACAGTTACAACTAGAGAAACCAATCGCATTTTTTGACCTGGAAACTACCGGTGTAGACCCTGCAAAAGACAGAATTATCGAAATTGCTATTGTGAAACTGAATCCGGACGGCAGCAGGGAAACGTATGTAAACAGAATCAACCCGGAAAGAGCAATACCGGCAGAGACAACTGCAATACACGGAATAAGTGACGAGGATGTAAAAGATGCCCCTACTTTTAAGCAAGTAGCCCATGAGATTTTCAATTTTATAAAAAATTGTGATTTAGGTGGTTATAATTCCAATAAATTTGACATCCCATGCCTGGCCGAAGAATTGCTGAGAGCAGGTGTGAATGTAGATTTTAAGAAGAGAAAGCTGGTAGATGTGCAACAGGTATTCTACAAAATGGAGCCGCGTACCTTAAGCGCTGCCTATAATTTCTATTGCCAGAAAGAGCATAAGAATGCACATGCTGCCCTGGCAGATGTGGAGGCCACAATTGAGATACTGGAGGCACAGCTGGATAAATATGACCAGACCGTTCACAATAATGTGGATGAATTGCATAAATTTACCGGCGGAGATGATTTTGTTGACTATGCACGCAGAATAATATTGAAGAATGGTATCCCGGTGTTTAATTTCGGTAAGCATAAAGGTACAGCCGTAACAGAGGTGTTCCGTAAAGAGCCTCAGTATTACGACTGGATGATGCAATCGGACTTTGCGCTGAATACCAAACAATGCATTTCTGAGATCCTGAACACGATGTTACTCAAAAAATAATAGCAGAAGAATTGGCAGCAAATACGCACAACGAGAAAAAACTGGTCGTTATACCTACATATAACGAAAAAGAGAATGCAGCACTGATCATTGCTGCGGTTATGGACTTACCAGGAGATTTCCATGTACTGATCGTGGATGACGGCTCTCCGGATGGTACTGCCACGATTGTAAAAGGACTGATAGCAGAGCAATATACCGGTAGATTATTTATTGAAGAACGCTCCGGCAAACTGGGATTGGGTACGGCTTATATTCACGGATTTAAATGGGCGCTGAGTAAAGGCTACGATTATATTTTTGAAATGGATGCCGATTTCTCCCATAATCCCAAAGACCTTACCCGCTTATTCGAAGCCTGCCATGATGGTGGTGCAGACCTTAGTGTCGGTTCCCGTTATGTAAAGGGCGGCAAGCTGGAGAACTGGCCTGCAGACAGGATATTCCTGTCAAAAGGAGCCTCTCTTTATACCCGCCTGATTACCTGGATGCCGGTAAGAGACAGCACTGCAGGATTTGTATGTTACACCCGCAGAGTACTGGAAACCTTACCGCTTGATAAGATCCGCTTTATCGGCTATGCCTTCCAGATCGAGATGAAATACCGCTCCTGGAAAGCCGGCTTTAAGATCAAGGAAGTGCCGATTACCTTCACAGACCGTGTACTGGGTGCCTCCAAAATGTCGAAAGGCATTATTAAAGAGGCGGTACTGGGTGTATGGAAAATGAAATTTTTCGTGTAAATCAATAAACTATTACATAAAAGCATAAGGCGTTCATATATGAACGCCTTATGCTTTTATGTAATGTAAATAAATAGAAAATCATACCCTTATCTCCGCTAAATATTTACTATCCTATGCTCGCGCTTCTTAGGTATCTGTAGCCCAAATACAGCAATCATTACGACTAGTTCCAAAGCAATATATTTTTTGCTGAAGATGGCCATTGCTCCAATTTGTATGATCAGAAAAAGGACAATCCACCCCAAAGGCAAATATTTTCTTTTGATAGCGAACAGGTACATCAGGAAACACAATAACGCGTGTATTCCAAAAAGAACAGACCGATAAGGCATATACCCAAAGCTATTTTTCGTAAGAAATTCATTGCCGGAAATGATTATAAATGGCACTGACCACATTGCAGCCAGTATCGATATTAATTTGGAAGATTTGTACAGTATACTCGCTAAATTTTCATTCTTCAGGTATTTAAAGAGCATAAAAATCAATACGAACACAATATGGCTAATAGAAAATACTAGCATATAATTATACCAGATATTATGCATCAAATATTCCTGGGAGTGCAAATATCCATATAACATCGGTAGGATATAAATGCAGGCAACAATTATGTTTATACTTCCAAAGCGCCTGCTATAATAGGCCATAGAAAAGATTATCAGTAAAAACAGCAAGCCTAATAATCCATATAAACACAGCTCTTCATTCGTCATAAATTATTTTTCTCAATTTAAATATTATTCAGTCGAATGGCAAATTAAAACTTAAATTTGCCGGACATTCTGAATCAAAAACATAACTTATTTATACAATGAAATTTGTATCTCATCTGCAAAACGGAAAAGAACAAAGTGCCGTTCTTTTAAATGGCAAATTATATAATACCAATGCATTGGATGCGGCTTTGCCAAATACCATGATGGGTATGCTGGACCAATGGGAAAGCAACTTTGCAGCTGCTAAAAAAGCGGTTGCTGCACTGGAAGCCGGTTCTGTATCGGTTGACAGCATTGACTTCGATGCAGCGCATATCCTGGCTCCGGTACCCCGCCCTACTTCCTGCCGTGATGGTTATGCCTTCCGTCAGCACGTAGCTGCGGCACGCCGTAACCGTGGTGTAGAGATGATTGCAGAATTTGATCAATACCCTATTTTCTATTTCACCAATCACAATGCAGTTCAGGGGCCAGGTGCAATTGACTGTATGCCGGACCATTTCGACAAGCTGGACTTCGAACTGGAAGTGGCGGTAGTTGTGGGTAAAAAAGGCCGTAACATCACTGCTGCAGAAGCGGACGATTACGTTGCAGGATATTGTATCATGAATGATATGAGTGCCCGTACCCTGCAGATGGAGGAAATGTTACTGAACCTGGGACCTGCGAAAGGTAAGGATTTCTCTACTGTAATCGGACCATGGATGATTACTCCTGACGAACTGGAAGCCTTCAAAATACCAGCGAAACCAAACCATACCGGCAACAATTACAACCTGAAAATGACTTGTAAAGTAAACGGTATCCAGGTAAGCGAAGGTAATGTGGGTGATATGGACTGGACATTTGCAGAGATCCTGGAGCGTTGTGCTTATGGTGCGGACATCCTGCCTGGTGATGTGATCGGTAGTGGTACAGTAGGTACAGGTTGCTTCCTGGAACTGAATGGTACTGCCAAACTGAACAATCCTGATGCGGTGCCACAATGGCTGCAACCTAATGATGAGGTAGTGCTGGAAGTGGAGCAAATGGGTGTACTGACCAATACAATTAAGGCAGTCGATACTGACTTCTCTATCCTGAAATTAAAGAAGAAGTAATTCTTCCCGGTTAAATATCATAAAAGTGTTGGGGCGGCCCGCGGCCCGCCCCCCACACTTTAAAGGTAAGCATTTAAATGGAAATAAAAAA
>NZ_VOSI01000004.1:456088-612983 GCF_019797745.1 Edaphocola aurantiacus | reverse complement strand
TTTTATTTTATCCTGCGTTTAAAAAAAAAAAAATGGTGTGCCCCCCCCCCCCCCCCCCCCCAACACTTTTAAACGGAATTCTTTACCTTGCAATTCAAAACAAAAGACCTTGCGTAAACATTTTGTACAAAATCTGCTGTTCCTCATCCTGGTTAATCTTATAGTAAAACCACTATGGATTATGGGTATCGACCGCACGGTGCAAAATACAGTGGGCAATACAGTATATGGCACTTATTATGCCATTTTCAACTTTACGCTGATCTTCCAGGTATTGCTGGACTTCGGTTTGCAGAGTTACAACAACCAGACGGTGTCCAAAGCGCCTCAGGCTATGCGTAACCTCTTTCCTAATATTGTTGTGGCCAAGCTGATCTTATCGGTCATATACCTGGCTATTGTCTTTATCCTGGGTTTGATCTGGGGCTTTGCCCAGCAGGATTTTATACTATTATCAATCCTGGCACTGCTACAGATTGCCAGTTCCTTTCTCTTATTTTTCAGAAGTAATATCTCAGCTTTGCAACGCTTTAAAACGGATAGTATATTCTCCGTACTGGATCGCTTTATCGTCATCGCTATCGTATCACTATTATTGTTCCTGCCGCAGATTAAGGCACATTTTAAAATCGAATACTTTGCCCTGGCCCAGCTTGTGGCGTTCTCTATAGCATTGATCGCAGCATTTAAAGTATGTACCCGGCTCAATACAATTCACTGGCATCATATACACTTGCGTAAGGTAAGGCTGGTATTGAAGCGTAGTATACCCTATGCCCTGCTGGTGTTCCTGATGAGCATTTATATGCGCTCAGATGTGGTCCTTTTAGAGAAACTGGCGGGAGAAGGCGTGGCCGGTAAGTATGCCGCAGCGTTTCGATTGCTGGATGTCAGCAATAATATGTCTGGTGTATTACTGGCAGGCTTATTATTACCGCTCTTCGGTAAGATGATTGCACAGAAAGAGGCCTTTCAGTCTATACTCAGACTTTCTGTAAACCTGCTGCTCCCTGCATCCTGGGGATTGGTGCTGATTACCCTGTTCTGGGGTGACCAGATCTTTACCGGTTTATACAAAGAAGTGACTACACAGGACACGCCTATATTGCAATGGCTCATGCTGTGCCTGCCCATGTACGCTATTAATTATATCTACAGTACCCTGCTTACTGCAAATGGCAGTATCAAAATCCTGGTACGCATTTCCCTGGTTGCGGTATTGCTTAACGTAGGACTGAATCTTTACGGCATTTATACTTCCGGTGGCGATGCCGCTATTTTCACAGCCCGCAATGCATTCATCACCCTACTCTTTACCAGCATCTGCAATATCTGGTTTGGCCGTAAGATCATGCAACTGCATTTCGATCCCAAATGGATAGCCAGGCTCCTGGCATTTGCCGGTCTGAGTTTTGCTGCAGCTTATGGTATTACACAAGTGGCAAGTGGCTGGTCTGTATGGCTACAAATCGCGGCAACAGCCGGTTTGGGCCTGCTGATCTACCTGCTGTGCGGCATTATTTCAGTAAAGGAATTACAAACTCCGCTGAAAAGATTTAATTCACCGCATAATTGATTTATAATTAAACCCTTAACAATCTTTTGTTTCTAATAAAGGCATTTATCCTCAAATAAATGTCAAATTTGCTATCTATATACAAAACAAACAATACAGCATATGAGGCTTTTCAGCACATTAATCGCAGTTTTACTGTCCGTTTCCATGTATGCACAGGAGATGCGAAAGATCTCCGGCATCGTAAAGGACAATTTTAACGAAGAAGTATTCGGAGCAGTAGTTCAATTAAAAACTACAGAAAACAAATACGTAAAGAGTACAACTACTGTCGACGACGGTAGCTTTATTATAGAAAATGTTGCAGCCGGCAAGTACATACTTTCTATTACCAGCATGGGTGCACAACCTATCGACAAAACAGTTGAGGTGGGTGAAAAAGACCTGAATATTGGTATTGTCAAATTCGGATCAGCAGCGACCAATCTTAAAGAGGTTACGGTGACCAGCACGGCCATTACCGGGCAGCAAAACCAGGATACCTCTACCTTCAATGCCAATGCTTACAAAGTTAATCCTGACGCTACAGCTGAGGACCTGGTGAGAAAAATGCCGGGCATTGACCTGAGCGGTGGTGATGTAAAAGCACAGGGTGAGAAGGTGAGTAAAGTACTGGTTGACGGTAAACCGTTCTTTGGCGATGATGCCTCTTCTACCCTTAAAAATCTGCCTGCTGAGGTTATCAGCAAAATCCAGGTGTATGATGAAAAAAGTGAGCAATCAAGACTGACTGGTGTGGATGACGGAGAAACGGTAAAAGCAATTAATATCATTACCAAAGCGGAAAAAAGAGAAGGTACCTTCGGCAAAGCTTACGCAGGCGGTGGCCTGGACTTCAATAGTCTCAAAGGCAATAGTAATATTACGGACGATGCCTTTCGCTACAGCGCCGGTGCGAATGTGAACTACTTTAAAGGAGATCGTCGCATCAGCATCATTGGTCAGAGCAATAATATCAATATGCAGAACTTCAGTTCGCAGGATCTGCTGGGTATTGCCAGCTCCAGCGGCGGACGCGGATTTGGCAGAGGCGGCCCTGGCGGCGGCAACAGCAGCAATAACTTTATGGTGAACTCCCAAAACGGTATTGCACAAACCAATGCTGTGGGCCTGAACTACACGGATAAACTGGGTAAAAAAGTAGAACTGACGGCTAGTTACTTCTTCAATAATACCAATACCAATACAACGCAGCAAACCGATCGCCAGTATGTACTGAACAATGAATCTGGTCAGACCTATGCAGAGCAGAGCAATGCTACTTCGCATAACTATAACCACCGTGTTAATGCACGACTGACATATACAATTGACAGCTTTAATACACTCCTGTGGATTCCGTCGGTATCATTCCAGCAAAATAACAGTACATCGAATATGCTGGGTAGTACCAACACGATTGACAACAGCATTGCGAATACTACCAAGAATGATTACACTTCCAAGCTGAACGGGTACAACTTCAACAACATGCTGATGTATTTCCACCGCTTCCGGAAACAGGGTCGATCTTTCAATATCCGTGTAAACAATACGGCTAACAGTAATAAGGGTAACAGCAACTTCTATGCAATCAACACTTACTACCCGACAACAAACCTGAACGACACACTGGATCAGTATGGCGATCAGAACCGTACCGGATGGAGTATGAATACTAATGTTGAGTACACTGAACCGATTACTAAAAACAGTGGTCTGCAGATCAGTTACACTAATGGATACCAGAAAACCAATTCTGACAGATTAACTTATAACTACGATTACAACACTTCTGCTTACACTGATCTGGATACTGCGCTGAGCAACCAATATACTACGGTTTATAAAACCAATGCTGCTGGTCTGCGCTATACATTCAACAATAAAAAGATCCGTTTCAATGCGGGTGCTGATGTACAGAAGGCGATCCTGGAAGGCGATCGCGTATTCCCTTACGTATCAGACATCAATAAAAACTTTGAAAACATTCTGCCTAGAGCGATGATGCGCGTGAACTTCAGCAAGACCAAAAACCTGGGATTGTTTTACCGTACATCAACTAATGCGCCAAGCGTAACGCAGTTACAAGACGTTATTGACAACTCTAATCCGCTGCAACTGACTTCCGGTAACACTGATCTGAAACAGGCGTATACGCATAACCTGTTCAGCCGTTACTCCAGCTCCAGCGCTAAGAACAACAGCATGTTCTTCGTGATGTTCAGAGGGTCATTGACCAATGACTATATCGGTAACAGCACTTATATCGCGGCAAATGATACTGTTGTGGGTAATAATGTATCTCTGGCAAAAGGTGGTCAGTATACGACACAACGCAATATGGATGGTTATTACAGCTTTAATGTATTTACCACATACAGCACTCCGATTCCGGCATTGAAATCTAACATCAATATTAACCTGAACGGTGGTATTACCCGTACACCTGGTTATATCAATGATGCGAAGAACTTTTCCAACAACCGTAATGCAGGTGTAGGATTAGTATTCAGCAGTAATATTAGTGAAAAAATAGACTTTACCTTGTCTTCCAATACAAACATGAATTTTGTAAAGAATACATTGAACAGTAATGCAGACAATAACTACCTGAACCAAAGTACCCGTTTAGCGGCCAACTATATTTTCTGGAAAGGAATGGTACTGAATACAGAACTGAACCACCAGTTTTATCAGGGTCTGACCAGCAATACTAACCAGAATTTCCTGCTCTGGAATGCTGGTATCGGAAAAAAATTATTTGCGAAGCAACAGGCCGAAATTCGCTTATCTGTATTTGACTTACTGGGTCAGAACAGAAGCATTGCACAAACCTTCACGGAAACCTATAATCAGACGGTTTCTTCGAATGTACTGCAACGTTATTTCATGCTGACCTTTACCTACAACATCAGAAACTTCAAGAAAGGCAGTTCTGAAAAAGACATGAGCAATGGCAATGAAGGTGATCGTATGATGCCTCCTCCGGGTGCTCCGGGTATGATGCCTCCCCCTCCGGGCGGCGGCGGCGGCCCAATGATGAATTAATCAAAATGAATATAAATATAATGGCGGGATGCAAATTGCATCCCGCCATTATATTTATATATACTCTTTGGTAATCTTATTTTCGAAGCATTATTTTTTTCGAAGCAAATCCGTCTTCTGTGGAGAAGGTAACCATGTACATACCGTTGGATAAACCGGAAAGGTTCAGATTGCGGGTACCATTCTGTGCCTTAGCAAAACCCGCTGTATATACTTCTTTGCCAGACAGGTCATATACTTTTACATTGATGTCCTGGCTGGATGTAAGGTTGTATTGCACCACCAGGTTACCATCAGTTACCGGGTTAGGATAAACAGAAATATTATCAGACAGGTCTTTAGCAGACGTTTTGATACCTGTTGTTGTAATCACCGAACAGTTCGATTTCACTGCACTAATAGTAGTCGCACCAGTATTAGCAGGATCAAGCCATGGTTTCAGTTTGCGGTTATCTGCGGTACCATTTACACTATAATCCCATACGTAGGAGAACTTACTGTAGGCTACATAATCACCGATATTAGTTGCTTGACCGGCAGCATTATTGATGCAGGAGGCCGGTACACTTTGATCGCCACCAATAGACAACTGGCCAATCAGGTAGCCATCTCCATTGAATAAGCCGCTACCCGATGAACCGGTAGATCCATAACTGTTTTCCAGTATCATAGCCCAGTGCGTATTAGCCGCTCCTAAGCTGGATGACTGGATCTGGTGGGTATACGATAATTTTTTATTATCGCCATCTGGGTGATGGAAGCCGATGAATTTCTTAGGCTCGCTGACACTGGTAGCAATACTACCACTGTTATTCCAACCAGACAATACTGCATCGTAGCTGCTTGGGATAGCTTGTTTCATCTGCAGCAGCATAAAGTCTCCTTTAATATTATTTGTACTTACACTGGAATTGTAATCAGCACGTGCTACAAAGTTCAGGCCCACCATGGTGTTGGAAGTCGGCTCCGCACCTGTTCCGGCACAGTTTTTATATTCAAAATTGAAACGGGTCAGTGCCTGGTTGAAAGTTGTGCTGGACACAGAGCCTGTTCCCTCACAGTGTGTTGCAGTAAGCAGATAAGCCTTACAGCTACCTACTGCATTACCCGTATTATTCACCAGTGTACCAGAGCAAAGGCTATATCCCTGGCCAGCCGGAATCAATATCTGTACGGTAGCTTTCCTGTTATTGGCATATTCTGTACCCTGCGGACATATTGCATTCACCATACAGGTAGAAGATAATCCATTCAGCTGATCGTCGACCTGATCCAGTGGCTGGTTGCCTGCATATATGCGCAGGTGCTCAATCGCACGGTGAAAAACGGCTGCTTTATCAGCATGCAGTTCGATGGCATTAATATCTACAAAAGGATCAATATTCAGCTCTACAGTTACCGTATTACCTTGTATGGCATCTGTTGCAAACGTACCGGAGGCGTCATTATTCTCTGCATCGAATGCGCCTAATACCTGTTTGTGGTTTTCATTGCTCAGGTATAAACGTACCCCTTTAGGCAGATTGAAACGATCATACAGCAGACCGATCGCCGGTGCACCGGCAATACTGATTTGTCCTCTCCATACGCGTTGGCCGTTATCCAGGGTTATCATCTGACCCGATTGCGGGAAACCAAAATCAGCTGTAGTATACAAAGCTGCCAGGAATGGTTTGGTAAAACGTGTATCTTCTTTGTCCTGTGCCAGGTAAGCATCCCAGTCCGGGTTGGCATACCGGGCTACCGGAATATTGTTAAAGTTGACATCTGTCTGGAAAGATAAGGGTAAA
This sequence comes from Edaphocola aurantiacus, assembly GCF_019797745.1. Taxonomy (GTDB): domain Bacteria; phylum Bacteroidota; class Bacteroidia; order Chitinophagales; family Chitinophagaceae; genus Edaphocola; species Edaphocola aurantiacus. The sequence goes on along the minus strand of NZ_VOSI01000004.1, from coordinate 606,587 downwards.
CCTCCCTGGCTGATCTGGGCATGTGCACCATAAAAGGTACCTGCCAGTATTACGCCGATTAATAAAGACCTTTTCATTATAAATGATTATAAAATTGAGCTTACAATATTAACGAAAAAATAGATGTAAATCTGTTCCCAGGATCTGTACTTCAAAAAAATGACAAAGGAGTGGTACTATTTACAGTGCCACTCCTTTGTGTGTGTTATTCATTATGATTACTTCTGAATCATTACTTTTTTAGTGGTGAATCCTGCTTCTGTAGCTACTTTTACCAGGTACATACCATTCGGCAGGTTGCCCAGTTCCAGTTTGCGCACACCGGATTGTGCTTTTACGACTTCTGCCTGGTACACTGTCTTACCGCTTACATCATACACAGTAATATACATATTACCGGCATTAGGTAAGTTGTATTGCAGTTGTACATTGTCACTGATCACCGGATTAGGATAGATCGTAACATTATCAGACAGATCTTTGTTTACTGTATTTATTCCTGTACTGGACACGGTAGAACAATCTGCTGCATTTAAAGATTCTACAGTGGCTGCGCCTGTATTATTAGGATCCAGCCATGGTTTCAGCTTACGATTGTTGGCAGTACCATCAATACTGTAATCCCAGTCAAAAGAAAATCTGCTGTAGGTCACCCAGTTCATTGCATATACATCTGCTACCTGGCCTTTGGCATTTACATGACAGGAAGACGGCGGATTGGCCTCTCCGGCAACGGATGCAATACCGATCAGGTAGCCATCCGGATTAAATAAACCACTACCCGAAGATCCTCCGGCAACATAACCTTCCTGCAGCATCATTTCCCAGTGCGTATTGCTTACGCCGGAACCCAGATCAGTACTGCCTATAGTATAAGTATAAGATGTTTTTTTAGCATCGCCTGCCGGGTGGTGAAATCCTATAAATTTCTTAGGAGCACTGGTGGTGCGGCTGATATTGGCATTATTGTTCCAGCCGGCTACAATCGCATTGTATGAAGCGGGTACCGTCTGGCGCAGTTGCAGCAACAGGAAGTCTCCTTTAATATCTGAAGTAGAGAAGGATTCATTATAGTTGGCACGGGCTATTACATTAGCACCAGTCATAGACTGTGCAGTAGGCACCTGGCTTGAAGCAGCACAGGCACTTTTTTCGAAATTAAAACGAACCAGTATCTGATTGAAGGTGGTATTGCTTAAAGAGCCAGTACCCTCACAGTGAGATGCGGTAAGAATATAAGGTTTACTACAGTTAGCAGTACTATTTGCAGTGGTATTGACCAACGTACCGGAACACAGTGCGGCGCCGTTACCTGCCGGCAATAATGTTTGTACAGTTGCTTTTCTATCGCGTGAATAGCCATCTCCCTGCGGGCAGATCGCATTGATCATACATACAGAAGAGGCCCCAACAAGTGCGCTGTCAATAGCAGACGCAATCGTCTGTCCGCCACCAATGGTATATTGTGCCAGGTGCTCAATAGCACGATGAAATACAATTGCTTTATCAACGTGTAACTGAATATCACTCAGGTTTACAGCAGCGTCGATATTCAACTCTACATTAACCAGTCCACCTTGAACTGCATCTGTAATAAATACACCTGAAGGGTCATTATTAGTAGCATCGAAAGCACCTAAAACCTGGTTCTGCATTTCATTACTCAGGTACAATTGCACCCCTTTGGGCAGAGAAAACTTATCGTACAGCAGACCTATCGCCGGTGCATCCTGCACCATGATCTGTCCCCTCCATATACGTTGCCCGTTATCAAGCGTAACCAATTGCCCCGAGGCCGGAAAACTGAAATTTGCAGCGGTGTACAAACCGGCCAGGTATGGCTGATTAAAATCTGCCGAAGCCTGCTCCAGGTAAGCATTCCAGTCCGGATTACTGTAGCTGGACAATGGAATGTTGCTGTAGGATACTTTATTGCGTAAAGACAGTGGCAGGCCACCCTGGCTGATCTGCGCCTGGGCACTATATATTGTGCTTGCCAGGACTGCACCGATTAATAGAGATTTTTTCATTTATACTTCAAATAAAAATTAAGCTTACAATATTAACGAAATTACGAATATTAATATTGCTGCTAAAAAATATGTTAGTCCAATGACAAAGCACCTGAATACGCACGCTAGCATTCCAATCGCAACATCACATTAACTTAATGCAGTGCTAAAGCCTGTTTATAAAGGCTTGCGGCTTAAACCTTGGATATAAGTTGGCGTCATAGACTGATAACTTATAAAACCAGTAATAAAATGAAAACCTTTGTTTTTTATGCCCTGTTTTTATTTTTAGGGGCGATGCTTTTTCAAAGCTGCGTGGTGAGTCCTTATCCACGTCCATATTACCAAAATCATTACAGGCCACATGGTTATTACCGTAGTCCCGGCTATGCGCGACCACATATGTACCATGCACCCCGCCACTACAATAATCATTACCGCCCGAACCATCCGAGATGGTAGGGACCTGCTATAATAGTGTGGAGGTGAGCTTGTGTTAAATGCAAGAACGGTTCAGAATATCCGAACCGTTCTTATTACATATATCTCTCAAACTATCGTTGAATCATAATCTTTTTAGTAGCAAAACCATCCTCTGCCGCCACTTTCACCAGGTAGATACCATTTGGCAAACTGCTTACATCCAGTTTTTTCATACCGGATTGTGCTTTTAATACCTCAGCCTGATATACTGCCTTACCGGTTACATCATATAGGGTAATAGACAGGTTTGTCGCCGCCTGCAGATTGTATTGCAGTTGTACATGATAACCTGTAGCCGGATTAGGGTAAACGGAAATATTATCAGACAGGTCTCTGCTTACGGTATTTACACTTGTCGTATTGGCCGCAGAACAGTCAGATTTCACCGTAGCAACAGTAGTGGCACCGGTATTTGCCGGGTCCAGCCATGGCTTCAGTTTACGGGTAGTGGCCGCACCATCTACACTATAATCCCAGTCATACGCAAACTTGCTGTAATAAACGGCATCCATGGCATATACAGTCGCTCCGAAAGCATCTACTTTACAGCTGGCAGGTGGCTGATACTCCCCTGCTACCGAGGCGATACCTACCAGTACTCCATCAGCATTAAACAAACCACTTCCTGAAGAGCCGGGAGCCGCATAACCTTCGTTCCACAAAATCTCCCAGTGACTGCCGCTCGCACCTACATCTGCACTCTGCATGGCTTGTGTAGTGGATAGTTTTTTATTATCTCCATAAGGGTGATGAAACCCTATAAATTTCTTAGGAGCGGTATAACTGTTGGCTATAGACGGACTATTATTCCAGCCGGATAAAGTAGCACCTGCTGCCGTAGGAATATTCTGTAACAGCTCATACAACATAAAGTCTCCCTTGGTTTGATCTGCAGGAGTAGCAGAAGAGTACGCCGAACGGGCTACTTTCCTTACCCCTTGCAGGGTATGACTCGTAGTGGCCGCCGCACCTCCGGTACAGGCGCTGTTTTCAAAATTGAAGCGCACCAGGTACTGGTTAAAGGGGTTGTTGGCATCTTCTGAACCGGATTGATTACAGTGTGATGCAGTAAGGATATATGGCTTACAACTTGCGGTAGTATTGCCGGTATTGTTTACCAGAGTTCCGCTACAGGCCGACCCGTCGGAGTGAATGATCTGAACTGTTGCGGTACGGTTATTGCCATAACCCGTACCCTGCGGGCATATCGCATTTATGTTGCAGACAGATGATCTGCCATTCAGCTGGGCATCGATCTGATCCAGTGGCTGATCTCCGGAAATGGAATACAGCTTCAGGTGCTCGATAGCACGGTGGAAGACCATGGCCTTATCAATATGCAGTTTGATATTGTTCAGGTCTACATTTGCATCAATATTCAGTTCGACAGTAATTACATCGCCCTGTATCGCATCTGAAGAGAATACCCCATCCTCGATATTGTTGCTGTGATCAAATGCACCCATGACCTGCTTTTGATTGGCATTGCTCAGGAACATGCGTACACCTTTGGGCAGGAAGAAACGATCATACAACAAACCGATGGCCGGTGCGCCTGATATCTGTATCTTGCCTCTCCATATTTTCTGGCCATTATCTAAGGTGATGAGCTGGCCCGATTGCGGGAAGCCGAAATCCGTACCGGTCAGTAGAGCGACCTGCAAAGGATGATTGGTACCGGTTTGTTCTTTTTCCTGTTGCAGAAACGCATCCCAGTCCGGATTGGCATAAGTAGCTACCGGCATACTATTGTATATAGTTTTGTCCTGGAACGAAAGCGGCAGACCGCCTTTGCTGAGTTGTGCATGGAGGCTGCCTCCTGACACTATTGCACATACTCCGAATAATAAAAACAATTTTCTCATAAAGAATGCTTCATTTAATTTTCATCAAAAATAAAAGCCGTGATGCAGAGTACCCGGTTAATTAAGGTTAATCAAGCCCTGTTTAACCTTAATTAACCCAGGCAGGCTTTTATAGCCCTGCTACACGGCTATATCGAAAAAAACACATAAGCACCCACCAGGAGCAACACGACAATGCTTAAACCCAGTTCATAAGCATTCAGCTTGCGGCGATGACAAGCCACCAGGAGCAATAGGAGTAATAAAGACAGGTATATTAATCCCACCCGATGTTTTACCTCGCGCATCTCCTTCGGCAAAAGAGAAAGCGCATACGATAAACAGGCACTGATGGTCAGCAATATCCAGCCGAGAAAATCCTTTTTGTTGAATAATGTTTTAAACATAAGCAGTAGGTTTATTGGATAAAGTTGATGTAACAGAACGAAAGAAAATGGTAGCTTACCGGCTAATCTGGGCCGTAACAATTTGGCTACTTACTTCGAGAATGGCACTATCATCAGACTTCATTTCTATAATATCTGGCAATAGCTATAACTATTGCCAGATAATGTTTTACAGTTGAATATTTATCTTGCAGTTTTAAAATAGTATGTCATCACTCCGATCGCAGCAAAAGCCAGCCCTACCAGGATGCCACGTTTCATTAATACTTTATTATGCCTGTTGTAATATAGAAAAATCAACACCAGTATAAAGTTTATTGCCAGAGCGATATTTTTAGCCATCATAATTGTCTCATTACGATAAGAGGAAATAGGAATACTGAAGAATGCTATAAATAAGACAATAACGCCTAGCCATTTTTTATTAATACCAGCTTGCTTACGGATATTATAGTACATGTAAATAAATGCAAGGATACCCGCTATGAGCAGTGCTGCAAATTGGGCAAACTTAATCGTTGAATTACCATTGGCAGGAATGAGAACACTTACACCGCAAATGAATAAAGCTACATAAGCCAGCCATTGTTTCTGATATGTTGTGCGCATACAATCGTTATTTAGTGCAATTATTATAATTTATGAGGGCTCGATCTAAACAATTAGTATGCGCAATGCTTGCACAAGCTATTGTCCAACAGAAACCAAACTCCGGGCCGGGAACGGCTCCATAGGCAAGACCTATTAAATGGCAAAAACTATTGTGCCGAAAAGCTACTTTCTATAGTTTCATTTAAATATCGTGTCTGCTTTACGTTTTAATGTGCATCTATCGGATTCTGCTTAACCGGTTGATATTCAAACGGGGCCTCCATCATTGGTTTAGAAACCCACATTATAAGTAAATACAGGCCAGACATTAGTAGGATCCAAAATAAAAAGCGCTTCCATTTTCCCCTATTATAATAGAAAAACAATCCGAAAAAGATAGCGGCTATAAAGAGAGACACATTCATTATACAGTCTTTAATATCTTTCATTTCCTTTGGTATAAAAAAGGAAATTATTACAGAACCATAACATAAGAACATAGCAATAAAGCCCAGGTAGCGTTTATTTAAATCTCTAGTCATAAATTAATTTTTACAATTATTATAATCTCTTTGGGCACGTTCGATACAGCCATGATGATCTGCTATAGCTCCGGCTACCAAGACTGCATATCCCGCCAGGGCTGCACCTCCCGACAATGCCCCTCCTATTAAAGCTCCAGCAGTTCCCCAAAACATTGTTTTTGCGTATGCATCATTACAATCCTTAACATCCTGTGCATACTGCTGCCCGCAGGTCAATCCTATCGTTTGCCATACAATAATCTTATTCCACTCGTCAGACCAGAGTTGCGTAAGATCTGCCAGGCTCATATTAGCCAATGAAGGATATTTTTGTCTGATGGATTGCAGGTAACCGAAATTAGCCACTGCCAGATCTACAATCCGGTTGCCTTCGGAAATACCATAGGTAGTATATACTCCTCTCATTTGGTCAACTGTAGTGCAGGATTGTAATTGTGTTTTCAGTGCATCAAAATCAATGTTGGAATACTTTTCTCCCATATCTGCGGAAATGCGTCTCAATATTGTGTCATTGGTATACATCGCACGAAAATCCTGGTCTTCATGTAATACTGGTGTGGTCGTCGAAATGGTACTAAGTGTTGTAGGTTTCTGATTGTCCGGCTGCTGTGTCATCTTTGACTTATCGCAGGAGGTTACGGACAGTACACAGGCAGCAATCATAGCTGCAGTTAATTTCTTAAACATAGGTTTAGTTGTGGTTTTACCTTCTCCACTTTAATACAGGCTATCGAAGGAATTTATTTGCTCCTGTATTAACCATTCCCCTGGAGCTTTACCATACCGGTCCGATTCTGGAAGCTGTTATTTAGTGCACATATTAACGGCTACACAATTATCATTTGGCATAGATCAATTGAAGTATAATTATGGCTAATACAGGCCAAAAATGAAGATAATTTTCAACATAAAATCAAATTATATCACATATTTATCAATAGATATATTAAAAATTGATTAATAGAAGAAAATAATCAACATAAAGGATATAAAAAATGCGCTGCAAGAATCTTGCAGCGCATTTTTTATATGTAAAACCAGTTAAGGTCTTATACTAGCATCGTTACCGGGTTTTCCAGGTATGCTTTCAGTGTTTGCAGGAATGAAGCACCCACAGCACCATCTACCACACGGTGGTCGCAGCTCAGGGTCAGTTTCATGATATTACGTACCACGATTTCACCGTTCTCTACAACCGGAGTTGCTTCGATTTTACCTACCGCCAGGATACAGCTATCCGGTGGATTGATGATTGCCGTAAATTCATCGATATCCATCATACCCAGGTTAGATATGGTAAAGGTATTACCGGTAAATTCCTGTGGTTGCAGTTTTTTATCTTTTGCTTTTTTAACCAGTGTTTTCGCTTCTGCAGCAATAGCCGACAGCGGTTTCTGATCTGCAAATTTCACTACCGGAACGATCAGGCCGTCTTCGATAGCTACTGCAGTACCGATATGGATATGGTGGTTTTCTCTTACGAAATCGCCCATCCAGCTGCTGTTTACAGCAGGGTGCTTACGCAGTGCCATTGCAGATGCTTTGATCACCAGGTCATTGAAGGAAATTTTGGATTCAGATATAGCGTTCATTGCCGTACGGGCATCCATCGCTTTATCCATATTTACAGATATCTTCAGGTAGAAGTGAGGGGCGGTAAACATGCTCTCGCTCAGGCGTTGTGCAATTACCTTTCTCATTTGAGATAACTCAATGTCTGTATGAGATTCCTGACCTGCAATTACAGGTGCAGCCGTACCGGAAGCTGTGCTTGCTTTAGCAGCAGGTACATAATTCTCTACGTCTTTCTTTATAATACGGCCACCATCTCCGCTGCCCTTCAGCTCAGAGAGGGTGATACCTTTATCTTTAGCCATTTTTCTCGCCAGAGGAGAGATTTTCACACGGCTGTCATCGCTTTCTGTCTTTGTCTCCGCTGCAGGTGTTGCAGGAGCAGATGCAGCTGGTGCCGGAGCTGAAGTGCTTTCAGCAGCAGGTGCTTTATCTTTTTGTGCATAGTAATCCAGGTATGGTTGTACATCTGTACCCGCTTTACCCACGATAGCCATAACACCATTTACCGGTACGCCTTGTCCCGCAGGAACGGCCTGGTATAATAATACACCATCAGCGTAAGGCATTACTTCCATTGTCGCTTTATCGGTTTCTACCTCTGCGATAACATCGTCAGATTTAACCGTATCACCAACATTCTTAAGCCATGCCGCGATCTTACCTTCTTTCATGGTATCACTCAACAATGGCATCTGAATTACACTTGCCAGTGAGGTATCCGGAGCAGCAACCGGAGCCGCTGCAGCAGGTGCAGTTGCCGCCGGAGCCGGAGTGGCTTCAGCAGGTGCTGCAGGCGCAGCAGATTCATTCAGGTAAGAAGATATATCCTCACCCTCTTTGCCTATAATAGCTAAAATATCGTTTACCGGAATATTCTTTTTGTCGCTGATGTATAAAATGGTACCGTCGACATAGGGCATTACTTCCATAGTTGCCTTATCTGTTTCCACATCTGCAATTACATCGTCCGCTTTTACCTTATCTCCAACTTTCTTGTGCCAGCCCGCGATAACACCTTCTTTCATGGTATCACTTAATAAGGGCATACGTACTACTTCAGCCATAATATGTTTGTTCGTGTTTGTATTTAATTTTCAACCTCCAAATATACTGCATATCCATGATACAACGAGTATATTCAGCCTAATTTGTTTGTTTAAGGAATCGTAACCTTATTTCGTTTCGGGTAAGAAAGGTAACATCATCCATACCTGGTTACGGTTATTCATCAGCAGCTTAAACTGTTGATATGCATCAAAGCTAAAGCCTAATTCGTTCTGTACCAATTGCTTGGTTAATAATGCACTATTTGCATCTTTACCATTCACCATCTTCAGCAGGCGTTCAATATCCGAAGTCGGTTTTGGAAAGGTCACTACCCTGTACTCGCTGATGCCCGCCAGACTCGCTGCTGCTTTTATCGCTCTGTCCATACCGCCCAGGCCATCTACCAGGTGCAGATTCAGGGCTGCCTTACCAGTCCATACTCTACCCTGTCCTACGCTGTCTACATAAGCAATATCCAGCTTACGGCCTGCTGCTACACGACTTTTAAAGGTGCTATATATAGTATCTACTCCATGCTGAATGATCTGGCGCTCCCGCTCGGTAAACGGTCTGTTCATATCACCCATATCTGCCATTGGCGCGGTCTTTTCTACATCAAAAGTAATGCCCAGTTTATTATTAAACAGTTTCTCCGTATTCATCATCACCCCAAACACCCCAATACTACCGGTGATGGTATTAGGCATGGCAAATACACTATCGGACTGACAGGCAATATAATAACCACCTGAAGCGGCATAATCACCCATAGAGGTCACCAGTTTCTTCTTGGCTTTTAATAACTGCAGTTCGCGAAGGATGTTTTCAGAGGCCAGCGCCGATCCTCCCGGAGAATTGACTCTCAACACCACTGCTTTTATCGATTCATCGTCTCTTACCCTGCGGATCTCTTTAATAAAATCGTCGGAGGCAATAACAGAACCGGAATTAGCGCCGGCTTTGCCATCTATAATAGAACCTTCTGCGATCAGTAAAGCGATGTGATTACTGCTTGGTTTCTGCGATAACCTGCTTTTATAATCAGACAGAGAGGCAAAATTCAGTTCTTTATCTGCATCAATACCGGATTTTGCTTTCAGCAATTGCTCTACCTCATCCTGGTATTTCAGTCCGTCTGCCAGTTTATACTGAATAGCATCTGCACTGGTTTGGATCGCGCCGGCATTTACCAGAGAATCCACCGTGGTACTATCCATACCTGTATGCTGCACGACTACTCCAACCATTTCTGCCCACAGATCATTCTGGTAGGCCGAGATCTGGGTACGATTTTCATCTGTCATTTTATAGGCTCTCAGCGGCTCGGTCGCGCTTTTGAACTTGCCACAATAGAAGATTTCAGGTTGTACTTCCAGTTTATCTAACAGTCCTTTATAGAACATAATATTGGTACTCAAGCCTTTAAGCTCTACATTACCAACCGGATTGATGAATACGCTATCTGCAACCGAAGCAACATAATATGCCTTCTGGGTAATGCCATCTGCATAGGCATAAATAAACTTGCCACTGCTTTTGAAGCTTTCCAGCGCTTTACGTAATTGCTGGGAAGTAGCCCAGCCATTGCTGTTACCACCGGCTTTTAAAAATATACCCTTGATGTGCTCGTCCGTTTTAGCCATTTCAATGGCGCTCAATACTTCGAACAAACCGACTTCTGCAGCAGGGGCACCGCCGGTAATGGCCGACAGGATATTGGCCTGCGGAATCTCACTGATGGGTTTGGACAGGTCTATCTCCAGTATACTGTTGGACTTGATCACGGCTACCTGGCTGCTCGTTACCGAACTGGCCAATGCGCCCATAAATCCAAAGAAAATAAACATGAGCAGTATCCCCGATACTACTATGGCCAGCAATGAGGCCAGAAAATACTTCCAAAATCCTTTCATACCTGAACTATGATTAACTGTTTCTTGCATATATATTATATCTGCCGCAGCAAATTGTTTTACAGCGCAAATATAGCCTATACTTTTTCATTCCGGTTCTAAAATAAGTTTAGCATATGTTATATTATATTTCAGTATATTGCGTATAATCATATAATATATAGTATGCCATCTGTACGGCTAGAGTATGATATTTTTCCAGAGGCTGCGGCCCTGGAACCTTCTTTACAGGAACTGATCCGGGAAGCGCAGTATGCGGCTGAGCATCTTGCGTATGCTCCATACTCAGGATTTCAGGTCGGTGCGGCTGTCTTACTGGCCAATGGGCAGATAATCAGAGGCAGTAACCAGGAAAATGCCTCTTTTCCTGCCGGTACCTGCGCCGAAAGGGTTGCTCTGCATACAGCTGCCGTCCTGCATCCCGGTGTTACGGTTACCGCTATTGCCATTACCTATACCAAAAAGCAGATCGATCCGTCGATGATGCATGAGGTTTTATCTCCCTGTGGTATCTGCAGACAGGTGATTAATGAAGTATCGCAACGCCAGCAGGCAGCGATACATATATTAATGTGCAGTGCCGATGGCACTATCCTATCTGTTAAAGATGCAAAAGAACTGCTTCCTTTTTCTTTTGGCAGTAAAATGCTGTAAACCAGTACTGTATTGGCTTATACGTGTTTTAAAAACTTTCTGACACTACAAAGCTTTGTTATTTATTTGATTAAGTAATTTATTCGTTTTAAGTTCGCGGATTGTTTAAAAAAAAGTAGATAAAAAGTATCATGCGTAAGGGGTTTATCATTATTTCGACCTTGTTAGTCATACTAACATTGGGCTTATCTGTTTTCTTAAGTAAAAACTGGTATGTATTCTTCGGGATTACGGTCTTGCTCACCGCATTGGGGTATTACGACATGTTCCAAACCAAGCACTCGATCATGCGTATTTATCCCGTGTTTGGCAGACTGCGTTGGTTCATGGAAGATATGCGCCCGAAAATTTATCAGTATTTCGTAGAAAGTGACATTGATGGTCGTCCGATCAACAGAATCGATCGTTCTACAATTTACCAGAGAGCTAAAAAAGAGAACGATACCATGCCTTTCGGTACCCAACTGGATGTTTATGCCGAGGGTTATGAATGGATGTGTCACTCTATTGCTCCAAAAGATTTCAAATCACTGAATCACAATCCGCGCGTACTGGTGGGCAATAAAGATTGTTCCAAACCTTATGACCTGAGTATTTATAATATCTCAGCGATGAGTTATGGTTCACTGAGCTCTAACGCGGTTGAATCAATGAATGCCGGTGCACAAATCGGTGGCTTTGCTCATAATACCGGAGAGGGTGGCTTGAGTCCTTATCACCTGAAACATGGTGGTGACATTATCTGGCAGATCGGTACCGGTTATTTCGGCTGCCGTGATGCAAACGGAGGTTTCTCTCCGGAACTGTTTGCGGAGAAAGCACAGCTGGATAATGTGAAAATGATCGAGATCAAAATTTCCCAAGGTGCTAAACCAGGTCATGGTGGTATCCTGCCTGCTGCTAAAAACACTCCGGAAATTGCCGCAATCCGTGCGATCCAGCCGTATACACTGGTGGCATCTCCTCCATTCCACTCTGCCTTCAATACGCCAAAAGAGTTGATCCAGTTCGTACAGAAACTGAGAGAATTAAGTGGTGGTAAACCGGTAGGATTCAAATTATGTATCGGTCACAAATCTGAATTCATCAGTATTTGTAAAGCGATGATGGCCCTGGATATTTATCCTGACTTTATTACTGTAGATGGTGGTGAAGGTGGTACTGGTGCAGCGCCGCAAGAGTTTTCTAACTATGTAGGTGCTCCTTTACTGGATGGTCTGGATTTCGTTTCTAACATCCTCAGAGGTTTGGATATCAAAAAACACATTAAAGTACTGGCTTCCGGTAAAATGACCAGCGGTTTCCACCTGGTAAGAGCAATGGCTCTGGGTGCAGACGCTTGTTACTCTGCCCGTGCAATGATGATGGCGGTAGGTTGTATACAGGCACTGATGTGTAATACCAATAAGTGTCCGGTAGGTGTAGCAACACAGGACAAAACGTTATCAGTAGGTCTGGTAGTAGAAGATAAGAAAACACGTGTAGCACAGTTCCATAAATATACAATTGAAAACTTTGTAGAACTGCTGGGCGCTGCAGGTTTAAGCAGCAAAGAAGAGCTGACCCGCTCTCATATCTACCGTCGTATTTCCTTGAACTCAATGCTGACTTACGAAGAGATTTTCCCTTCTTACGAAATGGGTGCTTTCATTAATCCTGAAAATATTCCGCAACGTTACAAAACGGACTTTGCCTTTGCGAGCATGGACCGCTGGGGTATGGCGAATATCGGTAGCTGGAGTAATGATTCTAACAAATAAGTATATAAGTATACAAAACATAAAAAATAGAGGAGACTGATTTCAGTCTCCTCTATTTTTTTACTCTAACTCAAAACCAGGTGATAAAATGCTTTCGAAATCAGACAGTAATGACTACATTGCCGAAAATGTTTAAACACATTTATTGGATCATGAAAAAAGTACTGTTACTTTCTGCAGCCCTGTTAAGCCTCTTCGCATCCTGTACCAAAATCAATACACAACCCGATAATAACGGGAATAGCAATGGTAATAATACGAGCGCTACTTACTCTGCAAGTTTTACCTTTAACGGTAGCCAAACCAAACTTGGGTATAACAAGAATTTTGCGCAACTGGTATCCAGCTCATCAAATATGGTCGGAGGCTTTGCGACTAACAGCGTCAATGGCATCGTCCCCTACCCCTCATTAGAGATCGCTTTTGTCTTTGACCATGACGAAGTAAGCGAAGCTGTTTTCATGGCCTTAAAGGGGCAGACAATTCGCCAGAATACTACTAATGGTACGTATGTGATGATAAACTATGATTCAGATGCAAACAATAGCTGGTATGGAGATGTCTCTGCGGATAACAGTTATGCTATCCAGGTCAGCGATATTGCCTATTCTCATTCTGTAACCACCGTATTTAACGATGTGGATGTATATCGTGTAAAAGGCCTAGGGAAAGCGCTTGTAGAGAAAGACGGGAGCCAGAAAGCAGTAGAGCAGATCACCTTCGACATGTTGATGTCCCGTGTAAAATAAAACCTGAGAAGATATAAAAAAGAAGCCACCGCAAATGCGATGGCTTCTTTTTTATATCAGGAATAAGGTATTCCTAAACTGAAATTAAGCTTCTGTATTTTCAGTACCTTCTTCAGTTGTAGTAGTTGTTTCTTCTGCTTGAGGAGCAGCTTCAACTTTCTTAGTTGCACCACCACGGCTACGACGAGTTTTCTTAGCAGCTGCAGTATTTGCATCTTTGTTGTACACTGTATTGAAGTCTACTAACTCGATCATTGCCATTTCAGCAGCATCACCCATACGAGGAGCTAATTTAATGATACGAGTGTAACCACCAGGACGGCCTGCAACTTTTTCGCTGATCACATCAAATAATTCTTTGATAGACTCTTTGTTTTGCAGGTAGCTGAACACTGTACGACGATTGTGCGTAGTATCATTTTTAGATTTAGTGATCAGTGGCTCTACATAAACGCGTAAAGCTTTAGCTTTAGCTTGAGTAGTGATGATTCTTTTGTGCTCGATCAGTTGAGAAGCCAGGTTGCTTAATAAAGCTTTTCTGTGAGCTGAGGTACGACCTAAATTGTTTACTTTGTCTCCGTGACGCATGACTTAAAATGATTTAATGATACTGTACCGTGTCAAGGAATACAGTACTGTTTTATTACCCTGAGGCCGAAGCCTAATAAAACGATGATAAATGTTATGAAATAGAGAACCGTTTGGTTCAGGGGAACCAAACGGTAATATTATTGATTAGTGATTTGACTCACTCAGTTTTACGCGACTAACATCCATACCGAAGCTCAGACCTCTTTCACCTAAAACCTGTTCGATTTCAGTTAAAGATTTCTGACCGAAGTTGCGGAATTTCATTAACTCTTCCTGAGTGTATTGTACCAGCTCAATCAGAGAGTTGATCTTAGCAGCTTTCAGACAGTTGAATGCACGTACAGACAGTTCTAAATCTTCCAGTGGAGTATTCAGTACTTTACGTAATTGCAACAAGCCCTCATCTACAGTCTCTTCTTTCTCTTCACGTTTAGTGTCCAGAGAAATATTTTCATCTGTGATGATCATCAGGTGTTGGATCAGAATACGGGATGCTTCTTTAACGGCTTCTTCCGGATGGATAGTACCATCAGTAATCACTTCCATAACCAGTTTCTCATAGTCAGTACGTTGCTCAACACGGGTATTCTCGATAGAATACTTAACGTTTTTGATTGGCGTAAAGATAGAGTCGATAGCGATGAAATTGATTGCCGGGTCTTTTGGACGGTTCTCTTCAGCAGGAACATAACCACGACCTTTCCCGATATGAATTTCTATTTCCAGAGTAGCAGAAGTATCCAGGTTACAGATCACCAGATCCGGGGTCATTACCTCAAAGTTAGGAGTTGCTTCACCAATCATTGCTGCAGTGAATTGCTCTTTACCTTTGATTACCAGGGAAACTTTATCAGAAGAAATGCTTCCTTCTGTAATGGATTTAAAACGAACTTGCTTTAAATTCAGGATAATTTCTGTAACATCTTCAATAACACCCTTAATTGTATCGAATTCGTGGTCTACAGTAGCGATTTTGATACCGGTAATAGCATAACCTTCCAGAGAGTTCAATAAAACTCTACGCAGGGCATTACCGATTGTCACACCGTAACCAGGCTCCAACGGACGGAATTCAAATTGTGCTTCAAAGTCTGTTGCTTTTTGCAATACAATTTTGTCGGGCTTCTGAAAATTCAATATAGCCATATTGAAAGAGTTGTTTTTTTGAAGTTTCAACCGAACGATGTATCCGGTCTATAAATAATTTTTGTTGCAATATAATAAGAAAAATATCAATTACCTCAACCAGGGCTGAGGTAATTGCATTTTTATTATTTAGAGTACAACTCTACGATTAATTGCTCTTTGATATTCTCAGGAACAAACTCACGCTCAGGAGCAGAGATAAAGGTTCCTTTGAATTCTTTCTCGTTCATATCCAGCCAGTTAATGTTTAAACCTTTACCACGAACCAGGCTAATCACAGCAGTGTTAACTTTAGATTTTGGTTTCAGTTCGATTACATCACCAGGTTTCAGAATGTAAGAAGGGATGTTTACTGACTCACCATTCACCAGGATGTGTTTGTGAGATACCAGCTGACGGGCAGCAGGACGTGTAGGCGCTAAACCTAAACGGTAAACGGTATTGTCCAGACGAGATTCTAATAATTTGATCAGGTTCTCACCAGTTGCACCTTTCAGACGAGATGCTTCTTTATAGATGTTACGGAATTGCTTCTCTAACACCATGTAAGTGTATTTCGCCTTTTGTTTTTCTTTCAGTTGAACAGCATACTCAGATGGAGCTTTACGCTTACGGTTACCACCGTGCATACCCGGAGGATTGCTGTTTTTTGATAAGTTTTTACCTGATCCTAAAATTGGTTCACCGAAAATACGGCAGATCTTGTTCTTTGGTCCTGTGTAACGAGCCATTTTATATTTAAGTTTTATCGATTTTTGTAACACTCCTTTCAGCTCATCTAAAAATCGTAAAAGCCGATCTGAAAGGTTTTAAAAAAATAAGGAATATTATAAACACTATTAGATTAACCGCATTTTAGGCGATTAATCTAATAGCTATATAAAAAAATAGATTATACTCTACGTTTTTTCGGAGGACGACAACCGTTGTGTGGAATTGGCGTAATATCCTTGATGGTAACGATCTCGATACCGCTGTTAGCAACGGAACGGATAGCACCTTCACGACCAGAACCAGGTCCTTTCACGATTACATCTACTTTTTTCAAACCAGCATCAATTGCAACTTTTGCAGCATCAGCAGCAGCTTGTTGTGCAGCGTATGGTGTGTTCTTTTTAGAACCACGGAAGCCCATTTTACCTGCAGAAGACCAGGAGATCACCTGACCTTGTTTATTTGTAAAACTGATAATAATGTTGTTGAAAGTCGAAGTTACGTGCACATCACCATGTGGCTCAACCTTAACGACTCTTTTTTTGGCAGCAGCCTTAGCCGCATTTACTTTTCCTTTTGCCATTTTAAATAAGGTAATCTTTGAATGTTTAAAAAATAACTAAGCAACTAAGCACTTAGCTGGGTGAACCCTCCCTCCCGAAGAAGTGAATAGAGATCCGGCATCCACACCAATTTTAATTGGTTTACTTCTTCGCAGCTTTTTTCTTACCTGCAACAGTGCGACGTTTACCTTTACGGGTACGGCTGTTGGTTTTGGTACGCTGACCACGTAATGGTAAGCCTTTACGGTGACGCACGCCACGATAACAAGCGATATCCATTAAGCGTTTGATGTTCATTTGAACTTCAGAACGTAATTGACCTTCTACTTTAAATTCAGAAGCAATAATGTTACGGATAGAAGCTTGTTCATCATCATTCCATTCGTTTACTTTTTTATCGAAATCGATTTCTGATTTCTCTAAAATGTAACGAGCGGTGCTGCGGCCGATTCCAAAAATATAGGTCAAACCTATTTCGCCACGTTTGTTTTTAGGTAAGTCAATACCAGCTATACGAGCCATTTAAGAAATTTTGTTTAAAAATTTAAAAATTTAAAATTAACCCTGACGTTGTTTGAAACGAGGATTCTTTTTGTTGATCACATACAATTTGCCTTTGCGACGCACGATTTTACAATCTGCACTACGCTTTTTAATGGCTGCACGAACTTTCATGTTAGTTAATTATTATAGTTTTACAATTAAACTGATTTGGTCTTTCAGAAGGACAATCTTATTTGTAGCGATAAATAATTCTACCTCTGGTAAGATCGTAAGGACTCATCTCTACCCCAACTTTATCACCTGGCAGGATACGAATGTAGTGCATCCGCATTTTGCCGGATATCGTTGCCAATATCTCATGTCCGTTCTCCAGTCTTACCCTGAACATTGCATTGGATAAGGCTTCTATAATATTTCCGTCTTGTTTGATAAGGGGCTGTTTTGCCATAATTTCTAAAAGGAATGCAAAGGTAAGTTATTTTTCCTTAATAATGTAAAAAAATTATATTTTACATTACATTCGCAAGAGAATATACCATATTCCCTCCTGTTTTCTGCTACATTCATACAACTTTCCGGCTCCGAAAAGAAGCAGCATCCTGTGTAAATAGTACAACAATCGATCTGATCGGCGATAATCGGTACAGGCAATATGCCCGGCCGTACAAAAAAAGGAAGATGTTTGCTGCAAGTACTGAAATCGCAAATGAGTGTGCGAAATTATAAATAAGTAATCAATTTACATTCATTCTATTATAAAAATCTTGTTTCTTTTCGGAAACAGGATTTTTTCTTTATACCATATTCATATAATATTGAATATAAATTAAACCTAAATATGAAGAAAAAACAACCACAACCGGCTTTGTCTAAAAGCCAGGTCAAGGGGATTATTGTGCTGGGTATCCTGCTCCTCGGCACTACTCTTTTCTGGCGTCTTAGTTCCGTATTTGAAAACCACGAAACCAAACTACCAGTCTCCGATACCGGTAGTTACACTGTTACAGATCCAAAACCTTACGATAATAATAAAGAAAACGCCTGGGACGAGTCTGCCGATCGCATCAGCACGCCTGCTCCAAACACGGTTTTGTTCCCCTTTAACCCCAATACTGCCAGTGAGCAGGACTTTATCCGGCTGGGCCTGCCCGAAAAGGTAGCCCGTACTATATGTAAATACCGTAGTAAAGGCGGCCGGTTTTATGACAAAGAAGATTTTGCTAAAATCTATACACTCAGTGAGGCAGACTACAAGAGGTTGCTGCCTTACATCAGTATACCACAGGAGCCCGGAGCGCAGCGTAAGTATGCTTATAATAATAACAAGCATACTTATCCCAATTACAGGCCAGACAGCAGCCAGTCTTATCACCCATATCCGCGCAAGCAGAACAAGCCTATTCTGATCAATACCTGTACTGCAGAAGAGCTCATGAGTTTGCGGGGTATCGGCACGGGCTATGCCGGGCGCATTATCAATTATCGTGAAACCCTCGGCGGCTTTGTCGCAAAAGAACAATTGAAAGAAGTATACGGCATGAGCGACAGTTTGTATATGGCTATCGAACCATATATTATTATAGAGGAAAGTGCGGTCCGTAAGATCAGTCTGAACAATGCTACAGAGGCGGAATGGCTGCAACATCCCTATACCCGCAAAATGACAAAGTATATACTTCTATACCATAAGGATATAGGGAGCTTTAAACAAATAGAAGATTTCAGGAAAGTTCCTTTGATAAATGACGAAAAATATCGTAAAATTGCACCCTATTTATCATTATAATACTTAATTTATGGATTTTAAGTACACCGAGACGCAACAGCAGATTGCGGAAATGGTTAGGGATTTCGCCAATAAGGAAATTCGCCCAAATATGATGGAATGGGATGAGCAACAAATCTTCCCTGTAGATTTGTTCCGTAAGATGGGTGAACTGGGCCTGATGGGCGTATTGGTTCCTCAAAAATACGGTGGTGCAGAGCTTTCCTACTTTGAATATATTACAGTAGTAAGCGAGGTAGCTAAAGTATGTAGCTCTATCGGCTTATCTACAGCAGCACATAACTCTTTATGTACCGGTCACATCCTGTATTTCGGTAATGAAGAGCAAAAACAAAAATACCTGCCTAAGCTGGCCACTGGTGAGTGGATCGGTGCATGGGGTCTGACTGAAGCAAATACCGGCTCTGATGCAGGTAACATGCGTTGTACAGCCACCCGCGATGGCGATGACTGGGTACTGAATGGTACTAAAAACTGGATTACACATGGCATTTCCGGCAATGTAGCTGTAGTACTGGCTCGTACCGGTGAACCAAGAACCCGTAATAATGTAACTGCATTTATCGTAGAAAGAGGTACTCCTGGATTCTCTGCCGGTAAGAAAGAGAACAAACTGGGTATGCGTGCTTCTGAGACAGCTGAGCTGATCTTCGACAACTGCCGTATCTCTGATGCACAGCGTATGGG
The DNA here is from genome assembly GCF_019797745.1 of Edaphocola aurantiacus. Classification (GTDB taxonomy): domain Bacteria; phylum Bacteroidota; class Bacteroidia; order Chitinophagales; family Chitinophagaceae; genus Edaphocola; species Edaphocola aurantiacus. The sequence continues at coordinate 587,016 of NZ_VOSI01000004.1, read as the reverse complement.
CGAAGTAGGTGAAGGTTTCAAACAAGCGATGAAAGTACTGGATGGTGGTCGTATCTCTATTGCTGCCCTGTCTTTAGGTATTGCTAAAGGTGCTTACGAAGCTGCTGTTAAGTATGCTAAGGAAAGAGAGCAATTTGATCAGCCGATCGCTAACTTCCAGGCTATTGCCTTTAAGCTGGCCGATATGGCCGTAAAAATTGAAGCTGCAGAATTGCTGATTTACCAGGCTGCAGACCTGAAAAACCGTGGTGAGAAAATGACTAAAGAGTCTGCTATGGCTAAGATGTATGCTTCTGAAATATGTGTTCAGGTAGCAACAGATGCGGTACAGGTATTCGGAGGTTATGGCTACACTAAAGACTTCCCGGCTGAGAAATTCTACCGCGATTCTAAACTGTGTACCATCGGTGAAGGTACAACTGAGATCCAGAAACTGGTTATCTCCCGCGATATCCTGGGGCTGTAATTCCCGGTTACGCGTTAATATATTTCCAACAAAGGCTTTATTCTTTCACAGAGTAAAGCCTTTGTTGTATTTTTGACCGACATGAATATCAGCAAGAATCAGATCAAATATATACGCTCTCTGGGCCAGCAGAAATTCCGCAAGGAGCACAACACATATGTGGTGGAAGGTATTAAGAATGTTGCAGAATGGCTTATGGCCGGTGTTCCGGTAGAATACCTGGTTGCTACAGAAGACTGGCTGAAGAGCAATCTGAGCCTCTATATCCACCTGGATCGCGATCAGTTACTGATCGCCACTGAGGCTGATTTCGAAAAGATATCGGGTTTCAAAACCCCAAACGAGGTATTACTCACCGTTCCGGTACCGGAAGCACCCCGTAATACGGACTTCAGTAATCAATGGGTACTGATACTTGATCGTGTACAGGATCCGGGCAATATGGGCACTATTATACGCACTGCCGACTGGTTTGGCATCCGTCATATTGTATGCTCTCCTGAATGTGTAGATATCTACAACCCCAAAGTAGTACAGTCGACTATGGGCAGCTTTCTGAGGGTAGCCGTACATACACAGGACCTGTATATGTTCCTGGAAACCCACAAACATATTCCTTCCTATGCAGCAGTATTGGGGGGACAGCCGCTGGCCACACTGGGACAGGCACCAAAGGGGTTTATTATTATGGGCAATGAGAGTAAAGGCATATCTGAAGAAGTGCAGCAGCTGGCTACCACAGGTATCACTATACCCCGCATCGGCGAGGCCGAATCGCTGAATGTATCCGTAGCGACAGGCATCATCTGCCATGCATTGATCGGATAGACATCAAAATGCGACAGTAAACATATATCGTAACAGTATTAAAAAAGTATGAGGAGCCATTGGGCTCCTCATACTTTTTTAATACTAAATTGGATAGCCTATTGATCACGCTCTCTACCGGCAACCATTTGCGGCTATACAGAAATATAGTCTTCTACTCTTCGCCGTCTTCATGCCACAAGAGCGCATCCATATCATCTTTTATATCCACTCCGTTCTCATTAATTTCGGTTTCGATCCTTTGCTGTGCTGTAGCTGCAGGCAGCTCCTGTACTTTTCTGAGCTGCCGCTCTATAGCCCTGCTGCGCACGCCTGCCTGGTCTATAGTATTGGTCGCTTCCTGTAGTTTTTTACGGGTCTTCTCCAGTACCGTACCAAACTTTACAAATTCGGTCTTCACCACAGCCAGTAAGTCCCAGACTTCGCTGCTGCGCTTTTCTATAGCCAGGGTACGGAACCCCATCTGCAAGCTGCTCAATAAGGCACTTAAGGTCGTAGGGCCGGTAATGGTTATTTTATAATCCTTCTGCAATTGCTCAAACAATCCCGGGGTCCTCAGTACCTCTGCATACAGGCTCTCAAAGGGTAAGAACATAATCCCGTATTCGGTAGTATTGGGTGGGTCAATATACTTTTCCCGAATATCTCTTGCACTTTTGAGGATCGCCTGTCTGAACGATTTTTTCAATTCCTCTATCCGTTCTGTATTCCCCTCGTCATAAGCCTCTACCAGCGCTTCATAATCTTCTTTAGGAAATTTAGAGTCTATCGGCAGCCAAAGTGTTTTTTCCAGGTGGTTATTATTAGGCAGCTTGATGGCAAACTCTACAATCGCACCACTGCCGGCTTTAGTCTTTACATTTTTCTCATACTGTTCATTGGTCAGCAAGTCTTCGAGAATATTAGCCAGCTGGTATTCACCCAATATGCCCCTGGATTTAACATTGCTCATGACCTTCTTGATATCCCCTACACTGCTGGCCAGCACCTGCATTTCGCCCAGTCCTTTATGTACCAGTTCCAGCCGCTCACTGATGAGCGTGAAAGAGTCATTAAACCGCTTCTCCAGGGTAGATTGCAGCTTCTCCTCTACCGTATGGCGCATTTCATCGAGCTTCTTGCTATTCTCCTCCTGGAGGTGATACAGTTTACGTTCTACCGTTTCCCGGATCTTTTCCAGTTTCAGCTCTGTATCGCCTTTGATCTGCTCTTGCTTCAGATTCAGATCATTAAACTTTTGTCGTTGCAATTCATTCAGTTCGCGGACATTATTCCCGAATTGGTCTTCAAATGATTTCAATCCCCTGCCCAGTTCCGATCTGGTATCTTTAGCATAGCCCAGTAACAGTTCGTTCAGGTCTTTCAACCCGGCATTAAGCTCCAGGCGCAGTTCCTGTGCCATGCGTTGCATTTCGCTCCGGTTTTGAGCAAGCTCAGTCCTCAGCAGGGGATCAATCTGTCCCAGCTGCCAGTTACTCTTCTCTACCGCTGCACTTAAAGCATCATGATTCCCCCGCGGTTTGCGGAACAGGATGAGGAGTACAGTAGTGATCAGCAGCGATAAGCTGACAAGGAGCAATACTTCGGTCAGTGTCATATAAAAGTTGTTGATAAAGCAGGTATAATAGCGCCCTGCTCTTCCTGTAAAGATACCCCATCTCCCCGCGATCTGTTGCAGTCCTTAAGGGATAAACTTATACACAGCCATATATGAGCAGTTGCTTCATATATGGCTGTGTATAAACGACAAAAGGTCTCCCTTGAGGGAGACCTTTTGAATAATATGGTTGAGAAGAATTAAGCTAATTCAACTTCAGCACCAGCTTCAGTTAATTTTGCTTTCAGGTCTTCAGCAGTTGCTTTGTCAACACCTTCTTTAACAGCTTTAGGAGCGCCGTCAACTAATTCTTTAGCCTCTTTCAGACCTAAACCAGTTAAATCTTTTACGATTTTAACAACGTTCAGTTTAGAAGCACCTGCGCTTTTCAGGATTACATCAAAGCTAGTTTTTTCAGCTGCTGCTGCTGCACCGTCGCCACCTGCTGCTACAACTACTGCTGCTGCTGCTGGTTCGATACCGTATTCAGATTTCAGGAAATCTGCTAATTCTTGAACTTCTTTAACTGTTAAGTTAACTAATGATTCGGCTAATGCTTTAACGTCTGCCATTTTTATAAGATTTTAATCGTTTTTTAAATAATTTATATAAGATACTGGAAGCCTAAATTTAGGTCCTTTATTAAGCTGCCACAGGCAACTTAAGGATGATTACTCCGCTGCAGGAGTCTCTGGTGCTTCTGGAGCTTCCGGAGCCTCTGGTGCTGGTGCTTCTTCTGTAGCAGCAGCTTCTGCGCCGTTCTCGTCTCTGTTTTGTAAAGCAGAGATTACGCGGCTGATTGGAGATTGTAACAAACCGATAACTTCGCCGATAAGCTCGTTTTTGGTTTTGATGTTTTTCAGCTGAGTCAGAGATTCGTCACCTACGAACAGATCTTCACCGATCAGGGCTGCTTTTAACACTGGTCTGTCACCAGGGTTATCTTTACGGAAAGCAGACAGGATTACAGCTGGTTCTTTAGGAGAATCAGAGAACATTAAAGCAGTAACACCGTGCAGGGCATCGTACAGGCCAGCATACTTCTCTTCATTCAGGCTTTCTAATGCCTTTTTGATCAGAGTATTCTTAGCTACGGTCATTTCCACTTCTTTCTCGAAGCAGGCACGACGGATGGTGCTGATTTGTGCTACAGTTAAAGACTCGGTATTTGTAATATAGAAATTACTATACTGAGAGAATTTATTCTTTAAAAGCTCAATTGCTTCTTGTTTTTGAGCAGTTGTCATTGTTTTAAATAATTTAATTCCGTTTGACAGGAAATGTTAATGAATGTGTTTCGCTAAACGCTAAGTATTAAGATACAGATTTTGCATCAACAGTAATACCAGGGCCCATAGAAGGAGCAATGGTAACACCTTTAACGTAAGTACCTTTTGCTGTAGCAGGCTTCATGCGCACCAGAGTATTGATTAACTCCTGAGCATTTTCAGCAATCTTTGCAGGCTCGAAAGATACGCGACCTACAGATGCGTGAATGATACCAGCTTTATCTACTTTGAAAGCGATTTTACCACCTTTTACATCGTTTACAGCAGCAGCTACATCATTAGTAACAGTTCCTGTTTTAGGGTTTGGCATCAGGTTACGAGGACCTAACACTTTACCTAAACGACCAATTTTAGGCATAACGGATGGAGTAGCGATGATTACATCGATATCAGTCCAACCACCTTCAATCTTGGTAATGAATTCATCCAGACCAACGAAGTCTGCACCAGCTGCTGTAGCCTCTGCTTCTTTATCAGCAGGACACAGAACTAATACTTTCTTAGTTTTACCGGTACCGTGTGGTAAAGTTACTGTACCACGCAGTGCCTGGTCTGCTTTTTTAGGATCGATACCTAAACGAACGTGAACGTCAACAGAACTATCGAAGTTAGTACAGTTCACTTCTTTCACCAGCTGAGCGGCTTCGCCCAGGGAGTAAGACTTATTTTTATCAACTTTAGCTTCTGCAGCTTTTCTTTTTTTAGTTAAGGTTGCCATTGTAACAACAATTTTTTAATTTAGGAATGAACTAATAGGGTTTAGTTTTGCCAAGGTGCAGCACCTTCAACTGTAAGACCCATGCTACGTGCTGTACCAGCAACCATTTTCATAGCGCTTTCAGTGGTAAAGCAGTTTAAATCGCTCATTTTATCTTTCGCGATTTCTTCAACTTGTGCCCAAGTTACTTTTCCTACTTTGTTACGATTAGGCTCTTTTGAACCGTTTTTGATTTTTGCATGCTCCATTAACTGAACAGCAGCAGGAGGGGTTTTGATAACAAAATCGAATGATTTGTCAGTATACACAGTGATCAGAACAGGTAATACTTTACCAGGTTTGTCCTGAGTACGAGCGTTGAACTGCTTACAGAATTCCATGATGTTTACACCTTTAGAACCCAGAGCAGGACCGATTGGTGGCGCAGGGTTTGCCTGACCGCCTTTACACTGGAGCTTTACATAGCCCGAAATTTCTTTAGCCATTGCTTAAAATTATTGGTATTAACGAGTAATTTTTAACTCTCCCAAACCTACATATATTATATGCAGATTTTTTGAGGATGCAAAGGTAAGATATTATTTTTCATAATCCAAAACTTTTATTTCATCCTCTTTTCTGAATTCGTAAAGATACCACATTTATATTATATAGTACCTTTGAAAATTATGATGACCAAAGAACAACTGCGCAAAACCTATCTGGAGCAACGTAAAGCAATTACCGAACAGGAACGGAACAAAATGGACGATCTGCTGCTGATACAATTGCAGCGGATACCACTCATGCAGGTGCAAACCCTGTTCAGTTATATTCCTATGGAGCATATGGCTGAACCTAATACATACTTCTTTACCCAATACCTGGAAACGATTATTCCGGAACTGCGTACTGCCTACCCCATCACCGATCTGAAAAATAGCACAATGGAGGCTTACCTGGCCGATGATGAAACCGAATTTGTTAAAAATCGGTTCGGAACGATAGAACCGGTAAGCACACAAATTGTTCCTCCCGGAAGTATAGACCTGATCTTCACGCCCCTGCTGGTAGCCGATGAGCAGGGCTACAGGGTGGGCTTCGGTAAAGGTATTTATGACAAATACCTGAGTAAATGCAGACCCGATTCCCTAAAAATCGGCTTCTGCTACTTTGAGCCTGTAGCGGAGATTTCTGATATTCACGAAAATGATATACCTTTAGACATCCTTATAACCCCCCACAATACATTTGTGTTTTAAACAGAATGCCCATGAAGTATACAAGTGTTTTAAGTATGTTAGGCATCGCCCTGATCTGCGCAGCAGGAACCTCCTGCAAAAAACCAAAACCAATTGATCCGACCAATGAAGGTATTGCCGACTTCATGCCGACCAATACTCAGAACTGGTGGTTATACGAAGCCAGCGATGGTACAATCTTTAAAAGATATTATACCGGAAGGGATACGGTAGTAGACCAGTTTAACTATAACCTGTTCGAACAGGTAGATACCAATACGGGTACGATCGTAAAAGAATTCTATGCCAAGTTTGAAGGCAACTACTATACCCTGCTTAAAGTAGACAACAGTGGCAGTGCTTATGTGAAATCACAGGTACTGAACGGTGATCCTAAAGTGGGCGATCAGTGGACCTCTAACGGTAGTTTTAATTACGGAGTGAACATCCCTACCAAACTGGAAAGTGAGGTGATGTCTGTAAACGGTACTTTTACCCTGAACAATAATGTGGTCCTGGACAGTGTTATCGAAGTAAAAAGTGACCTGTATGGTAAACTAAACTTTGTAACCTGGACCAATTGCGGTACCATTACCATGAAGTTCCGTAAAAACGTAGGGGTCATCAGCGAAGATTATAATATCAATGTGGCCGGTTTCTTCCAGAAACAATATTCCAACCACCTCCTGAACTATCACCTGGAGCCATAACAAGAACCTGAATTTAGTTTATATAAAAAAGAAGGATGCTGAATAGCATCCTTCTTTTTTATATATCAGGTACTCCTGACTATTTAATAAACTTACCTACTTGTTTTGCAGTAGCCTTCTCATTGTACACTTCATAGAAGTAAGTACCCTGCGCATAATGGCTCAGATCAATTTGTTTCTGAACACCATTAATTGTTTCCTGGTGCATCACCTGGCCTAAAGTATTATAGATTACCAGTGTGTTGCGCTGCGGAGCAGTAACTTTCTGTTCGAAGATCACATAATCTTTAGCCGGGTTTGGATATACCGTAAAGCCCAGGTTCTGACTAGGAATGCCTTTCAGGCTGCTAGTACCCGCACTCCAGAACAGCTCTACTTTATCAATGAACATTGTATTATTCACATAATATCCAGTTGTAGTATCGGATGCACTGGCTGCTGATACAAAACCCACTACCAGTGTATCTGTAGCTGTATTGTTACTGCTGTTATACATAACCGGTACAATATACTTATGGTATCCGCCCGCGCTCGGTGGCACCATAGTGAAGCCCTCTCCGATCAGTGCCATAGAATCGGCAGTAATCTTTTTGTAAGCCAGTACAAATGCCAGACCGGTATCATGGTTGCTCGCCGGTGCATTGATATATGCCGTTACGCTATCAGCTCTTTTACCATACATCGGTGTACCGTTTGTATAAGTAAACAGGTCCATTGGATTTATATTACCACCATTCTGTGCCTGCAGGAACGCTGCCAGGTTCAGATTAGGTTTAGCATTGGTAAATAAGGCAGGAACTGTTTTTAAGGTATCACCAAAGTGTTTGGTCATGATCTTTGCACAGTAATCACCCTCATATTTATCAGCAGATTTATACAGTTGCTTCTGCCCGCTGAAAGGCATGCCGCTTATAATTAAAAATGGTCCCACCTGGTTGTCCAGTACATCATCAGTAGCATACCAGGCTGTAGGGTGCTCCAGCTGGTATAATCCGCTTGGTGCTACCCAGGTCTCATAAGTACCGTTAGTAATTGTAGGGGTTTGTGCCATGCTGGCGGTAGCAGCCATCATCACAGCGGAAATGGTGAATAGAATTCGTTTCATTTTATTATGTTTAAATAGTTGTACAACAAAACTAAAGTTCAAATATAACTATTAAATACCTTAAGAGAAATACCCCGGTAGTTATTATCCTGCAAAAAGGCTTTACGGGATTACCGTAAAGCCTTGTCTGATTTAATGTATTTTGCTGTTTACTGGAAGATATTTATCTCGCGTTGTATCCTTGACCAGTATATTTTATCAATATTGATGTTAAATGTGATCATTTTGCCGAAGCCACCTTTGCCCAGGATATTATTTTTATAATCCCTGTATTCAGGGCTCATCAATAATGGAACATTCACATCCAGGTAAGGCGTCAGTTTTACCGTAAGGCCGGCATCATACAGGAATCGGCTCTGATTAGGATTCACCTCTTTAGCTTTGGCAAAGGTCATGATATCTGCAAAAAACTGTACCGGAAGCCCGATCGGCAGATCGATTTTAAGATTCAGTGCAGCCATCCAGTCTGTCGTAAAACCAATAGGATTGCTGTACAGCAAGGTCGGCACTTTCATACCTCCATCCCGGATGTATATCTGCTGCGCGGCCAGCCCGCTCTGCATATTACGGCCAAAGAAGGTCTGGTCGTACAGGTAATCATTCCAGCCGGAATAAGTAGCGTTAAAACCATAACGGCGAGCATCATTATTATCGGCGCTGTAGGTAAACATTTTACCGGCAAAGGCCCTCAGGTATACCGCCTTTTTGCGATAGAAGTAATCGATCTTAAGATTACCCTCTGCAGAGATCTTCGTAAAGTCTTTACCACCCTGTGCTTCCAGCAATAAACTATATGGATTGAAGGTGCGTTTCTGTTTCAGTCCAAACTGTATGCGACCATAGATCTTCGTATCATAGCCGTCTTTCGATGGATAATAAATGCTGTCTACCGGGTTCTGATCAAAACGGTATTTACCCTCCTGGATATAGTACCCTTTAATAGAAAGGTAGCGCTCCAGTGTACTTCTCGGATTTGGTTTCTTAAAGATAAAACGCAGCTCCGGTGCTACTTTCAGGAACTGAGCCTCAGGATTATCAATATTGTCCAGCATAGTTCTGCGATAAGAAAAACGCTTGCCTTCAATATTAAAATCAATTTCCTGCAATGCACTTCCTGATGGATACCATGCTTTACTGATCATTCCGGTACCCACTAACGTTTTGGCTCCGGCACTGTACATCGGCGCCAGTATGTATTGAAATGATTTTTCCGGCAGGGTTACATTATGCAGGGTCAGTCCCAGCATAAAACGGTCATATACATTATAACCGATTGCAGGTAATACCCACATCGTTTGCTTGCCCGCTCTTTCTGTACCACCAAACCCGCGCAGGGCAAAGCCTTTCTTATTCTGATTATTAGACAGGTTATAGTCCGGCAGCATACTGCCAATACCTACATAAGATGCTTTCTCTGCAAGATTCACCTGTACCTTACCTTTAAAAGGACTTACCCATACATAATGGTCCAGGCTATCTACCACCAGCGGCACAGGCAATTGTATACCGGTTTTATTGGTCAATGTTACGACACTACCCTCAGCAGTATGTTTTACTTTGCCCACACCAAAATCTGATCCTTTATTATTATACAGACCGTCGGTAAAGAACCAGTTGATATCTTTATTACTGTGCTTCTTCATCACCGCCTCAAAATCTTCCGGCTGCGGATGTTTGAACTTCCACAGATCATAATATTCTTTCATCGCGGCACTGAACTCCTCCACACCCATATATTCACTGAGCAGGGTCAGGTATGCCGGTGTTTTACCGTACACATCACCGCCATAACCCATATTGGTATACTCATACGCCGGCAGGCCCACAGCCTGATCGGTACGGGTAGCCATAGGCATGGTATAGCCCAGTCTGCTCACCTGCTTTTCGAGCTTTGTCTTTTTATCATTAATCCCTTTTACCGGGATGCTGGTCACCAGTTCTTCATAAAAGCTGTTGATGCCCTCATCCATCCAGGGATGCATACGTTCATTAGAACCCAGGATACCATAGAACCAGTTATGACCTACCTCATGCACAATCACGGTATGATTGGTTTCTTTATCATAGCCCGGTGCAATAACCGTTACCGTCGGGTATTCCATGCCACCACCGGCCCGCAGAGAGCCTTCTACGGCTTTCACCGTCTTGTACGGATACTCCCCGACCATCATACTGTAGTATTGCACAGCAGTCTTTACAGACTCGGTAGATTGCTCCCAGCCTTTTACATTTCCGGGTTTGAAAGCCGTGTATATAGTAGTGATCTGTTCTGTACCCGGTACCATAACCGTATCTTTTCTGACGATCCAGCGCTTATCGGCAAACCAGGCAAAATCATGCACGCGGTCTTCCGTATAACGGATGGTCTTCATCGTAGTGGCAGAAGGTACTTTTTTATTGATCGTGGTATCTCCCGGCTTAGGCAGTTCTTTATGCGCCAGTCCGTCCAGCCACTTTTCTTCGGCAGGAGTTTGCAGGTTGCCCGTAGCCATCACCACATAATTCTCCGGCAGGGTAATGCTTACATCATAACTGCCATATTCGCTGTAGAACTCACCCTGGTCCAGGTAAGGGATAGGATGCCAGCCTTTGTTATCATACACTGCAGGCTTGGGAAACCATTGGGTAATCTGGTAGCTCTGCCCTTCATGCCCCAGTCGGGAAAAGGTTTTAGGAATCTTCACTCGGAAGGGAGTCTGAATGCTCGCCTGCCCACCCGGTACGATCGGCTGCGGCAGTAAGACCTTCACAATATCCGGATCATCTGTAGTCACCATTCGGGAAGGAATCTCATCTACCGTAAACTTCAGGCTGTCGATATAGCCCCAGTCTTCTTTTTTGGCAAGATAGTGTGCGGTGCTTTTATTCTCTACGGCCTGCTTTTCAAAGGCGGTACGGTCGCTGCTATAAGCATTGGGGTACAGATGAAAATAAATATAGTGCAGGGTATCCGGCGAATTGTTGGTGTACTGCATCGAAACCACACCATTCAGAAAATGGCGTTTGTCATCGAGCGTAACCTCAATTTTAGTATCTACTTTTTGCTGAAAATAGTTTTTTTGTTGTGCGCTCAGGGTGGTAAAGCAAGCCTGGGTCGCCAGCAGGAACAAGAGTCTTTGCTGCATACAGTTTATAGGGATAATGGTTATCCAGACAAATGTACTGAAAAGTGAAAAGGAAAATGTCAAAAATAATACTGCACCAGACCTGTTCCAATCCTGTTTAAATAATTAAACCCTCGGCAACCAGATCGAAAAGGTACTGCCTGCACCCAGATCGCTGACTACTGCTATGCCCCCGCCCTGCGCTTCCATCAGTTCCTTGCTGATGGCCAGCCCCAGGCCAGTACCCTCTTTAGAACTGCCGGGTATTTTAAAATAGCGGTTAAAGATCTTGTCTGTGTATTGTGCATCTATACCACGACCGGTATCCCTTACATTGAAGCGGATAAAACCCGGTTCCTCCATCAGGTGCAGTTCTATCTGGCTCTCTTCATAAGAATAACGAATGGCATTGGTCAGCAGATTGGTCAGTACCCAGCTGGTCTTCTCAGCATCTGCACGCATCATACCCATATCTTCTGAGCAATGAATGGCTATGTGAATATTTTTCTGTGCAGCAGGCGTACGCGTAGCGGCCACTGCGGCTTCCAGTACGTTTACCGGGTTTATATTTTGTACCGAGAGCTGCATTTTACCGCTCTCCAGTTGCGTCATGTTCAGCAATTCACCTGTAATCTTCAGCAGGCGTGCAGTGTCCTCTCCTATACTGTCTACCAATTGTTCCTGCTCCCCGTTCAATGTGCCGACCTGCTTGTTTTGCAGCAGTTGCAGGCTCATTTTTATAGAAGCGATCGGAGTTTTGAACTCATGCGACACCGTAGCCATGAAATTGGTTTTGGCAAAATCCAGTTCTTTAAACACGGTTACATTGCGCAGCAGGATGACCTGCCCGATAAATTGTAAAGCCTGTTCGCCAGTAGGCGTAATATGGATCGGGATGATCTCTTTATCAAAATAACTTTCTTTTCCATTGGCGAAAATGCTGATCTGCTCCGGCTTACGCACCTCTTGCTCGGGTACAAACAGATCACGGATCAGGTCGCGCACCAGGTCGTTATGTACTGCTATATCCTGTATTTGTTTGCCCAGCATGTCCTCGCTGCCCAGCCCCGTAATGCTCAATGCCTGTTCATTGGCAAACAACACAATCTTGTTTTCATCAATCCCGATCACAGGGTCATGCATATTATTGATCAGCGCTTCGATCCTGTTCTTAGCCTGTATGATCTTATCCAGACGGCTTTCAGAATATTCCTCCAGCTTCTCTGCCATGGTATTAAAGGAGCGGGCCAGTGCCCCAAACTCACCACTGCTTTCGAAGTGTACCCTCTTTTTATAATTCTGCTGCGCAATCTCCCGTATGCTTTCCGTCAGCTCTTTAATAGGATTGGCAATATTACTCGGCAGATTTACCAATAGTACAAATGCGATCAGAAAACAAAATGTACCGACCACGCTGATCCAGAAAATAGCGGCTTTGGCTGTGCTATTGGCCAGGTCATTTTTACGCTCGATGGCGGCCATATTCAGGCGCATCAGTTCCGATATTTCGGAGCGTAACATAGCCTTACTCTGGGTATCTCCGGGTGCAGCTTTCAGCAAAGCAATATGATTGCCGATGCGGCCAGTCACTTCCCGCTCCCCCTGTTCCGTAATATTTTGCTGCTGTTTATCCAGGCTGGACTCCAGTTGCTGTATTGCCGCTCCCGATGCTATTGGAATGCGGTCTATAGCCAGCAGCATGCTACGCCCGTATTCCAGGGTATTATAGTTATCGACCAGGATATTATGCGTATCTCTTTTCAGCGCATTGACATAATACACGCTGGTTGCCGCCAGTATCAGGATCAGGGCAAACAGCAGGCCTACGCCGGAAAGGAGTTTGGTTTTGATGTTCATGGGTACTCAATTAGGTACAAAGTTCTTCATTAACTCAATATAATGATGTCAATATCTTCTGCAGCCATTTTTTTCAGCAGGCGGTTAAAGATATTGGTGGACAGGATAATGCGCCAGAGGCTTATATGTGGTTTGCCCAGGCACACAGTGGTGATACGATGCTCCGAAGCCTGTTCGGTAATGGCCGTCGCAATATTATCGGCAGAGACTTTAATGATCTCCGCCCCCATCTCTGTTGCCAGTTTAAAATTATGAATTAAATGCCTTTGTTTATCCAGGGGTATTTTATCGGCCTGTTCTCTGGGGATCTGCACATAAAGTACAAACCATTTACTGTTGTAATAATTGGCCAGCCGGGCCGTTTTACGAATTACATTACGGGCAATCTTTTCATTGCTGCTGATGCAGGCCATAAAACGTTCATGCCGCATGACCGCACTCTGCGGTACCTCCGCCGCCACCTTACGCTCTACAGCAGATGCCACCTCTTTCAGGGCCAACTCCCGCAATTGCAGGATATGCTCCTGTTTGAAGAAATTAGTCAGTGCCCTTGCTACTTTGGAGGCTTCATAGATCTTGCCTTCTTTCAATCTCGCGATCAATTCATCTGCCGTCAGGTCAATGTTTACGACTTCATCGGCACGGGCTATAATGCTATCGGGTATACGCTCCGACACTTCTATGCCCGTTATCGTCCTGATCTCTTCGTGCAGGCTTTCTATATGCTGGATATTTACGGCACTGATCACATGTATGCCCGCATCCAGCAGGTCCAGTACGTCCTGCCAGCGTTTCTGGTTTTTACTACCCTCAATATTACTGTGTGCCAGTTCATCTACAATAACGATCTCTGGTTGCAGGTTAATGACCGCCTGCACATCCATCTCTTCCAGCTCTTTGCCTTTGTAAAATAATCTGCGCCGTGGAATGATGGGTAACCCTTCCAGCAATGCATGGGTCTCTTTACGGCCATGCGTCTCTACATAAGCAATGCGCACATCTACCCCATTCTGCAATAAGGCATGTGCTTCCTGCAGCATACGAAAAGTTTTGCCTACACCGGCTATCATGCCGATGTAGACTTTAAACTTACCTCTTTTCTGCATCCGTATCAGGTCGAGGAATTCTGAAGGGCTTGCTGCATCCATTATGTGTATATTATAATCTGAACAATAATGCCAGGATGAAACGGTTTTCTGATTTCACCAGGTCCGGTCTCCAGCTCGGGTCCAGTGGTGTTGTGGTATAACCGCTTTGTGAGGTGACGCCACCGGGACCGGCAAAGTATGGCACATTAGCGGCACGGTGTACAAATTCTACACGGAAGGTAAGGCTCTGATTAGGCATAAAATCGAGATTGGTAGAGGCATCCCATCCGCTGAAAGCATCTCCGGGATTGGCAGAGAAAGGATAAGCTCCTTCTGTTTTGGTCGGATCGCTCGGATTAGGCAATGGACTGGCCTGACCGGTCGGATACAACACCAGGTAGCGTCCGGGATTGGTCATATACCCGCCTCCAATAGTCCAGGCCATTTTGTTCTTCATAAACCATATACGGTTATAGAACATCGCGCTGGCAAAGTATTGTGCCGGCTTAGCCGGATCACTGTTATCAAAGCCATTCACCCCACCACCTTTTTCAAAACCAATATCGCCCGTGAGCGAGAAAGCCATGCGGCTGATGCCTTTGGAGCCTGGTCTGTTATAATAACGGTGCAGCACACTATTATCGGAATGGAAGCGTTTACGCGCTTTGATGCCCGCAGCATCGGTTCCGAAATAGTTATTGCTGATCACTTTCAGGTTACTGCTTTTGGACATATAACAGAAGCTACCGCCAAAGCCCGGCATACTGTTGAAACGGCCATAGCTTTGCCAGCCGTTGATCAGCCAGGCTTCTACCTTAATGGTCTTTGAAGGATATACCTGTAAACGTACCCCGTTAAAGAACCATGGTGTATTATCGGAGGTAAAAGAGGCCTGATATTCCCAGTTCTCTGACTGATAGTAAGAGTTCAATCCAACATAGGACATAAACAAACCGGCATCTACATTAATACCATACCATTTATTAAAGTGGTAACCCACTGAGGCTTCACTCAGGTAGCGATACGCATCGGCCAGTTTATATTGCCCTCTGTACGGACTGTAATCATTACGCGGTACGACCATAGAACGGGTACCGAACTGAGTCATCACCCGGGCACGGGCATTTTTATAATTGAAATCGCCTCCGAAATGCAGGGCATTTAACTGCACTTCGTTATTGCGCGACAAAGTGGTAGACCCTACGACAGTATTATCATTCGGCCGGTTGAAGGAATGGGTGTAATTGACATCCACCATAAGACTCGGGGTAAAATATGGGATGTGAAATACCGATGAATCCCTGCGGTCATTACCGTTCTGCCAGCTCTGGTCTATGCCTTCAAAAGGTTCTCCTTTTTGTTGTGCGGTAAGGGCGAACGGGAACATGCCTAAGAGGGCAGCTACGCTTAATTGTTTAATAGAAGTACTCATGTTAATGGTCTGTATGATATATTAAAGATGGTTATTTATTTTATGATTTTGAAAGTTTGTCCAGAGCAATATTCAGCTCCAGTACATTGACGCGTTCTGGTCCGAACAGGCCCCAGAGCGGTTTTTGCGTGTGTTGCTGTATTAATTGTTTCAATTCACTTTCCGGTACACTTCGTTTCGCGGCAATGCGGGGCACCTGTATTACAGCTGATGCGACAGAGATATCAGGATCTAATCCGCTGCCACTGGCGGTAACAAGATCAGCCGGAATATCATGCTTTTGCACACCCGGATTATACTTCAGGAAGGTATCTATTCTTCCCTGCACGATGTCCAGGTATTCAGGATTAGAAGGGCCTTTGTTGCTGCCGCCTGAGCCCGCGGCATTGTACCCTACAGCAGACGGACGGCCCTGGAAGTATTGCACTTCTGTAAAGGACTGACCTATGTTTCGATAATAATTGCGGCCCTGTGCAGTTATCTGTACCCCTTTGCCCTGTCCGGGAGCCATTTTGCCGAGGAGCCAGATACTTAAAGGATATAATACGGCACATACAATCAGCAGTACAATCGTGAGTCTTAAGGCCGGAAAAAAATATGTTTTCATGATATTAATGATAAAAAATTACAGGAATAGGGATACGAGCAGGTCTATCAGTTTGATACCGATAAAGGGAACAATAATCCCGCCCAGTCCGTAGATAAAAAGGTTTCTGCGTAATAAGGCTGATGCCCCGATCGGCTTATAGGCCACGCCTTTCAGCGCCAGTGGAATGAGCATAGGTATGATTATAGCATTGAAGATTACGGCAGAGAGTATGGCACTCTGTGGACTATGCAGCTGCATAATATTCAGGTGTTGCAATGCAGGAATAGCCGTAATAAACAGTGCCGGGATGATGGCAAAATACTTGGCTACATCATTGGCAATACTGAAGGTGGTTAAGGTACCGCGGGTCATGAGCAATTGCTTACCGATCTCTACTACTTCGATCAGTTTCGTAGGATCATTATCGAGGTCTACCATATTCCCGGCTTCTTTCGCCGCCTGGGTGCCACTGTTCATGGCTACGCCCACATCGGCCTGAGCCAGTGCCGGTGCATCATTGGTTCCATCGCCCATCATCGCCACCAGTCGGCCTGCCGCCTGTTCTTTTTTGATGTAGTTCATTTTATCTTCCGGTTTGGCCTCTGCGATGAAATCATCCACTCCGGCTTTTGCTGCAATGAATTTTGCTGTCAGCGGATTATCACCGGTAACCATTACTGTCTTGATTCCCATTTTACGCAAACGTTCAAAACGCTCCTGTATACCCGGTTTGATGATATCCTGCAATTCGATTACCCCCATTACCACGTTGTTTTCGGCTACTACTAATGGCGTACCGCCATTAGCGGCAATATGATTTACCCGTTCCTGGATCTCGGTCGGGAAGGGGTTTCCGGCTTGCATACAGATATTGCGAATGGCATCGGTAGCTCCTTTTCTGATCCTGTTGGTCCCGAAATTAATTCCGGAACTTCGGGTCTCTGCGGTGAAACCTACAAACTCAGGATGTTCAATTCCATATTGCAGAGGGTCTTTTCCGGCCAGCTCCAGTATAGATTTCCCTTCTGGTGTTTCATCGGCCATAGAACTCAAAACAGCAGCGCGGATCAGGGCTTCTTCCCCAATACCCGGAGCAGTATAAAAGTGCGTGGCCTTGCGGTTACCGATCGTAATGGTACCGGTTTTATCCAGTAGCAACACATCCACATCTCCGGCAGTTTCTACGGCACGGCCGCTTTTGGTAATCACATTGGCCCGCAAAGCACGGTCCATACCTGCTATACCAATGGCAGAGAGTAAACCACCGATCGTAGTCGGTATGAGGCAGACAAATAATGCGATAAAAGAGGCAATCGTGATCGGGGCTTGCGCATAGTCCGCAAAGGGTTTCAGGGTTACGGTTACAATGATAAATACCAGGGTAAAACCTGCCAGTAAAATGGTTAACGCAATTTCATTGGGTGTTTTCTGACGGGATGCTCCCTCTACCAGGGCAATCATTTTATCCAGAAAGCTTTCTCCGGGTGCTGCGGTCACTTTCACCATGATTTTATCTGAAAGTACTTTAGTACCACCGGTTACAGAACTTTTATCCCCGCCCGATTCACGGATTACGGGTGCAGATTCTCCGGTTATGGCGCTTTCATCAATAGTGGCAAGACCTTTAATGATCTCTCCGTCTGCAGGAATAATATCTCCGGCTTCGCAGAGAAATACATCTCCTTTTTTGAGTTGAGAAGAGGGAATGATTTTTACTTCATTGACAAAGATCTCCCCTACGGGTTGCACCCATTTGGCGGGTGTTTCTTCCCTTGTTTTTTTCAGACTGTCGGCCTGAGCCTTACCCCGGGCTTCTGCTATCGCTTCTGCGAAATTGGCAAACAGGAGGGTCAGGAATAAAACAAAGAATACGATGGCATTGTAGGCCAGGCTTCCCTGGGTATTATTCCCGGAAAGAATCCATATGCAGACCAGCAGCATGACTGCAGTACCGATCTCTACGGTAAACATTACCGGGTTACGCAGGAGTGTTTTAGGATTCAGCTTACGGAAAGCCGCTTTGAAAGCGGGTCCCAGTAAGGCTGCCTGGAATAATCCTTTATGTTGCGCGGTGTTCATGACGCTCGATTTAAATAGTATAATGATGAATAATTGCAGGTGTTCATTAAGGCATGGAGAAATGCTCGGCCAGCGGACCCAAAGCCAGTGTAGGAAAGAAGGACAATGCGGTGATGATCACAATAACGGCGAAGACCATCATACCAAATGTTCCGGTATCAGTACGCAGGGTACCATTTCCTTCAGGTATGTATTTCTTCTCTGCAAGCATGCCGGCAATCGCAACCGGACCTATGATAGGCAGGAAGCGGCCCAGCAGCAATACTATACCGGTCGCTATATTCCACCAGGGTGTATTATCTCCCAGCCCTTCAAACCCGCTGCCATTATTGGCTGCAGAGGAGGTAAATTCATACAGGATCTCGCTGAATCCGTGGTAGCCGGGATTGGCTACAGTGGCCCTTCCCAATGCAGGCATAGAGACCGTTAATGCGGTACCGGCAAGAATCAGCAGCGGATGCAGCAGGGCGATAATCATCGCGATTTTCATTTCGCGTGCTTCTATTTTCTTACCTAAAAATTCCGGTGTACGCCCTACCATTAGCCCGCTGATAAATACGGCCAGTATGATAAAGATGAAAAAGTTGAGCAGACCTACACCGCAGCCTCCGTAAAAGGCATTGATCATCATAGCCAGCATTTCATTCATACCGGAAAGCGGCATGGTACTATCATGCATGGCATTGACAGAGCCTGTGGAAATTACGGTAGTCACAATACTCCAGAAGCCACTGGCAGCGGCGCCGAAGCGGACTTCCTTACCTTCCATAGCCCCCATTGTACTGTTCAGGCCTCTGGCAGTCAATGCAGGATTCCCATTCATTTCCTGCACTACATTGGGTATCGCCAGCAGGAGAAAACCGATGGTCATTACGCCAAAGATCATCCAGGAAAGACGTCTGCGTTGTATAAAATACCCGAATGCAAAGATCATGGCGAGCGGTATAATCATCTGTCCCACCATCTCTGCCATATTGGTCAGGTAATTAGGGTTCTCTAACGGGTGTGCAGAGTTGGCTGCAAAGAAGCCTCCGCCATTGGTTCCGACATGTTTAATGCCTACAAAAGCGGCGGCAGGACCGGTAGAGACCGCTACGCTATCTCCCTGCAGACCGATCATTTCCTGCTTTCCTTCAAAGGTCATGGGTGTACCGTTGAAGAGTACAACTATAGCAAGGATGGAAGATAAGGGTAATAATATGCGGGTACAGGAACGGACAAAATAGGTATAAAAATTACCGAGCTGTGTGGTACTGCGGGCTTTAAAAGCTTTGAACAGTACTACTACTGCGGCCATGCCGGTAGTGGCACTGACAAACTGCAGGAACATCAGCCACATCTGGCTCAGGTAGCTCACCCCACTCTCTCCGGAGTAGTGCTGCAGGTTACAGTTGACCACAAAAGATATGCTGGTATTAAAGGCCAGATCGGCCGGCATATTGGGGTTATGGTCCGGGTTGAGGGGCAGCCATTGCTGGCACATCAGGATAACCATACTCATCAGTACCCAGATCAGGTTGATGGTGAGCATGACCATCATATGCTGCTTCCAGTTCATTTCCCGCCTGGCATCAATGCCGCTGATGCGGTACAGGAGCCGGTCCAGGGGATTAAAGAGAAAATCCATCTTCGTTTTTTCTCCGGCATATACCCTGGCTATGTATTTGCCCAGGGGCAGGGCGAGTAAAAGTGCGATCAGGAAGGTCGCGAGTATACCCATTATTTCAGTGTTCATAATTCAGGGGTTAAAGCAGCTAATGCTTATATCGTAATAATGTTAGAATCGTTCGGGTTTCAGCAATACATAACAGATGTATGCGAAGACCAGCAGGGATAAGATGAATAATGCGATCATCATGGTATTATATTTTTTCAAAAAAGCTAATGGCCTTAAACAGCAAGGCGAAGCAGAGGAGCAGACTCAGGAATAAAACCGGGCTAAGCATATAATGAATTTCAGGTGGAGAAAATTTGTGTGATCAATCCCAGTACAAATACCAGGCACCAGGCCAGGGCTATAATCCCTGCAAATGCATCTGCTGCGGGACCGGGTTTTAAAGGCCTGCGTTTTACCGCAGGAATAGAGTGTTTGACATGAATCATGTATTGTATTGTGTTTAGTACACTACAGTACATGCCAATACAATGCCAATAGCATTAAACAAAACACAAATAACTGAAAATCAATTTATTATAATTTTTCAGTCGATACAAACAATAAAAGAGCCTATCAAAATGATAGGCTCTTTCTCAGAATGAGATTGTTATACGGTAAAAGAAATCTAGGAGATCTTGTATTCTTCTATTTTACGGTAAAGGGTTGCAATACCGATGCCGAGCAGTCGGGCCGCTTCGGCCTTATTACCTTTAGTATGCTGCAATACTTTACGGATGTGCATTTCTTCTACATGACACAGTGCAAAACCGGATACTGATTTTGTTGCTGCTGTAGTGCTGTGTACAATTTCGTAGGGTAAGGTTGCGGCATCTAATACATCACTATCGGCAAGGATCACACTGCGCTCGATCACGTTTTTCAGTTCGCGGATATTTCCTTTCCATTGGTGCTGTTCCAATGCCTGTATATATGCTTCAGACAAACGGATGGTCCGTTTATTGATCTTGGCGGCAAAGGTTTCTGCATAGTGCGTAGCGATCTGTCCGATATCTTTCCTGCGCTCCTGAAGAGACGGTAATGGAATGGCAAATACCGACAGGCGGTAATAAAGGTCGGAGCGAAAAGTGCCTTCCTCAGCTGCCTGTTCCAGGTTACGGTTGGTTGCGGCGATAATGCGCACCGATACTTTAGTTGGGCTGGTATCTCCGACTTTAATAAACGTGCCGGTCTCCAGTACGCGTAATAGTTTGGCTTGCAGTGCAAGTTCCATCTCCCCTATTTCATCCAGGAAGAGCGTGCCCTGGTCAGCAGCTTCGAATAAGCCTTTCTTGTCTTTGAGTGCACCGGTAAAGGCTCCGGCCTTATATCCGAACAATTCGCTTTCCAGCAATTCTTTTCCGAATGCAGCACAGTTGATGGCTACAAATGGTTTATCACGGCGATCACTGTTGTAATGAATGGCCTGTGCAAAGACTTCTTTACCTGTGCCGGTTTCTCCGAGCAGTAGAACGGTAGTGTCGGTCTGAGAGACTTTTCGGGCCAGAGATATGGCATCGGCAATCTGTTTTGAGCTACCCAATATACTGTCAAAGGAATACTTCTTCCCTACCTGTGCCTCCAGCTGCTGCACGCGTTTGGCCAGTGCAACTTTATCCAGGGCTTTATTGACTAATGGTATGATACGATGCTGATCATCCCCTTTGGTAATATAATCAAATGCTCCGTTTTTGATCGCCTGCACCCCATCCGGTATATTGCCATAGGCAGTAAGCAGGATGACTTCAACCAGCGGGTATTGTTGCTTTATTTGTTCGCACAAAGCCACACCACTGGCATCGGGTAGCTTTACATCGCAAAGGATGACGTCAATATCGGCATGTGCCAGTTTATGCAGACCGCTCTTCGCATCACCTGCCTGCAGTACATTCATGCCTTCCAGGCCCAGTATACGGGCCATTAATTGTCTTACTTTTTCTTCGTCGTCTATAATGAGGAGGCTTGCCATTGCGGGAGATTAACGGCACAAATGTAAGCGGAAATTATATTGCAACATGCAAAAGCAAAAAGTTAAAAGTCTGAAAAAGGTGCCCTATGCTACTGATCTTTAGTGTTTCGAATGCCACTAAGGGAATGGCATACAATTGCCCGGAACAACCTCAGGTAGAAATGAATAGGCGCGAATATTCTTTCGGAACACTCGCGCCAGAAAAATATGTATACTTTATACTTAGCGGATCTTAATCTTGTATACTGCCAGTAGTCCGGGTAGATTATGCATGCTGAACACCGCATTTTTCAGCTGGTTCTTATTCGGATCCATAGCAATATTAATAGAGCTGCTCAGGTCTGCTTTCTCCAGGTTGGTCTGTTCAAAATGAGCCATGCGCAGGTCACAATCCCGGAATACAGAGCCTTTGAAATCGGCCCCGGTAAAGTCTGCCTCTGCCAGCGAGCAGGAGGTAAAATTAGTTTGCGGCAATTTCGTTTTGTAGAAGGATGTATGGTCCATAATACATTGTTCAAATGCGAGCGTCATCCCTATCGGGCTGCAGGATTCGAAATGCAGACCCAGCAATTTGCAGGACTCGAACTTTACTTTATGCAATACGGTTTGCACCAGTGTAGCCATACTCAGGTTGCAGGAGATAAATGTGCAATCGATAAACTTATAACCGTTCAATACCGCATTGCTGAACTCGCAGGAGCGGAAGGTGCAACCCTCATACTCGCCCTGCGGTATAACGCGCCAGTCAAATGTTTCCTGCTCGTAAATTTTATTGCTGAAATAATCCATTGCTTAATCCTGGTATACTTTTATGACGTTCTTCAATTCGTTCAGTTTCATCAATGCCTCTACCGGTGTGAGGGTATTGATATCGGTTTCAAACAAGAGCTCTTTGATCCTGTTGAGATCGGTAGACAGGCCATCGAAGATATTCAGCTGGAAGGTATCAGTATGAATCTGCTTCATCTTTTTACCCATTCCATTGTCTTTATTCTTCTCTTCCAGGATAGCCAGTATTTCATCGGCACGCTTGGTCAGGCCATTAGGCATACCGGCCATTTTAGCCACCTGTATACCAAAGCTATGACGGCTGCCGCCTGGCGCCAGCTTGCGCAGGAAGATAACCTTATTGCCCGTTTCTTTATGGGTGATGTGGTAGTTCTTTACGCCCTCCAGCTTATGTTCCAGCTCATTCAACTCATGATAGTGGGTTGCGAAAATCGTTTTTGCTTTGTTCGGATGCTGCTGTATAAATTCTACAATAGACCAGGCAATGGAAATACCATCGTAGGTACTGGTGCCCCGGCCAATCTCATCTAAGAGCACCAGGCTGCGGGTACTGAGGTTGTTGATAATACTTGCGGTCTCATTCATCTCCACCATAAAGGTCGACTCTCCCCCACTCAGGTTATCGGAGGCACCTACTCGCGTAAAGATTTTATCGGTCAGGCCGATAACGGCTTTGCCTGCAGGCACAAAACTACCCATATGTGCCATCAGCGTAATCAGGGCGGTCTGGCGCAGTAAGGCCGACTTACCACTCATATTGGGACCGGTAAGGATAATGATTTGTTGCGTCTCTTTATCGAGCAATACATCATTGTGTACATACTCTTCGCCCGGCGGCAAATGCTGCTCTATCACAGGGTGACGACCGGCTTTGATGTCCAGTACGGCGCTGTCTTCCATTTCGGGACGCACATAATTATGGCGTTTCGCAATAGTAGCCAGTGATTGCAGACAATCGATCTGTGCAATGATCTGCGCATTATGCTGCATGGTCTTTAAAGACAATTGTAATTTATCCAGCAGGAATTCATACAACTGCGATTCCAGTGCCAGTATTTTCTCTTCGGCACCTAATATCTTTTCTTCGTACGCTTTCAGTTCAGGTGTAATATAGCGCTCGGCATTGGCCAGCGTTTGCTTACGGATCCACTCTGCAGGTACTTTATCTTTATGCGTATTGGTCACTTCGAGGTAATAACCGAATACGTTATTGAAGGCAATTTTAAGGGAAGGGATGCCGGTTTTTGCGCTCTCTGTTTCCTGTATCTGTGCCAGGTACTCCTTGCCATGAAAGGCAATCTGGCGCAGGTTATCCAGTTCTTCATGCAGGCCATCACAGATTACATTTCCTTTCTGTATCGATACTGCAGGATCTTCTTTGATATACTCTTTGATGATGTCCTGTACGGATTGTGTTTCCTGTACAGACGACAGCAACTGTTGCACAGCAACACTCTGCTCTTGTTCTGCCAATGCTTTAATGGCATCGGTATGATGCAGGCTGCGGGCGAGCTGCACAACTTCACGCGGATTGATTTTTTTCAGGGGCACTTTGGCTACCAGGCGCTCAATATCTCCTATAGATTTGAGGTGCTGGCGAATCTCGTTATTCAGGTCTGTAGCAGTAAATAAAGCTTCGACCATATTATGGCGCTGACGAATCTGTTGCAGGTCTACCAAAGGGAATATCAGCCAGCGTTTGAGCATACGTGCCCCCATTGGGGTGATGGTCTCATCTATACTACCCAGGAGTGTATACCCGTTCTCTGACGGACTTTGCAATAATTCGAGATTACGTATGGTAAAGCGGTCCATCCATAAAAAGGCAGCGGCATTGATCTGCTGCAGCGTAGTAAGGTGCTGCAGGTGCGGATGTTCCGTATCTTTAAAATAGTGGAATGCGGCTCCGGCGGCAATGATTGCCGGTTGCCAGTCTTCTACTCCAAATCCTTTCAGGGACTGGGTTTCGAAATGCTTGGTCAGCAATTCATATGCATAATGATGCTGAAATATCCAATCTTCCAGCGCATAGGAATAGTACTTCTGATCCAGTTCTTCTCTGTATATTTTCTGCTTGCCTTTAGCGATCAGTACTTCTGAGGGCTGGAAACTTTGCAGGAGCTTGTCCATATACTCCAGATTGCCCTGGGCCACAAAACACTCTCCTGTAGAAATATCTATAAAGGCAATGCCGGAATCTTTATCGTCGATATGTACGGCAGCCAGAAAGTTGTTGGTCTTGTTATCCAGCAAGCGGTCATTGGTAGCAACACCCGGTGTAACCAGTTCTGTTACGCCGCGCTTTACAATACCCTTTACCGTTTTAGGATCTTCGAGCTGATCGCAGATGGCTACACGATAACCGGCCTTTACCAGCTTATGCAGGTAAGTGTCCAGCGCATGATGGGGAAAGCCTGCTAACTCTATAAAAGTTGCAGAACCATTTGCTCTTTTGGTAAGGGTTATACCCAATACTTTTGCAGCCACTACTGCATCGGAACCAAAAGTCTCATAAAAGTCTCCTACACGGAACAATAAAATAGCATCGGGATACCGGCTTTTAATCTCTCCGTGCTGTTTCATCAGCGGGGTTTCGCTTGCTGTTTTCTTTGCCATAATACGCTAACAAAAATACTATTTTGCTTACGGAATACGGGCTTAATTATACACATTTGTGCATATTCCTTTTTGTTTATTAAGGTCTTTTCCAGTGGTAGAAAATCCCTGTCCATATTGCAATCAGCGAACAGCCACATCAGGACACGATTACCCTTTGCCATAGCATCCTGAGAGGCCTGAGAGGCCTGAGAGGCCTGACAGAGCCGATTATATATAATCGCATTCCTATTTTTTCAATCCCGGATATTGCATTTTCAGGTCCTTCAGGGTCTTATGAATGATACTGGCTACAGTATGGCTTTTGTACCAGTTCTGATCGGAAGGGATGATATGCCAGGGCACATCATTGCAATGTGCAAATACGTCTTCATAATAATTCATATAGCGCTTCCAGCTTTGCGACTCTACAATATCATTGGCATTGTACTTCCACATTTTACTGGGCGCACTCATTCTTTCTTTCAGGCGGATCAATTGTTCCTCAGGCGATATATGCAGGTAAAACTTCAGGATTACAGTATTGTTATGCTCCTGCAACAGGGATTCAAAATGATTGATGGCTTTCATGCGTTTTGTGGCCAGCTCATCATCGCACCAGCCATGTACACGGGTTACCAGTACATCTTCGTAATGAGAGCGGTTGAATACATGTATCATGCCCCTGCCCGGTACTTTATTATGGATGCGCCAGAGGAAATCGTGCGATAATTCTTCTTCTGTAGGCACTTTAAAGGAATGCACCACTACACCGCTTGGATTGACATAGTTAAACACATCGCGTACCAGACCATCTTTACCGCTCGCATCCATACCCTGGATAATGATGAGCAGGCTGTGCTGATGCTCGGCATAGAGCAGGTTCTGCAATTCTTCTATCTCTTCCAGTATCTTAAACAGTTCCTTCTTGGTCTGATCTTTGCTGAGCCCTTCCGGAGCGCGTGTACTGATTTTGGAGAGCCTGATTTTATTGCTTTTAGCCATGGTATATTTTTCTCAGAAAGGTACAAAAAAAAGGTTCTGAATGCGAGACTCAGAACCTTTTTGTTTTGTTATTTAAAATGAGATTAACCTTCCTGGCTCAACTCCATCTTGCGGTAGGCTTTAATGAAGATCGCACCCAGGTTGCGGTTTGGTGGAATGTAATCACTGAACAGGTCTTTATCTCCTACAGATTTGGCAGAAAATTCTGTACCCAGGTTCTTCCACATCGCCAGCCAGTCTACATTCTCGCCTTTCAGTATGGGCGCATTCAGTTCTCTGATGATCGGCTCATTGATACGATAAGAACCTACCTGTTTGGTAGAAATAATATTGGCATCCGGTGCCTTGTCCAGTACATTGGCCAGGTTATGGAACCCGCCACAGGAGCCCAGCATCACGATTTTCACCTTTGGTGTCAGGTTCTTCAGAGAACCATCCAGGTGATAGCTGTGGCCGCGGTGGATGACAATGGTCGGATAGATCTCGTTGGCATCCAGGTAAGCGTATAATTTGTTTTGCGCCTCTTCATCCTTAGGCTCTTCCAGGGGACGATTGGCATAGATCACTGTTGGTTTACCTACAAGTGATGTAATCGTAATCCAGTCCGGATTGGACTCATCTATTTTCCAGTTTTTACTACGGAAATTGGTCAGGAAGCTGCCGTATGAAATCTTACCGTCTTCATCTCCGTAGAAGAATACCTGCTGTATTACTTTACCGTCTTTATCAACCAGGGAATTGTAATCTACAAAATTGATCGGCGGGATCTCGCTTACGCTTTCCTGCAGCTGTCCTGCATCGGAAGCATTATTAAAAATCGTACCCAGCAGACCGTATACGATCACCCCTTTTTCGCGATTATCTGCAGGGATGGATTTGTCTTTATATACGCGCTCGTAGTTGGACTTTACTTCGTCTTTCAGGAAGGTAATCAGCTCCGGGTTATTCAGGCTACCGAATGCATCGGCCACATCTACGGCATCGGCCAGTTCTTTACGGCCGCCATTCTCCAGGTTAGCTACAAAAGAGCGCATCAGTGTTGTTTTCTGATCCTCTGTCATGCTGGTCAGGAAGGTAGATAATGTATTATACCCCGCTGCCATACGGATAAAGGTACGGAAGTGAGACATGCGCACTTTCTCCAGCAGTTCATAACTTGAAGTTGTACCCATTTTAGCCATCATACGCTTAAAGATACCCAGGTAAGAGCTGGTATAAATTTCGTTGGTCTGACCGCCCAGGAGCATAAAGTAATACTCAGAAGGGTTAAAACCTTCTACAGACTTGAATCGCACTGCATCTGCCTTTTCATGCAATTCATTTACCGTACGCACATATTTCAGTGCGCGATAAGCAATCTCTTCATCTATAGCTACTTCAGACCAGGCTTTGCCAGATGTCTTCAGTTCTACCAGGCTTTTGAAATAAGCATCATCATTTTGCGCGATCTGATCGATCTGTGCAATGGTTTTGCTCCCGTCATTGATCTGGTTCAGGAAGGGCAATACTTTAAAAGGCTTCTTGGACTGGTCTACAATCTTTACAATCGTTTGTACCAGCTGATCCTTATTACGACGAATTACATTGGTATATTTTGAGGTAGGTGCTGCATAGCTCATAATGGTGCTTGGCGCCACTCTTGCTGCTGCTGCAATTACCGGATCGGCATATGATTCGCGGGAGAACTCGTTCAGGCGCTTGATCATCATTTCCGGCTGCTCTACTCCTATTTTTTCATACAGGAATGCCTTAGCCTCTGTGTTGTTTTCCAGCAGATCCAGATTCTCCAGTGTGTATATATTGGGATTAGCTTTTACAAACTCCAGTGCCTTACCTGCGACCTCTGCATTCATCAGCTCTTCGAAGTTTTTCATCAGGCGTTTATAATAGATCACATCCGGATCACCGCCCGTATAGGTACGGAAGCCATTGAGCCTGTCGGCCAATGCTCTTTCGTAGCGGATTTTATTGGCATGACTTGCCGTAGAATTTTCTATTTTGATCAGCAGTAATGGGGCATCTACCAGGAATGTCTGCGTCAGTACTTTAGACTTTACCGCGTCTTCCATAAATACTACTTTATCGGTAGCCCCATCTTTCGCATCAATACCTCTGATGGCCTGAGTTACCTTGCCGGCAAACATCTGGCGGTTCATTGGGATTGGTGCTATTAAGGTATCAATAACTGCAGGTTCATCTTTTTTCTTGTCTTTTTTCTTCTTGTCTTTGTCGGCAGCTACGGCAGGATGACTGGCTGCGGCAAACAGCAGGCAAAGGCCGATAGCTGATAAAGATTTTATATTAGGCATATATTCAGGAGTAATGTGAACTGTAAGCTGTAAAAATATCGTAATTCATACGTTTTACATCATAACAGGTTCATATTTTTCACTTTATTAACACCGGTGAGCCTTTCTGCTTCCAATCGGCATAATTGGCTTTGATCCAAGAATTCAATTCAATTTTACTCGCAGTCCTTGCAAAAAGATACGGGATCGGATAGGCATTCATAAAGGCTGCAACTTGTTCTGCATCCTTAAGACCGGTCAGTTGCTGCACAAGGGCTCTGTTATAAATAAATGCTTTAAACTGCTCTTGCTCCCAGGCATTAAACTGATCCTGGAATTTATATGCTTTCTTGCCCTTCCCGACCTTTTTCTCCAGTACACGGGATAACACACCCGGAAAAGTAAGATACGCTGTGGGCCTACTGCTGTCATAATGGTAAACATGGAATCGGGCTTAACGGAAATCATATCCGGACGGCGCGATAATATTTTCTCATATGCCTCCCTCCTGGAGATCGAATCACGCTGGTATACCGACAGTGCGGTTACACTAACTTCATCCAGTTCGGTCACCTGCTTTTTTAAATATATGGTCAGGCGTTCATCCGGCAATACTTTCAACTTCACCACCTTAGTCTGGAAGCCCAGTAACCTGACCTGTATCTCCTCTCCCGGCCTGGCATGTATTTCATAAAATCCTTTTGCCGAACTGACTGTTACATCCTGGGTTTTCAGATTCCGGATTTCGGCCCCTGCGAGTGCAGAGTCATTATCGAGTAATTTAATAAACCCCTTGATGTTCTGAGCTTTTACAGTACACAGGGTAAAGCAACACAACAGTAAAAGCAGTAGTCTTCTCATCTCTTGCTGCTTGTATAGTCCAGGTAATTGGCTTTTATCCAGCTTTTCAGTTCTGTTTCTTTTGCGGTCCTGGCCATCTGGACAGGTATCGGATAGGTATTCATGAAATAAGCACAACTATCGCCCTTCAAGCCCGTAATGCTTGCTACCAGCTCAGGAGTGTAGACTGTCTCTACAAACTTCTGTTCTTCCCATTTTGCAAAATTCTTCTGGAATTTCCATTTCTGCCGGGTCTTCGGCACCAGGTATTGCACCCAGGAGGAGAGGGGATTGGTAATGAGTATACCTACAGGTGTAATCACGACTTCAGCCTTATCTTTTTTACGGGCCAATGTAGGCCGGTACAGACTATCGCGGTACAGGGAGTCCCGCTGATAAGGGGTGAGTGCAGTTACATCTACCTCTGCCAGTGTGCCAATGCTGTACTGCACAATAATTCTCTGGTAAGAACTGAACATCTCTTCAGTTACCGTAAATACAGTTGATTCTACACCCAGGCGATTAATTTTGATGCGGTCTCCGGCTTTGGCTTCCAGGTTGAAAGCACCTTTTGCACCGGCCTGTGTGGCCATGTCTGTACGCAGATTGGTAAGGGTTACATAGGGTACCGGTTCTGATCTTTCCAGGTCCATTACTACCCCGCTCAGGGTTTTCTGTGCTCCTGCCTGAAGGGCTAGAAACAGTAGTATAATCAAAAGGAATAATCTATTCATCTTTCAATGCAGGTTGTGGGGTTACAGCGGGTATATGCGGTCCTTTTTTCCATTCGAGATAGTTATACTTGATCCACATCTTCAGTTCCAGTTCTGTGGCTGCACGGGCAAAGTCCGCGGGTATCGGGTAGGCATTCATAAAGTAGGCAAGCGTATCGCCGGTAAGCGGAACCACTGTGGCTACAAACTCTTTACTGTACCGTATATCTATAAATTTCTGGTTTTCCCAACCGGTATAATTCAGCTGAAAGTTTCGACGTTGCTTGGCTTTGCGCGATACCTTCTGTGCCAGAAAGCTCATCGGGTGAAAAACGGCTGCTCCTCCCGATACCCACTCCCTGGACAAGGCCTGCCCGTACAGGTTTCGGCGGGCAATAGAGTCTTTCTGGTATGGCGTCAGTCCGCTCACGACCACTTCGGAAAGCATGTTGCTAAAGGGTTCCAGGTATATATTGCGGAAGAAATCTCCTTTTTGTGTTGCAGGTATTTTCAGCCCAACATCCTGGTAGCCCAACAGGCGTACGCTTACAGAGTCTCCGGGCCGGACAGAGAGCCGGTACATCCCTTTGGCATCACTGATACTTACCGAACCGGAATTATTATTCGTGACTACAGCGCCTTCAATACCCAGACCTTCGTCATATACAGTACCATACATATGTTGCGCAAACGCGCCGGTGCTGTTACAAATAGCCAGTAGCAACACAAGGGTGTAAATCAGGTATCGGAGGGTCATATAATACATATAACGTACAAAATGCAAAAAAAATGCTATCCTGTTGCAGGATAGCATTTAAAAAAATGTAAAATTTAAAATTATTTCTTTTTCGCTACAGCTTTTTTAGGAGCGACTGCTTTTTTAGGAGCTGCTGCTTTCTTTGCTACGGCTTTTTTGGGAGCTGCTGCCTTCTTAGGTGCTGCTGCTTTTTTTGGTGCTGCTGCTTTCTTAGGAGCGGCGGCTTTTTTAGCTACAGCTTTCTTAGGAGCTGCTGCTTTTTTTGGTGCTACGGCCTTCTTAGGAGCCGCTGCTTTTTTAGCTACCGCTTTCTTAGGAGCGGCGGCTTTTTTAGCTACAGCCTTCTTAGGTGCTGCTGCTTTTTTAGCTACGGCTTTCTTAGGAGCCGCTGCTTTTTTGGGAGCTGCTGCCTTCTTAGGCGCTGCCGCTTTTTTAGCTACGGCTTTCTTAGGAGCCGCTGCTTTTTTCGGCGCAGCCTTCTTAGGCGCTGCTGCACTTGCAGTTTTTTTAGTAGTTGCCATACTTACAATTTTTGTGGGTTAGAAATAAAAAAAGTTCGACTTTTATATATTAAGTTCAAATATATGGCAATTATATTATTTAAGCAAATTTATGCTTAAGCTTCTGCAACCACTTCGCTAACAGATACCAAAGTTTTAGTTCTGGTTTTTCTGAATTCAACGATACCGTCGGTTAAAGCGTAGATAGTGAAATCTTTACCCAGACCTACGTTAGTACCAGGGTGGTATTGAGTACCACGTTGACGCAGAATGATGTTACCAGAGATGGCTGGTTGACCACCGAAAATTTTAACGCCTAAACGTTTGCTGCGAGAGTCGCGACCATTTTTTACGCTACCTTCACCTTTCTTATGTGCCATTGCTTAAGTTCTTTTAAATGTTAATACAAGTGTAGAAACCGGATCGCAAATTAAGCGATATCCAGGATCTTGATTTTAGTCAGCGATTGACGGTGACCGTTTAATTTTTGATATCCTTTACGGCGTTTTTTCTTGAAAATCAAGACTTTATCGCCTTTCTCATGACTAACGATTTCTGCTTTGATTACAGATTTAACCGCACTACCTACAGTAATATTACCTTCGGTTCCTGTCATTAAGACATCAGAAAATTCTACTTTATCGCCTTCGTTTCCGATAAGACGGTGTACATAAAGTTCATCGTTTTTAGCAACTCTGAACTGCTGTCCTGCTATTGTTACAACTGCAAACATGCTCCAAAAATTTTGCGCAAAATTAAACAAATATTTCATATCAACAAATTATTTTTGCATAAATCTGTTGATTTAATCTTTCCAGAACGACTGCACATCCGCTATAAGTTGTGCCACATCTATCTGGTTCATACAATTAAAATGTTTTTTCGGACATTGGTGAAATCCGATCTTACTGCAGGGACGGCAGGAAAGCCCGTTTACTTCCGATATGGTAAATAATGGACTTACCGTCGTCTGCAGGTTATTAGCCCCATAATAGGGAAACATTCCCAACCAGGGGGTGGTATTGCCCCACAAAGTTACCATTTTTTTCTGAAAGGCAGCTCCTATATGCATTAAACCTGTATCATTAGTCACCACTACCCTCGCCTTACGCACCAGATCGGCCGATTCTACAAGGTTGAATTTACCGCAGGCATCATATACTTTTACCGGGTCTACGGTCTTAATTTCCGCAGCCAGCGCTGCATCATCAGGGCCACCCAGCAATATAACCGGGTACGGACAGTCTTCAATAAATGCCCTCCATTTATCTGCAGGGAATTGTTTGGTTTCGAAAGATCCTCCGATCACACAGGCTACATAGCCCATCCAGTGCCCCATAGGAATATCTTCTCTTTTAGTCTCCTGTTCCGGCGCAATAAAGAAATCCAGCCCCAGGCCATCATTCACGACATTGAGGGGCTTTACAGCCTCGAAATAGCGCTCTACAATACTATTCGGCGGCAAAGTATTCCATTTAAAATTGGTATACAACCATTTCTGTACATTCAGTTTCGGGAAGGTATAGGTCCGGCGTACATTCAGGGCTTTCTTGACCCTAAGCGTGCGCAGGTTATGGTGCAGGTCAATTACCACGTCAAAATCTAGGGCTTTCAGCTCTGCAATATTCTGCTGCAGATCCTCGGACAATACATGGATATGGTCAATGTGCGGATTGCCCGCCAGTACACTCTTAAATTGTTTTTTAACCAAATAATGCAGTTCAGCATCGGGATACCTGCGCTTTACACTGCGTATAACCGGCGTGGTAAGCACTATATCTCCGATAGAAGAAAAGCGGATAATGAGTATTTTCTGAATGGGTCTGGACCGGGAAGCCTTCATAATCTGGTAAAAAAGAAGACAAAAGAAGCATAAAAAAACAGAATAGCCAAAAGACTATTCTGTTCCTGTTTTTGTTTGTTGTTTATTGACGAGCCTTTGCAGGCACGGTTTTCTTTTGTTTCTTTTTCCGGCCGATATATATCATGACTCCGGAAACGGGCAATGTTGCGATCAGCAGGCTCATGAAAAAGGCGAGCAACTTGCCGGGTATGCCCCAGATGCCTCCGGTATGGATATCATAGTTCATCCGCATTACTTTATCAGCCACCTTAGCATCTTTCTGGCGGCCGTAAACATGACCTACAGATAGTTCTGCTCCGCTGTACTGATCAAAGAAGCGGTAATCGGTTTTCCAGTACGTGCCAACCTCTGAATTGGTAGCGACTTCCATACTCGCACTGTCGCTGGCTGGTGGATGAAACTCTGCCGTGGCTATAGCCGGCTGGTTAAGGAATATTTTTCCGTACAGCTGATCGATCATAGGCGCATCACCCGATACCTGTCGGTTCTTTGCCGAAAGCGGCTCTTCATAAACCAGGCTTTTCTCCCCACCCATTATGGTATAATAGCCGTAGGCAAACCAGCGGAAACCCCATACCAATCCGGTAATTACAAAAACAAGGGCTACAAAAGAGGCATAGAAGCCTACAATATTGTGCAGGTCATAATTCTTGCGGCGCCACTTAGTGCTCTCTTTCCAGCGGAACCATACTCTTTGTTTCCAGGCAGCCCTGTTTTTCGGAAACCATAGAATGATACCGGAAATAACCATCACGAAAAAAATGAGGGTAAATATGGCTACAACCGGCTGACCAATAGTTGGGGGCAACCAGAGATAAAAGTGTCCGTCCAGTATAAAGCGGAAGAATCCTGCATTGCGGTCTACCACCTTCAATACTTCACCTGAATAGGGATTCAGGTATACGGCATAGTAATAGGTAGGTTCGTAATGGTAAAAGGTCGCTTCTACAGCACGGTCTTTAGCAAAATACTTCAGGGAGTGCAGGTCCTTGCCCGGTAATTGTGCCTGAGCAATGGGCAGGAGCTCTGTAGGTAATTTATACGCTTTATCTTCCTTCGCCACAAAGCGATATGGCTGCGTAGCATCCTGTATTTCTTCCTGGAAGGCATAAATGCACCCGGTAATGGCTATTATAAAAACTACAAGCCCGGATAATAATCCGAGCCATAAATGTAGTTTACGTATGAGTTTTTTGAATGGGCTCATTATTAGAATTTAAAGCTTACGCCCAGAGATAATGATCTGAGTTTTTGTGGTGTAACGGTAGACCAGCCTGCAAAATAGTGCTCGTTGGTCAGGTTATCCATTTTCAGATTCAGGGTATATCTTGGTGCATTATAAGCTATAGAAGCATTCATCACCACATAGCTTGGCAAGGTGAAGCTTCCTGTTGTAAATCTGTTCAGGGTATTGTACTCGCTTGCATAGTTAAGACCGAAACCTACAGAGAAGTGTTTCAGTTTACCTTCAGGCACTACATAGGTAGCCCAGAAGTTCAGCAGACTCTGCGGACCTGCATCTTCAGGACGTAATCCCAGATAGCCTGCCCCTTCTGTTTCTTTGGTTACTTTACTGTCATTGTAGCTATACCCGGCAATGATGTTCATACCTGCGATCGGATGTGCCAGTACACTGAATTCTACACCTTTACTGTATACCTCACCACCCTGGATGGAGTTGTTTACATTAGTGGGATCAGACATTACTTTGTTGCTTACACGGATATCGTAATAGCTCGCCGTCAGGGATACTTTCTGATCGAACAGGTTGGTTTTTACACCGAATTCCATCTGATTAGCCTGCTCCGGACTGAAGATCTTCATGTGTTTATTAGTACCATCCAGGTTGGCCACCTCAACAGGGTCTACGTTTACGAAACCATTCATATAGTTACCAAAGATCGATACTTTGTCCAGTACCGGTTGGTACACTAAACCAAATTTAGGAGACAGTGTAGTCTGATTTTTGATTTCTTCTGAGCTATATGCTGTAGGCATACCATTGAAGTTATCTACACGCAGACTCAGCATAGCTGCTAACTTCGGAGTGAAGTTGATGACGTCAGAAAAGTAAGCACTCAGGATGCGGGTATTTACGCTGGATACGGCTTCTGCTGAAGACAATAATGCGTTATCTACTGCAGGTGTAGTCAGGATAGCGCTGTCGATCTGGTTTTTCAGCGATACGGTACCATAACCTATCCAGCCGGTGCTGCTGTTGCGGATCTGCTTCTGCATATAATCCACACCCACTACTAAACGATTGCGTACGCTACCGATGTTGAAATCGCCCATAAAGTTCTGCTGAACGCCGGTTGCATTGGTAGAGCCATTACGACGGGAAATGTAGCGGGTAAACTCATCCCCGTTAGCGGCATCCCACAGGTATTGATAATAACCATTACTCTGGGTATTGCTGCGGGAAACGACGGTCTGCGATTTCCATTGTTTAGAGAATTCATACAACATCTGGGATTGCATACCGAAAGTCGGGGTTTTGATCGTCAGGTCGTTGCTGGTATATGATTTCTTATAGTTCGCTTCGAAAATGTCCATGCTATTGAAGGACAGCTGGCTGTAACGGCTCAGGAATACCATAGGGGCATTGGCGCTGGCACCGTTTTTAAATTCGGTGTTTACCAGGAAGGTCAGTTTATCGCTGGCAACGATCTTAACCGAAGGTGCGATAAAGAATGACTGGCTAAACCCTGCATCCTGGAAAGTATTTTCATACTGATAAGCGGTATTCAAACGTACAAATACGTTTTTGCCCACCGGAGCGTTCACATCTGCAGTGAAACGGCTCAGGCCATAGCTACCGGTAATATAGGACAATTCACCCCCAAATCTCTCGTATGGCTTTTTAGTATTTACATTGATCAGACCACCGTAAGAAATCAGATTACCACCGTATAATGTACCGGAAGGCCCTTTTACGACTTCGATATTCTCAACATTGGCCGGATCCAGACCACCGTTGGTAATGCTAGGCATCCCATTAACCAGAGAAGGTTGTACGGCAAAACCTCTCAAACTATAAAATTCAGCACCATCACCGCCACGACCAGTAGATTCCCATAAACGCATCACCCCTGTTGCATTTTTCAGTGCATCATTCATATTGGTTACCAGCTGATCTTTCAGTAAGGTCTTCGGAATGGTATTGTACACTTGTGGGTTTTCGAGATCTTTCAGGTCCAGCTTACCTACCGTTCTGCTTTCTGTAACACGGTAGCGATCCTGCGATACTTCTACCTCATCCAGTAAATGTTGTTTTACGGTATCCTGTGTTTCAGGAGCGACTTGTTGCTGTGCCTGTACAGCGATGGTGGTCATCGCCATACCCAGTGTTAGTGAAGTTACTTTCATTCTTAATGTATATATAGTTGTTATTCCGCCGCGAAATTATCGAGTACCGGAATGCCTCATAGTATAAAATCAGGAATGAAAATTATCAATTCGGGAATATCCTATGCTTATTTTACATTAAAATGACACCCTGTATGGATTGCCTATTGTTTATTATTCAAATTTATATTAAGGACGGTTATAAACACTTTCGCCAGTAGGCAGATCAATCCAAAATAGCAAGAGCTGCAGGAATATCCTGCAGCTCTTGCTATGCTTATCGTATTATTTTGTAACAGATTAATCTACTAATTCATACACAATCGCAGATCCCTGCCCTACTCCGATACACATGGTAGCCAGGCCGTATTTTACTTTTCTGCGTTTCATTTCGTGTAATAAGGTAGCCGTAATACGGGCACCACTACAACCTAAAGGATGGCCCAGTGCAATAGCACCGCCATTTACATTTACAATCTCAGGATTGATCTTCAGATCACGAACCACAGCCAGGGACTGTGACGCGAATGCTTCATTCAGCTCAGCCAGGCCAATGTCTTCAATCTTAAGACCCGCGCGCTGCAATGCTTTTTCTGTAGCCGGTACAGGACCGATACCCATTACTGCCGGGTCTACACCTGCTATAGCACGACCGATGATTTTTGCCAGTGGCTTCAAACCATATTTTTTCACTGCGTCTTCAGAAGCCAGCAATAAAGCTGCTGCTCCGTCATTGATCCCGCTGCTGTTCCCTGCAGTAACAGAACCTTCTTTAATGAAGGCTGGTTTTAATTCTGCCAGTTTTTCTTTCGGAGACAAGCGTGGATGCTCATCTTTATCGAATACCGCAGTCTTACCTTTTCCTAAATCTATAGTAACCGGAACCAGTTCATCGGCAAATTTACCTGCCTCATGCGCTTTCTGGTATTTCTCCTGGCTTTCGAAGGCAAACTGATCCTGCTCTTCACGGCTGATGTTCCATTGTTTGGCAACATTCTCCGCTGTTTCTCCCATTGTATACGGATGATACAATGCAGATAATTTCTTATTGATAAAACGCCAGCCCATAGTCGTATCAAACATCTGCTGGTTACGGCCGAATGCACCATCCGCTTTACCGATTACATAAGGGGCACGGCTCATGCTCTCTACCCCACCGGCAATGTATAATTCACCATCACCACACTGAATGGCACGGCTGGCATCCATAATGGATTGCAGACCGGAAGCACACAGACGGTTTACGGTATTCCCCCCAACGGTAATCGGCAGGCCGGCCAGTAAGGCAGACATGCGCGCTACGTTACGGTTATCTTCTCCGGATTGGTTAGCCGCTCCGGCAATCACATCTTCAATAGCATTTACATCGATTGAAGGGTTACGGGCAATCAGTGCTTTAATGACATCCGCCAGCAAATCATCCGGGCGAACAGCTGCCAGTGTACCACCATATTTACCAATCGGGGTACGCACTGCATCTACTATATATACGTTCTGAGACATTTCTATTTATTTTGAATTTATTATTTTTAAAAATTACCAGTTGTCGTTGGCTGCAGCTTTATCTTTTGTTGCAGCAGCTAATAAAGCTATTGCAAGTAATATTTTTTTTCATTAGTTCTTGATATATGCACTAAAATGGTTCTGCAGCACCTGGTCCAGCTCCTGCATGCGTTGGGTGCCGATCAGCAGTTTTTGTCCGTTTGTAAACTCCAGCTGCAGTCCCTGATTCCCTTTTACATTATAAGCCTTACCGTACTTACTGCCCATACCTTTTATACCCCAGCCACCGTATTCACTTATCGGGCTGTACTGACGCACGTAGGCTTTGTCAATATCTGCCCATGAAAATGTCTTTGGTTTAGGCAATAATGGAAAATAGTATACGGTAATCGCTTCAGTAGTGATCACCGTACGCATGGATACCAAAAGGATCAGGCTGAAAATAGCAATCGACAGCAACAGTGGCCACCAGTCATACCATGCCTGTGCTTCTTTTGAAAGTGTAACCACTTCCAGAACCAGTACAGGTACAATTCCGGCATAAAGCCACCATTGTGTAAAACGCTGTTTCTCGTCAAATAGCGGATTCATAATCTTATTTAATTACCCCCAGCTCTCTGCCCACTTTAGTGAAGGCAGCGATTGCTGTATCCAGGTGGTGGCGATCATGCGCAGCAGAAATCTGCACACGGATACGGGCCAGCCCTTTAGGTACAACCGGGAAGAAGAAGCCGATTACATAAATGCCTTCTTCCAGCAGTTTGGCCGCAAATTGTTGTGCCAGTACTGCATCATATAACATAATTGGAGCAATAGGGTGTGTGCCCGGCTTGATATCAAAACCGGCAGCAGTCATTTGCTCACGGAAGTACATTGTATTATTTTCCAGCTTATCGCGCAGCTCAGTTGTTTCGCTCAGCATATCCAGTACTGCAATAGAGGCACCTACTACTGATGGCGCTACTGTATTGGAGAACAGATATGGACGACTACGCTGACGCAGCATTTCAATTACCTCTTTTTTACCTGAAGTAAAACCACCGGATGCTCCACCCAGCGCTTTACCCAGCGTACCGGTAATAATATCTACACGGCCCATTACACCTTTCAGTTCATGCACCCCACGGCCGGTTTTACCCATAAAGCCTGAAGAGTGGCTTTCATCAATCATTACGATTGCATCATATTTATCGGCCAGGTCACAGATCTCATCCAAAGGAGCCAGGGTACCATCCATAGAGAATACGGAATCCGTAACGATAAAGCGGGTACGGGCATCTTTATGCGCGATCAGCTGTGCTTCCAGCTCAGCCATATCACAGTTTTTATAACGGGCTCTTTTAGCTTTACACAGGCGCACACCATCAATGATAGAGGCATGGTTCAGCTCATCAGAGATGATCACATCTTCTTCGTTCAGTAAAGGTTCAAACACACCGCCATTGGCATCGAAACAAGCTACGTACAAGATCGTGTCTTCAGTACCCAGGAAAGTTGCCAGTTTAGCTTCCAGCTCTTTATGAATGTCCTGTGTACCGCAGATAAAGCGTACAGAACTCATACCATAACCACGCTCATCGATGGTTTTCTTTGCTGCTTCTACTACCTTAGGGTCAGACGAAAGTCCTAAATAGTTATTGGCACAAAAGTTCAGCACTTTTTTGCCGTTCACCATGATCTCCGCACCTTGTACGGAATCAATTCTTCTTTCATTTTTAAACAAACCGGAAGTCTGGATATCGGACAATTCGTTTTGTAATCTGGAGTAGAATGCGCTGCTCGCCATAATGTATCTGGTATTTATTTGTTTGATTCGATTTAAAAGGCAAATCTAATAAATATCATGCAACCGGAAGCATTATATATACGCTTTAGATAAAATGCTGCACGACAACAAATTAAACTTAATTAACATATCATTAATCTCAATCATTATAACTTTCAGGTAAAAAACAGTTGCTTTGTTGTGTAACAAAATCCAAACCTTATTTTAAAACACTAAAAACCAGACAAAATGAACATTTTAGACATCGTAAAAAACTACCTTCCCGGCAACCTTGCCGCACAACTTTCCGCTAGCACCGGAGAAAACGAAACGGGCATTTCCAATGTGATTAAAGCCGCTATACCTGCGGTACTCAGTGGGCTGATCAACAAATCGTCCTCCGACTCCGGCGGCGTGCTGGACCTGGTCAAAAAAGCTGCAAACAGTGGTATACTATCCAACCTTGGTGGCCTGGCCGGCCGTAACGAGGTGACAACCGGCGGCGGATTTAATATCTGGTCTGCACTGCGTTCTTTATTTGGCGACAAACTGGAAGATATTATCAGTATGCTTGCAGGATTCGGAGGGGTAAAAACGAGTACAGCAGAACAGGCCCTGGGCGCGACTTCTGCTGCGGCATTAGGTGCAGTAGGAAAATATGCGGAAGATAAAAATATGGATGCTGCTGGTCTCTCCTCTTTCCTGGCGAGTCAGAAAGGCATTATCAGTTCCCTGGTTCCGGCCGGATTTGATTTCAGCAAAATCGGTTCCTGGTTGGGCATCGGTAGTCTGGGTACCGCAGCAGCAGCGGCGGTCAGCGAATTTACTGCTCCTCCTGCAGAACCTATTTCATATGCTGCCGCTACACAAAAGAAAGGCGGCAATAACTGGCTTGTTCCACTGGTGATCCTGGCTGCACTGGGCGGACTGATCTGGTGGATGACCAAAGATGGTTGTAACAAATCAACTACTGTAAGCAATACCAGCATGGATACAACGGTGACTACTGTTGCAGCTGATACCAATGCCGGTGCAACAACAACTGTTTCTGCCAAAGAAAGTGTGGTACTGACCCTGCCAAGCGGCGCCACTATCAATGCCTACAAAGGTGGTATTGAAGATCAGTTGATCCAGTTTATACAATCTGATGAATATAAAAATGCTGCCGATGATGAGGCGCTGAAAAATCGCTGGTTCAATTTCGATAACCTGAACTTTGAATTCGGCACCACAAAAATTACGGACAGCTCTAAAGTGCAGCTGAATAATATTGTGGCCATCCTGAAAGAATTCAAACAGGCCAATATTAAAATCGGAGCCTATACAGATAAGAAAGGCGATGATGCTGCTAACCTGAAGCTATCACAAGGTCGTGCTGATGCTGTAAAAGCTGCATTGGACAAAGCCGGTGTAAGCAGCCAGCTTAAAGGAGCAGAAGGTTACGGTGAAAAATTTGCAGCGGTTCCTGAAACAGAAAGTGATGAGGCCCGTGCTATTGACCGTAAAGTTGCGGTAAGACTGGTTAAGTAAGATTACTAACATACAATGAAAAGGCCCGGGTAAAACCCGGGCCTTTTCATTGTATGTATTTATTAATTAAGCTCTGCGCCATTCGCTTTGGCAAAGGCCTCTTGTGCCGATAAAAATTGTGCTTCCAGGGCCTTTATCCTGTTCATAATCTCTTCACGCCTGGCATCTGCAAGCGCTATGTCTGCCCCTACAGCTTTTTTACTCATCTTCACCGCAATGATTTCTTCATAGTCTTTTGCAAAAGCCGTTTTACAATATTGAATCATGTTTTTAAAGTGGGCTTTAAACCCTTTATCAACACCATTGACCTTCAGCTTGTCGACATTGGTCAGACAGACATCTGCATAGGCAACCAGCCCAGCTCTCCTGGCCTGCGCCAGAGCACTGTCATTCTTTGTCTTAGTCATCAGCTTCATTTGATCCATAAATCTTCGCTGCTCTCCTACAATGGCATCATTA
The DNA here is from genome assembly GCF_019797745.1 of Edaphocola aurantiacus. Lineage (GTDB taxonomy): Bacteria > Bacteroidota > Bacteroidia > Chitinophagales > Chitinophagaceae > Edaphocola > Edaphocola aurantiacus. The sequence goes on along the minus strand of NZ_VOSI01000004.1, from coordinate 545,355 downwards.
TATTCCTTTATATTCATTGGGCCGGAACAGGAGGCCAGGGTAATCGCACATAGTACAGGTAGAATAGTTTTTTTCATTTTTTCCGGTTTAATGTAGTGTTTGATTTCTCTGTAAAATTACCTGTTTACAGTATGTGTTGCATCTTCCCCGGCTACAATTTTATTAGTTTAGCACAACAAACCCATAGAAAGTCATTTATATATTAAATATTGATTTTTAAGCCTCGCAAAATGGACATAATTACAAAGAGGCCCGGATATATCCGGGCCTCTTTGTAATTATGTGTACCTGTTTTAATTTTCAGTTTCGCTATTGATCTTGTTGATCTGTTGCTGCAGTTCATTTTCCTGCACCTTCATATCATGCGCTTTGGCAAAGGCCATTTGTGCATCCTGGAATTCCTTGTCCACAGCACTTTCTGCAGTAGAGATTGCGTCTACTTTCTCCTGTACGCGCTGTGCATCGGATGCTTTTGCATTTTTATTAAAAGAAATCGCAATGATCTCTGTATAATCTTCCGACATTGTCTTTTTATAGAATTGCAGCAGTTTCTGATAACTGGCTTTCAACCCTTTATCATCTCCGCTATAAGAAAGTGTATGTGCATTTTTGATTGCAGCATCAACTATAGTAACCAGTTCTGCACGTTTTTGCTGTGCGTGCAGGCTATCTGAAGTCTGCATCACATTCACCAGTTCAAAAACGCTTTTAATAATCTTGCTTTGCTCTTCCACAATTTTATTATTGTAGTCTGTGGCCTTTTTCGAATCCAGGAAAGAGCAGGAAGCTACTGAAATCGCAGCGATGCATATAAGTGCAATCTTTTTCATTTTGTTATGTTTTAAAGTATTTAGATATATAATAGGGGTTAAATTTAGTGGATTAGGGAATACTTTGCAAATTAAATTACACTTACATTTGCTTTAACCTAAAAAAATCCGACATAATGAAAAACACGTGCCTGCTCTTCCTGTTGCTGTGGGGAAATATGAAAACCACTGCCCAGGACGCAGTACCTAAAGACTATTTTGCCAATCCATTAAAGATCCCGATGCAATTAGCCGGCAGCTTTGCCGAATGCCGCCCTAATCATTTTCATACCGGCATTGACCTCAAGACCAACAATCAGGAAAACCTTCCTGTACTCGCTGCTGCAGATGGCTTTATCAGCCGCATTTCCGTATCTCATGCAGGTTATGGCTATTGCCTGTACATGCAACACCCGAATGGCTATACCACTGTATACGGTCATCTGAACAAGTATATGCCCGAGGTAATGGCCTATGTAAAACAGCAACAGTATAAGCAACAGAAGTGGAATGTAGACCTGCAACTGAACAGCAAACAATTTGTATATAAAAAGGGTGCTCAGATCGCGTACAGCGGCAATACCGGTGGTTCAACAGCTCCTCACCTGCATTTCGAAATCAGGAATACCCGGACTGAACTGGTTATGGATCCGCTTTTATTCGGATTGCCCATCAAGGACAATATTGCTCCCAAAGCCGGTACACTGGCTTTTTATGATGCAGATAATTATTATGAGGCCTCTCCCCTGTTAGTATCCATAAAACCTCCGGTAAAAAAGAAGGGCGCAGCACCCGTCATTGATGTAGTCACGGTTCCTTATGCGCAAACGATGATCGGTATTGATGCCAAAGATTATATCAACGGCAGCAGTAACTGGCTGGGCATATCTTTCATGCAGCTATATTTCGATGAACGGCCTGTGGCTACGATACACAATACAGAACTGAACTTCGATAATAACCGAGCAGTGAATGCATATGCCGATTTCCGAACTTATTCCAACAAAGGGATATGGATGCATGGCCTGTACAAACTGCCCAATAACCCACTCGATGTCTATTCAGGTATGGTCAAAAATGGCTTGCTGGACATAGGTGACGGTAAGGTACATAACATCAAAATTGTGATACAGGATGCCTTCGGTAATACGACAACGGTAAACAAGCAAATTCAATACAAGGTCAAAGCGGGAGCAGTAGCCTGCCGCGGGCGGTTCAATGCCGGACAGCGACATTACTACAAGCATTACACCGGCAATATGTATTGTAACCTGCCTGCAAAAGTATTTTATGATGATGTATGCTTCACCGTAAAAGAAGTGCTGATGCCCGGCCAGTACTCCAGTCAGTTTGAAATACTGCGCCAGGCAGTACCCGCACATGATTATTTTGAACTGGGCCTGAAACTAATGAAGCCGGTGCCGGCAGCGCTCAGAGGCAAACTGATCTTTATGCACAAAATTCCTAAATCTAACCTGCCCGGCAGCAACAGCCAGGAAGCTCAGGCGGCAGAATGGAAAGATGGTTTTGCTATGGCTAAGGTCAGGAGCTTCGGTAGCTATAGTGTAGGCATTGATACTACTGCTCCGAAGATAGTACGGCTGAATGCAACGCAGAAGCAGTCTATACAATTCACCGTAACAGAAGAGAAAACTTCGATAGCCGCTGTGAAGGGCTATATCAATAACCAATGGGTTTGTTTTTCCAGGAAGGGCAATACTTATACGTATATACCGGATGAATACTGCCCTGCCGGAAAAAGTACAATCAGGCTTGTAGCTACAGATGAGAATGGTAATGAGTCGGTGTACTCAAGTACCTTTATGAAATAAAACAGCTATTACCTTTTGGTACGATGTATTTTAGGTTTCACTCTTGAAGGCGCTTTTACAGGAGTATCCGGGATGGCAATCAATCCTTGTATCACCGGTGGCGGCGCAACAGTATCTTTAACTGGTTTTGGACCGAGCGGTTTAGGACAGACGATCTTACCCATGACCATCGGATGCAAAGTATCTACCTGTGCTGTTTCAGGTGTCTGTGGCACTTGCTTGCCTGTTTTTTGTTGTGCATAACCACAAGAGGCAAACACAAATAACAGGGCTACCGTCGCGGCAATCTTTTTCCAATATGGCAATGCAGAACTTGCAATCACTGGTATTACTTCCAGGTGTGTATCTTCCGGCAATGCCGCCATCTGATCTACGCGCAAACGACCACAGGTGCTTTTATTTTGTTGTAAGTATTGCAGGATATCTTCTGTTTCCCAATTTGTAAAATCTACAACGGTTTTGCAACATTGTGCACAATGGCGACCGGTGAGATCAGGTGTCATGGCATTCCAGTCTTCATGACAAGGCTCGGCTATCTGCATCTGTGTATTCATAATTCTGTTCTTTAACCATATGATGCTGCCTTTTTATTTATTCCATAAAAGTTGGAAAAAAAATATGACTATTCGCATATTGACAACTATTTTGTTCGTCCTTTGGGCCGGTAACAGAATGATCAAATTGTCTTTGTGCTCATGAAGACAATTGCAGAGTATCACCATTTTGTACCGTTACACAAGCTTTGATCATTACCTTTCGAGAACCTCAGGGTAAGATACGTTCAGTTGCTGAGGCTCCGAAGCGCCAAGCAAAATGGCTATAGTTCTGATGAAAACAATATGTAATCCGTATAGAACAGATCGCTGAACCGGCCTTATAAATCCGGCGTTAAGAAAATCATTGGCTCGGTCGATCAAGTCGAAAACCACTGTCTGAGCGCAGCGAGTCTGGTTTGCGACCGGCCGACACATTGATTTTTAGCCAAGGATTTATACAGCCTTGATTTTTTGGCGCTACCTTTTGCATCAAGACAAAAGGTAGCAATATGTATAAATGGAAACTAAAAGAACAATCTAAGTCTTTATTCCTAAAAGCGAATACCCAGTATAAATTATTTCAGCCTAAGAAACAAAATACAACCAGGCAACAGTTATTCAGGGAAAGGGCCCATTTTTGAAGTATCAGTTGAGGGAGGCGGAGGAGCGGCCACCACTTCCGGCGGATCCGGAATCGAAATACCCCCCTGCACATAAGATTCATTGGGATAGACCACTTCAGCTGGTTTCGGCGGAGTAACCGGTCTGGGGAGGGCTTGTATGGAAGGCCCCTCTGGTACGGCTGGCGGCGGTATAGCCATCAGTTCTCCTACAATAGGCACTACAGCAGTATCTGTCTGTACTGCCGCAGTATGAACAGGTTCAGCCGCTGGATTGTTGCAAGAGGCAAATACAAACAACAACGCAATGACAGCAGCCATTTTCTTTATGTAAGACAGAGGGGATGCGGAGATCAGGGGAACGAGCTCCAGCCCCGGCTGTTGTACCGGAGTGAGCAACTGCTCTTTCCGCAGGCGACCACAGGCATTTGTATGTTGGCGCAGATAATGAAGAATATCTTCTGCTTCCCAACTCGTAAAATCGATTACTGTTTTACAGCAATGATCACAATGTCTCCCGCGGTCATTGGGGATCATTGCACTCCAGTCTTCATGACAGGGCTCGGCAATATACAGTTGCGTACTCATAGAATATGCTTTATTCTATAGAGCTGCATTTGCAATATTTCCACAAAAAATTATTGTGTGAATACGTACTGGAGAATGTTGGCACCCATTTGCAGTGCCTGCAAACGCTTCTCGGGGCTATCTTTATGCACTTCGGGATCTTCCCATCCGTCTCCCAGATCGCAGTCGTAGGAATAGAAACAGACCAGCCTGCCCTTATAGATCAGGCCATAGCCCTTTGGCTGTTTTCCATCATGCTCATGTATTTTAGGCAGCCCATTGGGAAACTGAAACTTCTGATGGTAAATAGGATGTGTAAACGGCAGTTCTACAAAGCTGAGTTCCGGGAATACTTTCTTCATCTCCGGGCGCACATAGGGGTCCAGCCCATAGTTATCATCTATATGCAGGAAACCTCCGGACTCCAGGTACAACCTCAGGTTGCGGGCTTCTTCATCTGTAAAGAAGATGCGTCCGTGACCGGTTGTATGCAGCATAGCATAGTTAAATATATCGGAGCTGCCCACAGCTACCTGCGCTTCGCGGGTATCCAGTTTTGTGCCAAGATTCTGGTTGCAGAATGCGGTAAGATTTTTAATTGCTGTAGGGTTGGCATACCAGTCTCCCCCGCCTCCGTAAACCAGGAGGCCGATACGCAATTGCTGCGCCAGTGCAGGCATACTGCAACATATTGTGAGGCACAAGGCCAGTATTCTAACCATAGTTTACGGCATTAAATATAGTGCATGCATATAAGCCGGCGGTTTCTGTTCTCAGCCGGTTTTGCCCAAGGCTTACCGGTTCCAGTCCTGCTTCCAGGCACAGGCTGATCTCTGCCGGTGTAAAATCGCCTTCCGGCCCGATCAGCATCAGGGTATCCTTACCTGCTTTCAGATGGGTAATATAAGACTTGCGTTCTTCGGTATCGATACAGTGGGCAATAAAACGCTGAGCTGTTGTAGTACTTTGCTGCAACAGTGCTTTCAGTTTTATCGAATCATGCAGCTGCGGCAGATAACATTGCTGAGACTGAAGCATTGCCGAAATCAGGATGCCTTGCAGGCGCTCCATCTTCAACTTATCCTTTTCTGTACGATCGGTGATGATAGGGTATATTTGTTCAATACCCATCTCCATCGCTTTCTCCAGCAACCATTCATTACGGCTGTTGTTTTTGGTAAAGGCAATACCCAATGCAAAGGCTACGGGGCGTGCCGGCAACTGTTCTACTTTAGTACAATGCACCATACAATGCTTACGTTCCGCCACGGTAATCACGGCTTCAATACGCAACCCTTTTCCATTGGTCAGTAATAGAGGCGCGCCTTCTTTCATACGCAATACCTGTACACAATGCTTGGAGGTCGCTTCATCCAGCGTATAGGCACCTTCCTTTGCGGGCAGATTTTCCTGGTAAAAAAACGGTAACATGAATAGGACTAATTTTCCGGCTTATTGAAACTTATACGTAATCACAACTTCTTTAGGATCGGACAGGAATGACTTTTCAGACTCCTGGATCACGATCTTATCTTTTACATAGTACGACAATTTCTGCTCCTTGGCATGAAAGCGGCCATTGTCGGCTGTTTCAATATAAATCATGCTGATCTTACGGGAAACATTATCATAGTTAATGGTAAACTTCTTTACAAAGAGATCCGGTTCCTTGGCCGTATAAGTCAGTACCGAAGCCTCCAGTATATTATCATCGAACTGGTTAAAATCATACCGCTCGAAGAACTTATTGTCACTGATATCGGCATCACAGAATATTTTGAAAACCGTATTCCAGTCTACCTTATCATAGCCTACCAGGCTTGAGTCTTTTTTACCATTTACAATGGTTGTTTTCTCAAACATATACGGCTGACCTTTGTACAGCTCGTACTGATCTGCTACAAACTGCTTTACGGAAAAGTAGGACTTATCCGGATCATAAGGCTCTTCTTCCTTCTTACATGCACTAAACGTAAGGCTGGCAAAGGAGCAGAGCAATAAAAGATATTTGTATGACATGGTGCAAATGTATGAAATACTAAAATGAATCAATATAAAATCGAAAACTGTATGTAACTTTTCATGGTTTTTACAGTCAAACATCAAATTTATTGAAAATGAAAAATATCACAGCACTGTTTTTGCTTCTTTTTCAAAGCCTGTTTGCCATTGCCCAGAATAACAAAAGCAACAGAAGTACTTTAAATATACATTTGAGCGACGGCGCTCCACTAATCGTTACCATAAACGACCGCAGTTTCAAAAAGGTAAATACACTTATTACGATTGCTGACCTGCCCCGTAAGCGCCACAATATACAGGTATATAAATTCAGGGCTTATGCAGACGGACAAGGCGGTAAAGCTGAACTGATGTACAGCGGCAATTTCAAAATAGACCCGGGATATACTTATGACTGTATTGTGGATGTAAACACGCGTAAGTTGTATATCAAAAAAATGACACCGGATATGAACAGTTATGTACCACCTCCCGCAGCACCGGCACCGGATTTCCGTAAAGATGTGCCCCTGGGCGCAAGCGGAGGCAAACAACTTGCCCCTGGCCTGTTCGAATTGAATAAGAAAATGGAAGCGGTAAAAGAGGATACTAAAAAATTACAGCTGGCTCAGGATTACATCGGCATGCATATGATCAACACTTCAGACTTACGCCAGATTGTTTCCTGGATTATGTTTGATGACAATAAAATGAAATTACTGAAAACAGCTTACCCATCTGTACAGGATAAGGAATTATATGCCGGGCTGAAGGATATCTTTACTATGCCGGCAACACAAAAAGAATTTGAGGACTACGCCCGTAGCCTGAAATAAAGACTTAAGATGCTGCAATGCTCTGGGCAGCGATAAAACCCGTTGTCCAGGCATTCTGAAAGTTAAACCCTCCGGTCACTCCATCGATATTAAGAATTTCTCCGGCGAAGTATATACCCTTTTGCAGTTTACTCTCCATCGTATTGCTATCCACTTCAGACAAGTCTATGCCTCCTGCAGTGACGAATTCTTCTTTAAAAGTCGTTTTACCTTTTACTTCAAATTCGGCGGCAGCAATATTTTTAACGAACCGGTTAAAGTCCTTTGCCGGAAGATCACCCCAACGCATATCAGCAGCTATACTGCTTTCCTGCATCATATACTCCCAGAGTCTTGCGGGTAAGCCAAGCCCTTGTGTATTCATCACTTTTTGTTGCGGATGCATCTGACGATACTCCAGCAGGTGCTGGCGCAGGGTTTCTTCATTGAACTGATTCAGCCAGTTGACCTGTATTTTAAACTGGTACTGCTGCTCTGCAAGATACAATGCACTATAAGCACTCAATTTCAGTACCGCAGGGCCACTCAGCCCCCAATGGGTTATCAGCAAAGGCCCGGATTGTTGCAGCTTAGTGCCATTGATGCGCACCTGTGCATCCGGCACACTCAGTCCCATAAATTGTGTAATCGGGTGTTTGGGAATATTGAAGGTAAACAGAGAGGGAACCGGCGGATTGATCTGATGTCCTAAAGGCTTGAGCCATTCAAACATATCCAGCTTAGGAAAACCACCGCTGGCAATCACTACTACGTCGGCAAATAGGGCCTCTCTTCCTTGTAATTGTATGGTATAGCCACCATCCGCAGCAGGACTTACCGACTGTACGGCATGCTGCATGCGCAGATCGACACCTTGCCGCTGCACTTCCTGCATCAGGCAATCAATGATGGTCTGCGACTCATCGGTGACCGGAAACATACGGTTATCGGCCTCCGTCTTCAGCACTACGCCACGCTGACGAAACCAGGCTATAGTATCCGGTACAAAAAAATGATGGAAGGTTTTCTTTACAAATTTTTCGCCGCGGGGATACTTTTTTGACATTGCCGCAATGCTGTCGGCATTATGTGTAACGTTGCAACGACCGCCACCACTGACTTTCACCTTGCTCAGCCATTTATTACTTTTCTCCAGCAGGATTACTTTCTGTCCCGGGCGATGCGGAATATTAGCCGCACAGAAAAAACCGGCGGCACCGCCGCCGATAATCACAATAGTTTTATGTGCGCTCTTATTCAAGAATAGTCCAGATGTAAATATTAGGCTAATAATTCTGCCAGGCTTTCTTTAGCACAGGCAATTGTTTTGTCCAGATCTGCATAAGTCAATGCATTGTTCAGGAACCAGCTTTCATATGCAGAAGGCGGAAGGTACACTCCTCTCTTCAGCATAGCATGAAAGAATTTATTGAAAAAGGCAATATCAGATGCTGCAGATGTAGCAAAATCGATTACCGGTTGTTTAGAGAAATGAATGCTGATCATACTGCCCATCTGGTTGATCACATAATCTACCCCGCTTGCCTTCAGCACTTCGTCCAGTCCGTTGCGCAGGTATATCGTTTTTTCTTCCAGTTCGTTATAGTATTCCGGATGCGATTTCAGTTGGTTTAGTAAGGCATACCCTGCAGCCATAGCCAGCGGGTTACCACTTAAGGTTCCGGCCTGGTACACATTACCCAATGGGGCAATATGCTCCATGATCTCACGCTTACCACCAAATGCACCTACCGGCATACCGGCACCGATCACTTTACCGTAGGTTACCAGGTCGGCATCAATACCCAGGCGCTCCTGGGCACCACCTGCTCCCATACGGAAACCGGTCATCACCTCATCAAAGATCAGTATAATACCTTCCTGGGTACAGATTTCACGTAACCCTTTTATAAAGTCTTCCTTTGGAAGAATACAACCCATATTACCCGCAATCGGTTCGATAATGATCGCTGCAATTTCATTTTTATGTGCTGCTACAAGTTCTTGTACTGCAGCCAGGTCATTATATGGTGCAGTAAGCGTATCATTGGCAATACCGGCAGTTACTCCAGGTACATTCTGGATACCGAATGTCGCCACACCACTACCCGCTTTAACCAGAAACATATCGGCATGTCCGTGATAGCAGCCTTCAAATTTGATAAATTTATTCTTGCCGGTATAGCCACGGGCGAGGCGTATGGCCGACATACAGGCTTCAGTACCGCTGTTCACCATACGAATCAGGTCTACATTTTTAGTCATAGAAATGATCAGTTCTGCCATCTCTATTTCCAGCAGGGTTGGCGCACCGAACGAAGTAGAGTCACCGGCTTTTTCTTTTATAGCCGAGATCACCGGTTCATAAGCATGTCCCAGGATCATTGGTCCCCAGGAAGCAATGTAATCGATATACGATTGTCCATCTTCATCATACAGGTAAGCACCGCTGGCCTTTCTGATAAACAGTGGTGTGCCGCCCACACTTTTGAATGCTCTTACCGGTGAGTTCACGCCACCCGGTATACTTTGCTGTGCTCTTTCGAATAATGATTTAGAAGAAGTGTATTCGTACATGATTTATTGTTTTGCTTTTTCCGGCTGCGAAATTACGATTTAAAACGAGGATGGTCAAGGAAAATACGGGAATATGCAGTTCTTAAAAACAAAAGCGCTCTGTCATAAGACAGAGCGCTTTTTATATCATTACAGATAATTATTTGTATTGAGGAATTAAGCCTTTAGCTAATTCAACCATTTGGTTGATACCATCTTCAGGTAAGTTTCCTTTTTTGAATTCAGCCAGAACGTTAGGCAGTTTGCTTTGCATTTCCAGCATGAACTGGTCTTCAAATGCTCTGATGTTCTTAACTGCAACTTCTCTTAACAGGTTGTTGGTACCTAAGTAGATGATTGCAACTTGCTTCTCTACAGAATACGGGCTGAACTGTGCTTGTTTCAGGATTTCCACGTTACGTGCACCTTTATCAATTACGTTTTTAGTAGCCGCATCCAGGTCACCACCGAATTTAGAGAATGCTTCCATCTCACGGTAAAGAGCCTGATCCAGTTTCAGTGTACCGGCAACTTTCTTCATAGATTTGATCTGAGCAGAACCACCTACACGGCTTACAGAGATACCTACGTTGATCGCTGGACGGATACCAGACAGGAATAAGTTAGTTTCCAGGAAGATCTGACCATCAGTGATCGAAATTACGTTGGTAGGGATGTATGCAGATACGTCACCAGCCTGAGTTTCGATAATTGGTAATGCAGTCAGTGAACCACCACCTTTTACCAGGTGTTTGATTGACTCTGGTAAGTCGTTCATGTTCTTAACGATGTTGTCATCATTAATTACTTTCGCAGCTCTTTCCAGTAAGCGGGAGTGTAAGTAGAATACGTCACCAGGGTAAGCCTCACGACCCGGCGGACGACGTAACAGCAGAGATACCTCACGGTAAGCTACCGCTTGTTTTGACAGATCATCATATACAACCAGTGCAGGACGACCAGTATCACGGAAGAACTCCCCGATAGCGGCACCAGCGAATGGAGCATAGAACTGTAATGGAGCAGGATCAGCAGCAGAAGCAGATACGATAGTTGTATAAGCCATTGCACCATGTGCTTCCAGAGTGTTCATTACTGCAGCTACAGTAGATGCTTTCTGACCGATAGCTACATAAATACAATATACTGGTTGACCAGCTTCGAAAAATTCTTTTTGGTTGATGATGGTATCCAGACAGATAGCAGTTTTACCAGTCTGACGGTCACCGATAACCAGCTCACGCTGACCACGACCGATAGGAATCATCGCATCAACAGATTTCAAACCAGTTTGCAGTGGTTCTTTAACCGGCTCACGGAACAAAACACCAGGCGCTTTACGCTCGATAGGCATTTCATATAATTCACCTTTCAGAGGACCTTTACCATCGATAGGCTCACCCAGGGTGTTTACCACACGGCCAACCATACCTTCACCTACTTTGATAGATGCGATACGACCAGTACGACGTACAGTAGAACCTTCTTTGATTGATTCGCTTTCACCCATCAATACCACACCCACGTTATCTTCTTCCAGGTTCAGTGCGATAGCTTTTGTACCGTCTTCAAACTCCACCAATTCCCCTTGGCGCACACCACCAAGACCATAAACGCGTGCAATACCATCACCAATTTGTAATACGGTACCCACTTCTTCTAGGTCAGCAGAGCTGTTAAAGTTGCTCAATTGTTGGCGCAAGATCGCCGATATTTCGTCCGGTTTGATTTCAACCATTGTTATGAATATTTAATAATGATTTAAAGATTTTATGTTGTTTGTTACTTGAAATTAAATATCAGCAACAAATGCATTTTTGGTAAATTGATTTCTGATATCTGTAAGATCTCTGGAGATACTCATATCGAAATATTTATCACCCACCTGCAGTTTAAAACCACCAATGATCGCTGGATCAATAATTGTTTTATATACCAGTTTATCATTACCCAGGCTTCTTTTGATCTGAGCAGATAACACTTCCATCGTTACTGTATCCATAGGATAAGCAGTAGTGATATGAACGGTTTGGATATTATTTAATTCCTGATATTGAGCTTCGAAGGCATTAGTCATTTCTGCCAGGTTCGCTTCTCTACCTTTCTTCACCAACAGGTTTATGAAAGCGTTAGTCAGCGTGCTTATTTTGCCGGCGAAAATAGACTCGAGTACAGCCGATTTCTTATCACCTTTTACTAAAGGACTTTGTAAGAGCATCTGTAAATCGCGGGAATGCCCGATAGCATTCTGCAAAGTCTTCATATCACTCAATACCGCTTCCACATTATTTTGTTCTTTTGCAAGATCCAATAATGATTTAGCATATCTTGAAGCGAGACGTGGATTAGGCATTTACGGGTAATTTGAATGATTTAAAATTAGTTCAATTTGATTTCTTCAGCTAACATTCTGATGTAATCTGCCTGAGAGTCAGCAGCATCAAGTTTCTTACGCAGTACTTTTTCTGCAACAGCAACAGCCATGTTACCGATTTCGTTTTTCACTTCAGTCAGTGCAGCGTTTTTCTTCAGTTCGATCTGAACGCGTGCATCTTCCATGATTTTATTAGCTTCAGCTTTCGCCTGCTCTTTAGCTTCGTTGATGATTTTATCCTTAGCATCTTTAGCTTCTTTCAGCATGATAGAACGCTCTTCACGAGCTTCCTGCAACAGACGTTGATTATCTGCCTGCATTTCAGCCATTTCTAATCTTACTTTTTCAGCAGAAGCAATAGAGTTTGCAATACCGGTTTCACGCTCATTCAGCGTTTTCAGAATTGGCTTCCACGCAAATTTTTTCAGGATGAACAGAACGATTAAGAATGCTACCAATGTCCATACGAAGAGACCTAAAGCTGGTGTGATTAATCCCATTGTTGATTATATTGTAATGATTAGAGATACTTGTTTTTGATTTTTTTTTTAATGCTTAAATAAATTACGCCCTCTGCCCTTCGCGTCGGGCGTAATTTAATCTTTTGTGTTAGCGTTGCAGCAATGGATTACATTACTACAGCCAGCAGACCAGCGATTACACCGAACAGGGCAACACCCTCGATGAATGCAGCAGTCAGGATCATGCTAGAACGGATGTCACCAGCAGCTTCAGGTTGGCGAGCGATAGACTCAACCGCACCTTTACCGATTTGACCAATACCGATACCAGCTGCTAAAGCCGCGATACCTGCACCAATAGCACCTAATCCAGCGCTTTCTCCTGCTAACATTACAGTGTTCAATAAAGACATTGTATATATATTTAAGTGATTAAAAAACTTGTTTATGAAAATTTTGATTACAGTACTAATTCGTTCTCGCTATGTGCATGATCAATTCCGTGCTCGTGTGCATCATGATGACCTTCTTCTACCGCCTGGCCGATAAATACCGCTGTCAGGTTAGTGAAGATGAATGCCTGAATAGCTGCTACCAGTAATTCCAGACAGAACATGAAGATAGAGAATGCAATTGATACTGGTGCAAAACCCCAACCTGCTGCCTGATTCATAGCTCCGAAAATGAAGATCATAGAGATTACACTCAGGATAATGATGTGACCCGCCAGGATGTTTGCGAAAAGACGTATAGTTAAGGCAATCGGTTTAATGAACAGAGAGATGATCTCGATAACTACCAGTAATATTTTAGCTGGCAATGGAACTCCTGGAGGATTGAATAAGTGACCCCAGAAATGCTTGTTGGCACTGAACAGGATTACGATGAACGACACCAGGGATAAAGCTGCAGTTGCTGCGATATTACCGGTAAAGTTTGCTCCGGAAGGAATCAGACCTAATAAGTTGTTGATCCAGATGAAGAAGAATACAGTCAATAATAATGGCATGAAGCGCATGTATTTGTGACCCAGGTTTGGTTTAGCTACCTCGTCTCTTACAAATGTGATCAATGGTTCGATCGCATTCTGTAAGCCACTTGGCGCTTTCATAGCTCCGTTCTTCTTATATTTATTAGCTACAGTCAGCATGATCACTAATAACAGTGTCACAGACAGTAACATAGAGAATACATTCTTAGTAATAGAGAAATCTTTGATCGCAGCGCCGTCCAGAGAAATGATCTTGCCGGTTTTGCTTTCCAGAGCAGCCAGCTCTTCTTCAGTTGCACCAGCTTCTTTACGCTCATGGATAAAGTGCTCGGTAACCAGCTGATATCCTTCGTGTGCTACATGACCATGCTCCAGATTAGAAGACATGAACATATTCAGTCCTTTCTCAGGATGATAGATAATAACAGGCAAAGGCATAGAAACCGGGTGCTCATTGATATCCATTACGTGCCAGTCATATGCATCGCTGATGTGACCGAAAATAATCTCTTTAATATTCAGTTTTCCTTTTTCCTCATGATGAGCTTCTGCCGCAGCAGGGGCTTCCGCATGTTGTGTTGCTTCCTCTTGTGCAAAAGTGGTTCCAAATGCACTAAAACCAAGCATCAAAGTAGCCAGAAACAGTTTAGATTTTTTTAACACGTTTTCGAAATTTTGTGCAAAGATAAGGGTTTTGGTTTCAAAACAAACAGAATAAATAAAAATTATCGCATATAGAATTTAATATCTATTTCAAGCTGAGCAACACTATGCTACAAAACAACATTTTCAAATATTATATCTTTTTTCGCATATAACAATCTGCAATACGGCAGTACCCGCATTATATGATTTTTCCGGCCCGAAATGCCTGTTCCTCAGGACTTAAGACATACCAGATCAGATGATCTGAGCGCGGCGATTTTCCTATAATAATTGTCGCTTACTATTATATTTAACAATATTTGTGTAAATTCGAAGCCAGTTCACCTATTACATTGGACTCAAAGAGCTTTATGAGAAATAGAATCTATGCTTTCTCTGGTTTTATGCTGCTAAACCTGTCTGTCGCTATACAAGGACATACCCAGACCAATATTGAACTATTTGGTCAGAACAGGATTCAGGGGAAAAGTTTCAACTGGAAGTATTACGAAACCACCCGCTTCAAAGTATACCATTATGACCGGGCAGGCACCGACCTGGCCAGGTATGTTGCAGAACAGCTGGAACAGGACCTTAGCGCCATTGAAAAGCAAATGGGCAATCTTTTTCCAGGCCAGTTAAATGTAATGGTGTACAATAGCTATGACGATTTTCAGCAGACGAATATCGGGCTTACATCCAACAATAATATACATAATAATACCGCAGGCCGGGTAAACCTGGTAGATGATAAGCTTGTTATCTACTTTACCGGCAAGCACAGCGACCTCAAGCATCAGCTGCGCTCGGCCCTGTCCGGCATTATATTGGCCAAGACTACTTTTGGCGATAACCTGATTGATGCCTTAAAGAATTCCCTGATCCTGGACCTGCCCAAATGGTTTACAGAGGGATACCTGGATTATGTGGTAGATGGCTGGGACACCCGCTCTAATAATGAATGGAAAACGCTGGTGAACACAGGCAAGCGGGTAAAATTTGAAGAATTGGCCCGTAAATACCCTCAACTCTCCGGCAAAGCGTTCTGGAAATACCTGATTGATAAATACGGTACTAAAGAGGTGCAGGACTTTATCTTCCTTACCCAGAACGATACAAAGATCAATAAGGCGGTTAAAGCACTGACGGGGATGAAGATCGTACCGAACTTTGACTCACTGGTCGCTTATTACCAGGCTGCATACACTGCCGATCTGCAATTACAGACCGACGTTACAGCAGAGGCGGCTTTGCTGAATATCGAGAACAACGATGATCAGCGCAGGATCTCTAATGTAAAAGTATCGCCCCGCGGTTATGACGTGGCCTATGTTTCCTGGAAGAATGGTATGTATGATGTATACCTGGAAAGCACCCGCACGATAGAAGGCGCCAAAACAAAACTGAAATCAAATATTGTCAGCGGCGGATACATCAATCATAACGAAAGTGATGACCCGGACTACCCTATCCTGGCCTGGAGCAATACCGGCTATAAACTGGGTATTGTATATAAAAAATACGGAATAATCTATCTGAAGGTTTATGATGCGGTTAAGGCGAAGATCGACATGTTCCGCATCTCCAGCCAGAAGTTTGACCGGGTTCTCAGCTTCACTTTTATGGAGGATGATGATATGATCATTATGTCTGCGATCAAAAACGGACAAAGTGATCTGTTTGAATACCGCCTGAAAAGAGGCCGTGTCAACCAGTTGACCAATGATGTATATGATGACCTGGAACCGAACTTTGTAAGCGGGGGCTCCCGTAAAGGTATTGTTTTCCTCTCCAATCGTCCGGAGCCATTCATTAATATCCAACCCTTACCGAACGAATTGCCTACGGGCAACCTGAAAGGGTACTTTTATAATGCTACGACACAGAGCTATGAGCTGATGCCCCTCACGCCTAATGAACAGGCCGAGGTGCGCCAGATCATTCCATACGGACAGGATAACTTTGCTTACCTGACCAATGCAAATGGTATCATTAACCGAAACGTTATTTCCTTTACCAGAGATGAGCGTAATCGCGATGTTGCCTATAGCATTCCTGCTACTGATGGTAATTACAATATCATGTACCAGCAGTATAACCCTGCCAGTAAGAGCATTGCAGATGTAATCAAGACGCCTGATGGTGTTAAAGTATACTTCCGCAGCATAGAACTGCCTTCACCATTCGGCGATCTGCGTCCTGCTAACAGAACCCAGTCAAGCCTGGTAGAGGAACCATTCCTGAGCAATACCAAGAGTAATGTAATCATTAAAGACAACCGCAGCAGCAATGCCGGCAGTAAGAGAGACCGTCAGTCCAGCCACAACAAAGAAGTTGCAGCTGATGGCCTGAATATACAGGAAGGCAATAACCTGCAAAGCCGTTTCAATAACAGGAGAAGGAGATCGAATACTCAATATCAAAGTGGCGCAGACAGCAGTGCAGTAACCAATCCTGTACGTCCTGAATCCAGCGAATTTGCACAGAAACTGGCCGGTGGCAGCAGCACTGTCGTTACTGATACGCAAAAGCAGAAGCATATTGTGTATGTCGACAGTACCTATATCAAACTCAAATCCAGACAATACAAGCCAAGTTTCAAAACAGACTTTTACAGCCTGCGATTGGACAATAATATTCTCTTTACCCGTTATCAGAATTTTACAGGAACCCTTACTACCCCATCTCTGGGCGGTATGATTTCGGCGAGCGTATATGATAAGATGGAAAACTACCGCTTTACAGGTGGTATGCGCATTCCTCTGGGCATAAACGGTTCTGCCTATTTCGTGCAGTTCGACAACTTCAAACGCAGAGTAGACTGGGGCTTCACTTATTACCGTGAGGCTAAAAACCAGCAGGTAAACCTGGTGGCAACCACTTCTGCAGGACGGGAGATCTTTACACTGCCGATCAAACCAATGGTTAATATTATCCAGGGCTATGCCAATTATCCGCTGGACAAAACGAAAAGTATACGCCTGAACCTTGGGCTGAGACAGGATCGTACTATTTTAAGAACGGTAAACCCGATCAGTACTGTTATTCCGGACGAAGATAAATACTACATCACCTCAAGAGCGGAATATGTGCATGATGACACCAGGGCTATTCTGCCGAATATCTATGATGGTCTGCGCATGAAATTATTTGCAGAATACCTGTATAAATTTCATGACGATAACGTGTACACGACCAGTGAACAGCCTCGTCCGAAATCAGGTGGGTTTTATAATTTCGGATTTGATATCCGTTATTACAAACCGGTATATAAAAACATGATCTTCGCGGTACGTACTGCAGGTGCGCACTCCGGCGGAAATGAAAAGATATTGTATATGCTGGGCGGTGTAGATAATGCCCTCAATGCCAAGCTGGACAACTACCCTATTCCATCAAGCCAGTTTGCATTCCAGAGCCTGGCAACCAGTATGAGGGGCTATAACCAGAATGCACGTAATGGCAATACTTATATGGTAGTCAGTGCAGAATTAAGAATGCCGGTATTTGAAACATTGTTCCGTAAGCCGGTACAGGCCAGCATCTGGAAGAATCTGCAAGCAATCGCCTTTGTAGATGCCGGTAGTGCATGGCAGTACTTACTTCCTAGCCGCGATGACCAACGCAGCAGAGCCGCAACTTTTATTTCTCCCAACAATCCTAACTCACCGGGTAATATAACCCTTACCATCAATAATGCGGGTAATAACTCTGTAGGATTAGGTTATGGCTTAGGACTGAGAACTATGGTGTACGGCTACTTTGTACGATTTGACGGTGCCATGAACCTGGACAATAAATTTACCTACCATCTGGCACTGGGATTTGATTTCTAAAATTTCTAAGTACTATACATAAAAAAGGAGCGATATCATATCGCTCCTTTTTTATGTATAAGTAGGTATTATTATAAAATCCCTTTCAGTTCGCTGAGGCAGGATATCTCGAAAGTAGGTTGCTCATTATGCACCACTTGTTCCGGATTGAAATATACCTGGTCCATACCAAATGACTGTGCACCCAGCACATCTGCTTCCAGACTGTCTCCGATCATGATCGAGCTCTCTTTATCAGCCATCGCAAGCGATAAGGCATAGGTAAAGATAGGCGCATGCGGTTTCAGGCTATTGCTCGTTTCCGAAGTGATGACATGAGAAAAATAATTACCAATGCCGGTAGCATTCAGCTTCTTCCATTGTGTATCTTCAAACCCATTTGTGATCAGGTTCATATCGTACGACTTCTCCTTACAATAGTCCAGTATCTCTAATGCATGCGGGAATAGGCTTTGCTGGTAAGGCAGCATATCCATATACACTGCGCTTAAGTCTCTGGCAAGCCGCTCATCGCCGATCTTAAATTCAATCAGGGTAAGCCACATACGCTTCCACTTCAGATCTTCTCTGCCGATAAAGCCATTGCGGTAACGGGCCCAGAGCCTGTCGTTATGTGCTTTGAACCGCTGATGAAAAGAAGTCAGAGAATCGACTCCGCGATCAGCCAGATTATGCTCATGATAGATATGCTCCAGTGTATTAAAGGAGTTCTGCTCAAAATCCCAGAGGGTATGATCCAGGTCGAAGAATATCGTTTTATATCCCATGTAGTTATGTGGTCTAGTGAATGATCTCCATGATGGTTCTGAAAGAGATAAATGCATTGCCGAAACGCTGATGTCCTAACTCTCTCAGGCGATCATCCTGTTCACTCATAAAAGTATCATAGTTCTCCGTAGTGTCACAGTAAAATTGTGTTACGTACATTAAGCCTTCTTCATCATCATTATCTTTCAGCTTGCAGAAACGGTACTCGCCAAACAAACCAGTTGCCATCATTTCTTTGATCCATGTTTCTTTCATCCATTGCAGCCATTCCTTTTCAATCTCGTGCATTACCTTAGTTGTAATATTCAGTATCAGCATTCTTTTTTTTCGCGCAAAGATAAGCATTAGTTGCCTGATGCCTGTGTGATAAAAACCATGCAGCATACAGGCTTACCTGTATGCTGCATGGGCATATTGTTTCTTTACTTTCGATCAGCTTATTGGATCGAAATTTCGATCTGTGCTGGTTTTACCGGCTCTTTCTTAGGCAATGCAATGCGCAGGATGCCATTCTCATAGCTGGCATTAATTTTCGTTGCATCTACTTTCTCTCCCAGTGTAAAGCTTCTTTTAAAAGAGCGGATACCGAATTCACTTCTCAGTAATTTACCGGTAGTATCTTTAGCAGGCTCATGCTTTTCATAAGAGATGGTCAGCATATTATCCACTACATTCAACTTGATATCTTCTTTTGCCACGCCTGCCGCCATTACTTCAATATAGAAGCTGTTGTCCTGCTCAGAAATATTTACAGGAGGTTGCATTGTTGCCTGTCCGTGATCATCTCTGAATACATTATTGAATCTTCCATCAAACATAGAATCGATTAATTCACCAAAGTTTTTTACCGGGTTTGCATTTACTGTTTTCATAATTATCTTGTTTTTTAATGTTTTAAATAATGAAGTATACAGGGTCTAGAACAAGTATAATACCAACAATAAAAACAAGACATTTTGACACTTAAATTAATCAACTAGAGACAAAATGTCCGAATAAGGGTACAAAATTGCATTTCATCCTGTCAAAACCTAAATAATCGGTTAAAAAAATTGCCCATTTCCCCAAAAAACATTTCATAATTCCATTTATTTTTATGAAATTTGCAGTACTTACGATGGGTTAGTAAGTAAAGTTCGAAGGGCTGTTGTTTAATTACAACAGCCTTTTTTTATGCCCGAATCCTAGTCCGGAACACCGCTATTCTACAGCTGTATAAAGATGCAGCAATTAAAATTCTAGCCCGTATCTTTACCTGATATACGCTTATCAACACTATGACCTGGCTTTACTGGACGATCGCTATACTATTCGGACTGCTGCTTGCAGTGCTGACCTACAGAAAAGATAAACATAAAGACATTCCCGTAAAATGGCTGCCCGCTACGCTGCGTTTTTTCATCGGCAGTATGACCGCTTTATTGTTACTCGCTCCGGCATTTCCCGGGCTGAGCAATAGCGAAGAGCGACCGCACATTATATGGCTGCAGGACATATCATCTTCTACACAACAATCATTAGGACAATACGCCGGCAGCTTCAAACAGAAAGAACAGAAAGTTATCGAGCAACTCTCTGCAAAGTACACTGTAAACACCTACGGCTTCGGCAACAGGCTGATCAAGGACAGTATTTATACTTACACAGAAAAGGCAACCGATATTGCCACTGCACTTACCGATATTGCTAACCAGAACCAGGACAAAAATATTGGAGCGATCATCATCGCATCAGACGGGATATATAACCAGGGCGCTAATCCTGCATTTGTACAATTGCCCAATCCCATACCGGTATATACCATTGCACTGGGCGACAGCACTACTCCTAAAGATGCGCGCATAGAAGCCATACACGCCAATAAGATCGCTACATTAAACAGCACTATAGAAATATTTGCCGATATCGTCATTACCGGACTGGATGGCACACAAGCCAATATCACCCTAAGTCAGAATAATAAATCGATCGCCACACAAACAGTAAGCATACATAATAACAGCTACACCGGTAGCATCAGCTTCAGCACTACTGCACAGCCTGCAGGTGTACAACGATACACCATCAGCATCGCACCTATTACAGGAGAACGCAACCTGCAGAACAATAGCCTATCTACGATCATTGAAGTCACAGAGAAGAAAGGTCGTATTTTATTACTGGCTGCTGCTCCGCATCCCGACATTGCTACGATACATACTGCACTGAAAAATTCCGGACAATATACCGTAGACCTTTCCACCAACGGCAGTATACCCGGCGATCTAAACAGCTACCAGGCAGCGATCGCATACCAGTACTACCCTGCCTCAGGCTTGGGTGATCTTCCGGTATGGTACATACTAGGCACACAAAACAATGCAGATATTTTAAGAAAGGTCAATGCACTGACCGGCAATCTGAATCCGGCGGCACGTGCCCTGAACCCTGCATTAAATGCGGGATTCAACCTGTACACCTTGCCGGCAACCGCAAGACAAAGCATTCCTAAAATGCCTCCGCTTAATGGTGTGGGGCTTACTTTGAAATCAGGCAATAACAGCATCATCAATGATGCCAGCGGCAGCAGTATATGGAGCTACCACCAAGGTAATCCATCTTACAGCATCCTGAACGGAGAGGGTTTATGGAGATGGAATATATATGAATACAAGAACTTCCACAACCAGCAAACCACTACAGAACTGGTACGCCAGACGATCAACTTTTTACAGGCAGCAAAAGATGATAAACCTTTCAGACTGATCCTTCCGAAGAACAACCTCACGGACAATGAGCCATTGATTATACTGGCAGAATTACGTAACCCTAATGGCACATTGAATAACGTTCCTGAAGCGACACTCAGCCTGAAAAACCTGAGCAATACACTGACCTACAATTTCGAAAAAGCAGGCAACAGCTATCGCATCAATGCAGGGCTGCTGGCCGCAGGCACTTATAATCTTACTGCAAAAGTAAGCCTGAACGGGAAGACATATGAAGACGTTGCCTTATGCTATGTCTCCGACATTCCCCTGGAAGCCTTACGCACACAGGCCGACTATCCGCTGATGCACCAACTGGCCCGCCAGCATGGAGGTGCATTCTTTACCCAATACAATTTTGAAAAACTAACCGATAGCCTGCTGGCGAACCAGCAGATACAAACAAAGATCCATAGCAGAATAGAAGACAAACCTCTGGTCGATTACAAATGGCTGTTCTTCCTGATCATTGCCCTTGCCGCTACTGAATGGTTCCTTAGAAAACTTTGGGGCATGACGGCTTAACAAACCAATTGCACCTTATCTTTACAATAAACAAAAAAACATAGCGAAAATGAACATTGAGCAACTGTTTAAAAATAACCGAGAGTGGATCGAAAATAAACTCCGCAGCGACTCTCAGTATTTCGAAAAGCTGGCTGCCGGCCAGCAACCTAAAATATTATATATCGGCTGTTCCGATAGTCGTGTAACCGTAGAAGAGATCCTGGGACTGGAACCAGGAGAAGCATTTGTACACCGCAATGTAGCCAACCTGGTCAACAATGTGGACCTGAATGTAATGTCGGTAATCAACTACGCACTGGACCACCTGAATGTAGACCATGTAGTGATTTGCGGCCACTACAATTGTGGCGGTGTAAAAGCGGCTATGCAATCGGTAGACCTGGGCATATTAAACCCATGGCTGCGCAACATTCGTGATGTGTATCGTATGCACATGGACGAACTGAATGCGATCAGCGATGAAGCGAAGCGTTATGACCGCCTGGTAGAACTGAATGTGGAAGAACAATGCGTAAACGTTCTGAAGACAGCAGCAGTACAACGTGGCGTACGCAACCGTGGCGTTACCGTTCATGGCTGGGTGTTTGACCTGCGCAATGGTATGGTAAAAGACCTGCAAATTGACTTCCATACCAAACTGGAAAAGATCAGAGAGATCTTCCGACTGGACTAATGTATCCGGACTGTATACATAAATAATAAAGGTGCTGCGATGCAGCACCTTTATTATTTATGTATCTCAACATTTGGTTATTGTCCTATCACTTCTTTGGCAAATCGCTGTTTCAGATAATTAGTATTAAACAGTTTCAATAATTGCTCATACTGATCTGCATCGATCACCTTTGGCTTTAATACACGCGCAGCTTCATAACGAGAAGATTGCGAGGAGAATGTTGAAGCTGTTATCCAAACCTGCTGCGTAGTGAAACAGTAGTTCTTACCGTACTTCATTATATAAGCCAGACGCGTTTCCTCGTCCGTCCGGTTTTTCAGCTGTTGCATAAAATTATCAAATGCAACTTCTGTCATTGCCTCAGCACAATTAGCCGATCCCGAGCGGTTTGGCTTAGCAGGAACCTCTGCCACTACCGGCACATCAGCATTAGTATTATTATTTTCCCTTTCCTCTTCTCTTCTGTTCCTCCTGCGGTTATTATTTTCATTTTGGGCAGCCTCTTGTTTTTGCTGCATTTCAAAACTCAGAAAGCGTTCATCTTTATCTTTCGGTGCCGGAACCTGTTCCTTTACCACTACCGGTGCAGTCGCTTCCACCTCCGGTTCTGTAACAACCACCTCTTCTTCCTTAACCGGTTTCTCTTTCTTAGGCTTTACAACCTTAGGCTTTTTCTGTGGCTTCTCTGAAGGGAAGTCAGGCAAAGCATCGCCTGTAGCCTGCTCCGGCGCTGTTGTCGGTACAGCCGCAACCGGCGTATTGCCTGCTACCAGTTCCTGCAGATCCTTATTCGGATCTGTCATGATATCATCTTCCAGCTTATTGCCGGCAGTAACATAATGCCCGCTGTTCAAGTCATACAAGGCAAACTTTGTATTATCTATCTTTTTCAGCACAAAAGCGCGCTGGCTGGACTCAGGAATATTCAGGATAAACTTCTGGGTAGGGTATGCATTTTGCTGAAACAAAACATCCAGGTGCAGAGGACCCGGTGCAAGGCCGTTGAGAATAACAAAATTCTTACTGTAACGTGCCTGCATCTCTCCCTCCATCTTAATGTAGATCGGGGTCTGTTTATCTCCCTGTATATATACAAAGGCATCATTCTTATCCTGGGCCAGGAGCAAACCCTGACTCAGTAACATGCTGCCGAACAGTAATAATTTTTTCATTCCGGTATTTTATGCCAGTTCAATCAATACTTCTCCCTTCTCTACAGCCTGGCGTTCTTCAATCTTAATGGCTTTGACTACGGCATCGCCGGGAGCTTTAAATACATTTTCCATTTTCATGGCTTCCAGGATCAGCACAGGCTCACCCTTCTTGATCGCTTGTCCTTCGGTAACCAGTACTTTCAGGATCAGACCAGGCATAGGTGCCTTGATCGGTTCTACCTTCTGCATTTTAGATACATCCAGACCCATTTTGGCCAGCAACTGATCAATCGGTTCCTGAATCTTGATTTCATACAGGTTATTATTCACCCGTATACTCATTGTTTTCTTGGTGCGGTCTACCGCTTCCACACTGGCCACATAACTTTTGTTATCGGCGATGATGGTAAAACTGCCGTTAGCAAGTGCTACGGCATCCCAGTTAACCGGTTGATTATTGATCTTGATTTCGTCCTGCTCTATAGAAACCTCACGCGACGCTGTCTCGGAGAATTGGATGTTGTACATATACTGTCTTGCAAAAATTAAAAACTACACAAAAGTAAGTTATTCTGCCATTCCCGCAAACAACAAGACTTTTTACTTTGCCGTAATAATTTTACTTTTGATGTCTTCATTAAAACCACTATCCAAAAAACTATGGACATTCAAACCCAAAAGAAAGAGCCCATGTTTGCTACTGATAATATTAAAGCCCTGGATGCACTGGATCGTGCACATATGATCGCTTTTGCACCTTATGTATGGGAAGCCTCGAAGCTGCTGATCGAAAAAGGTGTATTGACTGTTGTAGACCAGAGTGGTGCCAATGGAATCACACTGGAAGAGATCGTACCACAAACCGAGTTATCGCACTATGCGGTAAGGGTATTGCTGGAAGCAGGACTGGGCATAGGCCTGGTATATCGTAAAGAAGATCGCTTTATACTGGCCAAAACGGGTTATTTCCTGTTGAAAAACGAAATGACCCGTGTCAACTATGAGTTTATGAGGGATGTATGTGCCGAAGGTGCAAGCTCTCTGGAAGCTTCTTTGCAGAATGAGAAACCAGAAGGCCTTAAAGTATTTGGCGACTGGAGTACTTTATATGAAGGACTGTCTGTGTTCCCGGAACCGGCAAAAGGCAGCTGGCTGGCATTTGATCACTATTATTCCGACAATACATTTGATGTAGCGCTGGACATGGTATTTGCCTCCAACCCTAAAAAGATCCTTGACATTGGTGGCAATACCGGTAAATGGTCGCTGCAAAGCCTGCAACATAATCCGCAGGTAGAAATGGGTATTGTAGACCTGCCGGGCCAACTGGCTATGGCGGAAAAGAATATAGATGCAGCCGGATTCAAAGGCCGTGTACAATATTATAACCACAATGTGCTGGACAATAGCCTGAGCCTGCCGGAAGGATATGACATCATCTGGATGAGCCAGTTCCTGGACTGCTTTTCAGATGCAGAGATCATCGGTATCCTGAAGAAATGCCACAAGGCAGCAGGACCGGAAACACGCATTTTCATCAACGAAACCTTCTGGGACAGACAAAAATTCGAGACCTCAGCATTTGCGCTGCAAATGACTTCATTATACTTTACCACTATGGCAAACGGCAACAGCCAGATGTATGATAGTGCGGTATTTTATAAACTGATCGATGAGGCTGGTTTTGACATCATCGCAACCAATGATAATATCGGTTTGAGCCATACAATACTCGAACTTCGTAAGAAATAATTTTCTCCATTTCTGTAGAACAAAACAAATTATTAGAAATGATACAAACCGACGTACTGGTTATCGGTGCCGGACCTGCAGGTACAGTTGCAGCCTCTATTATAAAGAATGCAGGATACAATGTTGAGATTGTAGAAAAAATGCAGTTTCCCCGTTTTGTAATCGGCGAGAGCTTACTGCCCCGCTGCCTGGAAGCATTGGAGGAAGCGGGTTTCATGCCGGCGCTGAAAGAAAAGCAGTTTCAGGAGAAATGGGGTGCCAAATTTGTTAAAGATGGGGCCATATGTGACTTCACCTTTAACGAACAGCATTCAGATGGTTATAAGTATGCCTGGCAGATGCCCCGTGCTGATTTTGACAGCACCCTGGCAGATGAGTGTGAGCGCAAAGGCATACCGGTACATTACCTGAGCGAAGTGATCGATATCAAGATCGACGAGCAGGGACACAGCATTACAACGATTCAGAAAGAAGATGGCACTACCTTCCAGGTAGCGGCTAAATTTATAGTGGATGGCAGCGGCTATGGCCGCGTGATCCCGCGTATGTTCAACCTGGACAAACCGGCACAGCTGCCTACCCGCAAAACGATATTCTGCCATATGGAAGATCCGCGCAGGATGACGGTAGAGGAGCCGAACCGCATCGTGATCTATGCACAGGATACTGATTGCTGGATCTGGACTATTCCTTTTGCAACCGGCGTAACCTCTGTAGGCTTTGTGGCCCTGCCTGAGTATTTTGACCAATACGGCAGCGATGAAGATATCGTAACAAAATTCAGGAAAATGATCGAGGCAGAACCTAATCTGCGCGAGCGTTTCAGAGATGTGGAATGGAAATTTGAACCGCGTATCCTCCAAGGCTGGAGTGCGACCTCCACCACATTCTTCGGAAAAGGATTCGTGCTGACGGGCAATGTAACTGAATTCCTGGACCCGATCTTCTCTTCAGGCGTAACCCTGGCTACGGTATCTTCTCAGAAAGCGGCTAACCTGGTGATCAAACACCTGAAAGGCGAAAACGTAGACTGGGAAAATGAGTATATGAGATATATGGAGAAAGGTGTAGATGTATTCCGTACCTATGTAAAATCATGGTACACCGGCGACCTGTACAAAATCTTCTTTGCAGACAATAAGAACCAGGATGTGAAAGCCCAGATCTGTTCTGTGCTGGCCGGTTATGTGTGGGATGATACCAATCCTTTCGTTAAAAATCATGAGCGCTCGGTAAGTGCATTAGTCAACTTCCTCGAGCATAATAAATAATCGTCAATGTTGTATATCCATCATGTCGTTTCACTAAGTAAAGATGCGCTCATTGCAGACGGGCAGGTATTGCACCAGCTGCAGGGCGATAGCTTTAGTGAAACGATCACAACATTATACCGCAGTCTGGGCATCAGCTATCCTAAATTCTTTAAGATGGACCTCCTGTCCAAAGCTGCCTTTCTCGCTACGGAAGTACTGGTGCAAACCCTGGGTGATATCGAAGATAAAGACCGGGTGGCTACAGTATTAACCACCAGCAACGGCTGTATGGATGTGGATGAGAAGTTTGAAGCTTCCCGTACAGAACTGGCTTCCCCTGCCCTGTTTGTCTATACATTACCCAATATTATGCTGGGTGAAATCTGTATACGCAACCAGTTTAAAGGAGAGCAGATGTGCACCCTTTCTGAGCAGTTAGATATTCCCTTCACTGCATTTTACGTTACCGACTTATTACAACAGCGCAATACATCTGCCTGTCTCTGCGGCTTTGCCGAGGCTTATGGAGATCAGCTGGATGTACGCCTGATCTGGGTCTCAGCCGAACCTAAAGGGGAACCGTTTACCCCTGAACAATTAAGTCGTATCTTCAACTGATGGACACTTTAGCACAATACCAGGCTATATATGATATCGTACGGCTTATCCCGTATGGCAGAGTATGCAGTTATGGTGTTATCGCAAAATGTGTCGGTTACGGCTGTACCGCCCGCATTGTAGGCCGTGCCATGTTCAACAGCCATAACCTGCCCGATGTACCCGCACACCGTGTGGTCAACAGTGCCGGTAAACTGACCGGTCGTTTTCATTTTGACACCCCTACGGAGATGGAAGATCGCCTGAAAGCAGAGGGAATTTCTATAAAAAATGATAAAATTGTAGATTTTCGCACTGTTTTCTGGGATCCGGACACCCTTGCGGCAGAGTTTTAAGAAAACGATAGTATTTGCCTCTGTACCTTTATATCAGTTTTCAAAGGTGCGGCAATGGACTACTTTCGGATTGATATGATAACACAGACTTTCGGGCGGATTTACCTCTACGTGAAACATCGTAATCCCGTCAAAAGGCGAAAAATTTTAATTGAAGAATACAACGGATCTTATCACGTAGTAGGCAGGGAGGCTATACTCTGGACCTCTGCCCTATTCCTCGTGATCGTGGTGCTGATAGCGGTTATCATGACGGTTTCCACTACACTGGAGACGTATGCAGAATAATGTTTACTATCTTGCAGCATAACAAGGGCATCAAATGAACATTAAACACGGCATTCTGTCTACGCTTGCAGGCATACTTCTCAGCACTTTTAGTTTTGCACAACAACATACAAAGGATTACCTGGGCATCAAAGGCCCGGTACAGCTTGCAGCCATATCTTATCAACTCGTATGGTCTTCCCACCCTATGGCTAACTATTTCAAACAGGAATACCTGCCTAAGGGCGATACCCTGGAGCATTTCAAAAAACTGGTTCTTGTTGAGGTACTTATCGGACCTAAGAGCATAAAAAGTGCCGTGGCAAAGAAAATTGCAGAACTGGACAAGCTCAAGGAAACAAACCCGATAGTAAAATATGAAGTCTTTGAAAAAGACGGAGAAATCATTCTGGACTTCCTGCTTTGCGAACTGACACCAGACGGAGAACACCTGGAGATGATGGAACGCAATGTGTACCGGTATAAAAGCACTAAAGATGCTGCAGGTAAAGACATCATCGTGCTTTTTGCAGCCAGCGAAAGGGCCTACGGTGACGATATTATGCCCTTCCTGCAAAAGCTGAAGGTGCAGAGGGAATTACTGTTCAATGCAGTCGGTGCCTATCCCATTCCGGCCATAAACATTAAGGAATAGTGTTCTGCCAAAAACGTTATAGTTTACCTAAACAATTTCCCCGAAAGTAGATTTCTTCCTATCTTTGATGCATTATGTTTCTGAAGATATTAATTTTTTTAATCGTAATCAGCCTTATCGCACGTTTCGTGCTGCGTTTCTTACTGCCTATAATGCAGGTAACCCGTGCTGCCCGACAGCAGATGCAGGATATGCAGCAGCATATGAATGCGATGAACAACCAGCGTGCCGAAAAGCAAAAGCCCAATCAAAGACTGGATGGTGAATTTATTGATTACGAAGAAGTCAAATAGCACTCACCCACCTTTTTTATAGCAGATTTGCCCGGCCCCTGAGCCGGGCATTTTTATATCCTGCATAAATTATCTCCCATTATTTTATCAGCTAGGCTGCATTAGGTATATTTGCAGCGTTATGTAACATTTTATAACAAAACATTACCATGAGCGAAGAACGTTCTCTGAATTTTATAGAAGAAATTATTGAAAAAGACCTGGAAGCCGGAACCCACGAAGGCCGTGTACACACACGCTTCCCACCCGAGCCTAACGGTTATTTACATATAGGTCATGCCAAATCGATCTGCCTGAACTTTGGCCTGGCTAAAAAATATAACGGCAAGTGCAACCTGCGCTTCGACGATACCAACCCTGTAACCGAAGATACCGAGTATGTAGAGAGCATCATGAATGATGTGCGCTGGCTGGGCTTCGACTGGGATGAACTGCATTATACCTCCGACTATTTCGATCAATTACATGACTTTGCGGTAGACCTGATCAAAAAAGGACTGGCTTATGTAGACGATTCTACCTCGGAAGAGATCGCTGCCACAAAAGGCAATATTGACCGTCCGGGTACGAACAGCCCATTCCGCGACAGAACGGTTGCTGAAAACCTGCAACTGTTTACGGAAATGCGGGAAGGTAAATATGCCGATGGTGAGAAAGTATTGCGTGCCAAAATAGATATGGCGCATCCGAATATGCTGCTGCGCGATCCGATCATTTACCGGATCAAACATGCACATCACCACCGTACCGGTGATAAATGGTGCATCTATCCGATGTATGATTTTGCACACGGACAAAGTGATAGTATTGAAAAGATTACTCACTCGATCTGTACCCTGGAGTTTATCCACCACAGACCATTATATGACTGGTGTATTGATAAGCTGGGAATCTTCCCTTCACATCAATACGAGTTTGCCCGCCTGAACCTGAATTATACGGTGATGAGCAAGCGTAAACTGCTGCAACTGGTAAACGAAAAACAAGTGAATGGCTGGAACGATCCGCGTATGCCTACCATCAGTGGTATGCGCCGCAGAGGATATACACCGGAGAGCATTCGCAAGTTTGCAGAAACCATCGGTGTGGCGAAGCGTGAAAACCTGATCGACATAGGCCTGCTGGAATTCTGTGTGCGCGAGCACCTGAATAAAGTAGCCCTGCGCCGTATGGCAGTACTGGACCCGATCAAACTGATCATCACCAATTATCCGGAAGGACAAACCGAGACACTGAGTGCAGAGAATAACCCTGAGGATGAAAACGGCGGTCACCGTCCGATCAGCTTCAGTAATACTTTATGGATCGAGCGTGATGACTTTATGGAGAACCCTCCGGCCAAGTACTTCCGCCTGGGCGTAGGACTGAAATCCCGCCTGAAGCATGCGTATATCGTGGAATGTACCGGTTTCAAAAAAGACGAAAACGGAAATGTAACGGAAATATATTGTACTTATTTCCCGGAAAGCAAGAGCGGTAGCGATACCAGCGGCATTAAGGTAAAAGGTACCATGCACTGGGTAGATGCCAACACTGCAGAGACTGCGGAGATTCGCCTATATGACCGCCTGTTCAAGGTGGAAAACCCGGCTACTGAAGAAGGAGATTTTAAAGATTATATCAATACAGATTCTTTAAGCACAATCTCTAAAGCTTATATCGAACCGGCACTGAAAGATGCTACCCTTGCGGACCGTTTCCAGTTCCTGCGTATCGGTTATTTTGCTTTAGATACAGACAGTACTGCTGACCATATCGTGTTCAACAAAACAGTAGGTCTGAAAGACAGCTGGAGCAAAGAACAAAAGAAAGGATAAACCTGATTATGAATACACCGATTGAAGGAAGCCCAGCTTGCTTCAATCGGTAATACATCTACAGACAAATATGAAGTATGCATTAGTTACCGGAGGCTCAAGAGGCATAGGACGCGCAGTTTGCGTAGCCCTGGCGCAATTGGGTTACCCGGTGATCATCAATTACAAAGGGAATGTAACCGCAGCTGAAGAGACTGCGGAACTGGTAAAGGCTGCCGGACAGGAAGCTGTTTTATTACCCTTCGATGTAGCGAAAAAAGAAGACGTAACCGCTGCTCTGGGTGGCTGGATAGAAGCTAATAAAGGCAATACCATAGAAGTACTGGTCAATAATGCAGGCATCCGTAATGATGTGCTCATGGCCTTTATGGAAGATGAGCAATGGCGCTCGGTACTGGATACCAGCCTCGAAGGTATGTACAATGTAACCCGTACGATTATGCAACCTTTGCTGATGAACCGTTTCGGCCGCATCATCAATATTGTATCGCTGAGCGGGCTGAAAGGTATGCCGGGACAGGTGAACTATTCTGCAGCTAAAGCAGGCATCATTGGTGCGACCAAGGCTTTGGCACAGGAGATTGCTAAGCGTAATATTACGGTTAATGCGATTGCTCCAGGCTTCGTTGCTTCGGATATGACCAGCGACCTGAATGAAAAAGAACTGTCTGCCATGATTCCGATGAACCGTTTCGGTAAACCGGAGGAAGTGGCGGCACTGGTAAAATTCCTGGCGTCTAAAGATGCAGGATACATTACCGGTCAGGTAATCTCCATCAACGGTGGGTTGTATACCTAAACTGATTTGTCTTTAATACTATAAAATAATTTTACAACATATTATAATGTATCGTTCGCACAATTGCGGGGAACTCCGCGCTACACATATCAATGAGGAAGTAAGCCTGAGCGGCTGGGTGCAGATCGCCCGTAAATTCGGAAGCATCACTTTCGTAGACCTGCGTGACCGTTATGGTATCACCCAGCTATACTTTAATGAGGCCATGACTGCACAGCTGAACGAGAACCCACTGGGCCGCGAATACGTGATCCAGGCAAAAGGCAAGGTGATCGAGCGCAGCAGCAAGAACCCTAAATTACCAACCGGTGATATTGAAATTGAAGTAACGGAATATACCATCCTGAACAAATCTGCGGTACCGCCATTCACCATCGAAGAAGAAACTGATGGTGGTGACGAGCTGCGTATGAAATACCGCTACCTGGATCTGCGTCGCCCTACCCTGCGCCGTAACCTGGAGCTGCGTTACCAGGTAAACCGTGCTGCCCGTAACTACCTGCATGAGCAAGGATTTATGGATATCGAAACACCATTCCTGATCAAATCTACCCCGGAAGGTGCCCGTGACTTCATCGTACCATCACGTATGAACGAAGGTCAGTTTTATGCCCTGCCGCAAAGCCCGCAGACCTTTAAGCAATTGCTGATGGTGAGCGGTTATGATAAATACTACCAGGTGGTAAAATGTTTCCGTGATGAGGATCTGCGTGCAGACCGCCAGCCGGAATTTACCCAGATCGACTGTGAAATGAGCTTCGTAGAACAGGAAGATATCCTGCAAACCTTCGAAGGCATGTTCAAGCATATCTTTAAAGAAATTAAAGGACTGGAGATCAACGATGCATTTCCGCGCATGACCTGGCACGAATCTATGCGTGACTATGGTAATGACAAGCCGGATATCCGTTTCGGAATGAAGATCCAGAACCTGAAAGTCAGCAATACCGTACATTGTGAAGCCCTGAACGGTGTAGACTTCAAGGTAACTAATGAGGCGGAAAGTATCTTAGCCATCTGCGTGCCTAATGGTGCAGAGTATACGCGTAAACAAACTGATGAACTGACGGAGTGGGTTAAACGCCCACAGATCGGCATGACCGGGTTGTTGTTCATCAAATGTAATACCGACGGTACTTATAAGAGTTCTGTTGACAAATTCTTCGACGAAGATCGTCAGAAAGCGATTGCAGAATCCTGTGGCGCTCAGGCAGGAGATATCATCCTGATGCTGGCCGGCGGTGAAGACCGTACCCGTGCCGCTATGGCCACCCTGCGCCTGGAAATGGGCGAAAGACTGGGTCTGCGCAATCCGGAAGAGTTTGCTCCGCTGTGGGTTTTAGACTTCCCGTTGTTTGAACATAACGAAGAAGATAACCGCTGGTATGCCAAGCACCATCCGTTCACCGCACCGAAACCAGAGCATATTGAACTGATGAACGATCAGAGCCGTTTTGGCGAGATCAATGCCAATGCCTACGATATCGTACTGAACGGTACGGAGATCGGTGGTGGCTCTATCCGTATCTATCAGAGAGAATTGCAGGAGAAAATGTTTGCCGCTTTAGGCATGAGCAAAGAAGAAAGCCAGGAGCAATTTGGCTTCTTATTAGGTGCCTTCGAGTACGGTGCGCCTCCACACGGCGGACTGGCATTCGGTTTCGACCGTCTGTGTGCCCTGCTGGGTGGTGAAGAAAGCATCCGTGATTTTATTGCTTTCCCTAAAAACAACTCCGGACGTGATGTGATGCTGGATGCTCCGGCACATGTAGAGCCTAAGCAACTGGATGAACTGAAATTGAAGGTAAATCTGTAAGGAAATACTTCACATAAAGTCATTCCGAGTGAAATACGGGGAATCCCGCGTAATACGTCATTCCGAGTGAAACATAGTGCAATCGAGGAATCTCCTCCATTGTATAACATAAAAAAGAGCAGCGCACTTATTCTGATAAGTGCGCTGCTCTTTTTTTCTTTTTTATGAACCTTGACCAGGCACCAGATCTGTATAGACCTGTACCGTTGTCTTTCCCTGTACATAAGTAACATTAGCACTCATCTCATCCAGGATCTCCTGATACAATCGATCATCTGATACTGCGCGAATGCGGGTAATGATATTTTGCAATGTAGTAGCCTGAGGAGCAGTAATAAATATACTGTTATCATCCAGTACATCAGGACTGATTAACTTTCGCGCTAATGGATAAATAGTACTTTCCATAACACCCACCACTTCTACTGCGTCAGCAACAGATAAGTGCTGTGTAAAAATGTATCCTACATATTCCAGGTCTTCTGTAAAGTGTATTCCATAGCTGGATTGACTTAATACATAATCCCGAAAGTGAACCGTCGCATTCATCACATTATTATTTGTTGCAGCAGCAATCTGGTAGGCCACTTTTCCGCCACAGGTCTCCCCTATGGTTTTATCCTCATCACAAAAAGCGATTTCTGACGGGAAGGCATCAGAACAATGACCATTTCCCGTTACTTTACACTCATCTATAGTACATTTTCTATTTCCTGCATGTTCCGGCTCAGTAAACTTTCTCATAATCGCATTACTGTACTCCAATGTAGACAATCCTTTTAATTCATTGCTTATCTGGTGTTGAAAAGAGTTAGTCCTTGTACCTATTCTTGCTTGTTTATAACTGCTCTGTCTATAAATAATCCTCACGGCATATCCCAGGTTTGTTTTTCTTCCATTCAGGATTTGAGCCAAATCATTACGCTGATCCATATAAAGTTTCCAGATTTTTGAGTCAAACTGAGGAAGATGCACAAAGTCGTTACCCTTTCTCTGGAATACCTGTGTATACATATAGCCTTTATCATCAGTGGTCAATAAAAGGAAGCCATAAATCAAATCATTATCTAAGCGGTATGGTGTGGAATCGCTATTATAATAAGTAATAATTCCTAACAGATTATCCGGGTTATGTATTTCTGAAATTCCAAAACTATTTAATATCTGTACCATTTCTTTTGGTGTAGTACTTTCTTCAGCCCAGGCATATATACATGCATCCGGGCGATTCCTATATTCATTCATATCCAAAAAACTGACCGTTTTACTTAATTTGTTCGGAAAAGTAATCTGCTTCTGTATATGCGACTTTAGTACGGTTGGCCCGTATCCACATTGTCCGGGCTGGGCCTCTTTACTACAGGAATAAAAGGTAACCATTCCTGCACATAGCAGCAGTACGGACAAAGCGATGATGATTAGTTTTGCTTTTTTCATAGGTCTGAAATATTTGGTTTGATTAAAGCAGTAAAACTAAAACCATCTGTTTTCAACCTGTCTTTGAGTCGCACTAACTTTTGTACTGTTTTTTCACCGTATTATCCCATTAACATTTCAATGCCATACTTTGGTTTGGTTTGACATCACTGGTCCGGAGACAAAGGCATTTCTGTTACGGTAGCAAGTGTATCTAAGGCCTTATCGATCGCCTCCTGCAACAGATCTGTTTCAAGTCCTCTACGGGCTTCTTTGTATGTCGATTCTTTAAATCCAATATTTACGGAATAACCCAGGTCTGTTTTCCTGCCGCTTAAGACCTTCGCTATATCATCCTGCATCTTGCAATACAGTCTCCAGATTTTGGCATCGAATGCTCTAAGGTGGTCAAAGTGTGCGCCGTTTCTCCGGAACAGCTGCGTGTACATATACCCCTGCTCATCATTGGTAATCACCAATATACCGTATATATTTTCTGCTTTTAAACTGTACGCAACCTCATCCCTGTTGCAATAGAGAATCGTGCACAGCAAATGCGCTTTATTATTGATATTCCTAATACCGAAGCCGTTTAAGAGCCGCTCCATCTCTGCCGGTGTAGTAGTTTCCTTAGCCCAGCTGTACACACAGGCCTGCGGCCGTTTCCTGAAATCTGCGGTGTCCAGGAAGTTGATAGTTCGGTGTATATTACCCGGGAAGGTGATCTGCCGCTGCGCCTGCGGCTGTAGTACCGCTGTAGATGGCCGATGCTTTTTAAACATATAAAAGGAGCAGCATTCTGCGCATAAGAGCAGTGCCGACAAGGCAATGATGGCTTGTTTTCTTCTTTTCATAGGCTTGAAGTTTGGCATTAGTAAGGCAGTAAAGGTAAAGCCCATCTATTGCTATTTGTCCTTAATGCAAGCTAACTTTTGTATTGTTTTTGTAGGATAACGAAAAAGTGAATCCCTTATGTATAGGCAATTACATTTACTCACACTTTAGGGACCTGTTTTATTCTGGAGAAAGTCAAGGGGAAAAAGACGGAAGGTAAAAGGGTGAATGATATCATTGATAACCAATTACCGGAAGTTAATTTTACTTTACATAACAAGTAACAATAATGATCCAAAAAATTATCTATATTCTATGATTAGAAAAATTGGGCTCTTCTTTTTATCATTATGGTTGTTATTTGTTTTAATTATAATAATAACAGCTAAAATACCAATTTGCTTTTCAAAAGACTGTTCATTTGTTGGATTTTCAACTCTATTAAAAACAAATACTATCCCTGCAATTTGCTTGCTTGCCTTAATAATTGGATGTATTTCTTATTCTGATTTTGCTTTTAAAATGAAAGGAACCCCAGAACTTTCTTTTAAAATAATTGCAATTGAAAATATAGATTATGAACACTTAACTTTTTTAACTACATATATTATTCCACTTGTTTGTTTTCAATTCGAAAACATAAGGTATGTAATTGTTTTCTTTATCCTTCTTCTCGCTATCGGCTCAATATATATCAGAACAGATATATTTTATGCAAATCCCACATTAGCAATACTTCAATTCAAGATTTATAAAGTAGATGGGGAATTTAGAAATGGAGAAAATAGACAAAATAAAATAATAATTAGTAGAAATAAATTAACAGAAAACGATCGAGTAAAATACTTTAAACTCGATGAGCGAATTTATTACGCATATAAAGTAAAGCAAAATGAATAAACAAGAATTAGATATCGCCCTCGAATTTGTAAATAACCCTGAAGGAGAACTGCAAATCATATTTTATGCTAACATTAATAATATTGAAGAACCTCAAAAGCTAGATATTAAAGGCGATGATTTACCGATATTAAAAAACATATTCCTTGATGCAATACAAAATTTTGTCATTTCAAAGGATGATTATGCTGTATTACAACTGTCAACTGCTGACGAAAGGGGAAGATGCTTTTATCAATATGATTTAGAAGTGCCACAAGAATTACAAATGTTACAGGAAGTTATTGGAAATGATAATTTGCAAACCTTTAATTTTAATTCTCATCAATTATCAGATATCAATTCTCTTATTGTTGTTATTGCTGATGATTCTAACGAGGTAACGCTGTATAAAAAACTCTCTTCAGTTGAAGTTATTGGAAGAGGTGGTTACCTTTTTATGAAACATAATCAACGACTTGAAAGATTTGAAGATCAGCTATTAAGAATTACACCCAAATTCCAATTAATGAGGGTTGCGGGTGAAATTATTATAATTGACTTAAACGCTATTGAGAGAAGTTTTGGCTTTTATGATATTATCACAAGAGAGGCAGCCATTAGCTTAAGTGTGATTAGTGAAATGCAGCTAATTAATAACATTACAGCACTTGAGGAACTTGTAAACAACATAAGCTTCGCTAGGAAACTAACAAAAGTAGCTAGGAACTCACCTGTGATCAAAAATAATATACCAAATGCAAACATTATTGAATTTGCAAAGACTCATCCTTTTACTAGAAATAGGATGAGATATAATGAAGAAGGAACACAGTTTCTTTTAGACACTCGAGTATCTAAAGATTTGTTAATCAAAATTTTGAATGACGACCTACTAACATCTGAACTAACAAAGTTATACTATGATAGTTTGGCGAAAGATGATATATCTGTTGAAGACAATACACAAATAGAAAATGGTGGGGAATAATGTAAAGTTAGATATCACTACCCCACTAGCTCCTATGCTTAGTGCGAGTCACAAATATAATTCAACAATAGATAAAGGAGTCTCCCGGCTCCTTTATCTATTCAACTATTCCTCCATACCCTCCTCCGGGTTTTGCTCAAAGCGGCTGCCCAGGTTCTGGATCATGCGTGCAGACCTGTATTCCCGCTCCAGGGCAGTATCGGAAAACAGGTTCATAAGGCTGTCGATCTTATACAGGCAGAGGCGCAGACTGCGCAATCTGCTCTGGTATATGCTCCTGATTGTACGTCTTGCGCTCCACAATCGTGGTACGCGGTCGGCTGATCTGTTGCTCAAACGCATTGTTCAGTTCGTTCAGATTGTTCAGATCGGTTTCTGTAATAAAGTAAGGCTGCAATTGTGCGGCCAGTGCCTGAAGGCGGGTGTAAACATCCCGTAGTTTAGACAGGGTAAGGTTATCGGGTCGCTGGATTAAAGCTGTCCGGGAGATCCTTAACTGATCATGCAATGCCGGATTATTGGTATCCAGTGCATAAACGCTGGCCCTTTTCGCCAGATTCACCGCCAGTTGCACAGCCCGGACTTCGGTGTCCAGTTTATGCTCCGTAACACCTGTTGAGCGTAGCTCTGCTCCTTTAGCAGCTGTAGACAGCTCGCTGACCAGCTGTGTAAACATTTCGACATTCTGGACAAAAACCGGGACAGCCCACCAGGTTGTCTTGTAAGTGTCCAGCACCTGCTGTACCGAACGGCACATCGACAGAAAATTGACTTCTTTCTGATTCATAGCATTTTAGTTTAATGATTTACAATAGGTATCGCAAAGGTTTTGCTACTCAAATATAAGTATCAAAAAAACCTTACAATGCAGTACTGTAAACGATTTCATTATTTTCTTACAGCATATTGACTATCAGCATTTTCTT
This sequence comes from Edaphocola aurantiacus, assembly GCF_019797745.1. Classification (GTDB taxonomy): domain Bacteria; phylum Bacteroidota; class Bacteroidia; order Chitinophagales; family Chitinophagaceae; genus Edaphocola; species Edaphocola aurantiacus. The sequence continues at coordinate 506,788 of NZ_VOSI01000004.1, read as the reverse complement.
CTTGATTTATTTTCATCAACCAACTAAATTATTGCCTGTGCATAGTTATGTTACCTGCCAGCAGTATGAATAAATATGATTACAGCATGGATTATTTGACAGCCAGAGTGGATTATGACACAGACAGAACGAATTATGTTACCAGCAGTATGCATTATGATGCTGACAGAAGAAAATATTTTATGAACAGAACAGATTATGATACCATCAGAACGAATTATTATGTAGTCAGAGTGAGTTATGATGCAGTCAGAAGGAAAATCTGTCGGAGCAGTACCGAATTGTTATTACTACCTCCTCCCCACTCCGGCACACCCTTTATAAAGGGGTGAAACACCCGGCGTAGCCCCTGCCCGAACAGCTTACCTTTGTAAGGCATTAAATTGCAAGTGTACAGATGAGCTGTATTCAATGAAGAGAGGGTCATCATCTCCGGGCATTCCGGAGATGATGATTTTTTTATGCGCATTTGTGTCGGTACAATTCAAAAAATGTATTAATATGCATCAGTATAAATCATTAAGTATGAAACAGGACTACTGGAATGTGAGCAATGAGCAGGTGATCGAGAAAACGGGAAAGGAGATCGCAACATGGATCGGGATACTGGATGCCTTTCAGGCAAAGGACAAAAAGTCGAATGATGTGGTAGCGCATCTGCAACAGGAATATAATGTGCCCCGCTACTGGGCCAGAACTTTAACGACCTTGTATCTGAAACAGGAAGAAAACCCAAAATAATCGCATGAAGAAAGGAATATTATACCTACTGGCATTGTGTGCACTATTCAGTTTTACACAGCAAAATGAAACCAAAATTAAGTACAACGGCTGGACTTCTCATAACCTGCATGGGAAGGTCAAAGAATTGCGCCTCACTTCCTATCCGGCAGATGCCAAAGGCCGCAAATTATCGGAGCAAGCGGAGGGCCACAAACATCAATTTGTTTTTTCGGAGCAAGGTGATGAGTTACAGTATAACATCTATGATGCCTCCGGCAAACTGCTGGCGAAGTCTGTACCCTCTTACATCAATGGGCGCATTGGCAATACAACGAATACGGATATGGCCACCGGGCAGGAGGAGCAATGGGTTATATTCAGCTATTTGCTGGATTTTTATGCGCAGGAAGCACACTGTTATATCAATAATAACCTGCAGAAAAAACTGTACAACCAGGTTAATGCAATGGGCCATTTGACGCATACCCGCGTTGTGGATAACAATGACCGATCGACGTACTTACGCGGCATGAAATATGATGCCCAGGAAAACCTGGTCGCCGCCTCCGATACATTCAAAGTATTAAATAATAAGGACAGTATTATACAGACGACTTATCACTACATGCAATCAGACAGCAATCATAACTGGACACTGAGACTGGACCATGTAAACGGCAAGACAATGATCACGGAGCGGCAGATTGTGTATTATAAATAACGCATTATCAACCATAAAAGAGCATAGCCCCGGCCTTCGGCCGGGGCTATGCTCTTTTATGGTATGTATATTTCCCCCTTTAAGAACGGGAGAAATACCCTTGACAGAGGTAGGGTTGAAGAAGTATTTTTATTGTACAATATTATCCATAAAAAACAGAATAATTATGGATTGAATCAGAAGGAGTGTTTTGCAATGAGTACTATTTAACCTTCAAAATCACTTTTTATGAAGAAACTAATCTTCTTTGTCTCGATTTCTCTAATCGCATTTTCTGCTTTTACTCAAACTCCCAAAAAACACTTTATGGTAGCTTTGTATTTAAACGCCAGGTCTTTCAATACCAATACAAAAGGGATGGCAATATACATACCTTAAAATTATCAACCCTAACACAGCCTAATCCTATTGCAGATATTGACACGGAAAATTTCTACGAACAGAATTCTTTTTAAATGCAGTGACAACCGTTGATTCTAGTAAAAAGGCAAAAGAGACATCTGATTTTTTAAAAAATGCAGGAGATGAAATTATAGATACTATTGCTCTGCTTCCAAATTACATTGCGGGACTTAAAAACATTCAAAATAGCAGAATAACATGGCAAGGATATATTTGAAGGTGCATCAAAAACAGATAGGTACAGTGTAACGGAATTACTATCAATATATAAAGCCTTCCTACAAAATGTTTCAGAACCCCAGGCAAGTAAAGAAATACCATTTCCTGAATTTAAAGAAGAAGAATTTAAAGAAATTTTCCGGAATGAACTAGCGGACTTATATTTAAAAAATAATACACCATTTGAAAAATTAAGTACCGATGTAGATCATAAGGCTTTAGAAATTATGTATGAGATCAAAGCGAGAGCAGAATTTCAGGACGATGAACCCGTCACTGCATATATAACTCTAAAGAGAAAATTCATCGATATAAATATCGAGGTCCCCTATAGGAAAACAAACCAAAGCATAACCTCTGGTCAAAAAAGTAACGGTATTAAATCAAATTGTTGTTCTAAAAAAAGATGTAAATGTGTCAAGGAAACAGCCAATGCCGCTTTATTTATTCCAGTAAAATTTGAGATCAAAAATGTCACTGTTGAGTTTGAAGATGGAGGTATAAAAAACATCTTTGCAGACCTTTTACCTGTTGTAAATGAATACACGCAAGTATATGGCACTAATACAATCAGGTTTCGCAATAATAAACCTATAAGCATTACCGGAAAGTTTGACCCAGACCGATTTAGCCTTATGAGGATATACTCTGGAAATACAAGAGAATTAATAAATACACTTTATAAAAAAGCTACACAAAATATTCCTGATTCTTCATTTGTAGAGAGTGACTTTATAAACAGCAAATCCCACAACGCTTACTTTATGCTGAGTAATATACTTGATTATAAAGTTGTTTCAGAAACCGACAATGAAGACTATAGCCCCACTAATTGCAAAGTAGAATTAAGTGAGCCTAACTCCATTGTAGAGCTAAAAAAAGAAAAGCGTTCTCGAATACTAACAGCGAGAGCATACACAGACTTTAGAGGCTTGAGCGATAATGAACCAAATGGATTAGTACAAATTGAAGTGTCAAAAAAAATAAATATACTTACCGGAAAAGTTGAGCCATTAAGTGAAATAGTTAACGAGAATGGCATATATGGTGGAATGTTTGCTTTTATAGAACCACGATTATCTCTAAACAAAATTGAAGAAAACAATAGGTATTTATATTTGGATTCATTTGATTTGGATAAGAACAAGAGTTTGGTAGACAGTACAAATCACTTCACATTAAATCCATTGAAAGTACTGCAGTATCAGCAATGGAGTTTTGGCATGGATCTAAATCTGTTTAAACTTAATCTTCAAAATAGAAAACTAAATTTTCAACTTAATGGAAATTTTGCTTATGGCTCCACTCCTGTTGCTGATTCTTTAAAAATCATTCAAGGAACGATAACACAACTACAAAGTCAGAATATCTCTAGAGTCAATACAACTTCTTACGGATTCGGAATCATGTGTGAAATTAAACCAGACTCAAGATATGGCTTATCGTTTGGGTATGATCGCAGGTGGATTGATATATCTAACAAACGATTTGAGTATAATGATATGTTTGCTAATGCTTATAATACTGTCTGGTTCAATGTTTTTTTTAAAATTAATACTGATTCCAAAATGTTCTGGAGATTTAGACGCAACTGGCTACTTGAAAATAATAAATACAATTTTTATCAGATTCAGCTTGGCTATGAACTGGACATCTTTAAAGCATCCAATTAGCAAAGTGTAAAAAGAGGTCTGACAATTAAATTGCCAGACCTCTTTTTACACTTTATTCTCCAACATCCTCCCCACCACCTTATCGATCGGCAGGCTCAGCTTTGATTCCAGGCTTTCATTGATCGGATGAAAATATAAAATACCGGTATCGGAATGTGCAGGTATCTCCTGCCCTTCTTCCAGCTCTACGATATAATAAATGCTGATGATCTGGGTATCGTCCATCATAGACTTCTGGAAGAAATCGGTGGTATAGAAATGGGTACAGTGTTTGATGCGTAAACACAACTCCTCTTCAAATTCACGGTGTATACACTCAATCGCGCCTTCTCCGTAATCCAGTCCCCCTCCCGGGAATTTCACAAAATGATGCTTGCCGTATTGTTCCTCGCTCAACAGTACCTCCTGCTGTTCGTTGATCACGATTCCGTATACCCGAACGTTAAATAATGTGCTCATAATATATGTTCCAAAGGTATCAAAAAATACGGTTCTGCCACCTACTGCCCAGCCAGTAAAGGCTTTGAGACCGGGGCTATGTCCAAAACAGCCCCTGCACTTATCCAGCATGCGTAAAGTCAATACAGGCCTACCTTTCCCAACATTATCAACACGCTGTGCATATCTCCTTTCTTAAAATAAAGTACGGGATATTACCTTTGGAAACCGAAAGGTTCTTAATGGGTATTAAACATTTAGTATGTAACCGCATACCGAACTGAAACCAGGGGAATCGTGTGTAACTCACGAGCTGTAGCGCAACTGTAAATACACTGTGTGTATAAGCCAGGATGCCTGTTTAATACCAACGATTTTTGCTTTCGCTTAAAAGCAAGTCTGCCACTCTGTGTATGCCGCTCTGGCCATACACCAGTACGCTGACCCTGCTTTTTGCGATATAAAACATAATAAACTGTTCACGTAAAAAGTAAACGCTATGAGTATTTTCGACTTCAGACAAAATTATAAGCCTTTCGAATATCCGGAGGTGCTGCAATTTACCGATGCGATCAACAAATCCTTCTGGGTACACTCAGAGGTTGACTTTACCGCAGATCTCCAGGACTTCCACTCTCACCTGAACTTTGCTGAGCAACAGGCCATCAAGAAAAGCCTGCTAGCGATCGCACAGATCGAGGTAAGTGTAAAAACCTTCTGGGGTAACCTGTACCTGCACTTGCCTAAACCGGAATTTAACGGACTGGGCAGTACTTTTGCAGAATGTGAATTCCGCCACTCTGAAGCCTACTCCCGCCTGCTGGAAGTGCTAGGCTACAGCAGTGAGTTTGAAAAGATACTGGACATTCCGGCCATCAAAAAACGTATCCAGTACCTGGGCGCAGCTTTGAAAAATGCAAAAAGCGATGAGCCTCAGGAATACATTACTTCACTGGTATTATTTACCATCCTGATCGAAAATGTATCTTTATTCAGCCAGTTCGCGATCATCCTGTACTTTACCCGTTTCAAAGGATACATGAAGAATACCAGCAACATCATTGCATGGACTTCTGTAGATGAGCAATTGCATGCGAATGCGGGTATCTACATCATCAACCAGATCAAAAAAGAATTCCCTGAATACCTGGATACGATCAAAGAAGCGCAGATACAGGAGATTGTGAAAGAATCGCTGTTGATCGAATCAGAAATCCTGGACTGGATTTTCGAAGACGGCGACCTGGAAAAGATCAGCAAAAATGATATCCTGAACTTTATGAAATACCGTATTGACGATAGCTTGGCAAAAATCGGCCTGTCTAAAATCTATAATATTTCTGAAGCGGAATATATGCCGATGCAGTGGTTTGAAGAAGAAGTGTTTGCCAATAGCCTGGACGATTTCTTTGCAAAACGCCCGGTAGACTACACCAAACACGATAAGAGTATAACTGCAATGGACCTGTTCTAATCCTAATTCAACGATCCCATAAGATGAACTTAAGTATAGAAGAAAGAATCAAGAATGCGGAAACCCGCATCTTTAAAGTGGTTTTCCCGAATACAACCAATCACTACAACACCTTATTCGGTGGTACGGCCATGCATATGATGGATGAAGTAGCCTTTATTGCAGCTACCCGTTTCAGCCGTAAAAGAATGGTGACGATCTCCTCCAGCCAGATCGATTTCAAGGAATCTATTCCTGCCGATACGATCATAGAACTGGTGGGCCGCATTACCGAGATTGGTAATACCAGCCTTAAGGTATCGGTAGAGATTTTCCAGGAAACCATGTTCAGCGAAGAACGCAAAAAATCGATCAGCGGTATGTTTACCTTCGTAGCGATCGACGAAAATAAAAAGCCCATTAAAATATTAGATTAAGATATGGAAAGATTATGGTGGCTCAATGAAGAAAGTGAGCAAATATTAAACAGAGGCTACTTACTGAAAGGTGAAACCGTAGAGGGTGCTATTGACCGTATTGCCGGTGCAGCAGCACAGCGCCTGTACAAACCGGAATATAAAGAAGGTTTTAAGGAGCTGATCGAGAAAGGCTGGATGAGCCTGAGCTCTCCGATCTGGGCCAATATGGGTACCGAAAGGGGCTTACCGATTTCCTGCTTTAATGTACATATCCCGGACCATATCGAAGGTATTACCCATAAACTGGGCGAGGTGATCATGCAGACCAAGATCGGCGGTGGTACCTCCGGCTATTTCGGCGGACTGCGTGCCCGTGGTACTGCGGTAACCGATAATGGTAAAAGTAGCGGTGCGGTTTCTTTCATGAAACTGTTCGATACGGCTATGGATACGATCTCTCAGGGTGGCGTACGCCGCGGGGCTTTTGCTGCCTACCTGGATATCGACCATCCGGATGTAGAAGAATTTTTAAACATTAAGAACATTGGCCACCCGATTCAGAACCTGTTCTTCGCGGTATGTATTCCGGATTACTGGATGCAGGAAATGATCGACGGTGATATGCAGAAGCGTGAGATCTGGGCTAAAGTCCTGGAATCGCGCCAGCAGAAAGGTTTACCATACCTGTTCTTCTCCGATAATGTAAACCGTAACAAGCCGCAGGTATACAAAGACCTGAGCCTGCAGATCAATGCCAGTAACCTGTGTTCTGAGATTGCCCTGCCGTCTACAATCGACGAATCATTTATCTGCTGCCTGTCTTCCATGAACCTGGAGCTGTATGATGAATGGAAAGATACAGAAGCGGTAAAAATGGCCATCTTCTTCCTGGATGCGGTATTGCAGGAGTTTATCGTAAAAACAGAAGACAATTATTACCTGGCTGCAGCGAACCGCTTTGCCAAAAGACACCGTGCCCTGGGCCTTGGTGTGCTGGGCTGGCACTCATACCTGCAGAAAAACCGTATTCCTTTTGAAGGGCTGCGCGCCAAACAACTGACCAACGAGATCTTTAAACATATCCACGAAAAATCGGAAAAAGCAACGGCGGAGCTGAGCTATATCTACGGCGAACCGGAAATTCTGAAAGGATATGGAAGAAGAAATACTACCCTGCTGGCGATTGCGCCTACGACTTCATCTTCGGCGATCCTGGGCCAGTGCTCTCCGGGCATTGAACCATTCAGCAGTAACTATTACAAAGCTGGTCTGTCGAAAGGTAACTTCATGCGTAAGAACAAGTACCTGAAAGCTTTGCTGGAAGAGAAAGGTCTGGATAATGAAGAAATCTGGAGAGGCATCATGCTGAACAATGGTAGTGTACAGCATATTACAGAGCTGACACAACAGGAAAAAGATGTATTCAAAACATTCAAAGAAATATCTCAACTGGAGATCATTCAGCAGGCATCTATCCGCCAGGGCTTTATAGACCAGGCACAGAGTCTGAACCTGAACATCCCATCCAATATGCCGATCAAAGATGTAAACCGCCTGATGATCGAGGCATGGAAACTGGGTGTTAAAACGCTGTATTACCAACGTAGCCAGAGCGTATCGAAAGAACTGGTGAACAATCTGGTTACCTGCAGCAGTTGTGAATCGTAAACACTTATGAATGCCATAACGGAAAAATGCTCATCTCTGTATGAGCATTTTTTATGCCCTCAATTCTGTGTAAAGCTGTAAATTACACTTCCGCTTACACCAGAGCATAACGCAAAAATCATGATGAAAAAAGCGGCAGCCACCCGGCTGCATATCCTTCAGAAGGCATTTGAACTGATCTATACCAGGGGTTATCAGACCACAAGTATAGATGATATACTGGCGACAACACAGGTCACTAAAGGGGCCTTTTATTACCATTTCAAAAATAAAGATGAAATGGGCGAAGCAATCGTGAACGAGATCCTGAAACCCACACTCACAGAGGGTTTCATTGGTCCGTTTAAACATGCCGCAGACCCACTGAATACCATATATGATATGATGCATGGACTGCTGATGGAAAATGATTTTCTGAAAGTAGAATATGGCTGCCCTGCAGCTAACCTGACCCAGGAAATGACACCGTGGAACAAAGATTTCAGCAAGGCGTTAAATGAACTGAACCAGCAATGGCAAAAGGTAATGATTGATTCCCTGAATGAAGGCAAGAAAAAAGGCATTGTCCGTAAGGATGTAAATGCCCGCCAGGTAACACTCTTCGTTATGTCTGGCTATTGGGGTATTCGTAATTTCGGCAAATTGGAGAACAGTAAATCGGTATATCTTCCTTATCTGAAGGAGCTAAAAAACTATCTCAATATGCTGAGGTAATTTTTTTGACACAAAACATACTAATTGGTATGTTTTTTAATTTACCTTTGCCCTGTCAACTGAAAATCATGTATCAGACACTTACTGTTTATCACTCTTTGCTCCGCTGGCTGGTATTGCTGAGCCTTATTCTCTCACTGATTACTGCCTGTACCGGTTTATGGAAACAGCGCAACTTTGGCAAAACGGATAATGCTATTCGCCACTGGACCGCTACCATTGCGCATATACAGCTAATTGCCGGTATATTGCTCTATGCACAAAGCCCTATAACCCGATTTTTCCGGGAGCATAACGCAGAGGCCAGGCAGCAGTTCGACATTACCTTTTTCAGTCTGATACACGCAATACTTATGCTGATCGCGATTATACTCATCACCATAGGTTCATCGCTGTCCAAAAGGCAGAACAGCGACCGGAATAAATTCCGTACCATGGCTTTGTGGTATGCACTTGCCTTACTGATTATTTTTATCGCCATTCCCTGGCCCTTTTCTCCCTTTGCCACCAGACCATATATCAGATAAATTATGCTTGTATCCTTATTTAAAACGAAGATCGGCAGGCTGCGCATCATTGCATTCCTGGAGGGAATCTCCCTTATCCTGCTGTTGTTTATTGCCATGCCACTGAAATACCTGTTCCAGTATCCGCAACCGGTACAACTCATGGGCTCTGTACACGGCGCCTTATTCCTGCTCTTTGTATTCAATACTGTAAGCACAGGTATAGAACAACGCTGGCGCTTCCGGACTACTACCTGGAAGGTACTGCTGGCCTGCATTATCCCATTCGGAACCTTTTATATAGACCGTCAGATTTTACGTAAACAATGAAAGCTATAATTATTATTACCAGTACATTGTTGCTGATCTATGCTGGTTACCGAACCTATCGCTATGCGACCATGACTAAAGGTCTGGACCAATTAATCGAGCGCGGGGCTGTAATACTCGATGTGCGCACACCACAGGAGTATGCGACCGGACATATTGAAGGCTCGGTCAATATATCGCTGGGAACGATACGCGAACGCTATACAGAATTAGATACTGCCAAAACATATATTACTGTATGCTCGCACGGATTAAGGAGTGTAAAAGTGCAGCAACTCTTAGAAGAAAGGGGCTTTAAGCATGTATATAATGGTGGTGCCTGGGCGGATCTGGAACAGGTGATTAAAGCTGCTATCGCAAAATAAATGTGCTCTACTGTAGTATCGTTTTATGCAGAATTGATATACTTTTGTGATCATACTCAGCAAATATGAATGCAATAGAGACATACGAACAGATCGGACAATCTGTACCCAATGCTGTATCCAGCCAGATGTTTGGTAAGCCTTGTTTTAAAATTGAAGGGAAAGCATTTGCCAGCTTTTTCCAGGAGGCAATGGTTTTTAAACTGACTGGAACCATACGGGAAGAGGCACAGCAACTGGAAGGTGCATTGCTGTTCGACCCTTCCGGCAAGGGCCGCCCGATGAAAGAATGGATACAGGTACCTTTTGCACATAAAGACAGATGGCCCGAATTGGCCGCAATTGCGGCACAATATGTAAGAAGCCAGAAAACAAGAATGCAATAACAATCAGCATAACATTTACTAAAAAAGGGACTGATCTTCGATCAGTCCCTTTTTTAGTAAAGTGCATTTGTATTATTCAAACACAGCCAGGTAATATTGTTTCTTACCTTTCTGGAACAATACATATTTATCATTCAGTAACTGAGTAGCCTCCAGGCGTGCTTCAATACCCTGAATTTTATTTTTATTCATACTCACCCCACCGCTTTGCAGCATCTTACGGGCTTCTCCTTTAGAAGGGAAGATACCGCTTTCCGCAAAGAAAGTGATCAGGTCTATACCCTCTCCTTCCAATGCCGCTTTGCTATAAGTTACCTGTGGTACACCATCCATCACTTCCAGCAATTGCTGCTCGCTTAATGCGGTCAGCGCTTCTTCCGTAGCTTTCCCAAACAAGATCTCTGTAGCCTGCTGTGCAAACTCCAGGTCTTCTTTAGAGTGTACCATAGTGGTCACTTCCTCAGCCAGACGTTTTTGCAACAGACGCAGGTGCGGTGCGGTCTCATGCTCTGCAATCAGGGCATTGATCTCTGCAACCGGGATGAACGTAAATATTCTGATCAGGTTCTTCGCATCATCATCAGTTACATTCAACCAGTATTGATAGAATACATATGGTGATGTTTTATTACGATCCAGCCAGATGTTTCCGCTTTCGGTTTTACCAAACTTACCTCCATCCGCTTTTTTCAGCAACGGACAGGTAAAGGCAAAAGCTTCGCCCTGAGCTTTGCGGCGAATAAACTCTGTACCCGTAACGATATTACCCCACTGATCACCACCACCGAACTGCAGTTTTACGCCCTGTGTTGTATACAGGTGAAAGAAGTCATAACCCTGAATCAACTGGTAGGTAAACTCTGTAAAAGACAGGCCGTACTCCAGGCGCTTTTGTACAGAATCTTTAGCCAGCATATAATTCACGGTAATATGCTTGCCCACATCGCGGATAAAATCCAGGAAGGAGAATTTGCCGATCCAGTCATTATTATTCACGATCTCTGCCTTATTAGCCAGGTGCTCATCAAAGTCAATGAACTTCTCCAGCTGCTTACGGATGCCGGCAATATTCTTTTCGATGGTTGCTTCATCCAGCAGGTTACGCTCCGCCGATTTACCGGTCGGGTCACCAATCATGCCGGTGGCCCCACCGATCAATGCGATAGGCTTATGTCCTGCCAGCTGCATGTGCTTTAATAATATAATGGGCAACATGCTTCCTATATGCAGACTGTCGGCAGTCGGGTCAAAGCCCACATAACCGCTGACCAGTTCTTTCTCTAATAATTCTTCTGTACCAGGAATCATATCCTGCAGCAATCCACGCTCCCGTAATTCCGGAATAAAGTTCTTCATTGTTAAACATTAAGGTTCGCAAATTTATTGAGAAATATCGGAACCGTCAACACGTTCTTGTAGTAAATGAATTACATTTTGTTAGTATATAACTCGTAATTTTTTTAGTATTTTTGTCGTTAAGTACTCAAACCTCAAGCATCAGAAAGGAAATGAAAATAAGAAATTTACACATTTTATCATTTATAACATGTTTTCCCCTAGCCATTAATGCACAATCTCGTATTTATGTGAATGAGTACCTGAACATCGGTGTAGGAGCAAGAGGATTAAGCATGGGTGGTGCACAATCTGCCGCTACCGGCGATGTATATTCTACCTACTGGAACCCTGCCGGACTGGCCAATATGCAGAATGATGCGGAACTGGGCCTGATGCATGCCGAATATTTTGGTGGTATATCGAAATATGATTTCGGTGCACTGGCCATGAAACTGAAAGATAAAAAACGCATGATCGGTATATCCTTCATACGTTTTGCCACAGATAATATCCCCTACACACTTGATTATGTACAGCCTGATGGCTCTTTTGATGATAGTAAGCTGAAGGCGATCTCGGCAGGTGATTATGCCTTTACCTTCAGTTATGCACAGCAACTGGACTGGTTTAAGCATAAAAAGAATACTGAAGCAAGCCTGGGTGCCAATGCCAAAGTACTCTACCGTAATGTGGGCAGTATGGCTAATGCATGGGGTGCCGGCCTGGACCTGGGTCTGAAGATCCGCTCCGGCCAGTGGCAGTTCGGGGTGATGGCGAGAGATATAACGACTACTATTACTTCCTGGAGTTTCCATCTTACCGAAAAGGAAAAAGAAGTGTTCAGCAAAACCGGCAATGAAATTCCGATCAAATCCTATGAGGTGATGAACCCGAGATTGAATATCGGGTTCGGCTATCACTTCCTGAAGCCGAAGAAAGATTTTCAGTTGTATACAGAACTGGGGGCAGACCTTACTACCGATGGTAAAAGGCAGGCGTTGATCAGTGGTAAACCGATCAGCATAGACCCGAGACTGGGACTGGAAGCTTCTTATAAAAATACAATCTTCCTGCGCGGGGGTATCAGTAATATGTACCAGACCGGCGACAATACCGATACGACTAATAGAAATAAGTACTTTGTATTTCAACCGGCAATCGGTGTAGGGTTCAAGATCAAACAATTGCATATTGACTATGCTTTTACCAGCCTGAATATGCAGGACAACCCTTTATATTCTCATGTTGTTTCTCTGAAACTGAATTTTAATAAACAGAAAAAGAATACGGCAAACCCGCAGGATGTACCTGTTGTACCCCAACCTGCGCCTGAACCATCTTCTACACCTGTTAAACCTTAATTCCTGCACACCATGCAATTTAATATCTACAAAAAACTAAAACAATTGCTGCCGGCTTCGTTTGCGGCGGTAATACTACTCTCCGGGTACGGCGCCTATGCCCAGCCTTACGGGAATGAATGGATCAATTATAACCAGACCTATTTTAAAGTTAAAGTTGGAGAAAACGGTATTTACCGCATACCCTATGCTGCCTTACAAAGCTATGGTATGGGTAGTGTACAGGGTACACAATTCTCAGTATTCCGCGAGGGGGTACAAGTACCGGTATATGTGAGCAGTAACGGTGCCTTAGGCAGCAATGACTATATAGAGTTCTATGGCACGAAGGCCAATGGCAAGATGGACACAGAACTGTATAACAATCCGGGCGACCAGCCTGATGTGGATGTCAACGGTATTTCTGATACGGCGTATTACTTTATTACCTTCAACACTACTGGTAATAATGCCCGCCTGACGCTGAACAATAATGTAATGCCAGGCACTCCGCCGGCTGCAGAACCTTATTGTATGACTACAGCCTTACCGACCACGTCTTTGCGCAGTAGCTTTGCCCAGGGAGAATCTTATTATACAGGCACAGAGCTAGTCTATTACTATTCAGCTAAAAATGATAAAGGTGAAGGTTGGGGCATTACCTCATTTGCACCACTTAATCTTACCTATAATACACCAAATATCTATACCGGTGCCAGCTCTATTTTACAGACGGTAACCTTATGGAATTCCAAATTGAACGGCAATAACCTGCAGTATTACATTAACGGGACCATGGTATTAGACACCTCGGGCCTGGCACCTTACACGCTTGTACGGAGAAACTTCAATATCAACAGTGCTTCCCTGAACAACAGTAATACCATTACGGTTTCCAATATTCAGCAATATGGCTTTACCGTACAGAAGGCGGGACTATACTATCCACGCACATTCAACTTCGGATCGGTATCCAGCCTTAATTTTGATGTAGCCGCCAACAATGCGGTACAATTGCTCACCTTAACCAATACCAGCAGCAATACGCATTACGTATTTGACCAGGCCACCAACAATATTTACCACATCAATGGTTCCGGCACAGTTAATGTTGTATTACCGGCAACTGGTGGCAACAGCAGAAGTATTTATTATGCTCAGGCACCTAAAACAATCACCACACTGATCCCGGTTACGTTTAAGAATTATACCCAAAGTGCTAACCAGGGTAATTATCTTATCCTTACAGATAAGGCTTATATAAACATGCCGAACAGTGCTATTGCAGATTATAAATCTTATCGTGGTTCTGCAGCCGGTGGCGCTTTCCAGGCGGTAGTCATAGAAGCCAATGATCTTTATGACCAGTTCGGCTATGGTTATGAATATAACGGACTGTCTATAAAACGATTCCTGAAATACGCCCAAAGCAGCAGCAGCTGGAGCAATAAGCCGGAGTATATGCTTATTATCGGCAAGGGAATCAGTTATGAATACATAAGAGATTATGTATCTAATCCTGCCACTTACTCATATCCTATGGTCCCTACACTAGGAACACCGGGATCGGATAACCTGTTGGCGGAAATCGGCTACAGTAATATCCCATCAATTGCCATAGGCAGGATTTCTGTACAGAATAATACTGAAATTGCGAATTACCTGGAGAAGGTAAAATCTTACGAAGAAGCCATCAAAACGCCTGCTGTCCCTAACCTCACCAATAGTTTATGGAAAAAGAAAGGACTCCATATTGCCGGTTCACAGGGCGTTACTTTACAAGCAGAATTGTACGCAGGCCTGAATGCCTGTAAAGCGATTATCGAAGATACCCTTACCGGTGCAACAATCATCACAACAGGAAAAAGCTCTACAGATGTTATAGAGAACGCCAGTGCCCAGATCGATTCGCTGATGAGATCAGGAGTACAATACGTTAACTTTTTCGGCCATGCATCGGCCAGTGGATTTGATTATAACCTGAATAACCCTGAGAATACCAATTCAAAACCTCGCTTCCCGGTGTTTATGGCACATGGCTGTGATATTGCGAATATTTTCACGCCAAGTACGACGAGGACAATCAGTGAGCGCTATATTGATGTGCCTAATGGTGGCTCTATTGCTATGATTGCCTGCGATAACTTCGGATGGACCAGCTACCTGGCTAATTATATGAGGGGGATGTACCAGAATTTTGCGTATAAAAATTACGGCAAAACGCTGGGCCAGCAATACCGTAGCAATATTGAAAATCTGCAGAATGTAAATCCCGGCAATATTTTCACCTCTATTCACTCGCAGAATATGTTGCTGCAAGGTGATCCGGGCTTATCTGTATACAATCCTGACAAACCGGACTACTATGTAGACGAATCGCTTTTATCCAGCAACCCGGCTATTGTCAATACAACTATCGATACATTTACCCTGAGGGCAACAGTATATAACCTCGGAAAAGCGATCAATGATTCTGTATATGTATACCTGACCCATACGAAAGTAGGTTCTTCTGTAGTGCTGTTCCAGGACTCCATAAAAGTAAAGATCCTGAATCAGCAACAACTGTCGTTCAATGTGCCTGTCAATCCACTTACTGATGTTGGCCTGAACAATTATACCATACGCATCAATAAAAATGAGGTCTATGATGAGATTTCATTTGCCAACAATAGCGCTACTCTGCAACTGTATATTTCTGAAAACAACCTTACCCCCGTATATCCCTACAACTTTTCCATCGTACATCAGCAGAATATTGAGCTGAAGGCCTCTACCCTCAATCCATTCCTGCATGAGACACGTTTTATCATGGAACTGGATACTACAGAGCGATTCAACAGTCCGATGAAGCAGACTAAGAATGTTACAAGTATGGGTGGTGTAATCAAGTGGACGGTTCCCTTCCAGATGGCAGACAGTACAGTGTATTACTGGCGCACGACCATTGACACCTTAATTAATGGACAGTATGTATGGAACAATAGTTCATTCATCTACCTGGCCAATGGTTCTGATGGATGGAACCAGTCGCATTACTATCAGTATGCCAAAAACACAAGAGTAGGACTGGACTTAACAGAAGCTAATCCTCAGTTTGAATTCGGAGCCAAGGATAATAATTTACGAGTATTAAACCAGGTATTCGGTTTTAGTTCGACATATAGCTCAAACTTCCTGAATAATATCAACCTGGGTAATGCCGGTTGTGTATTTGAAGGAGGGGTACAATTTGTACTGATCAGTCCGCTCACAGCTACCGCAACAGTCAATACAGGTCAGTATCCGGGCAGCACTCCAGTATGTTTAAACCGTATGTATCATATCGAGTTCCCGACTACGACTGCTCAGGGGCGTAAAAGTGCAATGGATTTTATCCAGAGTATACCGGACGGGACTTATGTAATGATGAAATCAATTATGACGACAACCTCTGGAGAAACGTATATTGATACCTGGATGAACGATACACTCACCTATGGTAGCGGACAGTCTTTGTACCATAAAGTAAAAAGCCTGGGTTTCACAGAAATCGACCAATTTACAAGTCGTAAGCCTTTTATATTTTTTGGCCGTAAGGGCTATCAGGCATTTGTTCCATCGCAGGTGGTCGGTGCTCTGCCCGATTCCAAAATTGATATTGACCGCGATTTCAATTCGTACGATGATAATGGTAATATGAACAGTGTAGTGATCGGACCTGCCAAGTCATGGACGAAACTGCTGTGGCAGATAAAATCGAGAGATAACCACCTGGACTATGACAGTAATTCTGTAAATGTATATGGACTCTCCGGACCGGATTTTGCAACAGAGACCTTATTATTTTCTACTATGAATATGGATACTTCCCTTAGCGGTATCGATGCTGCACAGTACAAAAAGCTGCGTATGGAATGGTATACCAAGGATAGTACCTTGTCTACCCCTTCTGATCTGCGCTACTGGCGTGTACTGTATACACCTTTACCAGAGGCAGCATTGAATCAGCTGGTAGCCATGGAATTCAAAGATTCTATTCAGCAGGGAGAGCAACTGTCTCTGAAACTGGGTATTGAGAATATCAGTCATCTGCCGATGGATAGCATGCTGGTACGATACAAACTTATTGATGCCAGCAACGTAACCCATACTCTGGCTTCGGTACGGTACAAACCTTTAGCAGCAGGCGATACGCTGGTAGCCCAGTTCCAGTACAACCCTTCAGCTTATTCCGGTAAAAATGTATTGTATGTTGAGGCGAATCCTGATCAGGACCAGCCGGAAGAATATCATCCGAACAACCTGGGCTATCTTCCATTCAAAGTGCAGTCAGACCTGATCAACCCGATCATGGATGTAACCTTTGACGGGGTACACATCCTGAATAAAGATATAGTGTCGGCCCGACCGCTGATCCGTATTTTACTGAAGGATGAAAACAAACATAACCTGATCAATGATACGGCATTGATCCAATTGAGTATGAATAGTGAAACGGACCCGACTTTTGTAACCATTCCGTTTGATGGTACAATCTGTAAGTTCATTCCTGCGGAAAGCAATGGTAAGAATGAGGCCTATATTGAATACAGACCAACACTGGCGGACAATACTTATACTATCCAGGTGGCGGCCAAAGATAAAGCCGGCAACACGGTTGGGGCAACCAACAAGAAATATGAAATCGGATTCGTGGTGTTTAACAAACCAACCATCACCAATGTGCTGAACTATCCTAACCCGTTCT
Source organism: Edaphocola aurantiacus (assembly GCF_019797745.1). GTDB lineage: Bacteria > Bacteroidota > Bacteroidia > Chitinophagales > Chitinophagaceae > Edaphocola > Edaphocola aurantiacus. The sequence continues at coordinate 489,364 of NZ_VOSI01000004.1, read as the reverse complement.
CTACAGCAACACAATTTGTGTTTACCATGACCGGCTCAGAGATACCAAGCCAGTTCAAAATCCAGATTATTTCGGTTACCGGTAAAGTTGTAAAAGAGATCACGAAGTCTGAACTGGGCAACCTCCATATCGGCAGAAATATCACTGATTACCGATGGGACGGAAGAGACCAGTATGGTCAATTGCTGGGTAATGGCGTGTACCTGTACCGTGTAATCACCAACAATAGTCAGGGAGAGGATATTGAACTGAACAAAAATAATGCAGTAGATAAGTTCTTCAAGAACGGTTACGGGAAACTGTATATAATGCGTTAATAAAAAAGGCCATCCTCTGATGGTCTTTTTTTATTAAATTTAGACTGTACCTTTACCCCGGAGGACAATACACAAGTAAAACGAATAATTATGGCGAAGAAGAATCAAGCTAAATCGAAATATATACCGAAAAAACAGAAAAAATCTCCATTGGCCGGACGCAAAGTTTCCGGTAAACTGGAAGTAGTCAAATCCGGAATGGGATTTGTAATAGTAGAGGGATGGGATAAAGACATCTTCATCCGTAGTAATGACATGAAAACCGCAATTGACGGAGATATCGTTGAAGTAATTGTCGAAAAAATAAGCAGCAGCGGCAGACCGGAAGGAAAAGTAATTGATGTGCTGAAGCGCGGACAAAACGAATTCACCGGCATACTGGAAGTATCTGAGAACTTCGGGTTCCTGATACCGGATAAAAACAATGTGAACTTTGATATTTTCATCCCTTCGAAATACATGAAGGGCGGAAAAACCGGCGATAAAGCAGTTGTAAAAATCATTGACTGGAGCGGATCTAACAAAAACCCACAGGGTGAAGTAGTGGAGCTGCTGACCGGAGAAAGAGATAACCAGATCGCGATGAAGGAAATCCTGCTGGACAATGGATTCCAGTTGCGTTTTTCGGACGAAGCGATGAAAGAAAGTGAAGCGATGCCCGATATACTGCCGGAAGAGGAAATCGCCCGCAGAAAAGATTGCAGGGATATCTTTACCATCACCATCGACCCGGTTGATGCCAAAGACTTTGATGATGCCATCTCTTTCCGCAAATTGAAAAACGGCTCATTCGAGCTGGGGGTACACATCGCCGATGTAAGCCACTATGTACGCCCTAACACTGCACTGGATAAGGAAGCTTATGAAAGAGCAACATCTGTTTATCTCCCGGATCGCGTATTGCCGATGCTGCCGGAACATATTTCCAATGTGCTCTGCTCTCTGCGCCCGCACGAGGATAAATTTACCTTCTCGGCGATCTTCCAGATCAACGAACAGGGAGAAGTGAAACAATACTGGGTTGGCCGTACCGTGATTCACTCCAATCATAGATTTACCTATGAAGAAGCGCAACAGATCATCGAAACAGACCAGGGCGAATATGCTGAGGAAGTGCTGACCATGCACCGTATAGCGCAGAACCTGCGGGCAGAACGCTTTACCAAAGGAGCCATCAATTTCTCCTCCCAGGAAATCCGCTTCAAACTGGATGAACAGGGAGTGCCTATTGGTATCATTATAAAAGAAAGCAAAGAAGCTAATCAGCTGATTGAGGAATTTATGCTGCTGGCCAACAGAACGGTGGCTGCATATGTTGGAAAACGCGAGGTAAACCACGCCCCTATCCCATTCCCATATCGTATACACGATGTTCCGAATGAAGATAAACTGGCAAACTTTGCCCAGTTTTCAGCACGATTCGGCTACAAGTTAAACCTGAATAATCCGGATACTATTGCCAGTTCGTTCAACCAGATGCTGAAAGATGTACACGGTAAACCGGAACAGCATATCCTGGAGCAATTAGGTATCCGCACCATGTCAAAAGCCATTTACTCCAGTGAGAATATTGGGCACTACGGATTGGGCTTTGAAGATTACTGTCACTTCACCTCTCCCATACGTCGTTACCCGGATGTAATGGTACATCGTATCGTACAGGAGGTTATTGACAATGAAGTGAAACCAGATAAAACAATGGAAGCCAAATGTGCCCATTGCTCTGAGCGTGAACGTAAAGCAATGGAGGCCGAAAGAACTGCTGATAAATATAAACAGGTAGAGTTTATGAGCAAACATATCGGCGATGTATTTGAAGCGCTGATCAGTGGGGTATCTACTATTGGATTCTGGGCTGAGACGATTGAGCATAAATGTGAGGGTATGATCTCAGTTGCCGATCTTACAGAGTGGGATGACTTTACATTTATAGAAAGTGATTATGCACTGGTGGGTCAGCATACCAATCAACGTTTCCGTATAGGTGACCGAATCAATATACAGGTAGTAAGAGCCGACCTGGAAAGAAAGCAGATCGACTTTGCTTACGTAGCTGATCCTTCTCAAAAGCCAAGGGTTCCTAAGGAGACGAAGGATGGCGGAGCTATAGCGAAGGCAGGCAGAAATGCCAGGCCATCTAAAAGTGCACCTCCGAAAGCTAAGAAAGCGGCTAAAAAACCAAAAAAGGACAAAGAATAAATCTCACATAAAAAGCGCGCCGGACGATATCGTCCGGCGCGCTTTTTATGTATTAAACTGCTTTTTTTGAAAAAGCTTAGGATTTTGAAGCAAAGCTTGGAAGCTTGTCTTTAATATCCTGCGGCAATTTATCTTTAATACGACTGCCTGCATTACGTACTGTTTCTTTCACTTTGTCTTTATCTTCTTTTTTCATCCCCCAGATCCAGTAAGCTGCTGCGGCCAGGCCTAATGCCAGTAATCCGCCTCTTTTTCCGTTTGCCATAACAAAAATGTTTTAAGATGAATAAATAGTTTTTCGTAACGAATGTAACCCATTTATCTCAATTAAGAACCTTTCATTATGTGAAATAATCATTAAAAGCAATTATCTCAGTACCAGTTTCTGGTTATATACTGCTCCGGTTGTATTCACAAAACGAATGTAGTATACGCCTTTACCTAAGTGACCTACCGGCACTGTTTTGCTGGCCTGTTGTCTACTCAGCTCTTCTGTCCAGATCGTTTGGCCCAGCATATTCATTAACTGGATGGTACCATTACCGGCTTCTTTATTTAAGCTAATGGTTACCTGATCTGTAGCAGGATTAGGATAAATACTGATGCCTTCTGCGGTTGCCAGTTCCTTGATTGCGGTTGTACCCCCGGTATCAATAGTCGGCACTGCAGTTGCGGTATTACCGATCACCACATTTCTGCGGGATACAGAGAAGAAAATATTATTGCTTGCTTTAATTTTTACCCTTGCTGTAGTACTGGTGATATCCGGGATATTAACCAGCGCACTTCCCGTATTCGGTACATTTTGTGCCAGCACAATAGGATACGTTCTGCCGGTATCTACAGATAAGTAGATATTCACAGTAGAACAGTTAATCGGTGCACTGCCGGTATGCGCCTGATCCCAATAGATTGTCGTCGCACTGTTTTTGATGATACTGTCGTTCGTATTAGGATAAATAATCGCAAATGGTCTTGGCGTTGCAATTACATTGATATTATTGTTCTGATCAGAAACATTTACTGCTCCCCATCCGTCTTTTACCTCTCTGGCTATGAATTTAAAATTATAGCTGCGGGCACCATTCGACAGGCGATGTCCTTTTCCGGAAACAATACCGGATTTCAGGATAGCGTAGCTAGGGAAAGTACGGGTAGTAGCGGTATCAGGAAATATGCTTCTAAAAACAGGGCCTGTTGTAAAATCAGAACCCAGGTTTTCATTCTCCTGGTAGTTACCTAAGTTATATTGCTCGATGGTATACGTGAGCGCACTGTTTGTATTTCCCGGAGTTACCGTTGGAAAATCAAACTCGAACGGTGTCATGTATGGAATATTATATACAGTGGCAGCATCTACCGTAAAGTCAGGGGCTGAAATACCGGTTGCGGCGGTACCACAGGTAGAAGCCGAACCATTAGCCAGACTGATCGCAATCTCATTAAGACTGGCACTGTGAAAGTAAGCATCACTATTAGACTGCAGGTTATTGGTCGTACCACAAATACCCGCATAAGCCATAATGGTAGCACCACTACCCGGCTCATATGCTGTGGACTGATTTTCGGTACCACTACAAATATTAAAGGTATGGTTAGCACCAAACTGATGCCCCATCTCATGTGCTACATAATCTACATCATAAGGATCGCCAACAGGGTTTGCACTGCCGGTTACACCTCTTGCTTTAAAGTTGCTGCGGCACACCCCTTCCAGCATAGCAATACCGCCGCCGCCGGTACTGAAGATGTGTCCGATATCGTAACTGTTATTGCTGATTTTAGCAGCTGTATTATTTTGGTTTTGTGATAATAACTGGTCACCGTTATTATTAGCCGTAAACGGATCTGTAGCAGGATCTGTATAGATTAGCGTATCATTATTCGGGATAAATTGCATGGTCACCGCCAGCTCTCTTTCATAAATGCCGTTTACACGGTTCATAGAAGTCGTCATGGCAGAAAATACTGCTGCTTTGGTCGGATTGGCTCCGGCAACAGCAACGGCATATTCGCCGGTACAGCTTAATGCCAGGCGGTATGTTTTGCGGGTAGCACCATTTGTACGCAGCGCCGTCACGCCGCTATTCGCTTCCTCTACCCTTATCGGTTCCGCACCGGCAACCAGGGAAGATTCTGCTGCGGTATTTACACAAGGCATAATCACCTGTCTTTTGGCATCAGCCTTATAAAAAGCTGCATAGCCATTAGTGCTCCCTTCTGTAGGATTGATCAGGAAAGTACGTGCGCCGTCATACACCATTACGTGCAAGCCGAATGTATTATAATCCAACTTAGCACTGATACCCTTACTATTGGCTACAACAGCATCAAAGGTTTGCACATCAGGAAACCTGGCCTGCAATGCCTCCGGAATCAAGCTGTTTTTCCATACCAGCAATTCCATTCTGCCCCCGTCCGGAGTAGGAATTGTCATACTTACGGCCTGCTCTTTAGAAGTACCTGCCTTTTGCAGCGTTTGCAGTAATGCATGCTGGTCAACGGTAAATCCATAAGAAGGAATATCCATATTCCGTGCGGTCATGGACGTAGCCCAGAACTGATCCTGAGCATTAAGGGCAACACAAAAGCTACCCAGTAAAATACCGGTTAAAAGTATTTTTTTCATTCTTTTAATTGTTGTTTATTTATTATTCATTTACTTGTTTCTGACTTTTCTCCATTTTCAAAAGGGCTTTTAGTTTCGTTTGTGTTGTTCTTGTTGTATAGTAAGTAGTAGACGCTTCCATTTGTAGCTTCCCATGGTGAAAGCAGGAAGGTTTTGTTCTGATAGGTAATCATGGCTGTCATATACTGCCCGTCGTAGTTAAGGCGTATATGAGCCAGGTTAGTAGTAGTGTTTCCTGAGAGGTTATAGAGGTTGGGGTATTTTTTGCGGAGCTCTGCTGAGAGTATCCCCGCATCTTTAGTAGTAAATGTTTGTGGCCCGATAGATTCGGGTAAGGGTATGGTAAATGCCTGTACCTGTTCTGCCTGCTGAAAAGCAGTAAAAAAACGATTGATTGCCGTAGGGTCTATATGATAAACCTCATAAGCCGACGGTAATTTATGGTTGCGCCAGGTAGGCATCAGATGTACACCATCAGCCCGCTTCCATTCGGAAGCAGTAAAGCCGGTGCTCTTCTGCGCAGTACCTGTATGTTGCGCCATGCTTTTCTGATGCGATTGTGCCGTACTGCAAGATTGCAGTAACACTCCCGTCATACTCAAAGTCATTAGCACTACCCCATTATTCATCCTTCAAATATACATATCTTAAAAAAAGGTAAAAAATTATTAACAAACACATTTTCGATTTTAACATCTTTTTGAATAGGGCAAAGCCCGCAATTTGATTTAACCGCTGTTATCTGCACGATAATTATTACCTTTGACACCTTATTATAACGCGTATTTTTTCTGAAAACATATGGAGATTTCATACAACTGGTTATCACAATATTTACCCAAACCTGTAGCAATAGACGAATTAAGCAACATCCTGACCAGTATTGGCCTGGAAGTAGAAGGAATTGAGAAAGCAGAAGCCGTAAAAGGCAGCCTGGAAGGATTAGTGATCGGTAAGGTATTAACCCGCGAGCAGCATCCGAATGCAGATAAACTGAGCCTGACTACGGTAGACCTGGGTAATGGTAATATTGTACCGATTGTATGTGGTGCACCTAATGTAGCTGCAGGTCAGCATGTGGTCGTTGCCCCCGTAGGTGCAATGGTTCACCCAACAGAAGGAGAAGCATTCCAGATCAAGAAAGCAAAGATCCGCGGAGAAGTAAGTGAAGGTATGATCTGTGCCGAAGATGAGATCGGTCTGGGTACCGGCCATGCAGGTATTATGGTATTGCCGGAAGATGCTCCTGTAGGTCAAGCTGCGGCGGCATACTTCAACATTTCTGCTGCTGATCAGACGATTTCTATTGGCTTAACGCCGAACAGAACCGATGCGATGAGCCACCTGGGTGTAGCACGCGATGTATGTGCTTACCTGACTCACCATACCGGTACCTTACACGAAACCGTATACCCTGCGGTAAGTATTCCGGAGACTACTGCGGTAACCTTACCAATAGCGATCAGTATTGAAGATACGGTGGCCTGTCCGAGATATATGGGCATTACCCTCTCCGGTGTTACAGTGGCTCCGTCTCCGGAGTGGTTACAATTAAACTTAAAAGCAATCGGCGTACGTCCGATCAATAATATTGTCGATATCACCAACTTTGTACTGCATGAATTAGGACAGCCTTTACATGCATTTGACTACAAAGCCATCAGCGGTGCCCGCATCATTGTACAGAAGCTGGCTGAGAACACACCGTTCATGGCGTTGGATGATAAAGAGCGCAAGCTGCGCAGCGAAGACCTGGTGATCTGTGATGCAGAAAAAGGACTTTGTATTGCCGGTGTATTCGGTGGTGCCGGTTCGGGTATTACAGATGCCACTACAGAGGTATTCCTGGAGAGTGCCTATTTCGATCCGAAAACAATCCGTCGTACCTCTATGCACCATGGACTGAGAACTGATGCGGCTACCCATTTCGAAAAAGGAGTAGATATGCAGATGGTTCCGGTTGCCCTGAAACGCGCGGTACAACTGATCCTGGAAATTGCCGGTGGTCAGGTTGCCGGTCCGGTACAGGACATCTACCCTGCTGTGCTGGAACCCAGAAAGATAACGGCCAGCTATAATTTCATCAATACCCTCTGCGGCAAAACATTTGCCCCGGAAGTAACTGATAATATTCTGAAAGCCTTAGGCTTTGAAAAAACGAAACAAGATGGCGATACTTTTGAAGTTATTGCCCCTACCAATAAAGCCGATGTACACCAGGCTGCTGACCTGGCAGAAGAGGTGCTGCGTATAGATGGACTGGACAATGTTCCGGTGCAGAACCAGATCTCTATGTCTTTAAACAAGCGCCCGGAGCCGGCTGACCGTAAATGGAAGGAGAAGATCGCAAATCATTTATGCCATATCGGGATGAATGAGATCATCACCAACTCTATTACCAACAGCAACTATTATCCTGAATATACTAACCTGGTAAAAATGCTGAACAACCTTTCCAGCGAACTGGACGTTATGCGTCCGGAACTGATGGAAAGCGGCCTTGAGGTACTGTCTTACAACATCAACCGTAAGCAGCAGGACCTGATGCTGTTTGAACTGGGCAATGTATATGCGCAATCTGAAGTGGGTAAATATAGCCAAACAGCTAAGTTAGGTATATGGATTACCGGCAACAGTGCTCCGCAACACTGGCAGGGCAAGGCTGTAGCCAGCTCTGTGTATACTGCAAAAGGCATAGTAGCACAATTATTAGCCATCAGTGGTATACAGAAATTCCAGGAAGCAGTAACAGACCAGCAGATCGAATGGCGCCGTGGCAAAACGGTGCTGGCAAAAGCGATTGCTGTTGATGCGAAACGCTTAAAAGAATTTGACATCAAACAAGCGGTATATTATATCGAGGCTGATATTAAAAACTGGGTAGAGGCTGCTGAGACCGCTAAGATCAAGTATAGCGAATTACCGAAATTCCCGGCAATGAAACGTGACCTGGCACTCGTAATAGACAAAGCTGTAAGCTACGACCAGGTGGCTAAAATTGCACAAGGCCAGAAATGGGATGCATACAAAGGATTTGAATTATTCGACATCTTCGAAAGTGAGAAACTGGGCGCTGATAAGAAATCTATGGCATTGAGCTTTATGTTCCAGCTGAATGACAGAACCCTTACAGACGAGGAAGTGGACGATATGATGAAAAAATTAATTCAGCAATACGAAAAAGAAATCGGAGCGACCATTCGTTTATAAAACACACGTTTAATTCGGTATGATGTTATATCAACTACAGGAGAAACTGAGTGTATTGATAAAGCAATATAATTTTGTAAAGCAACAATCAGAGCAGTTAAGCGAAAAAGTTGTTGCACTTGAAGACATCGTTGCACTCCAGAAAGAAAGATTAAAAGAGCTGGAAGAAGAGCTGATGATTAAAAGAATGGGCGATAACGGAGATCAGCAGGCACTCATCAAGTATATAGACAGTATTATCCGTGAAATAGATAATACCATTAAAAAACTGTAAGCATATTGAAAACAATCTTACCTGTACTGTTATGCCTTATGGCTCTGGCTTCCTGCAACCCGGACAGCCAGGAGTGTTATGTACCTAAAACGGTTACAGCCCAGATAGGATTTACCATTATCGATACCATATTTGCCAAGGATCAGTTGGGTAGGGACAGTATATATGTCAGTGTCAGGGACACCCCGCTAAACTACCCTTCTATGCTGTCTCTCGGCAATGATACGGTAATCAGGTTTATGGGTGTGTATAAAGGAACACAGTTACCGGTGATGTTCAATCCCGAAACGGACAGTATACGCTACCGCTTCCAGCCAGATTCGACACAGCAGATTTTTGATACAGTTACCTTACATTACGATCACAATTACCACTTCATCTCCAATGCATGTGGGTATACCTATTACTATAATATCAATCGTGTAAAGATTACGCATCACCTGCTGGACTCTGTTCGTATTGCCACACCTTCGGTAACACAGAGCGCACAGGACAAACATGTTATTCTTTACTTTATAGACTAATGCCAGACCATCTAATGTCCATACGTCATATCTTACTGCTGACAAGTCTGTGTACCGCAATGGGACTACAGGCGGCCGCACAGGAGCAAAAAACAGATAGCCTGACTACGGTTAAGGATACACTGACGGCACCTGCTATAGCGAAAGACAGCAAAACAACGGTTAAGGACAGTACTGCTGTAGGTAAGAAAAAGCGAGCACCGTTTGAGCGGCAGTTTAGGTTAGGCGTTGATATTTACCACCCGATTGCCAGCCTGGCCTATCATAATCGCTACGGCCTGGAACTGATGGCTGACTATACTTTCAGAGAAGATAAGTACCTGGTGCTGGAAGCCGGTTATGGCGGAGGCAATATCGACTACGATTACCTTAAGTACAATACAAAAAATACATTTATCAAACTGGGTGTGGATGTATCCATGTTTGACAAACTGGACAATAAGGACTGGGACATTATTTTTGTTGGCTTCCGATACGGACTGGGCATTGGCCAGAGAGGTCCGGCAACATTTACCGTAACCAATCCGTTTGGTGGCATCAAAGAAGATGAGACTCCGGCCAGAAACTACTGGGCACATTGGGGTGAGATTACAGCAGGCATGCGTTTCGAACTGCTGCCCCGCTTTTTTGCCGGCTGGAATGTGCGGGCAAAATTCTTCCTCAACGCCAATACATTTGACGGAACAGTAGCTCCCAATTATATCGCAGGCTATGGGACAGGCGATAAATCAACCTCATTTGACTTTAATTTCTACTGCGCTTATGCGATCAGGTGGTATAAATAATTAAAATAATATGTGTCAAAAAAGCACTTGCCTATCATTTCGGCAGGTGCTTTTTCGCTTTCCAGGCAGCACAAAAAGCATCAGACTGACAAAATAGGCAAATTGAGGCAATGGCAGTATTTTTGCAGGATTATGAACATCCGGCTAGTTCCGGATATATTCAGCAAGAAACAATTTCAAAATTAATTTATAAAAATCCATAATTCGATGGCAAAGAAACAACAAGCAAGCATTACGCCGTTGCACGACAGAGTAATTATTAAACCAGCAGCAGCCGAAACTAAAACTGCAGGTGGAATCATCATTCCTGATACAGCAAAAGAAAAACCACAACGTGGTACCGTAATCGCTGCCGGTCCTGGTAAAAAAGACGAGCCGGTAACTGTAAAAGCCGGTGATGAGGTATTATACAGCAAATATGCAGGTACTGAAATCAACATCGATGGTGAAGAATTGTTGATCATGCGTGAAAGCGATCTGTTAGCGATCATCTAATCGCAACACCCTTTTGTAAGCAATATGCTTACAGCTTTTCATTAAATTATTATTTTAAAAAATTTCAACTGATACAATGGCAAAACAGATTTTCTTCGATATCGAAGCAAGAAATAAAATGAAGAAAGGCGTTGACATCCTGGCCGACGCAGTAAAAGTAACTTTAGGACCTAAAGGTCGTAATGTTGTGATTGAGAAAAAATTCGGTGCTCCTGCCGTAACTAAAGACGGTGTATCTGTAGCGAAAGAAATCGAGCTGGAAGATGCAATTGAAAACATGGGTGCACAAATGGTGCGTGAAGTAGCGTCTAAAACTGCTGATATCGCAGGTGACGGTACTACTACTGCTACTGTTCTGGCTCAGGCTATTATCGCTGAAGGTCTGAAAAACGTGGCTGCCGGTGCTAACCCTATGGATCTGAAACGTGGTATAGACAAAGCAGTTGTTGCTATTGTTGACAACCTGAAAAAACAATCTCAGAAAGTAGGTAACGATAACAAAAAAATCGAGCAGGTTGCTACGATCTCTGCTAATAACGATAACAAAATCGGTGCCCTGATTGCGGAAGCAATGAGTAAAGTAGGTAACGAAGGTGTAATCACTGTAGAAGAATCTAAAAACACAGACACTACTGTAGAAGTAGTAGAAGGTATGCAGTTCGATCGTGGTTACCTGAACCCTTACTTCGTAACCAATACTGAAAAAATGCAGGTAGAAATGAGTAATCCTTACATCCTGATCTTCGACAAAAAGATCTCTATGATGAAGGATATCCTGTCTATCCTGGAAAAAGTGGTACAAAGCGGCCGTCCTTTACTGATCATCGCTGAAGATGTAGAAGGTGAAGCACTGTCTACTTTAGTGGTAAACAAACTGCGTGGTTCTCTGAAAATCGCTGCTGTTAAAGCTCCTGGCTTTGGCGACAGAAGAAAAGAAATGCTGCAGGATATCGCAGTATTAACCGGTGGTATCGTGATCAGCGAAGAGCAGGGTTACAAACTGGAGAATGCTGATATGAGCTTCTTAGGTTCTGCTGAGACGATCACTGTAGATAAAGACAACACTACTATCGTAGGTGGTAAAGGTAAAAAAGCAGACATCACTGCACGCGTAAGCCAAATCAAATCTCAGCTGGCAGTAAGCACATCTGATTACGATAAAGAAAAAATGCAGGAGCGCCTGGCTAAATTAGCTGGTGGTGTAGCGGTATTATACGTAGGTGCAGCAACTGAAGTGGAAATGAAAGAGAAAAAAGACCGCGTTGATGATGCACTGCATGCAACCCGTGCTGCGGTTGAAGAAGGTATCGTTCCTGGTGGTGGTACTGCATTTATCCGTGCGGTAGAAGCCCTGGAAAAAATGAAAGGTGATAACAACGACGAGACTACCGGTATCCAGATCATCCGTTCTGCACTGGAAGCTCCAATCCGTACTATCGTTTCTAACGCTGGTCTGGAAGCTTCTGTTATCGTTCAGGAAATCAAGAAAGGTAAAGCTGACTTTGGTTTCAATGCACGTACTGAGCAGTTCGAAAAATTATTATCTGCAGGGGTAATTGATCCTACTAAAGTAAGCCGCGTAGCTTTAGAAAACGCTGCTTCTATCGCAGGTATGTTACTGACTACTGAATGTGTAATCGCTGATAAACCAGAACCAAAATCTGCTGCTCCGGCTATGCCAGGCGGTGGTATGGATATGGGTTATTAATCATAACATATACAATCAATATAGAAAGCGCCCCGCATGCGGGGCGCTTTCCTTTTTATAAACTGTTCAGGTAGGCAATCAGTTTGTCCACCTCTTTAGGAGGCATATAGGGGAAGGCTGTCATGGCAGTCTTATTCCACTGATTAAAGGTAGCTACTGCTTCAGGATCACCGGCAGCGATCATTGCAGCCGGATTCTTTATCCATTTGCGTACCCATGCTTCCGAATGTCTCGTCAATACACCCTTCATTGCCGGGCCAGTAGCATCTTTAAAAGGATGATGACAGGAAGCACAATTTACAATAAAGATCTGCTCTCCCGTCATATTAGCCGCACGCCATTGCATCTGCTTATACAAGTCCGGGCTATTGATCGTCTGTATGGCTTTCTTTCCCTTTGCATGAACAGTGGTATATATCAGCCCACCCGATATGGTATCATAATACTGAACAGTATACTTGCCCGGTATCGACCGATCATAAACCGTTTGTTCCGACAGTATATCATTTACATAAGTCTTCCAGGTGCCACTGTTATGCCCATTGGTATAAGACCGGTACTCCCGGAATGTTTGCCCCCCACGTTCAAACGTTAAAAAGCCGTCACCATGTTCTTTATCATTTACAAATGTCTGCTTATATACGGTATCTCCGCTTTGTTGGAGATAGAACCATAAACCTTCTTTTTTATCTGCGAGATACCTTCCTTTTTCCCATAACTGTCCTCCTTCATAAAGATTGTAGTATATACCGTCCTTCTGATAATCGTTATAGATGGTTACGGCTGCTGTATCTCCATTTGCATAAAAGGAGATGTATTTTCCCAGAGGTACAAAATCAAATGTATCCTTTACCTGTTCATAAGTACTTTTAATCCCGTTCCAGTAGGTCTCCTTTACAAAGCAGTTACAGCGTTTATCCAGGTATACCTTCTCCCGGTAATCCGTCTCCTGCTGATCCCCTCTTGTAAAAGAAGACAGCAGTACGGCACCGCCTGAAACCATTATCAATAGTACTTTAAACTTCATAAATATGTAATTATGATCTCCCCGAAAGTACACATTAAATTAATAATGCACATCTCAAATTTATCGTACATTAGCAGCCGGTTTTTTCATTATCGGAGGCAGTAGAATGAGCATAAAATTAAAATTAACAGTCCTTAGTTTTTTCCAGTTTTTCGTATGGGGCGCCTGGTTGATCACGATTGCCAATTATTGGTTCGGCACCCGCAACTGGGATGGTACACAGTTTGGACTGATCTTTTCCACCATGGGTATTGCCTCTCTGTTCATGCCCACACTAATGGGCATTGTAGCGGATAAATGGATCAATGCAGAAAAGCTCTACGGTCTGTTGCAGCTATTATATGCCGGTACCCTTTTCTGCCTGCCTATGGTCAATGATCCCGGGACATTTTTCTGGATCATGCTGCTGGCCATGTGCTTCTATATGCCTACACTGGCTTTGTCCAATTCAATAGCTTATACACTGCTGAAGTCATCCGGGAAATTTGATGTGGTCAAAGACTTTCCGCCGATCCGTGTATTCGGTACTGTAGGCTTTATCATAGCCATGTGGATCACCAATCTGACGGGCAATAAGGCCTCCGCTAACCAGTTCTATATTGCCGGTACTGCTGCTGCCCTGCTTGGTTTATACGCGTTCTTTCTCCCTGCCTGTCCGCCAACCAAAACCATTAAGTCTACCCAGAAGTGGACCGAAATGCTCGGCCTGAACGCCTTTAAGCTTTTTGCCAATTCCAAGATGGCCATGTTCTTTATCTTCTCCATGTTCCTGGGTGCAGCTTTGCAGCTGACCAATGCTTATGGAGATCTGTTTATAGATGACTTTAAAAAAGTACCGGCCTATGCCGATTCTATGGTGGTCAAGTACTCAACTATTATCATGTCCATTTCGCAGATATCAGAAACCGTATTTATCCTAGCCATCCCGTTTTTCCTCAAGCGCTTCGGGATCAAACAGGTGATGCTCATCAGCATGATCGCATGGGTGCTGCGTTTCGCACTATTTGCCTTTGGCGATCCGCATGATGGTTTATGGATGATTATCTTATCTTGCATCGTTTACGGCATGGCATTCGACTTCTTCAATATTTCCGGCTCTCTGTTTGTGGAAACGAATACAGACAAGCAGATCCGCTCTTCTGCACAGGGTTTGTTTATGATGATGACCAATGGCATAGGTGCCGTATTCGGCAGCCTTACCAGCGGCTACCTTATCCAGCATTACTTTACCCTGCCGGATGGCGGTAAGATGTGGCAGGAAATATGGCTTTCCTTTGCCGCTTATGCTGCTGTTATTGCCATCCTGTTTGCCCTTTTCTTCCGGCATAAACACGAACCTGCAGCCGTAAAACACTAATCTAAAATCTTATTACGAAATGATCGATCAGGCAATAGCATTGGTACAACAAACACTGGATGGCGCGGAAGCAGGCCATGACTGGTTTCACATCGAAAGGGTATGGAAGCTGAGCATGCATATTGCGCAACAGCATCCTGAAGCCAATGCTGAAGTAGTTGCATTGGGTGCTTTGTTACATGATATTGCTGATGCTAAATTCCATAACGGAGATGAGCAATTAGGGCCGCAGATTGCCTCCCAATTCCTGCAGGAGCAGGGCGCAACACCGGAACTGATCGACCAGGTGGTATATATTATCCGCAATATTTCTTTCAAGAACAGGAATGAGGTCAGCCACTACCCTATTGAGTTACAGATTGTACAGGATGCAGATCGCCTGGATGCAATCGGGGCCATAGGTATTGCCCGTACCTTTAATTTCGGCGGATATAAAAATAATCCGATGCATGATCCTAAACAGGAGCCGCGCACCGATATGAATAAAGAAGTGTATAAAAAATCTAATGGTACCACCATTAATCACTTCTATGAAAAGCTGTTACTCCTGAAAGATATGATGCATACCGAAACAGCCCGAAAGCTCGCTGAAGAAAGGCATCAGCTGATGCTCACTTTTCTCGATGCATTTTATAAAGAGTGGAATGTAGCCCTGTAAGCGGCTATCCTTTGAAGATTCGTTCCAGGGCAAGTGCTTTCAACTGCACCTCTGCCCATTCCTTTTCCGGAATACTGTCTATAGTGATGGCACCACCAGTATGGTAAGACAGGCGCCCCGTTTGCTCATTGTACAATAAACTACGGATCACTACATTAAAATCAAAATCCCCGGCTGGTGTTATATAGCCTACCGCACCGGAATAAAGTTCTCTTTTAGAGTGTTCTGTCTCTTCTATAATCTGCATCACCATATGCTTGGGTGCTCCTGTCATACTCCCCATAGGAAAGGCATCCAGCAATACCTCTGCAATACCAGCATGCTGATCCATAGTTCCCTTAATCGTAGAGACCATGGTATGTACCGTAGGAAAAGTTTGCACTCCAAACAGTTCTACGGCCTCAATAGTGCCCGTCTTACTGTGTTTGGCCAGGTCATTGCGCATCAGGTCTGCAATCATTATATTCTCGGCACGTTCCTTCTCATCCGCTACCAGCTCTAATTTCAGCGCCGCATCCTCTTCAGGCGTAGCACCTCTGCGTATCGTTCCTTTCATCGGCTGTGCGATAATCGTATCGCCTCGTTTATACAGAAAACGCTCCGGGCTGCTGCTCATCAGCCAGTGTTTTTCCTGCCTGTACAAGCAGGAAAACGGTGCCGGATTTTGCTGATTTAAAGTATGGTATACCTGCAATGCCGGCAAATGATCAATCTTCGCAGCGGCACCCACACAGAGATTCAATTCATAGCAATCTCCGTCAACAATATGTTGCTGCACGGACTGCACTGCAGCGATGTACTCCTCTTTCGAAAAATTGCGCATGAAATCCGTCTCCGGAATATCGGTTGGTATATGTGCAGTCTCTGCTGTAACCTGCTGCCATAGCGCTTCGGGCAGCTCCTGTTCTGATTCTATAATCAGCTCCAGGCTACCATAAGGAATGTACATTACTATACCCGGCCTGAAAAAAGAGAGCAGGTCATTATCAAAATAAGCGGGTAATGAACTTTTCAGCCTCGGGTATAACTGATTTTTCAGATCGTAGTTCAGGTGACCGAATACCCAATGCTTACCGGCAGCGGCTTTCAGTGATGCGGCATCAGTATACATTTCTGTGGCCTGAGCACCAACGAGCAGTTCAAAGCGGTTATACAGTCCCTCGTAGGCATTATTATCCAGGTACGCAAAAATGCTGAATCGATTAACCCAATTCAGCATTTTCGTTTTAATATCTTTTATTGGAAAAGATGATATGTCTATTGTGTGTTGATAACGCAACGGCAATATTTTTAATTAAAAATCATCGTCGTCAAAATCATCAAAATCATCATTCAGAAAGCCTAAGTCCTCATCGAAGTCAAAGCTGTCATCGTCATCATCTTTAGAAGATTTCTTTTTACCGGTGGATGATTTTTTAGATTTAGGCATTTCAAACTCTTCAAAATCAGGATCACTGAATTCATCTTCTTCCTTGTAGAAATCATCTTCTGTATCCTCATCCGTGTCATCATCGTCGTCCTCATCATCATTAGCTTTCTTAGTAGATTTGGAAGCAACCTTCTTTTTAGGGGTCTCGTCCAGATCTTCTTCGTCTAAATCATCATCGTCATCAGCCTTTTTCGCTGCAGTAGACTTCTTCACGGCAGCTTTTTTAGGTGCTGCTGCTTTCTTGGCAGTACTTTTCTTACCAGGATTAGAATTACTAGTGGTCATTTTTCAATACAATTTTTTACATTAAATCCGCAGTACAAATTTCTTTATTAGTTGCGATATTTCAAAAGCAAATTTTGCTCGTTTTCCTAAAATTACCAAATAAGAAACATAATTTTTTTTATTCCATTTAACCTTTCTGTTCTATACCAGTCTCATACTTAGTGCACAACGAAAATGGTTCGCTTCTTATTGTTAGCATTTTGATAAAAACCAAAAATCGAGTCACTTATTTTGTTTTATCTGAGAAAATAAAATATCTTTGTTACAAGACTTGAATTATATCATAAAAATATTACACTATATTATATGAAACTTCTTTATAAAATCTTTTTACTCGCTATGCTTCCTCTGGGATTTGTAGCACAAGACGTAAGTGCTCAGAATGTTGAGCAGCAGCGCACCTTAAGTGTTAGTGACCGTAAAATGACCGCGTATCCAATCCCGGCTAATAATACGGTTTACTTCAAAATAAGCACCTCATTACGCAATGAAGCTAAAACTGTAGAACTGATGAATGTTATCGGTAAAACCGTTGCAGTTCAAAACGTAAGCAGCGAAGGCAGCGATATCGTTTTCGGTGGTTTAAGCCAGTTTCCGGAAGGTATCTATATCGGGGTGATGAAAAATGCCGATGGCAAAATTATTCAAACCACTAAACTAATGATTCAACATTAGTTTTCTCAATATATTTATAAACGGGAGCTGTTTACAGCTTCCGTTTTTTTTATGTAACTTAGAGACAACTAAAAACCTTCGCAAATACTATTGCGATTACCTATTTTTGACTTTTATTTATCAGTATGGCGAGTTCGATTTTATACAAGAAAATTGATGAAGAACAAGAAAAGAAATTTATTCTCCGCGAATACAGGGCTTTATTAAAAGCACTGAAGGAACGTATTAAAAAAGGAGACCGCAAACTACTGCGCAGGGCTTTTGAATTAGCCGCTGATGCGCATAAGGAAATGCGGCGTAAATCAGGGGAACCTTATATACTCCACCCCCTGGCCGTAGCGCGTATTACAGTAGAAGAAATCGGTCTGGGTGTTACTTCAGCAATCTGTGCCCTGCTACATGATGTGGTAGAGGATACAGAAATCACCCTGGACGATATCAGCCAGGAGTTTGGTAGTGTTTATGCCCGCATTATTGACGGGCTGACGAAGATCAGCAATGTAGTAGACTTCAAAAACGGAGTTTCTATGCAGGCCGAGAACTTCAGAAAGATATTACTGACCCTTGCGGAAGATCCGAGAGTAATCCTGATCAAACTGGCGGACAGGCTGCACAACATGCGTACCCTGACCAGTATGGCCAGGGATAAGCAAATGAAAATTGCTTCCGAAACCTCGTTTATCTATGCCCCGCTGGCACATAGACTGGGATTGTACGAGATCAAATCTGAACTGGAGGATCTCAGTCTGAAATATACGCAGCCGGATGTATATATTGACATTGTACGCAAGCTGAGTGAAACGAAAAATAACCGTGCCAAGTATATCCGTGAATTCATCAAACCAGTAAAGCAGGAACTGGATGATCATAATTTCAAGTTTGAAATTTATGGCCGCCCTAAAGCCGTGCACTCTATCTGGAACAAGATGAAGAATAAGAATGTTGCCTTTGAAGAGGTATTTGACCTTTTCGCCATTCGTATTATTCTCGATTCGCCGAGGGAGCAGGAAAAAGAAGATTGCTGGAGGGTTTACTCCATCATCACCAATTTCTATCGCCCCAGCCCTGAACGCCTGAGGGACTGGATTTCCGTACCGAAAGGTAATGGCTATGAGGCCTTGCACACAACGGTAATGGGACCTTCGGGTAAATGGGTAGAAGTACAGATCCGTACCAAGAGGATGAATGAAATTGCGGAAAAAGGTCTGGCGGCGCACTGGAAATATAAAGAAGGTACCCAAAGCGAAAGTAAGCTGGATGCCTTCCTGAAACATATCGGTGAAATCCTGAACAATTCAGAAGCCGATTCACTGGATTTCCTGCAGGATTTCAAATTGGATCTGTTTACAGAAGAGATATATGTTTATACACCGAAAGGAGATATGCGCGTATTGCCTAAAGGTGCTACGGCGCTGGATCTTGCATTTGATATTCACTCTGCATTAGGTGCACGTTGTATCGGGGCTAAGGTGAACTTTAAACTGGTGCCTTTAAGTTATGTACTGAAGAGCGGCGACCAGGTGGAGATTATTACCTCTTCAAAACAAAAGCCTTCGGAAGACTGGTTAAAATTTGTGGTTACGGGTAAATCCAAATCAAGGATCAAGTATTACCTGAGGGAAGAAAAACGTACGATTGCGGAAGATGGTAAGGCGATTCTGGAACGTAAGCTCCACTCCTTGAACCTGGAACCGAATACGCATAATATCAACGAGATCACGAACTTCTTCAAGTTCCCTTCACCGCTGGATATGTACTATGCAGTAGCGGTAAGCAGTATTGATCTTAAAATACTGAAGACCTTTACGATCAACGGTGACAAATTCTATCAGCCGGCCAAAGAGACCATAACACAGCCGGAGCATAAAGAACAGGAAGGCAAACCTTCTTTACAGAAAGGTGCTGAGCTGGTGATCTTCGGAGAGAGTTCAGATAAGATCCTCTACAAACTGGCTACCTGTTGTCAGCCGATACCGGGCGATGATGTATTTGGTTTTGTAACTTCTGGCGAAGGGCTTAAAGTACACCGCTACGACTGTCCTAATGCACAGAGCCTGCTGGCTAATTATGCACATCGCATCGTGAAGATCAAGTGGGCCAAAAACAAGGAGATATCTTTCCTTACCGGTATTCGTATTATCGGGCTGGACGATGTGGGTATTGTACAGGGTATTACGCATGTTATTACAACAGAGATGCGCCTCAACATCCGCTCGATCAGTATCGATTCCCAGGATGGGGTATTTGACGGTACCATTAAGGTATTCGTAAAAGATAAAGAAGAACTGGATACCCTTTGTACCAACATTGAACGTATTGAAGGTGTACAAAAAGTATTAAGACTGGAAGCTGACTCTGCAGCAGAATCATAAATTACATGACCCAAACTGATTATTTATACAAACAGGTAGTGGCTGCGCCACTACCCTTTCCTCCTGTAAGCTGGTGGCAAGAGGCCCTGAAAGCCCCGGTGCTCATCCTGGATGTGAAAGAACATTACCAGAAAATGTCTTATCGTAACCGCTATTACCTGGCCGATAAGAAAGGAAAATCCTTACTCAGTATTCCATTAAGCAGTGGCCGCAACCAGAGAATTCCTATGCAATCAGTGGGCATTTCCTATGCAGAACCCTGGCAGAAGGTACACTGGCGCACCATACAGACCTTACTGGGCAATGCCCCTTTTTTTGAATACATTGATTACCAGCTGTTCCCGTTTTTTGAAGAGGAGACGGCCAATCTCTGTGACTGGAATATTGCGACCATACAATGGGCCAACAGATTTCTGGGCAGTCCGCTGGAGATAAGGCTGAGCAGTGAGTATATTGAAACGTACGATGCCGACACCCTGGATATCAGGGATACCATACATCCTAAAAATATACCAGACGCGGCACAGCGGCCTTATTACCAGGTGTTCTCTGAAGATGCCGGTTTCCTGCCGGATTGTTCTATCCTGGATCTTATCTGCTGCGAGGGAAAGTATGCCACACATATTTTAAAGCGATAAAAAAATAGGGGCCGCAATATGCGGCCCCTATTTTTTATAATGCTTCCTTACGAATGTAGTATTTTCAATTTGACGGTTTCTATACGGGTTTGTGTAGCCAGTAGGATCTCAAATTCAAATTTATTAATGATGATCCGTGTATGCTGTTTCGGAATGGTAGTATAGTTCTTGATGATGTAACCGGAGAGTGTTTCTGTGTCTTTATCATCCAGGTCAATATCATATTTCTGTTTCAGGTAATCCAGCTTCAGGCGGCCTGAAAAAAGGTACTCATTTTCCGCGATCTGGCTTTCAGTGTATTCCTCAATATCATATTCATCCTTAATATCGCCGAAGATCTCTTCCAGCACATCTTCCATCGTCACAAAACCTGCGGTACCACCAAATTCATCTACTACCCAGGCAATACTTTTTCTTTCCTTGGTAAATAAGTGAATGAGATCAATCGCATTCATCGTCTGTGGAACGGTAGGAATACTATGCAGTATTTCGCGCACTCCGGATGGATTTTTGCCCAATTCCAGGTGATGCACATAGCCGATAACAGAATCGATATCCTTTTCATAAATAATGATCTTGGACAACTTAGACCGCACAAATGCATCACGTACAGACTGTGTTGGGCTACTTACATCCATTGCCAGTATCTCATTGCGCGGGATCAGGCATTTACGCACTTTTACTTGTGTCAGTTGCAATACTTTTTCGAACAGCTCTTTGTTCAGGGTATCATCATCATTATGTCCGTGTATGGAATTGCGCAGGAAAAGGTTAGGATCAGCCCGTTCAAAAACGGCCTGTCTCTTATTCGTCTTGATATTAAACAGGTATTTCAGGATTACTTCTGAAAAGCTGATAAAGAAGCCTGCAATCGGATTGGTAAAACGGGTCACAAAATTAACAAATGGTGCCCAGGCTGCCATCTTGCTTTCCGGATTGCTTTCAAACCCTCTTTTGGCAATAAAACTAATGCCCAGCAGGATCAGCGATGAGGCCAGCATCCAGTCCAGGATCAGCTGGGTGTATTCAAATTCTCTCAGTACTTCCGGCAGCGTCTTCATCAGGTACCCGGACAGATAATGCAGGGAAAGGCAAAATCCGATCAGGGATACATAAAACCCGATAATAGTTGCCCCCCAGAAGCGTTCCGGGAACTCAAAAAAGTTGCCCAGCAAAATACCGGTACGGGTATGCTGCTTGCGCTTCAGTTCAATCGTTAATCTGTTCGCTGCGAAAAAAGCAAATTCCAGTCCGGCGAATACAATAATAAATATCAGGAAAAACAGTAAGAGAGCACTGGAAATAACGATAAAGGTTTGCATTACGGTCATACGTTATTATTTCATAAATCTTGGTCAACAAATTACATTATGCGTAAAGATAACGGATAATTTGGTATGTAGCGCGTCAAAATTATGGGTATAAAATATGAATTATCCATATTTTCAGTGATTAAATTGTACCTTTGCTCTCCATTTTTAATTTTCCCAATGATAAGTCGCAGAAATATCCGTGTTAAAGTAATGCAGGCCCTTTATGCCCTGGAATCGTTTGATGCATTTGACCTGAAAGATGCAGAAGCTCAACGTAAGAAAGGCTTGCAATTGCTGACGGAAAAATTTGTTAATGCCGCTGAATTGTTCAACGTTTCGATGTTGTACCTGGCACGCATTGCACAATACGCAGAAACGGATTCCCGCCAGCGTTCTTCTAAATACCTGCCGACAGAAGCGGATATGAACGTAAACACTAAGCTCGCAGGGAACCTTTATCTCTGGGATATGCTGGAGAATGCTACCTTCCAAGAGCGCATCAGCGAAGATAAACTGGATCAGAAGGTGGAAATGGACCGGGTTAAGAAAACGTACCAGCACCTGTGTACTACTGAAAAGTACCTGAGCTATATCCAGAATGATGACCGCACTGCTGCAGAAGATAAAGCAATGCTGTACTTTATATGGAAGGAAGAAATGGCCCACAACGAGGACTTCCAGGAGTATATGACCGATACATTTGACGGTTGGGAAGATGATAAGGATATGGTGATGATGCTGGTAGATAACTTTTTCAAAAGTCCGAAGAGCGTTAATTTCCTGCAATTCATATCCGGAGAAAAGAATGAATATGCACGCAGCCTGATGACGACCGTATTGGAAAGAGATCAGGTACTGATGGAACTCATCGAGCCTAAACTGAACAACTGGGATGCGGACCGTGTAGCGACGATTGATCTTATCCTGCTGAAGATGGGCGTATGTGAATTCTTATACTTCCCTACTATCCCTACTAAAGTTACGATCAACGAGTATATTGAGGTCGCTAAAAACTACAGCACGCCTCAGAGCGGACAGTTTGTAAACGGTGTACTGGATAACCTGTTGAAAGAACTGAGCCAGGAAAATAAAATCAGAAAAATCGAACGTACGAAAAACTAATTGCAGCTTTTTATATCATTTTTGCTACTTTTATGACTATGAAAATATTGACAGGAGCTAAAATACTGGGTGTTATAAGCGTTTTGCATATCGGATTTACCTCATGTGATTCTGTTCAGCAGGATGCCAACAGGGGCTCCATTATACTGGGAGATCCGGCAACTATTGTAACGGAGACAGATACTCAATTCCTGGGTGATATCGTAATGGACCTGGAAGAAAAAGAACTGGCTCCTGCCCCGGCAACGGCAAAAGATACTTTTCATAATGTAGAAATGGCCAAACAACTGGCGGCTCAGCAAAAGAAAGATTCTGCTGCAGCACTGGCGGCCAGAGAAAAGCCACAGGCCAAGGAAGAAGCTCCTAAAAAACTGAGCAGAGCAGAACAGCGGGCTCAGAAGAGAAAGGAAGAGGAAGAAAAAAGGAAGGAGGAAGAAGCTGCTCGTAAGAAAAAGCACTCCAATACCCGAAAGTCAGGCAATAAAAAGATTGCACAGAAAGAGACTACAAGGAAAAGAAGATAATCGTATATAATAATAAAGCCCCGGTATACCGGGGCTTTATTATTATATACGATTGATTATCCGCTTACAGGAAACCAAGATTTACCTTTTTCCTCGAGTTCCTTTTTCTGGCTACCTTTTGCCTTGATGCAAAAGGTACCGCCAAAAAATCAAGGCTGTATAAATCCCTGGCTAAAAATCAATATGTCGGCCGGTCGCAAACGCAAACTCGCTGCGCTCAGACAGTGGTTTACGGCTTTATCGACCGAGCCAATGATTTTATTAACGCCGGATTTATAAGGCCTTTCGAGCGATCTGTTCTGTACGGATCGCTTATTGTTTTCATCACAGCGATAGTCAGGATATACTATTACGATTAAGGTCCTGTGCGTGTAGGCTCTTTAGGAGAAGGCCATTTTTTAGGAGCACCTGTTTTCATGTCCAGCGGCATAACAATCTGTTGTCTGCTCATCATTTCCGGCTCTTCACAGGCCATATACACCAGCATCGCTACCAGCATGGCATTATGCCTGATGTCTTCAAAAACGATCTTGTCATACGTGTCTCTCTGTGTATG
Organism: Edaphocola aurantiacus; assembly: GCF_019797745.1. Classification (GTDB taxonomy): domain Bacteria; phylum Bacteroidota; class Bacteroidia; order Chitinophagales; family Chitinophagaceae; genus Edaphocola; species Edaphocola aurantiacus. The sequence continues at coordinate 465,267 of NZ_VOSI01000004.1, read as the reverse complement.
CCAGGTATAATCGCGGTAATGCCAGTTTTTGGCAGAAAGGTAAAACGCCGGAATGCCGGAAGAGACAAAAGAAACATTATCCGAACCACCATTGTCCGGTGCACCCGGGTACTTCATAGCTAACTCCTTTTTAAATGTTTCCGGAATGTAGTTAAGCCATTTGTCAAAACAGGCATATGCATTCAGAAAGCCTTGTGTATTGATCTCTGCAATGCGGGCCGTTCCATTATCCTGATTCAGCACAAGGCTTATCTTGTCCTGCAGCTCTGGATGATCCTTGACAAAAGAGGCTGAGCCATTCAGTCCCTGCTCTTCCCCACCCCAGTGACCTACCAGGATGGTACGTTTGGGATTAGGGTAAACTTTTTTCAAAATGCGCATAGCTTCCATCATAGTCAGGACACCGGTTCCATTATCGGTGGCTCCTGTACCGGCATCCCAGGAGTCCAGGTGGGCCGATAGCACAACATACTGATCCGGATGTGCTGTGCCCTTCATTTCTGCAATAGTATTATAAGTAGGCACATCTTCGCCGAATGAAGATTCTGCGGTGATCTGCAGTTCCGGTACGGTACCATAAGTCAGGTAGCGGTACAGTAAATTATAATCTTCCAGTCCCAGTTCTACCGAAGGTATTTTCTTTGTTCTGGCAGAGAATACCCTTGTTACGCCCCAGCCTCCAGACCATGTATTGGCTATAATGCCGGCAGCACCGGCAGCTTCCAGCTGCACCGGTAAAGTACGGGATGTAAAGCCTGTCTTTTTAATACGATTCTGCCAGTTGCCGGTTAAAACACGTTGTGCATTTTTAAAACTGTCATAACGCTCGGCACTTACATTGGCTTGCCAGCTATCATCCGGACGGCCGGATAATTGTGGCTGTGCGATCATCACCAGCTTACCTTTGGCCTCTTTACGCATCCACTGATCGTACGATGCGGAGTCGGAAAGGTCCGGCAAGGCGATAACTTTGGCTTTGAGTGGCTTATTACCTGTCGATGGTGACCAGGCCATTTGCGTACCTTCCAGGTTGATCCTGCGGGGATACAACATATCGATATGGCTGATACCCCTCTGCCAGGAGCGCCAGGTGCCCCATTGCTCATTACGGGCATCGATGCCAAAACTGAGGTAGGAGTTCTTGACAAAAAGATGGGCTCTTTCCATTTCCCGGGTTCCGATCAGTCTCGGCCCTATTACATCCAGGAACTGATGTGCTCTTTCTTCCAGGCTTTTGTCAGTAGCACCTTCCTGCCATATGGCATTGATTACAGACTGGTGGGGATTGGTTTGCTGGGCATGCAAAGTAGTAGTGCATATTCCTGCTGTAGCGAGGAATATGAAGTGGTATAATTTTCTCATCAGTAATTTAATATTGCAAGCAATAAAAATAAACAATTTGAAAGAGAAACTAAAGTGTACAGCATTAAAAAAGACAGGAGTATCCTGTCTGAGTGTGTTTTTACCGGGAAAGTTGTTTTAATCGTTCTTTCTCCTTTGCGGAAAGGCTGTCTATGCCGTGACGATTAATCTTCTCCAGCAGGTGATCCAGTTCCTGGGTCTTCCGCTGCCGGTCAATATTATAATGATCGTCGATCGTCATACGTTGCTGCTCACCTTTGGTAAAGGGATTACGCTTCGTGCGTCTGCTGCGCACGAACCATATGACTAATGCTACCAGTAAGAGTATAGCAAACAATGATTCCATAGATGCAATATACAAAAAAAACATACCAGGGAAAGACCCGGGTATGATCAATATTTTGCGAAAAATTTGGTGCAGCATATGATTATACTGCACCAAACCAATATCTTATAAGACACCGTATAGCCGGTAATGCTAATTATTTTTTAGCAAAGTAATCGCTCACTTTATCTTTGTGAATGATTGCTTCTTTAAAAGTATAAGCACCTGATTTAGGACTGCGAACAGCTTTAATTACTTTAGTGTAATTTTTCGCATCCAGGTTAGCGTTAGGATCTTTCTTAATCGCGGTTTTCGCTGCTTTTGCCATTTTAATACGTTTTTAAGAATGATAGTAACCTATCAAACAAAATTATTATTTAATTTCTTTGTGTACAGTTACTTTTTTAAGAATCGGGTTGTATTTTTTCAACTCGATACGCTCAGGCGTATTTTTCTTATTCTTAACTGTGATATAACGACTTGTTCCCGCCATTCCAGAATTCTTATGCTCTGTGCACTCTAAAATAACCTGAACACGATTGCCTTTCTTAGCCATCTCAGTAAATATTTTTAAATTTTAATACTAAATTAGATTTCTACACCCTTAGCACGCAGATCTTTCACTACTGCTAAAAGTCCTTTTTTGTTAATTGTACGGATTGCATCAGATGATACTTTCAGCGTCACCCAACGATCCTCTTCTACTAAAAAGAAACGCTTAGTTTGCAAATTAGGCAAAAAACGACGTTTAGCTTTCTTGTTAGAGAAAGATACTTTGTGACCTGTAATAGGCTTTTTTCCGGTTACCTGACATACACGTGCCATATCTTACGAATATTTATTTTTTTGGACTGCAAAGGTGCGACTTTTATTTCACCCAGCCAAATTTTTTAAGAAAAAATATTAATTAATTTATGCTTTTAAGCAATCTCCGGATACAAAAGCTGGTCCAGATCAGCGATTCCGAGGTTTGTCTCGGAAATAAATCCTTCACCGTAGGTTGTCCCGATCCGTTTGCCCAGCAAAGCTGCTCTTTCTTTTATTTTATCCAGGAACTTTTCTGAAGAGATATATGTTACGGGTGCACCATCATCATCTTTGCTAAAGAACTGAGTACCATAGCATTTAACTGATTCCATTTTAGCTTCCATGCTCTCTGTAACATCTACAATAAAGGATGGCTCCAGGAAGCGGTCCTGTATATAATGGAATACCCGCTTGGGTCTCCAGGCTGCCTGCGGCTGTCCCTCCCAGGCTGTTTCAATCTTGATCAGACCACTGAGAAAGGCTGCATCGCGGATCAGTGTCGCTGCACGTCCATGATCGGGATGGCGGTCAGATGGTGCATTGGCCAGGATAATATCCGGCTGGTGCAGGCGAATCACCTGTACCAGTTTCAGTACATTTTCACGGCTGTGCTGAAAAAAGCCATCTTCCATTTGCAGATTATGACGCTGTGCGATACCCAGTACTTTCGATGCCGCTGCTGCTTCTGCATAGCGGGTATCTATTGTGCCCCGGGAACCCAGTTCACCTTCTGTAAGATCTACAATCGCGACCTGCTGCCCTTTACGGACATGATTATATAAAGTGCCTGCACAACCCAGTTCCACATCATCGGGATGGGCGCCAATGGCCATTACATGAATTTTCATGATGCAAAAATACGGTTAATTCATTATGTTGTACCTACAATGATTTAGTCGATAACAAAACATTAATGAATTAACCGTCAATAAGTTACTGTGAGCGATTATTTGGTTTTCATCTTCCGGATCTGTACTCCCGGAACCTGATTATAATAGTATTTAGATTCTATTTCCTGAACAATCGTTTCTATCTCCCGGTCGCGGTTATAAGGATCGTACTGTTCTTTAAGGTTATTATCGAAAAAGTAAGCGGCAGTCTGAGACAGGCGCGCATTCAGGCCTCCTTTCATCTCTTTAATAATGGAATAACAGTCTTTGCCGGTCTGACGGTTGATGAGCTTTACCAATATAACCCCTTGTGTAGTAGACATATTCTTCAGAGGGTCTTTAAATTTGGCATTCAGCTGACTTTCTACAGCCTTAAGGTATTTTTTACGGTCTCTACGACCGTCGGCCTTCATCATTTCGACATCTACATCGTTTAATATTTTGGCTGCGGCTATGGCATAGGGCCATACGGTCATTACATTATACCTGAGCCGGGCCATACGGTCTCTCTTGTTCTGATCCAGGTAAGTAGCCAGGGTCTGCACCTCTTCCAGGTAAAAATGGGGTAAAGTATCGCTACCCAGCACCACACCGTAAGTGATGATGGTATCGTTCACTCCACTCTTTTGCTGCGCTGCAGCGCGGAAGGAGCAACCCAGCATAAGCAGTACAGAACAGCATATGCCGGTTATTTTATAATGTGTGGTCATAGTACTCAGACTTAAAATGATCGTACAGAGTTACCTGTACGCAGATTGTATTGTAAAGTTATTAGAATATTTCTTTTCTGCAAGGTTTAAGCGGCCAAAGATATAACAGGAGCTTAATTTGCATAACTAGTGATAATTCCATATTTTGCAATTCAATATATAAAGGAAATCGGCTCAATGATCACGAACTTAAGTCTCCAGAACTCCCTACTCTCTCAATGGTTGCATGAGATCAGGTCTGTTAGTAAACAGGTCGATCGTATGCGTTTCCGGAGAAATACTGAGCGTATAGGGGAAATAATTGCTTATGAGATCAGCAAAGTGCTGGACTATAACCATACGGATACGACTACCCCACTGGGTAACAAACCGGTACAGACCATTTCGGAACAGCCGGTACTGGCTACTATATTAAGAGCCGGGGTACCACTGCACCAGGGATTGCTTAATTATTTTGACCATGCAGACAGTGCATTTATTGCTGCGTACCGCAAGCACAATAAGATTGACGGTACGTTTGAAATTGAACAGCATTATGTTACCTGCCCGGACCTGGACGGCAAAACCCTTATCATTGCAGATCCTATGCTGGCGACCGGCGCTTCGCTCATCCTGGCTATAGAAGGTCTTCTGGAATTCGGGCAACCGAAAAGTATCCATATTGCCAATGTAATTTCCTGCACGGAAGGTATAGAAAACGTACTGCGCAAATTCCCTGAAGCCCATATCTGGACAGGCGATATCGATGATGAGCTTACGGCAAAAGGGTACATCGTTCCCGGTCTCGGAGATGCCGGTGATTTGTGCTTTGGAAGTAAACTTCAATTTTAAAAAGCAGTAAAATATTTTTCTATATAATCGCTAGGAAAATTAAAGAAAAAGTTATAGTATTGTGAAGAAATTCCCTTATTTTTCGGGAACGGAATGAACAAGGAGATGTCCGATCTATCACCCCATAATATTCATAAATAGATGAAAAAAATTTTATGTAGCATATCCGCGGCTTTTTTATGTCTGAGCGCGGGGTCGTCATTTGCACAGGATTCCCATTTTACCCAGTACTTTGCCTCCCCATTAACACTTAACCCGGCACATACAGGTCTTACTACAGGTGACTATCGCGTAAGTGTTATTGGTAGATCACAGTGGTATACGGTTACGAATAATCCTTATATGACTGGTGCTTTATCTTATGACATGCCGATTCTGAAGGGTAAATTACCTGAAGGAGATGCAGCAGGTTTCGGATTACAGGTATTATACGACAAAGCCGGTTCCGGTGCCTTACAAAATATTACCAGTACTTTATCCCTGGCTTATCATAAAGCTTTGGGTGTTGAAAAAAATCACCGTATCTCTTTAGGGGTACAAGGTTCTCTGGTGCAGAAATCTATCCGTTTTGACAAGCTTGTCTTCGGTAATGAAATCGATTTCGGCAGATCTACTGTATACCTGCCTAATACTTCGGGTGAAGGGCTGCAAAACGCAGATCTGACCTACCCTGACTTTAATGCCGGTATCCTGTATTCTGGTCAGATCAATGAAAACACGATGTTATATGGTGGTTTCTCTTATTATCACTTAACTCGTCCTACAGAAAAATTCACCAGCCGTGCTACGGATGTGTCTGTTAAAATCAACTCCCGTTACACTGCCTATGTAGGTGGTGCACTGAACCTGAACTCTCATACTGTTGCTTACCTGAGCACTATGTATCAGCAACAAGGTACTGCATGGGAATACCTGATCGGTGGTGCGGTAGGTTTCATCCTGAACCCGTACAACGATGAGGATACTAAAAACACTACTTTATACCTGGGTGCATGGTACCGTTACGGTGATGCGATCGCTCCTTATGTAGGTTTCGAATGGTCTAACTGGCAGATGGGCTTCACTTATGATGTGAACGTTTCTAAATTCCAGCAGGCAACTAACGGACAGGGTGCGGTAGAATTCTCTGCTACCTACAACGGTATTATCGAGAAGATTGTAAGAAAGCGTTACAACTTCGCTTGTCCTAAGTTCTAAACCGATTTATTTTAAATAATTGATAAAAAACCATACGGCATGTATGGTTTTTTTATTTTTGTGCAAATTCAAATTTTTCTATGTCTCTGAACGCCCATATACAACCTGCTGCACGTATTTTTCTGCCACAGGATTTTAACATCACAACCTGGGAAGCGGTTGAACCTTATTTTGAACAATTAGTATCTGCATCTATCAGCAATAAAAGCCAGCTGGAGCAATGGTTACAGCAATGGAGTGAGCTGGAAGCGGTGATCAGTGAAGATGCCTGCTGGAGGCAGATCAAAATGACCTGCGATACAACCAATCCGGCACTGGAAGAAGCATTTAATTATTTCTGCCTGGAAATAGAACCAAAATTAAAACCTTATAACAACCGCCTGCAGCAAAAGCTGATGGATAGCCCTTTTACCAAAGAGCTGGATCAGGCCCAATACTTCCCGCTGCTGCGCCAGATCGAAAATGCACTGAGCCTGTACCGCGAGGAGAATGTGGCACTGGAAGCCCAACTGAGCGTACTGCAACAGCAATACGGGGTGATCTCTTCCAAAATGACCATCACGGTGAATGAACAGGTATATACCCTGCAACAGGCGGCTAAGTTCTTACAGGAGCCTGACCGTAAGCTGAGAGAAGAGGTATTTGTAAAGGTTAATGAAAGAAGAGGTGAAGACCGTGCCGAACTGGACAAACTCTTTGACCAGTTACTGGTATTACGCCAGCAGATTGCAGAAAATGCCGGTTTTGACAATTACAGAGATTACAAATTCAGGGCTTTAGGTCGCTTTGACTATACACCGGAAGATTGTTATAACTTCCATGAAGCGGTTAAAACACATATTCTACCCTTACAGGAACGCCTGCTCGAACACCGCAGAAAGCAACTGGGTCTTGAAGTATTAAGACCTTATGATGTGGATGCTGTTCCGGAAAATGAGCAACCACTGAAGCCATTTACCAATGGTACAGATATGCTGGACAAAAGCATTGAAGTGTTCAGCAAATTGCACCCTTACTTTGGGTCTTGTCTGCAGGTGATGCAAGATATGCAGCGCCTGGATCTGGATAGCCGCATTGGCAAGGCTCCGGGGGGCTATAACTGCCCGCTGGCCGAAACCGGTGTACCATTTATATTTATGAATGCCGTAGGTACCATCAATGATGTAATTACGATGATGCATGAAGGTGGCCATGCGATACATTCTTTCCAGTCGCACCACCTGCCCTTGAGTGCGTTTAAAGAATACCCGATGGAGATCGCAGAGCTGGCGAGCATGAGTATGGAACTGTTTTCTATGGATCACTGGGATATCTTTATGCCGGAAGCGAATGATCTGCTGAAGGCCAAACAGGAGGAACTGGAAAGGGTTATTGATGTATTGCCGTGGATTGCTACCATTGATAAATTCCAGCACTGGATCTATACCCATCCGGGCCATACTGTAGCGGAACGTACAGAAGCGTGGAAAAGTATCTTTATGGAGTTTGCACCGAAGAATATCGATCGCAGCGGGCTGGAACAGTATTTTGAAGCCAACTGGCAAAGACAGCTGCACTTATATGAAGTGCCATTCTACTATATCGAATATGGTATTGCACAACTGGGTGCAGTAGCGATGTGGAGACAATACAAAGCGAACCCGCAGGAGACCCTGCAACGCTACCTGGATGCACTGGCATTGGGTTATACCAAAACCTTACCGGAACTGTACGAGACTGCCGGTATCCGCTTTAGTTTTGATGCGGAGTATATCCAGGAATTAAAAGGATTCCTGGAAGGAGAACTGGCTGCAGTAGGTCTGTAGAAATGATATACTAATGTTGTTGCGCGCCCTATTTCAGGGCGCGCAATTTTTTGTTAAACACATACCTAAGTTACCAATGTATTCAATGATTAGGTATATTTGATTTCAAATAGGCTTATGAACAAACAATCTTTATATAAAGGATGCCTGGAGCCGATTGTCCTGCAGCTACTGGGCAGTCATAATCGTATGTATGGTTATGAAATAACGGTAAAGGTGAAAGAGTTGACCAAAGGGGCACTACAGATTACTGAGGGGGCACTCTACCCTTTGCTGCATCGCCTGGAAGGTGAAGGTGTACTCACTGCCGAAATGGAGCATGTGGGCAATCGTATGCGTAAGTATTACCGGCTGACGCCTGTAGGACAGGCGACCCGGAAAAACGCGTTAAATGAGCTGAACGACTTTATCGCTACCCTGCAATTATTTAATAAACCCGCAATTTCCTAATGATGCATCCTGAAACACAATCGCTTACCGAAACGGAACTGGATTACCTGTATCAATTCTGCCGGAAACACTATATCCGATACTATGATGTACAGGTAGAACTGGTCGATCACCTGGCCAATGCCACAGAAGCATTGATGCTGGAGCGACCGGAATTAAGCTTTACTGCAGCGGTCGACACGGTATACGCAGGATTTGACAAAACCGGTTTCCGTAAGATTATTGCTGCGAAAGAAGAAGCGTTGGAGCAGCAACATAAATTATATTACCGCAATACCTTCCGCTCCTATTTTACGACTTCACGCATACTCATGATGCTTTGTGCCTTTGCATTGATATGGAGTTTGCACCGCTTTACTGAAGGCCATACGGTACTCCGGGCCAGTGTTTTACTGGGCGTTGCCGGCACAGCATTGCTTTATGAAATTGGATTGCCCATATTCCTTCATTATGCTTACAAACGCCCAAAACAGGAGCTGATCAGCAGACAGGTACATCGTCCGTACTATTATTACCTTACGATATTCTGTTACCCTGAGTTGAAATTCGTTCTGAATTATTTCTGGGATCATGAGCGTTATCTGTATCTCGCAGACCATTACTTTATCCTGATCGGTTTGTTTTGTATGCTGGGAGTACTTCTGCAATTGGTACATCAGGAGGTCAGTAAGAAAATATACCGTAAAGCATTTGAAGATTATCCACTGGCTTATGCTTAAACATGTATAGAATTAAAAGTGTTGGGGGCCGGGCAGCCGGGGGCCCCCCCGTGTATAAAAAAAGTGACGTTGTGGACGGGGGC
>NZ_VOSI01000004.1:211327-456078 GCF_019797745.1 Edaphocola aurantiacus | reverse complement strand
TAACCCCTGGTTTTTTCAAAAAATTTTTTTATATTAATTGGTGGGCCGCCCGCCCGCGCGGCCCCCAACACTTTTAATAGCACTGTCCTTGATCCGCTCGTGGACCACATCTTAGGGCAATGCCGATAATACAACGATGCAGGTAACTATGAATATCTCAACAGACAATGCATAGTACTAACTAATATTCTTATTTTATATATCAACTATTTAGTTTTGACCTTAACTAAAGCAAAAAACTTGAACTATAATCCAAACGGCTATTTACAATAGCTGGATAAAACCTATGAAGCCGTACATCAGTATAATCATTTATTCTTTAATGACGATCATTTTAGCAATTGGGGTGATTGGATCTGTCAAAAAAGCAAGGACTAACAAGAGCTTCAGCTCCTTCGGCCTGATAGTAATTTATATAATTTGTTGCTTATACTCTTTATATAATCTGTCCAAGGTTCTGTTGGATTTTTTTCAGATCGTCAGAGAATAGCTAAAACAATGAATTCATTTACTTCTTCCTTTAAAACACTGCTGAGCATATCGATACAGATATGCTCAGCAGTGTTGATTTATTTTGCTTTCATGTGGCTCCAAATGTTTTTCAATAAGCTTCCATATAATCTAAGCTTATTAGGGCCTATGTTGCTCCTGACTACATTAGTATTCTTAAAGCGAAGCTGGCTTAAGCGACCCTACAAGTTAACCCTCATACCCAAATATACTTTACGCACCCTGACATTAAGTATTGTAGGTATAGTATTTTTTGAAGGGTTTACATTGCTGATAATGCTCCTTCTCTCAGATAGCAATCTGGATCATTATGTGAACCTTATAAGGGAAACTTTTGTCAATCCACTAAAGTATATGCCTGCTATCGTTAATATATACATACCTGCTGCTATGGAGGAAGTATTGTGCCGGTTCTTAATTTTATCTCTGCTTATATACAAAGGCATTAATCGTTACTGGTCTATTTTGATCAGTTCAATTGTTTTTTCACTTTGTCACGGTCAATATAATTATTATGTTTTAGTGTATATTATTTTTATTGGCATAGCGTTCGGTATGCTGTATTTAATGTTTCAAAATCTGGGTGTAGCTATAGGACTGCATTTTACCATTAATTATATGGTGCATTTCAGTCCCGGCTATAACGCCCATTCTTACTATTTACCCACAAGTGTTGCAGAAGTATGGGAGGGAAATACTCTTATTACTTATTACTGCATAGCCGTATTCTCTGCCTGGATCTACACCCAATACATCCGGCCTCGATTGCAGAAGCAACAGATAAGTTTATAAATAACATAGGGTCAGCATAGTGCTGACCCTGTGTTATGAAATGTATTTGCTATAATTATTAGTAAGCTGGCTGTAATGGTTTGGTACCCATAATGGTATCAATTTCTCCCAGTACTTCTGCCGTCAGTTTAGGCAGGATGTCCAGTGCTTTTAAATTCTCTGTCAATTGTGATTCTTTGGTAGCACCAATGATAGCTGTGGTCACATTCGGATTAGCGATAGTCCAAGCCAGGCTTAAAGTAGCCAGTGAGGTACCCAGTTCGTCCGCTACTTTTTTCAGATTGCGCACATCCTGTAATTTCTGATCGGTGATGGATTTGTCTTTCAGCCATTCAAAGCCGTCAAGAGACAGTCGGGAACCATCAGGTATACCATCGTTATACTTACCAGTCAGTAAACCGGAGGCCAGCGGGCTCCAGATGGTGGTACCCATGCCTACCGTTTTAAAGATCTGCAGGTACTCCTGCTCCATTTTATTGCGGTTGAAGAGGTTATACTCCGGCTGTTCCATCTTAGGGCCTTCCAGTCCCAGGCGTTGTGCAACAGCATGTGCTTCCATGATCTCGACACCACTCCATTCGCTGGTACCCCAGTAGAAGATTTTGCCCTGCTGGATCAATGTATTCATCGTACGCACGACTTCTTCAATAGGTACATGCTTATCGGGGCGGTGACAGAAATACAGATCCAGGTAATCTACCTGTAATCTTTTCAGCGCCTCATCACAGGCTTCCATAATATGTTTGCGGCCCAGTCCGTGCTGGTTAGGCTTATTTTCTTTCCCTCTCCAGCCAAAGAATACTTTACTGGATACTACATAGGATGTGCGATCCCAGTTTTTGGTTTTCAATACACGGCCCATCATTTTTTCTGATTCGCCCAGCGCGTACACTTCTGCATTATCAAAAAAGTTAACCCCGTTCTCATAAGCAATGCTCATCAGCCGGTCAGAGATACCATCATCAATCTGTTTGTGGAAAGTAACCCATGAACCGAATGATAATACACTCAGGTCCAGGCCGGTATTACCCATTTTACGATATTCCATATTGCTTTGATTATTGTTTTGTTGAAGATACAAATGTAGACTAATGATCTGCAGTAAAACGTTAGTTTATTCTTAAGCAGGCATCAATAAATATGATATAATCATCTTATTACAAAAGCGGGCCGCATATAAGAATGCGACCCGCTTTTGTAATGTTTTAATTGTATAAATTACTTGCTTCTGTCAAATTTATATCCGATACCAACCTGGATATTATTTGTTGCACCCAGATCGTTAGCACCGAATACACGGTCATATGGTCTTGGAGCGATGTAGTTATATCTTGCTTCCACAAAGAAACCTTTTACGATATAATAGTTTGCTCCTACCACACCGCCAATCTGGAATGGATTCAGGTTATCGCTGGTCTCTACTTTATCGCCCTGGGTAGAACCTGTTTTCAGGTTAGTATTAGAGGCCAGGTTGAAGTTAAAAGTAGGTCCTGCAAATACGCTGAAAGAAGGTGTAATAAAATATTTTGCTTCCAGCGGTACGCTGATAGAATGGAAACGGTTAATAGATACTACAGTTGCATTGTTCACCGTAGCTTTTGTTCTCAGGTTGTAAAAATCGTAGTTCGCCTCTAATTGCAGTTTGAATTTATCGCTTGGTTTCTTGAAGGAGAACTCTACCAATCCACCGGCATAACCACCTACACCGAATGGAGATGTAACGCCTGAAGTTTTATTTTCCAGCATAGAGTTAGAAAAGTTTGCACCTCCTTTAACTCCGAATCTAACTGATTGTGCATTTGTCGTCGTCGCAACAGCGGCCAGCGCTGCTACTGATAAAATCATCTTCTTCATAAAATTGCTATTTTGTTTGTTTTTGTTTGTTTACTACATGGTGCATAAAGCAGGCATGTCATTCATTTACAAAGGCAAAATAACGAAGCCGATGACTACAAAAGTCGGCCGGACGCGATTTTAGGATGTCTTTAACGGTGCATCCCTATTGAGCGGCAATTATTTTTAACGTACATTAAACAAATACATCAGCTTTACACTCCACACATTATTAAACTGCTCCTCCCTGCCGAAACTGCTCAGTGCGGCATTCGGTTTACGGATAGATGCCAGGGAATACTGAAACCTGGGCGAGACAAAAAAGCCATAGCCGATATGAAAATTAGCGGTAGCGAGGAAGCTCATATCCAGCTTACGGAAAGGAAAATTGTATACCTGTCCGCTTACGGTACTGATCTCCTCTTCGGAGGCTCCAAGGTAGCCCAGTGCAAAACCGGCACCATATATACTCTTGCGCGGCCCGCGCCAGTAATTAAGCTGTAAGGGAATCTCTGCATAGATCAAGGAGATTTTCTGCTGTTGCACATTGGTAGCGATACCACTACCGGAACCGAATGCTCCTTTTCCGGCATACAGCACTTCCATGCTCCAGGCCAGGGTACCCTCGACCGGAAGTCCGGCATTACGCACCGGCAAATACAGGATACCTCCACCGGCAGGACTAATCTTGTTATACCCTTTATACCCATCGCCATCTACCTGGGTAAAGTTGGCTCCGGCGAGCAGTCCGCCCACAGGGCGGGCATTATCATAATCATATTGCGCGCTGGCCGATGGCATATTAACCAAAGAAAACAGTACAATTAAGATAACTTTACTACCTTTATCCGATAATATTCTGAACATATTTCTGATCATAGGCATATATCTATATGAGTTTCAAATATACACCAAACACCCTAAAAAAAATGGAACAGCTTTTTGATGAAGCTAAGTACATTGTGCGGTATGAGAAAGGTACTTTTTCATCTGGTTACTGCATCCTGGAGCACAAAAAAGTGGTGGTGATCAATAAATTCTTAAATACAGAAGGACGCATCAATGCACTGATTGAGATCCTGCCTGATATTAAACTGGACGAGGACAGCCTGAGCGGTGAAATGCAAAAATGGTATGCACAACTGGGTCAGCGCCAGCAGGGAGACGATAACGGATCGGTACAATCTGAACTAAATCTTTAACACTCAAACCTTTTCTGTGAATATTACTTTTCTTGGCACCGGAACGTCTCAGGGTGTTCCCATGATCGGCTGTGGTTGCGAGGTATGTACCTCTGCCAACCCGAAAGACAACCGGTTACGATCGGCGGTCTGGCTGCAAAATGAAGATACCAGTGTGGTCATCGATAGCGGGCCGGACTTCCGCTACCAGATGTTGCGGGCCAAAGTAGAAACCCTGGACGGTATTGTATTTACGCATGGCCATAAGGATCATGTAGCCGGACTGGATGATGTACGGGCCTATAACTACTGGACCCAGAAAGACATTGACATATTTGCAAATCCGGATACGGAAGAGATATTAAGAAGAGAGTTTCAATATGCCTTCAGCAATATCCAGTACCCTGGCTTGCCGCAGCTGGCTATCCACTCCCTGACCGGACAGGACTTTACTGTAGGCAGTATGGATTTCCGTACGATTAAGGTGCTGCATTATAAACTGGAAGTATTTGGTTACCGTATTGGTGACTTTACTTATATTACAGATGCCAATTATATTGCTCCTGAAGAGATGGATAAGATCCGCGGGACAAAAATCCTGGTCTTAAATGCTCTTCGTCATGAAAAGCATATTTCTCATTTCACCCTGAACGAGGCTATTGACATTGCTCAGGAGATCGGGGCCGAACAAACTTATTTTACCCATATCAGCCATCAGTTAGGCCTGCATGATGAGATTAATACATCGCTCCCACAAGGAATATTCCTGGCCTATGACGGACTGAAGTTAACTTGCTAATGTTTTTCCTGCAGCTGTTTCTATATAATCTTTCTATTCAACTGTATGCTGCTGCGGCGGCGGTCATGGCTTTATTTCAAAATAAGGCCCGGCTTTTTGTGCAGGGACGGAAAGGTTTACTATCGCGCATTCAGAAAGACATGCAGGCAGAACAGCGCAAACGTATATGGATGCACTGTGCCAGCCTGGGCGAGTTCGAACAGGGCAGGCCACTGCTGGAGCAGCTGAGAGCCTCCTACCCTAACTATTGCCTTGTTCTGACTTTCTTTTCGCCTTCCGGATATGAAGTGCGCAAAAATTATAATGGGGCTGATTATATTTATTACCTCCCCCTGGATACGCCGGGCAATGCCCGGAAATTCGTAAAAGCTGTGGCGCCACAACTGGCGGTATTTGTAAAGTATGAGTTCTGGTATCATTACCTGCGCCAGCTACATAACCAGAAGATACACACGATCATTATCTCTACTATTTTTCAGCAAAGACATGCTTTCTTTAAATGGTATGGACAATTGCACCGTAAGATGCTGGGCTATTTCGACCACCTCTTTGTACAAACCGAATTATCGGTACAGTTACTGGATACCATTGGGGTGCACGATTGTACGCTTGTGGGAGATACCCGCCTGGACCGGGCAATGGCTATTGCTGCCGAACAAAAGGATATAGAGGGGATCGCTACATTTAAAGGCAATGATCAGTTGATCGTAGCTGGTAGTACCTGGGCAGCCGATGAGCAACTATTGGCAAAAACATTGGGTACTCTTCCCGAAGGTACCAAGTTAGTGATGGCACCGCATGAAATTGACGAGGTGCATATCAGACAGATACAGGACCTGTTCGGTTCACAAAGCTGCCTGTACGATCAGCCAGAACGCTTTGCATCAAGTCGTGTACTGATCGTCAACAGAATAGGACTACTAGCCTATCTATACCGTTATGCAGATTATGTTTGGATTGGTGGTGGCTTCAATAAAACGGGCATTCACAATAGTATCGAAGCAGCAGTATATGGCAAGGCATTATGCTGGGGGCCTAATTATGATCGCTACCAGGAGGCGCTGGACCTGATCGATTGCCAGGCGGCACAATCATGTACAGATGCTGAGGAACTGGCTGCACAACTCCGTGAATGGCAGGACAATACACAAAAATACACCTTTGCATCACAGGCATCATTAACATATGTCCTGAAACACAAAGGTGCAACACTGCGTATTATGCAATACTTAGCTACGCAAAATATTTTTTAACGGTGGTCAGTAAGGACTGATAAGTTTCATCTTCTTCCGACCAGTTATATTGTCCGCGCGCTTCATTGGAAATCCATTGTTCTGCTTCATTGAGCGTACTGCAGAAGTTTATCTTATCCAGGGTTGTCTCGTAAGCTGCTTTATTATTCGAAAACAGTTCATTCATAAACTGGTACTTATCATTGATCCCGATAAAAGAGCGTACATCTTTAAATGATTTCTGAAACAAATATCCGGATGTAGTATTATGTTCCGGTGCTGATTTTCGTTCCCCTTCGGGCTCCGCTAATATTACCGGCTCCAGATCCTGCTCCTCAGCGGTAACAGGCAGCTCCAGGTGTATTTCAGACTGGATCGGTTCATCCATATGTTCCAGCACAGGCTTTAAAGCTTCTTCTTCCGCTTCCGGCATGGTCTGTACTTCAGCTACCGGCTCTTCCTCTTCTGGCAATACGGGCTCTTCGGTGGCAATCTCTGCTACTTCATCAACTACATGCGGTGCTACTTCCTCCGGAGTTTCAGCAACGGCAACTTCAGTTTCTGCTTCAGCAGTCTCTTCTGCCACCGGCATTTCAGCTTCCGGTTCTTCAGCTTGTTCCGGCTCATGAGGAATAACCTCCGGCGCTGTAGTGGTCACAACAGGAATGGGTTCGGTTACGGGTGTCGGTTCAGGTGCTGTTGGTTCAGCATCCTGCACAACTGTTTGTTCTTCAGAAGTCGGAGCAGCCATAACCGGCTCTGCAGGCCATTCCGGGGCAGTAACAGCAGTATCTTCTGTAGCTTTACGCCATTCCAGCAGATCGGCATATAATACCCTGGTATAATCCAGCATAAGGTCTATATCTATGACTTGCTTATCTCCCTTCTGGTAATAAACATCCTGTATTTTCCGCAATAAGTTGTGTATCCGTTCCATGCTCAATGTAGTATAGCTACAAATATAAAAATCTTCTTAAAAAGTGAGTCCTAAAAGTAAGCCAATAGTTAAATGTTGGTCGAAATATTTTTCTTCCGCTATAATGGTCCGATCTCCGCCTCCTTTAAAAATGGCTACCTGAGCCGCATTGGTACTGCCATAACGGTTTGCCCCTACTTTGGTAGAAATATCCAGGCCTACCCTTATTGCCGAGCGGCCAAACAGCGGACGGCTTTCGTAGACCGGCGTTACACTGAAGAGCGATAAAATACCGCCTATATCTATAGGCTCTGTACCACCGTAATCATAATCGATATACGCTCTTATATCTTCAGCTGGTTGCCCGCTAAGCATATAGGCTTGCTTCACCAGCACAACATCCGTTTTGATGTTGTTGGAAGAGAGGGCGGTATAGTTCAATTCCAGGCCCAGACGGCTGCCGTTCTGCCAACGTTTGGCAATAATGCCTGCCCCTACCTTTATTGTAGTATAATAATTGGTAAAATCTGAGCGATACAGGACTGTTCGTTGCTCAGGATCAGTTACCGTAAAAGCTGAGGGCTGTTGCAGTATACCCAGCCCCAGCCGCAGATAAAATCCGTTTTTCTCCCCGGTTGCATTCAGTGATAAGCCCAGATTACTTTTTGCCGGCAGGCTGATCAGTCCTCTTTTAGCACCTTGTATATCCACGCCATTGATTTGCTGTTGCCAGGCGCCTTCTGCAAAAAAGCGAAAGGTTGCTTTCTTTTTCTGTGCCGATGCATTGATGCCCGGTGCTGCAATGCCTGAAAGGATCAGACAGCAGATAATGTTCTTTATATTCATGGTAGTCTGGTTTAATTAATGCGGAATGTATAAGTTGTGTCTCTGAATACAACACCGTCTGTAGTCGTCAGCTCTGTTACGAACTGCTGCGGACTGCCGGACACGGAAGGTCCCTGCTTTAACCGGCAGAATACGGACGGCACGAAATACTCCTGCGCGATATTCATCGATTGCAACACGGTATTGTACGCCGCAGCATTAAGCCAGTTACGGCTATCCTCATCCATGAAGTCGCAGATGGCACTGATCTCGTCACCGGCATGGTAACCGGCATTATAATCATTCAGGGTATAGATATGAAAGGACCGGATCTGCTCCAGGAAATTATATCTTGGTGGGCCCGGTTTAAAGGCCAGGGCCTGATTGCCCAGGTGCAACTGATTGATCCCGGTCAGGAATTTGTGGGTTTCTATTTGGGTATTGATCCCTAACTGCTGGTAGCTGATCGTATCAGACTCCTGGATGACCTCCCGGGTAGAAAAACCGGACACGTTATCTTCAACATACCGCACAGGATACGAATTAAGGTTTTTGATCAGTACATTATAAGTATTGCGGGCACAGGAAGTCGCACCAATAATCCAGGCCAGCAGGGTGAGGCCGGTAAAGGCAAAAGAGGTCAGTATCAGTTTTTTCATAAAAGGTAAATAAGGGTTGACAAGGAATATATATCACTATATATAGACGTATGACTGTTATTATTTCTTAGTGTGCATTCATAAAAAAAGGAGCATTTGTAATGCTCCTTTTTTATTGCTCTACATCGTAGAAGATCTTGTAGTATTTACGTCCTTCTTCATCAATCCCCTGCTCGATCTGACTGCGGTCACCGTGAATGTAAATATGAAAATTCTTATCCAGTTTGATCACACTTTTAAAATTACGGGCCTGCTTTTTCAGGGCTGCTGCAGAAATATCAAATTCATTTTCTACCTGCACTTCATACTGCTGCTCATAGCCCTGCTTATATTGCGCAAAGCGGTCTATGATGTCGGGTTGTGCCATTACCTCCTGTTCAAACTCATCCATGCTGAAAGATTCATGCTCCTTAAAGTATTGCACGGAGCGGTTCAGCAGATCGGCCTGGTCGGCTTTAGACACATCAAAGGCCTGTGGCAGATCCTCCATCACAAAATTCTTGTACATAGACAGGGTTTGTGAGGTATGAAAATACTCATTCTGCTGTTGCTGCACTTTCAGGAACTCGTCAAACCAATACTGTGCTTCGGTAGATTTGTTCAGGTTATCGACAACGGCCACAATAGGATGCTCATCCTGCGGGCGCTTAATAATCAGGCTTCCTTTATCCAGTTTATTAATGTTTACACCTTCTTGTTTCTCGATAGAGAAGTTATCATTTTTCGGATGCACCTTCAGGAATACATCTTTATTTTCTGATTTAAAAATGCCTATTGCCGGCACTTCCTCACCCTGGAAAACATAGTCAGGGAAGTACACCACATACAGTTCCCCACCCTTTACCTTGGGGTGAATACTCTTCTGGTACAAATGCTTGGCAATGGCCCTTGATTGCTCATGCAGGGTTTCCGGTGCTTCAAATATCTGTTGTGCATAAGTATAGATCTCGTTCAGCGACAACTGCGTTTCATGATAAAATTCGTAAAGGGTATCGAATTTAAAGGGAGATAAGAAATAGGTCTGCAATAAAGCATCTATCTCCTCCTCCAGGTGCAGCAGTCCGTCCGATAGAAAATATCCTTCATCATTCGTCTTATTACCTACCTTATGTAAAGCGATTTGTAACATATATCAATCCTCTGTGTTTATTATACGGTTGTGGAACTATTCTTTTTGTCTTCTTCTCTCTTGGCCAGCTGGCGGTTATAGTGAAACAGGCGACCACGGGTAAAGGTGTAGTATGCCAGCAGGGCACTCAGTCCCATCAGCAAACCACCCAGCACAAATGAAGCCCCCGGGAAATATACCGGTGCTTTTTTATGCGTAAAGAAGTAAAAAGTATTGGTCATCAACGGCGGCCCGATGATAGAAGTAGCGCTCATCAGGCTGGTCAGTGCGCCCTGCAGCTCTCCCTGCTCATTGGCCGGTACTTTCGAGGTAATCACCGATTGCAATGCCGGTCCTGCAATACCACCCAGGCAATACGGGATCAGGAAAGCGTACATCATCCAGCTTTGTGTAGCCCAAGCGAAGAGGAACATACCTATGGTATACAGTCCCAGCCCCATGTAAATGCTTTTTTCATTACCCAGCTTCGGATTGATCCAGCGGATCAGTACCCCTTGTACCAGACCCACCAGCACACCCATTACACCAAGGGAAATACCAATGGTTTTTTCGGTCCAGCCGAATCTAAACATGGTAAAATAGCTCCAGTTGCTTTGTACGGCATGAGAACCTACATATACCAGGGTAAGGGAAATAATGAGCCATAACAGTTCGGGATACTTTTTCAGGCTCAGCAGGGAACCGATAGGGTTTGCTCTCTTCCAGTCGAAAGGACGACGCAGCTCGGGTCTCAGAGACTCCGGCAGGATGAAGAAGCCATACAGGAAATTGATCAGGCATAAAATAGCAGCGGCCATAAAAGGCACTTTAGGTCCCAGGCTACCCAACAGTCCGCCTAATAATGGTCCGATAATAAATCCTAAACCAAAAGCAGCCCCGATCAGACCAAAGTTCTTGGCACGATCTTTTTCCGTACTGATATCGGCAATATAGGCACTGGCAGTGGTTACACTGGCACCGGTAATACCGGCCAGTACACGACCGACCATCAGCCAGGCAAAAGTTGGTGCGAAATAAAGGAATACGTAGTCGAGCGAGAAGCCCACTAAGGAAAGTAAAATAACGGGTCTGCGTCCGAATTTATCACTCAGGTTGCCCACAACAGGAGCAAATACAAACTGCGTCAGTGCATAGGCAAAGGTCAGCCAGCCACCATAGGTAGCCGCACCGCTGGCATCAACATGCAGCATTTCTTCCAGTAATTTAGGAATAACCGGAATAATAATGCCCCATCCGATGATATCGATGAGTAAGGTGATAAAAATAAACCCGATTGCAGCATTCTTCTTGTTTTTTTGCATAGATCTTTGATTTTGAGCAAAGATAAATGCATTAAAACGATTTTCCCTATAGGCTTAAAGAGACTTATCCAAAAGATTATATGTTATAAATTGACATTAATCTCCATCAGGATATTTTCACAGAAGTCATGGTCAGTGAGCCAGCCACAGCCTTATCATTAAACAGATCAGTAGCTTCGTTTTGTTCCTGCAAAGCCAGGATATAGATCAATGGTAAGTAATGCTCGGGAGATGGTATGGCCATGTCAAATGCACGGCCTTGCTTACGGAATTCGACCAGTGCTTTATGGTTACCATCCAGGATAAAATCTTTCATTTTACCGTTGGCTTCCAGGGCCCAGTCATAGGCATAATTATCTTTATCAAAGTTCTGCCAGTCTACTGCACCAAGGTTGTGTACCATATTGCCACTACCAATGATGAGCACACCTTTCCTACGCAATGCAGCCAGTTGGCGGGCTATTTCATAATGTCTTTCCGGGCTTGCGGTATAGTCAATACTCATCTGTATGACCGGTACATCTGCATCGGGATACATATGTTTGATCACACTCCAGGCACCGTGATCCAGTCCCCATCGGTCATCGAGGTGCACATCTGTTCCGGTAAGCAGGTCCCTGGTCATGCGGGCCAGTTCCGGGCTGCCTTTTGCAGGGTATTCCACAGCAAAGAGCTCTTTCGGAAAACCTCCGAAATCATGAATTGTCCTGGGCATTTCCATAGCAGTCACCATGGTTCCTTTTGTTTCCCAGTGTGCAGAGATGCAAATGATCGCTTTAGGCTTGGGTATACCTTTAGCCGCATTGCGGAATCCCTGTACAAATTCGTTCTCCTCAATTGCATTCATCGGACTACCGTGTCCTAAAAACAAAACAGGCATTTTGTCTGTAGGGGTAAAGGTATCCGTCATCGTCTGCAGGGCGCCTAATTTAGTCGCTACACCTGCCAGGGGTAAAAGTGCCATAGTTCTTAAAAAATGCTTTCTGTTCATGATAATCAGTTACAAAAATAGGAGCGATGTCCCTTAGACATCGCTCTGCACGGGATCAACCGGTAAACTAGTGGACAATCATTGCTGATCCTGGCACTGTTTCATTCAGTGCCGCGCAGAGCGAGGGGTATAAAGGATAATTATTTTAAGCGGGTTGCTGTACAAACTGTACTTCTGCGTCGATTTTCACCTCTTCGCTCACCAGTACACCACCGGTTTCCAGTGCAGCGTTCCAGGTCAGACCGAAATCGGTACGGTTGATTTTACCTTTCACAGAGAAACCTGCTTTCTGATTACCCCATGGATCTTTGTTCACACCACCATAAGTAACCTCTAAGCTTACTTCTTTGGTAATATCTTTGATGGTCAGATCACCGGTAAGGGTATACTCATCGTCATCAACTTTCTTGAACGATTTGCTGGTAAAGGTAATTGAAGGGTATTGTGCTGCATCGAAGAAATCAGGACTTTTCAGGTGACCATCACGATCGTTGTTGTTGGTAAATACAGATTCCGTATCGATTTTCACTGTAACCGGAGCGCTGGTAAAATCTTCACCATCGATTGCAGCACTGAATGTGCGGAATTCACCTTTCACATTAGTGATCATCAGGTGTTTTACTTTGAATAACAGTTCGCTGTGTGTTGGGTCCAGAGCCCATTTTACGTTTGCCATAATATTTTTTGTTTAGATATTTACGTTTGATTTACAATGCAAAGATCCGACACAAAACATATGCGCTGGTTACACTTTTGAGACAAAGTGTTGTAAAATCAGGAAGCGATCTTTCTCATTTCTTCCCTGAACTCTGTCGGCGTCATGCCGCTTTTCTTCTTGAAAACATTGGTAAAATAAGACTTCTCTTTATAACCCAGGTCAAAACCGATTTCAGATACCGTTTTATCTGTACTCACCAGCAAATGCTTTGCTTCGGTCAGTTTACGGGTCTCAATGATCTCTGAAATGCTTTGCTGCATTATGTTTCGGGCTATGAGGTTGAGGTTTTTGGTGCTCATAAAGAGCATTTCGGCATAATAATTTACACCAAGCGGCCGCTTATAGTTATCCTCCAGCAGTTGCAGGAATTGCTTAAAGGTTTCATTCTGGGTCTGTACAATTGTATTGTGCTCGAGGTCCTGTTTGCGGCGCTCCGCTTCCATCATCGCGAAAAGGGCACTCAGCAGGTAGCGCAGCACGGTTTCATCCGGTGCGGATGCCAGGGTCTCATCATGCATGATCTCACAGAGTTTGGCCATGCGTTCGAAACAGAAATCTTTGGGTAAAATAATATTGGCACTATCGTGGTAGAAGGCATATAAGTGAAATATCAATTCCGGGATAAACTCGCTGCGAAAGCGCAATACCCAGAACTCCAGTTCCCCGTCTATAGCACGGGACTGTACCTTATGTAGCTTGCCTTTGGCAATAAAGCTTACAAAAGGGGCATCCAGCTCCACCGACCGGAAGTCGATAAAATGGGTCAGATGCCCCTTTACTCCTATAATCAGTTCTTCATAGCTATGAAAATGCGGATTATTACTCCCCTGCTCTATACGTAAAGCCTCTTCGGGGGTTAATTTGAATATCCTTAGTTTTTCCTGCATAATGATGTAACCGGGCTTTTATTATGAATAAAAAGCAGAGATGTGGGAGTAGCTCTGTATGCTGTATGTACAATTAAATACCAAACTGGTTAAAATGATGGTCCAGGTGTTTGGCCAGCATTATATTCCATTGTCCGGAACTCAGTTTGCCAAAGGAGTGCGATTCCTTACCTTCAAAATGAGCAGCACCCAATTGTTGTACCTGGTGCATAAACCCGGTCAGGCGCACTTTTTCCCGCTCAAAATCACGGCTATCGGTAATGATAAAGCTGGGAGCCGTAGGCATACCCTCTTTATAGGGTTTCGGACTGGTCACCATCGACTTCACCAGCCATTTCAGCATCAGTTTACGTAAACCCTTAGGAGCCGGGTGTTTTTCCGGTTCAAAGATCATTTCATAAGCTACATTCAGATGAGCCAGTACCTGTGGCGCATTCATTTTGCCCCATTTAGGCTGTGTTTCCGGTTTTAAGGTCTGCAAACGATCGAGATAAGACTGTACAACGTTTGCATCAAAGATGTTGTTCATATACACAAGTGATTTATTCCGGCAAAAGAAACAAAAAAAGCAGACATTCCTTGCATCGGCATGGTAACAATTTACGAAATAATCTGCTGTTAATATGTAGTGTTCAACAAATCAATATCATATTAAAACAATACATATATTAACGCTCAAATAACATTAAATACAAAGAAATATGGGAGGAAAAGAAATAATTTCATACTGCACATTTAAAATATAACACCTATGATTAAAAGGATTTTTACAGTATCAAGCTTTATTATAGCCACCCTGACTGCCCATGCTACATTCGCCTATGTAGAAATGGGAAATGCTTATGTTATGGGGTCTGCTCTCTATTGTAGCGGAATGGCTCCATGTTTCTCTGATTTCAATAATGGATGCCAGCAATTCCAGAGTGGGACAAAGTATAAAATTTATAATGTTGATGGTAAAGGTGGATGGACGGAATACATTATCTATTCAGAGCATGATGATGCAATTAATGAAAACAACAGGAAAAGCCAGCAGCAAGGCTTTAATGAAGGTTCTTCATTCACGGTCGAACCTGTATCTGCTGTTGCGCATTAAATTAATAGTATCATTATCAAACCCGATCGCTGTTTATCATAAACAGCGATCGTTCTTTAACCCCTATTTATGAAAATCGCCTACCCTTTCCTGTTGCTGTGTTTACTTTGCTGCGGGCAGCTACCGGCACAGAATAATATATTCATCGCCTTCAACATTAACGATTGTGCTTCCTGCAGCCGCAATATGAGTTATATAGATTATCTGCAGCCACACATCAGTAATAACATAATCCTGTCACAAAACCTGCGTAAGGATTCAGCCTATATTAGCGATAACTTTTACCTGAGCCAATATGGATTCCACTATATCTGGTCAGACAGCATGTATGGACAGTGGGCACCGGCCGGCTATTCTTCTATTGCCTTGTTGCAGGATGACGGGGAGCATAGGTTAATGATGCCGCTGAAACAGTTTACACAAAACGAAGCTGTCATTTTTAATACCCTGTCTCAACCGCTGCTCAACATAAATGCCGACAGTCTGGACATCAACCCACGTCGAGTGAAGAGCGAAGGCTTTACACTCTGGATGCAGGACCGTGTGCGTATGCGCATTTATGCATATCACTTACTGACCCGAAACCGGATAATGCTGGAATGTACAGACTCAATCAATAGCCTGGCTTACGATATATTCCGCGGGCTATATACTTACAAAAAAGAAATAGAAGCCCTGACCGAATTGGGTGTACCCAAAAAGAATGAAATTGAGGACTTCTGGTATGAGGGAGATACTATTTTTGTCCTTTCCAAACATAAATACGTCGACAGCAATATTAAAATCTATAATGATATCGTAGTTAATTATTTTCATTCCATTACTAAATTCACTAAAAACGGTAGCCATATCAGTACCAGTGCATTACCTGTACGGCTGCATGCAACAGACAGTAATTACTATTACTTGCCTGGTCTCCATCAATACAAGGGTATATTATATAGTGCAATCGGACATGGTAACCGGCAACAGACAGGCAGAAAATACCTCTGCACTTTACAGCAACATGGTAATTGGTACCAGACAAGCAGCTTACTGCCTCTTACCCTCCCTCCAAAGCATTATCAGGAGGGGCTAAACCACTCGATAGCCTTGTATGACAAAAACTATTGTATGCTGCCGCTTGAAGGTAAAATATATAATATGCTGAAACCGGAAACGGTATACGATTTGCACCTGGTTCCTGAAAACAATAAAAGCAGTACTCTTTTTGAAAAACCTGAAATGTACATAGCAGACTTTAAAGTAAGCCAGCAGGTCATCCGGGTTTTATATGCAGACAACCGGGACAGTCAATATCACCTGGCACTCTATAACCGTAAGGATATGCACCTGATAAAGGATACTGCTTGTTTTCCTATTAATCCGGCAATGGTAGCGCCCGTTATCTGTGACTACAATTACAATATGCTGGTATTTGCCGAGTCTGATAGAATATATATTAAGAAAGTACTTTAATAAAATAAGAGGGATCTACGTTGTATCGTAAATCCCTCTTTGTATCTTATAAAATCGAGTTCTAGTTTTGCTCTACTGCACGCATCACTACTTCATAGCCTTTTTTGTATTTATTAGGCTGATAAGTCCAGAAGATGCGCTCTTTGTAGATCAGGCCTTTGCCATAAGCATATACTGCCTGCGAATAATTACGGTCTGCATAATTATCTCCTACAGCCTCATTCGTTTTCTCATCTACTTCATTTACTGTAACGGTATTATAAAACGGATTATTACCCGGATCATATGTAGCTCCTAAGTTGGCATACTTATAATTCCATCCGTACTTATCTACCATGTATTCATCCAGCTGAGGATCCAATGTAGATACGGCAGAGTTACCATTCCAGTTAGCACCTTCTGCAACCGGGAAGATCATTTTCAGTAGTCGTACATTACCTTGTACCCATTCCAGTCCTGTAGCGGTTTTGGTTACCTGTATTACATCGCTCGGTACAAATTCCAGGCTTGAATTCTTGCGCCACATTACATTAATCGTATAGCTCAGACGGCCCTGGTTGTCCTTGAAGCTGTCTACCACATCGTAACGCATCTGTGAGTGATATGAAACAGATGTTTCATTGAAGTCATCATGTACAATAGAATCCACATCGTAAAGGATGTATTTTCCGGTTTGCAGGGGAAAATAGTTTGTATTATCGTATGGGGCTTCAGTTTCCTTTTTACAGGAAGCTAACATGAACACAGAACCGGCGGTAAGCGTTGCTACTACTTTAAATATATTGCGCATTATTGAAATCTGTTAAAAACCGGGACTAAGATAAATCAAAAATATTTTATTATGAACTATTTCAGGGAAATATTTCCGGAACGGATGATCCCTCCTGCGATTACATCATCTCCTTCATAAAAAACAGCTGACTGGCCCGGTGCAATACCACTTACCGTATCATAGAATGACACACGGATATTACCGTTTTCTTCATTATACAGATTGCTCAGGCTTGGTGCCGTTTTGTAACGGATTTTAGTATCCGCTTCCATACCTTCAGATATGCCGGCATATTTTACATAATTAAGTCCTTGTACAATCATTTCGTTCTGTTCCAGGTCTACAGAGTCACCCAGTACTACCGTATTGGTTTCCGGAATGATCTGTGTTACGAAAGCAGGTTTACCCAGGGCTATATCCAGACCTTTACGCTGGCCGATGGTATAGAATGGATAACCTTTATGTTTGCCCAGTATTTTACCTGTTTTGTCTACAAAATTACCTCCGGACACAGCTGCTTCCAGTCCGTCTACATTACGTTTCAGGAACCCGCGGTAGTCATTGTCCGGTACGAAGCAGATCTCATAGCTTTCTGCTTTTTTAGACAGTTCTATATAGCCCATATCAGCGGCCAGCTGGCGCACCTCTGTTTTGAGGTAATCACCCAGCGGGTAGATGCTGCGGCTCAGGCAGTCCTGCTCCAGTCCCCAGAGCACATAGCTCTGATCTTTGGTCAGGTCGCGGGCTTTGGAGAGCACGAAACGTTCGTTCTCTTCACGCACTTTTACATAGTGTCCTGTTGCGATAAACTCACAATCCAGGGCATTGGCACGCTTCAGTAAAGCAGACCATTTGATATGTGTATTACACAATACACACGGATTAGGCGTGCGCCCGGCAATATATTCATCTACAAAATTCTGAATCACTGCACCGCCGAATTCCTCCCGGATATCCAAGATATAATGCGGAAAGCCGTGATGCACCGCAGCCTGGCGAGCATCATTAAAGGAGTCGATATTACAGCAGCCGGTCTCCTTCTTACTTCCGCCGGAACTATCATAGTCCCAGGTTTTCATAGTGATTCCTACTACCTCATATCCCTGATGATGAAGCATTAATGCTGATACCGTGCTGTCGATCCCACCACTCATGGCCACTAACACTCTGCCTTTTTTACTCATGACTGCTTTTTGATAAATGAATTTGAACCTGCAAAATTACGAAAATATATGTTGATGGCTATTGCAATAAACTATAGTGCTATCAAGAAGCTTTCATACAGGCCAAATGCACATAAGCACTTGACGTGAAACACAATAATCTTTACCTTTGACCAAATTTTCAAGAGTATGTTTTTTAAAATTCAAAAAGCGCCGAAAGGCAATATCGTATATATTATAGATGCCAAAACCTCGCTGACAGACACAGGTTTGAGCAAAGAAGAACAGGCTTATGTAACACAGCAGTTCAAAAATGAAGTAAAAATCTGCTCGGTTAACCAATATACCCACCATGTATACCTGGTTATGCTTACAGCCAAACCGGAAGAGTGGCAGACTGCCGAACTGATCCGCAAACAGGGCGCCAGCCTGTGTACCCTGCTGAATCAGCAAAAACTGACCGATATCCATATCCATAATTTATCAGGAAATAAACGTGCTGCCTACTTACTGGCAGAGGGTTTATCCCTGGCGAACTACCAGTTCCTGAAATACAAATCCACTGCTAAGAAGCTGACCCACAGCCTGCAGGACCTGTTTTTCTCTACCCAGAGCATTACTGTTAAGGAACTGAACGAGCTGCAAACCATTGTAGATGCAGTATGTCGTGCCAGAGACCTGATTAATGAACCGCTGCAATACCTGACTGCTGAGCAATTGGGTAAAGAGCTGCAGAATATGGGCAAAACCGGTGGTTTTAAAGTACAGGTACTGGGCAAAGCAAAGATCGAACAAATGAAGATGGGTGGTATACTGGCGGTAAATGCCGGTAGCGTACTGCCTCCGACCTTTACCATTATGGAGCATCGTCCGCAGAAGTTTATCAACAAAGCGCCGATTGTACTGGTGGGTAAAGGTATCGTATATGATACGGGCGGATTGAGCCTGAAACCGACGCCGAACTCTATGGATCGTATGAAAAGCGACATGAGCGGTGCGGCAGTTGTAGCAGGTATTATGTATGCTGTGGCTATGCTGGACCTGCCCTTGCATGTAATCGGACTGGTGCCGGCTACGGAAAACCGTCCGGGCGAGAATGCTTATGTACCCGGCGATGTGATTACCATGTATGATGGTACTACTGTGGAAGTACTGAATACCGATGCTGAAGGCCGTCTGGTACTGGCCGATGCGCTGCATTATGCTAAAAAATTCAGACCGGAACTGGTACTGGACTTTGCAACCCTGACCGGTGCTGCGGCCAATGCATTTGGCGATGTGGCCATCTGCGCTATGGGAACGGCCAGCCCGGCGACTAAAGATAAGATCAGGACCTGCGGACTGAACCAGTTTGAGAAAGTAGTCGAACTGCCTTTATGGGAGGAATATGGCAATATGATTAAATCGGATATCGCGGATCTGAAAAATATCGGCGGACCGGTTGGCGGCGCGATCACTGCGGGTAAATTCCTGGAGCATTTCACCGATTTCCCGTGGATGCACTTCGATATAGCTGGCGTATCGCATCATATCTCCGGCAAGGATTACCGCCCTACCGGCGGTGTGGCTATGGGTGTGCGCCTGATGATCGATTTCCTCATAAATTTCGGTAAATAAGATGGATCAATTTTCTCCTTTACAGGAGCAGGATGTCCTGGTTAAGGGCATCCGTATACATATGGCTATGCAGGAAGGCAATGGGCTGCCCATAATCTTCCTGCATGATTCGCTGGGCTGCATCCGCCTCTGGCGCGATTTTCCACAGCAGGTGGCTGCACTGACCGGGCAAACGGTATACCTCTACGACCGTCAGGGATACGGACAGTCGCAGGCATTCAGTACTCAGTACCGGGAGCTGGATTATATGCACCGGGAGGCTGATACCCTGATTGATTTTATGGACACCTGTGGCCTGGACAAGGCTGTATTATTCGGCCATAGCGATGGTGGCAGTATAGCCCTGCTAGCTGCGGCAAAGTATCCGCAGCGGATACAAGCCATTATTACCGAAGGGGCGCATATTTTTGTGGAAGACATTACCCTGAACGGTATAATGGAGGCGGTGAAACAATACAACACCACTGCATTACCCCAGAAACTGGCCAAATACCATGGAGGCAATACCGATCCGGTATTCCATGCCTGGGCAGATACCTGGTTGCGACCGGATTTCAGGGACTGGAATATAGAAGAGGCCCTGCATCATATTTCCTGCCCTACCCTCGTGTTACAGGGCGAAGAGGATGAATACGGCAGCCCGATGCAGGTACAGCGTATACGGGAGCAGGTATCCGGACCAGTAGAGACCTTGCTCATACCCGGGGCTAAGCATACACCGCATAAGGAGCAACCTGCAGTTGTATTACAGCGTTGCGTCGCTTTCTTACAGGAACAATAATTTTTACTGACTATCCGCATGTAGATAACTTTTATTCGTCCTTTTGTCCGGCAACAAAAGGACCAAAAATGCCTTTGTTTTCATCAAGGCGATTGCATAGCACCGCCATTTTGCACCATTTCGTGCATTGATCGTTTGAGCTTGACGTGTGATCCGTTCGGTGCTCAACGATCGCATCTCCACTCCAAAATGGCTATCGCTGTGATGAAAACAACAAGCGATCTGTACCGTACAGATCGCTCGAAAGGCCTTATAAATCCGGCGTTCATAAAATCATTGGCTCGGTCGATAGAGTTGCAAACCACTGTCTGAGCGCAGCGTTCTGGTTTGCGACCGGCCGACACATTGATTTTTAGCCAGGGATGTATACAGCCTTGATTTTTTGGCGGTACCTTTTGCATCAAGGCAAAAGGTAGCAATAGATATATAAGCTACTTAAATCATAACGCTAGACTTTGTTTCCTTTAAGCGGATACTCAGTAAATTTTTTATGTATAGCTACGATAGCCGGTATCGTACTTAACGGTACGTCATGATCTTTACATCGGTATATCTTCCGTTCTCATTCTCTACATTCAGCTGATAAGCATAGTTGGCATGGGCCAGACCCAGATCGCTCAGGGAAATACTGCGCTCATGATCTCCGGCATTCAGACGACCACAATCGATATGTGCTACCTGGCGGCCCATCAGATCAAAGATGAGTAAATCTGCTTTGGAAGTCTGTGTCAGTGAGAAAGGAACGGTAGTGGTACCGGAATGCGGATTAGGATAGTTTTGTCCCAATTGCATATTCTTAGCGGTTTCTTTATCTATATTACCGATACCTGTTGTACCGCTGCCCTGCACTGCCACTTCCAGGTAGGCCTGGTAGCCGCTGCTGTTGGGCGTCAATGTACACATCTGGTACTGGTATCCGTCAGAAAATATATTGTCAGAGGCCAGGCTCATCGGATCGGAGCCCTTGGTATACACAGATGAGTTATTGGCGTAAATCTGGTTTTTGGTCGCAATATCAAAGGTAAACTGGGAGATCGCTGCATAGTTGCTGCTCACATATACCTGGAAGTGGATATGACAGATACGGCCATTATACCAGCCGGGGAATATGGTCGTAAAATTCACATAGCCATCCGCATCGGTCATCTGGTACCCCCTCAGGTACGTAAGCCCCGCTTGTCCGGCATTGTTGCTGTTATCATAACCGGAATACAGGCCGTCTTTATTACAGTGCCAGATATTTACCCGCACATTCTTCATCGGCTCACAATTATTTACGCCCAGGATCCTGAGCTTTACCTGGAGCGGTGTACCCTGTTGACTTTCTGTTAAATCGCTGCGGAAGAAAGTTGTGTTTGCTGTAAGATCCAATGGAAAAGGGCCCGCCGTTTCTGTCGGAATAAGGGTACAGGAAGCAAGGGTATTGTTCTCATCAGCGCTGCCGGCAAAGGCTTTTGCAAAGGGCAGTGAAAGGCCGAGGCCCGCTAATCCGGAAGCTCTTAAAAATTCTTTCCTGTTCATAAAAAAATATTTGAGTTAATTAAGCATTGTTGACAATTCAAAACTAACTCAAATATGTTTTTATCCTATACGGCTACCCGTTTTTTAGTCTATACTTTTTTGCGGTTTACCGATATTATTGAAACTGTAGTAGTATGTACCGCCGCTTCCGGGATAAACACCACCTAATTGTATCATATCATCAGCAGACAGGGCTGACTGAAATTCTTCCAGTGTAGTGACTTTCTGACCATTTACAGAAGTAATGACGAAGCCTTTCTTGATTCCTGTAAAATTCTTCAGTGCACCATCTGAAACAGCATCTACCAAAATACCGCCACTGATGCCCATACGGGCTGCATCCTGTTTCGATAATGCTTTGAAGCTGGCACCGAGATCATCGTAGGACGTACCGCTGGATAAGGCTTTGGCCAGAGCACCTTTACCCGACTTAAGTTCAGCCTGGGTTTTGTACGATTTACCATTTCTGCGGTAATCGACCTGTACACGGTCTCCGGGATTATAACGGGCTACCTGTTCTGTAAGCACACTGCTGCTGTTTACCGGTGTTCCGTTAATAGCGGTAATGAAGTCTCCTTTTTTAATACCGGCCTGTGCTGCCCCGCTGCCTTCTACCACATCGCCTACATATACGCCATTGGCATTATCATAGTCGCTTTTGGTAATACCCAGCTCTTTAGCCTGTGCTTCGGTCATATTGTTCAGATCGCCCAGAGATACCCCCAGGAAACCTCTTTGTACACTACCGAACTTGATCAGGTCACTGGCAATCTTACGGGCCAGGTTGGATGGAATAGCGTAGGAATAACCGGCATAGGTACCTGTTGGGGAAGCAATGGCAGAATTAATACCGATCAGCTGACCTTGTGTATTGACTAATGCTCCGCCGCTGTTGCCGGGGTTCACGGCCGCATCGGTCTGTATAAAGGATTCGATTGCACTCCGGGACTGGCGCTGGTTGATGCCGATAGAACGGCCTTTGGCACTGACAATACCGGCTGTCACCGTTGCATCAAGATTGAGCGGATAACCTACGGCCAGCACCCACTGGCCCAGCTTTATCTCATCCGAATTACCAAAGGTAATGGCAGGAAAGCCCTTACCCTCGATCTTTAGTATAGCCAGATCGGTTTCCGGATCGGTACCGATTACTTTAGCGGTTTGTGTATTACGATTATTGAATGTCACCTGCACTTCATCTGCACCGGAGACTACGTGGTTATTGGTGAGGATATACCCATCTTCCGATATAATAACACCAGAACCGCCACCCTTGGCATCCGGCATTTTGAACTGCTGCATACCGCCATCGCCCCAGAAATCAAAAGGATCTCTGGCCATAACGGTTTTACCCTGCTTGGTGGTTCTGATATGTACTACCGACTTTACAGATTGCTCTGCGGCAGCAGTAAAGTCGACCGGCTGCCCGACGACAGGTCCGCTGTTACTGGCATAGTGCAGATTGGCATCGCCGGTGGTTTGCTGGTTTACAACTGGTGATTTGGATTGCTGCTGGTCCTGGAGCTTATCGTAGGCCCAGGCAGTAGCCACTGACGTACAAACGGCAGCAGCCACAATAGGGATTGCTAACTTTTTCATTGTACTAAAAGCTAATTTTTATTGGTTGAAACAAATTTAATTTTTAGTAGAAAATGTTGTCGCTAAGCAATCGTTTTTTATAAGAAATTTAAGAATACATTACAGATTCTGTAAGAAATCCATGGTGTCTACCCCATCTGCATAGTCTGTCAGGGATGGATTCTGGTTGGCACCGAAGGCATAGCATTTGCCGGGTTCTTCAGACCTCTCTTTCACGGTAATACACTGAATATGATCATCCTGCTGCAGGCGATCGATCAGCTCCTGTTTATCCTCATAATGTGTATAGTGTACTACACTGATCGGGGCAAATGGGGCAGGGTTTTCGACCATCAGTATATGCCCATTGGACATGTAATACTGCTTGTTCAGCAGATACAGGGCCAGCTGGAAGTCATAATTGTTCCTAAACTTATTATGATCGCCATGGGCAATATAGGTATTGAATGATTGCAGTAAAGGCTCAAACTGATAGTCTTTAGGTATATATACCTGGGTTACATTGCGGCAGCCCAGTCCGAAGAACATATTAATGTCATCTGACAATTGCTTCAGTTCCGTTGCGGATTCTGTGCCGTCAAGAATGGCTACAGAAGTCCTGTTTTTACGGATGATATGCGGGTATTTCTGGAAGTAGTATTCAAAATAACGGGATGAGTTATCACTGCCGGTTGCGATATAGGCATCACAGCCTTTCAGCATTTCAGAAACGGTTACTGTATCTGCAACTGCAGGCTCCCATTCGGTAAGTTTGGCTATAATATGATTCCAGAGTACCGTATCTTTGGAAGATAATTTCAGTTTCAGGTTGTGGCCGGAAATGAATCCGCAAAGGAAATCATGAAAGCCGACCAGGGGTATATTACCCGCCATTACGATACCCACCATTTTCGGTTCCGGGCGTTCCTCCGGTAATGCAGGATATTGCGCGATCCAGTTGCGGAGCGCTTTTTCATCCAGGAAGGAAGTGGCAATATTGTGGATAGCCAGGTGGCAAAATTCGGGTGTAAACCATCCGTTTGCTCTGTGGGCACTGTCTATAATGTCCTCCAGTTCGGCTGAAGGTTGCATGAAATATGTGCCTAATTGAGTCATCAAAGCGATCCTGTTTTCTAAAAGTATCATAACGGTTTGGAATTTATGCCGAGGAAATTGTAATTTTGCAGTCAAAATAAATAAATAATTACTTAAAATGGCTATAAAAATTACGGACGAGTGTATCAACTGCGGTGCTTGTGAACCGGAATGTCCTAATAATGCAATATATGAAGGTGGCATAGAATGGAAAATGGCAGATGGTACAGGTGTGAACGGCGCTTATACCCTCATGGATGGTTCGGTTACCGAGGCCAACACGCCACATGATCCTATTGCTGTTGATGTATACTATATCTCTCCTGATAAATGTACCGAATGCCAGGGCTTCCACGAAGAGCCTCAGTGTGCTGCAGTTTGCCCTGTAGATTGTTGTGTACCGGATGAGATGTATGTAGAAACGGTAGAACAATTACTGGAGAAGAAGGAAAAAATGCACCTTTAATTCCTGAATATCTTTTTATAAAAGAAGCGGGCTGTATATACAGCCCGCTTCTTTGCATTATAGGTGTCAATATCCGCCTATTCTGATAACATCCCGGTATACATCCAGCTTGTCGGGTGAGCTGGCATAAAAGCGCCCGTTACGGGTAGTAATATTCAGGCGCACGCGTCGTTTATAATCACTATCGGCAAGATAAGTGGCCGCAGTATCGGAATACAGGGCGTTCAGTTCCTTATCTCCTTTGACATTAAGGTAAAAACACTCCATACTATCCAGTGTGGACAGTTTCAGTTCATTGCTGGCATTCACCATAAAATCAATTCCGGACAGGCCTCCTTTCCTTAAGCGCATGGTCTCTCCCGGTGCCAGGGTAATATCCAGCTTAGTATCGTCTGGCTCGAGGAAATACAGGTATATGGTACTATCTGTCTTATTTTTAATATCCAGGGAGGTTTCCAGAGTACTATCTACAGACTGAAAGAAGCTGAAGTATACGGGCAGGGTCTGCATCGCACTGTCCATCGTTTGCAACATCCCGGATCGGCTGTCGGACATGCCGGTATTCCTCGCATTATCGAAAAACATCTTAGCCCCCCAGGCATCGAGCTGCTCATCGCTCATGACCAGCTGAGTATTGTCTCGACCACCATTATTATTACAACCTTTATCCATTATCCGGACAAAAGCGATGACGCAGATCAGGATGATCCAGATATAATTTGGTTTTGATTTCTTCTGAGGAGCTGCCCGTTTCTTTCCCTCGGGATTAAGAGCGGTACCCGCTACTTTTTCGGCATATATTTCATGGTTTTCCCGGATCAGCCTCGCATTAGACGGATCTACATAATCCAGCTGTATCATTTGCTTGCTGATCAGGAAGCAGGTATGCTCATCAGCATTCTGTATTTCCACACAGAAATTGATCAGTACCATCGCCAGATCATCTTTCTGGCTGTAGAGATTATCCGGCAACCAGTTGATAAAACGGGCCCAGTCTTTCGTCCATGCGGCCACTTCGTCCCTTCTGTTCTGAAAGGTCGTTTTATTAAGGTTCCGGAACAGGCGTATAGCCTGCTCAAGATAGCTGGTGGTACTGGCAAAGGCTGTCTCCCCATCTCCCAGCAGGATCATCTGGCAATACACAATCCAGTCAGCGGCGGCATCAAAGTCATCTTTTGCCAGGCGCTGCTTCATCTCTTTATTAAACTGTGGAGCAAAGTACGGCGAGCAGAACCCGACAAAGGGTATATCTTCTTTTACGGTATCAATATCGGCTGCAAACTGTTCCTCAACAATGCCTGACTCCAGAAAATGCAGCAGGCTTTTATGCGCCCATATCTTCTGGTGAAAAGCAAGCTGCACAATCATATTGGGCGATTCCAGGCAACTGAGAATATCTTGCTTGTTGTAATCTATTTCGTCCAGCCGGATGATACCGGATGGCTCCATATTAAATTCAGCGGCAATCTGCTTTTTGGCCCGGGAACCATTAAGGGCTTCCGGGTCTGAGATTTCAATATGGCAATATTCAAAAAAACGTATGGGTGATTTATACTGCATATATGCTATCCGATTCCGGTACCTTTAAAGTCTTCGTTTTTAACCTTGTAATCATTATGTACCAGCAGGTGTGTGATATTATACACATGTTGCCTGAACTCGTAGTACTTCTCTCCCTGCAAGGCTGCATCTGCAGACTTGATAATGGCCTGCACCCCGGAATAATTGGTAAACTGATCCGGTGACAGCCCTTTAAACCCTTCATAACGGGAGATCAGGTAGCTGAGGGTATTCCAATGGATATCCCAGCCCAGATCATTGATCTTTTCGGTGGCTTTTTCTAATATGGAAGGATTGCGGCTGATGAGTACATGATGCTCTCCGGCAATCAGTTTCTGGAATTTCTGTACCAGTTCTTCTTTACGGAAATCAACCATGGCCATATGGTTCTCGCAGAATTCTTTGGCTTCAAAGTATTCATACCTCAGGCGTTCCAGGCGGTCTTCACCACCCAGCTTATCATATGCTTTGGAGATACGGTTCAGCATTTCTGCGATCACGTATTTGGCATCGGTACGATCCGATTCCTGCAGCTTAAACAGCTCTGCCTTATTCTGTGCCAGTTCTTTCAGAAAATCATTGGCCTGTATAGCCCATACATCATTTTCGTCTGTACTAAACATTTTAATGCTGTTGCGTATCTCGTTTTCCAGATCGATATACTGCTCTTTAAGCCGGTCTACATTCACCTGCTTCTCCGACATGGAGAATACATTTTTAAATTCCTGCTGGGTCATCACCAGGAACACTTCGGTATGCAGCTCCCGGTTATCGGACATGGAAATATGCAATTCTATATCCGAACCTTTGATCAGGTCAGAACTCAGGTCCTTACCCGAGATCACAATGCAGGCAATAACCAGGTTAGATAAGGGGCGGGCAAAACGATCGCCCTCCATAATATTGATGATCAGTTGCTCCTCCGATCCCTGTTTGATGGTTTTGGAGATTTCGCGATATAAGGTTCTTTTCTGCGGCAGGATGCTGTTCTTCTCAAAAATCAGTTCCAGCTTTGTGGTATGATTATCCTTGTCATCGACCTCTATACAGATATCCTGAGGCAATGGCTGCCCGGAAATATTGAACTGCCCGTGGGTAATGCTGATCTCTTCCATTGCAGAGCGGATCTCATTCTGATCTTCGTCATACACCCTCAGGTAAAAGGTATTATTGATATTGGGCAGCAAGGGCAGGAATTCGGTAAACTTAGACCGCAGGGGTACAAAACCGGTATCAAAACCACCATCGCTGCGGATAATGCGGTAGCTCTTGCTATCCAGCGCTCCTTCTGCTTTAATGATGAGCACTTCCTCCACATCCTTGCTCATCTTGCTGTAAGATACTTTTAATTGTACCGCAGCCGGCTCCCAGTCACTATATGCCTCATCCACACCATCCTCTCCTGTTGTCAGGCTGTTGAGCAGGTCATCTACATTCTGGCCCAGTACTATATTATTATTTTTAGGCTGGTAATATTTATTGGCGGCATAGTATGCTGCGCCTATGGCTACGGCCGTGG
This sequence comes from Edaphocola aurantiacus, assembly GCF_019797745.1. GTDB lineage: Bacteria > Bacteroidota > Bacteroidia > Chitinophagales > Chitinophagaceae > Edaphocola > Edaphocola aurantiacus. The sequence continues at coordinate 427,679 of NZ_VOSI01000004.1, read as the reverse complement.
TAGGGTCTATCGCTGAATTAACCGCAATACCGGTTGCAGCCTGCAGTTGCTGCCGTACAAAAGGAATGTATGTACTGCCACCAACCATCAGTATCTCTTCAATATCGCCGGCCTGTACCTTGTTACGATGCAGGATGTCCAGCAACATTTTCAGTGTTTCCTGCACCCGCAGGTTTATAGTATCTTCAAACTGAGCACGGCTTACCGGAACGGCTACATTGTGCCGTGTTCCTTCATGCGACAGGTCAAACTCAATAGTGGTCTGCCCCTGGTGTGACAGTTCCTTTTTAGCTTCTTCCGATTTATAGATCAGCTCATAAAACAGGGATTCATAGCGCCCATTGCGGGACCTTAATTCCTGCTCGAAGTTTTCTATCTCAAAATGCTCATTGATATAGGGTACAATGATCTGCTCAATAATTCCGAAGTCGAAATCCGCGCCACCAAGGAAATTATTCCCTTCATGATCTACAACTTTCATTTCGCCTTCGTGTATGCGCATCAGGGCAATATCAAATGTGCCGCCACCCAGATCATATACCAGCCAGTAGCCTTCTTTATCATCCGCTAACTCACGGCTGTTGAAGTAGGCAAGGCTCGCGGCTATAGGCTCCTGCAGCAGTACCACTTCTTCAAAACCAGCAGCCATGCCTGCCTTTTTGGTGGCGTTGCTCTGCATGGTATCAAAACTTGCCGGAATGGTAATCACGGCCGCTTCTGCCTGCTCTCCGGAGTATATAAATTGCTTGAGTTCTTTCAGTACCAGTGTCGATAATTCTATCGGGGTCACATTTTCGTCCAGGCTTACGACATAAAACTTGTCGTCTGTACCCATACGGCGTTTGAAGTTGGCAAATATATTGATCGGATCTTTGGTCAGTAACTCCCTTGCTTTATCTCCTACCAGCGTACGATCGGGGCGAAATGCCACGACTGAGGCCAGTGTATCTTTATGGCCGACCGGGTTTTTAAAAATCGTAACCTTTCCGTTTTCATATTTCGTGATCAGGGAATTGGTTGTGCCCAGGTCTATTCCAAAATTAATTGATTTCATGTTGATGTTTGATTTGTCTGAATGCTTAAAACAGGTGCACAGCCTATTCTACGATCACAATTCCTTTTTGTATCAGGACCATCTGTCCCTGCTGTTGCCGGTAGACAATCGGTTTAATGACTTTAGTAATTTTCATATTGCGGCCACCCGCGCCTACAATGCTGGCCTCACAATCGGTTCGGCTTTCAGAGTATTTTTCCCCCAGAGGATTTATACAATGCAGCCCCTCTTCTTCAAAAAGGGTATAGATTTTATTGAAATTGCGCTCGAATTTTGCAGCCAGCTGCTCCTGCTCTATCTTCTGGCCGATCTCGAATACCTGGTTGATCAGCTGTATATCCTGTTGCATGTTTTATGGCATTTGCAGCAAATTAAGAAAAAAATCATTTTATTTCCGCTATCCGGCTGGTAATTATGCATGATCTGCCTTAATAATATACAATGTTTTAACATTACAGCCCTTTCGCGTTACTCCTGCTTTGCGTATCTTTATTTGCCATGTCCCGACATGACCCTATCTCTGATCTTTAATACTTACCCATATGGAGTTTATTGATTACTACAAAGTCCTGGGCCTGAACAAAGAGGCCAGCTCAGAGGATATTAAAAAAGCATACCGCAAACTGGCGCGTAAATACCATCCGGACCTGAACCCGGACGACAAGGACGCGCAGCAGAAGTTCCAGCAGATCAATGAGGCACAGGAGGTACTGAGCGACCCCGAAAGCCGGAAGAAATATGATCAGTATGGTAAAGACTGGAAGCATGCCGAACAGTTTGAGCAGGCCCGGCAATCGCAGAGCCGGCAGAGTCAGGCATCCGGCGAGGAGGCCTATGGCGATTGGGGTAATTTTGGTGGCGGAGATCATTCCGATTTCTTTGAGGCTTTTTTCGGTGCACAACAGTCCGGCAGAAGACAGGCCCGCTTTCGTGGCGGAGACATCTCGGGTGAGATGAACCTGAAACTGTCTGACACTTACCATACACACAAACAGACCTTCACCGTAAACGGCAAAAATGTGCGCATTACTATCCCGGCAGGCATAGAGGACGGACAGAAAATAAAACTGGCCGGTTACGGTCAGGCAGGGGCCAATGGCGGTCCGGCCGGTGATCTGTACCTGACTATTCATATAGAGAATGATACCCTCTTTAAACGCTCCGGCAATGATCTGCACCTGACGGTAGACATTGATCTGTATACCGCAGTATTAGGTGGCGAGGTTTCTGTGGGTACACTGGACGGGCAGGTAAAGTTGAAGATAAAACCAGAAACCCAGAACGGCAGTAAAGCCCGCCTGAAAGGAAAGGGCATGCCGGTGTATAAATCAGAAGGCCATTTCGGAGATTTATATGTAAGCTACAATGTGCTTGTGCCCACGGGCCTTACCGAAGCGCAAAAGGCTTTATTCAAACAATTATCTGAACTTCAAAAATCATAAGATATGCAGCAAGATAATCTGATACTGGTGAGCCGATATTGCAGTCTTCATGATCTGGATCAGGGCTTTATTACAGAACTATACCGGTATGAACTAATCGAAATCATCACCATTGAGCAGGAAGACTACCTGGATATGAACCGCCTCAATGAACTGGAACGCATAACCCGCCTGCATAATGACCTGGGCATTAATATCGAAGGCATTGAAGCCATCGTGCATCTGCTGGATAAAATGGAGCAACTGAACCGGCAGATGCTGACGCTGCGTCAGCGGCTGAAACAATACGAATAGTCTATTGCACCATAACTCATTACTATAATGAATATATATCTCATTGGCGGATTGTTAAGTTTATGATTTTTTATGTGATTAAAATCTTAAATTTGCGTCGTTAAAAAAATTAAATATTCATAAAATGAAAGAAGTTGTAATAGTATCGGCAGTACGTACGCCAATGGGTAGCTGGGGTGGTTCTTTAAAAGATTTCTCTGCGACTCAACTGGGTGCAATTGCCATTAAAGGTGCCCTGGCTAAAATCAACATGGACCCTACTACAGTAACTGATGTAGTAATGGGTTGTGTGATGCAGGCTAACCTGGGTCAGGCTCCTGCCCGTCAGGCGGCTAAATTTGCCGGTCTTAAAGACGAGGTAAACTGTACTACTGTAAATAAAGTATGTGCCAGCGGTATGAAAGCGATCACTATGGCGGCTCAGGCTATTATGCTGGGCGATGCTGAAGTGGTAGTTGCCGGTGGTATGGAAAGCATGAGCAATGTACCATTCTACAGCCCTAACCTGCGTTGGGGAAATAAATATGGTAATGCTACTATGGTTGACGGTCTGGCTAAAGACGGTCTGACTGATGTGTACCATAACTATGCAATGGGTAACGCTGCTGAGAACACTGCTGCTGAAATGAACATCAGCCGTGAAGCTCAGGATGCTTTCGCTATCGAAAGCTACAAGCGCAGCCAGGCTTCTGTAAATGATGGTAAATTCGAGAACGAAATCGTTCCGGTTGAGATTCCTCAGCGTAAAGGTGATCCGATCATCTTCGCTAAAGATGAAGAACCATTCAACGTAAAATTTGATAAAATCCCGCAACTGAACTCTGCTTTCGTAAAAGGCGGTTCTGTTACTGCAGCTAATGCGTCTACCATGAATGACGGTGCTTCTGCACTGGTATTGATGAGCAGAGAAAAAGCAGCAGAACTGGGTCTGACCCCTCTGGCGGTAATCCGTGGTTATGCTGATGCTGAACAAGCTCCTGAGTGGTTCACTACTTCTCCTGCTAAAGCTGTACCTGTTGCCCTGACTAAAGCTGGTCTGAAGATCGAAGATGTAGACTTCTTCGAACTGAACGAAGCATTCAGCGTAGTAGGTCTGGCTAACTGCGAAATCCTGAAACTGAAACCTGAGCAGGTGAATGTGAACGGTGGTGCAGTTGCACTGGGTCACCCTCTGGGTTCCAGCGGTTCCCGCGTTGTGGTTACCCTGATCAATGTACTGGCTCAGAACAACGGTAAAATCGGTGTTGCCGGTATCTGTAACGGCGGTGGCGGTGCTACGGCAATCGTTATTGAGAAACTGTAAGATCAAACATCTTCATAAAAAGAGCGGGTCACATCAATTGATGTGACCCGCTCTTTTTATGATAAATAAATTTCCTGAAACGACCTTACAATATCGCCCTTAAGCTCATGGTACCGGTGTGGATTGCCTTATTGGTGCCAGGTTTGCGGCCATCATACTCCAACGAGAATTCTATGCTTTTATTGATACGGGTGGTCCAGTTAAGGTACCAGAGCCAGTTTGCCCCCTTGGACAGGGTCTCCAGCATCGCAAAGCTCAGAGCGGTATTGGGAGCGCCATTAAAATCAATATAACTATAGGCTGCCCTTGCCTGTATGTTTCCCGAAGAAGGAAAACTCAGGCGGCTATCCACTGAAATATTCTGTATGCGGGCAAATTGGCCTCCATATGCGGCTCCGTTCTGACGATGCTCCAGTTTATAAGCAGTAGATATTCTCATACGACTGTTGTATAAAAATAATAATGAAGGTTCAACGCCTTTGAAGCGGAGTGCATAACTTCTGCCATCATCCAGCGGAGAGGAAAATGCCCTGGAGCCATGTGTGACAGCACACATAAAAGTGTAATTCTTATTCCATACCCAGCGCAGCTTTTCATTATGGCGCAGCAGTGACTGTCCTTCAAGCCCGTAGGTCAGCAAAGATTTATTGCTGTTATAAGTAGTGGTATAATCCAGTCCCCAATGGGCGCTGCTTCTATTGAAGAAAATAGTATTGTTCAGACTGGTCGCTGCAGCTATGATACCGGTATCACTGAAGCCTCCTGCAAAAGGATTAAACGAGCGCAGTCCTTCACTGTATAATATACGGTTATTGACCTGCACCGAAAATTGGTCGCTGAAGCGGGAAACGAAGCGCTGCGCTGTATTCCGGCTCTTCAAAGACCGCCACATATTATCCGGACTGACCTGCAGGCTGAAGTTCAGGTTACTGAAATTCACTTTTACATAATCATTGGTTGGTGTGATCACCCGTATAAATCGTTTCTGATCATTATAAACGGCCAGTTCAAACTCATTGGACTGCTGCACCCCATCTCCGTTATAGTCGATCCACATATAAGTACCCTGCCCTGCCGCAACCTCTACATAGGTAAACTGCCGCTTTTGTTCCTGCCCGGTCCCGAAATCATATACCAGTCCCGGCACCAGCAATCCTTTGGCAATAATTCCGGTGTAATTGATCCTGCCCAGTAAGGTAGAGCCCTCGGTTTCTTTGGACCATTGGCTATTGTCGATCTGCAACAAGCGATAAGATCCGGTAAAGCTTAACTGCTGTTTTTTCCAGTTACGCACCGTTACACCCGCCTCTACGGTATGGCCTTTATTACCCGGTGCAAAACCGGCAGCGAGCGGTGCCATATCCCTGCGGAAGGCGTAGCCTAAATTTAGCTGTACCGGACGGGACTCACTGGTTTTGAAGTACAGCCTGGATATATCGAAATGGTAGGCATTCCATAATAAAGTATCGGCAGCCCTGTTTTTAAGTTCATTATACTCTTTCTCAAACCGGAAGCCCAGCAGGGAGCCTTTACGCGCGGAGGTGTACCATTCTGTATAAAAATTGGGCCGGATAAATAAACTGCTTTCGGTCAGGGAGCGACTGTTCATGACACTACCCTGTACTCCTGCACGCAGGCGTTTGGCCTGGTACAAGAAATTGAGCTGATGCCTGTTGGCCAGGTATGCCTCTCCCCTCTTATATATCGTAAAATCATAACCGAGGTTGCCCTTCTTTGTATGCGCAATATTGGTCGATACTGTAGCCAGGTGCTCATCGGCACGGGCCTCCGTAGCAGTAATGTTCCAGTCACGGCCAAACTCTACATTCCGGTACGGAGCAATGGCCATAAAGCGGGCATCTACAAACTCGTAACTGACCTTGTTCTGCCACTTCCAGGGTTTATGCTGCAGGCTATCCTTGCCCAGGAATCGGGCTTCTTCATACCAGATTTTTCCGGCACTACCCCAATGCTCACTATTATTCAGGCTGGAGAAGGTGTTTGGCGAATAATTGCTGGAAACCCACTCTGCGCTGATGGTCTTAAAACTATCGATCCGGTAATCTGCCGCGCCGGTAAATACCTGTTGCTTCTTTGGAGTGACCAACAGGATCTTGGGCTCATAATTTCCCTGCGGAATACCATTGAGCGGGGCTACCCAGGTATAAGAGCGACCATTGGTATTCAGGCTGGAAATAACATAATTCCCCTGGTTTTCTCCAACATAGCTAAAGCCCAGGCTGTACACCACATCATTCGGATTAGTGGTATATACATATACCCCGGGATACAGTACACTGTTCACCGTAGTATCTGTCTTGCGGTACAGGATTTTATTGGCCGCAAAGGTGTCCAGTGCTTCTGTGGTATAATACGCCTGATCTATATTATCGCCGATCGTGCCCAGAAAGGCTTTCTGATCGGCCGTAAGCGACTGTACAAAACTCTGGTTCCGGGCATCCTGGTTGGAATAGGCATTAAAGCGGAACGTCCATCGGGAGCCTACTTTCAGCTCGTCTGACACAAACAGTAAAGTGTTCAGGTAATTGCGTGCCTGGTATTCAAAATCTACCTGTATACGGCGGTCTTTGGTGATCAGTCTACGCGGCATAAAGGTAACCTCTGCTGTATTGTAATTTATCACATAATCCTTGTCTTCTCCACGGGTCATCAGCTCCCCATCTATAAATACTCTTTCGGTACCGGCCAGTACAATAAAATATTGCTCCCCGTTATCGCCCTGCAATTTATAAGGCCCCTGGTTGCCCTCTACACCCTGAAAAACATTTCGGGTAAACTGCCCTTTGGCCATGGAGCCATTGAGGGTAATCCTGTTCTGTACCTTATTTGTTTTCAGTACAGTCCCCTCATAAGCCAGGCCTTGTACCCTTTTGTTGTAATTGAGAAAATAGCTGGCCGGCCGCTCCATATTATAGTCTCCGGCGGTCAGTTTATGCCTGCCCTTTTCGAAGGTCACATACATTTTATCAAACTCCTGCAGGCGCTGAGTGTTACCCTCGGGCTGAAAAGGGATATTATTATCCGTAATGGCCGCTTCTATCCGTACACTATCCAGGATATAGCCATTCAGTTGCAGGTTGAACTGGGAGTTAAGTACCACGTCCTGGTTATTCCCTACAGAAAGGCTACGGCCATAGTTCCCGCTATAGTCAATGGCGTTGAAATTGACGAAATTATTGCTGCCGGCATTTGCCGTAGCACCATCGTAACGGTAGCCGATCCCCCCCATAGCTATATTACTATCTATAAGGCTGGCTCTTTTGTGGCTGTATACCTGGTCGAAAGACAGGGGTAATCTGCGGTAACTGATCTGTATACTATCTGTGGGACGGGGGCTGCCCGATTTCCAGATGAGCCGGTTATGTGTATAGTCTACCTGGTATAATTCCGGAGATACACTTTCCAGTACCAAGCTGCCCATGGCAATACTTAGTGTATCTATCTGCAGGGTATCCTTATTGAGCAGTATATTCCGTTGCACCCGGTTGCCCTGGAGCATGGGTGTCTGGGCATTGCCACATAAGGGATGCAGCAATATGACCAGGAGCAGGAAATAATATGTATGGATGCTTCTCAATGGCGAGCCGGTTCCTTGTGGCTAATTAACGTGCAAAATACCCGAAACATTTCTCAATATGCCTAAATTTCGGTCAAATCCATAAATATTGATTAAAAAAGGGGGATAAAATCTGATTTTCCACAATTTATTGGGCATTTCATTTTTGTTTGTTTTATATTTGTGCGTCAGAAAAAAGGCTGTTGCAAAACGGTCCTTTTTGTAGTGTTTTTATTTTTTGAAAATATCCAAATTCTTCTAAGAAAAAATGAAAGATTTTTCTTTTGTCACCAATTCGCATCCGGCTTTTATCGAGTCTTTGTACAATGATTACCTGAAAAACCCGGAAACCGTTGACCCGGAGTATAAAAAGTTTTTCGAAGGCTTTGATTTTGCTATCTCCAAAAACGGTGCGACAGACGCCAAAGCTACTGCAAGTATCGGCGGCGGTGTGACCCTAAGCAACGACCAGCTCACTAAAGAGTTTGCCGTATACGATATGATCCGTTCTTTCCGTAAAAGAGCGCATCTGATTGCTGATACCAACCCTATCCGCCCACGTGTGGATCGTAAGGCTAAACTGGCGTTGAGCGATTTCGGACTGAGCGATGCGGATCTGGAAACAGAATTCGTTTCCGGTACTTTTATCGGTCTGGGTAAAGCGAAACTGAAAGATATTTATCAAAAATTAAGTAAAATTTACGCCGGTTCTGTTGGTATTCAATATACTTATATCAACAATACCGATACTTATAACTGGGTGGAAGCACATTTCGAGGCTTTCATGCAGGAAGAATTTACGTTTGAGCAGAAGAAACGCATTCTGCACAAACTGAATTATGGTGTAATCTTCGAAAAATTCCTGAATACTAAATTCATCGGACAGAAAAGATTCGGTCTGGAAGGCGGTGAAAGCATGATTCCTGGTCTGGATGCGATGCTGACTGCTGCTGCTGATGAAGGTGTACAGGAAGTTATTTTCGGTATGGCACACCGTGGTCGTCTGAATGTACTGGCTAATATCCTGCGCAAAACATACGATCAGCTTTTCTCTGAGTTCGAAGGTACTATGCCTGCCGATATGACTATGGGCAGTGGTGATGTGAAATATCACCTGGGCTTCCGCTCTATCGTGAAAACGGCTAATGAGAAAGACCTGAATCTGCAATTATTACCTAACCCTTCTCACCTGGAAACAGTAGACCCGGTTGTTGCCGGTTTTGCCCGTGCCAAGTCTGATGCGGTTTATAACTCTGATTACAGCAAAGTATTACCGATCCTGATTCATGGTGATGCTGCCGTTGCCGGTCAGGGTATTATTTATGAATTACTGCAAATGAGCAAACTGAAAGGTTATGCTGTTGGCGGTACCATTCACTTTGTGATCAACAACCAGATCGGCTTTACTACCGATTTCGATGATGCCCGTTCTTCTATCTACTGTACCAGCCTTGCGGCTATGGTGCATGCTCCGGTACTGCATGTAAACGGTGATGATCCGGAAGCTGTAGTGAAGGCTTGTATCTTCGCAGCGCAATACCGCCAGAAGTTCAATGCAGATGTATTCATTGATATGGTATGTTACCGTAAACACGGTCACAATGAGGGAGATGAACCAAAATTCACGCAGCCTAGCTTCTATGCGCTGATCGAAAAACATAAAAATCCGAGAGAAATCTATACAGAATACCTGATGACCCATGGTACGCCTGAGGCACAAAACCTGGCGAAAGATATGGAGAAAGTATTCTGGGATGAAATGCAGGCACGCCTGGATGAAAACAAGCAAAACCCGATGCCGTATACCTACCAGAAGCCGGAACTGGCATGGCAGGAACTGCGCAAGGGCCAGGAAGAAGATTTCGTAAAATCTCCTGACACTGCTGTAAGCACTGAAGTAGTTACCGAACTGTTCCAGAAACTGATGAAATGGCCGGAAAGCTTCAACCCGCTGCGTAAAGTACAGAAATTACTGACTGATAAAGTGAAGCTGTTTGACGAAAGTCAGAAGATCGACTGGGCAACCGGCGAGTTACTGGCCTTTGCAACTTTACTGAAAGAAGGTTATGATGTGCGTCTGAGTGGTGAAGATGTGAAACGTGGAACGTTCTCTCACCGCCATGCTACTTTAAGAGATGAAAAAACAAATGAAGAATATAACCGTCTGGCGCAGTTGTCTGACGATCAGGGTAAATTCTTTATCTATAACTCTTTGCTGAGTGAATATGCTGTATTAGGCTTCGATTATGGTTATGCTATGGCTAACCCTTCTAACCTGGTATTATGGGAAGCACAGTACGGAGACTTTGCCAATGGTGCACAGATCATCATTGACCAGTACCTGACCAGTGCAGAACAAAAATGGCAGACACAGAATGGCCTGGTAATGTTATTACCACATGGTTACGAAGGTGGTGGTCCGGAGCACTCCTCTGCCCGCCTGGAACGCTTCCTGCAAATGAGCGCAGAAAATAATATTTATGTAACTAATATTACTACTGCTGCTAACTACTTCCATATGCTGCGTCGTCAGCTGGCCTTACCATTCCGTAAGCCGGTAGTAAACTTTGCACCAAAAGCAAACCTGCGTCACGTACGTTCTTACTCTCTTGTTACAGATTTCACTACCGGTGGTTTCAAAGAGGTGATCGACGATCCGAATATCGAAGATGTGTCCAAAGTAAAACGTGTATTACTGTGTAGCGGTAAAATCTATTTTGACCTGAGTGAAAAGCAACTGGCAGAAAACAGAACTGATGTTGCGGTTGTACGCCTGGAGCAGATCCATCCTTTACCTCAAGAGCAACTGAATGCCCTGTATCAGAAATACAGTGGTGCGCAATGGCTGTGGGTACAGGAAGAGCCTAAAAACATGGGCGCTGCATCCTTCCTGAAAATGAATATCAACAAACCGATCAACCTGGGCTACCTGACCCGTAAGGCCAGCGCTGCTACAGCAACCGGATTTGCCAAATTACATGCACAGGAACAACAAATGCTGGTAGACCAAGCATTTTCATTCTAAAATAGTTTAACAAAACAAGAATAATTTATATTTTTGCGTCACGTAAGACTCCTAATTCATTAAATAAATATGTCACATTCAACACACGAAGAAAAACCGCTTATCTCTTCAAAAGCAGCAATGATGTTTGCCTTAATCATTGTCGGCCTTATCCTGGGTACAATGAACTTTGTAAAGGCAATGAGTCATTCTGAAGAAGGTCATGGCGGTGGTCATGGTACAGAAGCCACTCACGGTGCTGCAGGTCACGAAGGCGCTGCTCATGAGGCAACAAGCCACGAAGCGACCGGTCATGAAGCGACACACGATACTGCTGCAGCACATGCTGCAGAAACTCATGAAGCTAAAGACAGCACGCACCACGAGGCTGCTGCTGAGCATCATGAAGCCGCTGCAAAGCACTAATAAGAAAAAATTAAACAAGAAAAAGGTTAAGCAATTGCTTAACCTTTTTCTTGTTTATGCCTATATCATTAAGCTTAGCGGATAACTTGTACCGGAAAGCTGGCGCTGTTTCCGTCTTGCAGTACAAGTCTTAACAAGTACATTCCTGCAGGTAGAGGCGCAACATCAAGTATTATTTTACCCTGTTGATCCTGCCGTTGCGGATGTACCTCCTGCCCCGAAAGTGTATACATACTGAGAGCACTTACTATAGATTGCTTTCCATGCTCGATGATCAATAGTTTCTGAACCGGATTAGGGTAAACTTTTATCTCTTTCATATGCCCAGATGAGGCAACACCCAAACTCGGCACTACGATTTTTTTCTCCAGGGTATCTGCACCACAGAAATTGGAAGTCACCAGACGAAGGGTATACTGACCGCTGGTGACGTAGGTATGATTTACGGTAAACACTGCAGTATCGGTAAACCCATCTCCGAAATCCCACCAGTAATCAGCCCCGCCTACTGTAGTACCGGCCGTAAAAGTATATGCCGGTGCTGTACCGGAAACGTGTATACTGTCAATAAACGGCACTGTTATAATCGTGTGTATGGCAGTATCGCCAGAGACACAGCCATTACTGTCTGTAACCTTTACCCAGTATACGCCACTATTTAGCACCGCAATGCTCTGGCTGGTATCACCACTGCTCCAGACATAGTCTGCACCCGGATTGCCTGCATCCAGCAATAAAGTATCTGTACCCTCACATATGGTCTGGTCTGCACCCAGATCGACAACTGGCAAGGCGTGGGCAATAACCTCTACCGTATCCCATTGGGAGCAGCCTGCAGTGCTGGTGGAGTGCACCCAATATGTTCCTGCAGCATTAACCGGAACACTCTGTATAGTGTCCCCGGTACTCCACATATATCCTGCAGCGGTACCTGCATTTAAGGTAAGGGAGCTGCCCAGGCATAAAGACTCCTGAGGCGCAAAACCCGGCTGCATCCTCCCTCTTATAGTCACCTTCCAGGTCTTTGTACACAAATGCGCTCCGGAAGAGTCTGTTGCCATAACATAAAAAGTATCCACAAGATTACTGGTAGTGGGATTGAAAGCTACAAAGGAAGGTATATTTCCTATGCCAGAAGTCTGGTTTAAGCCAATATAGGGACCGGTACGATACCAGGTAACATGGGCTGCCTGCCCGGGTTGTACAATAGAGGGCTGCAGGCCATAAACACTGTCTCCTGCACAGGCAATACTATTAGGGTACACATAATTGAGCTGGGCGTAATACTCCGATACCTCGTAAGCACCCATATCTATTATATTATACTGAATGCGGCTATTGCCTTCGAAATCTTTATTAAATGCCGCAGGCAGGAATGTGTTATCACCTTTATTGATTGCCGGACTGCAAAGGGTAAGGTGATAGTCACCTGCTGTAGTGGGCCCGGTATAGGGCACCGGATCCACAAACAATGGTGGCTCAAACAAGCTGTTGACAACGGGATAAGGATATACCGTAGATCCGCCCACATACAAAGAGTTTATTACGCTTATAGGCCCATACAGAGAGGAGCCTTCTCCATATTTCCATAGTATGGAGTTACGGAAATGGCTGCCACCGGCAGAAGCATAGACTTCATTATGTTCATTATCCGCTATTGTAGAGTTGACAATGTAGTTTTGAAACGTAGCAGATGCCATGCCGATCGTATGCCAAAAGCAAGAATTACCGGAGACGATGGTATTATACATTCTCAGACCATTATAGATTTCGGGTACCTGCTCAATAACAGTAGCAGTATGTCCTTTATTTCCGGCAATTTTGCAGCGGTTAAGAATAAGCGCACCACCTAAATAGAGTGCACTACCCCAGCCGGTGGCTGCATTATTACTAATCTCACAGTTGCTCAGGGTGTGCCGGGGTTCCGTAAAGTTTTTGGATTTTGCATATATCCCTCCTCCATAATAATTCCATATTTCGGTACCATTAATGTAGTGTACTGTATTTTTATTCGCGTTTCCACCTTCTATGGTAAATCCGTCTATAACCACGCTGTCATTGGTGTTAAAATCACCCAACACCACTACATGGTACACATTATCGGTGTCTGTAATCGCTGACCCGATATTACCATCCATACGACTTTTATACAACCCTATGTTACGATTGCCGGTTGCCGCATCATAACCTCCATATAATTTAATATTAGCCCTTTTCAGCATAAAAGAGGCCACACGACTGGTGTCACTTTGTATACCTGTAGGATAATAAGTGCCACGGGCAACAAATATCCGGTATTCGCCAGAGCCGGCATTAGCGCTTTGCAGTGCATCGCTCAGTTTAGTATAAGCATTAACCCAGGACTGCCCGGTATTATTACCAGATGCAGCACTATCTACAAATAAGGCCGTTTGTGCCATCCCTGGTATAACCCAGGTGCAGCAGCACATCAGGCACAGGAACAGCATTTTACTACAGTTCATGAAAAAATATTGATTGTCCGACTAAAAATATAAATAATTTGATGCTCAACCTATTTAATTGATACTTTTGCCAAAAGGATTTAAAAGTATGATACCTAAAGACGCCACGATTGTTGTAACAGGAGCCGCCGGTTTTATCGGCAGTGTGCTTACGGGTTACCTTAATCAACTGGGCTATGAGCAACTGGTATTGGTAGACGATTTTTCGATAAAGGCCAAGACCAATAACCTCCTGGATAAAAAATACATGGCCAAAGTACACCGGGAGCAATTCTTCGACTGGCTGGAAGAACATCCGGGCAGAGTAGATTTTGTATTTCACCTCGGTGCGCGTACTGATACGACCGAGTTTGATGTAGAGATCTTCAAAAAGCTGAATGTCCGTTACTCTAAGGATATGTGGGAGTATTGTACAGAAAATGGCATTCCTATGGTATATGCCTCTTCTGCGGCGACCTATGGCGACGGAGACCTGGGTTATGAAGATAATGAAGCCGATATTCCGCAGCTGCAACCCCTGAACCCTTACGGTGTATCCAAACAGAAATTTGATATATGGGCATTGGAGCAGCACGGTGCACCACCCTTCTGGGCCGGGCTCAAGTTCTTTAATGTATATGGCCCTAATGAATACCACAAAGGCCGCATGGCCTCTGTGATCATGCATGCCATGAACCAGATCGAAAAGAATGAGGGTGTTGTGAAGTTGTTTCGCTCCCATAAAGAGGAATACAGTGACGGAGGTCAGATGCGTGACTTCGTATATGTAAAAGATGTGGTCAAAGTATGTGTGTGGCTGATGGAAAACCAGCCTAAAAGTGGTATTTACAACCTGGGAAGCGGTAAAGCCCGAACATTTAATGATTTAGTTCGCGCAATTTTCACTACCTTGCACCTTCCTGAAAGAATCGAGTACATAGATACCCCCGAAGATATCAGGGATAAATACCAGTATTTTACAGAAGCAACTATGCAGAAGCTGAAGGAGAGCGGATACGCGGCACCGTTTTATACTTTGGAAGAAGGCGTAGCAGACTATGTAAATGAGTATTTAAAAGAAAAAAAATATTATTAATTATAACTTATTCGGATCGCGAGTAATCCACAAAGTGTGTAAAATTCAAAAAAGTTTTATATAATTTTGTTTGGTAAATAAAAAAGAATCAGTACCTTTGCAGTCCGAAAAATTTTAAAGAGAATGCCAACTATTCAACAATTAGTTCGTAAAGGACGTACAGTAATTAAAGCAAAATCAAAATCTCCGGCTCTGGATGATTGTCCACAACGCCGTGGTGTATGTACGCGTGTATATACTACAACTCCTAAAAAACCAAACTCTGCGTTACGTAAAGTAGCAAAAGTTCGTTTGACTAATAAAATTGAGGTTATTGCTTATATCCCGGGTGAAGGTCACAACCTGCAAGAACACTCTATCGTATTGATCCGTGGTGGTCGTGTAAAAGATTTACCAGGTGTGCGTTATCACATCGTACGTGGTGCATTGGATACTGCCGGTGTTAAAGATCGTAAACAATCTCGTTCTAAATACGGTACGAAAAAAGAAAAAGCAAAAAAATAATTAAATTAATTATTGCAGCTGAGTAAAGTTTATTTTTAGTCTTGAAGTAACAGCCTGTAATAAATGTAAAAATTAAAAAAATGAGAAAACAACAAGCGAAGAAATTACCTTTGGCTCCAGATCCAAAGTTTAATGATAAATTAGTTACCCGTTTCGTAAACACTTTAATGTGGGAAGGTAAAAAAACTACTGCATTCACTATTTTCTATGATGCAATGGAAAAAGTATCTAAAATCACTGGTGAAGAAGGTTACGAAATTTGGAAAAAAGCATTACAAAATGTAACTCCAGCAGTTGAGGTTCGTAGCCGCCGTATCGGTGGTGCTACTTTCCAGATTCCTTCTGAAGTTCGCCCTGATCGTAAGATCTCCCTGTCTATGAAATGGTTAATCCGTTTCAGCCGCGAGCGTAACGGTAAAACAATGGCTGATAAATTAGCTAACGAAATCGTTGCAGCTTCTAAAGGTGAAGGTGCTGCTTTCAAAAGAAAAGAAGATACTCACCGTATGGCAGAAGCGAACAAAGCATTCGCTCACTTTAAAGTTTAACTTAAAATTTTTCGGAAATATTAGCCGTTCTGATTGCAGAACGGCTATTTTCTTTTATAGCGCTTCCCTACTCTCTTTACCACATAAAAAGAGTCTGCCAACAGACAGACTTCATAAAAATGTATACCGCAAAGAGAACAATCTTAGACAATCCCCAGTTGCTCATCTATATCAGCAGCACTCAGATCATTATCACTGTAACCCTGTAGCAGATTGATCAGCTGCACGGTCTGATCCGGACTTAACCCAATGCCGAACCGCACCGCACGGCCCCGGTCAAAAAAGCGGATACGTCCTTCACTGTTGAGTAAATCACGCTCCAGCTTCATCGCACTAATCCCGTATAACTGCTCATAAGCCTGGCTATGTTCCTTGCCATTATCTTCGGTAGCGGACATATAAGCGATGTCACATATACGGTGTGTGGACTTCCTCTTCTGTAATAAGGATCTATAGCCAATATACAGCTGCTCTGTAGTTACGATCAGTATCTCTCTGTAGAACAGGCTGCCGGCATACCTTAGCCCGACATAGATAAAGATCAGCATTGATATCAGGTTGAACCAGACATACTTTCCGTGCTGTATATCCCTGATACAGCAATACGCCACAAAAATATAGAGGCATGCAATCAGGCAGGTCGAAAAATAGATAATTCCCTCTATCCGGGGCTTGATTACAATCCTAAGCTGCTCCCCGAATTTCTCTGTAAAAATCACAGGTGGTTTCATAAAAAATCTATCGGATAAAATTGTCGCCAGTCACTGAATTTATGAATATACTGATGGGATGCACTGTTATCAGCACATCCCATCAGTATACATAATAAGCATATCAGGACTATTTTACTCCCAGACATACTGTTTCTTGTTCATTAATGTTGCTTCGCCGGAAATAGTCTGTGCGCCGCTTTCCACCTCGAATACTTCACATACATAAGTGGCACGGTTCTTCTCCGGAAAGATTTCTTTTACCGTGATCACGCCTTCGTATTCCTTATCGGTAAACATCGGGCGCAGCCATTTCATACTTTGTCCCATGTACACCGTACCGTCAGCATACCATAAGGTACCGAATATACGGGTAAAGATACTGGCTCCTAAAAATCCGTGTATAATACGCTGTCCGAAAATACTGTCTTTGCCGGCCTGCTCATCGATATGCAGGGGGTTGGTGTCTTTACTGACGCTTGCATACATGTCCACTTCTTCCTGTGTGTAGCTGAATTTCTGTTTGAATTGGTCGCCTACTTTAAACATAGTCTTACTGGTTTAGTGTATAATAATAATCTAAATATAGATTTTTTATACCTAAAGTCAAATTATCGCTGTATTATTTTACAGCAACCTGTTTAGTACGACATATCCTGGCGTAGTCGCTTTGTTCCTTTGCAATATCAACATTAAAACAAAGCGAATTATGAATACTTATCAGACAGTTGCCCGCAACAATACCATCAGCCTTAATACAACAGATACCAGCCTGTACCAGGAATTGATGGCGAAAGTTATCAGTGAATTCAGTAATGATATGCTGAGCTACAGCCAGATGCTGGCTATAGCCGAACAGGAAATACAGCTGTTGCTGATCGCGGTGGCTAAAAACGGAAATAAGATCAATATCAGCCAGCTGGCACCACGCAATATCCGCCTGGCTATACTGAACCGACTGAATAAGATTGCAGCCTAAAAATGGCTTATTATCCCTTTACGGACAGATCTTGAATGCACTGCTCCCGGATCGTCCAGAGCTCCTCAAGCGTATAAGGTATTTCCGGATGCTCCTGTAACCATTGCTGCAGGTAATTGCGGTGATATTGCACCTTGTATGCTGTAATCTGTTCAGGTAAGATGGTCGTTTCGACAAGAAGGTCTGGCAGAAAATCTTCGGGCTGGGAATGGGCATGGGTACAATCGACTATGGTACCCTCCACAGAAAGGTAGTTATGCGCCTCGGGAATATAGTCGAGGTTATGAGCAGCCAGGGTGGCCGCTACACGCGGCGTATTCTGTCCGTTCATCCGGAAGATGCCCATACAGAGCAGCACATTGCCCTGGTTGTGTGCATGAGCCAGCTGAAAGAGGAGCGCATGCTTGGTACTGCAGGTACCACGGCCTTCTTCCAATACACTTTCCAACCTGGTTTTATCCGGGTTTCTACCATAAGGCAAATGCCTTACATACTGTAAGGCATTGCTGAAATTATGTATACCTTTCTGCAGAAAAGCTGCAGAAAGGGGATCATTTGCGGTAATGGGAAAATTGAATTCCATCTGGCCTGAATTATTGTTTCCAGGTAGATGGGCTTTCTCTCCATTCCATCAACTGACTCAGTTGTGATTCAGTGATGATGTTTTGCTTCATACCCACCTCTACCAGCGCGTTATAATTGCTGATGGTATGGAATGGTACGCCAGCCTCGCTGAAGGCGATATCTGCTGCTGCAAAACCATAAGTAAACAGTGCGACCAGTCCGATCACCTCACCGCCAGCCTGACGGATAGCTTCTACTGCTTCCAGACTGCTTTTACCGGTAGAGATCAGGTCTTCTACTACCACTACTTTCTGACCCGGTTCCAGTACACCCTCAATCTGGTTGCCCAGACCATGTCCTTTCGGCTTGGAACGAACATAGATAAATGGTAAGCGCAGCAGATCGGCAGCCAGTGCGCCATGCGGGATACCCGCTGTGGCCACGCCTGCGATAGATTCTGCATCACCAAACTTCTCCAGGATCAGGTTGGCCAGCTCGCTCTTTACATAATCTCTTACATGAGGAAAAGATAACAGCTTGCGGTTATCGCAATACACTGGCGACTTCCAGCCGGAAGCCCAGGTAAATGGCTCGTCTGCATTCAGTTTCAAAGCCTTGATTTGTAATAATTTTTCGGCGAAAATAGTAGCATTACTCATGACGGCAAACTTACATCAATTAACCGAATTTTTTGAATATTTCCGCTTACCTTCGCTATATGCACTTTACTCAAAAAATCTATATCAACGATAAACCCCTGATCCTTACCAACTCTGCAGAGCAGTACCGTACGGAGCATCCGCTGAGCAAAGGATATGATCTTTTCATCGGGGCCTTTCACCGCAACTTCAGGCTGGCTAAAAAGCACCTGGAAAACCCGATGGCTACCGGCGTGATTATTGAAGATATTGATGTAGAGACGATACAAAGAGAACTGAACAGTTATTTCACCCCGATTATCGCCGCTGGTGGTGTTGTACGCACCGGAGAAGGTAATGTACTGATGATCTACAGAAGGGGCAAATGGGATCTGCCTAAAGGCAAACTGGACGAAGGTGAGGACATTGCCGACTGTGCTGTTCGCGAAGTTATAGAAGAAACCGGGCTGCCACAGGTACAACTGGCCGATATCATCGGTACTACCTACCATATCTATACAGAAAAGAAGAAAGATATTCTCAAAACAACCTACTGGTACCATATGACGGTAAAAGAGGCTTATACGCTTGTGCCCCAGGCGGAAGAAAATATCGTGGAAGCCAAGTGGGTGCCGGTAGCAAAACTGCCCGAATACCTGAAATTATCTTTCAATGGCATTAAGGATGTCTTAAAAACAGCGGAGGTGCTGGTATGATCTGGCAGGCAAAAACCTTTGCAGCATTAAGTAAAGAGGAGTTATACAAAATATTACAGGTACGCAATGAAGTGTTTATCGTGGAACAAAAGACCTATTACCAGGACCTGGACGATAAGGATTTTGAAGCGATGCACATTTTCCTGAGCGATGATGAGGGTAGTGTACTGGCCTACTGCCGTATTATGCGTCCCGGGGTAAGCTATGAGGAATGCTGCATCGGCAGGGTCCTCACCAAACCTTCGGCAAGGGCACATGGCTATGGCCGCATCCTGGTACAGAAGGCACTGGACTTCCTCAAAGAGGAATGGGATACGACCTCCGTCCGGATCAGCGCACAGTGTTACCTGCAGACATTTTATGAATCTTACGGGTTTATCGCCACGGGCGAAACGTACCTGGAAGATGATCTTCCCCATATTGAAATGTGGAAACCCTGAGGTTTCTGCATTTTTTTTATCTTTGCGCTACTCACAATTTTTTGAATTTCCGGAAACATGACGATAGAACAATTAAAAGTAATGCGGGACCGTGTGGCGCATCTGAAGCAGTTTTTAAAGGTTGAAGACCGCACAGCCAAGGCTGACAGCGATTTTCAGCTGTCCCTCGCACCTGGCTTCTGGGATGATGATACACGTGCTACCGGTGTCATGAAGGAAATCAAGATCAATAAATACTGGATCGAACTTTTTAATAATGTACATACCTCTGTAGAGGACTTTGCGGTACTTTTTGACTTCTGGAAAGAAAATGAAGCTACTGAAGAGGAAGTAAAAGTAGCCTATGAAGCAGCTATTACCGCCCTGGATGAAGCAGAATTCAAATCTACCCTGAACGAACCGGAAGATGAACTGACCGCTATGCTGCAGATCAATGCCGGTGCGGGCGGAACGGAAAGCCAGGACTGGGCCGAAATGCTGGCACGTATGTACCGCATGTATGCACAGAAACAAGGCTGGACCGTGTCTGAGATTGACTGGCAATGGGGCGATGGGGCCGGTATTAAAACCTGTACCCTGCAGCTCGAAGGTGAATTCGCTTTCGGATTACTGAAGGGGGAAAGCGGTGTACACCGACTGGTACGTATTTCGCCATTCGACAGTAATGCCCGCAGACATACGTCTTTCGTATCTGTAAATGTCTATCCGCTGGTAGATGATACGATCAATATTGAGATCAACCCGGCTGATATCAAAATGGAAACCTCCCGTAGTGGTGGCGCCGGTGGACAGAATGTAAACAAGGTGGAAACCAAGGTACAACTGACCCACATTCCTACAGGTATTGTTGTGGTATGTCAGCAGGACAGAAGCCAGCTGGGCAACCGCGAACTGGCTATGCAGATGCTGAGAAGCCGCCTGTACGAAATCGAATTGCAGAAACGCAATGCGATCAGGGATGCCGCCAATGCCAATAAAAAGAAAATTGAATGGGGTTCTCAGATCCGCTCCTATGTATTCCACCCGTATAAGATGATCAAAGACCATCGTACCGATTATGAGGTGGGTAATGTGCAACCTGTTATGGATGGAGAACTGGACGGATTCATTAAGGCATACCTGATGACCGGCAATGAATAAACCTTACGGACATACACCTTTAGACCGGGCGCAGCCCGCAGCTATTGAGGCATTTCAGCTGCAGCGCATACAAGCGCTGTTGCAATACCTCAATAGCCACTCTCCGTTTTATCAAAGATTATTTGCCGCTCATGGAACTGATCTCACTGAGATCAATTCCATAGAGTCTTTCCGTAAGCTACCCCTTACCGGTAAGGAAGATATACAGGCGCACAACTGGGATTTCCTTTGTGTGCCCCGATCGGCTATTGCTGAATATACGGCTACATCCGGTACACTTGGGCAGCCGGTGACCATTGCGCTTACTGCTGCTGATCTCGAGCGACTGGCCTATAATGAATACTGTTCGCTGCAACTGATGGAGCTGAACAGCGAGGACAGCCTGCAACTGATGCTGACCCTGGACAAACAGTTTATGGCCGGTATGGCATACTATAAAGGGGCACAGCAGCTGGGTACTGCGGTTATCCGCACCGGACCTGGCCTGCCACAGATGCAGCTGGAAGTGATGCAACGATTGCAGCCTTCGGTACTGGTAGCGGTACCTTCATTTCTGGTTAAACTAAAAGAATATATTGCGTCCACCCAAACAGAACTGCATACCCTCAGCCCCCGTAAAGTGCTGGCCATTGGTGAGGCTGTAAGGGATAAAGACCTGAACCCAAGTGTACTGGCCCAAAGGATACAGGAGGGCTGGAACCTGGAATTATTCGGTACTTATGCGGCAACAGAAATGCAGACTGCTTTTACAGAATGTACTGCTCATCAGGGCGGACACCTGCAACCGGAATTGTTGTACGTGGAACTATTGGATGAGAATGGTCATCCAGTAACACCGGGCACGGCCGGTGAAGTAACGATCACCACACTGGGCGTAGAAGGCATGCCTTTACTGCGCTACCAGACCGGCGATCTTTGTGAGGGCTATTATGAAACCTGTGCCTGCGGCCGCACAACGATGCGCCTGGGACCGGTTGTTGGCCGCAAAAAACAAATGATCAAATATAAGGGCACCTCTCTCTACCCTCCTATGGTGGCAGAGGTATTACACCGGATGGCTTTCATTTCAGAATATGTGATCGAGATTACGCAGGATGAATATGCGCAGGATATGCTGGTATTACACTTACACAGCGCCGATCCGGATGCTGTGGATCATAATAGTCTGAAGCAGCAGTTACAGTCCGCATTAAGGGTTTTACCACAGATAGAATGGTGCAGCCTGGAACAGATGATGCAGATGCAGTTTCCTAACGGCTCCAGAAAACCGGTACGGTTCCGGGACAGGAGAGCCTAAGCCCCCCTGCCCTTTCCCCAAAAATTTAGTTATGTATATCCCCGTTACGCTTATCTGAACGGATAATCAGACGTATGGTAGGATCATTTGTAATAAAGCTCCACATCCAGCTGAAGAATAGTTTTACCTTATTGCGGAAACCGGCAATAGGCATAATGTGTATCAGCAACCAGGCCATCCAGGCGATAAAACCTTTCATAAAGCTCTTCGGCAGATCTACTACCGCTTTGAATTTAGAAATGATAGCCATACTTCCCTTATCCTTATAGGCAAAGGCTTTCAGGGCATTACCCTGTTGCAGGTTCACAAAATTCTTAGCCAGTAATTGTCCCTGCTGTATGGCCGGTTGGGCCAGCTGCGGAAGTCCGTTCGGGAATGCGGCATTATTGGTCTGATAACAGATATCGCCAATAGCGAATATATTATCCATTCCCTGCACGCGGTTGTATTCATCAACTAGTATCCTCCTGCCACGTCCGACACTCCCGGCCGGCAAGCCCGGTGCTTCTTTGGCAATAACACCCGAAACCCAGATCAGGCTGTAGGTTTCAATCGTCTCTCCATTAGCCAGGTATACATGATCGTCTTTATAATCCTGTACGGCTACCGAAAGCTTGATCTCTACACCCAGGCGGGTGAGCTGGTCGTATGCTTCCTGCTGCGATTTCTGGGTCATAGGCCCCAGTAGATTCGGACCGGCATCGATCAGTACAATGCGGGTATGGATACCGTTCAGCTCGGGATAATCTTTTTCTTTGACATGACCTTCCATTTCGGCCAGCATTCCGGCTACTTCTACACCGGTAGGTCCACCTCCGGCGATCACGATGGTCATGAGTTTACGGCGCTCTTCAGGATCGGTAGTACGACAGGCACATTCCAGATGAAGCAGTAGTGTATTGCGTATTTTCAGGGCATCATTGATATTTTTCAGCGGCATGGCTTTTTCCTGCACGCGTTCCATACCAAAGAAGTTGGTCTCTGTACCCATAGCCAGTACGAGGTAATCGTAAGTCAGGTTACCATTATCTGTTTCTATATACTTTTCGGCAGCATGTATCTGTTTCAGATTACCATTGAAAAAACGGATATTATCTTTTTCCTGGAACATCCTGCGGAAAGGATAACTAATATTGGAAGGTTCGATAAAGGCTGTGGCAACCTGGTAGATAAGGGGTGGAAAGAAGTTATAGTTATTTGTATCGACAAGAACGGCTTCTATACCGGATTTACCGGCAAGAGATTTGGCCAGGTTCATACCGGCAAAACCACCACCAACAATGACTATTCTCATAATCTGAGTTTATTAGATGAATGCAAACAGGAAAATCCCAATGCTCTACTATACCCAGGCTTAAATTAAAACAACACTCGGACAGAGGGTCTGTAAAGGACGGGAAAACTCCCTGATAAAATCATGTAAAGTTAAGAAAATCAGTACGCACAACCCCCTTTTTATATCCATATTTATGTTAAATCTCTTCCTGAAAAACGCCCGCCGGAACGAGACCGGTAGGGCGTATAACAGATGAGAAAATCATTATCTGAATGCGAAGCGGATGGGTATGGTCATCTTTACATTCACGGCAGTTCCCTTTTGTTTGCCGGCTTTCCAGCGGGGTGCATTTTCCAGTACCCTTACCGCCTCTTCACTGCAACCACCGCCTATACCTCTGGCAACCTTAACCCGGGAAATACTGCCGTCTTTAGCCACCACAAAATTTACGTATACCGTACCTTCTATTTCATCTACACGTGCTGCCTGTGGGTATCGAAGGTTATCGGCCAGGTATTTTTTCCAGGCCTGCATACCACCGGGAAACTCTGGCATTTCATCGGCCATATCCCTTACCTTATCCTCCATCACTACCGGTCCTGTGGCCACAGCAGTATCTTTCGGGTCGCCCTTACGACTGAGCAGGTCACCGGCCGGCCCATCAGACAGGCTA
This sequence comes from Edaphocola aurantiacus, assembly GCF_019797745.1. Lineage (GTDB taxonomy): Bacteria > Bacteroidota > Bacteroidia > Chitinophagales > Chitinophagaceae > Edaphocola > Edaphocola aurantiacus. The sequence continues at coordinate 403,536 of NZ_VOSI01000004.1, read as the reverse complement.
TTGTCCATAGCAATGGCGGTACCATTGGCCAACCCGGGATTATCGACCGGTCCGGCCAGCGCATCTTTATCGGGCATTTGTGTAATCGGTTTATCTGCTGCCTGATTTTTTACGATAACGGGGACTGCAAAATCAGCCGTCTTTGCAGTGCGCCCGGTGTGACCAATAGGCTTTCCGATTTCCTTTTCAGGTAAGTCAAATTCATTAATTTGAACAACAGTCGTATCTGTTACTACAGGAGATTTACCCGTAATGGTTAATTCCGCATCGTCCGTTTTGTCTTTTGCGGCTAATAGCGCCAGCAGGCCTACTATAGTCATAGCCATCAATCCGGCTTTGATCATACGGCGGTTATAATTGTTACGCAGCTCATAAGCACCATATTGTTTGTTGCGATGAGCAAAGAGGATATCCAGGTATCCGGTGGCGGGAGGGATGTGCGTATTCATAAGATCGTATTTACTTAATAAACACAATCCTGATTTTTTTCCATAAAATTTTCTATTTTGCTACTGCACTCTAATACTCCTTTTATGCCACAAACCAAACTTACCATAGCAGCAGCACCTTACGGATTTGCTACAACAGATGACCAGGGAATCGTTACCCGTATGGACATTCGCCCGGAACTGGGCGGCAACAACAGTGGCAGCAGCCCCATGATGTTATTGCTGAATGCCCTGGCAGGCTGTGCCAGTATTGATGTACTGATGATCCTGAATAAAATGAAAATATCTGTCGAGGATTATGTCGTAACTGTAGATGGAGAAAGGGAAAAAGATAAGGAGCCTGCTTTATGGCAGACGATCCATATGCGCTTTACAATGAAGGGAGATCCGGCGATTGAGCCTTCTGTAAAACGCGCCATTGATCTGTCTCTTGACAAATATTGTTCGGTAGCCTTTACTTTAAGAGCAGGCGGAGCTACGATCACCTACGATCTGCATATCTCAGCAGACTAATTGCTGCAGTAGTTTTTCTGCTGCAGCCTCTACATCCTGGGCATAGCCCGGGTGTATGGAAGAGCATTGTACAATAGTGCTGCGCGTAGCGCTCAGCCAGCGGAAACGCTCGGCCTTACCCAGGCGGGCAATAGGCGAACGACAGGCTTTATCGCCGGAAGTAATGCGCTCAAATCCTTTAAGATGCGCTGCAATGAGGTCCAGGTCTATATGTGCATGCAATGCCTGTAACCGTACCCCATCCAGGTAGGTTTTGCAGATCAGCAGATTTTTCTGTTTACAATACAGCAGTATGCCTGCATTCATGAATTCTTCCCGTTCTACACGTGGAACAATACGGATTACGGCATACTCATATAAGAGCCAATCTTGCATCCAGCGCTTGTTTTACAAATTTATCACTGTGCAGCACGCGCTGCGTTAAAAAGTTGAGGTATCCTTCTTTGATCTCTTCCAGGCTGAGTTCCGGTTCTGATAACTGCAGCCATTCTTCCGGAATGGCATTAATGATTGCACGCAGCAGTTCCGGTGTAATTGTTTGTACACCTTCAGCCGCCACCGCTTCCAGTCCGGTAGCTTTAGGCAGCAATACATGCTCCTTGATCATCGCAAACGGGCTTTGCGCAAGATTTTCGCGGCTGTCCCAGTTATGGTGGAAGTATAATGCTGCTCCATGATCGATCAGCCAGATTTCTTTATTCCAGACCAGCATATTGGTATTGCGGGCCGTGCGGTCAATATTCATCAGTAAGGCATCGAGCCATACGATTTTAGAGGCTGTACGGGCATCCAGATCATGTACTTCGGGATCGAAGGTCAATGCACCACTGAGGAAGTGTACGCCCAGATTGAGGCCGGTACTGGCTTTGAGCAGGTCTTGTATCTCCTCATCCGGTTCGGTTCGGCCAAAGCCTTCTGCCAGGTGGGCAAATACCATTTCCGGCATATGCAGTCCTAATGCACGGGCCAGCTCTCCACCGATAAAGTCAGCGATCAGTGCTTTGAGTCCTTGCCCTGCCCCACGGAATTTCAATACATACAGGAATCCGTCATCGCCCTCTGCAATGGCGGGTAAAGAACCTCCCTCGCGCAGCGGACTGATGTAGCGGATAACGTTTATATGTCGAATGGGATTGATCATGATTTTATTTCTTGGTCAGCGTACGGAAGATTTCTTCCAGGCTACGCGATTCGGTCTGTAAAGACTCGATGATATAATCTTTTTCTACCGCCCATTGCATCAGCGATTTACGTAGCTGATCGGGTTGTGCGGTCTGTAAGGCCCAACGGTTACCCTCCAGCTGTTTCGCAGACTCCAGTTGCTGTAACTGCTGTAAAGCTGCTGCTGTAACCGGTTTATCAAACTGAACAATGAGTGTATTCTTGTTACTCTGGTGTGCCTGTATGGTACCGATAGCATCATCTGCAACGATCTTGCCGTCATTGATGATGATTACCCGGCTACACATGGCCTCTACTTCCTGCATGATATGCGTAGATAAGAGTACTGTTTTTTCCTGTCCGATCTGTACGATCAGGTCACGGATATCGGCCAGCTGATTAGGGTCCAGACCACTGGTCGGCTCATCCAGGATCAGTACATCTGGGTTATGGATCATTGCTTGTGCCAGTCCAACCCTTTGCTTATATCCTTTAGATAATTGTCCCAGCTTTTTATTGACTTCCTTGCCCAAGCCAGTCATATCGATCATGGCATCTACCCTGCTTTTCTTATTGCTGAGCTGGTGTACGCCTGCTGCAAAGTGCAGGTACTCGCGTACATACATATCATAATACAGGGGATTGCTCTCTGGCAGGTAGCCGACGTGACGACGCACTTCCTGCACATTTTTCACAATATCAAAACCGCAGACTGCAGCCGTCCCGGAGGTGGGCGGAACATAGGTCGTCAGCATCTTCATTGTAGTTGATTTTCCGGCGCCATTCGGCCCCAGGAATCCTACGATACTTCCCTTTCCTATTTCAAATGAGATATGATTGACAGCCACCTGTTCGCCATAATGGCGGGTCAGGTCTTTAACTATAATAGACAATGTCGGTAATATTTTAAATAATAATACTAAAGATGGATGGCTTAGCTGGCCAGCCCCAGTGCCTTAAAGGTATTGCCCTGGTTCAGGTCTCCGGTCTGGAATCCTTTCTTAAACCAGAACATGCGCTGATCGGAGGTACCGTGTGTAAAGGCATCGGGTACTACATAGCCCTGAGCCTCCTGCTGCAGCTTATCATCACCGATGGCATTAGCTGCTTTCAGTGCAGCTTCCAGATCGCCCGGCTCCAGGATATTGCGCATACGTTGTGCATGGTAAGCCCATACACCGGCATAGAAATCGGCCTGCAACTCCAGTGCTACAGAGTAGCGGTTGTATTCGGCTTCGCTCACACGACCTCTTAACTGCTGTACCTTTTCGGAGGTGCCCATCAGGTTCTGAATATGATGTCCGACTTCATGCGCAATTACATAAGCTACTGCAAAGTTGCCGGGTGCATTAAATTTTGTTCTTAACTCATCACAGAAACTCAGGTCAATATAGACCTTAGTATCAGCAGGACAATAAAATGGTCCCATCGCTTGTTGTCCTTGTCCACAGGCAGTTTGTGTAGCACCGGTAAACATGCGTAATTTAGGTGCCTGGTAACTTGCCCCTGCTTGTCTGAAGATCTCGCTCCAGACATCTTCTGTACTGGCCAGTACGACTTTGATCATCTGTGCAGTGGAATCATCTGCCGGATTGGCCGTCGTCGTCTGTTCATACGAAGAGCTCTGACTATTATTCTGCATCACATCACTGAAGATGTTGGTCGGGCTTTTGCCCATCAGCAATCCGATCACTACGATAAGGATGGTACCGATACCACCACCGATCGCAATGCGGCCACCGCCGCTCATCCCGCGTTGATCTTCTACATTATCGCTTTCGCGTTCTCCTCTCCAGCGCATAAGTTTAGTGTTTTAAAGTTTTTACAGAGGTATAAAGAAAGTCTAAGTTAGAAAGTAAAAATTAAAAATAAAAGTAAATAAACAGGCCAGCTATTTTCAGCTGTGTTTATTTACTGCATTTTACCTTCTGTTCCGTACTTATTCGTCAATATCGTATTCTTTGATCTTACGGTATAAAGTCCTTTCCGAGATGCCCAGTTCATGAGCCGCATCCTTACGCTTGCCTTTATGCTTCTGCAGTGCTTTGGTAATCAGCTCTCTTTCTTTATCGATCAGAGAGAGCGACTCCTCTACCTCTTCATGATGATCCAGGCTGTCGGGACCGCTGAGGATCACCGGTGATCCGGAATTCTGAGGATAGTTTACATAGTTATTAGGCTCCGGGGTAACGATAGGTCCTGCATTCTGGCTGCTGTAATTCGGCATGGAGAATCCATCTCCGGACATTGGTGCATTATTTACTTTGGTCATGCTACTCGTCATGCCACCACCGCTATTCTGCTGCTGTAACAGTTCAAACAATAATTGTTTGATATCGTTAGAGTCTTTTTTCAGGTCGAAGAAGAGCTTATACAAGATCTCCCGCTCTGTGGTTCCCGCGCTTTCAGAAGCCGTAAAAGACTTCATGGGTGCAGACTCTGCAGGAGCGGCCAGCATGGGCATATTGCTGCCCTGTGCAGCCTTTGGCAGGAAATTGTTCAGCCTGTCTGCCGTTACTAATTTATCGGTAGAGAGTACAGAGATCTGCTCTGCCATATTTTTCAGCTCACGCACATTGCCCGGCCATGGGTAGGACATCAGTGTGTGGCGTGCTTCATCATCTAACTGTATCGGAGTGGTTTTATAGCGCTCTGCAAAATCGATCACAAATTTGCGGAACAGCAGGTATACATCCTCTCTGCGCTCCCGTAATGCCGGAACGCGGATCGGAACAGTATTAAGACGATAATACAGATCCTCCCGGAACTTACCTTCCTGTGTCAGCTTCAGCAAATCTTTATTCGTTGCCGCAACTACACGTACATCTGCTTTCAGTACTTTGGAGGAACCTACGCGGATAAACTCGCCGGTCTCCAGCATACGCAGCAGGCGCGCCTGTGTACCCAGGGGCATCTCCCCGATCTCATCCAGGAAAATGGTACCACCGTTTACGGATTCAAAATAACCCTTACGCTGATCGCTGGCAGAGGTGAACGAACCTTTTTCGTGTCCGAACAGTTCTGAGTCAATCGTGCCTTCCGGGATCGCACCGCAGTTGACCGCAATAAAGGGATTATGCTTGCGGGAAGACAGGTTATGTATGATCTGCGAAAATATCTCTTTACCTACACCACTCTCTCCCATAATGAGTACGCTCAGATCGGTGTTGGCTACCTGAGCCGCTACCTGCAGTGCATAGTTCAATGTGGGATCATTACCTATAATGCCAAATCTATTCTTAATCGATTGTAAATCCATAATGGGTTAGTTTAGGATACTATACAGCAACAATTTCACCAATCAGTGTGCCGCTGGTCGCATCGGTAACTTTGACAGTTGCATAATCGCCTTTTTGTAAATTATAGTCTCCCTTAGGGAATACGATCACACGGCTCTGGCTGTTGCGCCCGGACCAATGCTCTTCGCTACGTTTACTGGTATTCTCGATCAGCACCTCGTATGTTTTACCGATATCGCGTTTAAAGATTGCTGCACTCATTTTACGTTGCAGGGCAATAACTTCATCCAGGCGACGGCTCTTCACCTCATCCGGCACGTCATCTGCATAACGGCGTGCGGCCAGTGTACCTGGTCTTTCGGAATAGATATACATATAAGACAGGTCGTAATTGCTGTATGCCATTACTTCCAGAGTCTCCTGGTGATCTTCTTCTGTTTCGGTACAGAAGCCGCAGATGATATCACAGGTGATTGCACAATCCGGGATGATCTCACGGATGCGATCTACTTTTTTCAGGTACCACTCTTTGGTATAGGTACGGTTCATCAGCTGCAATACGCGCGTAGAACCACTCTGCACCGGCAGGTGGATATTGTTACAGATATTGTCATACTTCTTCATAGTAAACAATACCTCATCCGTAATATCTTTAGGATGCGAGGTACTGAAACGTACCCGCAGTTTAGGCGATACCAGTGCCACCAGCTCGAGCAGGCGGGCAAAGTTAACGACCTCAGAACCATCATCATTGGTATGGTAATAGCTGTCCACATTCTGTCCCAGCAGGGTTACTTCTTTATACCCTCTGTCTACCAGGTCCTGCACTTCGCGCAGGATAGATTGCGGATCACGGCTGCGCTCGCGGCCACGGGTAAATGGCACTACACAGAAAGTACACATATTGTTACAGCCACGCATAATGCTCACAAATGAACTTACGCCATTGCTATCCAGACGGATCGGTGCAATATCGGCATAGGTTTCTTCACGGCTCAACAGTACGTTTACTCCTTTCTGACCTGTTTCCGCTTCTGCGATCAGGTTAGGCAGGGTACGATAAGCATCCGGTCCGATTACCAGGTCTACCAGTTTTTCTTCTTCCAGCAGCTTAGCTTTCAGGCGCTCGGCCATACAGCCCAGCACGCCCACCAGCATATCCGGACGGTTCTTTTTTAATCCTTTGAAATGGACCAGGCGGTTACGTACCGTCTGCTCTGCTTTCTCGCGGATAGAACAGGTATTAACCAGCACCAGGTTAGCATCTTCTATGATTTTTGTTGCTCCGAACCCGTGTTCGTTCAGGATAGAGGCAACGATTTCACTATCATTAAAATTCATGGCGCATCCATAACTTTCGATATAGAAATGCTTCTCAAACTTCTTTTCAGCTTCCAGCTGTCCCCCGTAAGCCTCGCCCTGGCGAGCCTCATCCATTGTCTTATTATGCGTTTCTAACATTGTTCAAAAATATAAGCTACAAAATTACACAATCCAGACAATTAACTGACAAAATAGCAGCAAAAATTTAGGTTAAGATGTAAGATAGAAGATTCATCTTAAGCATATCATGTTTTCAGCTTGTAAATAGCAATAATCTATTAAACAATATTACTACAGGTCATGACGGCAGATAACCAACTTATGGCTACGCGAAAACTGGTTAAGTAGTAAAACAAGGTCTATTATCATATAAAAATCCCTTGCTGTACAGCAAGGGATTTTTAAAACATTTTTCGCGTTCCGCCTATTTCAGCTTACATCAGAACATAGCATAGTTTCGCGTTTAACGCATAAAAAAAACAGGCCCGCAAAGCGAGCCTGTTTTCAAAATATATTGTGCAAGAATTACTCTGCTACTACGTCGAAAGTTAATTCAACCAGGTGATCTTTACCAAAGTCGATTTGTGCTTTGTAAGAACCAGCTTCTTTAATTTCGTCTAAGATAGAAATACGACGACGGTCGATTTCATATTGCTTTTGCTCACGGATAGCACGTGCCAGTTGGATAGAGGTAACAGATCCGAAGATTTTACCATTTTCACCGATCTTAGCAGTCAGTTTTACCGGAGTTTCCAGAGCAGCTTTAACGCTCGCAATGTTAGCCAGTAATTTTTCTTCTTTTTTAGCAAGTTGCTTTTGACGCTCTTCCTGGATTTTCAGGTTAGATGCAGAAGCTTCAATAGCGTATTTCTGAGGAATCAGGAAGTTACGAGCGTATCCCGGACGAACGTCAACGATTTCGTGCGCACCACCTAAATTATCTACTTCTTTTATTAAGATTACTTTCATTGTTTAAAATTTTTATTACTTTAATAAGTCAGTAACATAAGGCAGAATTGCCATTTGGCGTGCTTTTTTAATTGCATGGCCTAATTTACGTTGGTATTTCAGGGAAGTACCGGTGATACGACGAGGTAACATTTTACCTTGCTCGTTTAAGAATTTTTTCAAAAATTCAGCATCTTTATAATCAATATATTTGATACCTAATTTTTTGAAACGGCAGTATTTTTTTTGACGGTTCTCGATACGAGTACTGCTCAAGTATTTAATATCGTTATTTCTAGCCATTTTAATAAAATTGTGGTTGAATGAAAATTAGTTTACGAATAATGTAACGGGCCCGGATTAAGCTTTGTTACGTTTACGAGTGTTATACTCTACAGCGAATTTATCCAGGTGAGTCAGCATGTAACGCATTACAGTCTCGTCACGGTTCAATTGAACTTCAATTTTAGCGTTAACGTCTGTTGGTGCAGTGTACTCAACTACTGTGTATAAACCTGTAGTTTTCTTTTGGATAGGGTAAGCTAAAGAACGCAGACCCCATGGGTTTTCGTGAACCATTTCACCACCATTTTCTGAAATGATAGAAGTGAACTTTTTCTGAGCAGCTTTGAAATCTTCCTCGGATAAGATCGGAGTGAAGATGATCATCAACTCATAGTTCTGAATGTTTGATGTTGCCATAAAAAATGTTTTTTAATAAGATTAACCGATTATGCCTAAGGGCTGCAAATGGACATCTTTTAGTACGTCTAAAAGGTGGCCCTTATTTTTTCGGACTGCAAAGGTATTTATTTATTTCTAAATTGACAAATTTTAATTGCTACTTTCCCGCTCCAGCGGCTTGACCTGCACTACTCCAGCAAAGAGATAATCTCTCTGGGTCTGCAGATCACGGCAGAGATAGCGTGTGCGACGTTTGTGCAGCAGCTGGTATACCCTGCCCTCTTTGGTTACAAATTGTGCATTGGCAGGCAATTGTTCTACCCAGACCAGGCCATCGGTGCCCGGCTCGTCGTATAGCGAAAGGGCTTTGTATAAGGAAGGATCGGCACAGGATGAGGCTTTGAGCCCCTGCAACGATGCTTTGATCGCCTGCTCCAGTGCTGCCGGAAAGATACCCTGCCCCAGGTAGCCGGATAAAATATTGCGGAAAATATCCTGCCACTCTTTACCATGCGGAGCTATGCGGTTATGGTAGCGCACGAAGGCTTCCAGGTGGGCCAGCTCATGCAATAAGGTGATCAGGAATGAATACGGATTAAGGTTACCATTAACGGTAACCCGGTGGAAAGGGGCTGTTTTTACCGGCTGACGGTAATTGCCCAGTACGGTCTTGCGCTCACGGGTGATGATCAGTTTTATGGTATATTGCTGAAACCAGGGCTTTACCTTATCTAAAGTGCCCTGTGGCAGATACCGGCCAAACGCATCAAAACTCAACTTCTCTGCACTCATCAGGACTTTATCTTAGGCTTTTTTCTTCCCTTTCTGTGATAATACCGCAGACTCGAGAATAGAATAAATCACGTACATACCCAGGAACATGAATACTGTTGGCTTGATACCAGCCTTACCATGCACATATGCGTAACCGATGAATAATACCACACAAAGGAAAAAACGCATCATCGTGCTGCCCATTTTGGCGCGGATGAAGGCATTGGGATTATCATTCTTCAATGCACCGGTTACCATAAAATAGGTTACGGCAGAAAGGATGGCCAATACACCATTACCAATCAGTAAGGCATTGAAGTCGTAACTGCCCGGTTGAGAGGCATCAAAGGCATATACCATTCCGCATAAAGCCAGGAATACCCCGATAATGGCCAATAAATATTTGTTCATGAATCTTTATTTTAAAACCTGGTAAACAATTAATGCGCAAATGTACGCCAAGCCGGACATATATGCGAACTGAATCAGGGGCCATTTCCAACTTTTTGTCTCCCGCTTCACAATAGCGAGGGTACTCATACACTGCATGGCAAATACATAGAAGACCAGCAGCGAGCTGCCTGCAGCCAGTGTATATACCGGACTACCGTCGCGGTGACGGGCCTGTGCCATTTTTTGTTTTAAGGTAGACGCCTCTCCATCGGCATCACCCACACTGTATAAGGTAGCAATAGTACCTACATAGGCCTCACGTGCAGCAAAGGATGTGATCAGCGCAATACCGATCTTCCAGTCATAACCCAGGGGCTCGATTACCGGCTCTATGGCTTTACCCATGATACCGGCATAAGAGTGCTCCAGTTTCTCATGTGACTCTTCTATCTTCTGATCCTCTGTAAGTTCCCCACCCTGTGCAGTCCTGAACGCTTCATAACGGGCTTCTACCGGTGCCATTCGTTTTGAAGGACCATATGAGGCCAATGCCCAGAGCACTACGGAGATCACCATAATCACCTTACCGGCATCTTTTACAAAGATCATTGCTTTCTCTGCCATAGTCTGTAAAGCATTACGCCAACGCGGTGCACGATACAGCGGCAGCTCCATCAGAAACATACTTCCGTTGCTGGTTTTCAGCAGTATACTTAACACCTTGGATACTACCAGGGCCATCACAAAGCCTAAAAGATATAAGCCCATCATGACCAGTCCCTGTAAAGAAAGGAAGCCCAATATATTGGTTTTAGGGATCACCAGGCTGATGAGTATAGTATATACCGGCAGGCGGGCCGAACAGCTCATCAGCGGTGTAATCAGGATCGCGATCAGGCGCTCCTTCTTATTTTCAATGATGCGGGTGGCCATCACAGCAGGAATCGCACAGGCCAGTCCGCTGATCAGGGGCATAGCCGCACGGCCGTTCATACCTACCGAACGCATCAGGCGATCGGTCAGGAAACTGATACGGGCCATATAACCGCTGTCTTCCAGTATGGTAATGAGTCCGAAAAGAATGGCGATCTGAGGCACGAACACCACTACCCCACCAATACCGGCAATAAGGCCGTTGATGATCAGGTCGCTCCACCAGGCTTGGGGCAATACACCACTGAGCCAGCCGGTGAGCAATCCGAATCCGGAATCGATCCAGTCCATAGGATAGGAGGCCAGCCAGAAGATGCTCTGGAACAATAGTATGAGTACCAGCATCAGGATCAGGTTACCCCAGACTTTATGCAGTAATATTTTATCTAAACGTGCAGTGACAGACGTTTTATTTTCCGGACCATCGGTACGGGTTGCAGATTGCAGTACCTGGTCTATAGTCGCATAGCGGTCCAGTACCTCTGCTGCCTGTACTTTAGCTTTGGAGAACTGATATTCTTTTTTGGCCTGCTCAATAGACTCCAGTTGTGTGCCGGTCAGGAAGCTCAGCCGCTCCGATGCACAGGCAATATGTAATGCCGCATAATCATTATCGATCTGCGTGATCTGACGGATCTGCTCCAGGAAACCCGGCTGCAGCGAGGGGAAGGCGATAAAGGGTTCTTTCAGTACCCCTACACCGCTCTTTGCATGTACGATCGCTTCTTTCAGCGGGCGAACACCCTTACCTTCTCTGGGATTGACATTCAGTACCGGAATGCCCAGCATGCGGGAAAGAATGTTTTCATCGACAGAAAGTCCTTTCTTCCCGGCTATATCCATCATGGTCAGCGCCAGGATAACAGGCTTTTTCAGGTCCATGATCTGCGAACAGAACAGTAAATTACGTTTGAGATTGGTGGCATCGGCCACTACAACAATAACATCAGGAACATCTTCTCCTGAAGGATTAATGAGGGTTTCATAGGCCACATACTCATCAGCGCTTTTAGGATAAAGGCTGTAGGTACCCGGCAGATCGATCACCTTTGCTTTATTACCATCCGGTAACTGCGTATAGCCGATCTTCTTATCTACCGTTACGCCAGGGAAATTGCCCACCTTTTGGTTCAATCCAGTCAATACATTAAACATTGATGTCTTACCACTATTGGGGTTTCCTGCAAGCGCTATATTCATGTCCTATCTCATTAAAAATTGGATGCAAATATACGACCAGATTTTCTAGCGAGGGGACCTGGCAGGCCTTTGTCATTAAGATCTGACAATCGATAACCTGCTAAAAATCTGTGAAAATCACGGTTTTGCATATAATTTCATTAACTTGTATAGTTATAATCCCTTCTTTTAATTGCCTTATGGAACAGTTGTTCAGACGCTTCCGGGAACTTCCGGAGCAGGAAAATTCCGACGCATTAGCTTCAATAAATATTCGAAAACCACAACATTTTAACTGGGTACAGGAAGTCTTTGAACAGATCAATATCAAAGATCAGCCCGATGCCACTGCCCTGCTCTGGACCAATGGTCTTGAAACGCAACGATACTCGTTCCGAGAAATGGGTATCGCCTGTAACCAGCTGCTGAACCTGCTTCGGGATAAAGGGTTGCAACAAGGCGATGTGATCCTGACCCAGCTCTCGCTGCAGACCATTAACTGGCAGGCGATCCTGAGCACGATTAAAGGGGGCTTCCGGATGATACCCGCTGCGACCATACTGGGTACACAGGATATTGTATACCGCTTTCAGAAGCTGATGCCCAAAGCTGTTATCGCAGACCAGGAGAATGCTGCCAAGATCGAAGAGGCAGAGGCTCAATTAGGCATACAGATTCCGGTAAAGATCATTGCCGACGGCATTCGCAGTGGCTGGATCAATACAGATGAGATAGATGACTACCCGGAAACGGCAGTTGCGGCTGATACCAAAGCCGACGATCCTTTGTTCCTGTTTTTCACCTCCGGCACTACCGGAATGCCTAAAGTGGTGGCCCATACTCAGTTCAGCTACCCTGCAGGTCACCTGACCACAGCCAGCTGGATCGGCCTGCGTGCAGGAGATATCCATTATAATATTTCACAGCCGGGCTGGGCCAAATTTACCTGGAGCAGCTTTTTCGCCCCCTGGAGTGTGGGGGCTACCATATTTGCCTATCATAGCATGGAGCGGTTTAACAGCAGCAGGCAGCTGGAACTGATCGCCCGACACGGAATCACTACATTTTGTGCACCGCCGACGGTATTACGCATGCTCATTACAGAAGATCTGGAAGCCTATACATTTCAGTTCAGGAGCTGTGTAGCCGCGGGCGAACCTTTAAACCCCGAAGTGATCGAAGCCTGGAAAAAAGGCACGGGCATACTGATCCGTGATGGCTACGGACAAACGGAAAGTACCTGTATGGTTGCTAATATGCCGGGCGCAAAGGTTAAGTTCGGATCTATGGGTAAGCCTACTTTCCTGTATGATATTATTATTGCTGATGAGGAGGGCAATGAACTTCCGGTCAGCGAAGAGGGTAATATTTGTGTGCGTACCGGAACAGATACGCCTAACGGCATCTTCCTCGAGTACCTGGACGAACCGGAAAAGATGAACACAGTATTCAAACACGGTTTGTATTATACCGGGGACAAAGCGTACAAAGATGAGGAAGGCTATCTTTGGTTTGTGGGCAGGGACGATGATGTAATCAAATCTTCGGATTATCGTGTGGGGCCGTTTGAGGTTGAAAGTGTATTGCTGGAACATACTGCGGTGCTGGAATCGGCTGTGGTCGGCAGCCCGCACCCGGTGAAGGGTTTTGAGGTAAAAGCATTTATCATCCTCAATGCAGGTCAGGAACCCTCTGCAGCTCTGGCCGAGGAGTTGTTTGCTTACTGCCGCAAACAATTAGCCCCGTACAAAATGCCGAGAGTCCTGGAGTTTGTACGCGAACTGCCGAAAACGATCAGTGGAAAAATACGCCGTATAGAATTGCGTGCCCTGGAAGCGGAACGCAAGGCTAAAGCCATTGTGCCGGATATGGAATATCGTGCTACCTAATAAGCATTACGATTGTGCTCATTATATCTGCATAAGTCACAAACCCAGAAAGAGAAATATGCCCGGGTTGCAAACCTGCGCCAATAAATAAAATCAAAAAGGCTCGGTTATAACCGGGCCTTTTTTCTGTATATAAATTGTTTCTCTATAAAATGATAGGAGCACCAGCCTGCAAGCCAGCTGCACAATAAGGACCAGAGCAATAACCAGCCTACTTCCCGTACTCCGGAAGCGATCAGCAGTTGCTGTATAGGATAAGCGTAGATATAGGTTCCATAGCTGATGTCGCCAATCTTATTACCCACCTGTAATGCCGGACTATACTGGCTACCAAAACTGATGAGCAGCAAGGGATATATCCAGACGGAGGCCCAGGACATCCAGGAAGGTTGCAGCCACATGAATAAAGTAAGTACAACCAATGCTATCGGGAAGATTGTACGAACGTATGGTTTCCATACCTGGGGCCACAGGGCCAGTAATACACCACTGTAAAAATAGGTGGTTAAGGTAAAGAGATTATCGAGGTGGTACGCCAGGCCTGCAGATACGATACCGGGCTTCAGCGTCAGTAACAACATACCTGACAATGCCAGTCCGTAAATGAGCAGGGCACCTGCCTTATGCAGCCGTTTCGGAATCACAAAAAACAGGAGCATACCTACATAACACAATACTTCGTATCGCAGGGTCCAGAGCGATCCGTTGATCTCGGGCCGTGGATTATTACGGAACATTCCGGGCAGAAGATTATCGGATGGAATCAGGAATATATTTTTCAGCAGGTACTTATAAGTTGCCGTATCACGAAGGTATGCGCCAAGGGGCAGATCGGTCACCAGCAGTCCCAGTACAAAGGTACTCAGCAGCACTACCGCAGCCAGCCCGGGAAAGATGCGCAACAACCTTTTTCGGATAAATATACCGACACTCTGGCTATTCACCACACTCTGGTATATGAGCATTCCGCTCAGTACAAAGAACCCGCTGACACCTATTCCGGAAAACACCATTCCGGTAAGCCTTTTTAATGGCTCCTGGTCTTCCATACCCAGTAAGGCATAGCTGTGTGAGATGATCACAAAGGAGGATAAGAGCAGCCGGAGGAAATCGAAATTATTGCGATGAACGGTTTGTTGTTGCACGGTGTAAGAATAGATCCGTTCAAAAATAATGTATTACAGCTCAAAATGCAAAAGTCAGCATAAACAGGAGATCATATAAAAGAAAAAGCTGTGCTCGATGAGCACAGCTTTTTCTTTTATATCGGTATGAAAAAATCGATTAAGATAATTTCAATTGTTTTGCAACTTTGTTACGCTCCGTTTCTTCCAGGATGATCTTACGGATACGGATGCTCTTAGGTGTACACTCGATACACTCATCTTGCTGAATGTACTCCATACACTCTTCCAGAGACATCTGAATCTTAGGAGCAATGTTAGTTGCTGCATCAGAACCGCTCGCACGCATGTTCGTCAGTTTTTTACCCTCTGTAGCATTAACTACCAGGTCACCTGGTTTAATGTGTTCAGCGATAACCTGACCCATGTATACTTCTTCACCCGGATCTACGAAGAATGAACCTCTGTCCTGTAATTTATCGATAGAGTAACCGGTAGTTGTACCACCTTGTTTCGCGATCAGTACACCGTTGTTACGGCCAGGGATCGGACCTTTCCATGGTTTATATTCAGAGAAGTTATGTGCCATAACCGCTTCACCAGCAGTTGCTGTCAGCATCTGCGAACGCAGACCGATCAGACCACGGGAAGGGATATCGAACTCTAAGTGCTGCATTTCGCCCTTAGCTTCCATAATCAGTAATTCACCTTTACGCATTGTAACCAGGTTTACTACTTTACTGCTGAATTCATCCGGAACGTCAACTACCAATGTTTCATATGGTTCGTTTTTCTTACCATCGATTTCTTTAGTAATTACCTGAGGTTGACCTACAGTCAGCTCATAACCTTCACGACGCATTGTTTCGATCAGTACAGACAAGTGGAGGATACCACGGCCATATACCAGGAATTTATCTGCATCGTCAGTATCTTTTACGCGTAATGCCAGGTTTTTCTCCAGTTCTTTCATCAGACGGTCACGCAGGTTACGGCTGGTTACGAACTTACCTTCTTTACCGAAGAATGGAGAGTTATTGATGCTGAATTGCATGTTCATTGTAGGCTCATCGATAGCGATTACCGGTAATGCTTCAGGATTTTCGAAATCAGCGATAGTTTCACCGATCTGGAAATCTTCAATACCTACAACCGCACAGATATCACCGGCAGCTACTTCAGCAACTCTTTTCTTACCCATACCTTCGAATATGTACAGTTCCTTAACTTTGTTACGAACCATAGTACCGTCCAGTTTGCATAATTGGATGTTCTGACCTTCTTTAATACTACCACGGCTTACACGGCCGATAGCGATACGACCCAGGAAAGAAGAGTAATCCAGGGAAGTGATCTGTAATTGCAGGTTACCTTCTACTACTTTAGGAGCAGGTACTTTTTCCAGGATGATATCCAGTACAGCATCAATGTTGTCTGTTTGCTCCAGGGAAGTATTGAACCAACCTTGTTTAGAAGAACCGTACAGGGTCGGGAAGTCTAATTGCTCCTCGTTTGCATCCAGTTGGAAGAACAGATCAAATACTTTATCGTGTACTTCATCCGGACGACAGTTAGGCTTATCTACTTTATTGATTACAACGATCGGGCGCAGACCCAGACCTAATGCTTTTTGCAGTACGAAACGTGTTTGCGGCATTGGTCCTTCGAAGGCATCTACCAGCAGCAGTACACCATCAGCCATTTTCAGAACGCGCTCTACCTCACCACCAAAGTCGGCGTGACCAGGAGTATCGATAACGTTGATTTTTACACCTTTATATGTAACAGAAATATTTTTAGCTAAGATCGTAATCCCGCGTTCACGCTCCAGGTCATTATTATCCATTAATAATTCACCAGTCTCCTGGTTCTCTCTGAATACCTGCGTTGCGTGAATGATTTTGTCCACCAAAGTAGTTTTACCGTGGTCAACGTGTGCAATGATGGCAATGTTACGAATGTTCATTTATGATAAAATTTTCTATTTTAAGGCTGCAAAGGTAGCATTAATATTTAGATTTTTTGTGATTAATGCTAAAATATGGATTATTAATAGATTAAATTTGCGCAATACCATGTAAAAAGCAGTCTTTTTTATCCATTTTCACCTGAATACAAACCGTATGAAAAATACTTATCTGGCCCGGCTCAAACAACAGAACAGGAGACTGTACCGGTTTGTTATTGCCTTTATCATAGGCTCTGTATTACTGATCCAGACAAGATATACACCGTTTATGTTCTTCGACCTGACACCGGTCTATACCTGGGGTATGTTCTCTACCGAACTTAATCCAGCGGAGCATCAGAACTATACTTTTTATGTATTAAAGTACGATGGCCAAACTTTTAACCTGCCTACCTATAATGATCATAAAAAAATATTCTTTACCTATACTATACTCCATTATGACCGGATAATGGGTAATGATTATACCGATCCGGCCAACCAGAATTATGCTGCCCTGTCCCGCAGACTGCACCTCCCGGCCCGCTATGCCGAACGCATGGGCAATACGCCGGATGCCGTACAGCAATACCCTGCCTGGCTGAAAAGATATATGTCGCAAAACCTGGGGCAAGCGATCTCAGCAATAGAGGTCACTAAATACTGGACCCGGTTTGACGAGCAAGCACATCTCATTACCGACAGCAGTAAAGTTCTGATCCATGAATAATACCAGCACTTCTCCTTTTGCCACCAACCGGGTCATCATTACCCGTCTGGCTATGATCCATTGTCTGTTCTGCCTGCTGCTTAGGGCCTATTCGCATACCCTGCCAATGCAACTGGCGCAGCCTGTGCTGACCCGTGCCAGTTATAATATTACCCATCTCCTGTACAATATCAGCGGTATAGGCCAATTGCTCACCCAGCATTATGCTATATCAGTATTTTTCACCTCTGCGCTTTTTGCAGCGGTGATCCTGCTCTTCCTGTTTCCGCGAAAATCCTGGCTGGCTATGGTGTTTGCCCTGCTGTTCCTGCTCCTGATTGTAACCACCAATGTATATGTAGATTTTAACCAGCACTACCTGTTCCTGTTATGGATCGGTATACTTCCCTTCTGTGCCCGCCGGGACAGCACCTTCGGCTTATTATGGGAAGGCGCCCGCTATTATGCCTGCTGGGTATATGGCTCTACTTTCATCCTGAAGCTCATCAACGGGGCCATGTGGCAATGGGATTACGGGATGATGACGATGAAGGAACAGATTGCCGAATATGTATTTCTTAATCCCGGCACCAACCTGACGGCGCTGTACACCTGGCTGATCCGCCATCCCGAGCTGGTCAATGTAGGACAGAAGCTGGTGTTCCTGACAGAGGGCTTATTCCTGGCCGGATTTTTCACCCGTAAATATGACCGCCTGCTGATCGCTTCCGGCCTGATCATTTTTATCACTACGTCATTATTTGCCAATGTATTCTTTATAGAACAATTGGACATCATGATTATGCTGCTCTTGCCTGCCCGTCAGTGGGTAAAATGGAAAAACCGGTTCCGCAAAGGGCAACCGGTTGTATCTGTCTAGTATTTCTTTATTATTTCTTCAGCGGACTATTCGGCTCTTTGGCAAAATGGTTGAACACCATTTTATCAAGGAAGCCCGGCAACAGTTTGCTCAGCAGCACCGTAAGCTTGCCCTGTGAGGTCATCACAATAGTACGCTTGCGTTTCTCAATACCATCAAGGATAATACGGGCGCAGGTTTCTGAGCTCATCAGTTTGCTTTCATCGAGCGGCGTTTCCTTTTGTGCCTTACCATCTGCCGAAAGTGCGGTATTGCGGATATTGGAAGAAGTAAAGCCAGGTGCTACCCACATTACATTTACATTTTTATACAACAGTTCTGTACGCAGCGATTCCAGGAAGCCCTGCATCGCAAACTTCGAGGAAGAATAACCCGTTCTGCCCGGCAAACCTCTGTAACCGGCAATAGAAGAAACACCTACAATAGTACCTCCGTTTTTAATAATGCTCGGCAAAGCCGCTTTGGTCGTACATACCGTTCCCCAGAAGTTTACATCCATCAGCTCGCGCAGTACTTTTATATCCAGTTCCTCAAACAAAGCACGCATACTATTGCCTGCATTGTTGATGAGTACATCTACCCTGCCCCATTTAGCCATAACAGCATCTATAAAGGCAAAACAATCTTCTTCTTTAGACACATCGGCCTGTACGAATAAGATATTTTCGTGCTGCGGATAAGCTTGTTGTAATTTTTCCAGGCTTCTGGCGCAAACGGCCACCTGCGCTCCTCTGCTCAGGGCATCCATAGCCAGTGCTTTTCCGATCCCGGAAGAGGCCCCGGTAATGGCTACTACTTTATGATTCAGGTTCATTGATTATGTTTGTGCGCCCAAAATTAATTGATTTGTGTGTATGCACACAGTAATTTTAAGAGAAACAGTACTGTATGACTTTTGTGCATTTTATTCACCTCACTTATTATTATCTTTACGAGGTCCTGACGGACAAATCTCCTAACCCATAATCCATTACATGAAAACCGTTTTCAGAATTATACTTATGACCCTGGTCTATAGTATTGTGAGTACTTTAGTTAAAAAATTTCTCTGGCAGGATTCAGATGTAACCTCAATCAAATCACTGATGAAGACAGGAATAGCTGCGCTGGTCTTCTCCATTATCTTCGTTTATCTCGGCAAAAGAAGTGTCCGGAAGCAACAGGTAGCCTCTATAAAGAACACATAATAAAAAAGTGCACCATAAGTGGTGCACTTTTTTATTATGATTGCAATTATTTGCATTAAGATGCTTGTCTCGGCTCTGTATGCTCCGGCTCTACTCCGGTTTGCGGTTCTGCCGGCGGTGTGGCATACTGGGCACGTCGTTCTTCTTTGTACTTTTCTTTCAGTTTATCTTCTCTTTCAGTTTCATGATCATATGCTCTGATGATCTGTTTTACCAGTCGGTGGCGCACTACATCATCTCCTGTCAGTTCGATAAAGCTGATACCATCTATATTTTTCAGGATGCGATGGGCACGGGCCAGGCCTGATTTCTGGTTTTTAGGCAGATCGACCTGCGACATATCCCCGGTAATGAGGGCTTTCGCTGCTGGTCCTATACGCGTCAGGAACATCTTCAGTTGCAGATCGGTTGTATTCTGCGCCTCATCGAGGATGATATAACAGTTATCAAGCGTACGACCACGCATATAGGCCAGGGGCGCAATTTCTATAATGCGATTGGCCATATAATAGCTGAGCTTATCCGGCGGGATCATATCGTCCAGGGCATCGTATAAAGGACGCAGGTACGGATCAATTTTTTCCTTCAGATCTCCGGGCAGGAAACCCAGGCTCTCGCCCGCTTCTACAGCCGGGCGGGTCAATACTATTTTCTTCACTGATTTGTTTTTCAGCGCTCTTACAGCCAGCGCTACGGCGGTGTACGTTTTACCGGTACCGGCGGGCCCTACCGCGAAGATGATGTCGTTTTTCTCTGCAGTAGCTACGAGTAATTTCTGATTCTTCGTTTTTGCCTTAATGACCTTACCATTGTTACCAAAAACAATGATGTTGTTATCAGAATCGATATCAAGAATACTGCTGACGGCATTATCGTCTACGCCTCCGTCGGCGTCGCCTAATATGGTAGAGAAATAATCTTCGGAAAGATGTCCGTTTTTCTCCAGGTACTGTACAATTAATCCAATTTTGTCTTTTGCTAAAGCAACTTCATCGGGATGGCCTACGACTTTGAGTTGTGAACCTCGGGATAATATTTTCAGTAAGGGAAATCGCTTCTTTATCAGGTCAAATTTGTTGTTATTAACACCAAAAAACTCAATGGGATTTACGGATTCTAAGTTGATGATTTGTTCTGTCAAAATCGTGATGTTTAGTTGTACTAAAAATACGCTTTTTTTCGAACTATACCATTAAGGAAATAATAAATTTAGAAGGGCATTCTCGTAGAGAATGCCCTTCTAAATTTATATGCTTTTTAGTATTTTTAAAACTTAACTTTTATTGAGATTGCAGTATTTAACGGTGTCTTTACTGTCATTTTCAATATAGTCTTTCTGCTTCTGACCTTCGATCAGATTGCAATTAAATATGGCATCTGCTTTTGTAGCATTCTCAATGGCCGTATCTTTTGTACTATACTCACCGTTATTTAAACTCACGCAAGAGCAGGTATAATCTCTTTTACAAGACTGCAGCAGGAGAATTGATGCCACCGCCGTTACATACAATACTTTCTTTTTCATGGCCTAAAGTTACGGAAAAATGAATTCCCAATTTACAAGTTTGCGGTAAACACTATTTCAGCGAGCAGGAAACATCGGAGAAGCTGGACTTCAGACCGATCTCGATTGCATCGCAGGAAGCTTTGGCATCTACACGGGTATATCCTGCCAGAGTAGAGTTGTTGGTTTGTTTAGTACCGCTTCCATCGTCATATGAACATTCACATTCATAGCTTTTAGAGCAGGATACCAGACCAATTGTAGTGCAGATTGCTACTGCACCCAGAGCTGTAAAAATTACTTTTTTCATGTTGAATTTTGTTTTTAGGGTGAATGAATATAGAGCCCTAAGGCCTGTATTTGGTTAAATGCTTTGTGCAATCATTTCGGCAATGTCCAGTACCTGTACACTGTCCTCTTTTTCCTGGTTTTTCACCCCATCCATCAGCATGGTAGTACAGAAAGGACAGTTTGCTGCGATGATCGATGCACCGGTTGCTACCGCCTCTTTTGTACGTTCAAAATTCACACGGGTTGTTCCCTGTTCTTCTTCCTTAAACATCTGTGCTCCACCGGCACCACAGCAAAGGCCATTGGTACGGCAACGCTTCATCTCTACCAGTTCTACATCCATCGCTTCCAGTACGGCTCTCGGTGCTTCATAGATATTATTGGCACGCCCAAGGTAACAGCTGTCATGGTAGGTGATTTTTTTACCTTTAAAGGTACCACCCTCTTTCATAACAATGCGGCCATCATTGATGAGCTGCTGCAGGAAGGTCGCGTGGTGAATCACTTCATACTCGCCACCCAGTGCAGGGTACTCATTTTTAAGCGTATTAAAACAGTGCGGGCAGGCAGTTACGATCTTTTTGATACCGTAGCCATTCAACACCTGTATATTATTATAAGCCATCATCTGGAACAGGAATTCGTTACCGGATCTGCGGGCAGGATCTCCCGTACACCCTTCTTCCTGACCCAGGATTGCGAACTGTATACCTACTTTATTCAGAATCTGTACAAAGGCTTTGGTAATTCTTTGCGCGCGCTGATCGAAACTTCCTGCACATCCAACCCAAAACAATACTTCTGGTTCCGTTCCTTCAGCCATATATTCGGCCATTGTTTTTACCGTCATGCTCTAGCGTAATTTTATGTAAAATTATTTCTTTTTATATTCTATACCAGTTTACTCATGGCACCGGCTTGCCCCAGGTGCAGGAGGTCATGGTGTGTACAGCACTGCAGTACTGTATCTATATTATCCATATCAAAACCGAAAGTCATCGTCTGGAACGGCGTTATTGTGGCAAAACGACCGGCAGCATAATCTGCACTGATCTCTTCCAGCGATACCACCAGGCGGTCTTTCAGGCGTGTAATTTCTTCGGCAGGGATATAGGCTTCCGGCCTGGTACCATGACGGTATTTTTCCACTCCCTCGATTACCCTTTCAGGATCTACACCTGTTTTGTAATAACACAGTATTTCCGTACTGACTACAATATGTCCCAGGTGCCAGGCTATATTGTTTTTAAAGTGCTCCGGTATGGTATTCAGCTGATCTGTACTTAACTCCTCTACCCATTGTGCAAATTTTCTGCGGGCGGTGAGGGCAAAGGCAAACTGATCATTCATCATAATATGTTGTATTGAGGCTGTGGATTAGCTATGTGCCCAGGCATCACGATCGCTAGGACTCATTTTCCACGGAGCCATGTTATTTTCAATATTGTTTGACATCTGCATCCATTCCTGCGGCACATTACTTTCTTCCATATACAGGTTACGGCGCAGCTCCAGGATAATGTTCAACGGATTAATACTTACCGGACAGGCTTCTACACAGGCATTACAGCTGGTACAGGCTCTTAATTCTTCAGTAGTAATATAATCATGCAGCAGCGATTTGTTATCGTCTACAAATTCTTTATTGGCATCAATGTTCTTACCTACTTCCTCCAGGCGATCGCGGGTATCCATCATGATCTTGCGCGGAGACAGTTTTTTACCGGTAATATTAGCCGGACAGCTGGCGGTACAACGACCACATTCTGTACAGGCATAGGCATCCAGCAGGCTTTTCCAGCTCAGGTCCATCACGTCTTTGGCACCGAACTTAGGCATCGCTGCATCTGCAGGTACTTCTGTAGGTGCTTTATCCGGTTCCATAGCATATAACACTTCGTTCTGGATATCTTTCATATTGTTCATTTCGCCAACCGGCTCCAGTGATACATAATAGGCATTAGGGAAGGCCAGTACAATATGTAAGTGCTTAGAATAAGGAAGATAGTTCAGGAAGGCCAGGATACCGATAATGTGGATCCACCAGGCACCACGCTCAACAGCCAGCAGGCTGCTTTCGCTCAGTCCGGAGAATAATGGTGCAATGTATTGAGAGATCAGGAATGGTCCGGTTTGTGCATAATGTTCTGCATGCAGCTGCTGCAGGTTATAGTCACAGGCATTCATGATCAGCAGTAAAGACATGAGTACGATCTCTGTAACCAGGATCAGGTTTGCATCTGTTTTAGGCCATCCTCCGCTCAGTTCGCCTGTAGTCAGGCGTTTCAGCTTCAGTACGTTTCTTCTGATCAGGAAGATCACACAGGATACCAGTACCGTCAGTGCCAGTATCTCGAACATACCTAAGAGTACAGGATATACAACACCCAGGAACGGGGAGAATAAACGGTGGGTACCTAATATACCATCCAGCACAATCTCCAGCATTTCTGCATTGATAATGATGAACCCTGCATATACAAAGAAGTGCAGGATAGCCGGTGTCATGCGTTTAAACATTTTTTTCTGTCCGAAGGCCAGCAGCAAGACATTTTTCCAGCGCAGGCCAGCGTCGCCTCCGAAAACTTCCTCTTTACCGAGGTTGATATTCCGGCGGATGGACATGATCTTTTTATAGAAAACAAACGATGCAAAACCCAGAACGAGAATAAAAAGGACTTGTTGTATAATATGTAGCATACGTGGTATTGAATATATTATTTACAGCGTGCAAGGTACTGATTTCCGGTCGGTAACCGCGTTACAGGACACACCCTGCGAAAATACATCAGTTTTTGCAACTACAAAAGCCTTTGTCATGTTTCTGTAAAAGATTTTACATAGAACAATAATTTTGTAGTTTGGAATTTCCGTATACCTTTGTCGTCTAAAATCTTTTTTAAGCCGTGAGTGCACAGTCTAAAAAGTTATCCTTAGCCGGTATTATTATCGCATTAGGAATTGTCTACGGAGATATCGGTACCTCTCCGCTCTACACTATGAGTGCCATTGTCAGAGACCGCGTGATTGATGAACTGCTCGTTGTGGGTGGTGTATCCCTGATCATCTGGACCCTGACCCTTCAGACCACTATTAAATATGTATGGCTCACTTTGCGGGCAGACAACAATGGTGAAGGTGGCATTTTCTCCCTTTATGCACTGGTAAGGCGGCATTCCAAATGGATTGTAATCATTGGTATGATCGGTGGTGCGGCATTACTGGCCGATGGTCTGATCACGCCCCCCATTACCATCACCTCGGCTATCGAGGGACTGAAGCAATCGCGGAGTACCACTATTTCTATCGTAATCGCAATCCTGGCTGTAGTATTCTTCATGCAGCAGTTCGGTACCAAATCGATCGGTAAACTGTTCGGTCCGGTTATGTTGCTGTGGTTCCTGATGATGGCAGGCATTGGCCTGATCCACATCGGTGATGATGCCGCTATTTTCAAAGCAATCAATCCTTATTACGGTATTCAATTACTGATCACAGAGCCTAAAGGTTTCTGGATATTAGGTGCGGTATTCCTCTGTACTACGGGGGCTGAAGCGCTCTACTCCGACCTGGGTCACTGTGGCCGTGCCAATATACGCATGTCCTGGATCTTTGTTAAGGTCTGCCTGATCCTGAACTACATCGGTCAGGGTGCCTGGATCCTGCATCATTATAATGGTAAGGTAATGCCGAGAGAGGTGAATCCTTTCTTCCAGATTATTCCGGAGCAGTACCGTACTATCGGTATCGTAGTGGCTACTTTTGCGGCGATTATTGCCTCTCAGGCACTGATTTCCGGAGCTTTCTCCCTGGTAAGTGAGGCTATTAAAATGAACTTATGGCCTAAGCTGAAGATCAATTACCCGACTACAGAACGCGGGCAGTTATATATTCCGGCGATCAACTGGTTCCTGTTTGCCGGTTGTTGTATGATCGTATTCTATTTCGGCAGTTCAGAGCATATGGAAGGTGCTTATGGTTTATCCATTACCCTGACGATGATCATGACCTCTACCCTGTTTGCCTTCTATCTGTATACCCGACGCATTTCTAAAATGCTGATCGTGTTATACCTGTTGGTATACCTGACTATTGAGATATCTTTCCTGATCGCCAACCTGGATAAGTTTGAGCATGGCGGTAAGGTGACCCTGGTGATTGCGGTAGTGCTGTTTGCCATTATGTATGTATGGTATCGTGCCCGCAAGATCAAGAACCGTTATGTGGAATTTGTACGCCTGGAAGATTATGTGCCGATTATACAGGATCTGTCCAATGACCGTTCTATTCCAAAATATGCTACCCACCTGGTATACCTGACCAGTGCAGATGACCATAAGGAGCTGGAACATAAAATCATTTACTCTATCCTGTACAAAAAGCCGAAGCGTGCCGACATCTATTGGTTTGTACACGTGCATGTACTGGATGAGCCTTATACTACAGAGTATTCTGTACATACCATTATCCCGAATGAGATCATCCGTATCGAATTCAGACTGGGCTTCCGTGTAGAACAAAAGGTACAACTGATGTTCCGTAAGGTAGTTGAAGACCTAGTGGCCAATAAAGAGGTGAATATCGTGAGCCGATATGAGTCTCTGAGCAGCCATAATGTACGCGGTGATTTCCGCTTCATTGTACTGGAGAAATTCCTGTCAAGAGATAATGAACTGTCTTTATTTGAGAAAATGGTGATGCGCGGATATTTCATCCTGAAAAATATCAGCTTATCTGAAGAGAAAGGCTTCGGACTGGACCCTTCTGATGTAACGATAGAGAAGTTCCCCCTGGTGGTATCTCCAAGTACTACGATCAATTTAAAACGAATCGATTAATCCTGAATAAAAGCGACTAAAGTGAGTGTATTTTTTGCGACCCATGATCTTCCTGCATTCCGTAATCCTGTACTGACGATCGGCTCTTTCGACGGGGTACATGAGGGGCATCAGAAGATCATCAAGCATGTGGTGGACAGGGCGAAGAGTGTAGCGGGAGAAAGCATCCTGCTTACTTTTGAACCGCACCCGCGCAAAATTATACAACCCGACCAGCCGCTGGGCCTGTTATCTTCCCTGGAAGAAAAAATAGCCCGTATTACTGCCGAGGGTATTGATCATATTATCGTCATTCCGTTCTCCCGCGATTTTTCGATGTTGAGTGCAGAGGATTATGTAATCGATTTCTTATACAATACATTCAAACCACATACCATAATAATTGGCTATGACCATCATTTCGGGCATAACCGCTCAGGTAATATCCATACTTTAAAGGAAATGCTGCCGGCTTCTGTACAGGTCATTGAGATTGCAGAACACCTGATCCACGAAGCAGATGTAAGTTCTACCAAGATCCGTAAAGCGATCATGCAGGGCAACATTGCAACTGCTACGGAGATGCTGGGGCGCACTTATGGTTTCGAAGCGGTAGTGGTGCATGGCAATAAAATAGGCCGTACCATCGGCTACCCTACAGCTAACCTGCAACCGACTTATGGTGATATACTGGTGCCGGGTATCGGTATCTATGCCGTAAAGGTACAACACAAGGACCGTGTGTATAAAGGTATGATGAGCATAGGCAAGCGCCCTACAGTAACAGACGACAACATTGTGACGCTGGAAGTAAATATCCTGGACTTCAATGAAGATATTTACGGAGAGAAGTTATATGTGGAGTTTATTGCTTATGTGCGCGGGGAGGAAAAATTCTCCGGCCTGGAAGAGCTGAAAGCACGCATTGCACAGGATGAACTGGAGATACGTGCTATACTTTCCTGATTATTCTACTTTTGAGGTGCCGATGGCTCCACCACCCCATTCTACTAATACAAAACCCTTTCTTACCGTTTGCGGCAATTGCTGCTCCGGAAGCTTTGGCGTTTTGCCATCGTAGGCTTTGTATTCCATAAACACACGGATTACCGTTTCTGGCTTGGGTTCCACCTCCAGCTTTGAGGAATGATCTATATCGTCATTCACCCAGAAGTGGATGAAATTGGTTTCATTTTTGTTTAGTGCTGGTAACCAATACACGATAAAATCATTGATCTCTGTTTCGTTCAGACCCATCTGTGCCAGGCGCTGCTGCAGGAAAGGAATAATCTCTTTGCGCGATACGTAAAAACCGTCTTTGTACGCAAAGTGTTGTTTACCGAAATGGGCTGAACCATCCCAGAACAGGTAATTATAACTGCGCCCGTCAGCCTTGTTTTTAAGCTTGCCATCCGGGCTAGCGACTACATTCCAGCCGTCTTTGTATTCGGGGAAGGTATTGAGCACCGTACCCTTGAAAGTATGCTTTATGGAAACAGCTGTTTCCTGTTCGGGATAGAGGTAGATGGCGGGTTTGTACACATGTACTTCTCCATCATCCTCATAATTAAGCCTCCGTAGGATAACATCTATCGAATCCGGGCCTATTTCCTTTATTTTCAATACACGGTACGTAGCGCCCCAAAAAGACCCAAACTCTATGAACTTATATTTTCGTAGCTGTTCTTTAGTCAGGGTAAATTCAAAAGCTGCTGTATCGCTACCGGCAATTCTTAAACCTTCTTCACTGAATCTATGCTTTCTTAGTACTACATCGTAATAGCGAGCCTCTACAAATTCCTTATTATCTCCTAGAGAGTTTTCTTCGTCCGGCTCATACACCTTTCCCTTAATCGTTTTCTGTGCCATAGCCATATTGGCCAGGCTCAGAAGACAAAGCATTACTACTATTTTCCTCATTGTGTTTATGAATTATCCTATATCCAGGCGCAGCTGGTCTTTCAGTTGTTTTAAAAGTGGATTTTGTCTGACCATCAGATCAAACTGATCTGATTTGGAGATGGATTGTACTTTAGGTGCCTGGCTTACTGCTGTAGGATCAAGGATAGCAATTACCCTCAGGTCTTTATTATTGGTTTCCTGCTTGCAGAAATCACGGATGGCATCTGTATTACCAGAAGCATAGATCAGCCCGATATTACTGTTGCAGACCAGTATGATCTCATCCGGTTCATTGATGCGCACCGAGGCACTGGCCAGGTTTGTGGCCTGCAATACTTTCTCTGAATCATGCTTCAGGCGATCAATATAGCGGGCATACAAATCCTTCGCAATATCCAGTGTCAGGGCTATTGTTTCCTGTGGAACAACGGCCTGTGAGGCCTGCTCTTGTATCTGTTGCAGGAAGTTCTTACCGAATTTAGGCTTAGGAGGGCCGGAAGGTCCTGCCGGTGGCGCAGCCGAAGGGCCAGAGGCCTGTGGAGGAGCACTTACCGGAGCCTGTGCCTGTACTGGTGGCGGCGCTACCGATGGAGGCGGTGCATATACCGGAGCAGGTGCCTGGTAGGCCTCCTGTTGCACTGGTGCTGCCAGAGCTGATGTTGCTACCGCAGCGGCCGGTGCCGGATTATTTACAGGCTGGCTATATTTTTTTTTTGCATCTTCTGCAATAGAAGATGTATCCAGCACATTATTCAGATAACAGAGTTTAATAAAGGTGACTTCGAGATGCAATCTCTTGTTCAGCGTAGTCTTATAATTGATTTCTGCTTCATTAAGGATATTCAGTGCCGACACAATATATTCTGTGGCGATCATCTGTGCTTTTTCGAAGAACATGCGTTTATGTGCTTCGGGAATATCCAGCAGCATAGTCATCTTAGGATCCTTACACAGTAAGAGGTCGCGCAGGTGCTCGGCAAAGCCATTAATGATAGCATCCCCTTCAAACCCACGCTGGTACACCGATTCCAGCTGCAGTAATACACTGGCAATATCGGTACTCATAACTGCATCCAATTGTTTGAAATAGAAACTGGCATCGAGCAGGTTCAGGTGCTCTACAGTCTGATCATAGGTCAGGTGTCCGTTACTGAAGCTGGAGATACGGTCCATTATGGACAGTGCATCGCGCATACAGCCCTCACTCTTCTGAGCAATGATGTGCAGCCCTGCCTCTTCTGCCACCAGGTTTTCTTTGATACAGATACCATTCAGGTGAGCTACAATATCATTGGTCTGGATACGCTTAAAGTCAAATATCTGGCAACGGGACAGGATCGTAGGCAGGATCTTGTGCTTCTCCGTTGTAGCCAGGATAAATATGGCATAAGAAGGCGGTTCCTCCAGTGTCTTCAGGAAGGCATTGAAGGCCGCTGTACTGAGCATGTGTACCTCATCTATGATATACACTTTGTACTTTCCTACCTGCGGGGCAAAGCGCACCTGCTCGGTAAGGGCACGGATATCATCTACAGAGTTGTTAGAGGCCGCATCGAGTTCAAATACGTTGAAAGAGCTGTTTTCATTAAATGTCAGACAGGTATCACAGGTGCCACAGGCTTCTGTTTCTGCAGTGGGACGCTCACAGTTGATCGTCTTGGCCAGGATACGGGCACAGGTCGTCTTCCCTACTCCGCGGGGACCGCAGAAGAGGTAAGCATGTGCCAGATGCTCGGTTTTGATCGCATTTTTCAATGTGGTCGTGATATGCGATTGCCCTACTACCGTTTCAAAGGTTTGGGGGCGGTATTTACGTGCAGAAACTAAGTATTGTGCAGACATCTAATTACAACAGATCAAAATATCAACAGGAGAAACGAAAATGTTCCTTATTATCCCTGCAATTTCTGTCATTTTGAGCAATTTACAAAATAGGGTTTCCCCTATTAAAAAAGAGGGCTGCAATTGCAGCCCTCTTCCTGTATGATCTTTGTTTTACGCTTTAAATGGTATGGCCGTCGGTACACGCAGATGGGGGTATTTCTGCCCCAGTACATATAAGAAATGATTGGCCACTACAATGTTCTCTACCTGTTTATGCGGACTCATGGTCAGTGCATTACCGCCACTAGTGGCAAAATTGAACAGGAGCATGTTGTAAATGTCCATAATTACCTCACCGTCTTCTGTAGGTAAATATAATTTATACAGTTTCAGGTCGAACTTACCGAATTTGGCCTGTGCCTTGGCCATTCCGCTCAAGGGTTTCTCCTCTATGCGGGCCTGTTGCAGGCGGAACGGTTCAAAAACGATGTGCTTGGTAATGTCGCCATCGGTATCGGTATCCATCAGGTGCAGCGCTCCCCCGCTTAATACAAGGTATTTGGGTGTTTGTACTGTTCTGAATTTTACCGTGCCCAGTGTAGCCAGCCCTTTCAGGGTATCTTTGGCAATATCTTTGGCCTGGTCTTTGCCCGTATACTGTGTATTGGCATAGGTAAATGCATCTGCAGGCTGATCGCCCAGTTGCTTTTTCACAAAAGCATACTCTGTTTCTAACAGGCGGTCTTTATAGGACGGTGCCTGCCTTGCCTCTTCATCCATATCCAGGTGTTCCATTACATTCAGCAGCTTTCTGCGGCGCTGATAAGTGATGTAGAAAAAGGCTCCGTAAATGACAGCCATAATGACCACAACATATAAAATAGTATTGTACATATGCGTCCTTTAATTAAAGATAAGAAATTAAGCTGATTGCGGGGTAACCGGAGTTTTTTTAGATGGTATCAGTCCCCAGATAATGAATAGAATAATGAGTACTGCAACAAGCTTTCCGCCATAACGTGTGTAAAATCCCAGTTTATTCAGTTTATTTTTATCCAGTTTATTTTCGTCAAGTATGGTCTGCAGTTCCTGGTCAGATAATTCGTAAAAGCTCTGATCAGCCTCGTTATATCCTACCAGTTTAGGCTCCTGGGTTACCCATAATGGCAATAACCAGGCTATATTAAATTCTTTGTGAAAAGTTGCAAGGTCGAGGTACTGGCTTTTAGTGTTCATCATTTTAGAACCTTCTTTGATCAGGTATTCGTCCGTGTCGGGCAGGTCAGCGACTTTAGTCAGCGCCTCACGCTCTCCGAAAGGTATACGCGCACGGGCTTCGGATTTCTGTACACAACCAAAGATAGCAAGGGATAAGGTCAGGGCAATAGGGATTAAGCGTTTCTTCATGATTTCTTGTTTGAGTTTAGTTATTGATTGGTTATATTTCACGAAGATAAGAGCAAAGCATTAAAAAAATACACCCCAGCTTAAATCTTAAGCTGGGGTGTATTGATTACACTATCAATTAATTATAATTTAACAAATTTAACAGTTTGTACTGTTCCTGCCTCTATACGGATGATATAATTACCCGCAGTCAGGGCACTTACATCCAGGTTATACACCTTGTCGGTAGCCTTGCTTCTGATCAGTTCCTTACCGCTAAGGTCAGTAACAATGATCGTAGCCATGGCATCCGTTCCAAGGTTAATGGTAATATTATCCTGCCCTGAAGGATTAGGATATACCGAAATCTGAGTTGCGCTGGTATTGTTGATCAGTACAATTCCGGAAGTTTTGCTGCTGCCGTCAAAGTCTGTCTGTACCAGTTTGTAATAATGCTTTGCCGCACCTGCATGCTTATGGATAAACTGGTATGCCAGCGCTGCATGGCTGTTGCCCTCTGTAGCCAGAGAAGATACAAAACCGATTTTGCTGAAGTTTTTACCATCTGTTGCGTGCATAATGTCAAAGCCACGGTTATTTTGCTCCATTGCTGTAGACCAGTTCAGGATGTTATTCCCCTGCTGAGCATATCCTTCAAAAGCAGTAAGCTGCACCGGCAGTGGAACAGAGCTGCTTCCGATCGTGAACGGACTGAAGGCTGCTACACCGAATGCCGTTACCGTACCATCGCTGGCCGTACCTGTAACTGTTTCGCCTAAAGGCTCCCAGGCATTAGCAGTGCTGTTGAAGTGCGCCAGACGTACATCTGCCGGATTGATTACATTAGAACTGCTACCCCAGGTCAGGGTCACATTAGCATCGGCTGTACCGCTGCGGTTGATATTCCAGTACTCGCTGTTGGTCACCGCGTCTAAACGTCCGCTTACGGTAGTATTGCCATAACCGGCATTAAAGTATTCGGCAGTATAGGTTGTCGCTGCAGTAGAAACCGGCTTAATGATCACCGGGCGGTATACACCGGCCTTACCTACCGGCAGGGTAAATGTTGTAACGGTATTGCTGCTCTTAGCCACCGGACCATCGATATATGCAGTTGCACTACCACCGGTAATTTGCGCGTCATTGCCCAGTTGTAATAATTCTGTAGCAGTAGTATGCAGGATACCACCCAGGCTTACTGTACCATTAACGGTTACATTACCTGGCAGTTGTTTTTCACCACCGGAAATAACCAGGTTGTTATAGGTCATATCGGAAATAAACTGGGTAACGGTAGCATTATACTCGATCGTAGAGGCATTGTTGATGGTTACATCTGACATACGGAAGGTGCTTATAGTACTGCCGGAAAGACCGTATTCATTGGTGCTTTTTACAGAACCGTTCAGGATAACTGGTTTAGTGGTAGCCAGTACATGATCTGCTGCTACCAGTACACCATCAACCTTCAGTGTATCGGCACTTTCATCAGCAGTCATAGTAACCGTATGTGCAGACTGGATGGTCACTACATTGCCGGAACCCGGTTTCTGTGTTGCATCGGACCAGGTAGGCGGAGTTGTTACAGAAAGATATTGCCAGGTAGCTGCAGTATTGTAATCACCGCTCGCTTTAGATCTGAACGGAGCTGTTCCGATCGGATTGGTTGCTGCCGGTACTGTCCAGTTGATGGTTACATCATCAATAGACAATCCGTGATCATTACCGGAGTGATCCGGATCATCCCATTTCAGCATAATATACTGTCCCGGGGCCAGGCTTAAGCCGGTTAAGGCTGTGGCAGAAATGACCGTTCTGTTAGCAGCCGTATTACCATTAATTGCATTGGCAGTGTTATTGGCACTCGGACCATTTGTCTGTGGACTGGTAAAATTCAGTGCCGAAACCGCTGTCCAACCGCTGGTAGTGGTCGGCTGCAGATCATTGATCACACCGCTAGCTGTTTTGTAATAAAAAGATACGGTTTGCGCACCGGCACTGGCTGCGTTTCTCCATTGCTCTCCTGTATAGGCAACCGTTATATTGGTAATGGTCTGCGTTGAATTATTGCGCAGCAATACACCATAAGCAAAGTCTCCTGCTGCGGCATTGCCGGAACCCAGAGAACCCAGGGCACGGTCACTGTTACTGGTTGTACCGTAACTGTAAAGCCCGCCAGAATTTAATCCTCCGTCAGAAACCATGATACTTGTACCATTACCGGTACGTTGCGCATACCAGCTGGAGATCGTACTGTTGTCCGCCCAGGTACCGTTAGAACTGGCCGGAAGTGTGTTAAAGGCTTGCGTATAGCTGTTTGTGGCAGTCATACTCACTTGTGCAAAACCTGCATTACCGGCCAAAGCCAGTAAAACTAAACTGTAAATCCTCTTCATACAAATTATAATTTTAATATATATTTGCAAAACTAGAAGAGTTATATCACCTTAGAATGTCCATATAATTAATAAATTGTAAAGTATGTTTATAACAAAAAAGAAGCCTTATCTGCGGGCTGCAGATAAGGCTTCTTTTTTGTTATAAATTAATTCCGGCGGTGCGTTTATTGCGCGTCCAGGATAGGCTTCAGGAACATGAAGAATACGGCTCCTAAAACGATCAGTCCGATCACGATGGTCAGCAGGGTGATGGTACGTTTGTATCCTTCATTTACAATTTTCAGCTTATGTATTTCGCTGGCATTGTTAATTACATTTTCAATGCGCGGGAAAGCACTCTCTCCTTTTACAATGTAATCGAAGGCTCCGTACTTCATCGTATCTACAGCCACATCAATTTTATCCTGTCCGGACAGGATGATCACCTGTGTCTCCGGGTTTTTGTCCTTGATTTCTTTAAGTACGTCTACCCCGTTCTTTGCATTTTGCAAATGAGCGTTCAGATGGTAGTCCAGTACAACGATCTCGGGGTTCAGGTGCATTTGCGCCATAGCCTCTTCTCCGTTATCGAATACTTTGATCTCGTAAGTGTATCGTTCTGTTAAAAAGTCTTTCAACATTTCGTTTTGGATAGGCTCGTCGTCTACCAAGAATACGTAACGTTTGTCTGAAAGTGCCATATGAGTGATTGTTTTGTTGTAATTCCCCCGAATATATAACGCATTTTTTTAAAATGCAAGTTTATACTACAATAATTTTATCACGATATAGTGAATTATATTATTGTAGCCAGGCTTAACGGGTATATACCCGGCTGCTTGTGTTGCGGTACCGGTGCCGGTTGTGGCATATCTACCTGATTAGGATACTTGTTCATCCCGATCCATACCAGGCTTCCATTACGGTAACGCTCCAGCAGATCTGCCGCCTGTGCTGCTACCTTTTCGGTCAGTATACCCTCATTAAATGATTGTATAAATCCTCCTGCAGCCTCAATCTCTTTAAAGACATCCCAGCCTTTAGTACCCATCTCAGCAGTTAGTGTCTCCAGGTAATAACTACCATTGGCGACATCGGCAATATGGTGCAGGTAACTTTCTTCTTTAAACAGCAATTGTGTGTTTACACTCATCCTTCTGCTGAAGGCTTCTTTACCTTTAGAATGCCCTTCATCGAACGGGAGAATGTACACGGCATCGCTACCACCCATTACAGCGGCCATACCGGCCAGTGTATCGCGCAGCAGGTTGTTGTATGCATCATATGGTGCTTTATATAAAGTACCGGTTACCGCCTGTATGGCTATTTCCGGATTGATATCGTATTGTGCAGTAAGCAATTGCAACAGCTGTCTTAAAGCGCGTACTTTGGCAATCTCTTCAAAGAATGCAGTACCGGTAGCCACAGTCACATGCAATTGTTTTACTGTATTCAAGGCATTGCGATCGGCCAGTGCCTGCAGGTATTCATTCACCTGCGCAGTAATCAGCCCCAGCTGATATACCGACGGTGATCCGGCATTATAGTACAGGCTGCCATCAACGACCAGCTGCCCTGTACTTTGCGTGATGCGGTTTACCGCTGTGGCAAAGGTCTCGGCTGTAGCCTTAGCCTGTATATAATCAGATAAAGTATCGTGACCTATTGTGGTCTGCATGGCATTATGCGCTTTCAGGTACGCCGTTAATGCCTCTACAGATGCATCTGTTGCATTATGCAGGTTAAAGAAGGTATGGATATAGGCTACCTCTACCCCATTGAGTAGTGCCGCCCAGTCTGTATTTTCGGCAGCCACTTCAAAAATCAGTCCGCTGGCGCCGGTAGCCAGTGTTTGTAAAGCCAGTTTATTGGCTTCCTGCTCCTGGTTTACGACGATGCGCTCCATAATATTCCAGTCGGTATGGGCAAATACAGGTTTGGTATCATGATCTGCAACATCTTCAATCGTATAGAACGGCTCTATAGTGATGCCATTATCATCGATTCTGCTCAGCTGCTCAAAGGTAATTCCTTTCAGATCTTTGGTCAGTTGTGCCTTCCAGTCTGCAGCACCTGCGGGGTCGAACCCTGCTAAAATATCTTCCATTATATATGTAAACTATTATGCAATAAATTTATTTTTCAGCTCGGGAGTTGGTATCCAGCAAGCCTCTTTTTTGCCAAACCAGCGATAGCGGTTGCGGGCAATCCAGCCATACACCGTATTCCTGATCATTCGTGGCAGGATCATAAACCCATACAGTAAAGGATATGCTCCATTAAGTCTGCGGGCGATCATCAATGCTGCGGAAGATTGTGTATATACATTCCCGTCTTCGACCAGCACGATACTGTCTGCAGTTATGTTATGTTGCTTTTTCAGTGCCACGCCCAGATCAGATTGCAGTGAAGCGAAGCGGAAATAATCTTTTCGGTCGTTCTTAATGATCAGCTGCACGCTGTTGCTGCAGAGATTACATACTCCGTCAAAGAGTACCAGGGCGTGATCAGTAGGAATGCCGTTTGTCATATTATTGTGCTGTTTCTTTGGCCAGAGCCTGTTGCCAGTTCCAGGCGGTCTGCATCATCGTGGTTATATCATAACCAGGCTGCCAGCCCAACAGGGTTTTTGCTTTGGTATTGTCTGCATATACTTTAATCACATCGCCTGCTCTGCGCGGACCGATGTTATAATTCAGTTTAAGACCGGATACGGATTCAAAAGCTTTGATCAGTTCCAGTACGGTTACGCCCTCACCCGTTCCCAGGTTAAAGACCTCACAGCCTGATGGCAGTGCATTTTCTATAGATTTCTGCAGGGCCAGTGTATGGGCATGGGCAATATCCATTACATGTATATAATCCCTCACACAAGAGCCATCGCGGGTATCATAATCATCACCAAATACCGTCATTCCGGAACGAATACCGATGGCTGTTTGGGTAACGATAGGCACCAGGTTTTCCGGACGCTGGTTCATCTCACCAATCAGGGTAGACTCATGTGCTCCTACCGGGTTGAAGTAGCGCAGCAGTACGATTTTGAAACCGGGATTACCTTTTACAAAATCAGCACAGATCTGCTCTCCCATTTGTTTTGTAGCAGCGTATGGAGATTCTGCCTCTTTTAAGGGTGCCGTTTCGGTAACCGGCAGCGTATCTGCATTGCCGTATACGGAACAGGAAGAGGAGAATACGACATTCTTCACGCCAAATTCCTTAGCACACTCCAGTATATTGATCAGTGATCCGATATTGTTTTTATAATACATCAGCGGAGCATCTACTGATTCCGGCACCGATTTGTATGCTGCAAAGTGAATGATCCCTTCGATATCAGGATTTGCTTCGAAAATGGTACGGGTAGCTGCAGCATCGCTCAGGTCTACTGCGTAGTTATGAATAGATTTGCCTAATAATTTAGATACTTTATCATTCATCTCACCGAAGCCACGGGAAAGATTGTCTGCAGAGATTACCTCAAAACCATGATCTACCAGGTCTACAATGGTATGGCTGCCGATATAACCGCAACCGCCGGTCACTAATATTTTGCTCATGTAGATGTATTGTAATTTAACAGCACAAATATACAGCATAAAAAAGTCCTGCGCAAAGTCATGGCTGATGTTGACATAATATTAAAACTGACTATCCGCATTTAGGTAACTATTTTATTCGTCCTTTTGTCCGGCAACAAAAGGACCAAAAATGCCTTTGTTTTCATCAAGGCGATTGCATAGCACCGCCATTTTGTACCGTTGCGTGCACTGATCGTCTGAGCTTAACGTGTAATCGGTTCGGTGCTCAACGATCGCAGCTCCAACCAAAATGGCTATCGCTGTGATGAAAACAATAAGCGATCCGTACCATACAGATCGCTAAAAATGGCCTTATAAATCCGGCGTTCATAAAATCATTGGCTCGGTCGATAGAGTTGCAAACCACTGTCTGAACGAAGTGAGTCTGGTTTGCGACCGGCCGACACATTGATTTTTAGCCAGGGATTTATACAGCCTTGATTTTTTGGCGCTACCTTTTGCATCAAGGCAAAAGGTAGCAATAGATATATAAGCTACTTAAATCATAATGCTAGACGTTGTTTCCTTTAAGCGGACACCCAATATATTAAAATACAATTGCTCTTTTGTTCTCTATCAGAATAGTAATGAACATAAACTACATAATAAAAGATAAGGGCTGCAAATTGCAGCCCTTATCTTTTATTATGTTTTGTAAAATTAGTCTCTGTTCAGTACAAAAACGCCTTCTTCATTCTTCTCGATTTTAGCGAGATTGGCAGAAGTCAGTTCTTTAATACCTTTATCCCATTTCTTACCGGACAGTTTACTTTCTGCTTTTAAGGCATCCAGTACTATTTTATCGGCCTGTTGAGATAAAATATCTTTAATAGCTTTAGCCTCATCGCTCAATGGAACGCCACTGTCAAACTTCTCCGGTCTCATCTGAGGGAAGAACAGTACATCCTGGATAGACGGCTGATTGGTCAGCAGCATACACAGACGGTCGATACCGATACCGATACCTGAGGTTGGCGGCATACCGTATTCCAGTGCACGCAGGAAGTCATGGTCGATAAACATGGCTTCATCATCGCCACGCTCCATCAGTGCCATCTGATCCTCAAAACGCTGGCGCTGATCGATCGGATCATTCAGCTCAGAATATGCATTTGCAATCTCTTTACCATTGATCATTAACTCAAAACGCTCTACCAGACCTTCTTTACTACGGTGTTTCTTCGTCAGCGGAGACATCTCTACAGGATAGTCTATGATGAATGTCGGTTGCAGGTAAGTATGTTCAGATGTTTCTCCAAAGATCTCATCGATCAGTTTGCCTTTACCAATGTTAGGGGCAACTTCGATATTCAGGTCTTTACATACCTGGCGCAGACCTTCTTCGTTCATTTCACTTACATCAATACCGGTATTTTCTTTGATAGAATCGAAGATAGAAATACGTTTGAACGGTGCTTTGAAACTGATGATCTTATCGCCTACCGGTACGTCGGTAGTACCATGTACCGCCATGGCCATTTTCTCAAACAGCTGCTCGGTAATGTCCATCATCCAGAAATAATCTTTGTATGCGGTATACCATTCCAGCACGGTAAATTCCGGGTTGTGTGTACGGTCCATACCCTCGTTACGGAAGTTACGGCTGAACTCATATACCCAGTCAAAACCACCTACGATCAGTCGTTTCAGGTATAATTCATTAGCAATACGCAGGTAATAAGGTACATCCAGTGCATTGTGATGGGTAATGAACGGACGTGCCGCTGCCCCACCCGGGATGTTCTGTAATACCGGTGTATCTACTTCTATTGCGCCCTGTCCGTTCAGGAAATCACGAATGGTATTCATGATTTTGGTACGTTTCAGGAATGTTTCTTTAATATGCGGATTCACGATCAGGTCGGCATAGCGCTGACGGTAGCGGAATTCAGGATCGGTAACTTCGTCAAATACATTACCCTCTTCGTCTCTTTTCACTACAGGTAATGGTTTCAGGCATTTCGACAACAGGGTAAACTCTTGTGCATGTACAGAGATCTCACCTTTCATGGTTGCGAATACATAACCTTTAATACCAATGATATCGCCCAGGTCAATGCCTTTGATCGCTACATCCCAAAGGGTGCTGTCTTCTTCAGTAGACAGTTCTTCTTTCTTTACATATATCTGTATGATGCCTTTACTGTCCTGTATCTTCAGGAAGCCTGCCTTACCTTTGTTATTCACGCTCATTACACGGCCGGCCACACATACTGCTGCAAACTCATCCTTCTTCTCCTCTGTATACTGCTTCTTTATGTCTTCTGAATAATGAGATACAGGATACAGTGGCGCAGGATAGGCTTCTATCCCGGCCTGCGTTAGTGCGTTTAATTTCTCTCTGCGCACTAATTCTTGTTCGGATAAGTGTTGAACTTGCATATTTTTTGAATACGTTAAAAAATTTAAGACTGCAAATATAGCGCTAATTTGCTAATACGTCGGTGGCAAGTGGCCTGTAATTTGGTCGCAACTATAAAATACAGCGAATAATCTATAGAAATGCCCGGGTATTCCTGTCCGGGAATACTAATTCCTGTCCGACCCGAAGGATATATTATGTGTCCTATTTGGAGTTTATAACAAAAAAACTACATTTGTATCCGAAAGTAAAACAAACCCCAACATGGATCAATTAAGACAGCAAGCCCTGGCTGTAGATATTCAGAAGCAGATAGACTTAGGCTTCTCGGCTAAGGAAATAAAAGAAAACCTGGTGGCCAATGGCTATTCTAACGAAGAACTGTCGCAGGTAAATACGCTGATGCAAAAAAGCGAACAGGTCGAAAAACAAACTAAATCCAGCCCCTGGACCATCATTATCTCTATTATATTTATCCTGAGAGGGGTAATGTACCTCTCTAAAGGCCAGACGGGTCTTGGTGTACTGATGCTGAGTGTTGGCTTTATAGGCCTTATCATCAAACTGACGGTGGGCCGGAAATTTTAAGATTACAACACCATATATAAAAGAAGAGGGCTAACCGTTGGTTAGCCCTCTTCTTTTATATATGGTATACTTAGATCGTCATGATCTCTTTGTCTTTGTCTTTGCAAGCCTGGTCTACTTTCTCGATATTCTTATCGGTCAGTCCCTGTACGCGGCTCTCTGCTTCTTTCGCAGCATCTTCGCTTACGCCGTCTTTCTGCAGTTTTTTGATTGTTTCAAATGCATCACGACGATTGCTTCTGATCGCAATTTTCGCGGTTTCACCTTCTGCATTCACGCGTTTTACCAGTTCTTTACGACGCTCTTCGGTAAGTGGTGGCAGGAACAGACGAATTACTTCACCATCATTCTGCGGGTTCATACCAATATTAGCCATCATGATTGAACGCTCAATCGGGCTGATCATGTTTTTTTCCCAAGGCTGGATAGAGATCGTTCTTGCATCAGGAGTAGTTACATTGGCTACCTGGCTGATCAGCGTAGGAGAACCGTAATACTCAACGGTAATACCGTCGATCATTGCAGGAGATGCTTTACCAGCGCGTATTTTCAACAATTCAGCATCCAGATGTGCCAGGGCTTTTTTCATACCTGAAGCAGCACTGTCTACTGCCTCGTCTAATAGTTCAATCATCGTTTTCGTTTTGTAAATGAGTTCTGAATCACTTTCAATAGGCACAAAAATAGAAAAATGTGCCACAAAAATGAAATTTTTTATCGGGTGCAGCGCAGCATACGGTCATTATCGTTCAGGTCCCGGAGCAGATCTGCCTGCCAGCCGGCGGCACTATACAGGGCCTTTGTATCTACTGCAAAATACTGGTTCAGCTCCAGGAAAACGGCCCCACCCGCCTGCAAATGAGTCTCTGCAAAATGAGCGATCTTGCGGTAAAACTGCTGCGGATCGCCATCGGTCACAAAAAGTGCCGTATGTGGTTCCTGATCCAGTACATGTACCTGCATGGCTTCCTGCTCCTGCGCTGTAATATAAGGCGGATTACTGACAATGATGTCAAAAGTTCCCAATCCGGGCCATTGTGCCCCATCCAGAAAATCACATTCTATAAAGTTGACTTCAGCCTGCAGACCTGCTGCATTCTGCCGTGCAATAGCCAGTGCATCGGTGGCAATATCTACTGCGGTAATATCCAGCTGAGGCGCCTGCTTCTTTAAAGCGATGCTGATGCAGCCGCTACCTGCTCCGACCTCCAGCACACGCAAAGGCGCTCCGGCACGATGGCGTACATATTGCAATACGAGGTCTACCAGCTCTTCGGTCTCCGGCCGCGGAATCAATACCGCAGGACTTACCACAAAGGTATATCCAAAGAAATAACTTTTACCCAGCACATATTGTACAGGGATATATTGCCGCAGTTGCTGCAGACAGGCTTCCATACGATCAAGCTGTGTTTGCGTAAGCGTATCTTCCCGCTGCATTCTTAAGGAAAGTGTATCCAGACCCGTAAGGTCTTCTATAACCCAGCCTGCAATGGCCTGTGCCTCCCCTGCTTCGTACAGATCGGCTAACTGGTCTGCTATATATTGTGAGGCTGATTTAATTGTCATGGGTCAGACGGTCTCCCTCCAGGAGGTGTTTACTATTCTTCATTACATTATCTATATCCCATTCTATCCTGTAGCGGAATGGGGCTTTGCGTACGGTGCAATGCTCTATGGTACACAAGGGACAGGAAAAGGGCTCGCAGGGATCGAGGTGTATAAACAACTCTACGGTAGTCCCGTATTTATCCACAACCAGGTCTTCCAGGGCCTTCATCTCTTCGTGTGCCTGCACTACAGTATAGTACCAGGGTACGGTAAGGTGTCCGTCCAGGTGTAAAATATTGCCATAGCGTATGATGCGCAGGTTATGCAGATCGATCCAGGCCTGGCGGCGGTGCTCATTTATATAAGTAATCACCTCTTCCAGCAGGCTCATATCGGCCTCATCCATAATGCCCGAAATCGAATTGCGTAATACCCGGTACCCGGTGACTAATATAATAATAGCAAAAACAATGGCCACCACTGCATCCAGCCACAACCAGCCGGTAAACCGGATCAACACCAGCCCGACAACAATACCTATGGTAGAATAGGTATCGGTACGCAGATGACGGCCACTGGCCTCCATTGTGACAGAGCGATTCTTCTTACCGGTATTGACGGCATAGGTGCCCACAATATAATTGACTACTGCTGTAAAGGCCACCAGTACCAGCCCTATATCCAGTTTCTGTAAGGTATGTGGCTTACCTAAGCCTTTTATCGACTCGATGATGATGACCAGCCCGGCTATGGAGATCAGGGTACCTTCTATAGCTGCCGAGATAAACTCGACCTTACCATGAC
This sequence comes from Edaphocola aurantiacus, assembly GCF_019797745.1. Lineage (GTDB taxonomy): Bacteria > Bacteroidota > Bacteroidia > Chitinophagales > Chitinophagaceae > Edaphocola > Edaphocola aurantiacus. The sequence continues at coordinate 361,215 of NZ_VOSI01000004.1, read as the reverse complement.
CATAAGGATGATTGGCATCTCGGGGCTTGGCGGCAAGCCAGAGGCTGTACCAGCCGAAGAGGCCGGCAACTACATTGACAATACTCTCCAGTGCATCGGTAAAAATGGCTACAGAACCCGTCAGTAACCAGGCGACCATTTTGAAGGCTAGTAAAAATATAGCGAGGAAGGCTATATTGCGTTGTATACGCACCGGATTATTATTCATATTAATGATTACTTGTTGTACGCGGAGCCATTTGCCCCGGACGTAAAATACGGTTTAGTGCGCTGGCTGTAAATCCACCCAGGGCACCGGAAATAAAGCCTATAAGGCCGGTAATGCATACGACAAAGAGGTATGAGGGTACGCCCATCAATACCGCAATCTGCCGGCTGAGGATATGCTCGTTACCGATATCACGGAACAGGGCGATTACCAGCCAGCAAAGCCCCACGCCCAGAGCTGCCGACAAAATAGCCGGTCCCATGCGTAAAGGCAAGAGCAATACCATCAGGAAGGCAATCACCATCGATACCCACCAGGGGAGAAAATGTAATAACAGGGCTGATGCCAGCGCTGTTATCAGCATAATGATAAAAAACCGCATAATATCTTATTTACTGTTTTTAGGATAGAAGGTCAGCTGGTTATAGGTTCCGTCTGCCCATTGTTGCATATAAGCGCTATAAAACTTACTGCCGGGATGCCCGCTTTGCCCACCGGGATATATACCATAGGCCTTGATGCCGTTCGGATCCATATCCACAACCATTCTCCAGCTGGGACCTTTACGCCCCTGCATCGCATTCAGCGTATTATAATCACCGCCGGTAGCCAGGTTGGTAAAGCTGAAAGCTGCCTGCTCGCTCAGGTGCTTCACTGTAGTCTGTTTAGACAGGTACCAGGCACCACCATTTGCGGCTTTTATTTTTTCAAAACTATCTGTAGCCTGCTTATAGCTTTCCTGTACCAGGGCGCCCATTGCCTTACCCGCGATGGTTTCCAGTATAGGCTTATTCGCAGCTACAGTATCATGCAGCAGCAACTGCAATGTTACGGCATCGTCCGGTCGCACCAGTGCAGGATAGCGCCCCAGGCTGCTCTGCCATATATTGCGTCCTAAAGTATACCAGAGTATATGAAAGAAGGTAGCGTCTTTACTATCCTTACTCAGGAGATAAGGATGTTGCTGATCTTCCCATTTCAGTTGTGGTACATACAATTGCATGGCCGGGTATAGCTGCTCTGCCAGCATAGAGTATGCGCTGTTCTGCAGCTGCATCATATCTTCGACACCGATGCTGCGCGCAGAGTCGGACAGCCATTGCTGTAGTGTACGATTCAGGTACCAGCCCCGCCACTCTGCAAAATCGCCGTTGTACCAGTAGGGATAAGTATTGTCCGTAACATTCTGATTCGCACTGGCTACATAACCCTGCTCCGGGTTCCATACGTGCGGGTTATCCTTCATAGGAATATCATTACCCCAGATCGTTTTGCTGACACTTCCGTTCATCACATATTTACCCTGGTCTTTCCATTTATTAATGAAACGGCCCTGTGCCCAAAGGGCAATATTTCCATGTCTGTCTGCATAGGCAAAGTTCTGTGCCGGACAGGTAAAATTATTGATGGCACTGGTAAAGGCTTCATAATTCTCTGCACGGTTCAGACCATAAAAAGCCTTGAGCTCATTGGAAGGGCGATGCGCCATCCATTGCATGGCCAGTAATTTGCCGGAATGCATAGGATCGGGAAAGCTGCTGTCATACTGCACCGGTCCCTGTATGGTGTACCGCACCGAATCTATGTATGCATTGTCTTCGTCGCGGATATAAATCTCTTCGCGACTGAAATTATATGGCACTTCCTGCTCATCGTAGATATAATAACGCGGATCGGCGGCCTGCTTTATTTCATAATAATCTTTTACATCACGGGCATTGTTGGTAAAGCCCCAGGCTATGCTGTCATTGAATCCTATAACCACAGAGGGGATACCCGGAAAGCTAACCCCATAGCTATTGATACCCGGAGCTGTCAGCTGCACTTCGTACCATAAAGAAGGCAGATTGAGCTGCAGGTGCGGGTCATTGCACAGGATGGCGCCACCAGATTTGGTACGCTGCCCGCTGATCGCCCAGTTATTGGACCCGATACCGGTATTACGTTCGTCCTGGTAGCCGGCACTGGCAACCAAAGAATCTTTAAGGGTAAAGGTCGCCCATAACTTAGCTGCGGGAGTGATGGCCGGCATCTGTGAAGGGGCCGGAAAATGAGTACCTGCGGGAATGACCGGGCTGCTGCCCTGTACCTTCTCCGGGTACAGCAGATCGAACTGCTCCTGCGGAAAGATCTTTTTCAGGTAAGAATAGGCAATATCGTCGGAGTAGCCGGTCAGCTTATCAGCCATAAACTTGATGATGAGTACCGATTTCAGGTTAGTCCATTCTTCCGGCTTAAAATCCATCATTTTATATTCGAAGGGATAATCCATCAGCCTCAGCGAAGCGATGTAGGTGTTTACTCCCCTGGTATAATTATCCAGCATGGCTTTGGTCTGTGCATCCTGCTCCATCATTTTGAGGGCATTCTTAGCGGCAAAGACCATTCCTTTCCTGCGCTGCAGGCGATCATATTCCAGTGTTTTCCGTCCTGCTACCTCGCTCAGGCGGCCTCCGGCAGCCCGGGCCTGCATATCCATCTGCCATAAACGATAATACGCATGAACGTAACCCATCGCAAAGTACAGGTCTGCATCATTCTGTGCTGCTATATGCGGTACCAGCCGCTGATCAAAAGTAACATCAACATTACTGCGTAACTCTTGCTGGGGGATGTGCATTTCCCGGCCATCTTCCGTAACGGCAACAGCATTCTTCCAGAAACCTTTTACCGGTCCGAAGAATTTGCCTAATGGCGGGGTGCTACCCCAGTGATTGTTCAGGAAAAAGATCCATGCAGCACTCAGCAACAGTGCTATTGCAGCCAGTAGTATACGACGCATAGGATATAGTTTGCTTATGCACAAAGATAATGATTGGGCACAGCTTTCACAGTTTTTATTTATCCTGTTCCGCATTTGTATTCCGGCCCTTTCGATCTGCTCCAAAAATGGCTTTAACATTATTTTAAACAAATAGTTGTCTATGCAATCATTTTTATCTCTAATTTTGTAGTTGCATAAACAACTATAATTATGGATACCAAACATATCATCTCGACAGAAGACCGTCATAACCTGCTCACCGGGCGCATATTCATGCATGTGAGCCGCTTTCTTGGACAGCAGTTCAAAGCGAATGATATAGGGCTGACCCGGGAACAATGGACGATACTGGTGGTTTTATGGAAACAGGATGGTGTATCGCAGCAGACAATTGCAGATGAAACCGGAAGGGACAAACCCAGCACTACCCGCCTGATCGATAACCTGGAGAAGGATGGTTATATCAGCCGTCAGCCGGATGCCAAAGACCGCCGCCTGAATATTATCGTCCTTACCGAAAAAGGCAAAGCTCTTGAGGATAAGATTATGCCGGTGGCCAATAAAACCCTGGAAACCCTTACCCATGGCCTGACTGAAGCACAATTACTTACGGTGAAAGAGGTATTTGCTACTATTTACGAAAATATAGATGCACATAAATAAATTATGAAAAAGTATTTATTAAGCAGTATGATCATTGCCGGTATAAGCATGAATACTGCACAGGCACAACCGGTATTAAGTCCTTCCCTGCAGGAGGCTGTTCATGCAGCCCTGAGCCTGAGTACAGACTTAAACACGGAGCGCCTGGAACTGGAGAAGATGGAACTGGAACGCAAGGGCGTATGGAACAAATACATTCCCCGTGTTGAGGCCAGTGCCTTGTACAGCTACCTGGACAATGATCTGACTATTGATATTCCTGCGGCTACCCTGCCCCTGACAGGCAATACCATTTTCGATGGCAAACAAACGTTCCAAAACCAGGGACAGGTGTTTTACGGTGGTGTTACGGCCAAAGCGGTTCTTTTCAGCGGCGGACAGATATATAATGGTGCCAAAGCTATGGAGGCCAAGGCCAAAGGCAGCACTTACCTGCTGGAACCGAAGAAAGATGCGGTGATTAAAGAAGTAATCTTTGTATTTGACCAATTACGCTTACTGGATGAGGCTGATCAGCTGATTGCGGAAAGCCGTAAAAGACTGGACAAGGAACAGGAACGGGTGGAGAAAGCCATATCGCTGGGACTGGCCATTCCTTATGACCGGGACAAAATAAAACTGGCCGGCCTGGAACTGGAAACGCGCCAGGTGGAACTCTCAGGCAAACGAAAAGTGCTGATGCAGAAGATCGGTGACCTGTGTGGTTATGATGAGGCACAGATTGCTGCGGTGGTGTACGAGGTGCATCCGATCATGATTCCGGACCTGGCTGCGCTGAGTACAGAAAACAGGGCAGAGGCCAAAGCGCTATCTTCTTTCCGTGAGGCATATACCTATGCATTGAAAAAGGAAAAAGGATCTCTGCTCCCTACCCTGGGTGCCTTCGGATCGTACAGTTATGCCTCTTTATTTAACGGCAGCACGTCCGCAACAATTCCTTTAACAGCCCTGAATGGTACGGCTTATAACTATAATATGAACCTGCGATTGAATGAGGCTACTTTAAGTCCGAACTGGATGGTGGGTCTGGCTTTTAAATGGGAACTGTTTGGCGGATTTGAACGCAAACATAAAATTGAAGCGGCCAAAATCAATATCGACCAGGTAGACCTGAAGCTTAATGATACAAAGCAGAAAATGAAACTGCAACTCGAAAACAATAAGGCCCGTTATGAGACTTTACTTCGCCAGATTGACCTTGCCGACCAGAGAGAAAAGGTTGCAAGCAACAACCTTACTATGGCGGAGAAACAATACAAAGCAGGCCTGATCAATGTTACCGAACGCCTCTCTGCCGAAACAGATATGTATCAATCCCGCCTGAACAAGATCAATACCCTGATCGAGGAACGTCAGGCAGCACTGGATACGTATGCTGCAACCGGTACTTTACAATCATCTCTTCAAACAAAATAAATCATGAAACAATATATTTTATACATAGCAGGTGCGCTGACCCTGGCCTCCTGTGGCAATAATAAGGATACTGTAAAACCGGTACAAGGCAAGGTAGAACGGGACCAGGTAGCAGTGGTGAGCAAGATCGCCGGACGCATATCGGTACTGAAGGTTCAGGAAGGTGATTTTGTACACAAGGGCGATACCCTGGCAATACTGGATATACCGGAAGTGGCGGCTAAAAAAGCGCAGGCCGAAGGTGCGGTGACCTCTGCGGAGGCGCAGTACCAGATGACGGTACACGGGGCGACCGGCAATCAGCTGAAACAATTACAGGCCAAGAAACAGGCTTTAAAAGAGCAATACGATTTTGCACAGAAATCTATTGATCGTCTGGGGGCTATGGTGAAAGACTCTTTGATTCCGCAACAACAGTATGATGAGGTCTATGCCAAATACCAGGGTGCAAAGGCGCAGCTGATTGCTGTAGATGCAGAAATTGCAGATGTACAGAATGGTGTGCGCATCGAACAGCAGACCATGGCGCTGGGCCAGCAGGACCGTGCCCTGGGTGCCTTGCAGGAAGTGGCTGTTGCTGATAAGGAACGGTATATTATAGCGCCTCAGGATATGCGCATAGAGGGCATTACCCTGAAGACGGGAGAGCTGGCCTTGCCGGGTTATACACTGGTTACGGGTTCACTGCTGGAATCTACTTACTTCCGCTTTACCATACCGGAAAAACAACTGAAAATATACCAGACCGGAAGTACAATTAAAGTAACCGTACCCTACCTGGACAACAAGAGCATTACCGGGACCATCAAACAGGTAAAACAGATCGGGGCCTATGCTAATATCGCTACGGCTTATCCCGACTATGATATGCAGGAATCGCTGTATGAGGTGATCGTTAAGCCGCAGCAGCCCGAAGATGCTGCAAAACTATACACAAAATCTACTGTAATCTTAGCTCCATAAATCATGAAGACATTTTTGAAATTATTACGCAGAGAGTTCGGCATGTTCTGGCAGAACAAGGTACTGCGTATGCTGTTTATCGGTGCGCCATTAATGTATGGTCTCCTGCTGGGCTATGTGTACAGCAAGGGTAAGGTGACCGATCTGCCGATCATCGTGGTAGACCATGATCAGAGCCGTATGAGCCGTAAGGCTATAGAAATGATGGAAGATAACGAGGTATTGCACATCGCTTCACTACAGTTTGATGAAAACCAGCTGAACCGTCTGGCGATTGAAAAAGAAGCGGCCTGTATTGTGATTATTCCAGAAGGTTTTGAGAATGGTGTACTGACCAAACGATACCCCGAGATCACTACTATTGTGAATACGTCTAACGTACTTACGGCCAACTATGCTTCTACGGCCATACAGGTATGTCTGGGTACATTGAAAGCTGGCATGCAGATGGAAACCTTAAGAAAGCAAGGCACGCCGGAGCAATTACTGCTGAGCCAATACGAACCGTTCCGCACTACGTTCATCAAAAAGTTCAACCGCTCGACCAATTATATGTACTTTCTGTGGCCGGGTATCCTGGCTACGGTACTACAACAGGTGTTGCTATTAGGACTAGCCCTTTCTTTCGCCGCCGAGTTTGAGAAAGGTACCTTTATCGACCTGGTGAAACAATCGAAATCCACGTTTATGCTGCTTTGGGTAAAGGTGATTCCTTACCTGGTCATGAGTTTCGGAATATGGATGATGTACTGGGGCTTTACCAAATGGTTCCGTATCCCTTTCGATCATAACCTGGGTACACTGACCCTTATTGCAGGTGTATTTGTACTGGCGGTATGTTTTATGGGTATCCTGTTCAGTATACTGATCCCGAATCAGCTTAAGGCAACGGAGATCCTTATGGTTGTAGCCACGCCGAGCTTTATCCTCTCCGGTTTTACCTGGCCCCTGAGCCAGATGCCCGGCTGGATACAGGCTATTGCAGACATCATTCCCCTGACCCATTTCCTGCCTGCCTTCCGTATCCTGATCATTGAAAACGGTGCAGCAGACCTGACTTATCCATACATCGGTAAACTAGCCCTGATTGCGGTGATCGGTTTTGTATTATCCTTTATCGCACTGCACATCAAGAAGCGCAAAGTGCTGAAAGCGGAGGTGGTTAAAAAATAAAAGAGTGCTAAAAACAAAACAAAAAAAGGCTATACATATTGTATAGCCTTTCCTTTTTGATCTTAAAAAATCTATCTGAATAAAGTAACTTCTCCTTTAAACTCTTCTACACCATCTCTGGTACGCATGCGTGCATAATAGTAATACACACCTGCATCAGTCACTTTACCATTGAAGGTTCCGTCCCATCCGCTTTGTGCTTTAGATCCGTAAGCGCTGTACACCAGTTGACCCCATCTGTTGAAGATATCAAACTCTTCAATAGTGATCAGGTTAGGATAATTGCTCAGTGGTGCAAAGTAATCGTTACGTCCGTCGCCGTTTGGCGTAAAGGCATTCGGGAACATTGTCTTTTTATCTTTGTAATCTACGGTCAGGTTAATGGTAACGGTACTGTCACAACCCAGTGAAGACAGGAAGCTTCCTTTATAAGTACCCGGATCCATCAGCTCCATATCACCAAACTTATAGCTTTCGCCTTCATTGATGGTGATGTTCAGTGTTTTATTATAGCTAGGTATAACTTTAACGGTCATGATACCGGTATCCTTACAACCCTGCGGCGTAGTGCCGATGGCACGATAAGTAGTACTTTGTACCGGATTAGCCACAACAGAAGCACCAGTAGTAGCACTTAACCCATCAGGAGGCGTCCAGGTAATATTAGGGGCACCTACTGCAGTCAGTAATAATGGTGTTCCTTTACAGATCTCTGCATATGCAGGGCTTATAGACATTTCAGGGGCAGGATTAACCGTAACGGTAATCGGCACACGCTGGCTCTCAATAGCACAACCTGCAGCACTTTGCGTTACCCACCATGTAGTGGTACCTGATGTACTGGTATTTGGTGTAGGAGCAGTGCTGCTGCTGGTACCACCGGAAGAGGTCGTATACCAGTGAATATTAGCACCTGGTAAGGTATTAGAAACGGTTAATGGTGCTGAAGTGGCGCCAACACAATAGCTCAGGTCTGCAACCGTAACAGGATCAGGTTGCTGACCACCGGAGATGATTACATTCTTAACAGCATGTGTTTCATAAAGCGCACCGGTAGAAGCGGAGAAACCGAAATAACCTACGTTATTGTTTAAAGCCAGGGCTCCTGTAATGATTGGCGTAGCCGCACCATCCAGGTACACGCTCATCACCCCGCTTTGATAGATCATAGTACAGGTATGCCAGTTACCATTGATCAATGTAGACTGGTTGTATACTTCAGATCCGATAAGGCCGTTATATACGCCCTCTGTATATCCCGTATTTGTAAACTTCCTGAGGGTAATCAGTGGGTTATTGGGTGGATTTACATTGTTATCATTACTGTATACATCGAAGATCAGGGCAAAGCCATTCATATTGGCCGGCATACCCAAACCTGCACCCAGTACGGTACCGGAAGGAGGATTTGCAATATACCAGAATGCAAGGCCATCTGCAGGATCTACACCCGGCGTAACCGTAAATTTAAAATCGAATGATACGCTGAAATAGTCGCAGGCACTGCTCAGGTTCTGGGGGGTGCCATAATAGATACTTCCGTTCTGACTTGTTGTGGCATTATTCAGCATAATGTCTGTAACGTTGTTAAACGCTGTTCCGGTCAGTGTCCATCCGGTAGTATTAATAGGATTGCCATTTAACGTATATGTGTAACTCTGAGCAAAAGCTCCGGGCACGATAGTAGTTAAAAAGCAAGCAATAATGAGTAGAAATTTGCTCTTCATAATGAAAGTGATTTTTTGTTGTCCGTAACAATAAAGACACTAAAATACACTGCTTTGGTTGGATTTCATAGCAATTTGCCCAAATTATGCAAAAAATGAGGTCGAACAATAAGCTGATAATTAGGCCACCATCATTCAAATTTAGAATAAAACAAATATGTAAATAGTTTATTTAACAGAAACGACAATACATTAGACAAATAAATCATTTGACATTTTGCCTGTTCCTGTGCCGGAAAATATCTTTTTACAATACACACAATACCAAAATCACATACTATAATTAAACAATGTGTACTCAAAAAAATACCCTGCTGAGCATAGGCATATAATAAATATAGCCCGGCATATTGCCGGGCTATATTTATTATATATTGTATGTAATTGCTGTTTTTAGAAAAACTTCATCAGGTTATCTCTACCGGTACCATTAGATACATATTGTACTCTGGTGCCCAGGTAGTTCTCGATGAACTTGCAATACTCGGTAAAGGTTTCCGGTAAGTGCTCCAGGCTGGTACATGCACTGATCTTTTGTGCAGTCCATCCAGGGAAAGATTGGTATACCGGCTCGATAGCCATATCGCAGATATCAAAAGGCATTTCTTCCGTAACGGTTTCGCCTACTTTATAAGCAGTCGCCATTTTGATTTCTTCAAATTCATCCATAACGTCTGCCTTAGTAATGATCAGACGGGTAACGCCGCTCAGCATAATAGTATAGCGTAAAGCGACCAGGTCGATCCAGCCACAACGTCTAGGACGTTTAGTCACCGCGCCAAACTCGTTACCGGCTTTGCGTAACGCTTCTCCGGTCTCATCGTGCAGTTCTGTAGGGAAAGGACCACTACCTACGCGGGTACAGTATGCTTTGGTAATACCATATACCTCACCGATTTGGGAAGGGGCAATACCCAGACCTGTACATACGCCGGCTGTAATGGTATTGGAAGAAGTAACGAACGGGTAAGTACCGTAGTCTACATCCAGCATAGAGCCTTGTGCACCTTCAGCCAGTACTTTTTTGCCATTGGCAATATGATTATTCAACCAGTACTCGCCATTCACAATATTTAATTGCTGCAGGTAAGCCACTGCTTCAAAGAAGGCTGCTTCCCATTCCTGCCATTCGACTTCGGTCTGGTACATACGCAGCATTTCTACATGCTTAGCTTTTAATTTTTCATAACGCTGCTTCCAGTCAGAAGCCATTAAATCGCCTACTCTCAGGCCGTTTCTGCCGGTCTTATCCATATAAGCCGGACCGATACCTTTTAAAGTAGAACCGATCTTTTCAGAACCTTTTGCATGCTCAGAAGCGGCATCGAGCGCTCTGTGCGTAGGCAGGATGATGTGTGCTTTATGAGAGATGAAGAGGTTTTCTTCAACAGGAACGCCCAGTGCTTTCAACCCTTCGATTTCTTCTTTTAAAGTTACCGGGTCAATTACCACACCGTTACCGATAAGGTTCAGTTTGTTTTCCTGGAATACGCCGGAAGGAATGGTACGCAGTACAACCTTCTGTCCGTTTACGTAAAGAGTATGGCCTGCATTCGGGCCACCTTGAAAGCGTGCAATAATTTCGTACTGAGCTGCAAGGTAATCTACGATTTTACCTTTACCCTCATCGCCCCATTGCAAACCTATTAATACATCTACCATAGCTTATTAAAGTAAAGCGCAAAATTAAGGAAACTTTTGGGGTAAAAAAGTATTTTTATCAACAAGATCATAAGGTTTCCTTTGAAACACAGCAAAATGCGCTCGTAGCCTGAACCCGCAAAAGTGGCAAGAGCAGACACGGCCGCATCTTCAGGTTATAAGCATCGCATCGGGCAATCCTGTTTTGTGCCCTGGTATTTCCAGAATGAAGATTTTATCCTTAAATACGCTCAATAATGCCCATATCGGAAGCAAAAGCCAGTAACTCGATCACCGAATTACAAGATGCTTTCTTCATCATATTGCGGCGATGAACGACTACGGTATGTGTGCTGATAAATAAGGTCTCGGCTGTTTTAGCAATGCTATAGCCCTTTACGATACACTCCAGCACCTGGAATTCTCTTGAGGTGAAATCGATGTCCTGTACAAGAGCATCTGCACGGAGTTTGCCGGCCAGGTCATCGGAGATATAAAACCTGCCTTCCGAAACAGTACGGATGCAGTTGGCCAGCTCTGTCAGACCTGCTGTTTTACTCATAAAACCGTGTAGCTTCCCTTTAATTAATTTATCTATGAGTTTTGAGTGAGACAGGCTACTCACTATTATGATCCGGATATTGCTGTACAGGTTTAGTAAATCACTTATTAAATGGTTTACATTAACACCTGGAATATAATAATCAAGAAATATATAGGTAACTCCTTTTCCTGTAGAACGGAATAGACTCAATTTCAATTCTTTCTCATTATCCGCGACCGATACGGATTCGAATACTTCTAATTTTTGCAAGATCCCTGCAAATGCCTCTGCAAATAATTTATGATCATCAAATACTATAGCAGTATTATTCGTGTGTTTTAAAATCTTCATATCCGGCCGATCATTTCCTACAAGATACCAAGATATTTCCAAACCACAACGACATAGGGCCATATTTGCGAACTGCTCATTGTCTGTATAATGAAATAATAAAAACTGACTATCCGCATTTAGGTAACTATTTTATTCGTCCTTTTGTCCGGCAACAAAAGGACCAAAAATGCCTGTTTTCATCAAGGCGATTGCGGGGCACCGCCATTTTGTACCGTTGCGTGCATTGATCGTCTGAGCTTAATGTATGATGCGTTCGGTGCTCAACGATCGCAGCTCCACTCCAAAATGGCTATCGCTGTGATGAAAACAATACGCGATCCGTACTGTACAGATCGCTCGAAAGGCCTTATAAATCCGGCGTTAATAAAATCATTGGCTCGGTCGATAAAGTCGGAAACCATTGTCTGAGCGCAGTGAGTCTGGTTTGCGACCGACCGACACATTGATTTTTGGCCAGGGATTTATACAGCCTTGATTTTTTGGCGGTACCTTTTGCATCAAGGCAAAAGGTAGCAAAAGATATAAATAGACTATTTAAATCATAATATTAGTTCTTGTTTCCTTTAAGCGGATACTCAGTTAATAAAAATTGAATATATCCTTTCGGAACACAAAGACTTCCGCTGCCAGGCGATCTGTTCTGTACGAATCACTTGGTCGTATCGACCGAATTGAAGATATCCATTTTTACTGCGAAGTACATGGCAACATGGGCAGTATAACCTCCAGGGTGGTGCCTATATTATTGGGAGAAAATAATTTGTAGTTGCCACCATGTTTGTTAACCCGCTCTTCTATAGAGCGCAAGCCGATTCCTCTTTTGGTTGCCGGTGCATAAATACCCTTGCCATTATCTTTGATCTGTACCACTAACATGCTTTCATCTTCATATATAAGGATATCGACATTTTGTGCACGGGAATGCTTAATAATATTGGTAATCGCTTCTTTAACAATAAAAAACAAGGAAATCTGCAGTTCCGGATCCAGGCCGGAGGACAGGTCATCAATATAAACGCTGGACTTTATTTTGCTGCCGTTAAAAAAGAGGTGAATATTGTTTGTCAATATCTGTTGGAAATTATCCGTTAGAATAGTGTGGTAGGTATTATGTGCAGTCATCCTTGCCCTGCTGTAGGCAGCCTCTACTTCGGTGTAAATAGCGCTGAGATGGGTTTTCTTCTCCAGGTCGCTTTCCTCCTCCTCCCTTATTTTCAGAAGATGAACGATGCCTGCCAGACTGCCCGCAAAATCATCATGTAATTCCTGACCGAAGCGCCTGCGCTCTTCTTCCTTTACCTTATGTACACTCTGTTCGATTCTCATCACCTGGAATTCGGTTTGCTCTTCGATCTGGCGTAGCAGCAGCACTTTTTCTTTTTTATTATTGCGATAACGAAAATAGAATGCAGATATAATCAGCAGGGCAAAAAACAAGATGGCTCCCATAATCCAGCGATTCAGCTTCTGCTCGGCATTCAGGTGATGGATTACGGCATCCCGGGCAGCAACATTGTATTTTCTGGAGATCTGAAAAAGCTCACCCTGATATTTTTGCGTCAATACAGTATTTTTATATCTCAAAAGCATTGTATAATATTCATTGCTTTTAGCATAATTACCTTCAGCCTTATAGTGAGTGGCCAGTAATTCCAGAATTATACCCATAATGGGTGCCGTATTAGAATCTACCCGAAAATCAATACTCTCCAGGACCTTACGTCCCAGAATATGATTCCCCATCTTTAATAAGCTCAAGCCCTTGAATGCTTTAGCACTGTTTATCTGGTGTTCCGGTACATTTATATTGGTAAATGACAGTGCTGCATCTGCATGAGCAACAGACTCGTCATAGCACCCGTTCCAGTAGGCAAGTCCAGCCTCTATGCAATAAAGCCCTGGTTTTATATAAGTATATATATCGTTGGTATCTATAGACCGGATTAAAGAAGCGACGGAATCGGCATAGACAGCCTTATTTGTTTCCAGTAATTTGGTAAAGTAGAGTTTTGCTTTTATAATAATGAGACTGGGTTTGTTTGTCTGCCTTATTACCGGTATAGAGAGGTCAAGGGTTGCTAAAGCCCTATCAACATACGCTATACTTTCATCATGTAACAACAGAGATGAGTACATTGCTGCCAATAAGGTATAATTATTAGATATAAATGACAGGTCCGATGCTCCCTTTGCCTCTTTAAATATGTCCAGAGACTTTTGATGGGACTCATAACTTTCCATATACTTATTATCCTCTGCATATAAGCCCCCTTTGAGCATATAGCAAATTCCCAGTTTTCCTTCTTTATCCAGATGTAGATCTGGTGCAGATTGTACTTCACTAATCAACGTATCAATATATTGATAGATCAGCGTTCTTTGCTCGGGTATATCATACCGTTGATTAAATAGCCAGTATACCGAAACAAAAAGAAAATCAGAACGCTTGCTTCTATCCAAAATCGTAGCATAAAACGGTATTTTCTGCAGGCACAGTGCCGTTAAATCTTTAGTCACCTTACTATCATCCGTCCTGAAATCATTTAAAATCTTCGTCAGTTCATTAAATGTAACCAATGATCTGTGCTGGGGCTTTAAAACCGGTGGCAGGGCATCGTAAGTAGCCTGACTTAATTGTGCAGATGCTGGTATCGGCGGCAGGAATAATGCGGAACATAAAATACCAGCAAGTACTGTTAAACAGAAGCGAAGCAATAAATTCATAAGCACACTTTGATTCTAAAGTAAACCTTAATTTAATATATTTCAATACCGATACATATTGATAAGCGTTATTGTGCACCTCACATCAAACCAGCCAGGTATAAAAAAGTTCCCTGAGGAATCAGGAAACTTATGAACCTCTACTAAAAACAAACACTCTACTCTAGGAATCGACTATTATTCAATATACTTCCTGACTTATCTGTAGTTATGCAACAGCAGGTATGCTCCCTTTCCTTATGTCAATGCGGGTATTAAACATTCGGCTTTTAAAAGGTTTCCTGAAGATTCAGGAAACCTGACTGTACATGAAGAGCACTACTTACTTTAAATAGTAGTACAAAAGTGGATCATTTTATAGTCGGGTCTAATACCAATAATTAGGTATTTTCTGAACAATACAATAGTAATTACCATTACTGCATAGGCTAATACAGTTTCCTCATCTGGTGCAGGACCCGGACGATACCGTTATCCTCACACGCGACCTGCTCACTGGTTTATACCTATTTCTTGTTATAATCCTTATCAAATCTTCCCAATAATAGCTAGACGGGCGGCCACTGGCCGTTCGTTCCTTTGCATATAAAGAAGAGCAAACTGTATCTATTGCTACACTCCGGCTCTTCGAATACCTGTAACGCAACCTTATTGAATAATCATCAAACAATAACAGATATGACAAAACACAAACACATTTATTTTAAGGCATTTGCCTTGCTGCTGTCGCTTTTTATGGCACAGGCTACAGCACAGGCACAATGTACCACCCCGACGGGGATTACGGTAAACACCAGCCCTGCACTATGCCTTGGCGAGGGGAAAGTAACGGTAAGTAATATCCAGGGAGGCACCTCTGGCGATACATATCAGTATCAGCTGCGCTATGACTCGGCAGGCAATACCTCGGTGGTAAAACCCTGGCAGAGTGATAGTATATTTACACAGGTGGCCGTTGCAAAATATAAGGTTGAGGTCCGTAAAATTTGCACGTCCTCCATTTCCGGTGAATTTACAGAACCAAATATTATCGTTAGTGGAAATACTACACCATTATTTATCCAGTCCATCCAGACAACTGATGGCAATTGCCTATCCCCTACAGGAAGTTTAACGATAAATGCGATCGGAGGCAACACAAATGCCGCATACCGGTATGCTTTAGTACCCAGTTTAAACGCTCCGGAACCTACCACATATGTAGCACCAAAACAGGTAAGCAATACCTTTTCAAACCTCGGAGCAGGTACTTATTATATCAGGGTATATGATACCTGCGAAGCATACTCTACAGCTCAGTCTACAGTTACAGTAAGTACAGAAAGCGGTTCCGTAACGATAAACCCTTTTCAATTCTATTGCGACTCCTTACAGATTAGCTTTTCAGCGTTCAAAAGTCCAGCCTCGTCCAATGTTCAGATTGGCAGCATTGAGCGGTTCTGGATAACGATTAACGGCGTAACAGATACGCTTACACCAGCCCCTGGTCAGCAATTCACTCAAAACACGCCAACAAATTCTATATCATTCTCCAGGTTCTACAGCGGAATTTCTTATCCTGCAAACATCACCTGCGGATTTAAAACTCAGTGCGGTAATGTATATCAGTCCAGTAATAATATAGGAAGCACACCCAACTTATCAGTGCAGGCTATTTCCAACGGAGGAAACTGCAGTCAGCGAAACTATTCCGTAAATGTAGGCGCCAGCGCCGGTGCAAGCAACTATCATAATACACGTTACTCTTTAAATAACGGTGCCACCTGGTCTTCAGTACAAACAGCGGGCAGTTATAGTATCGGTACGTTCAGCACCAATACTACCCATACCGTAATGGTAGCCAGCGATTGTGATACGGCGACCACAACTTTTACCCCTCCAGCCAACCAGCCCTTCACTTCTTCAGCAGTACTTAACAATCAGAGCTCTTGTACAACAGTGAATTACAGTATTAATAATTCTGTTGTGAACACCCGCTATTCCTTGAATAATGGTGTTACGTGGTCTGCGCTGCAAAGCTCCGGCAGCTATAGCATAGGAGATTTCAATATCGGTGCAACCCAGCAAGTAAAAGTGGCCAGAGATTGTGATACGAATACACTAAGCTTCACCCCGCAAGCAGGTAATATGACTCTTAGTTTCTCCAGCTCTACCCTTCCGCCCTGCAGCGGCAATAGCGCTCTAAGCTTATCTATTTCAGGAACTCCATATCAAATAGACAGTACATTATTTAGGGTAATTAATCAACCGGCAACGGCACAGCTCCCTGATTCTTTTTATTACTGGCAACTGAACAGCGGTATAATCGTCTCTAGTTACAATACAGCGCCGGGAAGCTACATCATCAGTGCTACAGACTATTGCCATCAAAATGTTGATACGATTTCTCCTACGCTAAACGCTTTGGTAAACAGTATTGGTACAATTACTCCGATATACTCCTGCAATCCTACAAATACAGGTTTCAAAGTGCCTGTATCTAAAAGCGCTTCAAGCATACTTTCAGAAATAAAGGTTATTGTCACTAATGTAGCAACAGGGATCAGCGATACTTCTCAAACAACATTGTTCATGGGAAATGGTACTGCCGCCTTTCCTAACAGACCTAATGGATCATATATCATTAAACTGTTACCGATACAGCCCAATGGCTATCCGACTCCGACTTGTGTCGTATCCAAAACGTATGAGCATACTGCAGGTCAGCCTTTGTCTTTACAGCAATCTACCTTCACCTCTTCATGCACCAATGGCACTGCAACGGTAGCAGCATTGGCTACTGGCGGTGGTGGTGGCTACCAGTACTCACTTGACATACAGGGTACGGGAGGAGCATGGTCATCGGTAGCCGGGCCTCAGGCAAGTCCTATATTTAACGGGCTTCTGGTAAACAATGTATATAGAGTGCGCGCCGTGGATACCTGCGGAAACGGAACATTGTACTCAACTTCCTTCAGCAATGCACCTGTTCCTCTAAACTATTCAAGCAGCGTTGCCCCTTGTCCGGGTCAGTCATTTACAATGTCTGTTCCACAAAGTAATCTCGCCACATACAGCTGGCAGAAAAATCATCAGTCTATCTCCGGGGCTACGAATGCTGCATATACCATCAATACGGTGCAGGCCTCTGGGGTTGATACATACAGTGTTCAGATCAATTACGGAACCTGTGCAGTATTGTCCAATATATTCGTTGTTGATCCGACAGCATGCGGAGCACCGCTCCCGATACACCTGCGCAGCTTTAATGGCTATCTGAATACAATGGGCAATGCAGTATTGCAATGGGAGCTTTCTGATGTTGATGATGTGCGGCACTTTGAACTGGAATACAGTAACGATGCCAGGAACTTTACAAAAATAGCAAGCCTCAAAGCCACTGACCTGACTGGTTATAGCTATACCGATAGTAAACGCAATAGCGCTTCTCTCTACTATCGATTAAAGATTGCCGGCAAAGATGCAGTTGATGTATATTCTGAAATTATCAGGTTGAACAGGAAAGAAACAAAAGAGCGCAATGTGCTCATTTACCCTACTGTGTTTAGTGAACAGCTACAAATCCAGTATAATACAAATATCGACGAGCAGCTTGACTGGAGTATAGTAAACATTCAGGGTACAGTAAAGCAAAGCGGCTCCCTGGATATGAAGCGCGGCACAACACTTACTGCGCTTAATGTCTCAGCAACACTACCGGAGGGTATATATATGCTGATCCTAAAAAACAAAACAGGCTTCAGCTATACTCAAAAGGTACTCTATAGAAAATAAAGAAAATCAGTACCTGTAAAAGATAACTGCCCCGGGGAAAAAACCCCAGGGCAGTTATCTTTTATATTAGTTTAGTTTCCGGATCAATCGACGACAAGAATATCAGTGCATTACTGGTCGAAAAAGTAAGGACATAAAAAAACGCAAAAGAAATAAATTTCTTTTGCGTGATGTACCACGTACGGGAATCGAACCCGTGATTCCTCCGTGAAAGGGAGGCGTCTTAACCCCTTGACCAACGCGGCAAAAACGATTAACAATTTAAAAAACTCTGGTACCACGTACGGGAATCGAACCCGTGATTCCTCCGTGAAAGGGAGGCGTCTTAACCCCTTGACCAACGCGGCAATTGTTGTTGTTTAATCGTTTTGGGATTGCAAAGGTAGAACCCTTTTTTTGATTTACCAAATTATTTTATCAAAGATTTTTTTGAGCTTGCTTTTCCGGCATCCCAACCCTTGTGTTTACCGCCTTCATGCGGTAGTTTAGGTCGCTCAGGAGTGGCTCTGGGAGCGGGTTCTGTAAACTCTTCTTCTCTTAATAACAAATCGACCTGGTACTCTTCTTCTTTTACCAGATGACCGGTTACAGGATTGTAATAACGCCATAATCCATGCTTGGTATATCCCCTGTCGGATGAAATGATCACCATCGTATCATTCAGGGTAACCGGGTTGGTCACCATAAAAGTATCGTATGCATACTTGGAATATATACCTCTGTAATGTCCGATGCAGTACAACCTGCCTTCGTCAAAATACTGTGCCTGTCCATCCAGCACGCCTTGTTTAAATGTTTCAATAGAGATCAGCTGACGCTCCTGGCTGAGTTTATACCACAGTCCGCTCTTCAGATCATCTTTATAAGTACCGAACTCCATATAGGAGGGATCACCAAACTGTTCCGGCATATTAAAAAACCACATGCCTTGCTTCTTACCCAGTTTATCTTTCTTGTTCAGGTTATCTTCACTAGTCGTCTTCGTCTCTTTGGTCTGTTGTGCATTCAGGGACAGTGGCAGTGCGTTCAAACCAATCATCATCAGTACTGTACCCAGTAATATTTGTTGCGCTTTTTTCATGCTCTAATTTGTAAATTCACTTTATTCTTATGCCAAAATAACGTAATTTTAGGTTATGCTGTGTATAAGCTATTGTGAAACCTTATTTTTACGGCCTTTCTCTATGCGCATGTACCTTTTCTGCATTTGCTTTTTACTGCTGTTCGTTTCCGGCATCTCATCTGCCCAGGAGCTTTTGTACCAAAAGCCGCTGAACAGTGCCGCAAAGAGTATGACTACCGATGAACTGGGTAATGTATACATCATCTTCAAAGACAACAGCCTTGTAAAATATAGCCTCAACGGAGACAGCCTGGGCAATTACCGCAGCATACAGAATGGTGATCTGGCCACTGTTGATGCCAGTAACCCCCTCAAACTCCTGCTTTTCTATCCCGAATATGGTAAAATAACCTTCCTGGACCGTATGCTCAGCCCTAAGAATGAGATGGACCTGAAGAAACTGAACCTTTTTCAGCCCACCGCTGCCGGCATGGCCAGGGATGGCAATATATGGGTATATGATGTGCAACTGGCGAAGCTGCAAAAAATTGACGAGCAGCTGAATGTAATGCAGCAAAGCGATGACCTGCGCTCTGCCACCGGAGATGTACTCTTTCCGGTACAGATACTGGACCGTGACCGTAAGATCTATACCGTAGACACTGCAAAGGGTATTTTTGTCTTTGACCAGTATGCTACCATACTTACAAATATGGATTTGTTCCATGTGAAACAATTACAGGTATTCGATCATACATTGGTATACAGCACCCAACAAAAATGGATTAGTTATGATCTGAATATCATGAAGGAGCAGACCCTTCCCCTACCCGATGATCCGGAATTTATCATGGCCCGGATCGAAAAAGAGCGGATTTACTACTTATTTACCCACAAACTTCAAATATTCAGGACAATACACAATTAAAATCATCATTTTTGCGCTATGAACGAATTCGGCCAGATTAATATCAATGAAATTGTCACCATATCGATTACGCTATTTGCCGTGATCGATATACTCGGATCTATACCGGTACTGATCGGTATTAAGAAAAAGATGGGCGATATCAGTGCATTGACGGCAACGGTTGTCTCCGGTGCATTAATGATTCTTTTCTTCCTGGCGGGCAATGATATCCTGAAGTTTATGGGACTGGATGTCTCTTCTTTCGCGATAGCGGGTTCGATCATTATCTTTATCCTGGGTCTGGAGATGATCCTGGGTATAGAATTCTTCAAACCGGACGGCGGCTCGGCCAAGACCGGTAGTATTGTCCCTATTGCCTTTCCCCTGATTGCAGGATCGGGCACCTTAACCACTATTCTTTCTCTGAAATCTGCATATCACCAGTATAATGTCCTGATCGGCATCCTGGTGAACCTGGTGATTATTTTTGTCATTATCCGTTCACTCAATGCTATGGAAAAACTGCTGGGACCTGCGGGTATCCTGGTGATCCGTAAATTCTTTGGGGTAATCCTGATTGCTATTGCCGTGAAGATATTCAGAGAAAACATGCATTTATAAACAAAATACCTGGCTACCGTATGAATATCCTCTTCCATACCGGCGCTGCTATAGGAATTATTGCTCTATGTGCCCAGCATATACCCCGTAACCCCCGACCTGTACAACAGGCCGGCTTCGGTCTGTTATGTCTCTCACTGGGCATCATCACACATGGTATCCTGGATTATATACCTCACTGCTACCCCGTACCGGCAGCACTGGACGCGAGTCTGGGTCTGATCATTATTTTACTCAATCTTTTGTTCGCCAGCGGCCGCTATCGCTTCATCATCTTTTCGGCCTTCCTCGGCAGCGTACTACCCGACCTGATCGACCTGGCTCCGCAGATCATCAACAAGCGTACACATATCGGTATGCCTACACACAGCCCTTACTTTCCCTGGCACTGGAAAGAATTTTCCGGATCTATATACAATGGTCATTGCCTGGTGTCTGATATTAACCATATTACCCTGATGGCCTGTGTCCTGCTTGTATGCCTGGTATATCGCCGGCACCTCAAAAGGCTATACCTGCAACGCAGATAAGGCACTTGTATGAAGAACACAACATAATTTTAGCCCCTCTTATTTTTCCATCATAATCATTTGGCCTAATTTTGGGCTGCTTTCGCATTCCTGTATCAGGAAATACGGAGTTTTTACGTTTATTCATCTGATTAAAATACTTATCTGAAATTATATGAGCAATCATACTTCTTATGGTATCGGTACTAACCTGATCCATGCCGGCGTAGAACCGGACCCGAGCACCGGAGCTATTATGACCCCGATCTTCCAGACCTCAACTTATGTACAGGATGCTCCTGATGAGCATAAAGGATTTGACTATTCACGTGCAGGTAATCCGACCCGTCAGGCGCTGGAAAATGCACTGGCCGGTATCGAACACGGACAGTACGGCCTGGCATTCGGTAGCGGTGTTGCGGCAACAGATGCGGTTATACGCCTGCTCAATCCCGGTGATGAAGTAATTGCGGCAAACGATATGTACGGTGGTACCTATCGTTTATTTGAAAAGCTGTTTGTCAAATTCGGCATCCGCTTTCATTATGTAGATATGAAGGACCCGGAGAATATCCGCAAAGCCATCAACAGCAATACCAAACTGATCTGGACCGAAACTCCGACCAATCCACTGATGAACATTACCGACATTGCGGCGATAGCAGCGATATCCAAAGCGGCTAATGTTTTATTATGTGTAGACAATACTTTTGCCTCTCCTTACCTGCAGAATCCTCTGGATCTGGGTGCTGATATCGTGATGCACTCTGCAACCAAATACCTGGGTGGTCACAGTGATGTAATCCTGGGTGCGCTGATCGTGAATGATAAGCAACTGAGAGATGATCTGTTCTTTATCCAGAAGAGTGCGGGTGCCGTACCGGGACCGCAGGACTGTTTCCTGGTGTTGAGAGGGATCAAAACCCTGCACGTACGCATGGATCGCCACTGTGAGAACGGCGCGAAAGTAGCACACTTCCTGCGCAACCATCCTAAGGTAGCTAAGGTGTACTGGGCCGGATTTGAAGACCATCCGGGACATGAGGTTGCAAAAAAACAAATGCGCAATTTCGGCGGCATGATCAGTTTCGAACTGAAAGATGACAGCGCTGAAAACGTAAAACGTATGCTGACCTCGACAAAACTGATCGCCCTGGCAGAAAGCCTTGGTGGTGTAGAATCACTGATCAACCATCCGGCTACGATGACACATGCTTCTATTCCTCGTGAAGAGCGCATCAAGAATGGTCTTTCCGACGGACTGATCCGCCTGAGCACGGGTATTGAAGATGTGGAAGATATTATCAATGACTTAAACCAGGCTATTGGATAAACATAATTTATGGTACCGGCACATGACCGGTACCTTCTGTTTTCAGATAAAGAGGCTGCAGACCGTGGCCTTATGCTGTCTGCTGCTGCTTACAAGCAATGCCTTTGCGCAGCAACAGGTACCGGCCGCTGATACGACCAAGAATAGCAATACAGCCTTTATCGAGATCCTGAATTCGACCTATACTGATATTGTAAAGCAAGGCACAGAACAGATCACCCGCATAGTGGGCGATGTAAAACTGCGTAACGGCAGTGATATCCTGTATTGTGACAGTGCAGTCCTGTACCAGAACCAAAAGGTGGCAGAAGCGTTCGGTAATGTATCGATAGAACAGGCCGATGGCACACAGGCATTCGCCGATTACCTGAAATATACCGGTGGTACCAAGATCGTGTATATGAAGGGTGATGTGGTATTGAATGACAGCAAAGGCAATAGTTTATGGTCTGATGAGGTAGATTATAACCTGGCCACTAAAGTGGGCAAATACTACCATAACGGTACTTTACAGAATGAAGCTACCCTGCTCTCCAGCAAATCGGGCGAGTATAACCTGAAAACAAAAGATGCACGCTTTAAAGGGGATGTTGTGGTGAATGATCCGGAGTATACGGTTACCTCTGAGGACATCGGCTATAATACCGATACCCGTGTGGTAAAATTCTTTGCTCCATCCATTGTACAGAATGACAATACTTACCTGGTTGCCAAAGCCGGGACCTATGATGCAGAGCATAAAATAGCGAAGTTCAAAGGGCGCTCCAACATCATCCATAATGCACAGTTTATTGAGGCCGATGACCTGAAGTATAACCGTATCTCTGGCTGGGCTGTAGCCACCGGGAATGTTGTTGCGATCGATACTTCCATGAAAACAACCTTATACAGCGGCTTTGCCATGTATAATGAACTTACAGAGAAAATGACGGCGACGGACCATCCGATCATGAAACGGAAAGATGGTGCGGACAGTATATTTATCATTGCAGATACGGTGTTCAGCGAACCGATTGCCAACCTGCAAAGACCTGATGCCGGGCCTATAGACACGGCAAAACTGCAGCTGGACAAACTGATCAATGCCCTGCAGCAAGGTGTGGAAGTGGACAGTACTAAATTACTATTCCACCCTTCCGGTAAGGATAGTATTGTATCCTTAACAGGAAAGGACAGCACTGCTCACTTGAAAGGGAAAGGCAGTCTGCTGGTACAACCTGTAACAGACAGCCTGAACATACCGGAAGAGCCTGCATTGGAATTGCCACAGATGAATGTGGCTGCTGATGACTCTTTACTGGTAGATACCGATACGGTGGTCGCTGCAGCAGATAGTCTGAAAACCTCATCTGAACGGCCGGAAAGACCTAAGCAGCGTATCGGAGAAAATGCTTCACAAAAGGTTTTTGAAAACGGAGATGGTAAAGAGGGCGATAAGCCGAGGTATTTTATTGCCTACCGTCATGTGAAAGTATATGCCGATTCGGCTCAGGCCAAATGTGACAGCTTACGCTATGCACAGTCTGATTCATTAATGATCCTCTACAAAAATCCAGTGGTATGGGGTCGCAAGAGCCAGATACTGGGCGATACGATTTATGCCCTGCTGGACAGCAGCAAGATACAAGAAGTCTATGTGCCCAAAAATGCGATTGTGATCCAGCAGAATGGTCCGGAAAAAGCGGGTATGTATGACCAGATCCAGGGTAACCGGATTCATGCTTTTTTTGTAAACAACGAACTGGACTCTGCTGTAGCCTACCCTAATGCAGAAACGATTTATTTCCCTAAAGATGATGAAGAGGCTTATATAGGAGCTTCCAGGGCATCAAGCAACAGGTTGCGGATACAGTTTAAAGAGCGTAAGGTGAAAATGATCTATTACCTGACCGATTTCAAACAAACGATGACCCCAATGATGCAGGTGGATCCGCAAAGTCTGCGCCTGAGCAGGTTCAAATGGCGGGAAGCCGAAAGACCGAAATCACTGGAAGAGTTACTGGAACATGCTACTCCATTCCAAAGGGAACAGATACTGGGCAAAAAGGCCGACAAAGAACCGGATGCTACAGATACCAAACCCAAACCAGAGCAAGTGAATAAACCCAAAAAGAAAACAAAGAGAAAATAATCATAGAAAAAGGAGCCCATTGGGCTCCTCTTATGTTTATGCAAACGACAGACATACGACAGTCTCAATCATTTCGGATAAAACGCAGCAATTACGGGAAGATCGCAGTTCAATTGATCCTGTATAATTTCGACGGGGCACTCAAGCCTGCACCATTCCTGCCACGATTGCAGGGGGCAGGAGTAATATACATCCCGATACAATCGGGATAAACTAAATAGTCTTAGTGGCCCTACGGAACACTAAGACCAGAAAGATTTGATTAACTTGTAAAAATTGTAAAGTGAGAAATTTATATCTTCATAGAAATGCGTGCTACTTTAGAAAATACACAAATCACGAAATATCATGAAAATCAAGCATCAAACTCCGGATATTCCGAAAGATAATCCTTTCCAAAACTGTAAACTTAAACGGGAACAATATGCAATAGTATTGACAGATATAGTAAAGGTCTATTCTGATGGATTTGTATTAGCCGTTAACAATGAATGGGGCGCGGGCAAAACTACCTTTGTAAAGATGTGGCAGCAGTCCCTTATCAATGAAGAGTTTGATACTTTATACTTTAATGCATGGGAAAACGATTTTGACAGCAATCCTCTGGTTGCAATTATGTCTGAATTGAATAAGCTAACTAATAAAGATAATAAGGCTATTTTTAAGAACGTTCTGGAAAAGGGCGCCATATTGGCTAAAAATGTTTTACCGGCAGCATTAAAAGCATTTTTAAAAAGATATATGGATACAGATGAAATGTTGGATGCCCTTGAAAATACAACAAAAGGAGCAACTGAAATTTTTGAGGAGGAGATTAAGGAATATACTCAAAAAAAAGAATCTATTATAGACTTCAGGACGCAATTGGAAAATTTCATCGATAAAACAGGTAATCCTCGTCCCATAGTATTTTTTATAGATGAATTAGATAGATGTAGGCCTCACTATGCAGTAGAGGTATTAGAACAGATGAAACATTTCTTCTCTGTACCAGGAATCACATTTGTATTATCAATTGACAAAACTCATTTAGCTGCTTCGGTAAGAGGTTTTTATGGCAGTGAGCAAATCAACACAGATGAGTATTTAAGAAGGTTTATTGATTTAGAATATAATATTCCTAAACCATCATGCAGTGAGTATGTAAAGTATTTATATGAATACTATTCCTTCGATGAATTCTTTGCATCTACTGAGCGTAAAACAATTAGGGATTTGGAATATGAAAGTCTGCAATTTCAGAAAATGGCCGACTTTCTATTTACAAGCAGTAAGGCAACATTAAGGCAACAAGAAAAAATACTGGGACAGACAAGATTGATTTTAAAATCATTCAATGAGAAGGCTTATACCTTTTCTGGTTTGCTTCTTTTTCTCATCTTTATTAAAACCTTGAATAATGATTTATTTAAAAGAATAGAAGACCAATTGTTCACACTTCAAGAGTTAAGTGATGCTTTTTCCGATGTAATGGTTGATTATAAAGGTGGAATTTCAGGCTTAAATCTTGTATATATTCAAGCGCTTTTACTTCAATTTTACAATAATAATAAGGAATATGAGACCAGAGAAAAAATTTTCATTGATGATGGAGAAAGATTTGAAAGGGTTGAAATTACGTCTAAGATAGAGCAATATTCATATAATTCCACACTAACATCTTGTTTAGATGATATAAGACGTCATTATGCATATTCAGGGACACAGTTGAAATACCTTCTCAATAGAATAAATTTGATTCAAGGAATTGTTTAATCAAAGTATTGCATAGATGGCATACATTCTAGGTTTAATATTACATTCGATATGACGAGCATATCATCGCCAATGTAACCCGCTTAAGCAAAAAACAATAAAGGAGACCCTTTCGGCGTCTCCTTTTCTACTCATATATAATTAAGATATACCTATTGCTTACTGATACGCAAAGTTTGTACTGCATCACCAGCAGTGATTTTGAGTACATATACTCCTTTAGCTAAATGATGCATATCTATTCCTGTTACAGGTTTTGCCGCGCTGTATACTTCCTCACCAATGATATTGTACATTTTTACGGTTGCATTGTTTACCTGTGTTTTCCAGCTGATATTCAGTTTATCGGTAACCGGATTAGGATACACGCCTGCTAATGCTACTGTAACGTTTGTCAGTGCAGTAGGACTGGTTGGTTTCACTTTTGTTGCCGTCTGGGTGAAGTTTCTGTTGCCGATGGCACTACCGGAACCATTTACGGCTATATGCTCGTCTGCAATGGTTTCAAAATTAAGGGCATCAGGGAAGATTGTATATGATCCTGCAGGCAGGTTTGCAAAAGAGTAATGGCCTTGTGCATCTGTAGTGGTATGTGCCACTACTTTATCCGTTGCCTCATCTTTCAGGTAAATATCCATGTTGCTTACAGGATCTCCCACAGCCAGGGTTTGCCCTGCACCAGGTCGATTGGCCCCCTGGGTCACATTACCCCCGATAAAGCCAGGACCGGTAGTCTGCGCACCGCTAAGCATCAATATGTTTTGGGCATAAACAGGCATGGCATTCGTATGATTAATGGTAGCAGCACTGTACCAGTATATAGAGTTAGTATGATAGGTAGGTACCATATACAAGCCGCCATTATTAATATTCAGTAAGTCCTGAGCCTTTACGAGATAATCGCCATTAGGCTTACCTGCAAAGTTGTACGCTACATAAATGGCATTGGTGGCACTTACGATCTGGGAGTCAACAGCAGTCAGCATATTGGTGTTTGCATCGTGCTGAATGAGCCATACTTTAAAGGACAGGTTAGGGTAAACATAATTAGGGTTTGCAAAGCTATCATATGGTGCCAAGATGTTACCATAGAGATTGGCATTGGGAGCAGGAGGACCTGTAACCACAACGGTTTGCGTATCGTTTGCATTACAAGAGCCCAAAACGGAAGAATCTGACATGGAAAGGATCACCTTATACACACCCGGAGCGTTAAAGGTATATTGTGCGGTACTGCCATTACCCCCGATGGAATTCATGTACGTCAGATAGGAATTGTTTGTCAGCATCAGCAGTGCATAAGACTGATACGAGGTGCTGCTGGCCACAGTCGTATTGGTAAATGTGTACGTTAACGTGTTGGAACCCGTTTGCGCATAAGTAAAGTCAGGATTACAGGAAGGCTGCTGTGCATTTGCAGGACCCGATAGCAGCCATCCGGCCGCCAGGATAACAATAGATAAAAATGTGCTTTTCATAATGATCATTTAAGGTTACAGAATAAAGGGGGATTTAAAAATTAGTTGTCGTCATTATAATGACGATTGGTCAAAATAGTTCGTTAGTATGCTGATCATTATTATTTGCGGGTACCGAACAGTTTGTACCCTACAGACAATCTAAAATAGGCCTGGGAAAATATTTGTCGTATACCTGGTTCTGTGAGACTACTATAACCGGAAAGGTTTTGCTGCATCAGCAGATCGATCATTAATTGCTCGCGGAGCGTATAACTAAGACCAAGACTATAACCAAAGCGCATGGGGCTTGTATTGGCGGGTAATGTCAATGGCTTGTACTCAGCGAATGATGTACTGCCGGGATGAGCAAATTTTGCAGATGCGGCGGGTGCCACAGAGTCTGCAGTATTCAGCACAGTATCGGTAATCGTAAGGCCCGATATTGTCTGTAGTTTATTATTCCACAGTACAAGCTTGCCAAAAGTAAAATTCACCCCTGCCATAACCGAAAACTGCTGGTTTATTTTATAGCGGAGGAAAAGCGGTAATTCCAGTTCCGTAAAGTTCTTTTTCATTTCTACAGAAGCGATTATTGAATCATACGTTTGCCGGTATGCATAATCATATGTATACCCGGCACTATCATCTCCCCGGACATTGAACATCCTGGAAGTAGTTGCTCCGGCCTGGAAATAGTTACCGGCCTGTATCAGCGTACGATTCAACTGCGCCACTTTGATGCCGGGCTGCAATAAAAAGCTCCACCGGTCTGAAAGTTGTACTTCTCCGAATACAGAACCTACATATTTACCTGATGTAAAACTACTGAAACCGGTTTCATACCCGGCTTTAATACCCAGAAAGAGGTTCAGGGATTTTCTGATTTTCTGCTCTTCCGCAACGGTCATTTTTTGCGCAGGTGGTAGTTTAACTGCCACCTGTTGCTGCATTTTCTTTTCCGACAGGCGGGCCACTTTACCGCGCGTTTCCTTTTCTCCGGATGCTTTTACTACGGTTGCTACGGCAGGTTCTATGCTTTCTATTGTATAGTTTGCTGCAGCATTTTGCTCCGGAATGTATTTTCCTTGCGCTGCATTGGAGGTGTCTGACGAGCCTTTAAACGCAACTTTATGAAACACGATAGCCTCCGACGATTGGTCTATAATATCCGGTATCTCCGGTGCATGATCCTGCGCGGTATGGTCTGATGTAATCCTATCTTTATTGAGTTCCGGTACTTCAGCAGTACTTCGGTCATTCGCTATTTTTTCACCTGTAACCATAGGCTCAACAGGCGTATTGAATGCCCGTTCCGGTTGTACGGGGTTCCCCGTAAATGGTATACGCTTACCTGCCTTCACGGCTACACTTCCTTTTAATGATCTGTCCCCGATAGTACTACTATGGTGAGCAGGAACAGGGGTAATATGACTGTTTACAGCCTTCGCTGTGCTCCTACGATCCGAAGGTATTTCCGGAACTGATGATACTGTACGCTTAGCCTTATTATGCTGCTCCACAGCAGAGGCTCCTGTATTAGCGGCAATGCGGGCCACTTCCTCCTGATGTTCAATGTGCTGTTGTGCTGCTTTTCCGGCCTCTGGCGCTGTGTCCAAAATAACCGCTTCAGGCACTGCTGTATGATGTTCAGCTGCATCATATAGCCCAGAGATACTGCTCCCCTTGCTCGCTACCAATGCCGGTCCGGCCTGATGTTGTCCCGGTAAAGAGCCACCACTCCACAAATAGGCAATGCCCCCTACTGCAACGATCAGTAGTGCGATCGATGCAATAAATCCTTTGCCGGAAGCCCGGCGTTCAGGAGGATGCTCTTTCAATTTTTCCTCCAGACGCTCCCATACCGATGCCGGGGGCTGTTCACGGGCACCCGCCAGCTGCTCCAGGAAAAATTGATCAATATTTTTTTTATTCTTATCCATTGCTCACATTAAAGCGTCAATCTTTTCTTTTAATCTGCGTCGGGCATCGCTTAAATGCCACCTGCTGTTGTTTTCAGTTATACCCAGCAGCTGTCCTATTTCTTTATGAGAGAAATCGTCAAATACAAATAAGTTAAATACACTTCTCTGGACATCGGGTAAACTATGAATGAGGGCGATCAGTTCATTATAAGCCAGTTTACCAATACTCGTTTCGGGGATAGGAATCTCCTGCTCTGTCAGCTCTGTTCGTACAATCTGGTCCTGCTTTATCTTTTTGCGTAAAAAATCCATTGTGGCATTGACCGCAATCCGGTACATCCAGCCTTCAAAGGAACCTGTACAGGTATATTGCCCGATATGGGTCAGAATCTTAAAGAAGGCTTCATTCAGAATTTCTCCCGCATGGGTTACATCATACACATACCTGCGGATGGTTGCATACAATTCGGGGGCATAGTGATCATACAACTTCTTTTGCGCACGTTTATCTTTCGCAATACATTGCTCAATAAGCATAGCCAACGGCGCTTCAATACCTGAAACGCTGTTGTCCATTTGTATGATTGCGGGTTGTTTTTCGTCGAGTTTCAAAATGCCTTTTGGGATCTGGTGTACACATGCAAAGGGTACTCCTTAGCAATGACGTTCCAAAATAATCAAACGTTAGGATTTATTTTACTATTTATAAAATAGTATCACACGGTAGTGATATCCGTGTTAATGCGGTATCAGATTAAAGCCTGAAAAGCCTGAATCTATACGTAAATGCTCCATACACAAAATCCGGTTATACCTATAAAAAGAAGAGCGGCACCAGGGTGCCGCTCTTCTTTTTATCATCAGGAAACTGTTACAGCTTCTGTACTTTAACCGTTCCGCTGCGTTGTGCATCTTTATACTGGATAAAGTATGCTCCGGCAGGAACAGATTGCAGGTTCAGCGTTTTCAGGTTACCGTTCATATGGTCTTCCAGGATCACTTTACCGGTAATATCCATTACCTGTATAGTCGCATTTTTTACTGCTCCTTCAACCAGCAGATTAACCTCTGCGGTAGCCGGATTAGGGAATGCATAACAGAACGTTGCTGCTGCCACAGATCCGGTAGTAGTGGGCAGGAATGGTTTTACTTCGTAAATACTTAAGGAAGAAGAAACTTCATTGGCCAGGATCACATAAGGTTTTCCGGTCGGAGAGCTTACAGAATCGATATAGATAATGCCTTCTGCACCATTGTCTCCGCCATAGGTAGCAAGGTTGCGGGTATTTTTATAATCTACAAATACCGGTGCGGCAGGATTGGTAATATCATAGGCCATACAACCACCGGTTCTTTCCAGGGCGATAAATGCATAGTGCTTATCTCCGATCTTCGCTACAGCAATGCCTTCCGGCTCAGGGCCTTTATCATCACTGCGATTTTTGAACGTATTATTACTGTTGCTCGCATTGAATACTGCATGGTATTGCGGATGCTGCGCTGTGATCAGTTCAAAATCCTGTCCGTTATCAGAAACCAGCGCACCGGTTGTTCCGTTCCAGATAGAGAAAGAACGGCTACCGAATGCATGGATTTCATCAAAGTCACCATCACCATCTGTATCTCCAGAAGCAGTAGTCACATTCAGGCGACCCAGGTTTGCTTTCAGGAAGGCAGCATTAGGGAACGCCACCGGATCCAGTGTATAAGTAGCCGCACCTAAACGTACCACTTCTGCGTAAGCATTGTACTCGCGGGCATCACCTTCATTGGCCGTAACCAGGTATGTTTGTCCGTTAACGGAATAAGAAGCAATCGCATCCGGCATATATAAACCCTTGATCGGCCAGTTAGCCAGCGCAATGCTGTCGCTCTGGTCATTCACATCCAGTGCATTATTAGTCAGGCTATGATCTTTCGTTCCTAAAGGCAGTACATCAGTAATCGTACTGGTAGCCAGGTCTATTACCGCAATAGCATTATTTTCCTGGCAGGTAACCCATGCCTTAGAATTGTCGGCCGCAATGGTAATGTACTCCGGCTCCATATCCTGTGCTACAGTAGCATTAGGTCCGAAGATGCGCACTCCGGCAGCTTTCAGTGTGGCCGCCTGTGCATTGAAGGCCTGGAAGTCAGCAGTAGATACATTGCTCTGTGTCAGATTGGCTACGCCACCGCTGATATCAATGATCGATACAGAACCTTCCGGATCGATAGTATAGTCAGACTTAGGTTGTCCTTCATTTGCCGTCAGTACTTTATTACCATCGTGGGTGAAGGTAATCATATCCGGCATAGCACCTACAGTTACCGATTTAATGAAGACCCCATTAGTATCGAAGAATACAGCCTTACCCGGATTTTCCGGAACCAGGTCTTCTACTGCCGCTACTACAATACCATTCTTTGTGGCTACAGAATTGATGTTGCCATAAGTCGGATTGATCGAGATAGAATTAACCGCTACAGGATTTGCCGGATTATGAAAATCTACGATATCAATTTTACCACCGATGGAGTTTGCAATGAACAGGCGTTTAGATTGCTTGTCATAGGCAACGATCTCAGCCGAGTTATCGCCTGCAGTATGGTTCTGATAGGAAGTAACATGGTTCAGGAAATCAGATTTTGTCGCTACCGGTGCATGCTTATCATCATCCAGGATAAAGGCCGTGAAGAGATTAGCACTTGCAGCTGGCAAGGTTACATTTACCGGGTTGGCAAAACGTACGGCAAAGTATTCTGCATTTTCAGGAATATTGTCATTGGCGATGGTGACCGTAATGGTATCATTTACATTATTGGCACCAGCCGGCCAGTTAAAGGTCAGGTTAGCCGGCATCGTAAAGTCTGTGCCGCTGGTAGCTGTACCACCAGGAATCAGTTCGATATCTACCGCAGCAGGATTGGCAATGCCTCCTACTATATTCGCTACAATTTTCAGTTCCAGTTGCTGCTCATTTACTGCAACGGCGCTACCTACAAAATTGATGATACCGCTTACAGGCGTAACTGCAGGAGCAGGATATACACCCGGTGTGGCTCTTACGGTTCCACCAGCTGGAGCCGGATTCACTTCATTTACCGGAACGATCCAGTTTGCACCCACATTATTGTCAAGCGTAGCAACAGTCAGTTCGTAAGAGAAACCATACAGACCAGCAGGACTCGCAGGCCAGCCGTTTGTACCGGCATAATAGTGTACAGAGTCTACTGTCTGGTTCAATGAGTTACGGATTACCAGGATATCGTCAGAAGAGCTTAAACCCGCGCCCAGCATATAGATAACTGGTACATTCAGGATTGTATCTGCGGTATTAGGGCTGGTAGAGAAAACTACATTAGCACCCGCAGGCAGGTTCATTACCGGGAAGTTACCGCTGGTACCCTCGGCCCATTTCAGACCACCTAATGCAGCAGTTGTAGTACCGGCATTATATACCTCTATCATCTCCATATTATTCGGAGAGTGAATGATTTCTGTAATAACAAGGTTAGGGGAAGACTGGTTCCAGATAAGGTCTGCAGTATCAGCCACATTCGCAATACCATTGGCGTTCACTACACCATTAATAGCCAGTGTATAAGCAGTACCATCAACCAGCGGAGCATGGGTCAGCACTACAGAATCGGTACCCGACAGTGTAGCTGCTGTTACCGCCAGGGCTGGGTTCAGTACATAATGACTGGTATTGGTTGCAGAAGCAGCAGTCACCGCCTGGTTGAACTTTACAGAGGTGCTGGTTGCACTGTTTTGTCTGAATGAGGTCACTACCGGTGCCGGATTCGGAGCCGGTGGCGGGTATACACCCGGTGTAGCCCAGATAGGACCGGAAGCAGAGGAAACAATATTTTGTGTGGTTGCAGTCCAGTTAGCCCCTACATTATTATCCAGTGCGGCATTATTCAGCTCTATAGAATAGCCGTAATAAGTACCGGCCGGTGTTGCAGGCCAGCCTGCTGTACCCACTTGATAGGCAACAGAATCAACAATAGCGCCGCTGGCATTTTTGATCACCAGGATATCGGAGGTAGACCCTAAACCCGCACCCAGCAGGTTATACGTACCTCCGCCTAAAAGGCTGGCCGCTGAAGTCGTATTGGTTGCAAACATCACCTTACCTCCTGCCGGCAGCATCTGCGCCGGGAAGTTGCCGGTTGTACCATTGGTAAAGTACAGCCCTGTAAGGTCTGCGGCAGTAGTACCTGCATTATACACTTCGATCATCTCAATATCATTCGGAGAGTGAATGATCTCGGTGATCACCAGGTTTGGTAAAGGACTGGTCGTAACCGGGTCACCTTTAACGGTAACCATATCGAAACGCCAGGTACCGCCTGTACCGTAGGTACCGGTCGAAGAGCTGGCATTATATGCAGTGGAAGAAGGTGCAAAAGCCGCTACTACCCTGAATCCTGCAGTAGCATTATTGTTCAGACCGGTAATAGCCGAAAGGTTAAAAGAACGGCTGTTCCATACATCGCCCGATTGTGCAGATGCAGTGTCCACATCTACCCATACCGGATTAGCTACGCTGGCATTCAGTGTATACTGCAGCTGCATATGTGCCGGACCGGTATTACTGTGTCGCTGATCGAACGTAAGGCGTATATTCTGATAACCTGCGGTAGAGGCAGAAAATGTGATACCGGCAGTTTTATTGGCTGTGCCTTGTGTCGGGAAGGTGGTCAGGCCCAAACCAGAGTTATCGGCGGTAGCCGGATCTGATGAGCCTCCGTTAGACGCTCCGCTGGCAAAGGAGGCTGCTGTACCCCCTGTGGCGGCCATTGTGCCTGTACCCAGCGAAGGACTCATGGTTCCCGTACCGGTATTATTGTCCGGCGTCGGAGAGTTAAAGTTCCATTGGGTAATGTTGGTCTGTGCAAACAGTGACACTCCGCTCATACAGCTCACTGCAGCCAGCACTACTGATCTGGTCAAAATCTTATTCATGGTTACAAAATTGATAATCCGCAAATATGCCAGTACAGTGTTACATCAATATGTACTCAGAATTATGTTATTATGAATATTCTGAAAACAAATACATAAAGCATATTTTCTCTCTGAATTGAGTCCTATTCTTGCAGACATGAAATATATATATTATATTTAAGCACCCTAATTAACTCACAATGAACCGTATTATCAGAATTAAGTCCCTTATTCTGCTTTTCTTGCTTTGCGGTATATATACTGCAAATGCCCAGGGAGAGAATAACCACTGGCATTTTGGCTATGGCCATCATATTAATTTCAACATGAGCCCACCGGCTTATGCGGGCAACTCTAATATATCTACTTTCGAGAGTTCGACCGCAGTAAGTGATGCTCAGGGCAACTTGTTGTTTTATACCATCGGCTGTCGTATATGGGATCGTAACGGCAATGAAATGCCTAATGCAACTAACTTATTGGGCAATTACTCTATAGCTGCGCTGCCTCAGTACAAAGGTTCCGGTTCTGATTGTGTACAAACCCTGCCCAATCCGGCCAATCCTAATCAGTATTATATATTCTCTGTCAAATCAGCGGAAGAAGATTGTGATAAGGTATATTACCATATGGTCGATATGACCCTAAACGGGGGGCTAGGTGATGTAATACCAGCGACCAAAAACACCTTGCTTTTCCAGACGGTACAAAACGGCCTGAAAGAACACACTACAGTAACATACGGTGCCTGTAACAGCTACTGGTTTATTGCAACCGGGGGGCAACCGAACAATTTTGCTCATTATGCCTTTAAGATAGATGCCAGCGGGATCTCGGCAACTCCGGTCATTTCAACGCCTAGTCTTACGGTAAATTCTGCCCATTTGTTAGGCCAGATCAAAATACTCCCCCAGAGTCAGGTATCCTATATGACAACGAACAATGGTCTTATACGCGCCAACTTCAATAAAGTGACCGGTGTCTTCAGCAATTTTGAGCTCATACCCAATACGGAGGGCTACCGGTTTGAATATGCGCCCAATGAGCAGTTAATGTATGTAAAGAATGTGGATGCAATAAAACAATACAACCTGTCCTTATACCCCAACCTGGTTGCTATAGGCGCCTCCGCTACGACTGTAGGCCCAGGTAGTCAATACCCCGATATGAGGCTGGCTCCGGATGGAAAGATATATGTAGTCGATCTGGGCACCGGAACACTGGCCAGGATTGAGCAACCCAACCTATCGGGCACAGCCTGTACCTACACTCCGGCGTACATTACCCTGCAAACGCCACCAACAAATGTGATGCGCTTAGGCGCTGCCTGCCTTAGCCGGAAAATCATGGATACGGTATATACCAGCACACAGACGGTATTGCAGCTTTGCCCTTTAGATACGATTACCCTGCACAGCACGCGACAAAACATGCAGGCTTATGAATGGTCCGATGGCAGTACCGGCCCGGACAAGGAGGTCTCTATACCGGGTGTTTACTGGGTTAAGTATATCAATAATTTTTGTGAATCATTCAGAGATTCCTTTGTTGTAAAGAAAAGGATCATGCCGGCCTTACTGAATAAGGATACTGCTATTTGTGCCGGAAAGGCATTGACCTTAAATGCCTACCAACCAGAACTGGATCATTACCTCTGGAGCGATGGCAGTACAGGGCCGTCACTTATCGTATACAATGCAGGTACCTATATAGTAAAAGCATGGACTGGGCACTGCCAGTTTACAGACACGATACAGATAACGACCATCAAGGCAAGTATACTGGCTACACCTCAAGATACCATCATCTGTTCTGGCAGCGCATTACAGCTCTTTGCCACAACCAATATGGGCAGCACGATACGCTGGAACACCGGACAAACGGGTCCGTCTATAACGATTAATCGTGCAGGCGTATACCAGGCCTATACTGAAAACGAATGTGGAACGCAGGCCGATTCTGTACATATAGAAGAGATGAATTGTAACTGCAAACCCATCACCCCCAATGCCTTTACCCCCAATGGTGACGGCCGCAATGATATTTTCTTGCCGGTATTTAATCCGGATTGTGATGCATTGTATTATGAACTGAAGATTTATAACCGTTACGGGCAACTGGTATACATGACGAACAGAAAAGGCACCGGATGGGATGGCACTTACAGCAATAACAGACTGGCCGATGCTGGTGTATATTTCTACACCATAAGCCTTACAGATCGATACGGAGATACAGACAAGCAATTACTGAAAGGAGATATTACCCTGGTGCGATAAATATATTTTGCTCCTCTTTACTACACATTAGTTATGCTATGGATTACAGATACTGCATTTACCTTATTTTAATCATTACCTCCCTGTTTCATACCGGCAAAGGTTTTGCCCAGGGCGAGAATAATCATTGGGTGTTCGGCGCAGGCGATCATATTGACTTTAATGCCAATCCCCCGACTTATCTGCAAAACACAAACATGCAGACGATAGAAAGTGCGGCTACGGTAAGCGATGCTCAGGGTAACCTGCTGTTCTATACCATAGGGTGCCGTATCTGGGACAGGAACGGTAATGAAATGCCCAATGCCACGGGACTGAAAGGAAACGGCCCTTATTTTAACGGCCAAGGATATGGCTCCGGACAGGACTGTGTACAGACATTGCCCAATCCTGCAAACCCGGACCAGTATTATGTATTTTCAGGAAGTCCGATTGAAGACGGCTCAGATACCATTTTCTACCATATTGTAGACATGACCCTCAACAATGGCCTGGGAGATGTTGTCGCATCCTCCAAAAACAGTGTTCTATATGGTTCCGGTAACCTGCTGGAGATGTCGGCTATTACATACGGGCCCTGTAACAGCTACTGGTTTGTTTTTGCTACCAGTACGCAAAATAATTGCCAGCTCCATGCCTGCCTTGTGAGTGAAACAGGTATAGGCACACCGGTCTCCTCCCCTATGATTATAGGATTCTCCTATATACGCTCGCTTAAAATAAGCGATAATAACCCTTTAGCTTACGGTGTAGTGCTTGGTAATATCATACGGGCTGCTTTCGATCATAACTCCGGGCAGTTCAGCAACTTTGGGATCATTCCCAATGCGCCCAGCGGTTTTGCACTGGAGCTTTCTCCAGACTGGAACTCTTTGTACTTGTCAGGTATTTCAAATCAGGCCATCAGGCAATATAATGTACAGCTATACCCCAACCTGGCCGCCATAGGCTCGTCTGCTGTGCCTTTACTGACCGGAATTACCAACCCCTCTGTTGCGGGCAATGCTGCTTATGACATCCGTCTGGGGCCGGATAACAAAGTATATTTCGTCAATTACGTGTATAATCCGGCTACCGGCTACAGCGAGTATCTGGCCCGTATAGAGCAGCCCAACCTCCCGGGTATGGCTGCTACACTCAATCCCACCTATACTCCATTTTTAAGCGGACTGGCTAATTATCAAAATTTCAAACTGAGTACGCAATCCCTTACCAGACGCAACAGGGATACCATAACCAGTAACGATTCTACGATACACAGACTGGCCCTGTACTGTGCCGGAGACAGCCTGGTCTTAAGCGGTACTCATTCCAATATTGTTTATTCTGAATGGGACAACGGAGATACCACTGCCCAGAATACGGTATATCAGCCGGGTGTATACTGGCTGCGCTCTTATTCCAGCAACTGCCTTTTGTATATCGACACCTTTATTGTAACGATGAAAGAAGCTCCTCAGCTG
Organism: Edaphocola aurantiacus; assembly: GCF_019797745.1. Taxonomy (GTDB): domain Bacteria; phylum Bacteroidota; class Bacteroidia; order Chitinophagales; family Chitinophagaceae; genus Edaphocola; species Edaphocola aurantiacus. The sequence continues at coordinate 322,882 of NZ_VOSI01000004.1, read as the reverse complement.
CTGGGCGCAGACACCACTATCTGCTATGGTGATCTCTATACCTTAAAGACAAAAGATCTCCATGCTGATGCTTACTTATGGAGCAATGGCAGTACTGCTCCGTCCATTACCATAACCGAGGCCGGATCTTACCATGTAAGGGTACAGATACGTAACTGCTTTTTTTCCGATACCATCAATATCAGTACGATAAATCCGGAGATTGATCTGCTGCATGAGGATACCCTTATTTGCAAAGGCAGTAATGTGCTGTTGGACGCTGTAAGTACTATCGGGGATGTCATCCACTGGAGTACAGGACAAACCGGGCCATCGATTTATATCAACAGTGCAGGCATATATAAAGCCTATACGGAAAACAAATGTGGTATACAGGCCGATTCGGTACGGATCACGGATATGGACTGTGATTGCAGACCGATTGTTCCCAATGCGTTTACACCCAACGGCGATGGCCGCAATGATATTTTCATGCCGGTGTTTAATCCCGATTGTGATGCTTTGTATTATGAACTGAAGGTCTATAACCGTTACGGGCAGCTGGTATACATGACCAACCGGAAGGGCACGGGCTGGGATGGCACTTATGCCAGCGACCTGAGACCGGCCGATGCCGGTGTGTACTTCTATACCGTAAAACTATCGAACCGATATGGCGATACGGATGCGAAATTCCTCAAAGGGGATATTTTACTGGTTCGCTAATCTGATTTTCAAACGCTCAACAGGTGCATCATGAACAATAAATACAGCATTTACCTCTTTTTATTGTGTATGTGTCTATCGGGGACAACCGGTTACACACAGGGAGAGAATAATCATTGGCATTTCGGTAATGGGCATCACCTGGATTTCAACTCCAGCCCGCCGACCTATAGTTCCAACTCCGGCATGCTCACTTTTGAAAGCAGTGCTGCGGTGAGCGATGCACAAGGTAATCTGCTGTTTTATACCATCGGCTGTCGTATCTGGGACCGGAATGGCAACGATATGCCCAATGCAACAGGTCTGAAAGGTAATAATGCCACTGCGGGCATTCCCACCAGTTATGGCTCCGGACAGGACTGTGTACAGACTGTACCCAATCCGGCTAACCCCAATCAATATTATGTATTCTCTGCCAGGTCCATAGAGGAAAATTCCGATTCGATATACTACCATATCGTGGATATGAGCCTGAATGGCGGACTGGGAGATGTGGTACCTTCTTCCAAAAATACGGTACTGTTCGGAGGCCCGGACTTTTCCCTGTCAGAGTTCATGACGGTTACCTATGGAGATTGCAACAGCTATTGGTACATTGTGACTATGGATGTGCCGTATAACTGTGCATATTATGCCTATAAAATAGATGACAATGGGGTCAGTACGACACCCGTCATTTCTACACCTGGCTTTAATACAGCGTATATCAGTCTTACAGGATTGACCAAAATACTTCCGCTTTCGCAAACGGCTTACCGGACCACACTCAACGGGCTTTTACGGTCTGAATTTAATAAATATACAGGGCAGTTTACCAACTTTGAGCTGATACCGGGTATCACTACTTTCCGCTTTGAATGTTCGCCGGATGAGCAATTAATGTATATAACGAACAACAATGGTTTGCAGCAGCTGAACCTGCAATTATACCCCAATCTGGCAGCCATTGCGTCCTCAGCCACTCTTATCGCTCCCGGCAATACCTACTCTGATTTAAGACTGGCCCCGGACGGTAAGATTTATCGTACCGCTCCTGTAACCAGTAGTCTGGCACGGATAGAACAGCCGAATGTGCTTGGAGCCGGCTGCACATATACCCCATTGTATACCAATACTCAGTCCCAGACTACCTTAATGAGACTAGGCGCTACCGCACTAAGGATAACGAAGGTCGACACCATCAGCAATCCCGATCTTATACCTGTAGCACTGCTGTGTCCGGATGATAGTGTAATGATCAACAATCCGCATCAGAATATGGTGTCTTATAATTGGGATAATGGCAGTGCGGTCGCCGGCAGGACTATATATCAGCCAGGAGACTATTGGGTACAATCGCTCTCCCTGGATTGTCACTTATATACCGATACTTTCCGTGCAACGGTCATTCCTCCACCCCGGTTATTACAGGGTGATACCAGTATCTGCCAGGGCGATGCCATTACTATTAATGCTCATGATCCCAGATTAGATACTTATCTCTGGAACAATGGCAGTACTACTGCTGCAATAACTATCCATACGGCTGGTACTTATTATGTAGTGGCTTCCAATGGTCCCTGTACCTTTACCGATACTATTGAGCTTAGTCTCATTACACCGGAAATACATGTACTGCAGGAAGATACCATTATCTGTGCAGGCAGTCCGCTCCTTTTAGAAGCCACAACCAATATGAACAGTACCATACGCTGGAACACGGGCCAGACCGGGGCTTCCATCACCATAAACAATGCCGGAGTCTATACTGCCTATACCGAAAATAAATGCGGACTGCAGACGGACTCTGTACGGATCGGAGCGATAAACTGTAACTGCAGGCCTATAGCTCCAAATGCCTTTACTCCTAATGGCGATGGCCGTAATGATATATTTATGCCGGTATTTAACCCCGATTGTGATGCTTTGTATTATGAACTCAAGATCTACAACCGTTACGGACAACTGGTATACATGACCAACCGCAAAGGAACCGGATGGGACGGCACTTACAGTAATAACCGTCCGGCCGATGCCGGTGTGTATTTCTATACCATAAGCCTATCAAACCGGTATGGTGATACCGACAAGCAATGGCTGAAAGGAGATATTACACTGGTACGATAAAACGAAAAAATCCCCGGAAATGATCCGGGGATTTTTTATTGTATGTTTAAGATAAAGATTACAGGTTACCTCTTTTCGCCTGCTCTCTTTCGATGCTTTCAAATAATGCTTTGAAGTTACCTGCACCGAAGCTTTGCGCTCCGTGACGCTCGATAATTTCGAAGAACAGTGTAGGACGGTCTTCTACCGGTTTGGTGAAGATCTGTAACAGATATCCTTCTTCATCGCGGTCTACCAGGATGCCTAAAGACTGTAATTTTTTGATATCCTCGTCGATTGATCCTACGCGCTCAGGCAGCATTTCATAATATGCTTCCGGCGGTGCACTCAGGAATTCTACACCTCTTGCTTTCAGATCAGTAACTGTTTTTACGATGTCTTTAGTCGCAACAGCAATGTGTTGTACACCTTCGCCTTCGTAATAATCCAGGTACTCTTCGATCTGAGATTTTTTCTTACCTTCTGCAGGCTCGTTGATCGGGAATTTTGCAAAACCGTTACCATTGCTCATTACTTTACTCATCAGCGCAGAGTATTCGGTATTGATTTGTTTATCATCGAAAGACAGGATGTTTACAAATCCCATTACTTCTTCGTACCATTTTACGGTAGGCAGCATTCTGTTCCAGTCTACATTACCTACGCAGTGGTCTACGTATAATAAACCAGCATCTTCCGGTTTATAAGCGCTTTCCCATGCTTCGTAACCCGGCATGAATGTACCTTTATAATTTTTACGCTCGATGAACATGTGTACGGTCTCACCATAAGTGTAGATACCGCTCATGCGCACTTCGCCATGCTCATCGGTCAGTGTGATCGGCTCCTGATAAGGACGAGCACCTCTTTTTGTAGTTTCTTCAAATGCGCTGTATGCATCATCTACCCACAGGGCCAGTACTTTTACACCATCTCCGTGTTTTTTTACATGCTCAGAGATCGGGTGATCCGATTTCAGGGCAGTAGTCAGCACCAGGCGTATTTTACCCTGCTGTAATACATAAGAAGCTCTGTCGCGTACACCGGTTTCAGGACCAGCATAGGCTACGGACTGAAAACCGAAAGCTGTTTTATAATAGTGGGCAGCCTGCTTGGCATTACCTACATAAAACTCGATATAATCTGTACCGTTGATCGGTAAGAAATCCTGCGCTTTGGCAATTTTCTGTGCAAATGTTTCTGTGGACATGATATATGTATATAATTTATTATTTAATCTGATTTTATGCTCCAAATGTAGCATTTTTTTACAAATGCTTATGCAAGAAGCTGCTGCATCTTCTGTATTTCCGGCATCAGTTGTGGTTGTACTTTAAGGCCTTTCATCCGTTGCAGGTAACTGCGGGCCTGCTCTTTATTGCCATTGATCACTGCCATATCTGCCAGGGCCAGCAGGGATACAGCCTTATCATGCTCTACGCTTAAGCCCAGGTCCAGCGCCATTTCGAATAGATTTCTGGCTGTACCGAAATCATCCTTCTCTCTTGCCAGGTAAGCTTGTATATAATAATAGTAAGCCTTTCTGCTTTTCAGGAGGCGCTCCGGCTTTTTGGTCATAGCCAGTATCTGCTCTGCCTCTTCCAGCTGTCCCTTACGCATACGGTTCAGTGCAAGGAATACTGTGCCCATCATATAATAACCCCAAAGTAAGGCAAGGGAAATTAATGTGGCCAGCACCAGCAGGAGCTTGATATTAAAAACAGACGCAATGATGGCAACAATCACGCAAAGCAGCAGCAATGCAAACCGGACAACGGGTGTAAACACAGTAAAATAAAATTTGGGCTACAAAGATAATGATATTTATAAAGTTTGTCATTAAAATACGACAGTCTAAGGTTCGTAATCCAATGGTAATTGTTTATCCAGCTTTTCGTAAGACCAGTACCCTTCCAGGAATAAGGCATAAGGCGGATAGTAATTGCCATTCTCCTGTATCAGCACTTCATCAGCATCGCGCAGAGAGAGTACACTTCTTTGTTCTTTGGGCTCCAGTGGTGCAAATGGCGATTTACGTTTCAGGTAGGGCAGTTCTTCTTTTTCCAACAGGTAGGTTACCTGCAGGTATTTTTTGAATGAAAGCGCTATTTCAGGGCTATCGACAGCGATACGGAAAGAATCAATGGGTAAGGGCATGTTATATACAATATCCATCATGTTGGAGACCGCTTTAACCGGCTTCTGGAAAATACCGGGATTGCCGACCAGGTTCATTTCGGACATCTCAAACTTCCTCATGCTGTCCTGCGGCGATAAACGGCTATAGTCATAATACTTAACGGTAAACCGTTCCGGCCTGGCTGTTCTTTCTATGAAATAGTGATGATTGGTGGTCTTCACCGTATCTTTCAGCGGCAGGGGAAAATGTATAACACTTTGCTGCGTATCCTTATCCATCCATTGTTTCAAAGCGATGAAGAACGGGACAATACGTTGTGTATCTACCCCAGGGTGAGACAGCATACTCGTTGCCAGCCTTTTGACATCGCCGGTATTTTTGGTATCAATGGTATCTGTCCATAAAGAAACGTAACGTCCGTAATCTTTCCCGTCTATACGCACCATAGCATTCACAACAAAGCCTTCTTCCCGGCATTTGCGCTGGTATACGGCACGCATAAAATGATTTATAGATCCATAGTATGATTCCAGTCTGTTTTTAGTTACCCTCGCCTGTTTCTTTTTGCTCTTCAGCACCATTGGCTCATAGCGGGCCGATCCGGTAAAGTATATAGCATGATCTTTATAATTCCTGGAGAAATCCATCAGGTCATAATTAATAATATAGCCCAGCTGGTTGTGTTTAATGATCAGGGGTGCCGAAGCATGTACATATAATGTCTGCAGTTCTTTATCAAAGCGAAAGGTGAGGACTTCTTTATTGACCAGCACACATTGCTCGCTCCAGTCTGAATAGCCCAGAAATGCTTCCAGGAAGTCTTTGCCGAAACGGGCCCATCCTTTTTCTATAGGGGCCAGTACTTTTACCTCCTGCAGTTCATTATCCCTGACTGCCAAAGAAATATTGATCTCCTCCGGGCTGGTGGCCGTAATATTGACCATCCTGGATTCATAACCTACAGACTGAAAAGCCAGATCTGCGGGCAAGGTCCCGTTATATTGAAGTGTAAAACGCCCGTCTTTACCGGTTGTAGTGCCGATAGTCGAGTAATTGATGTAGACGGCACAGCCGGCAACCGGTGCTCCATCCTTCGCATCCACTACTCTGCCGTATAATTGTTTGGCCCAGATATGATTACTAAATAGGAAACATAAAAGAATGAGTGGCAAAAACTTAAATTGTTTTTTCATAAAGAGAAGCGTCTTTTTTCAGGCAAATTCAAATATACAATATTATATCACGAATTAATGAGTACGACTTCCGGATTAGTTAGCAAAAAGTAGGATCAATTTAATTACCTTTGGCATTCTTATTACACACACGATCTATTGAGTATAATGAAAAAAAATATTGCCCTTGTAGCCGGCGGCTATAGTGAAGAACATATCATTTCTATCGGCTCTGCCGCAACAATTGAAAAGCACCTGAATGCAGATAAATACGCTGTATACAAGATCATCATTACCAAAGAAAGCTGGTATCATGAATATAATGGTCAGCAGGTTTCTGTAGACAAGAACGATTTTTCACTGAACCTGGATGGTCAGAAGATCAGCTTTGATGCGGTCTTTATCGCTATTCACGGTACGCCAGGTGAGGATGGTAAGCTGCAGGGCTACTTCGATATGATCGGTCTCCCTTATACAACCTGCAATGCGATTGTATCTGCGGTAACTTTTAATAAGAGCTTCTGCAATAAAGTAGTTAATGATTTCGGTATCGTAAAGATTGCCAAATCGGTACACTTATTTAAAGAAGATTCGTATTCGCTTGGTTCTATCCTGGAGAAGGTACAATTACCGGTATTCGTAAAACCTAATGAAGGCGGTTCGAGCATTGCCACGACCAAAGTATCTAAAGTGGAAGACTTACAAGGTGCTATAGAAGCGGTATTTAAAGTAGATACACAGGCCCTGATCGAAGAATATATCGAAGGCCGTGAGCTGACTATGGGTGTATACCGCGTAGGCAACGATATCTCGACCCTGCCTCCTACCGAGATCATTTCCAAAAATGAATTCTTTGACTATGCAGCAAAGTATAATAATGAAAGTGATGAGATCACACCGGCACAGATTACCGATGATATCCTGACTACATTGCAGGATAAGGCCAAAGTGATTTTCCTGCGACTGAACTGTAAAGGTTTTGTACGCATGGACTTTATCCTGAACAAGCACAACCAGGAATTGTACTTCCTGGAGGTTAATACAATGCCGGGACAAAGTGAGCGCAGCCTGATTCCACAACAGGTACGTGCTGCCGGAATGGAACTCAGCGACTTCTATGAGCAAATGCTGGAGGAGTGCCTGCGCAATAAAAAATAATTTACCTTAGCACTCGCATTATAAGATCAAAAATATAATTGATGAAAAAACTGTTTCGTTCGTTCTGGTTCAATCTGCTGGTGATCATCGGTATAGGCTTCGCGCTGTACTTTGCATTTTTTGCATCGCTCAGCTTGATGACCAAACACGGAGACTCTACTACTGTACCGAACCTGAAAGGGAAAAATGCTGCAGAGGCAATAAAAGTGCTGGAACAGCAGGGCTTTAAAATAAATATTGACTCAATCTTCGATCCTACTAAAAAAGCACTGGAGATACTGGATGTACAACCGGTTCAGGGATCTACTGTAAAACCGGGCCGTACTATATTCCTGCTGGTGAATAAAACATATGCACCGGAAGTGGAGATGCCTAACCTGGTTAATCTTTCTTTCCGTAGTGCGGTGCTGATCCTGGAAAGCAATAAGCTGGTGCTGGGAGATACGCTCTTTAAACCGGATATGGCTAAGGATGCCGTATTACAGCAACTGATCAATGGTGTTGCGATCAAACCAGGGCAAAAAGTACGCCAGGGTTCCCGTATCGACCTGGTAGTAGGCTCGGGCCTCAGCAATGTCAGTGTCAATGTACCGAACCTGATCAATGTTCCGTACCGTGATGCAATCAAAATACTGCAGGAAAATAATATTTTCATTACTGAAGTATGGGATGGTGCCATTTCCGATTCCAATACAGCTGTTGTCTACTTCCAGATGCCTACTGCACGTAACGAGCAGGGCTACCCTAATACGATCCTGGAAGGAGAAAATATGGATATCCGTATCCGTCAGCAACCACTGGAAATAGAGGCGCAAAACGAAAATCCTGAATAAGTTAGGATTGCTCAGAATTATCATTATATTTACACTGTTAATTATTTTTTTAAGAGATATGAAAAAGATTTTACTTGCTACAATAGGTGCAGCTTTGTTTCTGACTTCCTGTGAAGATGAGCCAAAGATTAACATTTCTTACGAAAAGGCATTGATGGACAAGCACTGGATCCTTACTGACGTCAAAGTAAACTCTAATGTAAAAGTTCCTACTAATACCTGGACCAGCACTTTCGGCAGTATTCCTCCATGTGTAAAGGATAATAAGTGGTATTTCCCTTCTACATCAGATCTCTCTGTTTTCGAGCACTGGACCAAATGTACTCCTTCAGATCCGGATCTGAGAAGCTTGTTCTATAACATTCAGAATGAGAATTATATTAAGATATATTCCAACAAAGCTAATGTAGATGGTTCTATAGTAGTAAAGGGAGATTTCAAACTGGTTGATATCAAAACCTTCACTATTGATGAGCGTAAAGACGTAAGCTCTACGGTTACGACAAGTACGATCTACACTTATTCTAAAGAAGAGTAAGCTGGTAATGGTTTAAAATATTTATATTTGAATAAGGGTTTGTCTGTAATAAGATAAACCCTTATTCAATAGTGCGAATTCCAAGATTTCCAGACATGCAACAGAGCTCTGCCAGGTTTTACCCCTACACCGTACACTACTGCCCTATCCTGTTCAATTCAGTTACCATTGCCTATTGCGATGAAGGTCCTGCAGATGCCCCTGTACTCCTGTTCATTCACGGACTGGGACATAATTTTTCAGCATGGCAGCGCAATATTTCTTATCTGAAACAGTATTATCGCTGTATCGCTATAGACCTTCCCGGCAATGGAAGCTCGTCCCGCGCGATGGACTACCCTTACAGTATGCACTTTTTTGCATCCTGTATCAAAGAGTTCATCCATGAACTGGGACTGGAGCGGGTATACCTTTGCGGCCATTCCATGGGCGGACAGGTAGCGTTTACCCTGGCCGCACAGAACATGCCACAGGTCAAAGGCCTGGTGCAATGCGCACCGGCCGGTATAGAAACCTTTAATGACTGGGAGCGGTCTTTATACAAAAGCACTATGGCGCTGGTAGATATGCTGAGCTCGGAAGAGAATAGCTTACGCAAGGCGATTCAGAATAGTTTTTACATTCTTTCTGCAGATATTCAACCATTTATTCATAACCTCCTGGAGCAGTTGCAACTGCATCCGAAAGAGCATTACCGTAAAATGATGGAAGCCTGTATAGGTGCTATGCTGGACGAACCGGTCAGTGATCGGTTTGCTGATATAGCAGTACCGGTATATATTTTATTCGGAGAGAAAGACGGGCTCATTCCCAACCGGTTTATTCATCCGGTCTCTGTACGGCAGCTGTTATTGTCGGCACAGCCTTCTTTCCGTGCTTTGCAGTATGAAATTATACCCCGCTGCGGGCATTTTGTTCAATGGGAGAAAGCTACAGATGTCAACCATTATATCCACAGCTTTATTAAAGAACAGGAGCAGAAAAGCTAAATAAACTATATTTGCCCATTCTAAATTGCTATCAATACCCGCCCCCGAAGGTTTATGGAGTACGCTATAAATATTGCAGACCTGTTTAAACGATATCCGCATGCAGAGTTCAACTCTCTGGATGGCTTAACCCTGCGTTTTCCCAAAGGCAAAATATCAGGTTTACTGGGGCCGAACGGCGCTGGTAAAACCACCACCATATCTATTATGTGCGGTTTGGTGATGCCGGATACCGGTACTGTAGAGGTAATGGGCCTCAATGCCCGTACCCAGATGCACCAGATCCTGCAGAAAACGGGTATTGTTACACAACAGATTGCATTATATCCCCTGCTTACTGCCTGGGAAAACCTCTCATACATCGGCGGACTATACAATATCCCCCAGCCGCAGCTGCAGGATAAGATTACCTTCCTGCTGGAGCGCTTCGGTCTGCAAAACAGTGCCCACAAGAAAGTAAAGCATTACAGCGGCGGTATGAAAAGGCGCTGCAATATTATTGCGTCCCTGCTGCATGACCCGGAGCTGCTGATCCTGGACGAACCTACAGCCGGGGTAGATATCCACTCCCGGGCTATGATCCTGGATTTCCTGCAAGCCTATAATGAAGAAGGGCATACCATACTCTATACCTCCCATTTGCTGGAAGAAGCAGAAAGACTCTGCCATGAAATTGCCATCGTAGACAATGGCAGATTGGTCGTACAGGGTACCATCGATGAGCTGAAGCACCAGGTAGCCGATGTGCATACGCTGGAAGAATTATTCCTTCACTACACCGGCCGTTCCTTAAGAGAATAAATGACGATCCGCGAATCCATATTGCATATTTATCCCTTACCGGAAGCCAGCCTCCTGCTCCTGACGGAGCTGCTCGAACCGGTACAGCTGCGCAAAGGACATATACTCCTGCAGGCCGATAAGGTAGAAAAAGAAGTATACTTTATAGAAAAAGGCATCGTACGCGCCTATGCCGAAAGGGAGGATAGTGATATTACTTTCTGGTTCGGACAGGAAGGCGATATTGTGATCTCTATGCGCAGCTATGTAGATCAGCAGGCCGGTTATGAATCTATCGAACTGCTGGAAGACTGTAACCTGTACCGGGTACACAGTCATACATTGCAGCAATTATTCGAAACCGATATTGCTATAGCAAACTGGGGACGCCGCTTTGCAGAAAAAGAACTGATCAAAACAGAAGAACGACTTATCTCCCGCCAGTTCCGCACCGCCACAGAACGATACCAGGAACTGATGCAGCACCAACCGGGTTTGCTGCAACGTGTATCACTGGGGCACATTGCTTCCTATTTAGGCATTACCCAGGTAAGCCTCAGCCGTATCCGGGCCGACATCCGCTAACCGCATTTTTTATCATTTGTAAAATGATATTTCGCAGCGCTTCACGAACTTTGCCGCAAACAATCAACATAAAATGAACTGGATCATATTGATTATTGCCGGATTTTTTGAAGTCGCCTTTACCTCCTGCCTGGGCAAAGCACAGCAGAGCACAGGTACCACTGCCTACCTCTGGTATACTGCATTTGTCATCACCTGCTCTATCAGTATGCTATTGCTGATCAAAGCCACACAGACCCTTCCATTGGGTACCGCTTATGCTGTATGGACCGGAATCGGTGCCGTAGGTACCGTACTGATCGGGATATTTGTATTTAAAGATCCTACCAATTTCTGGCGCTTATTTTTCATCTTTACCCTGATTGGTTCTATTGTGGGACTGAAAATGGTCAGCCATTAAGCTGAAAGGGAAAGCCCATTAGCCGTAATGAAACGATTAATGGGCCGGTTTGATGGTGATAGAAGTATGAAACGTATAGGGGTTTACAGGGCTTGGTTTCCGCTGAAAAAGTTGCCCAACCTGATAGATGTATCAGGAAGGTTCCTCTTTCCTGCTTGGTATAATAATAGACGAGGTATTGTTGGAAAAGGTTGGGACAAACCAGGGAAAAAATTTATTATAAGGTATTATACTTCAAAAGGCAGCGCAGGCATAATGTCAAAAATGTCCTATTTTTGAGCCCTCAACCTGATTGGACAGACCTATATGCAGCGACCGAAAACGAAACTACCTTCTATGACTTTATCTGAAAAACCGGCCGGTAAATGGAAAAACTTTACGCTGCCCGGCTTCGAAGGCTTTCCGGTATCGCTGATCATTAATGATATTATTAAGAGTAACCGCGATCTCCGACTGTTTGAGCGGGCTGCAGCCATCTCCTTCAATATGCTGATGGCGATACCGCCGACACTGATATTCCTGGCCTCGCTGGTCCCTTTCCTGCCGCTGACCGATGCTGAGCCAGGTATACTGGAAGCGCTCAAATTACTATCTCCCAACCAGGGAATTTATGACAATATATCGGGTATTGTGCTCGACTTCCTGCATACCAAACGCAGGGATTTATTGTCAATAGGTATCTTATTTACCATATTTTATTCTTCCAACGGACTTATGGGACTGATGCGGGCATTTGACCGCGTATCGGAAGCGACCAAGTTCAGGACCGGCATCAACCGCCGGGTGAATGCCATATGGCTCACTGTCATACTGATGATCTTATCGCTCCTGATTGGTGCCTTTCTGATCTTTCAGAGTAATATGCTCAGTTATTTTCTGCAGTCTTTTGAGAATGACTGGGGGCTGATCCGTATGACCAGCCGGGTAAGTATGCTCTTAATTATGTTCCTGATGATGTGCCTGATCTATAAATTCTGCCCTTCATTATATGAACGCAGTAAATTTTTCTCTCCGGGTGCCTGGTTTGCGACCATCATGACTACCCTGGTATCTTATGTATTTGTATTCATTGCCACCAATATTATCCATTACAGTAAGGTGTACGGTTCATTAGGCTCCCTGCTCATGTTTCTGGCCTGGCTGTCGATCAGCAGTGTTATCATTATCCTGGGCTTTGAGCTCAATATTGCCATCTATCTGCGCAAAAAACAGCTGGTTAAGCAGCCGTAACTTCCTGCTTATCCCATACCGCTTCATTCATTTTCTTATCATCCAGCTCGCCTTCCCAGCGGGCTACTACCGCACTGGCCAGGCAATTTCCGATCACATTTACGGAAGTACGGGCCATATCCATCAATTCATCTATTCCTAAAATCGCCATAACCGGCAGCATAGGCAGGTCAAATGAGGTGACAACACCCATCAGGATCACCAGTGAGGCACGTGGTACACCGGCCACCCCTTTGCTTGTCAGCATCAGCGTCAGACCGATCAGTAATTGCTCGCCAATAGGCAGATCCTTACCGGCAACCTGGGCTACAAATATGCTCGCCAGCGAGAGATACAGCGTGGTTCCATCCAGGTTAAACGTATAACCCGTAGGCAAAACAAAAGCCACTACTTTACGCGGTACTCCAATTTTTTCCATGTTTTCCATAGCCAGCGGAAGGGCCGATTCTGAGCTCGTCGTCGCAAAGGCAATCGACACCGGCTCGGCCACCGCACGTATAAACTGGCGGATGTTGATGCGGGCAATAAGCGCGATCGGCACCAGGACAACCAGTATAAATACCACTAAAGTTATATATAAAGTAATCAGCAATTTCAGCAAAGAAATGAGCATATCGATACCCATATGGGCAGTCGTATAGGCAATGGCACCACCTACCCCGAGCGGGGCAAACTTCATAATGATGTTGGTAAACCGGAACATCGTATCTGCCAAACTTTCAGTAAAGTTCAGCAGGGGCTCTTTCTTATGAATGGGTAAATGCGCCAGGGCAATCCCGAAAATGATGCTGAACACCACGATCGGCAACACCTCTCCGTGATAGATAGATTTAATAAAATTCTCAGGGAATATATTAATAATATGATCCTGCCAGGTCATCGGGTCAGCCTTAGGCAACTCCTCATGTAATCCCGGTGGAATGATTACCCCATGACCCGCCTGAGAAATGTTGATCGCGATAAGTCCGATGAATAAAGCAAGGGTCGTTACCACCTCAAAGTACAAAAGAGACTTCCATCCCATCCTGCCCAATTGCTTCATATTGGAGTGAGAAGCGATCCCGACCACCAGGGTAGCGAAGAGAATCGGGGCGATAATGGTTTTAATAAGCCTTAAAAATATCTTACTCAGGAATTGCAATTTAAAGGCGATTTCCGGGAAGATCAGGCCGATCTGGATCCCAACTATCATCGCAAAAATAATCCAGCTTGTGAGGGATTTTTTATGAATTGAGTAAAATAAATATATGACCGTAAAAATGCCCCAAATTGCTTCGAGAATTTTCACATCAAAAGAGACAATATTTTTTACATATAAAAAAGATACAATACTAAAAAGAACAAAAGAGGCAAGCGTTATTAGTTTAAGATTATTTTTCATGTATAATTTATATATATTATAAATATTTTAAAGAAGTGATTATGTAAATATACGAAATATTAGCCTTTTAACAAATAATATTATAACACTTTAAGTTATACATATCGAAATAAAATAATATTATAGCAAAAAATGAAATATAGAACTGTATAATCTATATTTCACTTCATTTATAGTGCATAAATAATTATAATTCAGTATTATAATTTAAACTTTAAATACTAAAATAAATAAAATTGACATTATGTCATAAAATAATATAAATACATAACCAAAAAGCTCATAGTTAATTTTATATAGACTATATATAAACTAAATTATAGAATACACTTATCATATTATATAAAATAGTAATTAAAAAAATGAAAAAATAAATTACACAATATCATTATATATAAATTAAAATACGAAATCACTGCTTCCAGGAAGGAGTGATTTAACCAGTCACAAAATTGCCTGCTTCAAAAAATGGATAAATTTATATAACATTAATTTCATATAACACAATAATTAAATAAGTGTAGAGCATTCACAAAGGCCACACCCTACCCGATCACGATTGATCGGGATAAATCTCATTTTTTCAGAAAAATTGCATGCAGAAATTACTAATATTACAATTATTTATAATTATAATATATCTTAATATAATTGGGATACACCCCTCATTTTTAGCCTGTCTTCATTAAGGAGTCGAAGAGTCACATTACACTATTTAATCATTATTTTTATAGTTAATATAAAGCGCAAAAACACTTTATGTAATTTTAAAATATAATGCATACAAAAAATGGCTGCTCAAAGAGCAGCCATTTCAGGAATCAAAATATATCAATTATATCGCATGGAAACAAACAACAAATTAAATTATTATCGAATTAAACATGCACTATATACTTACCTGTAAAATTCTTTCTATGAATTTTGCCCCATGACTTGGATCAAGAATAATCACATATAAAAATCCGTATACAGATCCCCAGAAGTGTGCCGTATGGTTTACGGTCTGGCGATCCTGCCGGCTCATGTACGCGGAATAAATGAGGTACCCTACCGCCAGTAAAATAGATGGGATGGGAATGACGTAGAAGAGGTAAATTTTATCCCAGGGGAAAAAGTAGATTACTGCAAAAATGACAGCCGCTACTCCACCCGATGCGCCCAGGCTTGCAAAGGAGGGGTTGTGCATATGCTTGTAAAAAGAAGGCAGGTTGGCGACCAGGATACCACTCAGATAGAGCAATATAAAATGTTCTGCACCGATCACCCTTTCCAGTAATGGACCGAAAAAGTACAGAGAAATCATATTAAAAATAAGGTGCATGGTATCGACATGCACAAAGCCGGAGGTGATCAGGCGATAACTCTGCAAGGGATGTCTCATGACCACAGGATAAAGCAAAAGCTTGTGGCGGACCGATTCATTATTAAAAGCATACCAGGAGACCAGAACGGTAATTCCTATAATAAAATAGGTAACGGGCATAATACTGCAATATTTTGGATGAACTGTAAACTTACAGAAAAGCCCTAAGAAGCCGAAGGCAGGAATGATTAAATAATGTATAAATTGAACTTCTCCCTCTTTTTCACTTGCTGGTCATATTCCGAC
Source organism: Edaphocola aurantiacus (assembly GCF_019797745.1). Lineage (GTDB taxonomy): Bacteria > Bacteroidota > Bacteroidia > Chitinophagales > Chitinophagaceae > Edaphocola > Edaphocola aurantiacus. Next base: position 307,274 of record NZ_VOSI01000004.1, on the reverse strand, counting down.
ACGCGTCGAGATATGACAATTACACGACATTTATTTGCCGGGAGGCAGATACTTTTGCATCCTACTCAAAAAACACTTTTTTTAACTATTTAAACAAAACATGAGAAAGCAACTACTACTCTCTGCCGGGGCTTTAGCCTTATTATTTGCATCCTGTAAAAAGGACAACAAAAATGATGACCTGAAGGTACCTTACAGCGGTTTAACTACTACTACTAACTACTTCACTACATTTAAAGATAACGCCGGTACAACTACCGTTAATTTCGACGGACAGACTACCCGCATCAAAATGCTGACGGAACTGGATGGCTACCTGAAAAAAGGTACTACCATGACCCTGGATCTGACGAAGATCGAGAACATGTTCCGCAATACAAATGCTCCTTTTGCTGATGCAGCATTAAATACCGCTACCGATAAAACGATCATTTCTAAAACGGCTCAGTCTTTTACTACTGCCAATGCTGAAATTGAACGCCAACGTTTCCTGGGTTATTTTGCTAAAATCAAAACGGCTAGTGAAAACTTCTCGCAAACTGCGGTTAGTGGTACGGCCGGTTTATTAGACAGCAAATACCTGGTAGATGCTAAAGGTATCGAATATGCTCAACTGGTACAGAAAGGTTTAATGGGCGCAATGCTTTTAGACCAGATTTCTAATATCTACCTGGGCGAAGAGAAAATGAATGCTGATAATATCGCTACAGTTGATGGTAAAAACTATACTGCCCTGGCACACCACTGGGACGAGGCATATGGCTACCTGACTGCTAACGAGTTCTACCCTAAGCAAAACCCTGCTGATCCGACCAAATGGCTGGAAGTATTCCTGGGTAGCTATGTGCGCCAGGTAGGTACCAGCGTTGGTGGAGATCCTTCTGCCCTGTACCTGTCTTTCCTGAAAGGTAGAGCTGCTATCGTAAATAATGACCTGACTACCCGCAATCAGCAAATCGCAAGCATCCGTACGGCTATGGAGAAAGCAATCGCCACTATCGCGATCAGCTACCTGAACAAAACCAAAACAGCTACAAGCGATGGTGCAAGAATGCACTCTCTGGCTGAAGGTGTAGGATTTGTATACTCTCTGCGTTATGCATACAATGCTAAAGTAAATGCAGCTAAATCTCAGGAGCTGCTGGATAACCTGATGAACAAACCAAACGGTTTCTGGGATCTGACTAATGCTGATATTGATGCAGTAAGAGACCAGATTGCTACCCTGACCGGTGTAGACAAAAATGTTGTGGTTAACCACTAATACCAGTATTACCTCATTTTAATCATACCAACCGGTACCGTATCTGCGGCTATCGGTTGGTATTCACATAAAGGATATGTTATACCGTAAAACAATAACTTATTTAAGTCTGCTGCTTTTATCCCTCTGTGGCATGTACGCTTGTTCAAAAGGCAACGGAACAGATAACAATGCAGACAAGCTGGACCGCAAGCCCATGCTTACCCACTATGCGGATGAGTATGTGCTGCCGGGCTATAACGCTTTACTGCAAGATCTGAATGCTTTAAAAGACAAAGCAACGGCCTTTACCGCAAACCCTTCTGCAACTACCCTTGCAGCAACCAAAAGCGCCTGGCAGGAGGCTTACCTCACCTGGCAGACGGTAGATATGTTGGAATTCGGACCAGCTGAAGACATCAGCCTGCGTTCTTATATGAATACCTACCCGGCTACAGAAAGCAAAATCGAAGGCAATATCGCCTCGGGAAGTTATAACCTGGAGACGTTTGGCAATAAAGATGCACAAGGCTTCCCGGCACTGGACTACCTGTTGAACAGCCAGAGCAGCACAGCCATCATTGACCTGTACACAACAAATGCACAGTCAGCTGCTTACAAAACCTACCTGAATAACGTCATTAATAAAATGATCGAAAAGGTAACTGCTGTAAAAACAGCCTGGGGTACAAACCGTGATGCCTTTATCGGCGCTACGGGTACTGATGCTGCCGGCAGTTTGTCTAAAATGACGAATGCAGTGGTATTATATTATGAACGTTTTCTGCGCTCCGGCAAGATCGGTTACCCTGTAGGTGCGATGACCGGTACTCCATTACCGGGACATGTCGAGGCTGCATACAGCCCGGAACTGTCTAAGGCTTTAGCTGTTAAAGCACTGGAAAGCTATATTGCTTTTTATGAAGGCAAGCAATACAATGGCACTGCCGGTACCAATGGTATGAAAGACTACCTGGCCGGTATCGGTACCAAAGACAATGGTGTACTGATGGCTGATATCATCAGTCAATCCCTGCACGAAGGACTGACGGCCCTCAACGGATTAAACGGTACGCTGAAAGACGGCGTAAGCAATAACCGTGTAGCCGTACTGGATGTTTATGATAAATTGCAGGGCTCTGTGGCTTTATTAAAAGTAGATATGGTTTCTGCATTTGGTATTTCCATCACTTATGTCGATAATGACGGAGACTAAGCTTCTATAGCCTTTTCTGTATAATTTTTTTGATCCTATGTCGCATCGGTTTACATACCATGCCCTGACCCAAACGCTAAGGAAGCCGGTATACTCGGCTTCCTTAGCCACTTTCAGGATACTCTTCGGGCTCATGATCCTGGCCAGTATGATCCGCTTTTTCACAAAGGGCTGGATCGAAGAGCTGTATATCAAACCGATTTTCTTTTTCAAATACTATGGTTTTGAATGGGTGCATAACTGGGGGCCTTATACCTACCTGCTCTTTATCATCTGCGCAGTCAGTGCCCTTACCTTTGCACTGGGTTACCGGTACCGGCTATCAGCTATAGTACTCTTTTGCAGCTTTACCTATATTGAACTGCTGGACAAAACCAATTACCTGAACCATTACTACTTCGTAAGCCTGGCCCTCTTCCTGATGATATGGCTGCCGGCGCATTGCAACTGCTCGGTCGATTGCCGGCGCAATCCTGCTCTTAAGCGACGTATGGTCCCCCTATGGACAGTCGCCTCTATACGATTATTGTTAGGCATTGTATATGTCTATGCCGGCCTGGCCAAGCTCAACACGGACTGGTTGCTGGAGGCTATGCCGCTGCGGTTGTGGTTACCTGCACAAAATGACCTGCCGCTGGTGGGTTCATTACTCAGCCAGACCTGGGTAGCCTATGCTTTCAGCTGGTTTGGTGCGGTATATGATCTTAGCATTCCTTTTTTCCTGCTATACAGAACTACCCGCCCCTGGGCTTATGCTACAGTCATCATCTTCCATATGGCTACATCGATCCTGTTTCCCATAGGTATGTTCCCTTATGTGATGATCCTGGTGACGCTGATCTTCTTCCCTTCGGCAACTGCCGATGCGGTATGGATGAGAATACAAAGGTGGATACCGGGTATACCGCTGGCCGCTGATCAATCGGTATATACGTTTAAAAGAACGCATTCCCGGCTGCTGGCAGGGTTATTTATCCCGTTCCTCCTGTTCCAGCTACTGTTTCCATGGAGGTACCTCTTGTATCGCGATGAGCTGTTCTGGACCGAAGAGGGATTCCGGTTCTCCTGGAGGGTGATGCTGATGGAAAAACTGGGCTATGCACAGTTTATAATAGAAGATAGTAAAACGGGAAAGCGTACCGTAGTCAACAATGATCTCTTCCTGACCGACAACCAGGAAAAAATGATGAGTACACAACCCGACTTTATCCTGCAATATGCCCATATGCTGGCACAGCACTATAAAGCGGAAGGATGGCATGAACCAAAGGTCTTCGCCACTATTTATGTGAGCCTGAACGGCAGGCGCAGTACATTATATATAGATCCGGCTGCCGATCTCAGTAAAGAAAAAGATAAATTTGCACACAAAAAATGGATCATTCCATTTAAAGATAAAATATATGGTCTCTAAATTTACCCTGCTTTCCGGACTGCTGTGCAGCATTACTGCACCGGTATGGGCACAGCAGGATAGTACCCGCAGCAAACAGCTGCGCGAAGTGGAGGTACTGGACAGGACAAACAGTGATTTCGACCACCTGCGCAAAGTAGATGGTATGAAGGTTACCGTGGGTAAGAAGACGGAGGTGATCAACGTAGAGCAACTGACGATCAATAAATCGAACAATAATACCCGACAACTCTATGCAAAAGTTACGGGTTTGAATATTTTTGAAAATGACGGCTCCGGCCTGCAACTCAGCATCGGAGGTCGAGGACTGGACCCTAACCGTACGGCCAATTTCAATGTGCGGCAGAATGGTTATGATATCAGTGCCGATGCACTCGGCTACCCGGAAAGTTATTATACCCCGCCCGCTGATGCCCTGCAACGGATTGAAGTGATTAAAGGAGCGGCCAGCTTACAGTTCGGTACGCAATTCGGCGGACTGGTCAACTTCAAGATGAAACCGGCAGGAGGAGAAAAACCCTTTTCTTTCTATTCCAAACAGACAGTTGGTTCCTGGAATTTTCTGGGATCCTTTAACAGCATTAACGGACATGTAGGCAAACTGGATTACCGGGCTTATGTGCATTATAAACGTGGTGATGGCTGGAGACCCAACAGCGGATTTAATTCGCTCAACGTCTATGCAGACATTGGGTACCATATCAACGAAAATCATAAACTGAACCTGCAGATCACGCACCTGCACTACCTGGCACAGCAACCGGGAGGACTGGATGACCGTATGTTTGAAACCGATGCCCGTCAGAGCAACCGGGACCGTAACTGGTTTTATGTAAACTGGAACCTCCTGAGCCTGGAATGGATGGCCCGCTTCAGCGACCAGACGTATCTGCAAACGATTCTCTATGGCCTGATGGCGGACCGTAAAGCCATAGGCTTTCGCCCTAACCGTCCGGGACAACCGGATAACGGGGGCAAAAGAGACTTACTGCTCGGCAATTTCCAGAACTATGCAATGGAGTCACGGTTGATGCACCATTATAACATAGGCAACCGCAGGCAAAGTGCGCTGATCGGCATCAGGGCATATCGCGGCAACACCTATAGTAAACAGGGCAATGTGAACAATGGCAGCGGCGCTGATTTTACCTTTGCCCATGAAGCAGATGAACTGACCAGTGATTACCACTTCCCTAACCTGAACCTTGCCGCCTTTGCGGAACATATCTTCCGATTATCAGACAAATGGAGTGTAACTCCGGGCCTGCGCTATGAATGGATACGCACCGCATCGGAGGGCATGTTTAACGATATTGTGTACGATCTGCGCGATAGCATTATCAGTAAAAAAACGATAAATGAATCCCGCTCTCTAAATCGTAGTTTTCTCCTTGCCGGTATCGGCAGCAGCTATCAGGCAGGCATCAATACAGAACTGTATGGCAACATCTCACAGAACTACCGCTCTGTGACTTTCAGCGATATTCAATTGGTGAATGCCTCGCTGGAGATCGATCCTGCGATACAGGATGAGAAAGGCTGGAGTGCCGACCTGGGCATAAGAGGTATGCTTAAGGAATACCTGCGCTACGACATCAGCGGCTTTCACCTGTATTATGGCAACAAAATCGGCGAGTATTTCTTTGCCCGTCCCAATGGACAGGTAATCCGTAAGAGAGGTAATATAGGGGTGGCACAAATCTCCGGACTGGAAACCCTGCTGGAACTGGATCTGCTGAAGGCTTTAGGGCAAAATCCCAAACAGTTTAACCTGAGTATTTATTCTAACCTGGCCTATACACACTCCCGCATTACCGATAGTAAGATTGCCAATGTAGTAGGCAAAAGAGTTGAGTATGTACCGGTATGGAACTGGAAAGCCGGCCTGCAGGCTAAGTACCGTAACCTTAAAGCAACCCTGCAGATGAGCCACCTGAGCGATCAGTATACCGATGCAACCAATGCCCCTTCAGGCAATTACAGCGGTGTCATTGGCTTACTTCCGGACTATACTTTATGGGATTTCTCTGCTGCATGGCAAAGAAAATGGCTGATGGTGGAGCTTTCTGTCAATAACCTTAGCAATACAACCTATACCACCCGCCGCGCTACCGGTTATCCCGGACCGGGCATCATTCCCGGAGAAGGACGTGCCGTATACCTGACACTGGGGGTGCAGTTATAAAAATAATCTTAATTGATTATCCACTTACAGGAAACAAAGATTTACCTTTTCCTCGAGTTCCTTTTTATGATTACCTTTTGCCTTGATGCAAAAGGTACCGCCAAAAAATCAAGGCTGTATACATCCCTGGCTAAAAATCAATGTGTCGGTCAGTCGCAAACCAGAACGCTGCGTTCAGACAGTGGTTTCCGACTTTATCGACCGAGCCAATGATTTTAGGAACGCCGGATTTATAAGGCCTTTCGAGCGATCTGTACGGTACGGATCGCTTATTGTTTTCATCACAGCGATAGCCATTTTGGAGTGGAGCTGCGATCGTTGAGCAGTGAACGGATCACATGTTAAGCTCAAACGATCAATGCACGCAACGGTACAAAATGGCGGTGCTATGCAATCGCCTTGATGAAAACAAAGGCATTTTTGGTCCTTTTGTTGCCGGACAAAAGGACGAATAAAATAGTTGCCTACATGCAGATAGTCCGTTTATATTATATAAAAAAGAGGGCTGCCATGCGAGAACGCAGGCAGCCTATTTTGTCCGTAAACAAAACTATAGACCGAATTTAGGGTACCGAAACGATACTACCATTTTCTTCTACTTTATAGACAGTATTTGGACTCCATCTAGGATGTTGTTTGATATTGATTGTATAACCGCCACCGGTTCTCAGATGCCATTGCTGTGAGAATGACTTCGGAATAGCGCCCATACGGAATGTTTTACCTTTGGGTACCTGTACCTCGGCAGTCATCAACTGCCCGCGGAATACTTTGATACCACCCAGGCTCAGATATCTCGGGAAACGGATCACATTATTGTCCTGTGTATAATTGAACGGTACTGCTGCTGCATAGCGTTGTGCGGTACGGATATCCCGGCCATTACTTTTACGGATCAGGTTCAGATGATACATACTGTCGGGGCTGGGCACCACATTTACGCTCATGATCTCAAACTCATGACCACCATTCACCGTTTCCCGTACAAAGCTGAATTGCCCTAACCCGCCGGTAACCACCGAATCGAAACTAGATTCTATACGCAGGGTATCAGTAGGCTGTTGTACCAGCACCTTCGCTTCTGTAACGGAATATTCACGCTTGATATCGGAAAGCACATCGCTGATCACGTAAAACAGGGTAAATACACTGGCAAGAAATATAATCCCCAGGCTATATCCCACCCATTTATTGGTACGCTGTGGTTTTCTTGCAATGTGTACCAGCCAGCGCACAATAAAGATAATCGGGATCAGTACGGCCAGCGTAGCAGAGATGTATAACACTACCGGCTGCCAGGATTGTTCAAATATAATATCTGCAAAAGGCATGACTACCGCTCCGGCAGTAGAGAAACCGAACAATAAGCCCAGTAAGCCCGCCAGGATACTTAAGAGTACGATAGCGAAAATGCCCAGTACAAAAAACAGGATACCATATGCAATGATCTTCATTAATATAGTTACAATATTGTCCTGTCTTGGTTTTACAGCCGTACTACTGTTTTCTGTTTTCAGTGCGGCACTCAGGTTTTGTACATCTATTTTCTCCCCGCGCAATTCCATTTTTTCGGTCAGCGTAGAGGCCTTAGGCAATATCGCCCACAGCACGATGTATAATATAATGAGCGTCGGGAACATAGCTGCACAAAAGGAAGCCAGATCATCTTCATTAATAATATTGAAGAATATAATGCCCATCAGAGGGAAAACAAAAAACAGGCGCACCCAGTTAACCGATACATTCACATAAGAAGACAGTCCTTTACACACCCCACCCAGCAACTTACCGTCAAGATCGCGATACAATCTGCGTTTCAGCTGTGTTGTAGGTATCGCGTATTGAGGCAGTGCAATCCATAACAACAGGTATAATAAGATACTGCTACCATAGAAAAGTGTAAACAGCAGGAATACTATACGAACGATGGTCACATCCAGGTTCAGATAAGACGCTGCACCGCTACATACACCACCCAGTAACTTATCATTGGTATTGCGTACAAAACGCTTGCCAGAAGGACTGGTTAAGTTGGTACGCTCTTCAGCAGGACCATTACCGGTTTGCTGCTGTGCAGTAGTACCGGCTTCTTCAGCCATTATATATTCATCAGAAGTCTCCATTACAATCTGCTCCGGGCTGCCCATAATCTTGATTACAGACTGCACATCGTTGGCAGAGATGGAAATGTTATCCTTCTTTAGTTTATCATGAAAAAGTTCTGCTATACGATCTTCCATATCACTGTAGATCTCCATGCCCCCCTTTTCTTTTCCAAAATATTGTTTCAGCCAGTTCAGATAGTTCGTCAGCTGGCTATATGCTTCTTCATCAATCGGGAGTAACCTCCCGGCTAAGCTGATGTTGATTACCTTGTTCATAATTCGGGTTCGTTAGCGTTAATAATATTGTTTACGGCAGTACTTAACTGGTTCCAGGTGGTGGCCAGCTCCTGGTAGAATACCTCCCCTTCATCTGTAAGGGAGAAATATTTACGCGGAGGCCCTGACAGACTTTCTTCCCAGCGATAGTTAAGCAAAGATGCATTTTTGAGTCGCGTAAGAAGCGGGTATAAAGTACCCTCCAGGATATTAAGGCCGGCCAGTTTCATCTTATCTGATATCTCGGACGGATACACTTCTCCGTTTCGGATAATGGACAAGATACAAAATTCCAGGACCCCTTTTCGCATCTGCGACTGTGTGTTATCTACATTCATGGCACTGAATTAGTGTGAACAATTTGATGATATATGCTGCGCCACTGGTATACCAGTGAGGCAATGAGTATGGGTATGATAAAGAACAGCTGCGGATTGTACTGCCAGGCTTCCTGTACATTTCCCTGAAACAATGCGCCGATCGCTCTGGTGATACCACAACCGGGACAACTGATTCCGAACAATGTTTTAAACAGGCAGGGAATATGGAAACTATTGTTTATCCCGGGATCTGCGACTATCGTCAGCAGGTACAGCCCCCCCAATATAATATACCATTTATACCGTTTCAGCATCCGGACAAAAACCAGTCCGTTAGCCTTTATTGGTGACATAGTTACCGTCGTTGTCTTTAAAACTGCCGGTCAGGATCATGATCAGATCTACCAATGCCCAGATACCACAACCACCCAGGGTAAGGATCTGCAATACCCCAATCGTGATCTTACGGTTGTAAAAGCTATGCAACCCGATCGTACCACCGAAGAAGCACAATAACAGGGTTATCAGCCAGCGGTTATCTTCGCTCTGAGCAGACATTGGCGGCGCCATTTGTCTTACGCCACATTTAGGACAGATTTCGGCATTAACATTGATCACTGCTCCGCAGTCATTACAATATTTCTCTTTAACGTTGGTCATATAGTTTGTTTTTAGAGGATTAACTATTTTACAATACAAAGATATGTAGTTTAGTAGGTACTATGCAATACATAATACTATATTTTGCATTTATTTAACAAATAGCGCAGGCATAAAAAAGAGCGACATTCTATGAATGTCGCTCTGGTATTGTATTTCGGTTAAAATATTAGATTGCTCTGTTGCTATCGAATGCTTCTAATTCATTCGCTACAGCAGTCAGGAAGCTGGCACCCAGGGAACCATCAACGATTCTATGGTCATAGCTCAGCGATAAATACATCATCTGGCGGATCGCAATTACATCACCATGTTCTGTTTCCATAACCATAGGACGCTTTTTAATGCTGCCTACAGCCAGGATAGCCACTTGTGGCTGGTTGATGATTGGTGTACCCATCAGGCTTCCGAAAGTACCTACGTTAGTCAAGGTGAATGTACCACCTTGTGTATCGTCTGCTTTCAGTTTACCGTTACGTGCTGCATTAGCCAGACCGTTTACATCTTTAGCGATGCCGAACAGGTTTTTGGTTTCTGCATTTTTGATCACCGGAACGATCAGGTTACCGCTTGGTAATGCAGTAGCCATACCGATGTTGATATCTTTTTTAATGATGATTCTGTCGCCGTCAATGCTGCTGTTGATCATCGGGAATTTCTTGATACAGTTTACAATCGCTTCGATGAAGATCGGGGTAAAGGTGATCTTCTCGCCGTATTGTTTCTGGAATGCATTTTTATTTTTATCTCTCCACTGTACCAGGTTAGTTACATCACACTCGGTGAAGCTGGTTACGTGCGGAGAAGTAGACTTACTGCGTACCATATGATCAGCGATCAGTTTACGCATTCTGTCCATTTCGATGATCTCTACATTACCACCAGGGTTGCTTACCGCAGCAGGTGCAGCAGCAGCCGGAGCCGCTACAGGAGCAGCTTGTGGCGCAGCGGCAGGAGCCGGAGCAGCAACAACAGGGGCAGCGCCTCTGTTGGCAACATAAGTCAGGATATCTTTTTTGGTTACGCGACCTTCATTACCAGTACCCGGAATATTTTCCAGTTCAGCCATACCGATACCTTCTTTGGCAGCGATATTCAGTACTAAAGGAGAGTAGAAACGGTTACCACCGGTTACACCTGCAGGAGCAGCGCTTACCTGAGGAGCCGGAGCAGCTTGTACAGCAGCCGGGGCCGGAGCGGCAGCAGGAGCAGCGGCTGCCTGTGGTGCAGCTGCAGCAGTTCCGTTGCCGGTATCGATGCGGGCAATAACCGTACCGATAGGTACTACATCATTCTCTTTAAATAAAATTTCAACGATTGTTCCGGCTGCAGTAGAAGGAACCTCACTGTCCACCTTATCAGTGGCAATTTCCAGTACGGTTTCGTCCATCTTAACGGAATCTCCCGGATTTTTGTGCCATTTCAGTACAGTGGCTTCCATAATACTTTCGCCCATTTTAGGCATAATCAAATCTACTACAGACATGTTTTCGGATTTTATTTAAAAAATTCTCGGCAAATGTAACGCATTGCTGCATAGTTTCAAAAAAATTATGCGATACAGCCTTTGCAGGTCTCTATAACTTATATGCCTCAGAACCTGAATCCGATGTGCAGATCACCATTCCGTTGTGCCTCAAAGCCTTGATCATACAGCATCGCCAAACCGGTGCCGGCATAGGCATTTTTTTAGAAATGACATGAAGAGAGTGCGGTGCGAAGCCAGGCAAGTAAAGGGTATAATTGATTTCATAATAGAATGGTGTTTCCCAATAGCAGACAGCGTGAAAAACAAAAAGCCAGTATATATACACATACTGGCTTTTCCGTCTATTAAATAAAGTAAAGAGATTATACCTGTTTGTTTATGATTACATGTGTTGGCGTAGGGCCGACAATGCCATTGGCTTCAAACGCCTTTTTCACCAGCTCGGTAACCCCGAAATACACATCCCAGTAATCGCCCTGAGTGGTATACGGACGTATAGCGATCTTGGTCATAAAATCGGACACGCTGCTCACAACAAATTCCGGAGCCGGTGTACTGAGTACTTTAGGATGCGAGGCAATCGCCTTCATCGCAATATCTCTGGCCTTATCTACATCCTGGTCATTGGCAATAGCCATATTGATATCAACCCTCAGGTTGCCATGTGTATTGAAGTTAGTGATCACACCGGTAGACAGTGGTCCGTTCGGCAGAATTACCGTCTTATTTTCAGGGGTCAGGATGATCGTACTGAAAATACCCAGCTCCTGTACTACGCCTGCACTACCCTGCGCTTCTATAATATCACCTACCTTAAACGGACGGAAGATCATGAGCATGACCCCACCGGCCAGGTTACCCAAAGAGCCGTTCAGTGCGGCACCGATCCCTACAGCTGCACCGGCCAGTATCGCAGAGAAGCCCATAATATTAACCCCCAGTATACCTGCGATAGACAGGAATAAGACCAGCAGTAAACTTACTTTGGCCAGCGACAAAAGGAAGGTAGACAGAGAGGCATCGAATTTCCGATGTGCGATGGCTCTACGGAACAGGGAGATCAAACGGTTGATGATCCACTGGCCGATAATATATACCAGTATGGCCCCTACTACCTTTGGCCCGTAATCAAATAAGAAATCTTTGGCCTTGGAAGCCCATGTTTCGCCGATCTTTAATGCTTCATCGGCCTGCGCAGGAATAACCTGTAAGAAAATACTCATAGTACAGTTTTTTAGATTTAGACCAAATGTAGGGAATCATACTATAAAAAAATCATCTATAAAGAGGGTTTACAATTCATTAAAAAATGGCATTTACCGCGCTGACGGCAGATCCATAATACTATACTATTTAGCCTACTCATACTGAACCCGTTACCGGCAAACTTTCGTAATGCCATAGAAAAAGAACAGTATGTTAATAACAACTGAATGATTTTACCCATTACCACCCGATTAATATTCTTGATACTATTGCATTCTAGCCGGTGCTTTTGAGGAGTGGTGGGGCAGGTACCACATAGATGCAGGGGATTCTGTATTAAACAATCACAGCATACAATGCTGATAAGCAGGCAATTCCTATTATATCTCCACTTATTAAACTTTCTATTATTTAACATAATAAAGACAAATTTTTCAGATAAGAAGAGTAAATTTACTTACCCTTAACCAGTTATTAACTGACCCTTAAAACGACAATCTGATGAAAGTTCTTCTTATTTCCGATGACCGGGCTTATAGCAGCTATTTAAAACGTAACCTTATTGCAGAGCAAATTGAGACTGAAGAGATATTTGCTTTACAAAGTGCTGTACCCCTCATCAAGAAACATCATTATGATGCTGTTGTGTGCTGTGTTCCGATTCTAAATGCCCGCTGCCCACATGAGATCCTGGCGACCCTGAAGGAGGCGGCACCGGATACAGGCGTGATTTTTATTACAGAGAATGTACAGATTTATAAGGCGATCGAACTGGTGCGCCAGGGGCTGTTTACCTGCCTGAACAGACCAGTGTTTATAGAAGAGCTGATCGCTAATCTTACGCAATTGAAGTCCCATCAGAAAGAGAAAGCTTCTGTACAGCCGAAAGAGCAGCTTGCAGCGCCCTTACAGACAAGGGAGCGTAAAGGCATGCAAAAGTATGTTTCAGGAATCAGCAAGATCGCGACCCGGATGTATGAGCAGATCGACCTGGTTGCCCCTACTTCTTTCAGTGTGATTATTTATGGTGAAACCGGTACCGGTAAAGAATCTGTCGCGCATCGCCTGGCCAAAACCAACGATAGCAAAAACCCATATATTGCAGTAGACTGTGGTTGCCTCTCCAAAGAGCTTGCCCTAAGCGAACTGTTCGGTCATGAAAAAGGCAGTTTTACGGGAGCACAGAGTACCAAAACCGGCGCGTTTGAGCTGGCGCATAAAGGTACCCTGTTCCTGGATGAAATTGCCAACCTGAACTATGATGTGCAAAGCTATCTGCTGCGTGCCTTGCAGGAACGCAAGATCCGCAGAGTTGGCGGTACGGAAGATATTCCTGTCGAAGTACGGGTCATTGCTGCATCAAACGAAGACCTGGCCCTGGCTGTAAAAGCCGGTAAATTCCGTGAAGATCTGTTCCACAGGTTGAATGAATTTGAGATTGCGATACCTCCGCTGAGGGAGCGGAAAGAAGACCTGAACATATTCATTGAGCATTTTATGCAGGAGACCAATATAGAACTGCATAAAATGGTGATGGGTATAGATGCCGAAACAGAACAGCTGTTGCGACAGTATGAATGGCCGGGAAACATCAGGGAATTGAAAAATGTGATCAGGAGAGCCTGCCTGCTTACAGATGACGGGTGTCTTGTGACCCGCCAGGTATTGCCCCGCGAAATCCTGTACCCTATATCTGCGCTGACAGGAGATAATCATGAGCTGCAGCAAGTAGAAAGCCCTGCTAAAAAGGCTTCCCGCAGGATAGGTATTAAAGAAATTGAAGAAGCTTTAAAATGCGCCAATTATAATAAATCCAAAGCGGCCAGCCTGCTGAGGATAGACCGTAAAACTTTGTACAATAAGCTTAAGAGCTTTGCCCTTGTTGGAACTACCTGATAATTGCGCAAACCATTAGGCAGAGCTGTAATCAACAACAGGTTTCCCTTGCCGTTGCCACATTATGTAACGGCAAGGGATATCCGGTTTTGGGGACCGTAATCCTCCCTGAACAAGCCTATTTTTCCTGGTAGGCCTTTCCTACTGATCAGTGTTTTATTTTATCCATCAGTTTTATTTTAAATGAAAGACTATGAAAAATAAAAAGGATGTAATCGAAACTATTCCCCCTCAGACCCAGGACCACCAGCCCGGTGTAGAGACCGAAATGGTACCCCAGCCGGTATCTCAGCCCAAACTGGATGCCCGGACAGGCCGCCTGCAGCATAAGGTAGCCATCATTACCGGTGGTGACAGTGGTATTGGTAAGGCTGTAGCCCTTGATTTTGCCAAAGAAGGGGCCACAGTGGCCATTGTATATCTCGAAGAAGATGCTGATGCTGCAGCTACCGAAAAAGAGATTCTTGCCCTTGGCGGCAAAGTCCGGCTGTTCAAAGGAGATGTGCGCGAGGAATCTTTCTGTAAACAGGTGGCGGTAAGCACCCTGGAGCAGTTTGGTGCTATAGATATTGTGGTCAATAATGCTGCGGTGCAGTTTGAGCAAACTGAACCTACGGATATTACGGCTGCACAATTACGCCTCACCTTTGAAACCAATGTATTTGCCGCATTTTACCTGAGTCTGGCTTGTCTGCCGCATATGCAGAAAGGCAGCAGCATCATTAATACAACCTCCGTAACCGCCTACAGAGGCAGTGATCACCTTATCGACTACGCTTCGACCAAAGCAGCGCTGGTAGGGTTTACCCGCTCCTTATCCAGTGCCCTTGCAGAAAAGGGCATTCGGGTTAATGCTGTGGCACCCGGTCCGATCTGGACACCCCTGATCCCGGCCAGCTTTTCGGAAAAAGAAGTGGCTGAATTCGGAAAAAACACGCCGATGAAGCGCCCGGGGCAGCCCAATGAAGTGGCCCCCTGCTACACCTTCCTGGCTTCGGAAGAAGCTTCCTACATCACCGGGCAGGTGCTGCACCCTAATGGTGGTGAAATTATTAATGGGTAATAATGATAACGGTTAGCAGCAAAATAAAAAACTGATTGCCCACTTAAGAGGAAACAAAGACTAGCATTAAGATTTAAATAATCTATTTATATCTATTGGTACCTTTTGTTCTGTACGGATCGCTTATTGTTTTCATCACAGCGATAGTCATTTTGGAGTGGAGATGCGATCGTTGAGCACCGAACGCATCATACGTTAAGCTCAGACGATCAATGCACGCAACGGTACAAAATGGCGGTGCCCCGCAATCGCCTTGAGGAAAACAAAGGCATTTTTGGTCCTTTTGTTGCCGGACAAAAGGACGGATAAAATAGTTATCTACATGCGGTTAGAAACATAATAAAAAAGAGACCCGTTGCGGGTCTCTTTTACAATTCAGTGCGGCAGAGGAGATTCGAACTCCCAAGTCCTTGCGGACACAACGACCTCAACGTTGCGCGTCTACCAATTTCGCCACCGCCGCTGATTTTTTGAAGTTCGCAAATATATATACAATTTCGGAGATAATCTGCGTTTCTATCATAAATTAATATCTTTAATAAAAAAATCGTACTTTTGCACACGACTATGCGTAAACTGCTGCTGCTTGCTTCCCTGTCCGGTCTCCTCTTATCCTCCTGTGGGGGTGTGGATACTTATTTAAAAAATAAGGATGCCAATGTGAGACTGACTAAAGCGAATGAATACTACGAAAAGAGAACCTGGTATAAAGCTAATGAACTATATGCGTCTTTAATTCCTGTGGTGCGTGGCACCAAGAACCATGAAGAGCTGCAATACCGTTATGCTTATTCATTTTACAACATGAAGGACTATCTCAGTTCTTCTTACCAGTTCCGGACTTTTGTAGATAATTTCCCATCCAGCAAGCGTGCAGAAGAATGTGAATTTATGTATGCAGTGAGCCTGTTCAAAGATGCGCCGAAGTTTACCCTGGACCAGTCCAGCACAGTAAAAGCTATGGCAGCGCTGTACACGTTTACCTCTCTGTACAAAGATTCAAAATTCACCGCAGAGGCGAATAAGTACCTGGACATCTGCCGCGAGAAATTAGAGCAGAAAGAAGCCGGTGCAGCTAAGCTGTATTTCGACATGGATCAGTATAAAGCGGCGATTGTGGCATACAAATCTGCCCTGGATGAGTATCCTGATTCTGAAAATGCAGATTACTATCAGTATATGATTATCCGCTCCAGTTATCACTATGCGACACACAGCAGACCAGATAAGCAGGAAGAGCGTTTTGCAGAGGTAGTTTCTGCCTTTAACATGCTTAAAGAGCAATACCCGCAATCGACATTTATAAAAAATGCAGAAGGCTTACATGCTGATGCAACTGTAAAAATTAATAAATTACGTAAAAATAATGAGCACAACTAAAAAACTCGTTTCATCTTTGAATCCCCTGATCGAAACACGCGATGTAGCCGCAATGAAGGAAAAAACGGGCAATATTTATGAGACCATTTCTGTCATTGCCAAACGTGCCAACCAGATCAATGTTACGATGAAAGAAGAACTGCATCGTAAGCTGGAAGATTTTGCGAACCATACCGATACGCTGGAAGAAGTTCACGAGAACAAAGAGCAGATCGAAATTTCCCGTTTTTACGAGCGTATGGCTAACCCTGTACTGCAATCGATCAACGAATTCAACAACGATAAGATCTATTATCGCAAAAAAGATTAATTCATTATCTGAATACTGTATAAAGACAAAGCCTGATCAAATGATCAGGCTTTGTCTTTATACAGTATCGTCATGTTTTATTTTGCACCGAAATGAAAGAAGCAATAGCATACCAGTAAGAGCAGCAGGATGAGTACGGTAATGAGTATATTATGCTGCTGATGGCGCTGCATGCTCTTTTTCCTATCCTTACTGCCTGCGGTTTTATGCGCCTGTTGCTTCAGCTGTGCCGTCACCTTACGGATCTTCTGGCTGTCGCCCAGTTGCTGCAATCCTTCTACGGCATCATTCCAGAAAGGATCATCTACCTTATCTGCTTCCAGTAAATGCGCTTTCTCAGGAGGCAGATCACCGGACACATACTGCCACAGCGCCTCCTCTTCATTCGGCTTGGGTTGCTGATATGGTTGTTTCCGGTTAGACATATTTAGCGTCCTTTTTTATTTGTTCAATCAGTATTTTCAGATTACGCTTACCGTTCTGAATATTACTTTTTACTTCTTTAAGTGTATAATCGGTACTGTCCGCGATCTCCTGGTAACTCTTTTTATGCAGGTAAAACAGCTCTACACACACCTTCTGATCCTCTTTTAAAGAGGCCAGCGCCTGTTGCAGGTGTTCATAATGCTGCTCCACCTTCCAGTGTTCGGCTTCATCCAGCGCCTCATCGGCCGGTGTATACTTCAGTGCCATATCTTCTACAAAATGCTTCTTAGCCCTTATGTAAGAGATACAGGCATTCTGAGCTATACGGTACAGCCATCCGCCAAAATTATCGATTTTATACTTCCCTATTTCCTGCAGGGCTTTTACAAATACCTGCTGTACCATATCCTGTGCTTCATCTTCATCCTTCAGGTACTTCATGCTTACCCCTAAAAGGCGCATGGTATACCGGCTCAACAATTCTCCTACATACCGGCTGTCGCCTTCTTTGTAATACAAAGATAGCAGGTACTCTTCAGAAATATGTGCTAATGGACCAGTCAAAGTGTATATGATTAAGGTGCTGTACAGTTATGACGCGCAGCGGGTATTATTTCCATAAAATTATGATGCCTATGTTGCAGATGGGCAAGATAATACTAAAGATACTTAAGTACACCTTAATGACGCTTTTTATATATTCTGCAGGAAAGCTTCCGGAGCTAAATTAATTGAATACTACCCTTCTTTGTATTGACTTTGCTGTATAAAAAGATGCCGCTAATCATGAAATAGTGCATACCTTTATAGAAATATTTTAATATGTATCGTCTAACATATACTATTGACTATTCGGGACAATACAAGGGTAAGGTCGAACATGCAGATATATACAATCGGCTATGCCGCCTATTAGACAGTATCCCTTCTAAAATAACAAAGTATCATACTAAGTTTAATGATACGGATAAAAACAAGCCTCATTCGGATGCGCTGTTTAAAATGTGCTTATACTTACCAGATGTAGATACGCTTCAAGCGGCAATAATCTTTCTGAATCAATATTGTACCTTAAATCATCTTCCTTTGGATGAACATCCGGACATCATAACCATGACAGATGATGACAGCTATTAGTTGTAATATATCATTGCTGTTGCCTTATAAAAAAAGACAGAACCCATAAGGTCCTGTCTTTTTTTATTTTATGTTCAAGCTTTCAGTTTAGTTCAATTTTATTGGGCCTTACCCTGTTCAGGCTGCCCTTTTTTGATGATATTAATCACCTCTTCTCTACCTTTGTTCAGGCGATCCTGTACTCTGGTAAGCATTTCACTTTCCTTTCCTTGTTCAAATTTAAGGTCAGCCATAGTTAACTGCGGAAATTTTTCTTTCAATGCATTGGATTGTTTATCCCAGTTTCCAATAATTTTGAAATCTTCTCTGGCACTATTTTTATTATTTTCCATTTTACTAGCATTAAGATTGTGAAATCATTTTCACTTAGTAAAGGTGGCACATAACACGCATTTAATCGTTACATAAATGTGTTTAAATCTTACACAAATCACACATCTCCTCATTGGCTTATTCTCATTTTCCTAATCCTCTTAAAAAAGGTGGGTGTAAGCCCCGTTACTTTTTTAAATTGATAGGACAAATGCGCTACACTGCTGTAATTCAGAAGATATGAGATTTCAGTCAGGGTCAGTTCATCATACAGTAATAACTCTTTAACCCTTTCTATTTTGTGGAGAATGATAAAGTGCTGGATGGTGATTCCGGTTACCTCAGAAAAAATATTGGCCAGGTACGTATAATCATAATGCAATTCAGAAGCGATATATACCGAATAGTTGACTTGTAAGGGATCTATATTCTCTTTATAAATCATTTCTACAATAGTATTCTTGATGCGCTCTATCAATATACTCCTTTTATCATCCAATATTTCAAGTCCCGACTTTTTAAGATTCGCCCCTAATGTTTGTAGCGTGCTTTCTGAAAGAGGATTGTCCATTTCAATGCTCCCCAACTCAACAGACCTATACCTTATCGAGAGTTGTTCAAGCTCTTCTATCACCTTTAATTTGCACCGCTGACTCACCATATATTTTACATAAATAAACATTACAAATAGCGTTAAAAGATTAAATAGAATTCTTTAAATCTGTCAGATGATACTATGTCATTTTTATATGCTGTAGCATATTCACGATAATATATAAGCCAAAGGTAGTTTCACGTTAATATTGGTAATCAATGAAATGAACAAAAAATGGCACACGATTTGTGTGCCATTTCTATATTTCCTCTACTAAGATGTGGTTTTAGATGTCCATCAAATATTGAAAAATAAGAGTACTAAGGAAGAAAAAAAAAGAAGTCCGAATATGATCATATTGAATATGACGGTATCTTCTTTTGCGTAATGGCTATATTTAAGTTTGCTTCTATATTGTTGTTTATCCATGATTATTGTTTGACTATTAATTGGATTCATGGAATAGATAATACTATATGGTACGTTCAAGGTACATATTAATAAGATGAGATAAATCTCAGATAAATAAACCGCAAAAAATTGGAGTGATCAAGTTTATACAGTAATCCTTAGATACAAGTAAAGAGAAGGTTATTACTAAGGACAATTTTTCCTATTCCGGGAAGTGATATATGCAAATATAGGCAATTTATTTATTAAAACAATAATTAATATTACCGGCAATAAATTAGCCCCTCAAAAAAAAGGGGCCTATGTACAATTTAAATAAAACTTGTTCCGGGTTTGATTGTAGTCGTTCAGTACCGTCGTAAGGTAAGCTTATTATTCTCAGGAACAACGATTTATTTTTAATGTATTGCCCTAATACAAACCCGAACGCTATTATGCCCATATGGCATTATACCATCATAATGGGCAAAAAACAGTACAAAAGTTAGTTGTTCTGATTTTCATCAAACAGGAATTTGCATGACCTTTACATCATGATAACCGTAATAATTGTTGAGGATCAACCTGAGCATCAATACAACTTTAAAACCATTATAAACAACAGCCCTTTATTTGACTGCATTGGTATTTATGGCAATGGAAAAGACGCTATTGAAGGTATTCTTCAACATAAACCCGATGCTGTTATAATGGATATCGGGCTACCTGATATATCAGGGGTAGAATGCATTCGGGAGTTAAAGCCATTAGTGGAAAATGTCAAATTTATGGTCTGCACTGTTTTTGAAGATGATGAAAATATATTTGAAGCGTTAAAAGCAGGTGCCAGTTCATATATCCTTAAAAGAGGCAAACCGTATCAATTAACCGATGCCCTTTTAGAAATGCATAATGGTGAAATGCCGGTCAGCAGTTGTATTGCTACAAAATTGCTGAATTATTTACCCCAGGCCGAGGAGAAGCCATTAGAAGAAAAGAAAGATTATACAATTACAAAGCAAGAAGCTACTATTCTTGAGCTCCTTTCAAAGGGTTGTAGTTATCAGGAAATTGCAGATAAGCTAACGATAAAAATTGCTACGCTCAAATGGCATATCTATAATATATTCTTTAAAATGAAGGTAAAGAATAGAACAAGTGCCATCAATAAATACTTCTCAAATGGGAAGTAAATAAGGCAAATACCGTTTAAATGGATCGCATACTGCGATCCATTTTTATTACTGCCTAATATATTAGTGGATTAGATTCCGGACTAAATCTGTAAGATCATTTTCACAATATAGTGTTGCAGTCAATTACCATGCCATTGTATTATTAAAAAAAGCATAACAGTACTAAAGTTTGTTTGCCATACCTATAACACCTTTCCTCATATAGTTGATTATCAATATAATGATGAGGTAATTGTTACTAAGATGTTTTTACCGTTTCGTGAGTAGCAACCTCTGTAACAACCGGTTATGAATAAACCGTACATAAGTTAGGTTGTACGTTACCGCAGCACGTCAAGTTTTATATAATTTTGAACAAAATCAAAAACCGGATTTTATGAGCAAGCCATTACTTGCACTTATGTGATCAGGAGCCTAATTGTCGATTAAGCAATAAAGTATTCTTTCGTAAATATACCTGATTCCTACGCCTATTTAAGAGCTTTCATGTTTCTACTTGAGAGCTCTCTTTATGTACAGTCATTACTGCAAACCGTGCAAATGATTCCGTGCACAGGTGATGAAATAACAAAAAGCACCAAATATGATGCTTTTTGTTCTCGCAATGCGTATGATTATTTGTATTTCTTAACTATTCTGTGGTATGGACAGGTCTTAATTAACCCAGCAATGCTGCAATTCTTCCTGCGGTTCTTTTCCTTTATGGTGGTTATACCACTGATGCATTTCCAGTTCAAAGGCTTCAAAATCTCTTCCATTAGGATTGGATTTCCAGTCCAGCATCAGTGCCTGTGCTCCTGCCGGTCTTGGTCCCCAACGAAACAACTGATTATCTTCTTCATCAAAAGCAACCAGGATCGGAATACTTCTGGTCCCGTTAGTCAGATAAGCATCAATAATAGCCTCATTTTCGTCACGAAGCACGATACGCAACTCAATACCTGCCGCTGCAGCTACAGCCGCAATTATGGGCAGATTCTGCGCACTATCCCCACACCAGGCTTCGGTGATCACCCACCAGCTTTGCTGTGGCTGCGCTTTCAGTTTTGTAATCAATGCTGCATCCGGAGTAAATGTTTTATTCCAGCGTTTCATACGCTGAAAATTCAATTTGGTATAAAATGCATATTTATCATTCGCAACCAGTTCCGGATTCGCTTCATTTTTTGCAATCACCCCCTCTGCATATTGCAGGAATGAGGCATAATCGTATGATTGTACGGCTGTCTTAAAGATATTCATATATCTATTTTAATATCAATGTTTTGAGAGGCCAAAGATAGTACTAATTACCAAAACAGACAGAGGCCGCAGCATGATATGCTGCGGCCTCTGTATAAAGATCTGTATGCTTAGTAAGGATAATTACCGCTGATGGACGGTACTACGCTACCGGAGATAGTATCCAGGATCATAGATGCGTTCATGGTTGCATTGGTGTTATAGCTCCATTTCTGGCTGCCATCTTCACTATTCAGCGCATATACATTCTTATCAAAAGAGTTGAAGTATAAAGTATTGTTATACGCAAACGGAGAGCTGCTGATAACACTGAAGGTCAGGAACTTCCATTTCAAAGTACCATCAATGATGTTGATCGCATACAGGTTGTAATCGTTAGATCCGAAGTATACATTCTGATTGTATACAAAAGGAGAAGAAGCGATACGATCTGAAGCTGTATATTTCCAGCGCAGCAGACCTGTTGCCGAATCTACGGAGTAGAGGTTACGGTCATCACTGCCCACGATAATATTACCACCTACAGAGATAGGAGAACTCTTGATTGCAGAACCGGTAGGATAAGACCAGTAGGTACTGCCGTCATTGGAATTCAGGGCATATAAACTACCGTTATCATTTCCTACATACAGGTAGTTGCGATTTGCCGCACTTACCGAAGATGCGAAATTACCCGCGCCGGAAACGGAAGTCTGCCACATCTGCGCACCATTATCGGCCTGCAGCGCGTATACTTTAGTTCCCGCAGCAAAGAAGACTACTTTTTTGTTGGTATCTGTTTTACTAACATTGAGTGCTGGAGAGGTCCTCACCTGGTCTGTTGCGGTATAGCTCCAAACAGTAGTAAAGTTGCCCGTTGGGTCAATCATTTTCACGGTATTGCCAACCGGGATAATCAGTTTACGATCGTAAGAAAGTGGCGTGCCATAAACCGCTCCTCCCAGTGAAGAAGAGGCCTCGATTTTACCGTTTTTCGGATCTATTCTGTAGATCTTCCCGGTAATATCAACCACGTACAATTTACGGGAGATCACTACAGGAGTAGCATATACATCACTACCTACCTTTGTTTCCCATCGTTTTGCACCTGTTGCAGGGTCTAATGCCAGTACACTTCTATTACTATTTACAGCATATACAGAAGACACATAAGGAGAAGTCTCCGGACCGTCAACACTATAGGATTTCTTACACGATGTAACGCTGAACGCTAAAGAAAGCACTGCTGCTGATCCTAGAACTATTTGCTTCAATGTTGTCATTAATTGTCGTTTTTCAATTGTTTATTTACATGTAAACCAGATATTGTTGCGCGCCACAGGCGCGCAACAATATCTGGCACTCTATTTTATCTGATTAAAGTTACATTACCTTGGTAACGCTCTTCAGTACCATCTTTAAACTTAACACTGATATCGTAGATGTAGACACCGGCAGGTTGTACTTTGCCGCTGTACAGACCATCCCAGCCACGGCCGTCGATCTTCTGAGTCAGGAATACTTTCTCTCCCCAACGGTTGTATACAGACATCTCGAAGCTGCTTACACCTCTTGATAACAGGCTTCTTGGGAAGAAGTAATCACTAACTCCATCTCCGTTCGGAGAGAACGCATTCGGAATATCTACATAACAATCTTTACGGATCGTTACACTGTCCGTTGTAGAACAATCTGCACTATTGGTTGCCGTCAGGCTGTATACGCCAGGACCGGTTGCCTGAATGCTTGATGTTGTTGCTCCCGTATTCCAGTGATACAGTACACCCGTATTCACAACCTGGTTAGCCAGTGTGATAGGCGCACCACGGTAACATAAAGCAGTATCATTACCCAGGTCTACCAGAGGATAGCTGCTGATCGTAATGTTCTTAGTATAAGTAATATCTGGACAGCTTCTGTAAGATACAGTCATAGCCACCGGATAAGTACCAGGCGTAGTATAAGCATAAGTCATACCAGTAACCGCTCCGGTTTGCAGCGTACCGCCATCACCGAAATCCCATGATACACCGGTAGGGTTCAGGCCATAATCAGGAGTAACATGAACTTGCTCACCAGCACAAAGTGTGTTGCGATCCAGAACGAACTCAGGTGTCATTACAGAATCTACAGTTACCCATTGCTGGAAAGAATCAATACAACCCAGAGAGGTAACACCAATCATTTTGATCAGGTAATGACCGCTGTAAGGGTACTGATGAGTAGGTGTTTGCATATTAGAGGTAACACCGTTACCGAAATCCCAGCTCCAGCTTACAAAATCATTATTCGGGAAGTTAGGGTTAAAGGTCAGGTTAGTGTTCACACAGATGATGCTGTCTACTTCAAATTTAGCTTTATAAGTAGGCGTATCTACGATCACATCAAATTTACGTTTACAACCACGGTAGTTTTCTACTTCAACTACATAGTTACCTGAAGCAATATTTTTGAAAGTATCACCCTGATCAGTGAAGTTCACAGCGCGCAGTACATTGAACGCAGGATCCATCCAGGTAATTTTATATTTAGCCGTATCTGTTGCTGATTGAGTGATCCAGGCTTTACCATTGATCATATCGCGGCACGGAGGCTGAGAACCGGTCTGGAAATCTCCGTTGAACGGCAGTACATAAACAGTATAGGTCACCGTCTTAATACTCGACAGCGGACAACCATCATCTTTATAAGTAATAAAGAACTGGTATGTACCCGCAGCTACAGTATTCAGAATCCAGGAGAAGTGTGCTGTAGGGTTAGGAGTACCATTGTTGGTTACATTAAACACTGCACCGGAAGGAATATTAGTGGCTGTAATGGTTACATTATCACCCTGAGCATCTGTTACCGGTACATCAAAGGCAAATGTTGATGTTTGTGCCTCACAGGTTTCGAATTGAACACTGCTCGGTGTACTTGGCAGCAGGTCTCCGTTCTGTGCACCGGATACCGGTGTAGACGGCGAGGTATTCGCACAGTTCTGTAACATTACGAATAACATCTCACGACAACAGCTACCTACTTCTACCCCATTGCGGGTCTCGGTTACTTTATTTACAACCACACAATTGACCAGTGCATTAGGCGTAAAGTCTGTCTGACCGGTAGTACCGGAAAACAGGAAAGTACCCGGCGCTGCAGGTAATGGAGTCGTAGCGGTATAACCAGCTACATAAGTCATATTGGTTGTACCAACAGCATTGGTATTGGCACCAACAAGGCTGTAAGCTAAACCGTCACCTTCTGTTTCTACCGCACCCAGGCTATAGCTCTGAGGAATGTTCAGACAGAAAAACGGTGAAGGATCGGATGTAAAGGTAGGGGTCGTATTCGGACCGTTTACATTATTCAGGGTAGCGCCAATGTACATAGTTGTACCGCTTGCACCTACAGTATTTTGAATCAGGGCACTTCTACCCGCAGTAGAACTTACCAGGTCTCCGTTAAACGCAAAGCGCCAGTCGTTGGACGTACCGGCAATTACAATGTTACCACGGAAAGTAAATTTTTTCACCCCTACGATCGTTCCACCTGGGGAACAGGTTGTACTGCTCAGCTGAGTAGCACATACAGGAGAAATCAGGATGTCACTTTCAGCATTAATGCGCGGCAGGTTGACCGCTGCACCTTGCTGTACACCAGCTTTGTATATATTAAGACCAGCAGAGGTAGAGCCCGTAAAGGACGGGAAAGAACCACCGCTACAATCACCATAAATGATAACCTGTACCTGGTAGGTATGATTGGTCCCTGTAGTAGAAATAAATTTATAGGTGATCTCACCTCCTACAATGTGAGATGCAAATGCATTTATACCTCCAAAGAGACATAGTATCGTGCATAGTAATTGAGCGTATGCTTTTCTCATAAAATGGATTTATATTGATAGAATTGGTAAGCATGGTGAAGCACAAACCAATGAATGCAATGAGTAAAAGTAAAAAAAATGTTGCGCAAATCATAATATCAGGCATTTTTTTTTAACATCTAACCGGATCATACTTCTCCCTTTTATTAAGACAAGGTTAAAATGCCTTTGGTTGGTATATAAAAAACAAGAGCGCGGGATATTAAATCCCGCGCTCTTGTTTTTTATATTAAAATTGCAATTATCTGATTAAGGTTACATTACCTTGGTAACGCTCTTCAGTACCATCTTTAAACTTAACACTGATATCGTAGATGTAGACACCGGCAGGTTGTACTTTGCCGCTGTACAGACCATCCCAGCCACGGCCGTCGATCTTCTGAGTCAGGAATACTTTCTCTCCCCAACGGTTGTATACAGACATCTCGAAGCTGCTTACACCTCTTGATAACAGGCTTCTTGGGAAGAAGTAATCACTAACTCCATCTCCGTTCGGAGAGAACGCATTCGGAATATCTACATAACAATCTTTACGGATCGTTACACTGTCCGTTGTAGAACAATCTGCACTATTGGTTGCCGTCAGGCTGTATACGCCAGGACCGGTTGCCTGAATGCTTGATGTTGTTGCTCCCGTATTCCAGTGATACAGTACACCCGTATTCACAACCTGGTTAGCCAGTGTGATAGGCGCACCACGGTAACATAAAGCAGTATCATTACCCAGGTCTACCAGAGGATAGCTGCTGATCGTAATGTTCTTAGTATAAGTAATATCTGGACAGCTTCTGTAAGATACAGTCATAGCCACCGGATAAGTACCAGGCGTAGTATAAGCATAAGTCATACCAGTAACCGCTCCGGTTTGCAGCGTACCGCCATCACCGAAATCCCATGATACACCGGTAGGGTTCAGGCCATAATCAGGAGTAACATGAACTTGCTCACCAGCACAAAGTGTGTTGCGATCCAGAACGAACTCAGGTGTCATTACAGAATCTACAGTTACCCATTGCTGGAAAGAATCAATACAACCCAGAGAGGTAACACCAATCATTTTGATCAGGTAATGACCGCTGTAAGGGTACTGATGAGTAGGTGTTTGCATATTAGAGGTAACACCGTTACCGAAATCCCAGCTCCAGCTTACAAAATCATTATTCGGGAAGTTAGGGTTAAAGGTCAGGTTAGTGTTCACACAGATGATGCTGTCTACTTCAAATTTAGCTTTATAAGTAGGCGTATCTACGATCACATCGAATTTACGTTTACAACCACGGTAGTTTTCTACTTCAACTACATAGTTACCTGAAGCAATATTTTTGAAAGTATCACCCTGGTTTGTGAAGTTCACAGCGCGCAGTACATTGAACGCAGGATCCATCCAGGTAATTTTATACTTGGCCGTATCGGATGCCGGCTGAGTGATCCAGGCTTTACCATTGATCATATCGCGGCACGGTGGCTGAGAACCCGTCTGGAAGTTTCCGTTGAACGGCAGTACATAAACAGTATAAGTTACTGTTTTGATGCTGGAAATCGGACAACCATCGTCTTTATAAGTAATAAAGAACTGGTATGTACCCGCAGCTACAGTATTTAGAATCCAGGAGAAGTGTGCTGTAGGGTTAGGAGTACCATTGTTGGTTACATTAAACACTGCACCGGCAGGAATATTAGTAGCCGTAATGGTAACATTATCACCCTGAGCATCTGTTACCGGTACATCAAAGGCAAATGTTGCCGTTTGTGCCTCACAGGTTTCGAATTGAACACTGCTCGGTGTGCTTGGCAGCAGGTCTCCGTTCTGTGCACCGGATACCGGTGTAGACGGAGCTGTATTGCTACAGTTCGTTAATAATACGAACATCATTTCACGATAAGTAGTACCTACTTCTACCCCATTGCGGGTTTCGGTTACTTTGTTTACCACCGTACACTCACGGATGTTGGCACCGCTGGTGCTTGAGGTCATCGCTGCAGGCGTAAAGTCCAGCTGACCGGTAGTACCGGAAAACAGGAAAGTACCCGGTACAGCAGGTAACGGAGTCGTAATAGTGAACGGACCAGTACCACCTGTAGGTGTTACATTATACGTTACAGTAGTTGCACCTAAAGGATCATTGATTGCCGGTGCCAGGCTGTAAGTCAGCACATCACCTTCTGTCTCTACCGCACCCAGGCCATAAGAACTCGCAATACCGATACAGAAGAACGGTGTAGGATCGGCAGTAAATGTCGGTGAGTTATTCTGTCCCCCAACATTGTTCAGTGTAGCACCGATATACATGGTACCAATATTGGTCACGTTATCGATGATAGACGTTCTACCAGCAGAAGAACCGTTTACCAGGTTACCATTGAAGGCAAATCTCCAGTTAGCAGAAGTACCTGCAATGACGATATTGCCACGGAAGGTATATTTTTTCACCCCTACAATCGTTCCACCAGGAGAACAGGTCGTACTGGTCAGCTGGGTAGCACATACAGGGGAGATCAGGATATCACTTTCTGAATTGATACGTGGCAGGTCAATAGTAGCGCCCTGCTGTACACCATTGTTGTAGATATTAATACCTGCTGCAGTAGTTGAGGCAAAGGAGCTGTAAGCAGCTCCGCTACAGTCACCGTACACGATGAACTGCAGCTGATAAGTGTGATTGGTTCCGGAAGAAGATATATACTTATAAGTAAGTTCTCCTCCCACAACGTGAGATGCAAATGCATTTATGCCTGCTATACAACATAAGACAGCACATAATAATAGGGAATAAATTTTGTTCATAATCAAAATTTATGTTTTTAAGTTATCAATGGTTTTCACGTGACAGTAATCCGGCATACAATTCGCCGAAAGCGTAAAAATAGTAAAGAGATTACACAAAAAAGACTTATTGCCGTAATATTTAATATATATACCCGATCGAGATAATGCACCCCATTCTTTTGTAGACGGCTTTATGAATCAATTCGTTGGCAAAAAGCAACACTATTTTTCATTGCTTGATATCTCGTACGAAAAGTC
The DNA here is from genome assembly GCF_019797745.1 of Edaphocola aurantiacus. Lineage (GTDB taxonomy): Bacteria > Bacteroidota > Bacteroidia > Chitinophagales > Chitinophagaceae > Edaphocola > Edaphocola aurantiacus. The sequence goes on along the minus strand of NZ_VOSI01000004.1, from coordinate 278,341 downwards.
TTATTTTTGTAATATCATGAAAAAATATATAAGCCTTTTTTCACTCCTGTTGGCTGTTTCCTTCAGTAATACAGTACTGGCGCAGGATTACGAGCAGAAGGAAGAAGACCATACGCATAACTTTTCCATTCCGGAATCGACTATTTACAATACTAAAAACTGGGTAAATACAAATGTGCTTAACCAGCAGAAGGTAGAGTTATGGAATATGCTGGACAGCGGCTATGTAATTATACATGAGTATTTCATGATCGACTGCCGCCCCTGCATCACCGCAGGCAAGGGCCTGGAAAAGGTGGTTGCCTCATTGAAAGCCAAATATCCCGGTAAGATCAAGTACTACCAGACGGTATACGAAAATGAGTCTACAGAGAAAATGGCGAAGAAATGGGTAAAGGAAAACAAATTCAACCCCGATGCGCTTTTTATCAATGGAGCAGATGAGGTAGCCTTTTACGGTGGTATGGGCATGCCTACTATCGTAGTTGTAGGCGATGGCAGAAGACATAAAGGATTTTATAAAAAACAAGGTTATACCCCTTTAGAAAACGGTAAGATCATTAAAGCGGTACGACATGCTGTAGAAGTATCGAAAAGTAAATTTGAGGCGGAATGAAACGGCATAAATTAACCATTGCGGTCCTGTTCCTGACAGGGCTGACCATTTTACTGAGTGCAACGCAGAAAGAGAAAGCTACTCCTTACAAACCAACGCCCTTCCAACCGGCATTACCAGAGTTTGTAACGGACTACTTTGAACCTATGCCCATGCCTAAGGAAAACCCAATGACCAGGGAGGGTGTAGAGCTGGGTCGTTACCTTTTTTATGATGGTATCCTCAGCGAAAACCGTACCATGAGCTGTGCGGCCTGCCATCAGCAGGCTTATGCATTTTCCGATCCCAGACAATTCAGTTTCGGAGTGCGTGGCGACCTAGGTGTAAAGCAATCCATGTCTGTGGTAAACCTGGCCTGGAGTAATTTCCTGTTCTGGGATGGCCGTGCCAAAACACTGGAGGCACAGGCCAATGATCCTATTACCAATCCTATAGAAATGGCGAGCAGCTGGGCGATCATACTGCCCCGCCTGCAATCACATGCAGATTATCCCAAACGCTTTTACAAAGCCTTTGGCACTACTAAAATCGACAGCAGCCTGGTGCTGAAAGCTCTGGCACAATTCGAGCGCAGCATCGTCTCTTTCAATTCCCGCTTTGACCGCTACTTCTTCGGCGGCGATGCCAGTGTGTTTACCAAAGAAGAAGAACGTGGCCTGGACCTGTTCTTCAGCGATGGAGCATCCTGCAATCACTGCCATAGTGATGTATTACTGACCGATAATTTTTTCCGTAATAACGGACTGGATATGAAGCCGGACTCCGGCATCGCCAAGACGACAAAGCTGTCTAAAGATGTAGGCAAAATGAGGGTCCCTACCCTGCGTAACATTGCCCTGACGGCACCATATATGCATGACGGACGCTTCAAAACACTGGAAGAGGTGGTTAATTTCTATTTCGATAAGGTGAATGGCGGTTCTCCCAACCTGGATGACCATATGATGATGCTGACCAACAGGGTGTATTTCGGGGAGAGTGACCGTAAAGCCCTCGTAGCATTTCTCAAAACCATGACCGACTCTACCCTCATCAGAAATAAAGCCTACAGCGATCCTTATCCATTTGAGGCTGACTGATCCACCATTTTTTCTCCGCATATTTTACAATAACGGGCATCTCCGTCATTATCGCGGTTACCGCAGCGGGAGCAAGGCTTACCGGCTCGCTGCTTTCTGCGCAGCTCCTGGCTTACAATACCGGTTGGCACCGCTATAATACTGTAGCCGCAAAGCATGAGTACAATGGCAAAGAACTTACCTATCGGGGTCACCGGAGAGATATCTCCGTAACCGACAGTAGTAATAGTCACTATTGCCCAGTAAATGCTTTCGGGTATACTCTTAAAGCCGTTCTCCCCCTGCTCGACCACATACATCAGCGCACCGACAATTACAGATATTATACTGATAAAAAACAGGAAAATAAAGATTTTACGATAACTGTTACGCAGGGCTTCAAGAATATAAGACGCATCTTTAAGATACTCCATCAGCCGGAAGATGCGGAATACGCGCAGCAAGCGCAATAGCCGTATGAGCAACAGGAAATGTGCCCCGGGAAAAAGAAGGCTCAGGTAAAAAGGAATCAGTGCCAGCAGATCTATAACACCCAGCGGACTGAGCACATAGGCACGGTTATTTTTAATACACATCAGGCGCAACATATACTCCAGCGTGAAGAATATCGTCAGCACCCATTCAGCGGTATAGAATACATTGAAATTGCGGCTGTAATTGCCCGGTAGTGATTCCAGGATGATGAGCACAGCACTCAGCAGGATAGCACATAATAAAACAATATCGAATAATTTACCAGCCGGGGTGTCCGAGTAGTAAATTATCCGATATACTTTTTTACGCCAACCTTCTTCAGGTATCAGTCTTTCTCTTGTAAACACAAGACAAATATAAAATATTTATCTCTGCTATGCGTGTCTGAAATTCTTAACCGTATCAACAAATGCCTTAGCATGGTCTACCGGTACATTTGGCAATATACCGTGACCCAGGTTGGCAATATGTCTGCCCGGACCGAATGCTTTCAGCATCGCAGTAACTTCTTTTTCAATTACCGGGATCGGTGATAATAATTTAGCCGGGTCGAAATTACCTTGCAGGGTAATGTCAGCACCTGCAAACTGGCGGGCCATATGCGGCTCTATACACCAGTCGATACCCAGACCATGTGCTCCGGTATCGGCCATTTCTTTCAGAGAACCCCATGCTCCTTTCGCGAACACAATCGTAGGCACCTCATCTTTCAGCGCAGCAACAATCTGGCGGATATAGTATAAAGAATAGGTTTCAAAATCCTGTTTGCTCAGCAGACCACCCCAGCTGTCAAATATCTGTAAGGTATCGGCACCCGCAGCTACCTGGCCTTTCAGATAAGCGATAGTGGTATCCGTAATCATCTGCAATAACTGGTGTGCCACTTCCGGTTGCTGATAACAGAATGCTTTAGCTTCATCAAAAGTCTTGCTGCCCTTACCCTGCACCATATAGCACAGTAAAGTCCATGGCGCTCCGGCAAAGCCAATCAGCGGCACTCGACCATTCAGCTCTTGCTTGATCAGTTTAATAGCATCAAATACATAAGAAAGCGTCTCATCTACATCCGCTACACGCACGCGTTCCAGGTCTTTAGCCGTCTTGATCGGGTCTGGCAACAGTGGTCCTTGCTTTTCGATCAGCTGCACCTCCAGCCCCATTGCCTGTGGTACTACCAGGATGTCAGAAAACAGGATAGCAGCATCAACACCAACAATATCTACCGGCTGTAAGGTAATCTCACAAGCCAGCTCAGGATTCTGACAACGCTCGAAGAAAGAGTATTTATTACGCAGGGCAATATATTCCGGCAGGTAACGTCCGGCCTGACGCATCATCCATACCGGTGTGCGCTCTACAGCTTCTCCCATCAGGGTGCGGATAATCAGGTCGTTCTTTATGTTTTGATCTCTTTTCATTTATCAATGATTATATAAAATAATTTACTTTTTTATCTCTTTACAGTATTCAATAGCATAAGCGACCAATACTTCTTCGTCGGGTTGCGGCGCAGTGGCTACACGATCGGTATATTGCTGCAAGGCCCCCGCTGTGGTATTTCCGATGGCAAAGGCTATTGTCTGCTCCGGCAGCGCATTAAGGCTGAAAAAGCTATGCACAGCACTGGGACTGAAAAACAGTATTCCCTCATAAACCATATCAATCTTTTCCGGGCAGGCAATGGTATGGTATACCACCTGCTCTGCAAAAGGAATACCCGCCTGTGTCAAGCCCTCCGGTATAGTCGGCATACGCTGGTCTCCGCAATAGAAATGCAAGGAAGACCATGAAGCCTTATACTGTTGTGCAATATCCCTGACCAGTTCTGCTGCATAAGGCCTGGATGCCAGTACAGGTACATTGGGCAATACACTGTGCACTTCCCGTTCCGTAGCACCTGCAATACAGCATACTGCCTTTATCTCTGGCCGGATAGCCACATCCATGCCCATATAAGCCTTTACGGCATGTACGCTGGTAAAGATGGCAGTGATACAGCTCTTTGGCGCAGCAAAGAGTTCAGGCACATTACTATACTCAATACGGATAAAAGGCAGCATCTCCAGTCGGATGCCCTCCTGTGCAGCCCTGTCCTGCGATGCAGTACGCAGGGCTTTTGTACTAAGTATGTGTATAGGACGATGCATCGGTCAAATTGCCTGCGAATTTACAATAATTTTAAGTGGAGCCATCGAAAAAGAATGCGTATTTTAGTAGAAACAAAACAGATCAGCTCATGGCACAGAAGAAAACACTGGTTTTAGGCGCCTCCGAAAACCTGGGAAGATATAGCAACAAAGCCATTCGCATGCTGCGCGAATTCGGTCATGAAGTCGTAGCCATCGGTAAGGAAACCGGCCAGGTACTGGATGTACCTTTCAGTAAAGAAAGACCTGATTTTACGGATATAGATACCGTAACCTTATACCTGAATCCGGCTAATCAGCAATCTTATTACGACTATATTTTATCACTCCATCCTAAACGTATTGTGTTTAATCCAGGCACGGAAAACCCGCAACTGGAAGAAATGGCTCGTGCAGCAGGCATTATACCACAGGAAGCCTGTACACTGGTACTGCTCAGTACAGGGCAATATTAATATATAAGCAAAGGCAGAGATATATCTCTGCCTTTGCTTATATGAAAAATGAGTATCAATTTTATTCAAAAATACGGTAGTAAATACCTCCGAAGATAATACCCCTTGTACCTAAAGCGACTTCGGTATACCCTCCGAACCGCTTGCCCCAGCTGGCACCGAATACGGTTAACTGGGCTACCGGGTAAAAGTAATTGCTGCGGTCATACTCCTGACCGGATACCGTTCCTGAAGCCTGATAAAAAGAGCCCCCTCCACCTACAAGAAAACCACTGTATAAGGCTATTGAGTTGCGTAAAAACCAACGATAATTGGCCCCCAGTGCCAGGCTGGCAAAACTGCGGTGGTGGTCAATCTCGCCATTACCCTGCTCATACGCCATTTGTTCAAATGAGCCATGCAACAGAAACTGCAGGCGCTTGCTTGCACCATAGGTATATCCGATCTGCATGGGTGGCAATACAGGATTACCGGCATTTAATGGCAATGGTTTGCTGTACCAGAGATCATCCCTGGCTGCTACACTGTTCGGCACGCCTATGCCGATATGCAGCTGATGATACCGCTCCAACTCCCTGGGCTGGCGGGCATTACGTATAGACACTTTACTGTAGCGCTGTGCTGACAGAGACAGCGAGCCACATAATAATAGAAAAATTAAAGTCAATCGGGTTATAAACATCGGTATAACAGGGTTTGATACTGCAAGATAAGACGATAAAACATAGGATACAAGTAGATTTCAGGCTGCCCTGCGCATCACCTCGACTGGAAACGATAATTGACCCCGGCTTTGGCTATAAACAGGGTTCCATAACCCAATTCTCCAACAAAGCGAAAATTAGCTAGACCTCCGATCATGCCCAACACAACAACCTGGTATTGAAAGTTACTTTTATATTTCCAATCCTGAAAATCCTCAGCAAGCGGATCATAACTGGCACCCCTGATGATCGTTTGAGTAGTAGATGCACCAACCCCCGCACCAGAATACAGCCAATAATTTTCATCACCGGGATCACCTGGCTTATACCAATAATAACGAACCTGCAGTAAAGCACTCAACATATCTTTATGTACAGATTGAAGCCTATTATTTTGATCAATTTCAGCCCGTTTATTTACATCATAATACAGCTCCATGCCAAAGGAATATTTGCTGCCGGGTGAGGCATAATAAGCCACGTTAGCACCCGTAAAATAGGTAGTATAATCGTTCAGGTTGGACTTTGAAAACCAGGGTGAATGGCTTACACCGCGGGCGTTCGGAAATTTTACCGCAACCTGTACTTCATGCGTCCAGTGTGCGGGATCTTTATGCTGCTTTGTCTTTCCATTCCGGATACTCACACCCTGGTAGCGTTGTGCAGCAAGCGACAGTGGGCCACATAATAATGCAAATAATAAAATCAATCGGGTTACAAACATAGATACAACAGATTTTGAAACAATAATTAAGACAATAGCATGATCATTTATCAGGGTTTTATGGTGCCGTTAAACTGTAATTCAGCCCTATTTTCGCAAGCCACAGGGTTCCATATCCCAGCTCACCTGTAAATCTGAATTTTCCGGAGCCACAGAGTATACCTAATACTGTGGCCTGATATTGCCATAACCCTTCATAGCGCCAATTGCCGGAATCGCCATAATGTAAACCGTCCATCGACTGGTTTACGTACCTATTATAGCTCAATCCCGCGCCAAGCGCACTATACAATCGATATGTGCTACTGCTTAATACGCTCCAGTAATACTTTACCTGCAGGAGGGCGGTAATCATTTCTTTCCTTTCCGCATAAAGAGCAGTGTTCCTTTCAACAGCCCTGACATTACCATCCCAATATATATCTATACCGAAAGCATACCTGCCGGGTGGAGTGGCATAATATGAAGCAGCGCAACCGGCTGCATAGTTTGAGTAAACAGTATGCAGATTCCGGGAAGAAAGCCACGGGGCCAGGCTTACACCCCGGGCATTGGGAAACTTAGCGGAGCACTGTACTTCATGCCTCCAGCCAGTACGGCCTTTATCCTTTTGAGCCCGCGCATTCCGTATGCTCACACCCTGGTAGCGTTGTGCCATGGCAGGAGTTGCAGCCATGCAAAGCAGCAGTAAACCGGGCAAAACGGGATTCTTCATGGGATAAGCTCTTTTTTTAATTAACTTTGTTCCCGATTCATTTATTATCTATAGTCAAAGAATGCGTAAAAAATTTTCTGATATTCCCTTTGTTCCTGCCGGCAAAGAAACATCTGCTCCTAAAGCCTCCTTTACAACGGCCGAGGGCATTCCGGTACAGAACAATTACTCCTTATCGGATATAAAGAATAAAAAACAACTGCACTTCGCAGCCGGAATTGCTCCGTTTTTAAGAGGACCATATACCAGTATGTACGTGCAGAAACCATGGACCATACGCCAGTATGCAGGTTTCAGTACTGCGGAAGAAAGTAATGCCTTCTACCGCCGAAACCTTGCTGCAGGTCAGAAAGGACTTTCTGTAGCCTTCGACCTGGCTACACACCGCGGCTACGACAGTGATCACGACCGTGTGGTAGGCGATGTGGGTAAAGCAGGTGTGGCCATCGATTCTATCCTGGATATGAAGATTCTGTTTGATCAGATTCCGCTGGATGAAATGAGTGTATCCATGACCATGAATGGCGCGGTACTGCCGATCCTGGCTTTCTATATTGTTGCGGCCGAGGAACAGGGCGTAGCCATGGAGAAACTGAGCGGTACCATACAGAACGATATCCTGAAAGAGTTCATGGTGCGTAATACCTATGTATACCCGCCGGAACACTCCATGAAGATTATTGCGGACATATTTGAGTTTACCTCTCAGAATATGCCCAAATTCAACTCTATTTCCATCAGCGGCTACCACATGCAGGAAGCCGGTGCTACGGCCGATATTGAACTGGCCTACACCCTGGCTGATGGTCTGGAATATATCCGTACAGGTATCAGTGCCGGTCTGAAAATTGATGACTTTGCACCGCGCCTGTCCTTCTTCTGGGCGATAGGCATGAACCACTTTATGGAGATTGCCAAAATGCGTGCAGCACGCATGCTCTGGGCCAAAATCGTAAAACAGTTCAACCCGCTTAAAGAAAAGAGTATGGCTTTGCGCACGCACTGTCAGACCAGCGGATGGAGCCTCACGGAACAGGACCCGTTCAACAATGTGGCCCGTACCGCTATTGAAGCACTGGCAGCAGCGATGGGACATACCCAAAGCCTGCATACCAATGCCCTGGATGAGGCTATTGCCTTACCTACAGACTTCAGTGCGCGTATTGCCCGTAATACACAGATCATTTTACAACAGGAAACCGACATCTGCCGCACGGTAGACCCTTGGGGCGGTTCGCATTATATAGAATACCTTACCGAGCAGATTGCAGAAAAAGCATGGACCCTGATCGAAGAGGTAGAAGCACTGGGCGGTATGGCTAAAGCCATCGAAACCGGTGTGCCTAAAATGCGTATCGAAGAAGCTGCAGCCAAGAAACAGGCCCGTATTGATGGCGGACTGGATATCATTGTAGGGGTAAATAACTATACTACCGATGAGCAGTCTGATATCGAAATCCTGGAAGTAGATAATACCAAAGTACGTATCCAGCAGCTGGCACGCTTAAAAGAACTGAAAGAAAACCGCGACAATACTAAAGTAGAGGCTGCACTGGAAGCGCTTACCGAAGCGGCTACTTCCGGCAAAGGCAACCTGCTGGCACTGGCCATTGAAGCCGCACGCTTAAGAGCGACTTTAGGGGAGATTTCCTTTGCCCTGGAGAAAGTATTCGGCCGTTACCAGGCCAGGATCAGAAGTATTTCCGGTGTATATTCTAAAGAGATTGCTATGGATGAAAGTTTTCAGCAGGCTCGTAAACTAGCCGATGAATTTGCAGTACTGGAGGGTCGTCGTCCCCGTATTATGGTGGCGAAGATGGGACAGGACGGTCATGATCGCGGAGCCAAGGTAATTGCGACCAGCTTTGCCGATCTGGGTTTTGATGTGGATATCGGACCTTTATTCCAGACACCTGCCGAGGCGGCCAAACAAGCCGTTGAGAATGATGTGCATGTACTGGGTGTATCCAGCCTGGCTGCCGGTCATAAAACACTGGTACCTCAGGTAATCGAGGAATTGAAGAAATATGGCCGTGAAGATATTATGGTGGTAGCAGGCGGCGTAATCCCGCAGCAGGACTACGATTTCCTGTTTGCTGCCGGTGTAAGCTTTGTATTCGGACCGGGTACGATTATTGCTAAAAGTGCCATTGACATCCTGAAAAAGCTAATGGCTGCCGAAGCTTAAGCGAACGGATTATTTATAAAATTAAACCGGGTCAGATGCTATCATCTGACCCGGTTTAATTTTATAATACAATATGGCTATATCGACGTACAATCATTACGGTTACTCTTATTCACCCGCACACCGCCTTTTAGTCGGCCAAAATACAGGTGCAGTCCGGCAGCAAAGTTAGCGTACCGTACACGGCTGTTGAATCCATACTCCCTGCTCACGCTTTCCTGACTGTTCTCGTAAGTGATTGCTGCCTGGCCGGGCGTATTGGCGATCAGGTTCTGAATGTACAAAAGGCTTACAGATAAGCGCTGGTCCTGCCCTAATGGAAAAATTTCTACTCCTAGCTCTACTGCGGGCATAATAGTGGCCGAATGCAGGAATCGTCTGCTGTTTTCTGTATTATGGGTAACACTTACCGCTGATGTAGTGCCGGAACCGCTTATCCTATACATGTAGCCATCCTGTACGCCGACAGAGAGACCCGCTGTAAACGCGGTTGACAAATAATAAGTCCAATCTACTCTATGCCCATACCTGGCTACCAGTGACCAGGTGCCCCAGCCATACTCCAGCTCTTCTTTTCCCGTTTGGTTAAATGAAGCAATGGGCTCGGGGGTAACAGAGCGGATGCTATGCTGCACCAAATAACGGCCTCCCAGGTATACAAATTGCTTCGTGCTCAACCAGGGATAAGTCTTCACGCCCAGATCGATCCCTAAATTGGAGGAACCATTATCAGCCTTCCAGTCTCCGATTTTACGGGCATACGCATCATTACCCCAGCTATAGTTATACAATACCCCTACAGTAAACCGGTAATCCTGTGCGTGTAACAGGTTACCTGTACACAACAGGATTAGCAGACCGATACTCCATTTCTTCAGACAAATATTCAAATGCATATATATGATATATTGCCGCGCAAGATAATAACAATATACGGCTATTAAAAATTCTCAATACATTCGGCTAGCTATTACCTAAAACAGTGGCAATTATTTATATTTGCAGTCTTATGGAATTTTTGAAGCAAAAAGTTGAGGCACTCCAGCAGGAAATTGCCAATATACAGCCCGGTAATGCAGACGAACTGGAAGCGTTTCGTATTAAATTTTTAGGCACTAAAGGTTTAGTAAAAGACGTTTTCGGCGCAATGAAAGATGTAGCCCCTGCCGATAAAAAGGATGCGGGTCAGTTATTGAATGCGTTCAAACAGTTTGCAGAAGGGCATTACGAAAAATTCAAGCATTTACAGGGCGGCTCCGGCCAGGCTAAGCAGGCAGGTATAGATTTATCCCTGCCGGGCACACATATGCCGGTAGGCACCCGTCACCCGCTGAGGGTAACTGAAAATGAGATTGTAAGCATCTTTAACAAAATCGGGTTTACCGTAGCGGAAGGACCGGAAATCGAAGATGACTGGCATAACTTCACCTCGCTGAATATGCCGGCAGACCATACGGCAAGGGATATGCAGGATACATTCTATGTAGCCCAAAACCCGGACTGGATCTTACGTACCCATACTTCCTCTGTACAAGCCCGTGTGCTGGAAGAAGGTAACCTTCCGGTAAGAGTGATCTGCCCGGGAAGAGTGTACCGCAATGAAACGATCAGCGCCCGTGCACATTGTTTCTTCCATCAGACAGAAGGACTGTACATTGATAAAAATGTGTCTTTTGCAGACCTGAAACAAGTACTCTATTACTTCGTGACAGAAATGTTTGGCAGCAATACTAAAGTACGTTTCCGTCCGTCATACTTCCCGTTCACCGAGCCGAGTGCTGAGATGGATATCAGTTGTACAGTATGTGGCGGTGATGGCTGTAACCTGTGTAAACATACCGGCTGGGTAGAGATCCTGGGTTGTGGTATGGTACATCCAGACCTGCTGCGCAACTTCGGCATTGACCCTGAAGTCTATTCTGGCTTTGCTTTCGGTATGGGTGTAGAGCGTATTACACAGATCAAGTACCAGGTAAACGATTTACGTTTATATTCTCAGAATGACGTACGCTTCTTGAAGCAGTTTACCCCAATTCAATAAATGTTACAGATGCAGTAAGCCCAAGGGCTTACTGCCTTTTAGTATATACAATACTCTAAACGATTTACTCTTGATATTAGTTACCGGCGCAAGCGGCTTTTTGGGCAATCATCTACTGACAGAACTTACAGGACTGTCTGTTCCGATACGCGCATTGTATCACAAGCGCCGTCCGGAATGGGAGCATCCGCTGGTAGAATGGTGTGCCTGCGACCTGCTGGACACTTATGCCGTAGCCGAGGTGATGAAAGGAGTAGATACCGTATTTCACTGTGCTGCCATCGTATCGTTCGAGGCAAAAGACCAGCACCGCGTGGTAGAGCATAACCGTATGGCTACGGCTCATGTCGTAGACGAAGCGATGGATGCAGGTGTACGCAGACTGGTGCATGTCAGCAGTATTGCGGCACTGGGTCGTGCAGCAGCACAGACACATAAAGTCACTGAAGAAACACACTGGCAGGATAGTTCAACCAACTCGGCCTACGCCATAGGTAAGTACTATGCCGAGATGGAAGTATGGCGCGGCATGGCAGAAGGACTGAATGCTGTGATCATAAACCCCGGTATTATCCTGGGTGAAACCCATGACTGGAACGAGGGCTCTGCGGCATTAATCAAGACAGCTTATAATGAATTGTCCTGGTATACCGAAGGGGTTAATGGCTGGGTAGATGTAAAAGATGTGGCCCGTGCCATGATCTCCCTGATGCATAGTGATATACAGGAGGAACGTTTTATCCTTACAGAAGGCAATCATTCTTACCGTGATATTTTCACCCTTATGGCACAGGCTTTAGGAAAGAAAGCGCCTTACCGGAAAGCGGGCAAACTGGCTTCCGGTTTATTGTGGAGGCTGATGGCCCTCAAAAAAATATTTACTGGTAAGCGCTCCAGCATTACCCGAGAAACCGCGCGTACCGCACAATCTCAGTGCTTTTACGACAATACTAAATGGTTGCAGGCCATGCCAGAGTTCCATTTTACACCTATATCCGAAACGATTCAACGTATGGCAGGTGCCTTTCTGCAGGTACAGACTTCAACTGCCCGTGCCTAGTAGGCAACACGGCATACGTATTATTATTTTTTTGCTATTCGGTATTTTTTTTGTAATCTTGCATAACAAGTCGGGCGAAATATTCAAATCGCTCCGGTCTCTCTTCCTAAATTTTATTTCAACAATTTCACACAAATCCCCCCACGTGTACATTCTATCAAAGAATCACTAAACTTAATCAAACTTATTCAATGCCATACGATATCAATCAACTTCAAGAGATGATTGTTCCAGAGCTAAACGATATAGCGGAACAACTTGGAGTGACTAATTTCAAAAAATTAGAGAAGCAGGAATTAATATATAAAATCATTGACAAACAGGCTTCAACAAGTGCCCTTGAACCGGACAAACCGAAAAGAGCACGTAAGCCGAGAATAGAAAAAAAGACTGCCGAAGAAGGAGAAGAACAAAGCTCTCCGGCACCTGAAGTAACTCCGGCAATTGAGGAAGCACCTGTACTGGAAAACAAATTAAAAAAAGAAGCCAGACCGAAGAAACAGGTTAAAAAGACTAAAACAGAAATACAGGCAATCAACGAAGCTGCTGATCTGGAGTTTGACGCACCGGAAGAAACTACTGCCCCTGCTACTATAAGCAATGAATCCAGTGCAGCCCCTACTACCCCTACCAAAGAAGTAATCGTAACCGAATCTGGTGAAGCAATCGAATTACAGGAGCCTAATCCTGTATCAGAACCACAAACTGAGCGTTACGCACATAAAAATAAACAACAACATAACAATAAACAGCAACAACAGCAGCACCGCAACCAACAGGAGCAAAGCAATTTCAATATTGAATTTGACGGCGTGATTGAAAGTGAAGGTGTACTGGAAATGATGCCTGACGGTTATGGTTTCCTGCGCAGCAGTGACTATAACTACCTCAGCTCTCCGGATGATATTTATGTTTCCCCTTCTCAGATCAAACTGTTTGGCCTGAAAACCGGCGATACCGTAAAAGGTAATGTACGTCCACCAAAAGAAGGTGAGAAATATTTTGCATTGCTTAAAGTATCTACCATCAATGGTCGCCTGCCGGAAGAGATCCGTGACCGTGTACCATTTGATTACCTCACTCCGCTTTTCCCGAATGAGAAACTGAACCTGGATATGGGCGCAAGCAACCTGAGCACACGTATCATGGACCTGTTTACCCCGATCGGTAAAGGACAGCGTGGCCTGATTGTGGCACAGCCTAAAACAGGTAAAACCATGTTGCTGAAAGAGATCGCTAATGCGATTGCCGCGAATCACCCTGAATGTTACCTGATGATCGTACTGATCGATGAGCGTCCGGAAGAGGTGACAGATATGCAGCGCAGCGTAAATGCAGAGGTGATCGCCTCTACTTTTGACGAGCCTGCAGAGAAACACGTTAAGGTATCGGGTATTGCTTTACAGAAGGCCAAGCGCCTGGTAGAAGTAGGTCATGATGTAGTGATCCTGCTCGACTCTATTACCCGCCTGGCACGCGCGCACAATACCGTGGCTCCGGCATCCGGTAAGGTACTGAGTGGTGGTGTGGAAGCTAATGCCATGCAGAAACCAAAACAATTCTTTGGTGCGGCACGTAAGATCGAAAACGGTGGCTCACTGACGATTCTGGCTACAGCCCTGACTGATACCGGTTCCCGTATGGATGATTATATCTTCGAGGAATTTAAAGGTACCGGTAATATGGAGCTGCAACTGGATCGTAAACTGGCCAACAAACGTATCTTCCCGGCTATCGACATTACCTCATCCTCTACCCGTCGTGACGATCTGCTGATGAGCAAGGAAGCGCTGGGTAAAATGTGGGTATTGCGTAACCACCTGTCCGATATGAATACAGATGAGGCGATGAAATTCTTATTGCAGAATATGAAAGGAACCCGCAGCAATGAAGAGTTCCTGATTACAATGAACAAATAATCTGAATTATAAATTAATACAAAAGAAGCGCCGCTATTCAGCGGCGCTTCTTTTGTATTACGTATGGTATATTTTACTTTATTACATTATCTTTAGGTACATACCATGCTCATATGAATTCCTTTCAGCGTCTGTACTTGATGATGATTTCTGTTGCACTGTGCAACCTATTCGGGTCCTGCGGTCATAAACAACAACTGCCCAAATCTTTGCTTACAGGAGAATGGCATCTGGATTCTATATACCCAATGCCAGAAGAATGGAAACAAGAGTGCGCCTGGTTTCCAGATACAAATACGTTCTGGAGCTTCAGTTATGAACATGATCATTATATTCTCGACAGTGCACTGGTAGTACGTCATGATAGCATTTTTCATAAAGGGGACTTCAGATATACATTCTGGCAGACCGACACAAACCGGCTGATTATTACACGCCCAAACAAACAAGTATACTATTATCGTAAAAGCTCGTACTCCAAACCAGATGACTTCAAAGAAAGATTAGCAGAATTTCAGACAGGAGACTCGATCCGCTCACATATCAGGGGCTGGTGGAAGCTAATACATGCAGCTTACATTCCTGTCCGGTTATTAAACTATCCCGGGCAGGGGGCAAATGAGCTGACCATACACTTCAAAGATAACGGGCGGGCAGATATGTTTGTGAACAATGATACCGGCGAGATCGCAGATTATTACTGGCATGGTATGAAAGATGACATTATAGGTATGGGTATATCCTTACATCGTTATTGTCTGAGAGAGAATATCCCAGTTTATACAATTAACCAAGATACCCTTATAACCGGTTCAATGGATCGTGTAATGGACACTTTAATATTTGTCAGAACACAGCCGCTCCGGTAAATCTATTCCGTATATTTGATCTTTGCAACCATAAATACACGCTCATGAATTTCTTTCTGCGCATCAAGCACTGGCAGTTTTTCTTAATTACATTTGCCCTGCCCCTGGCATTGGAGGCTTGTTTTATCCCTTCAGTCATCTTCTCACAAACATTCAATCCGGATATAATAGTCGTTTTCAGTATCATGATGCTTATCGTCCTGTTCATGCAGATGGGCTGGTCATATACGATCGGCACAAACCTGCACAAGCGCCTTCCTCCCAGTGTACCTATGCCGTTAAAGCGATTCAAATGGTTCCTGTTTATACCACTTGTCTATATAGGGCTGATCCTGCTTGTATTCATGCCACTGGTCCTGAAAACTATGGATATTGAATCACCGGACAATAGTATCCCGGTTGTCATATCTGTTGCCCTGTTACTCATCATTCCGGTACACCTGTTTTCTATTTTCTGCCTCTTATACACCCTGTATTATAATGCCAAATCATTAAAAGCAGTCGAGACACAAAGACCGGTAACCTTCAGTGATTTCGCTGGGGAGTTCTTCCTGCTATGGTTCTTCCCGGTAGGTATCTGGATCATACAACCCCGGATCAATAAAATATTTTCCGAGGAACCTTATGATCATAATTTCCCCTTTATGAACGATACGGATTATACTTCCTGATCGCTCTGCAACATTATCGCTTAAATAATTACATAATTTATATAAAATGTCCTACTGCGCTGCTATAGAAACCATGCAACCCGAGGCCCGCAAAGACCTGCACAAACGTTATCATGACCATCATTACGGCTTCCCGATTCATGATGATAATGAACTGTTCGGCCGGCTGATCATGGAGATCAACCAGGCAGGCCTGAGCTGGGAAACGATCCTCAAAAAAGAAGAATCCTTTCGCGCTGCATATAACAATTTCAACATCGCTGCCATTGCGGCTTATACAGAGGCGGACAGGGAGCGATTGCTCAACGATGCCGGCATTATCCGCAACCGCCTTAAAGTCAATGCTGCTATTGACAATGCGAAGACCATTCAGCAGCTGCAAAAAGAATTCGGTTCTTTTGAGAAATGGCTGGAGCACCATCATCCCAAAACAAAAGAGGAGTGGGTAAAGCTGTTTAAAAAGACGTTTCGCTTTACCGGTGGCGAGATCGTTGGGGAATTCCTGATGAGTATAGGCTACCTACCCGGAGCACATACAGAAAGTTGTCTGGTGCACCAAAAAGCAGTAAAAGCAGGTGCATTGTGGGCTAAGAAATAAGATAAAATATGAGGATACAGATCATCAGTGATCTGCACATGGAATTTGGTGCTGAACTCCTGAACTTTACAGACATAGATCTGATTATTATGGCTGGGGATGTTCACCTGGGTACGAAAGGCGTGGAATGGATGCGGACGCTAAACAAAGATATTCCGATTATCTATGTTTTAGGTAATCATGAATATTACAAAGGAAACTATCCTAAAACACTGCATAAAATCAAAGAATCAGCATTGGATACCCAGGTACACGTTTTAGAAAATGAATCAGTAGTTATCGAGGATATTACTTTCCATGGTGCCACATTATGGACAAACTTCGAATTGTTCGGAGATGCAAGAACATATGGGATGATATGTCAGGACAGAATGAATGATTATAAAAAAATTACTTATGGCGCCTCTTATTCCCGCTTAAGGTCAATTGATACATACAAAATACACAACAGGTCGGTAAACTGGCTGAAAGATAGCCTAAGTCAACCATCGACTAGCAAAAATATCGTCATTACACACCATGCCCCAAGTCCTAGATCATTGCCTGAAATATTTGCAAAAGATAATGTTTCCACAGCATATGCTTCCAATCTGGAGTCGCTGATCGAAACATACCAGCCAAGATACTGGATTCATGGGCATATTCATACACCCTCCAGATATACAATCGGACAAACCGAAATTATCTGTAACCCTCATGGCTATATTGATCAACCCGATAATGGCTTTGAAAGAAAAATGATAATAGAATTATAGCAGCATGTCATATACACTTCGCGAAATATTTATTCAGCAAATAAGCCAATATGGAGCTGCATTACATGCACAGGACCGCCTCTGGAATGATATTACCAGGGCGTATAGTGCCTGTGGTCGCCATTATCATACTTTGCAGCACCTGGATCAGATGTACAGTACTTTATCTGCTATACAGGATCAATTACAGGACACCGAAGTAATCTGGCTGGCCCTTTGCTACCATGATATTATTTATGATGCCAGCCGTCAGGATAATGAAGAGCAAAGTGCCGCATTTGCCAAAGAAATATTGGATGCCCTGCAGCTCCCGGCTGAAAAGGTGCAACAGTGTATAGACACAATCCTGGCGACAAAAGCACATACTGTTTCTGCTGATATGGATATAAACTATTTTACTGATGCAGACCTGAGTATCCTGGGGCAGGACTGGGAGCGGTATATACAGTATGCCAAAGACATCCGTAAAGAATATGCTATCTATCCCGATGAACAATATTATCCCGGAAGAGCCAGAGTCATACAGCATTTTCTGGATATGCCCCGCCTGTTTAAAACGGAGTATTTCTATGGGCAATATGAGGAGAAGGCCAGAGAAAATTTAGTAAAAGAACTACAGTTTTATGAGGAAGACATCTGATCCGCATCTGATACTGAAATCAACAATACGCACGTTTATGAAATACTAACTACTAATATATGCACAAACTCCTATTATCCTGCAGCATGCTGCTCAGCGTTGCTGCCATGGCCCAGGAAGCACCTGCCGGCCATCAATCAGCCAAACCTTCCCGATGGCAGATCGGGCTTAATGTAAGCCCTCAGATCAATTATCGCCTGCTCCGGGCTACTCCCGGAGATCAGGGAAGTGCAATAGCTAAGGATTCCCGGAATCAGAGCGAAATACCGCGGCCTCAATATACAGCCGGGGTATCTTTAGGCTATCAGCTGAATGAACATATAAGCCTGAATAGTGGCTTGCAATATAGTAATTGGGGTGGCCAAACTAAGCGAAGAGACCTGATTTATGCGTTCCCGAATCCCGCACTTCCCACTCAAGTCAGTATGTTGTATAATATTAATTATCTGATACTTCCGGCAACAGTTAATGTAACCTTTGGACACAAACGGCTGAAATTCACTGCAGGAGCGGGATTAAATGCTATGTATCTGCTCCGTGAACAGACCAGGCAAAGCCTCTTCTATGCAAGCAGTGAAACAGAGATACAAACAACAAACACTTCGTATTACCGAAAATTCAATCTCGCGGCACAACTCAGCGCCGGTGTTGACTATGCTTTAAATGAGAAAGTACATCTTAAACTGGAACCCATTTTCCGGTTTGCTGTGATCAAAAGTGTTAATGCTCCGGTAAAAGAAAACCTCTACAACTATGGCCTGAATATAGGCACATACTGGAAGATATAAAGAAGTATTCTGACATCAAAAGCCGCGCTTAGCGCGGCTTTTGATGTCAGAATACTTTACTGATAATATTTATTCAGTTTTTGTTTTTCGCTTGACAAGCAGTCCGCGAACCTGTTTTTCCATCAGATTAAAGACAAGACCCGCCATCACAAATACAGATGCTGTAATCTTCCAGGGTAATAAATCCTCATTTAAAATTAAAGCCGAACTCAGGAAGCCTACAACAGGCACCAGCAAGGTAAATGGTACCACCGTTGCGGTAGGATATGATTTTAATAGATAACCCCAGGCACCATAGCCTACATGGGTAGAGACATATACAATATAGATGACTGCAGCAATTGTCTCTGCAGAAACATGCTGAAATGAATTTCCTATCATTTCCGGCCCCTCTAAAAGCAATGAAGTCACTGCCATAAAAGGGAAAGCAACCAGATTGCCCCATACTACAAGTGCCAGCGGTGATGCAGCATCTACTTTTTTGGTAAACATATTTCCGATCGACCAGGATAAAGCTGCCAGCAAGGTGAGGATAAGGCCTATCAATGAAGTACTGCCATCTGCATGACTAGCTACAATGCCAATACCTATAAATGAGATCAGCGAACCAACAATCTTCCATGCGCTGGGACGATCTTTAAAAAAGAGTGCAGCCAGTCCCATAGAGAAAAACATCTGCACCTGTAATACAAGTGATGCCAGACCTGCCGACAATCCCAGATGAATACCGCTAAAGAGTAATCCGAATTGTAAGGCAAAAGTAAACACACCATAGCCTAGAATGAGTTTCAGCGGGGCTTTAGGTCTGGGCAGAAAAAATATCCAGGGAAAGGCACTAAGCCCGAAACGAATCGTACTGAGTAAAAACGGAGAAAATACTTCCAGTCCTATATGAATGGCGATAAAATTCACTCCCCAGACAAGGGCAATGAGTAGTGCTACTAAAAGATGTTTTGTTTTCATGATCGTATACTGCAGCGAACTATTGCTCTGCTTCAATGATGGCAAAGATACCGGCTTTACTGCCAGCATTTTAAATAATTCAAGCATCCTTTTCTATAAAAATGGTAAAACAAAGACCAGGATATTGATTAGTCCTGGTCTTTATCATTCGAGTTTTATCTGTAGTATGCTTTATATGCTATATTAATCTAATCTTGTATTACAAAATATCCATCATCATTAGTTGACAAATCAAAAGAGTGTGCCGTTGCTATTTTATGCTTATTGCCAATGATGATCAGCTCAGCTTTCTCTTGTTGCGCAGACTCATCAAAGAAGTAGGTAATGTAAACCTTCGTAACATTATCTAAGAGTCCTAAGCTAATAACATTATGTGTGAGTTGATCACTCATAAGATCGTATCTGCCGGATCTCCCTTTTTTCTGATATTTAGTAACTACCGGATACAATATTGAATTTATTGTGCTTATACGCACTTTATTAGAGTGGCCCTCATTGCTACAGGAGATAATAGAGGCTGCAACAATAGCGAAGGGAAGTACTGACAATAGTATAATTTTCTTCATAGATAAAAAATGAGCAGGTAAAATAAAGCACGATAGTAAGTACTTTTTTCGGCAACCAGTATACATCTAAGTAAATTGCTTTATTGATAGTCAATAAAGCAATTTTTATTCGAAAAGCATCTTATTGATTACCATATCATTTCAAATAGCTACTATTTTCCACACTTAAGTTATTAATTCTCATTTTACTCCATTATTTAAAACAGAATGAAAACGTTGAAGTCAAAAAGGAGGACAAGTATCAGAATAAAAAAGCGCCTTAAAATCAATACCGGATTGACATTTAAGGCGCTTTAAAAATAAAATAGCGGGGCAATTGCCACCGCTGTTTGTGGAAAGTATTCTATCCTCGAAAGTTTTACATTACTTTTTTACTTAGGTCAAGTGAACTATTTATATCAGGATTATCAATTTAAAACATCTGCAAAAGCACTATTACCTTCATATCTAACATTTGTAATCCCCGCATTGTTTGGATATAATTTTTCAGCTTCCTTTCGCAACTGCCTTTCTATTCTATGTGCATTTTTTGTACCAAAAAAGCCTTTTGTGGACACACTTACCGTACCAATAATATTCACCTCGCCACCATTTGGAATTTGCGCTGTATATGTATTTTCATTTTGTTCAACTGGTGGCTGGGAAGTAACCGGAATTGGCTCTGCATAAGATTTAGCGCTATTCTCTATTTGCGGTTCCTCTATATATGATTCAGTAGAATCATCTTCGGAAGAATCAGTATATATATATTTAATAGACACATAAGATAATAAAGCAATAGCAATAACGATTAAAGCTCCCCACCAATACCATGGACGTATAAAGCCTCGCTTAGGTTCAGGATAATCATGATGAACATCTTTATATATTATTGTTTCTTCCTCTTTAATGGGTCGTTTTTCTACAGTAGCTTCTTCATATTGTTGTATTGGAGGAATGAAAGGTTTTGGCTTATTAATTTTAATAAATTCATTCTCCATCATTTTTGCATCATTTACTCCGATGCGCCAGCTATTATATAGCTCTGTAAGATGTAAGCTGATTTCGTCATCCTCTAGATTACTCCATGACTCTAAAACATCATCAGGTATATTATTCCCAGTTTTCCTTTTGTATAAATAAGAAATATAATTTTGAACATTGTTATTATTTATCATTTCATATATTAGTTAAAAAGTTTTTAGCAGTCAGCTTCTCAACTCCCAATTTTCCATCTATCTTTCTGTTCCTTAAAAATAATATATTTCTCAAGAATGCATAAATATTCTACATAAAATTATTTTAAGGCTGGAGGCAGTCTCCTCATACTACGTTTAAAAATTGCGGATGGATACATGATACTAATATTTGATACACAAAAAACCGCTCTAGGAGATGATTTCAGATGATTCTGGAGAATATAGAAAAAAGTTCTTCCATCTTTAATCATTATCAAGTCTGCACTCTATTTCTGTCAAAACCGGCTTTTGCACCAGCATTTGTATAAGTTATTTATTTTTTGTTCGTGATTGTATTGCAAATAGAATAACTAAATAGTCAATAGTACATAATGCAATTGCTGGTATAAGAATTTTAGATAGTATGTTATCTTTTTTGCCCAAAATAATAATAGGTACAAACCTGTTTTGGGCAATTACATAGAATCCTAGAAAGATATCTTTTTCCACCAGTTGGATTGCTTTATGTTGTACACATTAATTTTTAAACTTAAACTTTATTGTAATTAATCCATTTTGTTCTACGGGAGCCGTGGAAAGTTTATTAAATTTGATTTCTCGTATTTTGGATTCTAATATTTTCTTTAATTCTTCATTTGTAGCAGAAAGTATAATGTATCGCGTAATATTACCTTGACGATCAACCCATACTTTTGCACTCATTACCCCTGGTTGAGTAATCATAATACCTCCTGATGGAACAAAAACTACAAGCCTATCGCTGGATGTATTATTTATTTCGATCTCACCAGCTTTTTTACTTTTTAAACTCCACTCAAATGGCAGGGAGCACGGATCACACTCAAATGAAAGCACTTTACCTACACATTCCGCTAAAGTTCCAACCTTAACATATGTATATGCAAGATCAACACTTTCTTTTATCGTTTTACCAGCTTCTGTATGTCCTTCTATCACAAATTCATATTCATTTGCACTAGCATTATAAATCTTAGTATAATACCTATCAATATTTACTTTAATTGGCGTTTCGTTTTCACAGCATCCACAAAAAAGAATAACCTGCCTTATCCCGTTATTTTTAAATAAGCTTTCTGTTTGTTGTGCCTGAGCTTGTGTTATTATCTGTAACTGGTCTGCATTAGCTTTAATACCTATCAATAATAGAAATAGTAGCAATAATCTTTTCATCGATTTCAGTTTTAATTTTAGTTAATGAATACCCTTAGCAACTGGTTTTGTTGGTCCTCGGCTTTATTTCTTTAAGATTTTTATTTGCTCCTTAAAAATAATATATTTCTCAAGACAGCATAAATATTCTACATAAAATTGTTTTAAGGCTGGGGATAGCTTCTTCATGCCACGCTTGAAAATTGCGGATAGATACACGAGACGAATATGTGATACACAAAAAAAACCGCTACTATAGCGGTTTTCAGAGGAATTGTGGAGAATACCGGATAGTCGGGCGCAATGCTGTAACCCTTGTTGAATCTGTATTTCTCGTGTATGATTTATGTAGTCGTGTAGCAATTTATGTATGAAAATATTAGTCATTAAGAAATGCTTCTTCTGTAACATTCCGTTTCTTCATTACACCATTAACAGGTGATTCAATTGTGAAAAATGGTTTGTTCGTTTTAGAAATACCGTAAGTCTTAATCTTTACCAATTTCAAGGAGTTATCAGTATTAAATGTATAGTACTTCATTTGGTTCCAAGCATAACCATCCTTATCATCAGTATAAATTAGTTTTTTCCCTTTGTCAATATTAATACCGCAACAGACTTGATTATTTATTTCTTCTATAGCTTTAGATTTTATGAATTTATCAGTCGATTTATTGTATAGATATACTGTGTATCTATAAAAATTATACCCTCCCGGTTCGCCCACAATTGCAATATCAGCATGACCATCGAAATTATAATCCCTGAAATCAATATTACCATCTAAAGGCAAAGACAATTTTCCTTTATCGTTTTCAATATGTATCGATGCGCTCTTATGAACAAGAAAAGGGGTATTGTTTCCTTTGACATATAGTTTTACTACGCCTGTTTGACGCGAACTCACTTCTGCTGGAATGTTTCCAGCAGGTGTTTCGTGAGCCTCTGTCATTTCAATACTAGGAATAACAGCTTCTATATGTAACTCACCAATATCACGGGTTAATGTAGTACTCTTTATTTGTGCAAATATGCAGGTGGGTAATACAGAAATACCCAGGATAATGAATAACTTTTTCATGTGTGATTAATTACTATTTATGAACACTTTTAATACGTTTTTTATTCGCAGGTGCAGGTTCTTCATCGCTTTTACTGAGAATGTCTTTTTCTTCTAAGCAGTTATTATACTTTTCAAGTAATTCGTAATACTTATCCTTTGGAACTGTTTCGGGACTTGTAATTTCGACTTCATCAAAGAAGTAGGATATAGGTTTGTCAAAGTATATAGCAATCCTTTCTAATGTATCAACTTTCATGGTCTTTTTTTCCATTGTTTGGCGAAATCCAGTAGGAGTAACGCCAATCAACTTATAAAACTCCATTTTAGACGAGCCTATAGATTTTACTAATGTGCTGATTTTCTTATAGTTAAGCATACAAATTATAAATACTTGTGATTATTCATCATTATTTGATATTTATCACTATACCTTTGTTCCGTAAATGATTTATTTCTTCATATTTGGAACTGCGATTGTTCCAAAAGTAAAATAAAATTCCCTATATGGAACAAAAACTAACCAAAGAAGCCCCAAAGCCGCCAAAGCTCCGGTACAACATCAATTCGTACCTGCTTGCCATGACTCCGGTGGTTCGTAGTAAGGTAAAGCAACGCATCATGCGTAAGTGTGGGAACATTAGCAAAAGCACACTTTCCCGGTGGTGCAATCTGACAACAGGAGATCATGCAGATATACCGGCAATGTCCTTACTACATATAGCAGATATTTTAAATGTTGAAATAAGCGACCTTATAAACGATAAAAAGTTATGAGCAAGAAAAAAACCTTTTGGGCTGTAACTATTGGGAATATGCGCGTTACAGCATTCAATGCAGAAAATAAGACAATTTCCCTTTGTCCTACAATATTGGTAGGGTATAAAAAATTTACAGTAAAGGAACTGGTAGAGTTTAAAAAAGTGGCACCATTGTTTTACTTAGGCCATGATTTTAAATACACTGAATATTTATCCCTGGGCTAATTATGTGTACCCGCGCCTGCTCACCCCCCGACTTTAAAGAGGATCAATGCAAATGCGACCGGGAAAACCGGTACTGTTTTGAGCCGCTGACCTATTACAAGAATGAACAAACCCGCCGCGCCTTCCTGCTCATATCTTGCCCTCAACGCCCCGACGATCACCAGGTGTGTTACCTGGTCGAGTTTGGGCATACCCAGCAACAGATCGTATCGAGAACCGCCGCCGAATTTCAACAATTACTCACGCTTAAGAAATTAATTCCCTTCACCCCTCAATATCCCGATAATGACTGGTAAATATAACAATTGGAAAGAGTGGTATACTTCACTTAATCCGGACGAAAGAATAGCCTATAAAGCCGCACTATCACATAATTGCCAGCCAATGAATCTTATGCAAATGATGGAAGTGGCTAACAACCAATTCTTCTTTTCAATGCTGCATTTGCATAAGGCTTTAATATACATGGGATATAAGATGTACCACATGCCGGCCAATAAATGTATTACACAAAAAATCATGTCCCAAGCCCTGCAAAGTATATAACCATGATCCAAAATACCGAAATATCCATATTTTCTAACGCTCGCAGTAAAGTTCCTGCGGGCGTAATATCATTCAATGAAGCACTACAGCGCATTACCGATGGTACTTATGAGAATGAAATTACCGAACTAAGGAACATAACCGATAAGAAGCAACGATCAGAATTTAAAAAAGCTCTGCCAGCCGTAACCTGGTCAGGAACATTCGCGAAACGTAGTGCTGATGCACTGACAGATTACACGGGCTTTATCTGTATAGACATTGACGACCTGGACAATGTAGAATCCGTAAAGCTCCAGCTAACAGAAGACGATATTTTCTTAGCGGCCTGCTTTGTGTCTCCCAGCGGCAACGGGCTGAAACTGGTATTTTATACCCAAGCCGATTACTCCAAGCATTTAGAGGTGTTTGAAGCCCTAAAAGGGTATCTGTTTAGTAAATATTCCCTGGTCATAGATGAATCCGGAAAAGATGTTTGCCGCTTATGCTTCCTGTCATACGATCCGGAAGCATACGTCAATAATAGCCCGTATGCGATAGATCAGCAGTTTATTGCCACCTATACCCCGCGCAAAGCCGATAAGCCTGCACCAGCTAAACCAAAGCCGGCCAACACGGCTAAAAGTGGTACTGACTATTGGGATAAGATACACGAGATCGTTACAAAAACGGTGCAGCCAATGGATGGCACGTACAATGCCTATATAAACCAGTTCGCAATACAGGCGAACCGTTACGGCCTGGGTATTCAACAGTGTGCCGATGGTGTAGCGCATTTCTGTGGGTGGCCGGAACCGGACAAAGAGGACTTAGCGACGATCAAATCAGTTTACAGCAAATTCAGTAATGAAAGCAGCAAGTATCTTGACCTGGTATCGTCTGATTTACGGGGTACTGGTTTAAAACTAAAACAAGAAGATCCGGAAGCAGTGCCACCGATGTATGATGAAACCGTTCTATTCTGGTATCAGGTACCTAAAAGGGATAAGGCAACCGGAGAGGTATTAAAAGACCCGAAAACAGATGAACCGCTGGGAGAGTATAAGTATAGTTACGACGATGCAATTACATTCCTTCAAAACAATGGCTTTTACAAGTATAAAGCGGGTGAAGGCTATCAGTTTATACACGTAGACCATAACCGTAACGTAATCGAGCTGGTGAATGAATTGAAGATCAAAGAATTTATGATCGAATACCTGAAAAGCCAACCTTCAAATGAGTTTAAAAGTGTCCGTGAAATGTTCCGGCGCGGGGCAAAGAACTATTGCAGCACTGGTATATTAGAAGGATTGGAGTACTATACGCCCGATTTTAAGCGAGACACGGCCAAAGCAGCGTATATATACTTTAGCAATAAGTATGCAGAGATTACATCAGACGGTATAAAAATGATAGACTATACCGACCGTCAGGGTGCAATTTGGAGAAAGCAGCAGATAGAGACCGAATATAAAGATATAGACTACCAGGAAAGCGATGTAAACCGCTATATGTGGTTAGTAGCCACCGGACGCAAAGCAGAAATCGCAGAGCGGAGCCCTGAAGAATGGGCAAAGTACAATAGTATGTGTACCACGATGGGCTATTTACTACACCGTTACAAAAGCCCGGTTCTGACCAAAGCCGTTATCGCTGTAGATAAGTCGCTCCGGTCAGGGAATGATAACAACGGCCGCTCCGGCAAGTCTTTGTTTATTAAGCTGGCCGACCGTATGCTGAAGGTGACCACCCTGGATGGCCGTAACTTCAAATTTGACGGCAACCGCCCTTTCTCTAAAGTTACGCTCGATACCGGTATTATAAACTTTGACGATGTACGATCAAACTTTGACTTTACCCGGCTGTATTCCTTGCTGACAGAGGATTTTTCGATTGAGAAAATGTACGTCGATACGATCACTATTCCTTACCAGGATTCACCGAAAATGTACCTATCCTCTAACTCAAGTATTAAGGGTGAAGGGCAAAGTATGTTAGCCAGGCAGCAGATCGTAGAGTTTGGCACCTACTTTAACGCCAGCCACACCCCCGCTATCGAGTTTGGCCGTATGTTCTTCCACGATTGGGATGCAGACGAGTGGGCACGTTACTATTGCTTCATGCTGAACTGCCTGCATATGCACTTACGCGATGGCCTTCTGGCTTTCCCGCTGGACAATTACGGTATGAATAAACTGATCGACACTGCATCAGAAGAGTTTGTCGAATACATGGACGAGACCGTAAAGGATCAAATGAAATACGGGCATAAAGAATACGACGCGGGCAAGCTGTATGAAAAGTACCTGGATCATGCAAAGCCGAAATACCCGCCAAAGAAAAATACCTGGTCCAAGTTTGTGAAGATGTGGGCCGAGCTGAACGACCTGGAAATAAACGCGCACAAACAGGACGGCCGCGACCGCCGCTCCGGAGTAGATTACTACACCTTCACAGTAAAAGGGCAACCAATAGCAGCCCCGGACAGTGGAGACACCAATTTTAAACCCCTTGATTTATGAAACATATCATTATAGCCCTGCTATCCCTTTGCTGCCTTTCTTCCTGCGAGCTGCAGCCATCCAAGCGAAAATATATCGTTACCGTTAGCCAGCTCAGTTACCAGGCACCAACGGTCATTTACTGCGATAGCTTTCATATCGGTTACAACCGGGTTACGGTGCTAATAGATAGCGTATTCCTGCCAGTAAACGGCACCATCCATACAATACAGTTAAACAGTAATTACAAACCTCAATAACGGCCCCGGCTCCCTATACCCGGCAAAACATTGGATATACTTTTAGGATTTGAAGAAAGCCAGGCAATAACTTACGAGTTTGTAAAACGTGGACACAACGCTTACAGCTGCGATATTCAGGAATGTTCAGGATCGATTCCTGACAGGCATTTGAAAATGGACATTTTCGATGCCATACATCTACAAAAATGGGATTTGATAATGCTTCACCCCCCTTGCACCTATACTGCCATTAGCGGCAACCGCTGGTACTGGAATAGCCCTCTCAGGTTAGAAGGGATAGAGCT
Source organism: Edaphocola aurantiacus (assembly GCF_019797745.1). Classification (GTDB taxonomy): domain Bacteria; phylum Bacteroidota; class Bacteroidia; order Chitinophagales; family Chitinophagaceae; genus Edaphocola; species Edaphocola aurantiacus. Next base: position 250,399 of record NZ_VOSI01000004.1, on the reverse strand, counting down.
ATGCAAAAAAGCATGGCTGGAAGCTCGAAAAGTGTGCGATATGGTAGGATTGGAGCAACCTAAAACGATCATGCAGCGTTTTATCGGCCCTAAGACACAAGTTATTCAACCTTGGCAGTTTGGGCACGGTGAAACAAAGGAAACTTGGTTGTGGCTGCACAACCTGCCAAACCTTACACCTACTCATATTGTTCCCGGCCGGGAAAATCGTATATGGAAAATGCCCCCGTCAGTAGATCGTCAAAAGTTAAGATCGAAGACATACCCCGGCATAGCTCAAGCTATAGCAGATCAATGGGGTAACATCTAACCTCCCATTGCCACACCGCCGCGCGAAGCCGGCCTGAAACCATCCCCCGCCCTTTCGGCGGGGGATACCTTTTTAGCGCAGCACCCCGGCTCCCGCGCTTCGCCTCTCCCCTGACAGCAACGGTGGTTGAGATTTTGGATTTTGGGCTTTTGGCGGCTCCGGAAAAAATCAAAAATCCCGAATACTATATATTATATTTTTTCTTCTATTTTATACTTTAGTATTATTACCATAGATTTTTTGGGCTTTTGGACTTTCAAGCTAGAAAAAGCATATTGTATGCTGCTTTCAGGCTTTTTCATACAGTCCAAAACCAGTCCAAAACCAGTCCAAACATAGTCCGAAAGTGCAAACACTGCATACACGGCCTTTTGTTCTGTTTATGGAACGGTGTTCTTTTCGGCTCGATGTGTATGCAACTTTGTCGACACATTTTAACACATCATGAATACAGAAAATCTTCTCCCACATCAGCAGCGTGTCGTTACCGAAAGAATCGAACTCGACGAAAAATTACATAAGCTGTCCCAGTTCCTTAAGACTGATATTTTCCAAAACCTGCACTCAATCGAGCAGGAGTTACTTACCAACCAGTTCAACGCGATGAGCGAGTATTCTACAATACTGGCTGACCGTATCTCCCTGTTTTAAACCTTACCAATGGACTTAAAAAACAAAATGTCGGTGTACTTCTCCGGTGATCAGCTGGAGCGTATAGCCACCTTCTGTGAAGTCGTAGGCATTAGTATACCTGAAAGCCCGACGCTGGCAAACCTCTTCCTGCAAGTGTTAGACCAGCATGAAAACCGCTGTAATGCTTTTGCATCCACGGTGTCCGAACTGGAAAACCTGAATGCAGACCTACAACGACAAATCGAAACTGCAAACAGTGTAGATGCAAGCCAGGACATCTTTTTACAGGAGCAACTTAATGAAGAAAAGGCAAAGTATGCAAGGCTTGCCAATATACACACGGAACTACGAGACCGGGCGAAAGGCGCAAAAGAGCTGCATACCAGGTATGAAGCCCTGCTGGAAGAAAACAAAAAACTGAAAGCCGAAATCGTATCGTTCTCCCGGATGGTGCAGCAGGAGCAGCAGGAAAAGGAGCAGGCACCGAGTAAAAAGGTAGGCTGGTTCAACAAAATGTACAACCGATGAGTAGATTATTTCCTATAAACGCCATGCCCGGCGCATTCGTACTCCCGGTTATACTTACCGCACTTGTAGGAACTCCCGCCGATTACGGCATCCATAAAGCCACCAATCACAAACGAACAAACAAATGCAGAACCAAGAAACCGCACCACAAACCCAGGAAGCGACAGCACAGAGCGAATACGTGCAGGTAAAACGCTCCGAACTCGAAGCCTTGATCGCTCAAAACAAAGCACTGAAAGCCAGGGATTCAGATTTTACCCGGATGCTACATGCCAGTACCTATTTGATCGGTATCATTAAAGATGATCTTTTCGGCGGCACTATCCCAGGCGGTGACATTGGCTTAACGGATTATATGAGAATGGGAAACCGTGCTTTTAAGCTGTCAAAGAAGATAGAGAAAGACCCTGATTTTTCCGCCCGTTTCGGTAAATCCTTTGCCACCGTTGTAGACATCGGCGGGCAATACCTGTACCCGGAAAGCCAGCACACTATACCCAATAACCAAACAAAAGAGCTACCACATGGAGAATAATAACACCGACCTGGAACAATTACCATACGATCCTACACATGAAATTGAGACCGTTAGCATTGAATCGGTACTGTCTGAAGCAACGGTACACCGCGACGAGACCGCGACCGCTGACGAGGCAAGCCCGGAGGAGTTGTCCGCTGCTGGAATCGAAGTTGATCCGGAACTGATACAACCTACGTTACCGGCTGTTTCGGCTTCTGATACAATCGCAGGGAGCTATGACAGCAAGAAGCTGGCAGAAACGATCGTCGATTTGGTAGATACCGCCCTGACCGCTACCGGGCCGATGCTGTACAGCCGTATGTTATCGCCTGATGATCGAAGGGATATGAAAGCCCTGGCTTTAAAATATCGGCAACAGAAAGCAGATCGTATCAATACTATGGTATTATCCGAACGTGATCAGGAAGTGATGGAAATCTATGTAGATTATACCGATTTTGAAGAGGCGCTGCCATTCACTAAAGACGAAAAGAAATCACTGGTCGAACCGCTTTCCCAGGTTCTGAAGCACACCAAGTTTGAGACCACCCCGCAAACCGCGCTTCTTATCGCTGCTGGCATGGTTGCTTTGCCTCGTGCTATTCCTTTGTTCACTCTCGCTATTTCCAAAAACAAGTAAGTATGCCACCACGCATGAATAAAGTCGCATTGACCGTCGGTCGGCGCGGCTCCGGGAAAACTACGCAGACACTTAAGGTATTATCTGTATATCAGGGATTGTATGAGCGTAACTTCATCTTCGATACGATCAACCATGAGGACTACAGGCAATACCCGATTATTAGCCCGGAGATGATCCCGGCGATAAAAAAGGGCACGGTCCGGGTAATGGTTAATCAAATCAGCTTCCCTTCCATAATGGCAATCATAAAGGAGCATTGCCGTAACTGCGGGCTTATATACGAGGATGCAGGTAAATACATTACGGAGACAATCGACATACAGTTTCGTAACGTACTGTTGGACACTAAGCAACGGAATGTGGATGCACTGATCCTTTTTCATGGGTTTGGAGATGTACCCAGCAAGTTGTACCGGGATGTAGATATGCTCACGATCTTCAAAACAAACGATTCGCCACAAACCTACAAGTATAAAATACCGCAATTCGAGTCAGTATATAAGCTGCACCTGGAAGTAATGAAAAGCCCTGTAAAATGGGAGCATCGTACGCTAATGATCAATTAACCACCATGAGAAAGAAGGAAGTATATAAAAACACATTGGCTAAGCAGTACCTGGTAGATGTGCGTACTTTCAATACCTGGATCAAAAAGCATTTGGATAAGATCGGACTTACAAATGATGAGTACGCCAAAGTAAAAAAATTTACTCCTTTACAGGTGGTAAGAATATACGAATGCCTGGGCGAACCCTGACCGCTCCACACATTAAAGTACATTATTACACATTATCGCGCGTTATCACGCATTATCACGCCCTAAGCCGAAAGTACGGTTTTAGGGCGTCATAATTTTGTACTCACAACAATCAAAAATAAAATCTTTTTCAAATGAAGGACACTTTAAAAGGTATCGGACTGGCTGTATTAAGCACGGTAATCGCACTGGTAATCTACAACAAATACATTGCCAGCAAAGTAATCCCAGCAGCATAACAACCACTTCTCCAAAACGTAAAACAACAATTTTTAAAAACAACTATTTCAATTCATCAACATGAAAAGAAACCAGCAATTTATCGGCCGCAAAGCAATGCAGGCCATCGAGAAAGAAGCGAACGACAACCTGTCCAACTTTGACGGTTACGAAAACGATTACGAGGACGATAACTACGAGGACGATTACGACGGTTCCGGTGATGATCACCTCGATTTTGACGGCAGTAACTCCACAGATGCAAGTTTCCGCAACGAGGCCGCTAACTCCCGTACCATCCAATTTATGGTTACAAATGCCATTCGTGAAGGTGTTACACCGGCCCGCGCATCTTTCTACCTGAATCCATCCTTTGTAAACTTCAATGCAGACGGTACACGCGCTACTGGTGTAGCCAAAGAAGGTACATTCAATAGTATCGAAGGTATTGCACTGACTGCTGTAGGTAGTCAGACAACTGTAGACAACTTCCAACGCTTTGTATACAGAAACCCTACACGTGTAGTAGGTATGCGTTTAAGTGCAACCGGTGCAGATGGTGCAGGCCCGCGCCAACTGGGTGACATGAAAATCCGTATCATGCCTCAAAGCATTTTCAACCAACAAGGAACAAAAGAGATCATCCCTGCAAACTTTATCAGCGAAACCGTAATGAAAGACAATGTCGTTACCGTTCCTGCTAAATTCCAAATGGATGACCAGGTAGCAGTGCTGTTTACCATTGAACCGGGTGCTACACTTACCATCAATCTGATGATCGGTGCAACTGTGAACAATGCAAAATCCCTTGATCGTAAAGTAGGCCGTGCAAAACGCAATGGTGTAATCAAGGCGTAACAACCAAACATTAAATAATAGGATATATAAGAAGCCGCCGCACGTCGGCGGCTTCTTTTGGTTCTAAAACCCAATATCAATGGCAAGAAAGACAAAAACAGAACGTAAGGCCGCAAGACAGGAAAAGAAAGCAACCCGTCAGGCCGCACGTCAGCAGAAAAAAGCAGACCGCGCCAACGGGATCAAGCCCAAAAGCGGTATCGGTGGCATTCTCGGCGGTAACAAAAGCAGCTCCAGCAGTTCGGGCGGTTTCTCTGTAGGAAAGTTTGGTGCTAAAATCGGGCTTGCTTCTTTAAGTAACAGCAATGCTGAACCACAAAATTTTGCTGCATCCTTATCTGAAAAAAAATCGACTGGTGAGATCATCCAAAACACCGCCGAAACCGTTGGTGCCGTTGGTGGTCTGATCGGTGATGTGATCGGTAAAGTTCGTGGCATTGCTGGTGGTGGTGGTTCCGGTGAAGGTGCAGGCGAATACGAGGAAAGCGATGTACCGGGTAATCCTGGCGGTGCTGGTATCGGCGGCTGGTTAAAGCAAAACTGGTACATCCCTGTGGGTGTCCTGGTGGTCGGTGTCGGTATCTATATGTTCACCCGTAAAAGCCCGAAATAATGTTTACACCCGATAACATCAAAATTTATCACGCAGATATAAAGGCACGCACCCCGGCGCGCTGCAATCGGCGCACGGGTGAAATATACATCAATATCAACCGCTGGGGCAGCATACCACCCGAACACCGGGTATTTATCCTGCTGCATGAAATGGGGCATATTATTTTGAATACGTCCGATGAAGTAGCGGTCGATGCCTGGGCACAAAATCAGTATATACAAGCTGGTTACACCTTGACCGACAGTGTAAAGGCGCTCACGCAGGTACTATCCGGCAATAGCTCCGAACAAATACTCCGGGCTGAAGCTCAGCTCAACCGGGCGCGGGCAATGGACGGAAAGCCAGCACAAAGCAACTACACTATGAATAATCCGAAATCCTTTCAGGATATGGTCGAGGAACAAACCGACTTCATGCACAGCGATTCCTTTTTAGGCATCGGCGGCAACAAAGAAACCCGCAAGCAAAAACGGGCTATGCGTATGGAGCGTAAGCAAATGCGAAACGACCGAAAGCAGGTCAAGAATGATAAAAAGAAGGCCAAAGCAGATGCCATCCGTACGCGTGCAGAAGCTGCACAGACTAAAGCAGATGCACGTCTTTCCCTTGCAGAACAGGGTATTGTTGCACCAACTACAGGTGGTCAGATCATGGAAACGGTCGGTGGCATCGTAAAAAATGTATTCGGGAAAGGCGATCAGAGCCAGGGCGGGTACATTGAGGACGTAAAGCCCTGGTATAGTACTCCCGGAGCGATTATAGGCTTTGTATTGGGCGGTATCGCACTTATGGCCGGTATTTTCTTACTCGCAAAAAACGCACGCAGAAATGGATAAACAAGCCTTAAAAAACCTATTCACAGGATTGCCGCTTTGGGCAAAAGGTATTCTCGCCCTGGTCGTGGTTGGTGTTGTAGTTCTTATCGCACTGAAAGCAAAAGGCATCCTTGAAACCATTACCCGGAAACTGACAGCAAAGAAGGCCGTTACAGAGGTCAAAAATGAGCTGAAAGACTTGGAAGCACAAGGACAGAAACCGACCTACACAATCAGTCAGTTTAAAGTAATGTGCGATAAGCTTTGGCAGGCAATGGACGGGATGGGAACTGATGAAGATGCGATCTATGATGTATTCGGTATGATGAAAAATGATGCTGATGTATTGATGCTCATAAGCACATACGGAACCCGTGACATTGATGATGCAGACGCACTTTGGAAAAACGTTAAATCCCTCACTCTGACACAGGCTTTAGCATCTGATATGGATCGTTCAGAGATTGGAAAGATCAACAGCATATTAGCCACGAAACAAATTAATTACCGCTTTTAATCGCTCATCATGGCACTAAAAGAGACAATAAACGACCTACGTAAAAACCCGGACAGCGCACTGAATAAATATTTATCGACTGGATCATTTGGTGAATTTGGTGTAGAAACCAGTACCGCCGTAAAAATCGGCCTGGCTATTTTCTTAGGCATCACGCTTGCCGGGATTTTCGTAGTGATCTATTACAAAAAAGCAGTTAAAAAATAGCTCAATGAAAAACTTCAAAAACATTTTAAAGTCACGCACGGTAATCTTTATCCTGCTGGCTATCCTGGCAACCATTGCCAAGCAGAATAACATTGATCTGCCAATCGTAAGCGATTCACCGGAGATCGCGACGTACGTACAGTACATTTCGCTGATCCTGGCCGCAATCTTCCGGTTCCGAGCCAATAAAAAGCTGACCGTTTAATGAAAGCGGCTGTACGGTTAGACGCTCATATCAATACCGATGCAGTTATCGCGGGAATCGTAGCCAGGAATCCCGGTGCAGAAGAGGATATCGAGCGCATCAAGGAACAAACATTTATCAAAGCCCTGCTTTTCTTCCTGGCAGACAAAGCATTTGATTTTATCATCGGGCTTATTCAAAAATTCTTAATCAGAAAGTATGGCATCAGCTAAGACAAAAAAAATCGTCGTTAATATGCTTCCCGTGCTTATTGTAGCCGCTTTCGGTGGCCTCGTGTACCTTTTGTACCGTCGTGGAATATTTGGCCGTATATCGCCTCGTTTCGCACCGATAGAAGTAGAAGTAACCCAGGATAACACCAAAGTAACCCGCTCCAATGCTTCCGGATCTACTTCAACCAGTACCGGCACCAGCACAAAAACTGTTTGGGTTGCAGAAAGTTTCCCACTGGTAAAAGGAATGATCGGCCCAAATATCAAGCTGCTTCAGTCCGTGTGCAAAATTGGTGTAGATGGTAAGCTCGGTAACGATACCGAAACGGCGATCAAAAAGAAAGGATATAGCCTGCCATTGAGCCGTAAAAGCTGGGATATGATCTGCTTTGGCTTCGATACCAAAAACGACGGTATTCCTGATTGGGCAAACACATTTTTTCAAAAGAATAAATAGCACATAACATGGCAGAAAACCTTATCAGTAAAGATGTTATTTATAGCATCGTTGGAAACGACGCACGTGCTGACATCGTGGAATCACTGGTAGCAACGATTAATACGCATGGAGTAAAATATGGATTAGCGAGCTCTAACGCCCTAGCAGTATTCTTAGCTCAATGCGCTGTAGAATCTGATCGCTTGAAAACTCTTAAGGAATACGGGAATAAATCATATTTCAATCAGTATGACATTAGATATAATCCCGCCAAAGCAAAAGAGCTAGGAAACACGCAACCAGGTGACGGTGAAAGGTTTAAAGGTAGAGGTATTTTCCAGCTTACTGGTAGATATAATTATCAAAAATTCTCTAAATGGTATTTTGGAGATGATCGCCTTTTAACCAGTCCTGAACTACTCGAGCAGCCTAAATATGCGATTTGGTCAGCCTTATATTACTGGTCAACTAAATCAGGTCTAAAGGATGCAGCTATTAAAGGAGATATGAAAGGAGCAACTAAGAAAATAAACTCCGGGTTAAAGCACCTTGCCGAACGAACAAAATACTACGCTAAGGCAATAGCCGTATTTAAAAAAAAAATATGGAATGTGGTATGGAAGGGAGCGACAGCCGCTGTTAATATCCCTCTGCATACTTTTCTTAATAAGCTGTATCTACATTATAAATAAAAACAGATGGAAGTTAAACTGGCCGCAATTCGTATTAAAGTAACGCCTGTAGTATGGCTTATTTCTGCGATCATGGCCGGTTTAGCCATCCTGCTAACACTTAGACGAATGTTATCGAAAAAAGCACTCAGTATCGCTACTACACAATTAGGTATCCGTGAAACCGGTAACAACACCGGAAAGGACGTTGAAAAATATTTGAAGTCTGTAGGACTTCCGGGCGGGCATCCCTGGTGCATGGCATTCGTAGTATGGTGCTTTGAGCAATCAGCCGCAATCCTGAAAACAAAAAGCCCCTTGCTACGTACAGGCGGCGTATTGGATCAGTGGAACCGCGTACCAGCAAAGTATAAAAAATCAGCTCCCAGCGTTGGCAGTATATTCATTATGTCAACAGGCGGTGGTAAAGGTCATACCGGCATTATCACTAAAGTATTTCCGGATGGAACATTTACCGCAATTGAGGGTAACAGTAATAGCAACGGGAGCCGTGAAGGTGTGCAGGTTGTAACCAATACTCGCAGCACATCAGATAAAACCATCGTCGGATATATCACTCTATAACCTACACCCAATGGAATACAACCAGCAGAAACTATCACTTATCCGAAAATACCCGCTTGAAACCCTTGTTGCATTCCTTTTTCTTTCTATCCTGGTATTATGTAAATGGATCAATGGAATACAGAAAGATGTAAACGAAAACGCATCAAAGCTGGAGCAATATTTGAAAACAGACAACGGCGCAATGATCCGTGCATTGGAAAATAATACCGCCGTCCTGAAAGAAACAAAAGAAGCCCTTATCAAACATCAAGACCAATGATTTACGCAAAAGGATTAGTCGAAAACAACGGTAAACCGATTACTGGTGCAATGGTTCGCATTACCGATGCGGCCGGCCGGTCGATCATGCGTAATGCAGTTGAGGTAATCAGAGAGACGGACCAGGAAGGAACCTTTATCATTCCTGCAATCGAATCCGATTACATAACCATTTCTAAGGCTGGATATAACAGGCGCATTTTCAAAGTAGATTCTGTGCCAGATATAGTAACCATTCAGGCCGGAATGTCAACCGGGGCACGGCTGACCAATACTTTAAAGTATATCGGCTTACTGGCCCCGCTGGTGTCCATTCTCTTTATGGGCTATCAGTTTTACTTATTAAAAAAATCAAAATAGAGTATGGCTTTTACACCTGAGCAGATCAAAAACTTTTCAACGGTCGAACGCCTGATATATTCTAAAATATACCCTGGTACTATGTCATTTTCCGCAGCAGAAATCAACAATTTTTCGACCGTAGAACGCTTGCTGTTTGCAATGAATAACAGCACACCACCTACACCGGTAACACCAACGCTACAATTAGTTACGGCATCTGGAAATGTTACTCAAAATGGTATCATTATTGATCGAACCAGTGACAATACCGGTCGATTAGTGTTCAGGGATAGGTCATCACGGCCTGGATTTTCTGCCGGTACAATGTCGGTAATTATGTTCCCTACTGCTGCTGCCATTTGGGGAGATGCGTACGGTTGCGCTATTATAAAGCTGGGAGCCTATGCGTCGGACAATACAGCAAATATGTTTGTAGACGCCCGCTTCCTTGATCCTTATGGAACAGTTAAGACGTGGAATATTAATTCCTACGTACATACAAACAATGTGTTTGTATGTAATGATTACGACTATTTTAAAGATAAGCCAGTACGTTTAATGACTGATGCAAACGGAATATTACATATTGTAATCGGAACGGATGCAACATTTTGGAGACAACCACGGTTACAGGTTATCAATGTAGTTGCACGATGGTTAGAAGATCAGTCGACCGTTTCGGCTTATTTCGGCACCACGACAGGCTTAACGCTCTTTTCAGATGTTACCAAGCGATACGCCCCGTACTCGGCCGATTACAGACCTGTATTTTCAAATATGGTTAATTGTACAGTTGCGCCAATTTCCGGCCTCTATACCTTAACTGATGGCTTCGTAGATATAAATGCAACGGTTGATATTATAGCAACCGATCCGTTTTCCGATATGACCTTCGATATGAGTTTAGCGGTGCCTTCTGACTTCACTGATATAAAAGACGTGGTCGGTTCAGTGGTCGGCAATGGTACACAATCAAATAAGGTGCTGCCAAATATAGCTGATAACCTTATCCGGGTAACGCTGAACAATCCAACGACCGGACATTACACCCTACCTATTCAACTAAAATATAAAGTCAAATGACAGGATTAAACATAGGCTCCGATGAAGTAGCGATCAGTAAGATAAGCTATTCTACTACGAAAAAGGCACTGCATATTATTGCTGTACGGCTTTACCTGGCTGATCCGACCGGTACTTTCGGTTTTATAAATGAGATCAGGGATAAGATCAAGGGAAAAGCAAAACAGGACATAATTTCCGTCGAAGTGCAACTTTATGAACTCCCTGCCATTATCCGGGCTTTAGGACGTTACCCAGAGGTTTACGCATCCGACTTCAACAAAACACTAAAGGATAACCTGGTAGCCCTGGCAATGGCATTAAAAGCGAGCCCGGTCGAACTGGAAAGACAGCAAGGCGATTTTATTATATATCAGTTCCTTTTGATCGGAAACGGTATAGAAGATCACCTGGAAGCCGAATATATCCAGGCCGTAACGATCCTAAAATTTGAAGCCGATGTTATTAACGCTTCATAACATAGCAGAGCATATAAGGAACTATACAGCCCTTAAATGCCTATCGCCTACCCTTGAAAATAACATTTTCCGGATCACAGAGCCGGTAAGCATTCAAATATCGGACGGAACAATATTCGATCTATTACCCGGCTGGGAGTATGACGGTGCCTCTGTTCCCTGGATTGGTCAGCCGATCTTCCCGAAATGGGGTGTATATGCTTATCAGTCGTTTGTACATGATATATTATACTTCACACTATACGAAAAAGGACAAAAGTTCGCCGATATGGAGCATTACCGCTGGGGTATTGCCACCGGAGTAAGCCAGGCACAAAACAGGGCACGATATAAGTTCCTACGCACTTGGGGCTGGACGGCCTGGAACCGGTCAAAGCATCGCCCGTCTGATCGCGCAAAAGCAAACAGATTATTAACCTATATAAACGGAATACAATGCCACCAGTAAAAAGAAAAACCACGACAAAGAAAGCCGCACCTAAGCGCAAAACAGTAAAAAAAGCTGCTACACCTAAGAAAAGCAAATGTGCCTCTGAATTAGGCCGCAAAGGCGGGTTAGCCTGCAAAGCCGCCAAAAAGGGCATCCATTCACCAGCTTATAAAAAGAAGGTAGCCGCTAAAGCAAAGAGCAAAAAGAAAAAGTAACCCTGTATCAGCATCTACGAACAATTATCTTTTCACCAGCCCCGTAAGGCTGGTTTTTTCGTTTTTGGACTGAAATAACCCCAGTTTTGGACTATTCGGGGGCTGGTTTTGGACTGGCAAAAAAAGAAATAACATGCTGAATATCAGAATGTTATTTCTTTATAGTCCAAAAGTCCAAAAAAAATAGACCTAAAAACCATACACATATACACACACTATAGTGAAGGGAACCTATCACGGAGATCTGGACAATCCAATACGCCCAAATCCTTTAGATATTGGTTCACCATATCCAGGCTATGGTGTCTCAGCTGTAGCTGTAGGTCTTTTAATCCGATACCGGCTTTAACACATAAAACAACTCCGGTATGTTTCCACGAATAAAATGCGTAACGGCCTCTTATTCCTACTTGTTTAAGCACTTTTGAATGCTGGGTATTGAGCCAGTTTTGCGCTATCTGTTCAGGCCCAGGAACGCCGCTTTTGCTTAGAATATAAAAGGAGTTGGGATAATCTTTTAGGTATAAAATTTCATTTAAAAACTGATTAGGTATAAATACCTTTTCAGTTTTTTTGTTTTTACTGAATTGTCCTGGAACTTCGATATATCCTTCATCAAAGTTTATCCACTCTATACGCATATGCCTTTGTTCACCAGGACGAATAAAGCAATAAAATAGAAACTGAATCGCAAGCCATAACTGAGGTGGTTTATCAGCGGCTTTGATCTTTTCAATTTGGTCTTTACTAAAGTATAGCAACGACCTAGCCTCTCTCTTTATACTTATTTCAGTATCGACAGGGTTTGCCTTTACCAGCTTGTTTTTTAGTGCTTTTTCATAAGTGTAGGCCAATATATCCCGGTACTTCTTTACCGTAGACTGGCTCATGCCATCACTTTTAAGATTTAGTAGAAATTTATGTACATCAAGCGATGTCGCATATTCAGGACGTGGATAGTATTCACAGAATACATTTATAATAGTCTTATAGGTTTGAAAGGTTTTTTTTCGCCATCCAATTTGCCCGGATATTAGGGCTTGGTGTAGCACGGTTGCTGGCTCTTCTTCTGATTTTGAATACTTTTTTACAATATCAGATATAAGTAACTGGGCGAGCTCCAGCCGTTCTTCAATAGTGTTGCCCCTGTTAATATTACCCTCTTTTACGCACCTTTTACCATTAGGGTATTTGGGGTGTTCCTCCCACCATTCGACGCGCCAACGCTTCAATAAGTCATTGTCAAAGGAATGTAATTCAGGGGAAAAAAATTTTTTTTCTCGTGTGTTCATGCTGAAAATTCGAGCATACACGAGCTATTAAGAATCATACACAAGAAAACCGCTACTAGAGCGGTTTTCAGGGAATTGTGGAGAATACCGGAATCGAACCGGTCACCTCTTGCATGCCATGCAAGCGCTCTACCAAATGAGCTAATTCCCCATGGGATTGCAAATATAAGTGCTTTTTTCTTTCCGCCAAAACTATTCAAAAAAAATCCAGACACCCTGTTCAGCCACTGTATAGACCTCATATCCCGCTGTAAATAACTGTGTTTTCAATCGCTGTATTCCGTTACGGGTATGACCTCCGGCCAGTATAATTTGAGCAGGATGCAGCCTGATGATCTGCTCGGGATCTGCTTTTCCGGACAGGATCAGAACATCCATTTCCGGCGCTAATTGATGCAATGCTGTAGCATCTGCCCAGGCAATCCGTTTAGCAGAAAGATTCACGGTTCCATAAGTCAAAGGGACTGCCTTTTGTTTTCTGATCCGGTAACCCAGGTGTGCCGGCCTTAGTATATATTCCTGCGCTGAAATGCTTATGGGTTGTGTACTATAGGTACGTGCGGTGCGACCGGATATTTGCTCTATCAGTGTTTCTTTACCTGCAGCATAGATTATAATTCCGTTCTGGCGTGTAGCCATAAAATCCTGTACCATCAGGTTCAGCACAAACAAGAGCAGTAGACCTATACCTGCTGGTAGTGCCGGATAATACCGACGCAGGAAATAAACGGCCAAAACGATAATAATGATCATCAGCAATACATAATCCCAGGTATCAAGCGGTAGCCAACTGGCCGCATCTGGTGTATAGCGATCCAGGAAGCCCAACAGGGAGTGAAAGGCCTGTGTACAGGCAACCAGTGCCTTACCACATATAAGGGCAATTACGGGCAGCTGTATAGCCGAAAATAAAATAATCACCAATGACATCATCATCAGCAGTGTACTGAATACTGCTGCCAGTACATTGGCCGGAAGAAACCATACGGGAAACTGATGAAAGTAATAGATGATCAAGGGCGCTACCAATATCTGTACTGCCAGGCTCATCGCTATGGTCTCCCATAATAGTTGTAATGGCCGGAACGAAAATGAAAACCAGTTACGGACCGGTCTGTAAAATAGTATAATGGACAAAACCGCCAGCAGAGACAATTGCACACCGATATGATATAACCAGGCCGGGTTAATGCACAGTAATGTCAATGCCGTTATAGCCCAGAGTTGCAGAGGCTCCGCCCTGCGCCTGCTGCACAAGGCCAGGGTGATCACAGAGAAACTGATGGCTGCCCTTACAGCTGATGGCGGATAATCACATAAGGCAATGTAAGCCCACACGAAAGGTAGCACCAGTATATATTTGATCCACTGTCTACCCGGATCGCGCATTCGGTAAAAAGGCAGTACAAGCAGCATAAACAGCAGGTTGACATGCATGCCCGAAATAGCAATAATGTGCATGATACCGGTATGCGTATACATGTCCTTCAGTACGCTCATCTCATCCGTTACTTCGTTAAGGAAAGTGGCTTGAGCAAGGGCGGAGGTCAGCGTATCGGGTATATACTGCTTCAGCGCATATAGTATAACAGATCGTGCCTGATCACTTGTCCGGACTTCGGAGGTTTTGCTAAGGATGTGTACATCATCCGGTGCAATGAACTGCTGGTGATAAAACCCGTTACGCTGTTGTTGCCTTATAAAATCTACCGCAAAGGGATTATGATTTTGTTTGAGCAACTGCAATTCATTAGGCACACGATATATCGCTCCCCTACCCTGTAATCGGACAGTATCATTTTTATAGACGTACAACCTTACCTTACCCGATAAGGTATGCCAGCCGGTATGATCTCTGCCGGCCATTACAGATACCGGAATATAATAGGTAGCATTCTTTTCACGGGGTGTATCCAGCACCCGGACCTGAAATTCGCGGTAGTTCTGATAGTGTGCACCTATCCAATCAGGCGACTGCCTTGTATCCTGGTAGGCATATAGTACCCAGGCAGTAAGGGTAATAACAGAGAAAGCCGTCGCATTGCTGCAGTACGAACCCCATTTGTACCTGGACCTTAAAATGAAAGAGGAAAGTGCGATAATGCAGAGCAAGGCCCAGCAGCACAGTATTAAAGTACGGGAGTAGTGTATGCCCCAAAGGTCGTAGCTGATGATACCCGCAACAAATGCAGCCAGCACATAAAGCATGGGGGCTTTGCTACCGGCAAGAGCAGCAGAATAAAACATAGTATGTAGATTATAGGTAGGGGCAAGATACAAAAATCCCCCGGACAAATGTCCGGGGGATTCAATTATATTAAACTAAAGTAAATATTAGTTTTGGAGTTGTTTTTTAAATGTATCCATACCGCGGTCTTCATAATTAGCCCAGATGGTGCAGGCATGTCCTACAACCAACAGTCCCCATGCTGCAGTAACCCAGGCTGGCCAAGGGTATACCCATTCTGTTTTTCCTGCATATGTAATGTACCACATAGCTATATTCGCAACAGCAAAAACGACTAAGTGTAACAGGAACATTGAAACTTGCTTACCGGTATGTTTAATTCTTTTTGGCATGACTCTTGTTTTTTCGGGTACAAAGATAGTACCTTATCGTGTATTATTTAAAATATTTCTTAAAAATTTTCCATGGCTGCGTAGAAAGACATGCGTGTATCTACAATATACTCCAGTACAATCTGGTCAAACTGCTCTTTGCCTTCTATAAAATCGATTTCTATTGGCAATACCCAGACTGGTACACCCCAGGCCTGCAATGTATCACGGTGCAGGGCCAGTCTTGTGGCATCCTTCTCTGTAGTAATGATAACCGGTTGTTTAGCCTCCCAGTTTTTACAGGTTTGTTTTATTTCCTCGAGATTAGCAGTAGTAAAATAATGATGATCGGGATAACGCAGCAAGTGTACGTCGGCTACCTGTTCTCTCAGGTGATGCAGCATCGGCTCCGGCCGGGCGATACCACTGACCAGGATAATATGCTGCTCTTTCTGCAATGATACGGGGTTACCGGTAAAGAAGTCAAAGCAGGTACCGTAACGGATATGAGTAAAAAACACTTTCTGATGCGGCAATGGATTGATGCGTTCGGTGATGGCCTTGCGCTCAGCTGCCGGCAAATCCGGAGGGCATTTGGATACAATAATTACATGGGCTCTTTTAGCGGCCCTGCGCCCCTCTCTCAGGTTACCGAAGGGCAATACATAATCGGTATAGAACGGACGGGAATAATCTGTGATCAGGATATTTAGACCTGCCTTTACGGAGCGATGCTGGTAAGCATCGTCCAGCAAGATGACTTCTGTTTCCGGGCGTTCTGCCAGCAAAGCGGGTATACCGGTCATCCGTTCTTCACAGACGCTTACAGACATTTCCGGAAACTTGAGTTTGAATTGCATTGGTTCATCCCCTATCTCATAGGCTGTAGTTGATTCATCGGCCAGCTTAAACCCGCGGCTGCGGCGCTTATACCCGCGGCTTTGTGTAGCCACCAGGTATTCATAACGCAACAGGCGCATCAGGTATTCTATATGCGGGGTCTTGCCGGTACCACCGGTAGACAGGTTGCCTACGCTGATCACCGGTACACTAAATTGTACAGAGGAGTAAATGCCGGTATCATAAAGACGATTGCGCAGCCACATAATCGCACCATACAGCAGCGAAAACGGGTACAGCAGCAGCTTCAGCACCGATACAAAAATCATTAACGGATTCAGGTTCATAAGCAGCGAAATTATGACTTCTCCCCCGAATAAGGTTTAAAATTAAATTTCTGTAATTTGATCTGATCTTAAATAAAATAGCCGAATTTCGCAGCCTATCCTGAAAAATTTTTCACTAACCTTTCTAAAATTGAGGCATTATGGAACAACAGCTGCAATCCATAATTGAAAAAACGGAGCACCTGATCGAATATGGTACCGACAGGGACCTTCTGCACTTTTTAGAGGATCAGAATATCTCTGATGTAAAGGAACTGGTAGATGAACTGCCGGACCATGCTCCGCGCTTCTTTGAAGTGCTGCCCATCGGTCGCTCGGTACATGTATTCAGGATCCTGGACTTTCCTACCCAGGCCCGTATCCTTAAAAAGCTATCTGGCCATAAGATTTCCGAGCTGATCAATGAGCTGCCACCGGATGACCTTACTTCGCTCTTCAGCGAACTGAGTGGTGATGCGGTAAAAAAACTCATCATCCTGCTCCCGGAAGAAGAACGTAAAGAAGCCCTGAAACTGCTGGGATATAAAGAAGACAGCGTAGGCCGTCTGATGACCCCGGATTATGTAGCAGTTAAAAAGCACTGGAAAATAAGCCGTGTGCTGGATCATATACGCAGGTATGGTGTAAACTCCGAAACGATCAATGTAATCTATGTCATTGATGAAAACGGTGTTTTGCTGGACGATCTGCAGATCCGTAAAGTATTACTGGCCGATCCGGATACTTTTGTTGAAGACATCGTGGACAACCGCCTGGTATCCCTCAACGCCAATACCAACCAGGAAGAAGCGGTACAGGTATTCCGTATGAATAATCGTGTGGCCCTGCCCGTGACGGATGATAAAAACATTCTGCTGGGTATTGTTACTGTAGATGATATCCTGTGGGTAGCCAACGAAGAATTTACAGAGGACATTCAGAAAATCGGGGGTACCGAAGCCCTGGATGAACCTTACCTGGATACGCCTATATTCAGCTTGTTCAAAAAGCGTGTGGGATGGCTTGCAGTCCTGATGCTGGGTGAGATGCTTACCGCTACAGCAATGGGATTCTTTGAAGACCAGATCCAGAAAGCAGTGGTACTATCCTTGTTCATTCCGCTGATTATCTCCTGCGGGGGTAACAGTGGCTCACAGGCCTCAACCCTGATCATTCAGGCAATGGCACTCGGAGAAGTTACCCTTAAAGACTGGTGGCGTGTTATGCGCCGTGAGATTGTCTCCGGTTTATTGCTGGGTACAAGCCTTGCGGTAATCGGCTTTGCCCGTATTTATATCTGGCACCTGGTCGATCCTACGATATACGGTGATCACTGGCTACTCTTATCTATGGCCATCAGTACCTCGCTCATATTTGTAGTACTCTGGGGTTCGTTTGCCGGGTCTATGCTGCCTATGCTGTTAAAGCGTTTAGGGGCCGATCCAGCTACCTCTTCTGCGCCTTTTGTCGCTACCCTGGTAGATGTTACAGGACTGATTATTTACTTCTCCTGTGCCGTATTATTCCTAAGAGGTGTATTATTGTAAGTATTATATAAAAATTATTGATTATGCAGACTGTAGATATTTTAAAGATTGTCGTACTGGCCCTACTGGCGGTAGTTGCATCCATCCGCTGGATCCGCTTTTTCAAAGCTAAAAAGAGAGGAGATGAACACCAGTTTACCCGTTTTGAAAGCATTAGTGTACTCGTACTGATGCTCATATTCCTGTACCTGACTTTCTGGTATAAATAGAACCAGGTTTTAATATAAAAAGAGGAAGGGATAAGACGGTGTCTTATCCCTTCCTCTTTTTATATTAATGCTTTATTAGAAATATTTCTTGGCAAAAGACTTCCCGGCCATTGCATAACTTTCTTCCAGGCGGGCGCCGGTATCGTAATCATAGCCTCCGAAAGTACGGCCTGGCGCATCACTCATCTGCACCTTGGCAATTACATTAGCCTGATTAGCCGTTTCCACAACCCAGAACTCGCCATCAATAGAGGCATTTTTACGCATGACATGCACATTAAAGCCCGGTTCGGTAAAGGTTGTTTTGAATATGAGTGTATATTTTGCTGATGGAAAGTTACCAACCTTGGTTTTGGCAGAGTGCTTGTTGAACAGGTCTTCAAATGCCGGTTCAAAACGCTTGCTGCGATCTGCTTTCCAAGCTTTGGCCCAGGCATCTCCCCTGCCCGCTTCCTTTTCATTATAATCCGCCTTTTTCTTTCGGATATAATCGGCTTCATCATCAAATTTACCTACACCCATTTTGCTGTAATCATATACAACATTCAGTTGGGTTTCGTTCTTAACGGCATCCATATTGCCTTCCAGCACTTTAAACTTAATGGCCATAGCCTGTACAGACAGCATACTTGCGCCTGCAACCATCATTACGGTAGCATACAACTTGTTCATAATAATTGCTTTTGTATTAGGTGATTAATCTAAGATATGACAATTATTACAAATATGCAGCTAAATGCCATATGAATTATAGCTTATCATTTTCTTTATGACGCTGTGCATCCCGTTTGGTTTTCTTAGCCATATTACGTTCAAAGGCTTCGGTAAGATCGACCCCGGTCTGGTTGGCGAGGCAGAGCAATACCCATAATACATCGGCCATTTCATCGGAGAGGTCTTTGCCCTTATCACTTTCTTTAAAAGACTGTTCGCCATACTGTCGCACCATAATGCGGGACAGTTCACCAACCTCTTCCATTAATATGCCCAGGTTGGTCAGCTCGTTAAAATAGCGGACGCCTATCGTTTTGATCCATTCGTCTACCTGTCCCTGTGCGTCTTTCAGTGTTATCATGTTGTGTTATTTTAGGTAAAAATATAAAGGGACAAAGTACGTTACTTTGTCCCTTTATAACAATATTCAATTCAGATTAGTTTTGCTCGCCCAGGAGTTCAACCGTACCTTTTGATACGTTGTATACTGCGCCTACCAAGCTGATCTTACCTTCTTCTGTCAGTTTCTTGATCACCTCGCTTTGCTGCAAAATGCTGTTGATAGAGTTCTGGATATTCAGGCGGGTTACATCTTCTACGAATGCATCGTTCTTGCTATTCTTCTCGCCATCTCCTGCATTACCCGCTGTTACCGCAGGCTGGATCTTATTCAGCAGACCTGTCAGGTTACCGAACTCTACATGATCACAAGCGCCTTTTACCGCACCGCAATTGGTATGCCCCATTACCATGATCAGTTTAGAACCGCTTACACCTACCGCGTATTCCAGCGATCCCAGTACGTTTTCAGACACCACATTACCGGCAATACGCACACTGAATACATCACCAATACCCTGGTCAAACAGGATCTCTACCGGAGCACGGGAGTCCATACAGCTAAGGATAGCTGCAAATGGCTTCTGCTGACTACCGGTTTCTTCAACTCTGCTTAAAAAATTTTTGCTCTTGCTGATTCCGTTTACGAAACGGGTATTGCCATCCATTAAGATCGTTAATGCGTCGTTCGGGGTTAATTCTTCTAAATTGTTGTTATAAGACTGTAACATGATTTTAATAATTTTTTGATTTTGATTGTGTTTGTTTACTCTTTGTCGCCATTCAGCTCCTTCAATAGCTTTTTGTGCTTACCGGACCATTTCCGTGCATGCTCATCCTGCTCCAGTTCGGTCATCAGGTAGTGCACATTAGCACCTTCCGGAATTTTATAATCATTCTTAAATCCTACCAGGGATACTGTAATACCGCGGCTCGGCGCCTGTACAGTATAGAACTCCCTGATCTCTTCCAGCACATCATAGTCAATATATTCAGCTTTACTTGCATCAATAATTACCGTACTGCCTTCTGCAAAACTATTCAGGGTTGTTTTGATACTTCCTTTGTTGAGGAACGATACTTCCTGAGCCAGTTCCAGGGTGGTTACATCTTTTTCTTCAGACTGCACACGACGGTAATAATACGGGATACGCATATTGCTGCGCAGCAGGTAGAAGATACTGATGAGCATACCCAGTCCTACGCCTTTTAATAATCCAAGGAATGGCAGGGCAACAGCCACAGCGGTAACCGCAAAAGGGATAAACTCTGTAGGGCCTACTTTATACATATGTATGAAGGTTGCAGGCTTTGCCAGGCGATAACCGGTAAAGATAAGGATCGCAGCCAGCGCAGATTTCGGGATCATGTTCAGGATCGCCGGAATCGTAGCCACACAGACCAGCAGTAAGATACCGTGTATAATAGCCGACAGCTTGGACTTGGCACCGGCATTGATATTGGCACTGGAACGAACAATTACCGAAGTAATAGGCAAACCTCCGATCAGACCACTGATAATATTACCGATACCTTGCGCTTTCAGTTCCGCATTACCGGAAGTGTTGCGCTTCAGCGGATCAAGTTTATCTGTCGCTTCAATACAAAGTAATGTCTCTATAGAGGCAACCACTGCAATCATTACTCCATATTGCCATACTTTAGGATTTTTTAAACCTGAAAAATCCGGCATTTTAAACTGCTTGAAAAATGCTTCGGCAGAATCTGGAACATTCAGCTGTACCAGGTAATCTGCACCCAGGTGTAATGCACCACCGGTAGAGTGGAATAAGGAGTTGAGCAAAGTACCTACAACCACTACAACGACACCGGCCGGAATCATCTGTATTCTGCGGAATGGCTTGGTTTGCCACAGGATTAATATAGCCAGACATACCAGTGTGATGACCACAGCACCAAAGTGAATGTTTTCGGTAATACCGGTCAGGATATCGGTATTCATTCCCCGCTCTCCGTCTCTCATACCGACCAGCTTATCCGGACCGCTGAAACCTACCGCATCGGGTAATTGCTTAAAGATAATGGTAAGACCGATACCGGCCAGCATACCTTCAATAACGCTGGAGGGAAAGAAGTTGGCAAAAGTACCTGCTTTGGCAAAGCCCAGAACGATCTGAAATACCCCGGACAGCAAAACGGCACAGAGGAAAATTTCAAAAACGCCCAGGTCGGCAATAGCACCCACAACCAGGGATACGAGACCTGCGGCAGGGCCACTTACACTAAAGTTACTTTTGCTCAGAAAGCCTATGACAATACCACCAACAACACCGGCTACAATACCGGAAAATAATGGTGCACCTGAAGCCTGGGCGATACCAAGGCACAGGGGTAAGGCGATCAGGAATACGATCAGCCCCGCTAAGATGTCATGCTTAGCATATGCAAATAATGATTTATTTTTTGACATGATGTTTTGTTACGCTTGTTTGTTCTGAAAGATATAGTAGGATGGCCGGTACCAAACAGGCAACATAAGCCTGTAATGATTCTGCTGAATATTACACGCATAGCCGCACAAGGATTCACATGCAATTGCAGGAATCGGTAAGGCACCAAAAGCCAGGCTGACAGATCGAAACCGGTCAGCTAATCATAAAAGGTAACTAAACTAAATTGGGAGGTTGTGTGGGGACTTCAAGATGATGAACCTTAAACAAAGCTTCATCCATGATGATGTAAGTGATCTTCTCTCCGGAGCCGACCGCTTCCGAAAGCAGGCCATAATGCAGGTACCAGAACTTCTTTAAATCAGAATCTTTTTCTGTATCAATATAGCTGTGGTTATTATGAACTTCTTCTTCCGATACAACCCTTTGTTTGGACAAAATATCGCTCACTACCTTTGCCGGTACTAATTGTACCGCCAGCAGCAGGAACAGAAATATGGCCAGAAAAGGTCTTTTCATCGTTGCGAAGATACAAAATCATGTGATACATATTTTTTACGGTTAAGTTAATGTTTTAAGAAAGATCATTTTTTGTACATAACTATGCCTATACTCACCCTTTAAGCGCATACAAAAAGAGAGGAGCCTTTGCAGGCTCCTCTCTTTTAAGTAAAACAGTATATACTCTTATCGGATCACTTGTATTTTACGTACAACCATTCCTTTATTGGTATGGATATGCACGATATAAGTTCCGGCTGCGAGATCATTCGTGGTAATGAATTGTTTCGTCTGGCCATCTGCTTTTACCTGCAGCATAACCTGGCCCAGCATATTGATCATCTGGATACTTTCCATTTTCACACCTGTAGCGGCATTTTCAATAGTCAGTGTACCCTGCTGTACCGGATTAGGATACAGTTTGATATTAGCCAGTTCAGGATTTACTTTCTTAACAGAAGTCGCCAGCAGATCTACATCAATAACCAGGCTGGTATCCATAGTACCGCAGTGATTAGAGGCAGTCAAGGTTACATTATACAAACCGGATGTTGCATACACATGAGACGGATTAGCCTGTGTGGATACTGCAGAACCATCTCCGAAATCCCAGCTATAACTAGTTACAAACTGAGGATTCAATGGCTGGAACTGTACCATACCCAGTTGTTGGTTAAACATCGGAATGAAGTTAAAGCCATCTATAGTAGGATCATCGAAGAAAGAAACCAGTGCCGTATCGCGACCTTTACAGCTATAACTGTTCGTCACTTCAACAGAGTATGTTCCGGTTGCAATCGGGTTAATGGTTTGTGTTGTTGCACTGGTATTCCAGGAATAGCTTGCTCCTGCATTACCCGCATCCAGCACATAAGTAGCATGATTACATACGATAGTATCCGGTCCGAGGTTAACCACCGGCAAAGCTCTCATGGTTACGGTAGTACCGGTAGTAGTACGGCTACAACCAATCGCATTGGTGATGGTTACGCTATAAGTACCGCCGCTGTTGACATTGATTGATTGTGTCGTTGCACCGGTATTCCATAAATAAGTAGCACCGGTATTAGCCGCATTCAGTGTAGTGCTGCTGCCCTGACACAGATCGAGCGCTGCTGGCAGCACATTGGTTGGTGTTGGTTTAAGGGTTACAATAATCGTATCACGTTTAACACAGGTATTGCTGCCCGTTACAACCACACGGTATGAACCAGCTGTATTGACTGTAATAGTCGGTGTAGTGGCACCTGTATTCCAGGCATAGCTTGCACCGGCATTTGTGGCATTAAGCGTCAGAGATGCCGTTGCACAAATAGAGGTATCATTACCCAGGTTTACCACCGGAGCAGGTATCGTAGTCACCACAGTACCCGGTGTAGTAATAGAACAACCCTGGGTATTTTTAATGGTTACGCTATAAGTGCCCGCGGCAGTTACATTAAGTGTTTGTGTCGTTGCACCGCCATTCCAGATATAGGTACTACCTGCATTACCTGCATTTAAGGTAATGTTGCTGCCCTGACACAGGTTGGCTGTAGCCGGTAGCGGATTAGTAGGGTTAGTACCGGTACTGATCACGATGGTATCTCTCTTCACACAACTATTCGTTCCCGTTACGGCTACATGGTACGTACCGGTAGTGGTTACTGCAATCGTTGCGGTAGTAGCGCCGGTGCTCCACAGGTAAGTAGCGCCGGTTGTCGTTGCATTCAGGTTAATGGTTGCAGACGGACACAGGAAGGTATCGTTACCCAGGTTAACAGCAGGAGCGGCATTCACCGTTGCAATTACAGCTGTACGGGTCGCCGTTACACAACCTGATGCTGTTGCACCGATAGCAGCCTCTACATAGTAAGTTGTTGTTGTCGCAATAGAAGGTGTTACAAATGTACCACCGGTACCCAATGCAGTACCACCGGTTGATGCAGCATACCATTTAATGGTATTGCCCGGACGGGCAGTCGCATTCAGGCTTACCGTACCCGTACCGCAACGGGCGGCTGGTGTAGTGGTCAGAATGGCTACGGTATCCAGTCGGATGCATTTTACCGGACTGAAGCAGTTGGTGCCGCCGGTAATAATTTTCACTCTGTAACAACGCGAAGCGGCAAGACCTGTTGCAGCATACGAAGTAGTATTTGCAGCGGCAATATCAGCCCAGGTTGCACCATTATCTGCCGAAACCTGCCATTGCAGTGCATTTGCGGCATAGCCGGTTGCCGGGGATAATTGCATCGTTGCAGTACCGCTCGCACAGATCGTATCTGCAGTAGAAGAGATCGTAAAGTTTGCAGGAGTTATGGTTGCATTTAAAGTATCATTTGTCGGATCAGAATCTGTAGTACCATTAGGCACAGTAGTCCATACCACCAGGCTGTTTGCACCGGCAGGGAAGGTACCGTTACCGATTACTACAGTATCCGTATTAGCACCTGTTGTAGCTGTAGCAGGAACCAGTGTTCCGGTCCATGCATATGGTGTTTGTGTTACCCCGTTTATTTTCCAGTTGATCTGCACCGAAGTGATTGCATTCGCGCCAGAGTTTTTCACCACTACTTTTACGGCCTGGCTACCCGGACAGAAGTTACCTGTCGGCGTAATTAATGCTGGTAAAGAAGCGTTATTCGCACCGGTTACCACTTCAAAGGCACCAATGGTAGGAGGATTATTACGCAGGGTTCCGTTAATATCTGAAGCAACAGAAGCAGTAAGGTTTACACCGGCACCAACCAAAGCTGTATTTGCAGGCGTAAAGTTGCCGGCATTAGGAGCAACAAACTGCGGATCTACAGCCGGCGAGCCTGGCTCAAATGCAGGATATGCTGTCTGGAAGGCAGACTGCGTTGCGTAAGCTGCAGTATAGTACCCGTAGTTCTGTGTACCTGTTTGTGTAGAATTGACATAAATATTATTCTTCAAGGCAGAAGAGATACTGGCTGCAGTACTGTAGTAGAAGCCGTACTTCGTACCTAAAGTACCTCCGGTAATGCTTATGATATTGTTCTTCGCCTCAGAGCCGGTATTGGTACCGGTAAGATAGATACCATAGTTGGTAGAAGTACCGGTCAGTATTTTGCTTATGTCGATGGTATTATGGTAATACATACAATATTGCGCCGAGCTGATGTGGTAAACACCATAGATAGAACCACCCTGGTTAATGTTATATATTACATTGTTATAGATCTGAGCAGGACTGGTGCTGGTACCTCCATATCCGGTATTATAAATGGCATATACAGAGTTTGTATTTGCCACTGTACCGCCATAAGGAGAGTGAATGCGATTGTTGCGCACGATACCGCCAGCAGTTGACGATCCGAGATAAATACCGTAAAAAGTACTGGTCGTGGTTTTCGTTGCCCTTTGCACCTCGTTATTTTCAATAATATTATTCAGACCTGCACCGGTAATATATATTCCATATAAATAAAAGTTTTCAACCTTATTACCGCGAATAATATTGTTACTGTTTACACCTGTCATGGTTAAGGTATAATAAGGACCTCCGCTACCGGTAGTACCCTTAATGTAGTTCCCGGAGATAAAGCAGTTGGTCGCATTGGTTCCGGTAGTGACTGCAGAGCTATTAGACCCCGACATAGCGATACCGCTACTATTCGCTGATAAGGTGCTTGTAATTGCCGTCAGGTCAAATGTACAGCGGGTTATGGAGTCAAAAACACAGTTGCTGGTCAGTAAGGCACCCCAGCCATAATCGGTAGCCAGCGCTTTAAAGGTAAGGCTGTCAATGCGTGTATACTGTGTGCCCGATAGGGTCAGCAACTGACGCTGTGTAGCTGTGTTGGTAAATTGAACAGTAGCACCACTACCATTTATACGCAAGGTATTGGTAGCGCTTGATCCTGGTACATTACCCAGACTAAATATCTCGTTATAAGGACCAGATCCAGAAACAACATTTACCACTACAGGTCCGCACATACCGTAAGTCATTAAGGTATTGGCCAGGGCTGTAAAGCTGGCAAAGTTGCTACCACCGGTAGCGGCAGCACTGTTGATGGTATAAGTACCGGATAAGGAAGCCTGTAGTGTAGCACCCAAAGTATCATTGGATACAAAACCATCAGAACCACCATTAGGCAATGCGGTCCATGACTTGAAGGTTACGGCTGCACCGGTAAAGGTATAAGCACCCAGGGTTACCTCGCGCTCATTAAGCCCTGTACCACCAACGGTATCTAACGGTAAGGTAAGACTGTATGGTGTTTGTGCCACCCCGTTCAGCTGCCATTGTACCTGCAGGTTATTGATCACAGTATTACCGTAGTTTTTCACTTTTACTTTTACCTGATTACTGCCCTGACAGAAATATACAGGAGCCGTTAACTGAGATACTCCGGCATCGTTAGTGGTCACGATTTCGGCACTTGCCGCAAACACATTGATCACTGATGTGGATGAACTCGTATTGTCTTTGTTGATTTGTACACTCGCAACCAGCTTGCTCTGGTTGGCCGGTAAGACCGCAACGGTGATCTGATATAATCTCGGGTCTGATGTATTGGCTTCCAGCGCGTCTGTAGAACGGTTGATACGGCCAAAACCCAGCAAGGCAACAGGTTGTGCTGTACTACCAAACCAATCCGGAATAATGGTCGCTGTAGAGATGGGCTGATTGGTACCATCTGTAAAGTTGATCTGTCCGGTAAAGTAGCTGGTGCCACTTCCTGAAGTCATCAGTAAAAATATATTCTTAGCCGCCACGTTATTGGAGAATACCATAGTGGCAGAAGTCCCGTTGGTCGGGATGCGCACACTGTTATTGCTGCTGTAGGAGGCCAGGTTAAAATACAGACCTGGTGTGGCTGCCACGGTACTGTTCACTACCCCCGATGCCGGGAAGCCCCATGCAAGTGGTGTACTGCTTGCTGTCTGCTGCCAGCCTTGCGCCACAAAAGCGTAACTGACGCCATCCACATCTGAAGTGGTTGTAGCCAGTCCGGTCCCCACTCCGTTGACCACAACATCCGCATTATACCCGCTGGTTAGGGTAAACGGAACATACGCTGCGTAAATACTTTGTACATACGCAATTAGAGCGAATGCAAGTAAAAGTCTCTTCCTCATAGTTAATCAAATTATACTTTTGTTCATATAGTTGTGGTGTAAATATATAAATGCAAATGCACAATTTTTAACATTTACTACAGAAAAAATATATTAATGAAAAAAGGCTGGCTTGCGCCAACCTTTCGATTTTCTATGATGTCTTTTATTCCTTTTTTACTAAAAACTGGAGGTAATCATCAATTTAAAGCCGTTGAATGCCGGTTCATAACGACATACCCCACCGGTACAGTTAATACCTTCTACTTGTTTTACCCAGGCTGCAGAGAAGCGGTGTGCTCCTTTTGTATAAGCCACAAACGCATTGTAATAGTGCTCTTTTTTCGCTGTTGCAGTAGAAGGCTTGATGTTGTACATATCAGAGATTGCAAAAGACCATTTAGGGGCTAAAGCATACTCTACCTGCAGGAAAGCCCAGCTACCGAAATCCTGCTTCGTATCCATGTACTGCGCCTGCACGGTGATCGATCTTTTTGGGGACAGTTTGTACGCAAATTCAGCAAACGGTGTAAGTGCTTTTACCATCGGATGTCCAGGTTTGAACTGGTAGTATTCCTGATTGTAATTCATATAGTGCAAACCTAATTGCAAACGTACATTTTTAATACTGCGGATATTGGTCTCGAAATAAGCCTCACGGTACAATTTCAGTTTTTCGATTGTATTGATATGGGTATAGCTTACATTGAAATCGTATTCATCATTAGGAGAATACAGGATATTACCGCCCAGTGCCAGCTCGCTCCAGTCAAGGGATTGCGGTGTATAACGGGCAATAAGGCGCTGCGGGCGGATCTGTGCTACAATCGGCTGCCAGTTAACCATACCGAAGTTTGCAGATTCGGAAGGTGAGGTACGCATTACAAAGTTCTGCGTTCTCTTTGCGGTAACATTCGCTGCAAGCCCTTTAACGGCATAGCTCATATTGGTATAGAACAAACTACCGTCATTTACCTGGATACCGCCATTATAATCATTAAATGCTTCCTGACTCTTATACGCTCCTTCTACATACCAGGAGAAGTTGCCGGCAGATAGCATATTGTATGCCGTAAGCGCATACATATTGTATTTAGGTTCTTTACGCTCTTCTAAAGGCAAGGCATTGATACGGGTAATAACCGCATCCATACTGCTTTTATCCATAGTACGGTTCACCGCACCAATACCAGGGTTGAAAAACACTTTATCTTTTATGGAGAAGCTACCTTCAAAGTTGATCCCTTTTATGATCGGCGAATAACGGTCAAACAGGTTCTTCTGTTGTCCGGTAAAGGCTTTAACGGAGATATTATCGGTAAGGTCATACTTTAATCTTAAGCCCACCAGTGCATTATCGATCAGCAGACCACGATCTTCGTACGCACGGAAGATAATACCGCTACCAATCTGGTCGTAGATATAACCGCCGGTGATGCTCAATTTCTGAAATTCTTTACTGATACTCCACGCACCAATACCGAAACCGGTTGTCGGCTGGGTAGGAAAACGCAGGTTAGAGTTATGGAAGGCATCCATTCTCAGGTAACCGGTAAACCCATAATTGGAATAACGAAGGCTCAGCCAGCTTTCTCCACCACTCAGCAGGTTATCATACAAAGGGTTGCCCGAAGCGTTGATCGCAGTGTCTCTGTTAAAGAAGTTGACATTGGTCATCAGATCACCGGAAAAAACACCACTGTTCTGATTCTGTGCAGTAGCTGCGGTACCCGCCAGGAGCAGCGAGCTTAAAAGTATAGGTAATTTCTGACCCATTGCTTGGTACTTATTTTTTAAATTAGGTTAAACTTTATCGCTTTTCATCCATCTTATAATAGTTAATAAAATGAAAAAACGAAAACGATAGGCTAAAGTAGTGCATTTTTACTATATTTGAAATCCTAAATTAAATAACCATTAATTATTCTTTTAAATGAAAAAGATACTTGCGCTTGTAGCGGCTATTACACTTGCTTTTCAGGTAAACGCTCAGGAAGGTTCTTCCCTGCCTGACACGAAAGTTAAAGACATGAACGGCAAAGCAGTAGCGTTCAACACTACAGTAGAAAAAGGAAAAGTTACCCTGATCAGTTTCTGGGCTACATGGTGTATTCCTTGTAAAAAGGAAATCAAAAACATCAGAGGTAAAATGGCTGACTGGAAAACAGAAACTCCTGATTTCAACTATATGACCGTTTCGGTTGATGATGCCCGTGCAATGGCTCAGGTACGCAGTTACGCAAAATCTCAGGGCTGGGACTTCCCGGTATACCTGGATCCTAACTCTGATCTGAAACGTTCTTTAAACTTCCAGAATGTACCATTCTCTGTTATCGTTGACAAAGACGGTAAAGTTGCCTATATGCAGACTGGTTTTGAAGAAGGTGGTGAAGATGTACTGTACGAAAAAGTAAAAGAAATCGCAGGAAAATAAGCGATGCAATTATATTAAGAAAGAGGCTTTCCATACCGGGAAGCCTCTTTTTTAGCTTATCCGGGCTGAATCAGTTAGTTTTGCAACAATTAATTGAATTCAGACATTTATGGCACAATATACTTTCAATCTCGCAGACGTCCTCACAGCAATGGAATTTGATAACCTGAATCCTATGCAGGAAGCAGCTATAGCTGCCACTCAGGAGAAGGATCATGTCGTACTGCTTTCCGCAACCGGTTCCGGCAAGACCCTTGCCTTCCTGTTGCCGATCCTGCAAAGACTGGATACTTCGGTTCAGCAAACACAAGCGCTGATCGTCGTACCGTCCCGTGAACTGGCTATGCAGATCGAGAAGGTATTTAAACAAATGCGTACCGGTCTGAAAATTACCTGTTGCTATGGCGGACATAAAAGAGAGATCGAAGAGAATAACCTGATCGAAGCACCTTATCTTATAGTAGGTACTCCAGGCAGGCTTTGCGACCACATCCGTCGTGGTAATTTCAAAACAGAAAACATTAAGCACCTGGTGCTGGATGAATTTGATAAAACACTGGAACTGGGCTTCCAGGAAGAAGTAGAGTTTATCATCGACAGCCTGCCTAATGTACAGCATAAAATGCTCACCTCCGCAACCAGCTCTATGGAGATCCCTGAATATGCAGGCCTGGTTGATCCACAGGAATTAAACTTCCTCAGCGAGGATAATAAACCGGAGGCCCTGGCGATCAAACAGGTACTCAGTACGGACAGAGATAAGCTGAATACTATTTTCGATCTGATCTGCCACCTGGGTAATAGACCGACCATCATCTTCTGTAATCACCGCGAATCGGTTGAACGCACCAGCCAGCTGTTATGGCAGAAAGGCATCATCAATGAGTTCTACCATGGTGCTATGGAGCAGAGAGACCGTGATGCGGCCCTGTGCAAATTCCGTAATGGCAGTACCAGCCTGCTGGTAACAACTGACCTTGCTGCACGTGGACTGGATATCCCATTCATCCGTTATATCATCCACTATCATCTGCCGCTTACAGAAGACAGCTATACACACCGTAACGGCCGTACAGCACGTATGGAAGCCAGTGGTACCGCTATCTTAGTCCTGAGCCAGGACGAGAAATTACCGGCATACATTACCGAAGAGGTTGAAACGATTGAATTAAACCCTCCTTACGAACTGCCTGAAAAACCAAAATGGGTAACCGTTTATGTTCCCCTGGGTAAGAAAGATAAAGTCAATAAAATAGATATTGTTGGCTTCCTTTCTAATGTAGGCCAATTGAAAAAAGAAGATATCGGTCTGATCGAGGTGAAAGATTTCAGCGCTTTTGTGGCCATCCGTAAAAGCAAGGCTGCCCATACCTATACGCTGATCAAAGATGCGCGTATCAAAGGTAAAAAGGCCAAACCGGAGATCATTAAGCAACAGTTCCTGAACCGCTAATACCGACTGCTATGAGGTCTTACATCTGCATTATCTCCAGCCTGCTGTTACTCTTTACCTCCTGCGGACAGGTAACGGAACAGGATGTAAAAGAACTGAAGAAAACGGTAAAGAAAAAGATCGCAGAGTCTACTGCGGATGAGTCTTTCATCCTGGACTTTACGACCGAACCGAAAATGGTACAGATGTACTGGAGAGATGATCAGAAGCATACCTTCAAAAGCTTCGACAGCCTGGACCAATGGTTGCAGACCGAGGGCAAATCCCTGCGCTTTGCGATGAACGGCGGTATGTACATGGAGGACAATAGTCCGCTGGGACTTTATATAGAAAACGGAAAGACTTTAAGAAAATTAAATACCCGCAGTGGTAAGGGTAATTTCTATCTGAAACCGAATGGTGTGTTTTATACCACCCGTTCGGGGAAAGCCGGGATCATGCTTACCGAAAAATTTAAACCATCGGCCGACATGCGTTTTGCAACGCAATCCGGGCCTATGCTGGTCATCGATGGTAAGATTCACACTGCATTTGACCAGGCCTCGCAGAATGTCAATATCCGTAACGGAGTGGGCATTCTGCCGGATGGCAAGGTACTGTTTGCCATGTCCAAATCGCTCATTACATTTTACGATTTTGCACGCTATTTTCAGGAAAAGGGATGTAAGTATGCTTTATACCTGGATGGTGGCATCAGCAAAACATATCTGCCCGAGCAGAGATATGAAGATAAAACGGGAGACTTCGGAGTGATTATCGGAGTTACTAAATAAAAAACGGCTTACTTTTCGCCACACAGTTTCCGGAACAACTGAAATACCAGGATGCCGATCAGTGCACCTATACTATCTGCCAGCGCATCATACAGATCGCAGCTGCGGCCCTCAACCAATCCGCTTCCCTGCAGTAATTCTACCGCATAACCATAAGCCGTACAGATCAGCAATACTTTAAGGCTATTCTTTAAAGTGCCAGGGTGTTTATACACGGCAAGGCACAGAAAGGACAGGACAGCAAATATGCCGAAGTGTACCAGTTTATCATATTGAAAAATAGTCAGGCTGGGTACGTCTTTGCCGGGCAGCAAACAGCCTGCAAATATAAAAGCAGCCCATCCGATACTCAGACAGGCTGCTCTTATTTTATTCCGTACCAACCAATCAAATACAGGACGCATTCTGGTGGTCGTATTTTATGTTATTAACCGATCAGGTTTTGGTAAGCATCAGCATCTAACAGTGCTTCAACATCAGCAATGCTATCTACTTTTACTTTTACCATCCATCCGTTACCGTATGGATCGCTGTTTACCGCTTCAGGCTCAGCAGCCAGGTCAGCGTTTAATTCCAGTATGGTACCTGCAACCGGCAAGTACAGATCAGATACGGTTTTTACCGCTTCTACAGTACCGAAAACTTCTTGAGCGCCTAATTGCTGTCCTACAGTTTCAACTTCTACGAATACGATATCACCTAATTCTTTCTGAGCGAAGTCAGTAATACCGATAGTAGCGATATCCCCATCTAAAGAAATCCATTCGTGTTCTTTAGTGTACTTTAAATTAGCAGGAATGTTCATACCTATTTATGTTTTTAATATTTGCTGCGAAAATACAATTTTTAAATTTCCTTGGAAACAAATTTATAAATATATAATTTCATTATTAAACTCTTGGATTATATAACCCCCACCCCATGATCCGATACCTGTTCTATAGTATCATTTTGTGCATTGCCCAGTGCGCCGCGGCACAGCAATCCGTTCCTGTCCGGATATTCCGGGACTCCGTACTGCTGCCGGACAATATCATCATCCTGGGGCCCGAACTCCGGGATACAGCAAATTATACCATCACTGTAGAAGCACACCTGCCTGCAGCGGCCAAAAATGCGAACCAATACACCATCCCCTTGCAATTTTATTGCAGCAATCAAACCGGAAAGTCGCTGCTGTACTATCCTGAAGCGGTTTTCTACCATGACTCCAGGCTGACATATGATCGCAGGGAGATAATACGCTTACAGGCGAAAGAACAAAAAGTAATGCAAATCACCTTGTACAGGGCATCCTCTCCCACGTTCTCCAAGACAGATCTGCTGCAATGGCAGGTAATGGGAGGAGGCATGTTGTATATTCCTGTCGCCTTCCGGCTGGTCTATGACCAATAAAAAAGCTGGCTTATTCTGCCAGCTGATAAATACTTGGAATGTTACGGCCTAAACCATCATAATCTAATCCGTAACCCACTACAAACTTATCCGGGATCTCGAAACCCAGGTAATCGGGTTGTATATCGAACTGGCGGGCAGATGGCTTGGTCAGCAGGGTTGCGATCTTCAGTGATGCGGGGCCTTGCTGTTGCAGTTCCGGCATAAAGTTAAATAAGGTACGACCGGTATCCAGTATATCTTCCAACAGGATGATATGGCGGTCTTTCAGGCGTTCATCCAGACCTATAGCGGTAATGACTTTACCTGTAGAGGTAGTGCCTTTATAAGAGGCCAGTTTAATGAAAGAAATCTCCGCTTCAATATTCAATTTACGAAACAGATCGGCCGCAAATAAAAACGAACCGTTGAGGATAGCAATAAACAAAGGTTTTTTGCCTGCATAATCGGCACTGATCTGTGCTGCAATCTGTGCACAGGCTGCATCAATCTCCGCAGCAGAAATATAGGGTACGAACTGTTTATCGTGTACTGTAATCTTATCCATTATTGATCAACTATATATGGCTGCAAAGGTACAGCCTTTTTATACAGAGCCTGCGTTATCTTTTTTATAAGTCAACAGATCCAGCACCCCTTCATTCTTCAATACAATAAAGCCGATCTTGTCGTTGGAAACTCCCTCTTTCAAGGCATAAGTAAAACGGTAATTGCCTTTTGGATCAATAACGGTTTCACAATAGCGGAACAATATACCCGGCTCCTGCTTCAGCTCCTCGTACAATTCGTACAGGTGAGTAGACAAGGCCAGCAGGTTGCTTTTGTGCAGGAGCAGGTGCTGGATGACCGCCTTACTGCATTCATAAGCATCATGTACATTGGTGCCTTTAAACAACTCATCCATCAGTACCAGGTGGCGGTTGCTCTGCTGTATTTTCTGTGCAGTCAGCTTCATACGCTGTACTTCGGCAAAAAAGTAACTTTCGCCGAGGAAGATATTATCTTCTACCTGCATATTGGTGATGATGCCATCCAGGAAGCTGATAGAATATGCCTTTGCGGGCACACCCATTCCGATATGTGCCAGCAATGCACTCAGCCCCAGACTGCGCAGCAGCGTGCTCTTCCCTGACATATTAGCCCCAGTCAGGAATAACATATACTGCTCCTGCCCCAGCCCGATGTCATAGCTTACCGGTTGTTGTAACAATGGGTGAAACAGTTGCCTGGCCTGCAGTTTAATATCCTGTTCATTACTGATCTCCGGCATTACAAAGCCCAGATCAAGCGTAGCCTTAGCCATACCAAACCAGGCGTCCATATGGGCAAACTGGTCAAATACCGTAGTCATATATTTTTTCAGGCCACGACGGGCATTATAACCGGCATGCATCAGTTTACGCAAAGCTGTATGCTCATTCATATCCAGCATTTCACGGCATATGGGCTCTCTCAGCAAATGAGCAAATGTCTCCTGCGCCTGCAGGACCAGTGCAGGTGTATGTTCATCTTCAATCGCATTAAAAGCAGCCAGACCCTTTACCAGGTCTATCAGGTGCATTACCGAAAACTGCAATAGAGAATAGGCATTTTTATTAAAGATCTTCTGGATAGTGGCATCTAATGAAAACAGCCATGAGCTTGGCTTATAGTGCAATCCATCGTTCGATTCAAAAAATTCGCGCAGCATCACCATAGTACCATTAGAAATAACCTCCGGCCACACATCCTGATGCCTCATCCAGTACTGCACTGCCTCCTGCTGCTGTATAAGCTCCTCATACTGCCTGGTGGGATGTGTCAGAAAGTGACGCAACTGCCGTGTACCCAGATGGGTAGTGCTGCGGTTAATCAGGTCAAAAACATTGGCCGAACCGGTAAATACAGAGAGGTCTTTTAAGGTTATATTATCAATGTGCACTTAGGATATGATTTGGTCTGCTACAAAGACGAAAATACTTGATTTTTTCCCAAAAATTTCTGAAGGCCGCCAGAGACCACAATTTCTTCATCCGCTGTATACTCCAAACCTTTACCTTTGTATGCAATCATTAATCATAACTGTCATGCCATTAAGCAATATTGAACCACAGATTATCTGGAAGAATTTCTCCAAGCTGAATGCTATTCCCCGTCCTTCTAAAAAAGAGGCACGTGTTATTGAATTTATCAAACAATTCGGTACTGATTTAGGTTTGCCGACATCAGTAGATGAGGTAGGTAATGTGATCATCAAAAAGCCGGCAACTGCGGGCATGGAAGACCGTAAAGCGGTGATTCTGCAATCGCACCTGGATATGGTATGCCAGAAAAATAATGATACCGTATTTGATTTTGACAATGAGGGCATCCGCATGAAAGTGGATGGAGACTGGGTAAAAGCAGAAGGCACCACATTAGGGGCTGATAACGGACTGGGTGTTGCTTCCATCATGAGCATCCTGGAATCAAACGACATTCCGCATCCTGCACTGGAAGCGCTGTTTACGATAGATGAAGAAACGGGTATGACCGGCGCACTGGGCCTGCAGGCAGGTCAGCTGGAAGGCGACATTTTACTGAACCTGGATACGGAAGAAGATGATGCATTTAGCATCGGCTGTGCGGGTGGTGTAGATGTTACGGCTACGCAAAACTATGACCTGACAGAAGGTGATGGCGATGCGGTAAGCATAACTATTTCGGGTCTGAAAGGTGGTCACTCTGGCATGGATATTCATAAAGGTCTGGGTAATGCCAATGTATTACTGGGCCGTTTTCTGCACCTGGAAATCGACGATATTCAGCTGATCAGCATCGATGGCGGCGGTCTGCGCAATGCGATTCCGCGCGAAGCTACAGCCAGCTTTTATTGTGGCGATTTCGCCGATTACAGCGCTGCGTTTGAAGCCTTAAAGGCAGAGGTGATGGAAGAATTCCAGTCGCTGGAGCCGGGCTTAACCATTAGCCTGAAAAAAATTGATGGTGGTGCAGAAGCCTTATCCAAAGAGGATTCCAACACGATCGTGTATGTACTGAAATCATTACATAATGGCGTATACCGTATGAGCCCTGATATCGCAGGACTGGTAGAAGCGTCTAACAATATTGCACGCGTAGAACTGAAAGAAGGTGCTTTGTCTATCCAATGCCTGACACGCTCTTCCGTTACGTCTACCAAAGTACAAGTAGCAGAGCAGTTGCAATCGGTATTCGAACTGGCCGAGATGAGTGTATCTACCTCTGGTGATTATCCGGGCTGGAAACCAAACCCGGACTCTTCTATTCTGAAAGTAATGGAGCAGCGTTATGAAGCATTATTCAGCAGCAAGCCTCATGTAGAAGCATGTCACGCAGGACTGGAATGTGGTATCATCGGAGCGCATTATCCTAAAATGGAAATGATCTCTTTTGGTCCTACCATTAAAGGAGCACACTCTCCTGAAGAGCGCGCCAATATAAGCTCTACACAGAAATTCTGGTCTTTCCTGAAAGATATACTGAGCAATATTCCAAAGAAATAAAACCCTTGTTATAAAGCGAAAAGGCGGCCAATGGCCGCCTTTTCGCTTTATAACAAGGTACCCTTACTTCATTTAAATTCTTTCATAAATGCCTGCAGTTGGTCTTGTTCCTCATCGCTGTAAAATACAGATTCAATTTTAGTACAATCCGGACCACATTCTTTGGCGCAAGTCCATTGCCCATCCATCATTCCGGGTATAGTACACACCTGGGGTTTACCCTGGCAAATAACCATTCCTTTTCCCACGGAGGCACTGGTAAACTGTATTTCCTTCCCGGAAACAAATAATTGCATTGCCATCCTCAAATGCCCGTCTTTACTCACTCCAAGCAATATCCAAAAGGGTTTACCGGTTTGCTCATCTTTCTGCTCCAATACGCGATACTCCTCTATTGTATATTCCAGGTGCCGACCTTTACAGACAGATTTCCAGAATTGTATTATGGGTTCAATATTGCGTATGCTTTGCAACTGCTCTGTTGAAGAGATTGTAACGGCTTTTTTTTGTTTTGCAGAGGAACTATTACAGGCAAAAGCCAACACAATAATCCAGAGTAATACAAACTTATTCATGAAAGTAAAATTAAGATTGATCAGATTACTTACCCTTTAGGCTTAGCCTGAGACAGGATAGAAGAGCCCTGCGCAATAGACATCATTTCTTTCAGTGTGCGCTGCATATTATCGGCATTACCATCCAGGAAGATCGTATTGCCTTTGCCATTTTCTGCAAAGTGTTTGATCGCATCAGTCCACATAGAGAACAGGATAAATGAGGCATCCAGGTTGGCCTGCTCCATTTCTTTCGCAGCTGCTGCCATACCATGTGCCACCTCTTCGCGGAACAATGCCACACCCTGACCTCTTAACTGGGCTGCCTGGCGCTCTGCTTCTGCCTGAATCTTGATGGCATTACCTTCTGCTTCTGCACCTTTCGTTTTGGTGATGAGTAAGGCCTGACCTTCATTTTCGGCGGCGGCTTTCAGGTTATTAGATGCTACTACCTGTGCCATAGATTTCATGATCACTTCATCGAATGTAATGTCATTGATCTGCAGATCGATCAGGTGATACCCCCAGTCTTCCAGAGATTTGTCCAGCTGTTCTTTTACGTGCAGGATGATCTCTGTACGCAATGCCAGGATCTCACTTTGCTTTTTGGTAGCTACGAATGCCCTTACCGAACCTTCTACAGAACGCACCAGGGCCTGCATCAGGCTGCGCTCATCCATAAATTTGAAGGCTACGCTTTTTACGGTTTCTTCTTCCTGGTTGAACACGGCATACAGCAGCATGGCTGAGAAGTTTACATTAGCCTGATCCTGTGTAATGGCCTGGAATTTCAGCTCTATCGATCTGTTCTGGATGGAAATGCGTTTAAAAATCTGCTCGATCAGGGGAATACGAAAGTTAAGCCCCGGGCGTAATACACGACGAAACTTACCGAATACCGTAACCACGGCTACTGTTCCCTGGCGTACGGTAACGAAACAGGTGAACAGGAAGAGTACAATGACAATGAGAATGATGTAAGTAGGAGACATAATTGAATATTTTTGTGTTAATGCAGCTAAAATAAGTAATTTTAGCCAGCATATTATAAGAAGGCATACAGTGGAGCTCCTAACCCTTGATTTAGACAAAATAGAAGACGATTTTTTTGACAACTGTCAGCTGCTGGGCCTGCAAACCAATGCTAGTCCCACCCGTTTATGCTGGCTGCTGGAAACCTATCTGGGTCTGTGTTTTCAGCGAAGAATGACAGACGATATAGATGTACGCCGTATTTATGATGTACCCCAGGCACCGCAACTGAACGGAACCTTGTTCGATCACATCGATACTCCGGATGAGCCGGTTCACTTCCTCGTATACCGTCATGTATTTCACTACACCGATCTGGGTATACTGTTATATACCAATCACCGCAATGGTTATTATCTACTGCCGGAATCCAAGAGTCAGAATTATCTGTTGCTGATACAGGATGAAGACTTCCGGATACGGGATAAAGAACTGACGGAGTGGTTGCAGGAATTGCCCACTATAGAAGGGGTATCGGTCTTGCCCCTTGATCAGCTGAAACATAAGTCTAACCTGATTATATAAAAAGTGTTGGGGGGGGGGGGGGGCCCCCCCCCCAGATGTTTTTAAAAAAATTTTTTTATATTATTTTGGTT
>NZ_VOSI01000004.1:0-211317 GCF_019797745.1 Edaphocola aurantiacus | reverse complement strand
CTTTAACAGCTCAAAAATATTTATAACTTTTTTATATAAATTGTGGGGGGGGGCCCCGGCCCCCCCCAACACTTTTTATATACAATTATGGATAAGCTATTAGTGTGCTGTCCAGCCGGCATCAACCGACAGGGCAATACCTGTTGTCACTGATGCTGCTGCGCTTTCTGTCAGGAACAATACTGATTCGGCAATCGCCTCAACAGTGATAAATTCTTTTACTGCATGCTCTTTCAGGAATACTTTTTCGATCACTTCTTCACGGGTCATGTTATGGGCTTTCATCTGGTCCGGAATCTGGTTCTCTACAATCGGGGTGAATACATAGCCCGGACATACTGCATTGGCCGTAATACCGAATTCTCCGCCTTCAAGGGCCATTGTTTTGGTAAAGCCGACGATACCGAATTTAGAAGAAACATAAGCACTCTTGAATGGTGACGCGATAAGACCGTGTGCAGAAGCGATATTGATGATACGACCGAACTTCTGTGCTTTCATAGCCGGCCATAAAGCTTTGGTCATATGAAAGGCAGCATTCAGATTGATGTCGATAATCGCATCCCATTTTGCATCAGGAAAATCCTCAACAGGAGACACGAATTGTATACCGGCATTATTGATCAGGATATCTACCACACCAAAGCGCTCCAAACTCTGAGCAGCCATGTCGCTGATCTGCGTCGGGTCGGCCATATTAGCCGGGAAGAACAGATGATCGATCCCGAATTCAGCAGCAATACCTGCAGCAATTTCCGCACCGTTTGGTTCCAGTCCGTTGAAGATAATATTATACCCTTTCTGGGCATACATTCTGGCAATAGCCATACCTATACCGCTGGTACTTCCGGTAATCAGTACGGTTCTTTTTGTTGCGCTTGACATGAGTATTATTTTTTTAAGGGTAAATTATCGATCAGTCTTATGTCACCGATAAATGCCGCAATAAGCGCAATCATGTTACGGGAAGGACTATAGTCTTCCAGTATCTCAAGGGTATCGGCATCGGCGAGTGTTACATAGTCGGGCCTAAAACCTTTATGCTCCAGCAAATCCAGGCATTCTTTCTTTACGATGTCAAATGCTTTAGTTCCGTTCTGCGCTTCTACAGATACCAGGCATTGATAGAGTAAACCCGCCAGTGCCCGCTGTCCTTCTGTAAGTCTGCGGTTACGTGAACTCATAGCCAGGCCATCCGGCTCGCGCATGGTTGGTACAAAGTGAATCATTGTATCATCCTCACGCAGGCTTAAGAGTTGCTTTACGACCATGCATTGCTGGTAATCTTTCTGCCCCATATACAGGTTATCGGCCTGTACGGCATCCAGTAAGCGGCTCATGACCTGGGCCACACCCTGGAAATGTCCCGGGCGTGCAGCGCCATCCAGCACGGTTTCTACATATCCGAGATCGTAAGACTCAAGGCTGACAATACCTTCAGGATACATTTCCGTGACCGAAGGCAGGAAAAGTATATCACAACTGGCATCCGTAAGCATGGTAATATCCTGCTCTATCGTAACGGGATAGTGTTCAAAATCTTTTGGATCATTAAACTGAGTGGGGTTGACAAATATGCTGCAAACAGTAGTATCAGCATTTTGTTTAGCGTTTTTGATCAGGCTGATATGCCCTTCATGTAAGGCGCCCATAGTGGGAATAAAGCCGATCTTTGCTTGTCCGGACCGGTAAGATTGCAGTGCTGCCT
Organism: Edaphocola aurantiacus; assembly: GCF_019797745.1. Lineage (GTDB taxonomy): Bacteria > Bacteroidota > Bacteroidia > Chitinophagales > Chitinophagaceae > Edaphocola > Edaphocola aurantiacus. Next base: position 209,609 of record NZ_VOSI01000004.1, on the reverse strand, counting down.
TAAGATCCGCTTTTGATTTAACTATTTTCATTCTGAAAATACGTGACTTCTGTGTAAATTATTGGTAAAAGGTACTCAGATTAGGGATAAATTCATATAATATTCGTACCTTTGCCGTCAAACCTACCATAAAAAATGGTTAAAAACAAAAAAACATGAAATTTATAACATTTTACGCTGTGCATACATACGCTATCCCATAGTGTAAGGTGATTCCGATTGGTGATTGTATGTTATAAATATTTGTAATTTAAAAAAGTGCTTGAATGTCTAAGAAAAGAGTTTTGATCATTACCAGTGAGCTTTCCCCATACCTGGAATCTTCGGATTTCGCTGAATTACTAAACAAATTATCGGTTAAGACCTTTGACTCGGGAATGGAGATCCGGGTTATTATGCCGCGCTTTGGCACAATAAATGAGCGCCGTCACCGTTTACATGAAGTAGTACGCTTATCCGGGATCAATGTTGTTGTAGATAAAGAAGATCATCCTTTACTGATTAAAGTAGCTTCTTTGCCTAACGCAAGACTGCAAGTATACTTCATGGATAACGAAGATTTCTTCAAAAGAAAATTTGTGTACCGTGATGCCGATGAACAATTCTACAATGATAATACAGAACGTATGATCTTCTTCGCGAAGAGTTCTCTGGAGATTGTAAAAAAATTCGGATGGCCTCCGGACATTATTCACTGTCATGGCTGGATGACCGCATTAGTACCGATGTTCCTGAAAACGGCTTACAAAAAAGAGCCTGTTTTCGCACAGTCTAAAACGGTATTTACAGCACAACAGAAACAATTTGAAGAAAAGTTGTCGGAGGATATGTTTAAAATGGTCCTGAATAGCGTTCCTATTAAAGACAAAGATCTGGAACCTTACGGAAATGACTATGATGGTCTCAACTACGGTGCCTGTAAATATGCAGATGTAGTGATTCATGGTCAGAGTACACTGAGCGACGATATCATCAACGATTTTAAATCGACCAAAAGCAAAAAAGTTGTACCTTACAACACTGAATGGTCAGAGGATATCAGCAGCTTATTTGAAGTGTACCAGACTTTGGCAGTAGATTAAAAGTAAAATTTAAACGTATTTATCTCTTGGTTACTAAAATCAATAAAAACATTATAAAAGCCTTGGCTGTTTGCACAGGCTTTTTTTCTTTGGCATCATGCCGGGAACACTCGGTAACACCTACTTCTGGGCTGGTACCGGAAGTGGATAACATTCATACATTCGCTATGAATACCGGTGACTTTACCATTCAGTTGCACAATCGCCTGTCCGACTCTATCATTACCAGTACTTATTATCTGACCGGCAGCACCAACGTGTCTGCGATCGGTTTAGGTACTTATGTAGATCCGTTCTTCGGTCGTACGACTGCATCTGCTTACCTGCAGGTAACTCCTTACAAGTCCGGCTTTGCTTTCCCAAGCGGTAGTATAATGGATTCTGCTGTGCTGGTATTTCCTTACCTGAGTGGTACTACAGGTGCCAAAAGCTATGGAGATACAACCAAAGCACTGCACCTGAATGTATACCGTACAACATCCAAAGTTGAGGTATCCGGTACGTATTACAGCAGCTCTGTACTACCTACAGAAGCTACTCCTATCGGATCAGGAACCATTCCGTTTACCAATTATAAGAGCAGCAGCAAAATAGCCACTGCAACAAAAGATACGCTTACAGCTCAGCTGAGACTGAAGCTGAACAATAGTTTTGCTCAGGAGATCAGAAATGCAGATACGGCTAATTTTCTTAATACTACAGCTTTCCAGGAATACCTGAAAGGCTTATACATTACCCCTGACCTTACCCAAGCCGGCGGATTGCTCAGCTACTTCCTGATACCGAGTGTAAGCTCCGGAGATCAGAAGAACCTGGCTGCTGCACGCCTGGAGTTCTATTACCATACTGCTGATACCGTTTTAATGAGCAGCTTCCCGCTGAAAACTGATGTATGTGGTTATTTTACGAATTACAATCGTAATTATACCGGATACCCTGCAGCGAATTACCTAAATAAAAATTCTGATTCTGTACTGATTCAGAGTGAGCCAGGGTTTGCTACAGAAGTTACGATTACCGGCCTGATGAATATTCCACTGGCGGTAATCAATAAAGCGGAGATGGTGTTCACTGCAGTGAACCTGGCCAGCCCGGACAATATCTTTACCCCGATCGATGTACTGACACCGGTACTAATGGAGAACGGTCAGGAAATGCCGCTATACGAGGTGGTAGATAATAACGGTAATACGAATAGCAGTGGTTCTTTATTTGTGAATCCATATGCTCAGAAAAGAACAATCGCGGGTATAGAATATACTCAGTACCGCATCAATATTCCAAGAACATTGCAGCATGCGCGCATTGAAGGAAAAAATGCAGTAACCATTCGTCTTCGCGGGTCTAAAAACTACCCTGGTATGTTCCGTGTACTGGCACCGGGTATCGGTGCGGGCGGAGAGACCAACTTTCAATTTAATCTCATTTATACTAAACAACAACAATAACTTTCATCATCTATGTGCGGAATCGTAGCATACATTGGAAAAAGACAGGCTTACCCTATTTTAATCAAAGGTCTTCAGAGATTGGAATACAGAGGCTATGACAGTGCCGGCGTCGCACTGTTAAACGGAGATCTGCATGTGTACAAAAAAGCAGGAAAGGTATCTGACCTTCAGAAATTTGCAGAAGGACAGGATGTTGAAGGAACAATCGGTATCGGACATACCCGCTGGGCGACCCACGGAGAACCGAATGACCGCAATGCACACCCTCACGTATCTAACTCCGGCAACTTTGCATTAGTACACAACGGTATTATTGAAAACTATGCTGCTTTAAAAGAGCAACTGACCAACAGTGGATATACCTTTAAATCAGATACCGATACGGAAGTGCTGGTAAACCTGATCGAAGAAATCAAGAAACAGGAAGAAGTATCACTAGAAGATGCTGTACGCATTGCCCTGAACGAAGTGGTAGGTGCTTACGCTATTGTTGTTATTGATCGCACTAACGAAGATAGCCTGATCGTAGCCCGTAAAGGCAGTCCGCTGGTATTGGGTATCGGAGACCAGGAGTTCTTTGTAGCATCTGATGCTTCTCCGATTATTGAATACACTAAAAACGTAGTATACCTGGATGACCAGGAATATGCGGTTGTAGACAGAGCAGGTAAATTCACGATTAAGACACTGGGTAATATCGAAATTACTCCGTTTATACAAAAATTACAGATGGACCTTGAGTCTATCGAGAAAGGTGGATTTGAGCATTTCATGCTGAAAGAAATCTATGAACAACCACGTGTAATCGCTGATGCTGTAAGAGGCCGTATGAGTGCTTCTGAAGGCTGGATCAAACTGGGAGGTGTAAATGAATTTGCAAACCGCATCAATAAAGCTAAAAGATTTATTGTAACAGCTTGTGGTACTTCATGGCACTCTGGTCTGATCGGTGAATACCTGATCGAAACACTGGCACGTGTACCGGTTGAGGTGGAATATGCTTCTGAATTCCGTTACCGTAACCCGATCATCAATGAAAGTGATATCATCCTTGCGATCTCTCAATCAGGAGAGACTGCAGATACACTGGCTGCGATCGAGGTTGCAAAAGAGCGTCAGGCGCTGGTTTACGGTATCTGTAATGTAATCGGTTCCTCTATCGCCCGCGTATCTCACGCCGGTTCTTATACCCATGCGGGTCCGGAAATTGGTGTGGCTTCTACCAAAGCATTTTCTACACAGGTTGTAATCCTGACTCTGATGGCTTTGCAGATCGCTCAACAGAAAGGTACTATTTCCAATTCTTACCTGCGTCAGGTATTGTATGAACTGGAAAACCTGCCTAAGAAAATTGAGAAGACACTGGAACTGGATGCACAGATCAAAGTAATAGCTGAGCAGCTGAAGGATGCACAAAACTTCCTGTATCTGGGTCGTGGCTATAACTTCCCTGTGGCACTTGAAGGCGCACTGAAACTGAAAGAAATCTCTTATATCCATGCAGAAGGTTATCCTGCCGCGGAAATGAAACATGGTCCTATCGCACTGATTGATGAGCAAATGCCGGTAGTGGTATTGGCTACGAATGAAAGTGCCTATGAGAAAATTGTTTCTAACGTACAGGAGGTTAAAGCCCGTAAAGGTATTGTTATCGCTGTAGTGAACGAAGGCGACAAACAAATCAAATCGATGGCGGATTATGTAATTGAAATCCCGCAAACGGAAGAGATCCTGACTCCATTGCTGACGGTTATACCATTGCAATTATTATCGTACCACATTGCAGTAATGCGTGGTGCCAATGTAGACCAGCCGCGTAACCTGGCGAAGTCTGTTACTGTAGAGTAATCACATTTTAATATACAAAGAGGAAGGCTCCTGCATATGTGCAGGAGCCTTCCTCTTTGTATAACTTATTGTATAATTGTTTATCGTATAATCCGGTTAAGCTTTCCGGCTTCGCATTTGGGTAATGAATCCTGGTCGTACAGGCATACATTGGTGGTAATCCCTACCCTCTTCTTTATTTCGGCCGATACTCTTTCTGCATAATCGGCTTTCAGTGCCCGGTGTTCTACGGTTTCCTTCCCTATCTTCAATTCTTCCAGCACATGATCATCCAGCTCGACATCAATATCCAAGGATACGATCATCTGCTCCTTTACAACAGGCTTCAGGTAGTAATTGGGCAGTAAGCCGCTGATATGTCCGAAGGCTTCTTCGATCTGGCTGGGATATACATTTACACCGCGCACAATCAGCATATCATCTGTACGGCCGGCAATGGGGGCCATTTTGACCATATTTATCTTTGAGTCATCATCATAATACAGACGGGTGATATCGTTGGTCCAGTAGCGCAGCAAGGGCATCCCTTCTTTGGTCAGTGTGGTGATGACCAGTACCCCTTCTTCGCCTGGTGGTACCGGCTCTTTGGTAACCGGATCGAGGATCTCGGGATAGAAATGATCTTCCCAGATATAACTGCCTCCTTTTTCCTCAAAATCTTCCATAGCAACCCCTGGCCCAATAATTTCGCTTAAGCCGTAAATATTGGTCGCTATGACGCCTAAACGCGATTCTACATGTTGTCGCACCATCTCAGTCCAGGGTTCAGATCCCAATACGGCATATTGCAGGCTGATCTCCTGAGGCGTAATACCTCTGCGGGCAAATTCATCGGCTATCGTTAAGGCATAAGATGGAGAGCAGCAGATTACCTCCGGCTTGAAGTCTATGATCAGGTCGACCTGCTTGGTGGTCATACCACCGGATATAGGTAAAACAGTCATGCCCAGCTTTTCGGCACCATAGTGCAAGCCCAGCCCCCCGGTGAAAATGCCGTAACCATATGCATTATGTAAAAGCATGCCCGGTCTGGCCCCGGCTGCCTTAAGGGAGCGCGCCACGACTTCGGTAAACAGATCCAGATCTGCCCGGGTATAACCCACAACTGTAGGCTTACCGGTGGTGCCACTGGAACAATGTATGCGGGTAAGTTCAGAACGGGGCACGGTAAGTAAACCGAAGGGATAGTTATCTCTTAAGTCCTGCTTATATGTAATAGGTAATTTGTGGATATCTTCAATACTCCTGATATCCGCAGTAGTAATGCCGGCTTCCAGCATTCTGTTTCTGTAAAAAGGGGACTTTTCCTCCAGGCGGGACAGCAGCTTAAGTAAGCGCTCTGACTGTAAGGCACGCAGCTCCGAAAGAGACAAAGTCTCTATCTCTGTATTCATTTTTAAATCTGTTTGAGTTGTTCTACTAAGCTACAAATGATTGAATGAATAAGCAAGAAAAAGCCTGTATGTGCTGTTAAAATAATGCTATAACTACGCTGTAACCGGCAGCAGCTCAAACACGGACCAGAAGGCTCTGCAGGAGTTGACCACAATAACCGGCATATTCATTTGCTGCAGGTATTTTATGCCCAGGATCAGCGCCATTGAGGAACCGGTAGGATTATATCCGATCACTTCATGTACATCCACTTGTTCAGGAGTATGTTCTAGCGTGATTGCCTCTGAATAGTTCTTCACTAATAAGAAGGGCTGATGGGCATACTGCTGTATAATAGCCTGTACCTTTTCAGCAGCAACAGATTTATTATTGGTCTTAAATTGTGTATATGCTTTTAATGCTGCAATTGATTTATCCGGTGTGTTACCCGCTACCATAAACGAGGCACCCTCTCCTACCTGGATATCTTTGCGCAGGCCTTTCAAAAGCCACTCCAGTGTATCATTTTTCTCGTCAACGCCACCAATCACTATCTTCTGTTGCGGATACTGTAAAAGCTTTAATTCTGCATCCAGTAAAGCGCTCTCGAAAGATTGTGCTTTATGTACGAAGGTCATGTTATGTACATTACACTGAATCGATAAGGCTATCGCTCCGGCAATGGTATTGTGTGTGCTTTGAATAAAGGCCGTCGGGTTCAGCATCGACTCATTCTGACGCACCATATTGCCCAGGAATGATTCTGAATCCTTAAGCATACCATATGCAGTACCTACCGTAATCGCAGAAAGATCTGCAGCGGTAACACCTGCATCATTGATCGCTGACTTGGCAGCAGTCAGCCCCATGCGCAGTCCTTTACTCATACGGCGCAGTTGCATCGGCGGGATCCATTGTGCATAAGCAGGTTCCTGAGCGTCAAGGCTTGGAGGACAGTTATCCAGATCAGGAAGCGGGCTATGGGTATCAATCATGCCCAAGGCATTGATACTGCATATACTGTGTATATACATCATAAGGTCATAAATCTTTGAAAAACACCTGCAATACGCAGGTATGGCCAGCAAATATAAGTAAAGATTTCAGCTTATTCTACTACCTCACCCAATTGTTCCAGGGCCTTTTGCGCAGCAGTCTGTCCGGCTTGTTTTTTGTTGTAGCCGGTCGCTTTAATAAAGAGTTCGCCGTCAATTTCGATTCCTACGGTAAATACCCTTCTTCCGGCTTCATTGGACTCGCCGAGGGTAATAAAATCGACTACTTTATTGTTGACCTGTGCCCAGTTATACAACTTGTTTTTAAAGTTGAAATCAGTGGCTTCAAGATCGTCAATATCGACGTAATTGTAGAGTAAGTTTTTGAGAATGAATTGCTCCGTTTTATCGAAACCCCGATCGAGGTATATGGCACCTACAAGGGCCTCCAGAGAGTTTCCGAATATATTGCTCCGGCGCAGCATTTTATCGTGCTTATTGAAGCGGATCAGCTTTTGTATACCCATCTTCAGTGCAATCTCATTAAGAGACTGACGGCTAACAATTTTTGAACGCATTTCGGTAAGGAAGCCTTCGTCCTTGTTAGGGTATTTTTTAAACAGATAAGCGCCTACAATACTGCCGATAAAAGCATCTCCAAGAAATTCCAGCCTTTCGTTATTGGCTTCCAGCTGCTCATTGGATGAGCGGTGTGTGAAGGCAATGATGTAAAAGGGCAAATGTTTAGGAGCAAAGCCCAGAAGATTTTTCAGTGCTTTTTTCAACTCTTTGTCATCACTTGACGAGTTCCTGAAAATATGCGTTCCTATGGCCAATAGTAAAGGGTTCTATTCTTCGAATTTTTTGAACACTACAGATGCATTATGCCCGCCGAAACCGAATGTATTACTTACCGCAGCACGGATCTCTCTTTTCTGAGCCTTGTTCAGGGTAAGATTAATGTTCGGATCGATAGCAGGGTCTGCAGTCGAGTGATTGATGGTTGGAGGTACAACGCCATTTACCATAGCCAGAATCGTTGCTACTGCCTCAATCGCGCCGGCAGCACCTAACAGGTGACCCGTCATAGATTTGGTAGAGCTGATATTCAGCTTATAGGTATGCTCACCGAATACTTTTTTGATTGCGGTCAGCTCAGCGATGTCTCCTAATGGAGTTGAAGTTCCGTGTACATTGATGTAATCGATGTCTTCCGGTTTCAGGTTTGCGTCATTCAGCACTTCATTCATTACATTGATTACGCCTAATCCTTCCGGATGAGGTGCAGTCAGGTGGTAAGCATCGGCAGACATACCGCCTCCTACCATTTCACAAATGATGTTGGCTCCTCTTGCTTTGGCATGTTCCAGCTCTTCAAGAATGATACCTGCACCACCTTCGCCCAGTACAAAACCATCACGGTTCAGATCAAATGGACGGCTGGCTGTTTTAGGATCATCATTTCTTTCAGAAAGGGCTTTCATTGCATTGAACCCTCCGATGCCGGATTGGGTTACCACAGCTTCAGAACCACCTACTACAAATGCATTAGCCTTACCTAAACGGATATAGTTAAACGCGTCGATAAGTGCATTGGTAGAAGAAGCGCAGGCACTAACAGTAGCATAGTTAGGTCCGCGGAAACCATACTTCATAGAGATATGCCCGGCGGCAATATCCAGAATCAGTTTGGGAATAAAGAAAGGATTGAAACGGGGAGTTCCGTCTCCTGAATTAAAATTGGTCATCTCTTCGATAAAGGTGATCATACCACCGATACCGGATGTCCAGATAACGCCTACTCTGTCTTTGTTAATTGTGTCTGCATCCAGGCCTGCATCTTTAACCGCCTGCTCTGCCGCTACCATAGCGATCTGAGAGAAACGGTCCAGTTTGCGGGCTTCCTTACGATCCATGAATTGCTCAGGATTAAAGTCTTTCAGTTCGCAGGCAAATTTAGTTTTGAATTTTTCGGCATCAAACTGTTTAATGAAATCAGCGCCCGATACTCCATTAACCAATGCGTTCCAGTATTCGGTTACATTATTGCCAATTGGGGTCAGGGCGCCGAGGCCCGTTACTACTACTCGTTTTAACGGATAATTCATTAAATGTGTTTTTGTCTAAAAATAATTAAACTCTGGTTTCGCTTTTTTGTGTGAAGCTTACTTTGCGTGCTCTTCCAGGTAAGAGATAGCCTGACCTACTGAAGTGATGTTCTCAGCTTGATCATCCGGAATAGAGATATTAAACTCTTTTTCAAACTCCATCATTAACTCTACTGTATCCAGAGAATCCGCACCTAAGTCGTTAGTAAAACTAGCTTCTGGTGTAACTTCTGATTCGTCAACGCCTAATTTGTCAACGATGATTTTTTTTACGCGGTTTGCAACTTCTGACATGTTAGTTGAAATTTTAAGATTTTGTGCAAAAATACTTTTTTATTTAAAATTACCAATTTTCGTTTCAACTTTTTTAAACCTTTTTATTTTAGGGATACCAGTTGTTTATGCTGTTATTCCGCTGCTTTTAGCCTTTTTTATCCCTTATAGTAAAGGTATGTTAAAGCCTGAAAAGGTATGCTCATGCCGCAGGAAAGCATCGCCGGAAGCAAGAACACTAAAGTTAAGAACAATTAAGCTTACATATTCTTTTTCCACCATATTTAATAGTAACTTCGACCTATATTTCACCTACTAAACATTATTATCATGCGTCTCAGACTATTCACCCTGCTCGCTATGCTCTTCCTGGGTACCGGTACCCTATCGGCTCAGAAGAGCAAGATTACGACTCCCCTCGAGCTCAACAATTATTATGCCGATGTAACAGACTCTCTCTATACAATGGGACAGACCTGGGGCAAACTCTTCAACAAATCATATACCGCAAAAGACTTTGCACCGCTGGTCAGCCAACATAAAGCCATGATTGCTTTTGTGGAGCGTAAACAGAGGGAAGTGATGGCACAAAAGGATTTCGCAGGATCGGAAAGCCTGCGCCTGGCCATGCTGGACTTTCTCTCTTATGAAAAACGCCTGATGACCGAGGGCTTCATCCCTTTTGAAAAGCTGAAGGCCAATGCTACGGAAGAACAGATCAAGACCTGTATTTCCAAGCTGGAGGAACTTGCCAAATCGGAAAGTGAAGAACTGGGTAAGGTACAGAATGCACAAATGGAATTTGCCGAAAAGAACGGCTTTACGATTGAAGAATAATAAACTTATCTATAAAAAGAGAAAGGATCGCGTAATGCGATCCTTTCTCTTTTTATGATATATCAGTTCAATTAACCGATCTCACCACACATACTTGCCGGAACAACCCACTCATCGAATTGTGCCTCAGTCATATGTTCAAAATCCAGGTCTTTCAGTTTATATTCAATTGCAGCCTGCTTCAGGGTAATGCCACGTTTGTGTGCATCCTGTGCGATACCAGCAGCGTTGTAATAACCGATTTTGGTATTTAATGCGGTAACCAGCATCAGGGAGTTGTTTACGTGCGCATCGATGTTTTTCTGAATCGGCTCGATACCCTGAGCACATTTCACATCAAAGCTTACACATCCTTCTCCGATCAGTCTTGCAGAGTGCAGGAAGTTAAAGATCATCATCGGCTTGAATACATTCAGCTCGAAATGACCATTAGAGCCACCTACGTTGATCGCTACATCATTACCCATTACCTGTGCTGCAATCATGGTCAGGGCCTCACACTGAGTAGGATTTACCTTACCCGGCATGATAGAAGAACCTGGCTCATTGTCCGGGATATGCAGCTCTCCGATACCCGCACGCGGACCGGAACTCAGCAGACGTACATCATTTGCGATCTTCATCAGACTTACCGCAACTGTTTTTAAGGCACCATGTGCAAATACTACTGCATCATGTGCGGCCAGACTTTCAAATTTGTTAGGAGCAGTTACAAATGGCAGGCCGGTTAAGTCTGCGATTTTCTTCGCTACAGCAACATCATATCCTTTAGGAGCGTTTAAGCCAGTACCTACTGCAGTACCACCCAGAGCCAGTTCGCTCAGGTGCGGAAGGGTGCTTTCGATCGCCAGGATACCGTAGTTCAGCTGTGCTACATAACCACTGATTTCCTGACCCAGGGTCAGCGGAGTTGCATCCATCAGGTGGGTACGACCGATTTTAACCACATGCATATAAGCTTTCGCTTTTGCATCCAGGGTATCTCTCAGTTGTTTGATACCTGGGATAGTGGTTTCTACCAGCATTTTGTATGCAGCGATGTGCATTGCGGTAGGGAAAGTATCGTTAGAAGATTGTGATTTGTTTACATCATCGTTCGGATGCAGTGCTTTTTCTTTATCGGTCAGCTGACCACCTTGCAGTACGTGTCCGCGATAAGCTACTACTTCGTTTACGTTCATATTAGATTGGGTGCCGGAACCGGTTTGCCAAACTACCAGGGGAAATTCATTATCTAATTTTCCTTCCAGGATTTCGTCACATACGGTGCCGATCAGTTGAGACTTTTCAGCAGGCAGTACACCCAGGTCAGTGTTAGTCAACGCGGCAGCTTTTTTCAGATATGCAAATGCCTTGATGATCTCTTTCGGCATTTTATTAATATCCTGAGCAATTTTAAAATTGTCTACCGAACGTTGGGTTTGCGCTCCGTAATATGCACTAACAGGGACTTGTACTTCCCCCATAGTGTCTTTTTCAATACGAAATTCCATTGTTTGAAAATTTTAATCTTTGAGAATGAACATAAATTGTAAAGTGGTCTCACCAAGAATCGAACTTGGATCTAAAGTTTAGGAAACTTCTATTCTATCCATTGAACTATGAGACCGTCCTGACTTCAATATTTCAGGAATTGCGCTGCGAATTTAAAAACTTTTATCTGAATTGCAGCGTCTCAATTAAATGTTCTATATCCTTTTTCAGGAAAGTGGCCGCCGGTGCTATAGAATCGGCATTCGGCGCACTGTTAAAATAGAGAGAACCGCGGATAAAATGTTTGGTTTTATCTGTAACGTAGAACTGGTATACTGATGCTGCATTGCCGCCAACAGTATAAAATACACCTTCCATACCGCTTTTGGTGGTAAAGGCAGGGGCATCAATAAAGTCGGCCTTTTTATTATGGGCATTGGTCAGTTTGTAACTCTCTCTTACAAGGTCGTTCAGATCTGCTCCCGGTGCAATCGCTTTATAGCTCAGGTATATCATTGCATTGATGCCTGGAAAGTTTACATTGATCCAGTAGGGCTGATGCTCTTCTTTGATCAGGTTTAAATCCTGTACTACTTTTCCGTACACAGGGTATTCGAACCGGAAAGGGAAACCAGCGCTGTCGAAGGTTTTATAGGCATGTGTTTCCGGCAGGTCTATCTTGAAATATCCTCTGGGCTTGGGCATAGAAGGCTCCGGCTTGCAGGAGGTTACAAATATAAAGGAACTCACTACCAGGGTAATTACTGCGTAAATATGCTTCATCTATTGTGCTTGCTTTTTAACTTTATCAAGGGTTTCTTTAATGTCTTTGTTTTTGCGGCGTATATCTTTCAACTCCTCGTCTTCGGTACGGTCTACCGGCTCTACAGAGGTCCGTTCCGGACGATCTATCTGAGGGGTTGCTACGGGCGTTGTAGCTTCTGGCTGCAGGATAGTGTCAGTACCGGCAACAGCAGTGCTATCCTCCGCCAGAGGAGCGACTTTGGGCATATCTGTCCCTTTGTATTTATTCGCCTTATCCAGCACCTTACGGTATACACTGTCCATAACTGTAGGATGCGCATAATACCAGTCCAGGGCGGTCTGCAATTTATCCAGCGACAAATTATGGTGCTTCAGGACCATGGCATAATAATAGGCCAGCGTGTCCGTGTTTTTTTCTGAACCATGTGGTATGGTATCTGCAAATTTACCAATGCTGTAATCCTCCGCAACCTGCAGGTCGAAGAGGATATTGCCCATTTCAGTTACGGGAATAGGAGGCTCCTGTTCTCTGTCGCAGGAGGTAAGTGTCAGGGAATAAACGACTATACTTAAAATAATGCCTAACCATATCCGGAATCGGCTCAATTGTACACATTTCATTACTGGGCTATCGGGCATCATTATATTTTGCAGCATTTGTAATATCTAATGCTGCCAGCTTAGGGGCATACTTTTTACGCTCTACTTCAGTCATTGCTTTCAGCATACCTATGTATTCTGTACTTTTGGCATTGAAGAAGAACTGGAGTAAAACAGAAGAAGGGTTTTGCTGGTTAAGGGTCACCAGACTTTCCAGACCATCCATGATCACTCTGCGGCTTTCTTCCGGTTTTTCCCACATCATATCCATCCCAAAGCGATGGTATGCATACAGGTAAGGACGAAACGCTTCAAAGCGCGGGTTCATGATCTGATCTATAAGCCAGTAGCGGTTCTTATTACTGCCTTCACTTGATTTCCATCCGACAATAGTCTTTCCCTCTTCCGGGGCATTCAGTACAATATACTGTGCCTTCTTGAAAAATTCTGTACCACCACCCTGCTGAAATGAATCATAGGTAAAGCCAAGTATAATATTGATATAATAAGCAATTGTTGCGGTAAGGTTAGCAGCAACCGGATCGCTGCCGGCAACACGCTGCTCATCGAACAGCACTACTTGTCCCTGCTCATATTTAAAAGAAAGATCCCGGTCCTGGAAATTGACCAGCGGAGAGGTATATGTTGAGTTGAATACCGGGCGGGATGCCTGTACCGTAAGCGTTCCGCTGAATATACTCCCGCTTTTCTTGGTCAGGTTCAACAGAAAACTGGCTTCTATTTTCTCAATATTCTTATAGGTGTCATTGGTCCATTTGGTATTATTCAGCAATTGGTTCAGGGAGTTCTCCAGGTTTTCCATCAACTTGGGATCTACCCCTTGCAGGCGCTCATAACGCACCGTTACCTTGCCGTTAAACTCCTGGGCAAGGACTGCTGTATTCACCAACAGCATGCAAACAATAACAACGATAAAGCGTCTGATCATGATCTGGAAATATAATTAATAATCTCCCGGGCTACATCGGCCTTGGACTGCAAAGGTAGCTCATATGGAGGTTTGTTTGTACTGATGATGGTCACCTTATTGGTATCTGTACCAAAGCCCGCACCTTTATCATTCAGGGAGTTCAGTACAATAAAATCGGCATTCTTCTTTACCAGCTTGGCCTGGGCATGCTCCAGCTCATTATTGGTTTCTAAAGCAAAGCCGACAATGACTTGTTTTGTCTTTTTCTGCCCCAGGGTAGCGAGGATATCCGGATTCTTGACCAGCTCTAAGGTCATATGATCCAAGTCTTCTTTCTTTTTAATCTTTTCTTTTGCCTGTTCTGCGGGTCTGAAATCGGCTACTGCCGCACTCATAATTACCAGGTCCATCTCTTCAAAAACGGCTTCGCATTGGGCGTACATCTCCTGTGCACTTTCTACCTTAACGACCGTAATTCCCGGCATCGATACCGTCTCTTTGGTCGGCCCCAGGACAAGGGTTACTGCTACGCCCTGCTGAGCCAGGTTCTGTGCCAGGGCAATACCCATTTTGCCCGAAGAATAATTACCTATAAAACGCACCGGGTCCAGTTTTTCGTATGTTGGTCCGGCCGTGATCAATGCCTTCTTATAAATGGATAAAGCCTGTTTTTCAGCCTTTTGCGCCAGGAAACCGGCCACAAATTGTACAATGCGTTCCGGGTCGGCCATACGTCCTGCACCAATGATGCCACTGGCCAGCTCTCCGTGTTCCGGCTCAATGATCGTATTACCGTATGACTGTATTTTCTGTACATTGGCCTGGGTAGAAGGATGTATCCACATATCCTCATCCATCGCCGGTGCGACCAGCACCGGACAGGTAGCGGAAAGGTATACTGCCTGTACAATATTATCGCAAAGACCATGTGCCATTTTAGCCAGGCTATTGGCACTACATGGAGCCACCAGCATAACATCGGCCCAGCGACCCAGATGCACATGATTATGCCACTGATCATTATCACTCACACTACTATATACACTATTCTTAGACACGGTAGACAGGGACAAGGGACTTACGAAGTCCGCCGCAGCACGGGTCATTAATACCTGCACCTCTGCACCCTGCTTTACCAGCTGGCGTACCAGTTCCGGTGTTTTATAAGCAGCAATGCTGCCGGTTACCGCAAGAATAATTTTCTTATTGGTCAACATAAATCTTAAATAGATTGTCTTGATTTCAGTTCTAAATAATTATTGACTACATCTACAGTCAACTTTTCCGGTGTTGTCAATACTGCTATAATACCATAGCGGCGCAGTTCTTTGACCATTTGCTTTTTTTCATAGTCAAAGCGATCTACTATTGTCCGGGTATAAATACCTTCTGTGGTATCGGGTTGTGCATCTTTCAGTTCTTTGATCGTCGTATTTTCAAAAAACACCACACAAAGCAAATGTCTCTTGGCCAGTCCCCTCAGGAAAGGCATCTGCCGCTCCAGTGAAGTCAACGATTCAAAATTGGTATACAGCATCAGGAAGGATCTCTGGCTGAGCTTATGACGGGTTACGGTAACCAGTCTTTCAAAGTCGGCATCCAGAAAGTCGGTATGCTGATGGTATAAGGTTTCCAGGATTTTATTCATCTGTCCCGGACTAGCCTCTGCCGGAATAATATCCTGTACTGCAGAGGAAAAGGTAATCAAGCCCACTTTATCATGACGATGCAGCGCAACGTTCATAAAAGTGAGTGCGGATTTAATGGAGTGATCCATTAAGGTCATTCCCTCAAAAGGCATTTTCATAGAACGGCCTTTATCAATCACACAATAGATCATCTGCGCCCTTACATCGGTAAAGGTATTGACCATCATATTGTTCTTACGGGCAGTGGCTTTCCAGTTGATGGTACGGATATCATCTCCGTTTACATATTCCTTGATCTGTTCAAATTCAAGACTATGGCCCAGGCGGCGGATCTTTTTGGTACCGGCCATCTGATTGCGATCGCTGGTGGCCATAAGCTGGTAGTTTTTAAGATAGCGGGTGGTAGGATATACTTTTACCTCTGCAGGCTCGTCCATCACAATCCTTCTCTTCAACAGCCCTAAAGGGCTGGTCACAAAAGCAATGATATGTTCAAAACGGTACAGCCCGCGACTGAGGGGTTTCAATTCATATGAGATAAGGTCTTCCTGTCCTGCGCTCAGCTGCTTATACAATACGAAATCGCGTATCTGAAACTGTACAGGCACTTCGTCTATACATTCAACCTTAATGGTATACCCAAACCGGTTTTTCAATTGCAGTCTTACGGGATTATCTTCGGCCAGGTGCCAGCGATCCGGCACAATGCGATGCATCTCAAGCGTTCTGTTGCCTCCAAACAACAGTAGGATATCAATTATGGTGAGTGCTGCAAAAGTGAATAGTAAGATTATGGCTGCATACCAGAGTACGGGCATAAAGAAAGCAGCAAAAAACAGTACGGCATTTATGGCCAGTACTATAAACCAACGATAGTGTATAAAAACATTTTTCATGGATACCTTCTAAACTGTACAGCAATTTGCCGATCAGAAGTTCAAAAATAATAAATAAAAGCGAGGCTACCGGAATAAAGATAGCCTCGCTTTTTCTTTTCGCAAGAAGAATTGCGGGATGAAATTATTTAGTCCACAGGGACGGAGAACCTACTCCCTGGTATCCGAAGTTATCAATGATACCGTCAGAAGAGCTTACACGATAGTATAATTTCAGCTCGCCGTGTCCTTTATAGAATTTTTCCGGGGTAATGGCGCCGTAACCTACAACGGTTTTGGTCAGTGTACCTACGGTATACGTCTGTGTTGGGATAAAGATAGAATCTTTAACAATGTTTGCAACCAGTACCGCATTGTTCTGGTTATTGAAGTTGCGGATCTGTATGCTGGTCAGTGTAGAGTTATTTTCTACTGATACTGTATAGCGCGCGATGCTGCTTACGGTACCATCTTCAGTAACTGTCCAGGCGCCTTTATAACGGTCACGGGTAATCGTTTCACAACGATCTCCTTCATAACCAGCAGGACAGGTACATGATCCGTCAGTCTCACAAGTTCCTCCGTTTGCACAAACGATAGCCTTACACTTATCCACTTCACAAGATGATATTGTAAACGTAGTAATTGCTGCTATTGCGCTAAAAGATGCCAATAAAAAACGCTTCATAATTATAATATCTTACAGAATGATTGAAAGGGATTACTTAATTTTAATGCCTAAAAATAATCAAAGAAATCGGAAAAGCAAACTTTTGCAAAAAAAACAATTCAATGCAGGACCGGTTATACGGCTTAACTGCGCTTTTTGTTTTTAGAATAATGCCCGCTATTGCTATTATTGTTGCTATTACTATTGCTGTTGCGGTTGTTTTTATTACCTCCGCCTCCGCTGCCGCTATTTTTATTGCGGTTTTGGTTATTATTATTGTTGCCGCTATTACTCTGCGCGTGTTTTTTAAAGTTGCTGTTGTTAAAGCGAACCTTTACATCTCCCGGCACATAGTCCAGCGCACCATTACTCAACATCCTCAGTTCTTCTTTGATGATATCGTCCTGCACCTGCTCTTTATGCCAGTTAGCATAGGATAGTTTCATGTAATAGGCTACTGATTGTGTAAACCCTTTACGTTTTTCTTCATCATCGGTCTGTATCGCACGGTCTATAATCTGGGTAATATTGTGCCCGATATGTTTATTCTTGCGGTTGCGTTTTGGATATGGTAATGGTTCCGGCCTTTTAGCCATTTCCTCTCTCGTCGGAACAGGATATGGGGAATCGATCTTCAGCTCAAAATCAGAGATACGGAAGATATGGTCCCACAGCTTATGCCTGAAGTCTTCTACATTTTTCAGATGCGGATTCAGGATACCCATCAGCTCTATTATGGACTGTGCATTTTTCTGGCGTTTTTCCGGATCTTCTATGGTGAGAATATAATCCACCATTTTCTGAATGTGCCGTCCATATTCCGGCATTAGTAATTTATTACGGGAAGTATTATACTGCATTAAAAAAGGATCAAAATAATTGAAAGTGAAGTAGCTCTCTCAATAGCATTTAAGGATGTATGCCATGAGCAAACTGTATAAACAGGAGATTACTGTTACTGCAAATATATAATATTTTAATTTAAAAACACTTTTTGTTCCTTTGGGCCAAAATGCAGGCTTCCGTTTAAATAATCGGAAGCGTTCGTAAAATTCCTGTAATTTTGCCACCTTCTGTATATTTTATTTTTAGTGATGCCATGTGGTAGAAGAGTACGATATGGCTTTACAATAAATTATTAATTGATGCAAAATCATTTCATCGAAAGCAACGGTCTTAAGCAGCATTACCTGGAGTTTTATGCCGGGCCGGACAAGCCTCACCTGATCATGGTGCATGGCATTACAGCCAATGCTCATGCATTTGACGGCGTTATTCATGCCGGGCTGCTGGGACAGTATAATATTTACTGCCCTGACTTAAGGGGAAGAGGCTTAAGTGCCAAACCAGCATTCGCCTACTCCCTGCAGGACCATGCTATGGATATACTCGGACTGCTGGATCACCTGGGCATTGAAGAGGCCAATATAGCAGGACACTCTTACGGCGGACTGCTCTCTGCCTATCTCTGTGCAAATTACCCGGACCGCATCCGTAAAATTGTGTTTATAGATTCCGCTGCGGAGCTGAACCCTAATTCAGGGGCCATGCTGGCACCGGTATTTGAGCGATTATCTAAGGTATATGACTCTTATGATGCATTTATTGACAGTATGAAGAGCGCTCCTCAGATTACCTTCTGGGATGACTTTATGGAAAGCTATTATTGTGCAGATATACAGATGCGTGCAGATGGCAGAGTGGACACTATTCCCAACCTGGCCAATATGACTTCTGTTGCACTCAATGTCATCAACCAGAACTGGAAAAGTACCTTTGAGAAAATAATGATACCTTGTGTACTGATCAACGGTACAGATGATTATAACCTGGATGAACCGTTGCTGCCCCGGTATAAGGCAAAAGAAACCGTTGCCATCATGAAGGACTGCACCCTGCATTCTGTAAAGGGCAATCACCAGACCATGTTATACGGCGCGCATGCCCGCGATATTGCACATATTATTTCGGATTTTATCCAGTAATCGTATATGAAATTTAAGGCGAAGACTACATATCGGAAATCGGGGTACCATGGCTGCTTTGCGGCATTATGGTTAGTCCTGTTCCTGTACTCCTGCAGCCCTACAAAGCACTTCAAACAAAATGAATACCTGCTGCGTAAAAACACCGTCAATCTGCGTACCGATCAGACCTATGCAGATAAAGGGGCTTTAAAAGATGCCCTGAAAAGTGTAATTGTTCAGCAGAACAATACTTATTTCCTAAGTGCATTCCCCTTCAAAATATGGCTGTATAACTTACGCTATAAAAAGTTCCAGAAGGACACTGCCAACTTTCAGATCCGCTCCCGCATTGCGGAAAAACCAGTTATTTTTAATGAAAGTACGATCAGTACTTCCAAGAAACAAATGCAAAGCCTATTGCGCAACCAGGGCTATTTTAATGCTGTGGTGACAGCTACTCATACCACCAAGGATAAGGAGGTTGTTGTACAGTATGATGTCAATACGCATCATGGATTCCTGATTGATACATTAGATTATAATGTTGACAGCTCTGACCTGGCGCAGACCATGCTGCCTATATGGAAGAAGAAATCATTGCTGCAGCAATCAATGCCCTACTCTAATGGCTTGCTGTCTGCTGAGCGCAGCCAGATGGTGAACCTGGCGAAGAACGAAGGCTTCTACAAATTCAACACTGATAATATTTCTTTTGAGCTGGATACCTCCGGTACCAAAACCTTACGCTCTAAAAAAAGTATAGTAGAAAACGCTGCCAATATTCTGGTGGGAAAAATCAAAAATAGCCGGCCTACTGTTTCTGTTACAGCTACGGTAAAAGAGGAAGAAAACTATACCGCATTTAACCGGTACCAGTACCAGCATATCTATGTATACCCGGAGTATAAGGATAATGAGAACTTTCGTAAAAGTTACCAGTACGAACAGGTGATTGACGGTATTACCTTCCGGTACAAAAACAAAAGACCGCTCGTTCGTAACGGGGTTATTAAATCTAAGATCTTCCTGCAACCAAAGGGCTTATACCGCCAGCAGGACTATGACAATACTCTGCTGCAGCTGAATGACCTTGGTATCTACAACTATGCCCGTATCTTCCTGCTTGACGGCAAAGACTCTTCGGGCAGCCTTGAGCAGTTAAATGCGCACATTATCCTGAGCCCCGCCAAACCATATGAGTTCTCTACCAACTTTGAATTATCAGGAGGGGATCTTTATATTGCCGGTAGTGCTGTAAATGCTTCTGTGACTAACCGTAACATGTTCCGCGGGGCGAATCAGTTCTCCGTTTCCGGCACCTATGGGTTTGAGCTGAACCAGTATAAGAATACCGATCGTCCGTTCTTTCAGCGATTCTACCTGCTCTCTCAGAATTTCGGTTTAAACATGAAGCTGATTTCGCCCAAATTCATTTTACCGTTTTCCATCAACAATAACCGCTCTGCCAGTCCCAAAACAGTGTTTACAATTGGGGTCAACTACCTGGACCGCCCAGCCTACTTCAGGCTGCGCAATATCAACAGTAGTTTTGGTTATGTATGGAAAAGCAATAACTGGACCACCTGGCAGATCAATCCTGTATTTATCAATACCCTGCACCTGAGTAATATTTCTGACTCTTTCCGTGTGCGCATGAATCAGGTTCAGGCCATTCGTAACAGTTACCAGGAGAACTTCATTGAAGGCGAGAATGTAGAATTTATTCATAATACAGAAGGCCGGTTACCGCACCGTCATACTTATCTGCGACTGGGCCTGGAAGAGGCCGGTACGCTTATGCGGGGTATCAATGCTATCGCCAAAGCTGCTAATGATAAAGGTTTATCCTTTAACTATGCTAATTATGTACGGCTGGATTTTGATGCGCGCCAGTATTTCAAAAGTAATAATGCAACATTCGTGCTGCGCATGTATGGTGGTGTCGGTATCCCGTATGGCAATTCCCGTACGCTCCCCTATATCAAACAATACTTCGTCGGCGGAGCCTATAGTATCCGGGGCTGGGCACCACGCCTGCTGGGCCCGGGCAGTTATTATAATCCTGCAGCCCAAAACAGCCAGGATCGCATTTTCATTGACCAGAGCGGAGACATTAAACTGGAATGGAATGCAGAATATCGTTTTAAAATGATCCAGCTATTCGCAGGTGCAATAGGCTTAAATGGCGCTGTATTTGCCGATGCTGGTAATATATGGCTGGCACAGCAGGACCCTAATCTTCCGGGTGCTTCTTTCCGCTTCAATGCACTGTGGCAGGACATCGCATTGAGTACCGGCGCCGGTCTGCGCGCTGACATTGGCGGCTTCCTGATCTTAAGGGCAGACTGGGCTTTCCCACTGAAAAAACCTTACGTACCTTATAACAGTGGCTGGGTAATAGAGGGCATTGACTTTGGCAGTAAGGAATGGCGCCACCAGAATATCAACCTCAATATCGGTATCGGTATGCCCTTCTAATGCCTAAGGGCTGATTCTATCTTAACTACTTATTAGTAAGTTAATTAATGTTAATGCACTCCTGCGATTGGAATAAGTCATTAATATTGTTTCTTATTTGTAAGTAATGCGCAGTAAAAGACAATTACGGTATATTACGGTGCTGATGGTATTGAGTCTGGCGCTTATTGGCCTTTTTCTGGGCATCTGGATCGACAGTAGTTATGAGACAGAAAAACGGAATCTGAATAAGGCGCTGAATGTATTATATAACGAACTGACCCAGGAACAGTTTACTGAATATATTACAGGCGAACTGAGCCGGTATGTGCTGCAACAGCAATTAGCATCCGGCATGCTTTCTCTCAACCAGATATCTGCACTCAAATCATCTGCTACGGTCCAGTCATTAGGCACACCTCATCTGGTCGCACCGCAAATGAATGATACAACTGCTTCTCATCATAAAAGGCAACCGGAATCGCTTCAGGAACAAGTACCTACAATACAATCCTATAATTCTATTGATGATGCCCCGGACAGTATTAAGAAACTCCTGGTAAACCAGATTCAGTCTATCGCCTCTACTCCAGATGGATTGACGATTATCGCTCAACCTGATTCTGCAATATCGTCTAAAGATACACCGGCTAAGGTTTCCGCCAGAGGAACTGCAGGAACCCTTAACTCCAATGCAAAGAAGAGTGCAAACCTGGACGAGATGATAGAACAGGTAATGGGCATGATTAACGGGGCTAATGTGATCAAGAGTATGGATACGGCAAGGTTGTTCTCCAGTTTCTCTTCGATGGTTGTAGAACGGTACAAGGGACTTAAAGTATCAAAAAAGCAGCGCTACAATGATGATTTCTTAATGGATAATGAGAAATCCGTTGCATCCCTACTCGGCATGGAAGTATATGTCTATAATTACAGACCATATCTCTGGACGGGATTATATACCCAGTTGATGCTCTCGCTGGTCGTGTTTGTGATCTGCACCCTTACCTTTTATTTTTCTTACCGCACCCTGGTGCAGCAACAGCAACTAACCACCCAGAAGAATGATTTCATAAGCAATACCGCTCATGAATTGAAAACCCCCATTACCACCTCGCTGCTGGCCCTGGAGGCCTTCAATCACTTCGAGATTAAAGACCATATCGAACAGACCAAAGAATACATCAGTATTGCCAACAGTGAGCTTAAACGTCTGGAGGCTTTTGTACTGAATATCTTAAACCAGTTATCGGTAGATCAGGGTACGATACAGTTTCATAAAAGCGAATTCCGCTTCCCGCAGTTATTGCAGAATGTAATTACAAAATACAAGGCAACTATTATTATGCAGGAAAGGGTGCTGGAAATACTGGGTACTGTCCCTAACGGGGTCATTGAGGGTGATCCTTTCCACCTGGAGAGTGCGATCGGCAATGTGCTGGATAATGCGATTAAATATGGCAGAGAGAAGGTATGTATTGCGACTCATGCTGCAGATGGATATGTGAGTATTGAAATAGAAGACGACGGCACTGGCATTGCACCGAAAGAGAGCAAAAGAGTATTTGAAAAATTTTATCGCGTACACAGTGAAAAGGGACATATCGTAAAGGGCCATGGGCTGGGGCTTGCCTATACCCAATATGTGATTAAAGCGCATAATGGCACTATACGTATTGATGACTCTACTTTAGGAGGCGCAAAATTTATTATAAAAATTCCGATTAAGTATTAGTTATGGAGGGTAAAAAAATTCTGTATATTGAGGATGAACAGGCACTGGCCAGGATTGTGACGGATATGCTGCGACTGAAGGGGTACCAGGTATTGCACAAGGAAGATGGTCAGAATATCCTATCCGTTTTAAATAATTTCCAGCCCGATCTCTGCATTTTCGACATTATGCTACCGCATATAAACGGATTGAGTATTGCACAGATTGTTCGCGGAATCGATACTAAGCTGCCGATTATTTTTCTCAGTGCAAAGGGACAGGGGCAGGATGTCATTGATGGCTTCAGTGCTGGTGCGAATGATTATATACGCAAGCCCTTTAGCATCGATGAGCTGATGGTGCGTGTGCAATACCAGCTCAAACAGAAAGAAAACCCTGCTGAGCTGCAGTCAGGCACTCATGAGCGTGTATTTGGCGATTGCAGCTTCAATCCTCAACAGTATACTTTAAAGGTAGGCACAGAGCTGTATACTTTATCTCAACGGGAATCAGAGATACTGTCCATGCTTTTCTTGGATCCTGATACGATCATTAACAGGCGGGAACTCTTGCTATCAGTATGGGGGGATGATACCTTTTACAATTCCCGCAATCTGGATGTCTACATCCGTAAAATAAGAAACTACTTCCAGGCCTCTGCACAGGTATCTTTGGTTACGCTGAAAAGTGTAGGTTTTAAGATGATACTGAAATAGTATGGCAATCATACATAAAAGGCTAAGTCTATCCCGAAGGGTAGCCTTAGCCTTTATACCAGTGTATATAGCTTAACAAATATGGCTAGATCTTAGCACATCTGCTAAAACATCTTTTTATAAACCAGATAGTCATTATTGTCCTTCTCCGGTACCCATAGAAAATAACCAAATCTTGTGCAATCAGAGTGCATAAACCTGGAATTACTTTCCGGAAATTGAATCTTCCCCTCTATATTTCTATGCTCTATATTATATTTCAATAGTGTATTTTTACTTTGCCCATTTTCATCTTTTGAAAAATAGGTGATTAGCAAATTGGGATATTCCACATTAATATTCCACATCAAAATATTTACAGCTTTATAATTGCTCATAAGGTTAGCATATCCGAAGTGTTCATTAACGGGTATGGACAAAATACTTGATTGCCCCGTTTCTAAATCGTATAGAATATTGGTAATTGCATTTATGAAATATTTTCCGCTAAACCGCAATTCTAAAAATTGATATCCGACTTCCTTTTGTATCTGAGGCATTGTAAATCTGAGGAATTTTTGAAACTGGTAAGTACCGTTTTCCAGCTCAAACCTGGCCAGAAAATAATTAGGTTTATCCGTATCTAATTTCAGTTTAACAACTGTAAAATAAGCCGCATTATTGTATATGTGGAATTTCGGAAGAATGTAATAATCATCAGGAAGCCGTTCATCGCTGATGGCACGGGAGCCGCAGTACACCCCATCTTTATACAAATTCATAGTATAAAAACTCCGTAATACAGAGTCCTTCATATTTTGGATATAAGTGTGCATAGAAGTAACATATATAGAATCATGGACGTATTCAAAATGTACAAACTCATCTCTCTTCGGAATACCTTCTGCCTCTACCTCTTTCAGCTTACTCATCGCTGTAAAGGAATCTTTGAAGTTCAACAGGTAGTTATTGAATAAATGCTGCGGGGTAAGGGAAACCTTTAGCTGCTGCCTCCCGGTTCTGAGATCAATAAAATCAAAAGTATTGGTCTGCACACAGTTTTGAATATACATCTGCTGCTTATTATTCAATAAAAGATTCGACGCAGATTTTTTAATTTTATAACTGCCCAGATCCAAGGTATCCTTTTGCCTCATTAATTTCACATCTTCGATCAGTACATCAATATTGCGGTAAATCTTATAATTGGAATCAGTACCAAACTCTAAAGCATATGTTTGCGGAGGAAAATAGTACTTCTGAAACAAGGCTGTGGATAGTATAAACTGGTTCCCTTTAAAATCATTCAATTTGTATTCCTTTTTGATGTAATCCAGGTCTTCCGAAAAATCTTCAGATAGCAGGAATGCATATGGAATATTCTTTATATCCAGCACTTTTAGTTTTTCATAAAATTGCTCATTACAGAGATGGCAGTTGCCCGGTACAAAAGGGATTAATACCCTTACATGTTCCTGCTCCTGTTTATACTCCTTTGTATGCTGCACCCTGCATTGTGCATTACTGATCAGAATGGCTATGTAAAAAATAATGTATTGAAAGTATCTGGTTATATTCATTTATGTTCTATTATAGGTTTTAAATAAAAGGAATATGACATGCTCATATTCCTTTTATGACTGAAAGCTGCAAATATTAATTGGACTAATTGCTGATATTATCAAACTCAATCTCCAGAGTAGTTGGCGTTCCCTTAATGTCCTCAATATTGGTTCCGTCGTTGTCACCAGGATCCATCATACAATTAATAATGGTGCCATAACCGACCATTTCATAATCATTGTAAATCTTAACCCTTTGTCCGGGTTGGGGATACTTTCCGTAGCCTTCAAATTCCATACAGCGGGGAGCATGCAGATTATGACAGGTTATTATATTTGTTGCGCTCCCGTTGTACGTGCCAGCCTGATTAGTTGACGGCTGCCACCTGATCCAGGAAGCATTTGCTACAGTCGACATTCCTATAATAGAAATACCTAAAACGATCATTTTTCTCATAAATGCAAAATTTAAGTTTGAATAGAGCCCAAACCTAGCATACATAAATCATTATTCATAATCGTTTTATTTACATTTATTGTATAGATATAAACTAAAATTGTAGTAGAAATTATATCAGTCAATTAAAATCTACACCTACAGAAGTTATTCTTTGGTTAATAAAAAGCACTACAAACAAAAAAGGCTACCCAAATCGATAACCTTTTACATATGCTTTAGCCAATATCTACAGCACTATTATAAAGCAGACAATTTTTTCGCCCCAAGAATAGATATGATATAAAAGAAAAGAGACTACCCTTTCGGACAGTCTCTTTTCTTTTATATTCAGTAAAAGTATATTACCAAACGTGGCATAATACTTCACCACCTACGTTATTGTTACGTGCTTCTTTATCAGTCATTACACCTTTAGAAGTAGAAACGATAGCAATACCCAAACCATTCTTTACTCTTTTGATTTCAGAAGGTTTAGCATACTGACGTAAACCTGGGCGGCTGATTCTTTCTAATGAACGGATAACCGGCTCTTTAGATTGACCATCATATTTCAATGCAATCTTAATTAAACCTTGTTTGTTATCGTCTTCGAATTTATATTTTAAGATATAACCTTTATCATATAAAATCTCAGTGATTCTTTTCTTCAGATTAGAAGCTGGGATTTCAACGATACGGTGTTTAGCCATCTGAGCGTTACGAATGCGCGTTAAAAAATCGGCTATAGGATCTGTTACCATTTTTAAACTTTAAATTTTAAGTTGAGTAATTGACGCTAGTTACCATATTGCTATGGACATAGGCCTAATAATTTCAAACCATCAGAAACCGAAACCGGCAATGATAGTCGACTAAATGCTTACCAAGAAGCTTTAGTTACGCCTGGTATCAAACCATTCAATGCCATTTCGCGGAAGATAACACGGCCAATACCAAATTGACGCATGTAACCTTTAGGACGACCTGTTAATTGACAACGATTTTTAAGACGAACAGGAGAAGCGTTTTTAGGTAATTTGTCCAATGCTTCGTAGTCACCTGCAGCTTTTAAAGCAGCACGTTTTTCAGCAAATTGAGCTACCATTTTCTCACGCTTGCGCTGACGCGCTTTTATGGATTCTCTAGCCATGATTAGTTGATATCTTTTTTAATATTTTTGAATGGTAAGCCTAATTCTTTCAGTAACTCGTAAGCTTCTTCGTTAGTTTTAGCTGTAGTTACGAAAGTAATATCCATACCAGAAATACGATTTACTTTATCGATATCGATCTCAGGGTAAATGATTTGCTCTGTAACACCAAAAGTGTAGTTACCACGACCATCAAAAGATTTGTCATTGATACCTTTGAAGTCACGTACACGTGGCAAAGAGATAGAGATCAAACGATCCATAAATTCAAACATATTAGCACCACGTAAAGTTACGCGAGCACCGATAGGCATGTTTTTACGTAATTTGAAGTTAGAGATGTCCTTTTTAGATAATGTAGGAACCGCTTTTTGACCAGCGATCATTGTCATTTCTTTCACAGCATCATCAACTAATTTCTTGTCAGATGTAGAACCTTTTACACCTTGGTTAAGACAGATCTTAACCAGTTTAGGTACTTGCATCACGGTTTTATAACCGAATTTCTTCATCAAAGCCGATTTAACTTCATCAGCATACTTTTTCTGAAGACGCGGAGTGTATGTAGTACTCATTATTAAATTGCTTGACTAGTTTTTTTAGAAATACGAACCGTTTTACCATCGTTACGTTCGCGCGTTACACGTACAGGAGCCTTAGCTTTCGCATCCCACAACTGTACATTTGAAATATTGATTGGCGCTTCCTCTTTTACAATGCCACCTTGTGGATTTTTTGCACTTGGTTTGATGTGTTTGGTAACGATGTTAACACCTTCTACCAATACACGCCCTTTAAGCGGATATACTGCCAATACCTGACGGGGAGTAGTGCGGCTTTTGTCATCGCCTGCGATTACTGCAACCTGATCGCCTTTCTTGATATTGAATTTTGGTTTGAATCTAGTTTTCATTTTAAACGAATTCTATAGTGCCGCTTGAGTCAACGGGCGGCAAAGGTACAAAATATTTTTTACAAAACCTCAGGAGCTAAGGAAACAATTTTCATGTATCCTTTATCACGCAGCTCTCTGGCCACTGGCCCGAAGATACGAGTACCACGAGGGTCGCCAGCATTGTTTAATAATACTACTGCGTTTTCATCGAAGCTGATGTAAGAACCATCTTTACGACGTAACTTGTTCTTTGTTCTTACGATAACGGCCTTAGTAACAGTACCTTTTTTAATACCACCAGCTGGGATAGCATCTTTTACTGTAACCACAATCTGATCGCCTACATAAGCATATTGCTGACCTGAGTTGCCTAATACACGGATACAAAGTACTTCTTTTGCACCACTATTGTCTGCTACTTTTAGCCTTGATTCTTGCTGTATCATTTTATAAAAATGTTTAGCTGTTCGCTTTAATTGTTAATTGTTTAATCCTTACACAGCAATGAGCTGCTCCGGACTGTTTAAAATCTTTTCAGCGCTGCAACACGATGGAATGCAGATGAATAAAGATCGCGTGGTAAACTATTTAGCCTTTTCGATGATTTCTACTAATCTCCAGCATTTTGTTTTGCTCAGAGGGCGAGTTTCCATGATACGTACGGTGTCACCAATACCACATTGGTTAGTTTCATCGTGCGCGTGGAATTTAGTAGTTTTTTTCAAAAACTTACCGTAAATAGGGTGTTTTACCTTACGCTCTACTGCAACAGTGATTGTTTTATCCATTTTGTTGCTAGTAACTAAGCCTATACGGCTTTTTCTAGTTTTTCTTTCTACTGTCATGATGACTAAAATATTTTTAGTTTCCTAATTGTCTTTTGCGTTGCTCTGTAATTAGTTGTGCGATCTGACGACGTACTGAACGGATGATCATCGGATTTTCAACTGGGTTAACAGAGTGGCTGAATTTTAATTTATTAAGACGATCAGTCTCAGCACCAATCTTATCTAACAACGCCTCATCGCTTAATGAACGATAGTCTTCTACTTTTTTAGACTTTGCCATTTTAAATACTTTTTTAATGGTTAGAACTATGCTTTACAGCAAGATTCATGATGTTAATTATGCTTCAACGTAATCGTGACGAACAACGAACTTAGTTTTGATAGGCAGTTTTTGAGCGGCTAATTCCATTGCTTCTTTAGCCAGTTCCATTGGTACACCTTCAACTTCGAACATGATGCATCCTGGTTTTACTACAGCTGCCCAGTATTCCAAGCTACCTTTACCTTTACCCATACGTACCTCTGCTGGTTTTGCAGTAATTGGTTTATCAGGGAAGATACGGATCCAAACAGTTCCTTCACGCTTCATATGACGTGTCATAGCCTGACGTGCAGCTTCGATCTGACGGTTAGTAATCCATTTTGGCTCTAAAGCTTTCAGACCGAAAGAACCGAATGCTACAGTAGCACCACGTTGTGCATTACCTCTGATACGGCCTTTATGCTGTTTACGACGCTTAACTCTTTTTGGTTGTAACATTATATTATATTTTATTCAGATTGTACAGGATGATATCTTTATTGATTACCAGCGCCTGAACCTCCTGAGCATACAAAATTATTTTTATAAGGCAGCGTGGTATATCACCACGCTACAGGATAATTAGTCTTTATTTTGACGAGGAGCTCTGTCACCACCACGGTTGTTGTTACCGCCACGGTTATTGCCACCGCGATTGTTACCACCTGGTCTGCGATCGCCACGACCTTCACTACGCTCACCGCCACGACGGTCTGTAGAACCGGAAGTGATGTTCGGATTCAACTCTCTCTTACCTAAAACTTCACCTTTACAAATCCAAACTTTCAGACCGATTTTACCGTAAACAGTCATCGCGTATACGTTAGCATAATCGATATCCATACGGTAAGTATGTAATGGTGTACGACCTTGTTTCATTTCTTCTGAACGCGCGATCTCAGCACCACCTAAGCGACCACTCGCTTTGATTTTGATACCTTCTGCACCCATGCGCATTGCAGTAGCGATTGCCATTTTGATAGCTCTTTTGAAGCTTACACGGCCTTCGATTTGACGAGCGATAGTTTCACCTACGATCTGAGCATCCAGTTCAGGACGACGGATCTCCATAATGTTGATTTGAACATCAGCATTAGCGGTTAATTTTTTCAGCTCTTCTTTAATTCTATCTACTTCCTGACCGCCTTTACCAATGATGATACCTGGTTTAGACGTGTGAATAGTAATGATTAATTTACCAAGTGTACGTTCGATAACGATACGAGAAACACCACCTTTGTTGATGCGGGCATTCAGATAAGTACGGATTTTGTGGTCCTGTACCAGGTTCTTGCCATATTGTTTCTGATCGCTATACCACATAGAATCCCATCCACGGATGATTCCTAAACGATTACCTATTGGATTTGCTTTTTGACCCATTATTCAGTTGTTATGGATTTGAAATATTTTAAATTAGTTTGCTTTGCTATCAACAATGATTGTTACGTGGTTGCTGCGCTTGCGGATGCGATATGCACGACCTTGCGGAGCTGGTAACATACGTTTTACCATACGACCACCATCTACAAAAATTGTTTTTACGATCAGGTTAGCATCTGCTACATCCTGACCCTGGTTTTTTTGTTTCCAGTTGTCAATAGCACTTAATAATAATTTCTCCAATGCTACTGAAGGATGCTTTGTGCTGAACTTTAAAATGCTTAAAGCCTTTTCTACTTCCATACCGCGCACCAGGTCCGCTAACAAACGCATTTTGCGCGGAGAAGTAGGATAATTTCTTAAACGAGCTGTTGCTTCCATATACCTTAAATCCTTGAAGGACTCTATTTAAAAAGGTTACTAAAAAAATTAAATACTGTACGTAAGGTTTAACTTACTTTTTCTTGTCACTGTGACCTTTGAAGTTACGTGTTGGCGCAAACTCACCTAATTTATGACCTACCATGTATTCAGTTACATAAACAGGGATGAATTTGTTGCCATTGTGAACTGCAAATGTGTGACCTACAAAATCAGGAGAGATTGTAGAGCGACGGCTCCAAGTTTTGATTACAGTTCTTTTAGCGCCTGCTTCGTTTTGAGCCAATACTTTTTGCTCAAGGTTATGGTCAATGTAAGGACCTTTTTTAATTGAACGACCCATTGTTGCGTTTTTTGTGATGATTTGGCAGGTTTACTTTGCAGCAACCTGCCCATTTTATCTATTAAGAATTAATTATTATTTTTTCTTAGCACGTTGAATAATCAGTGCATTTGAAGGTTTAGTCTTGCTACGTGTTTTCTCACCTTTAGCATACTTACCAGTACGGCTACGTGGGTGACCACCAGAAGATTTACCTTCACCACCACCCATCGGGTGATCTACAGGGTTCATCGCAACACCTCTTACACGTGGACGTAAACCTCTCCAACGGTTACGACCTGCTTTACCCATAGATTCCAGTTGGTGATCGCTGTTAGAAACAACACCTACTGTTGCGTAACATGCGCTTAATACTTTACGCAGCTCGCCAGATGGCATTTTTAATACAGCATATTTATCTTCTTTCGCGCTCAGCTGTGCATAAGTACCAGCAGAACGAGCGATAGAACCACCTTTACCAGGTTGCATTTCAATGTTGTGAATTACAGTACCTAATGGCATGTTTTTCATCAACAGAGCGTTACCTACTTCAGGAGCAACGCTGTCACCACTGATTACAGTAGCACCAACCTGCAGACCCTGAGGAGCAATGATGTAACGTTTTTCACCATCAGCATACGCTAATAAAGCGATGAATGCAGTACGGTTCGGATCGTATTCGATTGTCTTAACTGTAGCAGGAATATCTTTCTTGTTACGTTTGAAATCAACGATACGATAGTGTTGTTTATGACCACCGCCAATATTGCGCATAGTCATACGACCTTTAGAGTTACGGCCAGAAGAACTGTTCTTTCTGTCTAATAAGCTCTTTTCTGGTTTGTCAGTAGTAATTTCTGCAAACGCATTTCCTACTCTGAAACGAGTACCGGGAGTGGTCGGTTTGTATTTACGTAAAGCCATTTTTCTAAATAGAATTTAGTAATTTGATTATCTGGCGGCTAGCCAATAGCGTCAAATTATTATAATTAATGATTTAATTATTGTATTTCAATTATTACAGAGAGAACAGGTCAATTGTTTCTCCATCTAAAAGCGTAACTACTGCTTTCTTGTATGCTGGCTTACGGCCTTGTACATATCCGGCTTTAGTGAAACGGCTTTTATTTTTAGCAGGAACTACCATAGTGTTTACTTCTTCAACTTTTACATTGTAGAAATTCTCTACTGCTTCCTTAATTTCCAATTTGTTGGAACGCTTGTCCACTACGAAAGTGTAACGGTTTTGTTTTTCCATTTGGCCATTTACCTTTTCGGTAATCACCGGGCGAACCAATACTTCTGAAAGTCTCATTGTTATTAAATTTATTTTTTTAGCTATTGCTAATCAAAAATTATTGTTTCTTTCGTCAACGTGAATCTTAAGCTTCAACTTCAACTGCGTCAGTAAATACTTTAGCAGCGCTTTCTGTTAATACCAGTGTTTTTGCATTCAGGATATCATAAGTATTGATATCGCTTAATACGCTAGCTTTAACTTTAGGCAGATTGCGTACGCTTAAGTAGAAGTTTGCATCGTAATCAGCATTTACTAATAACAATTTCTGATCTGCAACTTTCAGACTGTTTAATACAGCTAACATTTGTTTTGTGTTAGGAGCATCAACTTTAATGTCTTCGATTACTACGATTTTGTTATCTTTTGCTTTATACGTCAGTGCAGACATCTTAGCCAGATCTTTTACTTTACGGTTCAGTTTGAAATCGTAAGAGTGAGGAGCTGGACCATTCACTGTACCACCACCTTTATATAATGGGTTACGGATGTTACCTTTACGGGAACCACCAGTACCTTTTTGACGGTGTAATTTGCGGCTAGAACCTTTTACTTCCGCGCGGGTCTTTGTTTTGTGAGTACCTAAACGACGAGCTGCTAAATATTGCTTAACTGCTAAATAGATAACGTGATCGTTAGGCTCAATGTTGAAGATATCTTCTGGCAATTCCACCGTGCGACCGGTCTTTTCACCTTTGCTATTTAATACTTCGATTTGCATGATTATTTCTGAATTAAAACGATGGAACCATTGTGACCCGGAACTGAACCAGCAACTACGATATAGTTTTGTTCAGGAAACACTTTCATTACTTTAAGAGCTTTAACCTTTACGCGGTCACCACCCATTTGGCCAGCCATTCTCATATTTTTAAATACGCGGCTAGGATAAGAAGATCCACCAATAGAACCTGGTGCACGCTGACGATCGTGCTGACCGTGAGATGCCTCACCTACCCCGGCAAATCCGTGACGTTTAACAACACCTTGGAAACCTTTACCTTTTGTAGTACCGATTACACTAACTTTTTCGCCTTCAGCGAAAATGTCACATGTAATAGTTTCACCAACTTGTTTATCGATAGAGCAGTTGCGAATTTCTTTCACTACAGATTTCGCATCTGTATTTGCTTTTGCGAAGTGATTAAGAAGAGCTTTCGGCGTGTTTTTCTCTTTACGTGTACCGTAAGCTATTTGAAGCGACTCGTAACCGTCTGTTTCTACGGTTTTCTTTTGCGTAACAACACA
Source organism: Edaphocola aurantiacus (assembly GCF_019797745.1). Lineage (GTDB taxonomy): Bacteria > Bacteroidota > Bacteroidia > Chitinophagales > Chitinophagaceae > Edaphocola > Edaphocola aurantiacus. The sequence goes on along the minus strand of NZ_VOSI01000004.1, from coordinate 176,079 downwards.
AGGGCCAGCTTCAATAATGGTGCAGGCAACCTGCTTTCCATTAGCCTCGAACACACTTGTCATGCCGATTTTTTTGCCAATAATACCTTTCATTTGTTAGAGATAATTATTATTTCGTTATTACAAGGGACAACAATCCCGTTTTGTTTTATGTTTATTTAATAGCTCAATGGAAATTCAGAACTGTGTCTGACACCCTTAGTCAAGCGCCCGTTTCAGTTGTTATTGCTACAGTATTATATATCTGTCGCACTGATAGGGATTAACCGTTTATTCAGTTATGTATAAAGAACAAAGCTTTCGCTATTAAATTTTTTGATTTTTGCTTGAAACTACAGCAGGTTAGGCTTTGATTTCAACTTCAACTCCACTCGGAAGATCCAGTTTAGACAGAGCATCAACAGTCTTGCTGCTAGATGTATAGATGTCTAATAAGCGCTTGTGAGTACATAATTGAAATTGCTCTCTTGCTTTTTTATTTACGTGCGGTGAACGCAGAACCGTAAATATTTTCTTATCCGTTGGCAAAGGAATAGGGCCAGTTACGACTGCTCCTGTACCTCTTACCGTCTTAACGATTTTTTCTGCTGACTTATCAACCAAATTATGGTCGTAAGATTTCAATTTAATGCGAATGCGTTGTGACATAATTCAAAAAACTTCCTTTAATAATTGGGAGTGCAAAGGTATAACTAAATTTTTAATATCCAAATTTATTTTTAATATTTTATTTTTTCAGCATGTTATCATACTGTAACCTCCTGCACAATGAGGCGCAAATGTACATAAAATCAGGCATTCTAATTGAATTTATTATTTTTCACATCTCTAAATGATTACATGCCAAATAATTAGCTGTAAAATAAAACACATTTAATTAATAATAATGCATGTAAAGTTTCACTTTTTTTTTCTTTTTAATTACGTTTGTAGGCTCCCTATGTTAACAAGTTGTAAACGAAGTGTTATGGTTTAATCTTAAAAAGTAATTAAATTCTATCATTATGATGAAATTTACTGCGAAAGTAAAGTTGGCTCTTCTGGCCGCCATGATGTGCATCACACAAGGCTTTGCCCAGACGTACACCTTTACTAATGCCGGCGCAACCGGTACCAACGGCCCCACCCAGGCCCAGGTAACCACAGCCTATGCTGCTACTCCCCAGGCAGGCATGGTTACCGTAACTGGTGGTATTCAAAATTGGAGTGTGCCCGTCTCCGGTCTCTATAAGATAGAGGTATACGGAGCAAAAGGCTACGGCACGAATGCGGGCCGCGGTGCCTATATGAGTGGCGAGTTTAACCTTATTGCAGCGGATCAGCTCAAGATCCTGGTTGGTCAGCAAGGCGGATGCTGTGTGGCTAGCGGAACACAGCAATTTGGCGGCGGCGGCGGTTCTTTCGTTGTCAAGACAAGCGGTAATGTACCTATGATCATTGCCGGTGGCGGTGGTGGTGCTAATGGCAATGCTGCACTGGTCGCTACAGCGGATGCATCAACTGCAACCTCAGGTAATCCTGGTGCCGGTAGCGGCAATGGCGCAGCCGGTACCAGTGGTGGGGGTGGTGGTGGCATCAACAATGCCGGCGGTGGCGGTGGCTTCTCCGGCGATGGCGGTGTTACTGCTGGTGATCCCGGCGGATACGCTTTCCTGAATGGAGGTATGGGCGGTACTGCCGCAACTACATCCGGCGGATGGGGCGGATTCGGAGGCGGTGGTGGCGCCAACTCCTGGGATAACCGTCGCGGTGGCGGCGGTGGTGGCTACAGCGGTGGTGGCGGTGCAGGATCTTCTACCGGAGCTGCCGAAGTCGGCGGTGGTGGCGGTTCTTACAACTCCGGCAACAACCAGGTAAATACAGCTGGTCTGGGAACCGGACATGGATCTGTAATCATTACATTACTGAACCCTGTATCCAGCATTCCAAACAATACTGGTGTGATCGGCTTCCCCAGCCTGGTAAATGGCGCCTGCCCCGGTGGACAAATGATTACAGCACGCATTATGAACTTCGGTAATAATTTCGTGGATTCTGTAAAAGTGGCCTGGTCTGTAAACGGTGTGTTGCAGACGAATAACTGGTACCAGGTAAACCTGGATACCATTACCACTCCAACCAGTCAGCTTAATGTAAACTTAGGCACCTACAACTTTGGCCCGGGCACTTACCAGGTTAAAGCGTGGACTTCCCTACCCAATAATCAGAATGATACGGCTCACGGCAATGATACTTTCCAGATCAGTTTAACGACTAAACTGGCCGGTACCTATACTATTAACAGTGGTGCGGCCACTGGTGGTACAAACTTTACCAATTTTAATGATTTTGCTACGGCCCTCAATACACTCGGGGTCTGCGGCCCTGTTGTGGCTAATGTTGTAGCGGGTTCCGGCCCTTATAATGAAACTGTATCCTTTGGCAATATTGATGGTTCCAGTGCGATCAACAGAGTGCGTATTAATGGTAACGGAGAATCGATTCAGTTCAACCCTACCAGTACTACAAACTACAGGATCGTGACCCTGGACGGAACAAAGTACTTCACGATCAACAATCTTAAGATCAAATCACTGAATAATACTTATGGCTGGGGTGTACATATTACCGGCAATGCGATGAGAGACAGTATCGTGAACTGTGAGATCAATCTCTCTGCTATCACAGGTACCTCTTCTGTAAATGCCAATGGTATTGTTATCTCAGGATCATCAACCTCTGCAACTACTGCCAGTAATGTAACCCATCTGTATATCGGTAATAATAATGTTATCGCAGGCGCTAATGCCGGTTCCGGTGGTGCATACTATGGTATTACCTTCAGTGGTGTGAGTTCTACTACTCCAAACGACAGTATCTCCATCGTAGGTAATGAGGTCTCTAACTTCTATTACTATGGTATACGATATACTTATGTAAACGGTGGTAGTTTAAACTATAATAATATACACCGCAGCAACAAAACTGCAATCGGAACAACTGCTTATGGTATATACTCATACTATTGTATCGGTATCCGCACTATCGGGAACAAGATCCACGATATGGCGGCCCCTGGCGTAACCTCGACCAGCACATTCTATGCAATGTATAACTACCATTATAATAATACAGCGGCTACTCCTATTATAATTGCAAACAATGTCTTGTATAACCTGGGTAACTACGGTGGCATACAGTACCTGCTTCAGGCAACCGGTCCTGCGACTAAGGTGTACCACAATACAGTCGATGTAAGCGCAGCCCAGGGTACGTCTACAAGTGCCATTTATGCGATCTACCTTACGACTAATACCGGTTCTGAAGTTAAAAACAACATTGTAAACTTTACCGGTGGCAATAATGGTACCAAATATGGTATTTATGTGAGCACTGCCAGTACACCTGCAAACCTGCAGAAGAACAATGTGTACTTCAACACAACGCAGTCCGGTGCACAGACACCATATTATTACGGTACAGCATATGCAAGCCTTGCGGCATTCCAGGCGGCTTACCCGACTCAGGAAGTGGGCTCTCCTTCTGCAGATCCGATGTTTGCCAATGCTGCTGCAGGCGACTTAAGTCCGGCATCTTCCGCGATCATCAACAACGGAACGAATGTATTCACCGATGTGCCTACCGATATTAATGGCTTACCAAGAAGTACGGTGCCAACAATCGGTGCATTTGAATTTATCCCATCCGGCAATAATGATGCGAAAGCAGTAGCTTACTTAAGCCCTGCGTCTACTTTCTGTGCCAATACGACTTTACCTGTTCAGGTAATTATCGGCAATGGCGGGGCTAATGTGCTCAATACCATGCAGGTAAACTGGAAGGTAAATGGTACAACCATGACTCCGTTCAGCTATACAGGTCCATTGACGGCTCCGGGATCTCCTACAGGCCAGAGCATTGATACAATTACCTTAGGTAATGTCACCCTGCCTGCAGGTCAGAATAATATTGTGGTTTGGACCTCTAATCCGAATAACGCTACGGACCCTAACCATGCCAATGACACGATTTTCTGGTCGGGATTATCCTCTCTCAGTGCAGGCACTTATACGATCAACAGTGCGGCACCTACTGCGGGTACAAACTTCAACAGTTTCGGTGCTTTCGCAACTGCATTGAACGCGGGTATCTGCGGACCGGTAGTGGCTAATGTGGTATCCGGTTCTGGACCGTATAATGAAACCGTGGAGTTTCCTAATATTCCGGGATCAAGTGCGGTAAATACGGTGCGTGTGAACGGTAACGGAGAAACAATCCAGTTTAACTCAACGGGCCTTGGTAACCATGTGATCGTTGGTCTGAACGGTACGAAATACTTCACGCTGAACAATCTTAAGATCAAAACCCTGAACAATACTTATGGCTGGGGTGTATTTGTGACAGGCGATGCTAGTCGTGACAGTATAGTCAATTGTGAAGTAGATCTGTCGACTATTACAGGTACCAGTTCTGTAAATGCCAGTGGTATTGCCGTTTCCGGATCCAATACCTCTCCGACTACTTCCTGTAATGTTACACACTTGTACATAAAGAACAACAAAGTGATCGCAGGTAGTACAGGAGCCGGTGGTGCATACTATGCTATTACCTTTAGCGGAGTAAGCTCTACTGCTCCGAATGACAGCATCTACATTGTAGGTAATGAAGTAACAAACTTCTATTACTATGGTATCAGGGCTTCATACAACAGGGGTGGAGAGATCAGTTATAATAACGTTCATCGTTCCAGCAAAGCCAATACCAATACTTCGGCATATGGTATTTATTACTATTATGGTCAGGGTATTAAGTGTATCGGTAACAAGGTACATGATATGGCCATGCCTGGTGTGAATAATACCAATATCCTGTATGGTATTTATAATTATCACTACAACAACCCTGCTACTACTCCGAACCTGATCGCCAATAACATCCTGTATAACCTGGGCACTTATTCCGGAACGCAATACTTAATGTATATATACGGACCTGCTCAGAATGTTTATCATAATACGATAGATGCCAGTGCCATTCAGTCTAATGGCGGTGGTACGATGTACGGAATTTATTTTGGTTATAATACCGGATGTAATTTCAGAAACAATATAATCAGCATGACGGGTGGCAGTACCGGAATTAAATACGGTTTCTATGGTTCCTCCACAACCTATGCTGCTGATTTGCAGAAAAACAATGTTTACATGAACTCTACACAAACCGGTGCACAGTATCCATATTACTTTGGTACTGCTTATGCAACCCTGGCAGCTTTCCAGGCAGCATATCCGGCACAGGAAGTAGGTTCTCCAAGTGTAAATCCACAGTTTATTTCACCTACTACAGGAGATCTGTCTCCGCTGAATATTGCGGTAATGACTGCGGGTAATAACTTACAGACTGATGTACCTACCGATATTAACGGTGCCGTACGCTCTGCAACTCCGACCATTGGTGCATTCGAATTCTCCATATCGGGTACAAACAATGCCAGAGCCCTGAGCCTGATCAATCCTTCCGGCAATTACTGTTCCGGTACACAACCGGTTGAAGTAATGATCGGTAATGTGGGTACAAACAATATCAATAGCCTTCAGATCAACTGGAGTATAAACGGCGTATTGCAGACACCAGTTGCCTATAACAGCCAGCTGGTGCCGGTCGGCGTTACTCCAGGCCAGAGCTTCGATACGGTATTGCTGGGCAATGCAACCTTTAACGCGGGTACTAACCAGGTGAAGGCATGGACCTCGGCTCCAAACGGATTACCAGACAGCCAGCCGGCTAATGATACCACCACAACGCATACCAGCCCGGCAACATTTACTGTTACCGCGAGTAAGGCTACGATCTGTGCCAACGACACATCTATCCTGTCTTTGTCTCCTGGTTACGGCTATGCTGACAATGCTTTGGAATGGCAATCCTCTACCGATGGTATTAACTGGACTTCAATTGCCAACTCTGATACCGTAAATTACCTGGTTACCAACATTGGTGCCAATACCCAATACAGGGTGCGTATTCTTACAGGCGGCAATAACTGTACCTCTCCGACAACAACGATAAATGTTACTTATGTAGCACCTCCTACGGTAGTGGGTGACGAGAGTTGTGCGCCGGGAGCGCTGATGCTGACTGCATCTACAGGCCCCGCCAATTTTATCAGATGGTACAACAGTACCACAACCAACACTGTCCTGCTGACCAATGACACGCTCAACCTCCCTTATGTTGGTGTAACTGCAACCTACTATGCAGTGGCTGTTACCCCGACTGGATGTGCCAGTGTAAAAACACCGGTTAATGCAGTGATCCATGTATTACCGCCTGTTAACTTCGGACCAGACTTCGATACCTGTACTACAAATGCAGCTGTGTTTACAATTGATCCTGGTGTACAGCATCCTGGTGCTACATACCTCTGGGATGATAACAGTACCGCAAGCATACGTAATGTACATGTATCAGGTACTTATTATGTTACCGTAACAGATACTAATGGTTGTTCTAATTCTGATACCGTTAATGTATCCATCAGCCCCAGACCGGTTGTAGATCTGGCAGCAGACGGAACAGGCTTCTGTATCGGTGCTACTAAAGTGCTGGACGCCGGTCCTGGTGGTGAAAACGGTGGTAACTACTACTGGACTACCGGTGCTACAAGCCGCACCATCACTATAGCTAACCCGGGTACCTATATAGTGTATGTAACGAGCAATGCAGGATGTCTGACGGTAGATACAGTAACCGTAACACAGGACGGATATGCACCTACTGCGACTGGTATACTGGCATTAGCCAATGGGCCTACCGGCTTCACCTTCTCCGCAGTGAATGCACAGAATGTTACCGCATATGAATGGGATTTCGGTGATGGCAGCGCAGTAAGCACACAAGCCAACCCGACGCATCATTATACTGCCGGTGGTTATTATACCATCAGATTAAAACTGTTCAGTACTTGTGCGGATATCTCAGACAGCTCTACGGTATATATATTAGGTACCGGAACCAAGGATGTCAATCTTGCGAAAGAGGCCATTAAAGTATACCCTAATCCGACAAACGGACAAAGCGTATTCCTTGAAGTGACTGACCCTGTTAAGATCAATGAAATAGTTGTGTACAACACATTGGGCCAGGAAGTATACCGCACACCGGTAAGCACCTCGGACAATAAGTACAGACTGGACCTGCCGGCATATTTAAGCTCAGGAATGTACCAGTTAAATATCAATACCAACAAAGGGAATACTGTTCGTAAACTCGAACTGCTGAAGTAATTCCTGATATATTTACTGATAATAAGAAAGCCCCCGGTTACGGGGGCTTTCTTATTATCAGTAAATAGCCATAATCTTATATCATATTATTATTTTATGATAATTTTAACATTTTCATTACATTTAATTCACATTATTGCTAAAAGCATCATTTCATTGCTAATCAATACTTTTTAAAAAACATAATATTTAAGCGAATATATAATAAATATAATTTAACACCATATCTATCTTAAATCACGACAGGTAGCTATGCGAAATTTCACTTTCCTATTCAAAAACTATACATTCGTTGACCTTTTTATAAAAAGGATTATTTTTTTTAATATTTATCGTATGAAAGTAAAATTCACATCTTCCGGAAGGATTTGGGCGCTGCTCATTCCCCTTCTTATGTCCCAGACGGCAGGCTTGTACAGTCAGGCTCCTGCGACCTGTACACCCACCTACTCAACCGGTTGTACTTCTGGGGACAACATTGATGATGTTACGCTTGTTGGCGCAACCACTACGCTGTCCAATATGAATACTCCCTGTGCGACTGCACCTATTAATGGTTATGCAGATTACACAACCAGCCCGACACTGGGTGTACCGGATTTATACCCGGGCCAGACATATAATGGTACCGTAACCACAACTTACGGTAGCGCTTATGAATATGTTACGGTATGGATCGACTATGATAACAATGGTACTTTTGCCACAACAGAACAAGTGGCTACTTTTGGCCCTATCAGTGTAAGCTCTACCGGTGCTTATTCCTTTACCGTACCGGCAGCGGCGACTCCGGGTATACGCAGAATGCGCACAATGGTGGTGTATAACTCAGCGCCTACCAACGCATGTGGCTCTTATACCTACGGAGAAGCGCATGACTACCGGGTCTTAATCGGTTCTAATACCCCGTGTACCAATCCTCCTGTTGCCGGTACTACCGTTGCCAGCCCATCGGGTCAGGTGTGTCCGGGCAATGCAGTAAGCCTTTCTCTTAATGGTGTTACCATTTCTTCGGGTCAGACCTATGAGTGGGAAAGTTCACCTAATAACACTACTTATACAAGTATGGGTACCCCTGGTATTTTGCCGGGAACGAATGTAAGCCCGCTGGTCACTACATGGTACAGATGTAAGATAGTATGTTCAGGCGGTACTCCTGTATATTCAACTCCGGTGCAGGTAAATGTGGCTACCGGATTGGCAGGTACCTATACCATCAACTCGGCTTTAGCTACTGGTGGTACCAACTTCCAGACCTTTACCGCGGCAGCTGCGGCATTGAACTGTGGCATTACCGCACCGGTAACCATCAATGTTGTACCGGGATCCGGACCATACACAGAAACATTCAACCTGACTGCTATCGGTGGTGCAAGCGCGACCAATAAAGTTAGAATAAATGGTAATGGTGAGACGATTCAGTTTAACGGAACCGCTACTACGAACATGAGAATCGTATCGATGGATGGTACCAAATACCTGACGATTGACAGCTTAAATATCAAATCTCTGAATGCCTCTTACGGCTGGGGTATACACATTGCCGGAACAGCAGAGAAGGATAGTATCCTGAGATGTACTGTGGATATGTCTTCTATTACCGGTACCTCTTCTGTAAACGGTAATGGTATCGTTATCTCGGGCAGCAACCTTAGCTCTGCTACGAATGCATCGAGTGTAAGAAGTATCTATCTCGGAAAAAATAAAGTTATTGCCGGTCCTGCAAATGCTTCCGGTGGTTGTTACTACGGTATTACGTTTACCGGATCAAGCTCTACGGCTCCGAATGACAGTATCTATATCGTAAACAATGAAGTAACCAATTTCTATTACTACGGTATCAGAGCCTCATACAATAAAGGTGGTGAGATTAGTTACAACAATATACACAGAACAGCCAAAACCGTTTCTACAGCCACTTCTGCATATGGTATCTATTACTATTACGGTGTGGGTGTGAAGTGTGTTGGCAATAAAGTACATGATATGGCTGCGCCTGGTATTGGCAATACCAATACCTTATACGGTATCTATAACTATCACTATAACAATACTGCAACTACTCCTATCCTGGTAGCCAATAATATTGTATATAATCTGGGTAGTTACTCCGGTAGCCAGTACTTACTGTATTGCTATGGCCCGTCTCTTAAAGTGTATCATAATACTGTAGATGCAAGTGCCGTACAGGCTACTACTGCCAGTACTATGTACGGTTTGTATGTAGGTTATAATACAGGCAGTGAGTTTAAAAACAATATTATCAATATTACCGGAGGTAATGGTGGTACCAAATATGGTATCTACCACAGCTCCACTACTTATGCAGCTACTTACCAGAAAAATGATATCTATGTAAACTCTACACAGTCCGGTACACAAACACCTTACTACTATGGAGTAGCCTATGCGTCTCTTGCTGCATTCCAGGCGGCCTACCCTACACAGGAAGTAGGTTCTCCTAATGCTGCACCGCAGTTCACCAGCCCTGCAACGGGTAACCTGACTCCGGCGGCTTCTGCACTGATCAATACCGGTACCAATGTATTTACAGATGTACCTACCGACATTAATGGAATTCCAAGATCTGCAACACCAACAATTGGAGCATTCGAATTCTTACCTGCCGGTGCCAATGATGGTAAATCTGTAGCATTCATCAGCCCTGCGGGCACATACTGTGCCAATACCAATACTCCGGTTAAAGTGGTGATCGGTAATGCCGGTTCCAATACCCTGAGCAATATGACCGTAAACTGGAAGTTGAATGGTACTACTATGACTGCGTTTAACTGGACTGGTAACTTAGTGGCTCCAGGTTCTCCAACCGGTAATACAACGGATACTATTGTTTTGGGTACGGTATCATTACCTGCCGGTTCGAGCAATATTGTGGTTTGGGTAACCAGTCCTAATGGCCAGACAGATCCGGTACATAATAATGACACAATTACCTGGGCAGCAAACTCTGCATTACCTGGTGGTACTTATACCATCAACGCAGGTGCCCCAGTTTCAGCAACAAACTTTACCAGCTTTACAGGATTCAAAAATGCCCTGGCATGGGGTATCTGTGGTCCGGTGGTAGCGAATGTTGTTGCCGGTTCCGGTCCATATAACGAAATGGTTGAATTCCCTAACGTTACCGGATCAAGTGCGGTAAATACAATCAGAATCAATGGTAACGGAGAAATGTTACAATACAATGTACCTAATGCCAATATCTTACCAATATTCTCTTTAAACAATACCAAATACTTTACCTTAAATAACCTGAAGATAAAAACCCTGAACAATACTTACGGATGGGGTATCCTGCTGACAGGTGATGCAAGCCGCGACAGTATTGTAAATTGTGAAGTAGACCTGTCAACCATTACCGGAACCAGTTCTGTTAATGCGAATGGTATCGTCATCTCTGGCTCTAACACCTCTCCGACAACTTCTGCAGCGGTTACTTATGTTAATATAAAAAACAATAAGGTAATTGCGGGTAGTACAGCTGCAGGTGGTGCATATTATGGTATTACCTTCACTGGTAACAGCTCAACTGCTCCGAATGACAGTATCAATATTGTAGGTAATGAAGTAACCAACTTCTATTACTACGGTATCAGAGCATATTACAATAAAGGTGGTGAGATCAGTTATAACAACATTCATCGTTCCAGCAAAGCCTCTACCGCTACCTCGGCATATGGTATCTACTATTACTATGGCCAGGGTATCAAATGTATCGGTAACAAAGTACATGATATGGCTATGCCTGGTGTGAATAATACCAATATCCTGTATGGTATTTACAACTATCACTACAATAACACTCCGGCAACGCCTAACCTGATTGCCAATAATATCATGTACAACCTGGGTACATATTCCGGTACACAATACTTAATGTATATATACGGACCTGCTCAGAATGTATATCATAATACTATCGATGTAACTGCGCTGCAGTCCAATACCGGTGGCGGTACTATATATGGTATCTACTATGGGTATAACAACGGCTGTAACTTCAAGAACAATATCATCAACATTACAGGTGGCAGCACCGGTGTTAAATATGGTTTTTATGGTTCATCTACCAGCTATACTGCTGACTTACAGAAAAACAATGTTTACGTAAACTCTACACAAACCGGTGCACAGTATCCGTATTACTATGGTACTGCATATGCAACCCTGGCAGCATTCCAGGCAGCATATCCAACACAGGAAGTAGGTTCACCAAGCGTAGATCCTCAATTTATTTCATCTACTACAGGTGATTTATCTCCGTTGAATGTTGCGGTAATGACCGCCGGTAACAACTTACTGGCTGATGTACCGACAGATATCAATGGTGCAGCACGCGCTACTACTCCGACCATCGGTGCATTCGAATTCAGTGTTTCCGGTACGAACAATGCAAGAGCACTGTCTTTATTAAAACCTACCGGCAACTACTGCTCCGGCACACAACCGGTTGAAGTAATGATCGGCAATGTGGGTACAAACAACATCAATACATTACAGATCAACTGGTCGGTGAACGGCGTTACACAAACTCCTGTTCCTTACTCCAGCTTATTAGTTCCGATTGGTACGGCATCCGGTCAAAGCTTCGATACCGTTTTACTGGGCAATGCTAACCTTAATCCGGGTAATAATGCGATCAAAGCATGGACATCAATACCAAACGGTCAACCTGACCCTTACCCGGCTAATGACACTGCAAAAATCACTGCAGTACCTGCATCATTCTCCGTAACGGGCAGCATGGCTACTATCTGTGCCAATGATACCTCTGTATTATCATTATCTCCTGGATACGGATATGCACCGGGATCATTACAATGGGAGTACTCTACAAACGGTACTACCTGGACGGCTATCCCGAATACTGATACCGTAGTGTACAAAGCAACAGGCATCTCAACTGCTACTCAGTACAGAGTACGTATCTTAAGCGGTGGTAATGGTTGTATTTCACCAAGCTTTACACTGAATGTTAACTATGTTGCTCCGCCAACAGTGGTAAGTGCACAAAGCTGTAGCCCTACTGCCTTAACGCTGAGCGCTACTCCGGGCAGTGGTAACACCCTGAAATGGTACTCCAGTGCAACCAGTAATACAGTTTTGGCAACCACCAGCAGTTACACGACACCAACCCTGTACGCAACTACAACATACTATGTTGTTGCGGTAACATCTACAGGATGTGCCAGCGTAAGAACACCGGTTAATGCTTATATCCATATCCTGCCACCGGCAAATCTGGGTCCGGATTTTGATACCTGTACCTTAAATGCAGCCGCATTTACAATAGACCCGGGCACACAACATCCTGGTGCAACATACCTCTGGGATGATAACAGTACCGGAAGTAGCAGAAGCATTACCCAATCGGGAACATATTATGTAACCGTAACCGATACAAACACTTGTTTTAAATCAGATACAGTTAATGTAATCGTAAACCCAAGACCTATCGTAGACCTGGATGCAGGTGGTACCGGATTCTGTGTTGGTGCAACCAAAGTACTGGATGCAGGACCAGACGGTGAAAATGGTGGTAATTACTACTGGACTAACGGTGCGACTAGCCGTACCATTACCGCAACTGCTGCCGGAACATACATCGTATTTGTAACCAGCGCCGAAGGCTGTCTGACTTCAGATACCGTTACCCTGACCCAAGCCGGTTATGCTCCTACTGCAACAGGTATCCTGGCCCTGGCCAACAGTCCTATGGGCTTTACCTTCTCTGCTGTAAATGCACAGAATGTTGTGGGCTATGAATGGAACTTCGGAGATGGTACACAGGTGAGTAACCAGCCTACCCCATCGCATACTTATGCTGCTGGTGGTTATTATACTATCAAAGTAAAACTGTTCAGTGTTTGTGCAGACATTACTGATAGCTCTACAGTATATATCCTGGGTACCGGTACTAATGATATTAATATCACAAAAGATGCCATCAAAGTATATCCTAATCCGTCGAACGGACAAACGATATTTATGGAAGTGGCAGATCGCATCCGTATCAAAGATGTGGTGGTATTGAACAACCTGGGACAGGAAGTATACCGCACGGCATATAACAATAGTGCAAGTAAATATCAATTGAACCTGCCTGCTCACCTGAGTTCTGGTATGTACCAGTTACATATCAATACCAGCGAAGGCACTACCGTTCGCAAAATTGAACTCATGAAATAGGGACAACAATCCTTATCTATATAAAAAGTCCGGCGCTCTGCAGAGCGCCGGACTTTTTATTACCGCATACACCTGAAATAAAGATCTATATGAAAAATACGGACAAATGATTTTTTTAGTATAACTTTATACTCTCTCTAAATTATACTTTTTGTGTCGGCCTTCTCTGGTCGACGGGCTATTTATTATTGGTGCATTATCAATTATAAATACCTAAAGTATGTTACGCAAACCCTTTTACAATGTTTTTCAGGCGCTTCTATTCCTGCTGACCCTGTATGGTTCAAGCAGCTTATACGCGCAAACAGTGACCATTACGTCCTCTTCTACTACCATTCCCGGGCTCACCAATAGCTCAGGAGGCGGTACAACTACTATTAACTTTCAGAACAGCAATCCCTATCCCGTCATTATTACGAACATATCGGGTGTATCTGCCACTTCGGGGAATATGAATGCTGCACTCTGGTATAAAACCAGTGCCATTTCAGCAGCTCCCGGCCTTATCTCCACCGCAAATGGATGGCAGCTTGCGGCTACAGGTACCTTTGCCAATACGGCAAACACTACCACGACCAATGCAACACCCGTATTATCTAATATCAACCTGGTCATACCACCCAACACGACCTATGGCCTTGCCATATACCTTGATGGTCAGAGGGCCTGTTTTCCAGCCCTGACCGCCACATTAACCGGCGGCGGCTGTACGGTGACCATGAGCCCGACAACCAGCTATGGTAGCGGTATACCAAACAGTAGTCCGACCACTTCACTTTCCTATAACTGGATTGGTACGATCACTTTTATCAAAGGGGTAAACGGAATGAATAATGCAGGGGTTACGCAATTGAGCAGTCCCGCCAGCAACATATGTTCCGGCACTTATCCGGTTAAAGTAAAGGTGAACAATGCCGGTAATAATGTGATCAACAATGTTACCGTACAATGGTTGCTGAATGGTGTGGCACAAACCCCATATGTGCTCAGCCAGCCTCTGGATACTTTTGGGGGCAGTGGCGTTAATGAAAGAGAAGTTATACTGGGCAACTATACATTTGCATCCAATACTCCGGTTGCGATTAAAGCATGGACAACCCTTCCGAACGGTGTAGTAGATACTGTTCCAGCCAATGATACCATTAATAAAATCATTAAAACCGGTCTTGCCGGTACCTATACGGTAAACAGCGCCGCTGCTACCGGGGGCACCAACTATGCCTCTTTTACAGCACTGGCCAATGACCTGAATACTTATGGTTTGTGCGGACCGGTTACGGTAAATGCTGTTGCAGGATCAGGACCATATACCGAGTATATCAATTTCAAAAATTTCCCGGGCAGCAGTGCTACTAATACGGTACGCATCAATGGTAACGGGGTAACCGTAAAATACCTGAACACTGCAAACCAAAGACAGCTCTTAACACTGGAAGGTACCCAATATACACGCATAGACAGCATTACATTCCAGTCTATGGCTACAGACTATTGCTGGGGAGCATTGCTGTATGCCAATGCATTAAATGATTCTATAACCCGATGCACTTTTGATCTGAGCTCCATAGTAACCACTACCACAGCAAACTCCTGCGGCATTTTGTTCAATGGTGCTCCGCTAAGCCTTTCTATAGGAGGGACTAACGGTACGAACTGTTACATCGCTGACAACTATATCAAAGGTGGTACCGGTACCGGTGGTATGTATGCCGGCTTCTATATATTCGGCAACAACAATAACAATATCATCCGGAACAATCGCATTGAGAATTTCTACAATACCGGTATTTCATTGACAGATGGCATCAATAATATTGTTGAAAATAATGATATTAATCGCGCAACCAAAACAGGAATGAGCACCTTTAGCGGTATTAGCTGCGGCGGGTCAACAAGTACCACCGGGAGCCTGATCGTACGCAACAATAAAATACACAGTCCTTATGGGGGTACCGCGGCGAATACCAACTCATTTACCGGTATCACAAACTCTGCCGACGGCACAAGCTCCACTCCTGTTCTGGTTTACAACAATATGATCTACGATGTAAACCAGGGAGGAACAATCTATGGTTTATTCATCTCTGGATCTCAATACTCCCGTTATTATCATAATACCATAGACATCAGTAAACCACTTACCGGCACCGGCTTGGTACACGGAATGTATATTTCCGGACCAGATACACAGCTGTATGTATATAACAATATGGTATCCATCACCAGCGGTACGCTGGGTACAAAGTATGGATTTTACTACCTGAACGGAACGGCGGTTACGGATGCTCAGAAAAACAATATTTATGTCAATTCGAATCAGACCGGAACCCAGTATTACGGATATCTTTCTACCCCGTATACAACACAGGCGGCATTCCAGGCCGTGTATCCAGCAATGGAAAATGGTTCCCCTATTGCAGATCCGCAATATGTAAATGCAGCTGCCAATAACTTTGCCCCTGGCAATCCGAATGTAACCAATGCCGGGCTTAATGTAACCAGCTATGTACCGGTAGATATCTCAGGCACTACTCGTACCATCATGCCGACTATCGGTGCTATAGAGGTGCTGCCTACACAAACAAATAATGGTGCATTGACACACCTGCTGACCAAAACATCTTTGTTCTGTGCCGGCAACCAGAATATCTATCTGAGACTGGCCAATACCGGAACCAATACCATCACCAGTGCAACACTAAACTGGCAACTGAATGGTGTAAACCAGGCTCCGTTAAACTACACCGGCAACATGGTTGCGCCAACCAATACCAGCGGCCAATGCTTTGATACCATAACGATCAGCAATGTATCCGTTACTGGCCCCTCCACAATCAAGGTGTGGCTGACTCAGGTAAACGGTGCGGCGGACAATAATCACAACAATGATACCATACAGTTATCGCTGAGCCCGACTACATTTGTAGTGGCAGCAACCAAAGACAGCATTTGTAGCGGTACTCTGGCTTATCTGGCATTAACACCGAATATCGGTTATCCTGCAGGGGGACTGCAATGGGAAAGTTCTCTGAATGGTACAAGCTGGACTCCATTGAGCAGTACCGATACTACCCGGTATGCATCCGCTGCACTGAGCGCCAATACCTGGTTCCGTGCCCGTATCATCAACGGTGGTACCGGATGTTATTCCAATAGCAAACTGATCAATGTAAATACCAATACCCTAACCGCTGCAGACACTTCCCGTTGCGGACCTGGTACCGTTACCTTCAATGCCAATACCACTTCCGGCAATGTAGTAAAATGGTACACTGCTGCAACTGGCGGTACTCCTGTAGCCACCGGCAACAACTTTACGACGCCATCCCTCAGTGTGACTACTCCATATTATGTAACATCCGAGTCTTCAAACCTGATTGATACCAGCGTTGGACGTCAGTCGACGACATCAACATCAAGCAGCGGCAACAATGAGTCCGGACTGGTATTTGATGCCTTGCAATCTTTCATCCTCAGCTCCGTTAATGTATATGCGATCGTGAATCCTGCGGGACCGGGTACCGTTACGGTTTCTTTAAAAGATGCCAATGGCACAGTGCTGCAAAGCGGCACCTTCCCTGTTAATGCGAATTATCCTGCAGGTACCCTGAACACTTTGCCGCTCAACTTTAGCGTACCGGCCGGTACCGGTCTGCGCCTGACGCTGAGTGCCTCTACAGGTATTGCCGGTTTCGCCAGAGAAACTGTTGCCGCGAATATCAACTTCCCGTATACCCTTAACGGCGTATGCACGATCAACGCTTCTTTCAGCGGCACTTCAGTTCTGACTACGCAATACCTGCACTTCTTCTACTGGAAGATCAAAAATGGCTGTAGTTCTGCACGCCAGCAAGTCAATGCGATCATCAAACCGAAACCAACGGTTACCTTAGGTAATGATACCGCTATCTGTCCGGGTAATAGTATTACGTTAAATGCCACAGCTACTCCGGCTACCGGTCTGAGCTACCAGTGGAGCAATGGTGCGACCACCAATAACATTACAACAAATACGCCAAATACTTACTGGGTTAAGGTTACCAATAATGTAAGTTGCTCTGCTACCGATACGCTGATACTGAGCAATGCACCGATTCCAACAAACGTGCTGGCTACAGATTATGTATTATGTACAGGAGGTAATGTAGTATTAAATGCAGGCAACCCCGGCAATACATATCTCTGGAACACGGGTAGTACCAGCCAGAGTATTACCGTTACAACACCGGGCAACTATACTGTAAAAGTAACCAATGCAGGAGGCTGTAATACCATCTGTAATACACATGTTACCCAGTATCCTTTGCCATTAAAATCACTGGGTGCAGACCAGGTGATCTGTAGCTGGGATACTGCTATATTGAATGCAGGTAATCCGGGTTGTACCTATAACTGGAATACCGGTAATACAACGCAAATAATCACAACCCCAGACTCCGGTACCTACTGGGTAAAAGTAACCAGCACTGTAGGGTGTGTACAGTATGATACGGTACATATTGCTTATGCAACAATACCACCAAATGACGGTTTCAACTTTATCCCGCAGCTCAATATCCAACCGGGACAAGTATTGTTTGAACCGATCAATCCCCTGGCTGGCCTGAGTTATACCTGGAACTTCGGAGATGCTACCCCGGAAGTAACACAAAACAGTCCGGTACATATTTACGCCTCAAACGGTAATTATGTAGTAAAAATGACCTCGTTCAATGGTTGTCTGTACCATGACACCACACTCACCATTAATGTTGATCTGCTGACCGGAATCAAACGAGTGCATGGACTGGATGCCACTATTGATATATACCCTAATCCTGCGCAGGACATCCTGAATATCGAGATCAGAGATAAGGATATCAAAATGAATGGCATTGCCGTGTATAACAGCATTGGTCAGGCTGTATTCCAGCAAACCATGCTGAATACCACCAAACAACAAATCAGTCTGAGCAATCTGAGCGCGGGCAGTTATATCATACATATCATTACCCCGAACGGTATTACATACAGAAGATTTAATATTATCCGATAAAGATTTGTTTATTGCACTACACCAGGGGCTGTACTTTTGTACAGCCCCTTTTTGCTAATGATATAATTCAGTCAGCGATGATTATTTTTGTATAAAACCTATTTAGCTATGTCCGGACAAGATGATAAACAACCCACTTTTGACGCCTGGAACAAGGTTGCCGCATTGTATGAAAGCCGGTTTATGGATCTGGACATCTACAATGATTCCTATGACATCTTTCTTGGCTTACTCCCTCAAAGTGCAACAGTTTTGGAGCTGGCCTGCGGACCGGGCAATGTTACCCGTTACCTCTTACAGCATCGCCCTGACCTGGAGCTTACCGGTATAGATATTGCTCCGAATATGATAGAGCGGGCAAGGCATAATAACCCGAAGGCTGTATTTGAAACAGGTGATATCAGGGCAATAAAAAACAGAACTGATCGCTACCAGGCTATTATTTGCGGCTTTGGTCTGCCCTACCTCAGTCCCGAAGAAACGGCTGCATTGTTTGCAGACAGTGCCGGGCTTACAGCAAAAGAGGGTGTGCTGTATATCAGTTTTGTGCCGGGCGATCCTTCTTTGTCTGGTTTACAAACCGGCAGCAGCGGAGACCAGATGTATTTCTATTATCATGACCCTCTAATGATCGAGCAGCAACTTCTCGGTGCCGGATGGCCTATACATCACAAACTGCATGTACCCTATACCCATACAGATGGTAATGCTTCCATGCACACTATATACATCTGTATATGCTAACCTACAGTGCAGCAATGAGATAACCACAATTTTCACAAATATTAAAGAAGCCCGAAGGGTTACCTTTTGCCTCTTGCTCAATTAATGAAATAAAGGTCGGGATGCACTCGCCGGGAAATATGGTGTTTTGCCGAAATTATCATATCTTTTGTAAGTAAATGTTTATTTTGCGATACGCCACACAAGAAAAACATCATTATGAATTATTATATTTTACCCGTTGTCATTAACGATCGCAGAGAGGTAACCTTACAATTACAATCACAGGATCAGCCTGTGCAAAATCAATATTTAATTGAAGTTCCTGAAAATGTACATTTCAACTTATTCAGTATGTTGAAGGATGCAGACATCCGTACATTTATACCCGAAACACAGGATATACACATTGGAAATCTGAGTCCAGCTTACACGCTGGAAGGGAACAAGCTGACCGTTACCCTTAGGGCTCAGGAGCAAGCGCCCATTGTACCTGCAGCACCGGAGCCGGAACCGGAAGCAGAGGCGCCACTCACTTATGATGACCTCGATACTTATAAACCGGCACCCAAACAACAGCCACAGTTTTTTGATGCACCACCTCCGGTTCTGTCTGCCAGCAGCAATATCGGCCATTTCGCAGGTTGTATTGAGATCACTGCAAATAATTACAGCAATGGTGCGTTCAATGTATTCGGTAACATAGGTCACAAGCTGCCGGAGCTGAATACTGATCAGTTTCCTGACCTTCATATCAGTGTAGAGCTGGTTGTCAGTGCACAGACTTACATCCACCAGTTCATCATCTCTTTTGCACATCCGGAACAGTTCCTGGGCATGGCCCTCGACTTTGGCTCCGAATCCAGCCAGCTGGCTGTAAAACGCTATCAGAGCGGATTTGGCTACCAGGAAAAGAAACCGGAACACGAAAATCTCTTCCGAAATATCTATGCCTTCCACAAGGCAAAAGGCTGGATCGATCGTGAAGACACTTCTTCTTATTACCAGGAAGAAGAACATACTAATTTCTACAAATCAATCTTCTTCCTTAAAGAAGATCTGACAGGAGAATATGAGGATATAGACAAAGAACTCTTTATCCAGAATATGCCAGACAACCTGAAAATGCTGGTCAACAGTTCCAGTAAGGACAGTGGTTTTGTAACCCTTACAGAGAAAAGATTCCATCAGCTGCCTAACCTGAAGATTACGCATAAGTATGTAGATGTATTCAGCCGCCTGAATTTCAATATCAATAAAGAAGGCTATGACATCAATGTAAATCTGGGAGAGGTTAAGAACAAAACATATAACAGCATCCTGAAAGTTATCATTGAATCTTTCCTGAAAAAGGAGTTCATTAAATACAGCCAGGCCAAACGCAAGATCCGTTTTGTATTGCTGGTACCTAACATTTATGACTATGCAGACATACGTCATACGCAGCAGTTACTGCATATGATCTTTGCCGATTTTGCCCAGCATGAATACAAAGACAAAATACTCGCCTGGGAGATCCTGACCATCTCGGAAAGTGATGCGTCCTTCCTGGGATATATTAATAAGAATGATGTACAGGTACGCAAAGACAGTGATTATATCATTGTTGATGCCGGTAAAGGCACTACCGATTTTTCGGTGATCCGTACAGGTAAAGACAATCTGTTTAACATCAAACCGATTTACAGAAATGGTTTCGCAGGTGCCGGTAACATGATCACTTTCGCCATTTTTGAAACAGTACTGCATTACATTCGTGCCAATGCAGACAATGCTGCAGTAGCGTTCCGCTTTATTAAAGACCAGGTGTTACGTAACCTTACCGACAGTAACCTGGAGGTAAAAAACAGGCTGTACAAAGAACTGGAGCGACTGAAGTATAACTATATTGACAATAAAGCTTATGCCCTGAACCAATGGGTAAATGCCAGATCGGGCGACTTTAATTTCCGTAACATTACCGAATCCGGATCGGATATTAATACCCTGATCGATCTTCTATCACAGATCGAAAACATCAGTGACTTCTATGGTTATGTAGAAGATACCAGCAAACTGATCGCTCAGCGTGTAGTGAGCAATCTGAAAATGATCAAGGATAATAAAGAAGACTTTAACTGTGGGGGCATCATCCTTACCGGTAGAGGATTTCTCTTTAAACCACTGGCAGAAGAGTTACGTTCCAGCCTTACAGACCAACTGCAGATCGCAGGTGGCTTAATACATATTCTGAACGGTACAGAGCTGAAAGATGTTTGTATCAAAGGGGTATTCAACAATACTGTACGATTGAATACCGAGCGTATCGGCTACCCGATCCAGATCATTGTAGGCGCGAAGCAGGATGCTGCTCCGGCTACGCAGGAACATGAGGAAGAGAAGAAGAAAGTAAGCCTGGGCAATCGCCTGATCAACCTGTTCTTCAACGAACTGAACGATATAGAAAATGCCAAGGCCGTACTGACAACTGATAAACCGATCACATACGATACATTATACAAGAGCCAGATCCTGATCGGGGCTAAACGCTTTAAAGTATCCGGCAGCAGCCTGTATGATAATCCGGGACAGTCCGTAGATGCTGACATCATATTCACACCACAGGGTTACCTGGTGCGCAAGCTGGAACATGATACAGTAAAACAGATCCTGCAGCTATCAGAGATATTTGACCATGATAAAGTAGAAATGAATATGGTAGTACCATCCCTCTTCCCGAACTATATCGATGAGCAATATATCTACAGTATTCGCCGGGACGATATCCGTAAAGCGCCTATCCTGCCCCCGCCGCCTTTCTCCGGAGGAGCGAGCCAGAACCCGGGATACAATGCACCGGTAAACAAACCGAAAGGACCACAATATTTCTAAATCTATAAGCCCTACATATCTTCATTATGAAGCAAGCTATTTTAATATCAGGCATGAGCTGCATCAGCCTCTTCAGTTTCGCACAGAATATTGACGCGCAGAAAGGCAGCATGCAACTTCCCGGCTACACCGGCAGCGCCGCTGTTATCATCAGCAACGATGTCCTCAAAGTACAAAAGGATGAAAAAGTACAGGACTTTGCCATAAAACGTTCCGGAAAAACGATAGAGCTGGTCAATCCGCAGGATAGTACCGCGATATATAATTTACTCCATGTATCCTCAGCACAGTTAACTTCTGTGCTGAGTGATAATGCCGGAAGCAGCACCATCAATAAGATGCTGGATGTTGCCGGTAAAATGCCGGATGGCAAACTGCTCATCAGCCAGAACGGAACTGCCGCTTCCGCTACGGACACCGTCGAAGAAGAAGGGGCACAACCGGCCGCTGAAGTTGCCGAAACATCTACCGCCAATGCATGGTTATGGCCACTGGTAAGTGGTGTTATAGCCCTGATCATCGGTTTTATTGCAGGTAAAATGATGCGCCCTTCCGCACCGGCACCACAACATAATGACAATGTTGCTCCAGCCGGCGCAGCCGATCCACTGGTCTTACAGCAATTACAGAAAGAGTTGACGGATACGCGAGATAAAAACCGCCTGATTACAGAGAAGACTCAAGCCCTTATTTCCGGCGATGAGCTCTATTACAACCAGGTATTTCAGAAGATCGTACTTCCGTTACAGGAAGCCATCAACCAGGGCAACCAGGCTGAAATCATGCGTCAGCTCAACATTGCAGCGACGCACCTGTCCAGCATTACCCGTACCAAGATCCGTAAAAAACTTAATTATGATGATGCCAATGTGCAGCTCATCACCGGCAATCCGACCTTTACCAATGAGTTCCCGGTTATAGGTCCGGATACCCCAATCGATAAAATACCGGCCAACATCCGTGTACTGCGGGATATCCTGCAGCGCAATGGTGTGACCGGACTGGATGACAGTATCGTACTGGGTTATAAATTAAAGCATATCTAGATGAAGAAACTTTTGTTCTTTGGTATACCGGCTGCCGCGATTATCGGCCTCAATATTGCCTTTGGCAGCGTGCTGAGCTGGTTCCTGAGCCTCACCATTATTGCATGTCTGTTTTTCTATGTAGCCAAACTGGGGCTGGAAAACATTATCAATACCCGGTTAAAGCAATATAAGCAGGGCGATGAACGCATCAGTAAAATGGTCGCGTTCAATAATAAATGGAAAAGCGTACTGAATTTCGGTTTACTTACCCTTGTCTTTATGACAGGGGTATTTGCCGTATACTTTACCATGAACCCTTTGGGAGACCGCAGCTGGTTTACCAATAATGAATACCATGGCTTAAGCAATACCGGTATTGCATTTGATAAAAAGCTGGATGTATTCCCCATCCTGCAGGACAGTACCAATCGTGATGCACGCATTACGATAGCAGCATCCGGTACAGATCAGGCCAGGGTAAGCTTCTCGGCATTCTATCAGCCGGTGATACAGGTTGGTGATGATGGAGAAAACCGCCTGCTCAACAATATTTTCACTGCAGACATTAAAGATCAGTTCAGCATCAGTAATGCACAGAACAAACTGAATATTAGCATACAGGAGCAGCACTACAACATATTCAAACGCCTGTTCGGTGCTCCTGAAAGTGAAACGGTTTATACTATAAGCCTGCAGTGTAATGATGCAGAATTGCTGGAGCAGTTTAATCTTACGGCGCCTTATACCGATAATATCACCATCAAAGATGCTCCGCTCAAAAAAGGGATGTCCATCTTCGACCTGTTCCTTGACAACCGCAACTTCAGTTCCGGTAAGCCGGAAAGTTACCAGGTACTGGAATCTATATTGTTGCAAACCGGCAATACCTACCTCCTGGTCAATCATTCAAAGGATGCACAATCATTGAAACTATTCCCGGATAGAAGCTTCTTCACCAACGGATACCAGTTACAGGTAGGCGGACAAACGATCAGCCCGAATATCAGCAACGCGGCAACGATCGGCCTGGGAGAACAGTTCTACATCGGATTCAATAATAATAAAAAACTATTGCACCTGGGTAGTATTGCAGGTGCAGATTATGCTCTGGGCAACCAGAACAAACTGGCTATTGTATTTGATTATCCCAATACCTATATGCTCAAAAGCCCGGGTATCCAATCCAGGGGCGACAAGAATATTCGTTTCATTACGAACGATTTTGACCGCATCATTACGGATAACTTAAAAGAAGGCTTCTATTTTACGACCTACAACCTGCGTGTGAGCGAGGCTATTGATGGTAATATAGACTATGTTACCGGATCACCCAATACCCCGCTGGCCCTTGCTGTAACGGACAATAACCGTAATGGCAAACACCAGGATGTGACCCAGCAGAAATTCAGCCTGAGTAGCGAAGACCATAGTGTGCATTATTTGTTTGATGTGAGGGATTTCTCCAAAAACGGATTCAGCCCGGACAATACAGTGCTGTACCTGGGCATTATCTATATCGCCTTTGTATTGCTTACAGTCTTCTTCCCCGGCAAAAAAATAGACCGCCTGGAGCCGATCATCCTTTCTGTGATCTTTGTGCTGACGGCCTTACGTTTTATACTGTACTGGCGTGTAGCTACCTTCCCTCCGCTGGAGAACATTACCAAATACGAGCTGGAAAATACGCTGATCAATTTCGATTTTAACCTTGGCTTTATACTACCGGTACCGCTTACCCTGATCTGGATCTTGTTGTTTGTCCTACTCATCATTATCTACAGAGCAGTACTGAACCGTAAAGGTGATTTTGAATTAGATCGTTTTCTGAAGCTGAATACAGGCAACATGGCCGGTATCAACAAGACATATGCTATATTCATCGCGGCCTGTCTTGTACTCTTTATGCTCAACAAGAAGGTGATGCATATAGAGATCTTTACCCGTATTATTTCTATTCTGGTGCCACTGCTGGGCTATTGGTATTTTTCCAAGATCAGCAACCGCCGGTTCGAGTATAAGCCACTGGATATACTGGGCGAAAAATCCAAACTGAAAATACAGGCCAAGGCTTATTTCTATTACCTTTTCAATAATCCGACCTTCATCATTACCGCGCTGACCATCCTGTTCTTTGCTGTATGTGACCGCGGATTTGCCATCCTGTTTACCCTTTTCATCCTGCTGAAGAATATCTTCATCAACTTCCTGAAAAAGCCACTGGATCGCAGCAACAACAGCATCAAGCGTATGCTGTACAAACCGAACAACTATTGGATATACGGTATCACAGCACTGATTGTATACCTGACTACCCTATCGTTCAAATCGCTGTTCTACTACCTGCTGACGTATAAATTATTCGTCATACTGGCCGTACTGGTATTCGTAGCATTGATCATTTATGTGCTGTATCCGAAAGACAGTAAAGTACTGAAGATTACATTAGGTGTAACCGCATTGTGGATCATCCTGATCAGTATACCATACACCCGCGCAAGAGTAGATCATCAGTTGAATGATGTTGTAAAACACGTACAGTACCGCGCTTCTATCATTCACCAGCCGATCAGCCAGCTGATGCAGGAGAATGAATACACCTCGTTCAAAACAAGGAAGATCATTGAAACTGCTGAGAACCAATGGTTCATCAACTCTTATATCAGCAAACCGTACGATGAGCATTATACCATCAACCTGCGCCCGCATTCCCGTGTGGGGGTAGACTATCCTACGCAGACGCGTGATGTAGTGATCGCCCGTTATGTGATCAGCGAGCTGGGCGATTTTGTCATGTATCTGATCCTGTTCCTGATCTTATTACCTATGATCCTGTACCTGATCTCGTACAAGGTACAACTACTGCCATCCGATCCGTCCAAACCGAGAGACCTGGGCAGCTATGCGGGCTTAATACCGCTGATCCTGCTCTTTACCATAGCCTTGTTTGTATGGCTGACGGCCACCAACCGTTTCGTATTCTTCGGCCAGGATTTTCCATTCCTGAGCCTTACCAGCCGTGTATCGGTTATATTACCTTTATTACTACTGGGCTTAACGCTGGTACAGGCACCTACACAACAGCACTCATTCAACATCAACCTGCAGGGCAATGCTATTAAGTATGCCTTCTTCGTGGCCTTAATCGCAGCATTTGCCTTAACCACAGTACAGAGAAATGAACTGAATAATAAAAACTTCTCTATCACCCTGGACAAAACCCAGAAGCATATAGATGTTGACCTGAACGGGCTGCTGGCCACTATACAGGACAGCCTCGACAGCAAAAGAGTGAAGTATAATTATACCCAGCTGATCGGCATCCTAGGCAAGGATGATCGCTTTGCACACCTGAAAAACGATGTGGTCGGGGACCCCTATACGCGCAGTATCTTCAATAACCTGATAGACAAACCATCTACAGCATTTGAACTGAATAATCCGCTGTTTATCATTTACGACAATGAGCGCTACAATGCCGTGTACAATAAGAATATGTACCTGGAACTGCCTCCTGTAGAAAGTCGTATGATATGGAACGGAAATGTAAGCGAGTCTTTATTCTTTAATGATGTATCTACCGCATTGGTGAGCTATAATAACAGCGCCAAAAATGTGCTGTTACCTTATTTCATTAACGATCCGTCCAGCAGCATACAGTTTGCCTTAATGCCGGGCAACTGGTTTGCAGGCAACAATCCGGAAAATGTAGGGATCATTAATGTAAACAATAGCAGCAAAGGCCAGGCACATATTTTTGTATATAAAAATGTACAGAAGAATATTGAGCAGAATGCCACTTCATTTGTCAGCACACTGAACAATGAAGATCAGGCAACCATCTTCAATCAGGATCAGTCCTTTACCCTGGGCTTCCGCAACTCCGGCAACCGCTATGCCTTAAATAAATGGATCAACGGAGAATATAAGATTGTGTACCCGCTGAAAGAAAATAACTTCTGGATATACAACTTTGCCAATGCCCTGAAAACAGCCTACAGTAACGAGAAAGAGCTGAATAAGGAAGTACGCATTACCCTGGATTATGCATTATCAAAAGATGTGCAAAATGACATCAATGCGGTCAGCAAACAGATTGTTGATAAAAACAAGAAATACAACTTTAGTGTTATCGCCACCGACGGTGACGGAAACGTGCGCCTGATGGCAGACTACGTGACCAATCGTAATGTGCTGGATCCGAATAACGATGCTGCTATTTATGCCCTGCAAAGACAGCAGTTCTTCTTCAGCAATGCAAAAAATGAAAGGGATCAGTGGGGTAATCGTAACCTGCTGAACCTGTTCCTCGGACCAGGCTCCTCCATCAAACCACTTACGACCAGCCTCATCGCATCGCAGGTAAATGCCGGATGGGAAAACCTGGTATTGCATCCTGCCGGCATACCGGAGATCAATACTTATGCTGGTCTGAAACTGGTGAAACCATGGAAAAATGATGACCACTATTACGGTGATGTAGGCCTGACCAAGTTCCTGGAATTTTCCAGTAACTACTATCAATCGGTAATGATGTTCCTGGGTTCGTATAGCAAAGGAAATTACTTTAAAGATAACCATTACAGCCTGGAAAATGTGCTGAGTAGAGGTGCAGGCGCCAATAATACCTTCCCGAATTTATCTTTTAAAGGATCAAATTATTACCTGCCTAACTTCAATGCCCGCAAAGGCAACTGGCCGGCTACGGATAAGGGTAAAACGCATAAAAGCTACTTTGGCAATGAGAACTCACTCATCGCTACGGGCTTTGAGCAGAATGCCAGCCTGCGTACCAAAGACAAGGACAAAAATGATTTCCAGGTGACGAGTATCGACAGGGTTAATTATGTAGACTCTGCCCTGTATAATGTACTGGACCGCAACCGCAGCGGTGGTTACTTATGGAGCTTCCCTGAGCAATCGTATTATCTGCAGTCAGAACGGGCATTCAACGAGATACAGCAGAACTTTAACCTGGGGCTGAAAACAGCCACACTGGGTGGTTATCCGTATCGCATCACACCATTTATGATGTTGCAGATGTACATGTCTATGGCCAGCCAGAACCGCAATTTCCGCATGAGTGTGACGCGGCAGGCAATGCCGGTTCAGAACTGGCAGGTAGACTCCAGCTGGAGAGGCGATGGTAACTTCCGCACCTTTATGGCCTACAATATCATGCAGGGGATGAGTGATGTGATCAATGGTGCAAATGGTACCGGTAAGCGTTTATCAGGTCTTAAAGCGAAGTACAGTAATTACTTCTTCTATGCCAAAACGGGAACGATCAACGAGCAGACCTCGAAAGGAAAAAGCTCCAGGAGACTGATCGTTATTGTAGCAGACAAAGATCTGACCAGTGCAGCAAACATAGGACAGGCAAGACTATACGGATGGTATTTCACCATAGACCATACAGGCGATTTTGACTGGGATCTGGTTAATCGTATCATCAGTCAATCTGTAGAATCACAATCATTCAAATACTATTTTAATAAAAAACCATGAGATCAACACCCATAAAGATCATATTGATTATCCTGTCAATAGTTCTGACGATAGGCCTGGTTTCCTGGCTTAAATTAAGTATTAAAAATGCGGCACCCGATAAAGAAAGGGTTACGGTCAGGGATGATGCATTTGGCCCGGAGCATTACAATTGGATAAAAACCGATACCTTCGTGCGCCTTGTCCAGACTGCATATCAGCCTAATATTAAGACTGAAGTAGTAGACAGCCAACTCCTGGTTACCCTTAGCGGAGCCAATGAGATTACCCGGGATTTCTATAACGGTAATGCTGCACTATTGAAATATGATCTGAACCAGTTCGGATTTAAAATCACTTACGACAAGAACAACAATACCGTGTATGCAACATTTAAAATAAAGAATAATGCTATACCGGTGCCTAATGATATTCTTATTAAGATTGTAGACAAAAACAACAAGTAACCTAAAGCACATGCAGATCAACAGCAGCAACATAAACGCATTTATCAAATACCTGTACCAAAGAAGATTGTCTCAGGAGGCCAGTGAAGAAGTATTGCAGAGCTGGGCAGGATTGAATGATGCAGAAATACAGCAATACCTGAAAGAGATGTTTCTCTCCTGGAATTATACCGGGGAGGATATACACAGGGAGATACAGGAGTTCTATGCACAGCAGGGTACGCAACCTGTAGCAGCAAAGGTACAGCCGCCGCAGGATATACCTCAGCAGCGCCAGGCACCGGCAAGCCGTCCGGCTCCTGTGAGTGTAAAACAAAAACGCAGTAGACCCTGGATCGCACTGCTGTTTCTGCCCATACTCGCTATCGTCGTATACGTACTGTATCAGTATAAGCAATTCAAAAGCCTGCATTATGTATATGTCACTACAGACAATGTAACGATACGCGATATTGAGGGAAAACCGATCGGTCGTATGGACATATACCCTACTGCCAATTCGGTATCTTATCTGCGTACAACAGATGCTAAACTATACCAGGTAAAGGTGAATGATAAAATGTATGCCAGTCGTCGTGTGGTGTTTGACAGTACCAGTTTCAGCGATTACCTGCTCAACAAACCGGAGGCCTTTGGTTATGTTAATGAGAACTATGTGATCGAAGACAAGGATAATTTCCTGGTGTACCGCAATGTATTCCGCGAGATCAATAATGTAAAAAATGAAAGCGCTACCCTTACCTCTCCATTCCGTAAGGTGATTGTCGGCAGCATCAAACAGCAGCCTGCCCTGCAGAAACTGTATATCGTCAATACCTGCAGCAATGGTAACAAGGCTTACTCCTCCATGATCAAACAGACCCTGAAGGATAATGTATATGGTGTAGTGGCGCAGCTCTCTGACGGGGGTTATTATGTATTTTACGGTAATCCTGAAACGAATAGCTATGAAGCGCCGAAACCGCTTAAGTATAAGACTGCATACACAGAGAGCTATACCGATCTTAAAAATGACAATACCTTATTTAAGCTCGTGAACGGAACCTATTTTTTATTTAATTGTGACGGTTCTGCCAAAGAATATTATACTAAATTTGACAACTCAGGTAGAATCGAATACCTGAAATATGCTTTAGAACCTTAAAGAAAAAAAACAAACAATGATCAGCAGAAGCAATATTGTAGCGTATATAAGTTTCTTATATCAGAAAAAATTCGGACAGGAAGCACCACAGGATCTGTTAGATTCCTGGAATGGTCTTAATGATTCGGAAGTAAACATCCACCTCACCGGCTTGTATAAGCACTGGAACCTGGATGCCATCAGTTCTAAAAATTTCGAACAGGAGTTTTTAGGACAATCCCGTAGTAACCATATTCCGATCATGCCTACGCCACCACCGGCTCCGGCTCAGAAAATAGAGTATCCTACGCACAATACACCGATGGAGCATCAAAACTTCAGCAATGTGCCTCCAGAACCCTTTAATGCAGCATTGGTACAAAAGAAAAGCAATGCAGGCATGTGGATTGCCATTATCGTTGGCTTGCTGGTAGTCGGCGGCCTGGCTTATTATTTTCTGGAAATAGAGAAGCAAAATACTAATGTACCAAACGAGGTAAAGGCAACCGATACAGCCAATACAGCCGTAGCGACTGCTAAACCCACAGAGACTATAGAACCTGCTGCCCCACCGCAAACGGAAGATGACCGTACCAACGCCCGCGAGATACAAACATTATTATCTGCAGAGCAGTCCCGTAATTTCGATGAGATCTACCAGCACTTCTCTCCTAATATGGAGCGCTACTGGGACATCAATTACCCTACATACGATGAGCTGAAAGACCGCTACCAGGGCACCTGGGATAAAACACAGAACAACCAGCACAGCAATATCAAAGTAGAAAAGGTAAGCGATAATACCTACGATGTATCCACTACCTACTCTTACTTCTCTGTAAAAGACCAGAAGGAGAAAAAGGTAAACTCTAAAGTACGCTTTGTCTTTGATGCAGATCACAAGATCATCAAAACATACGGACTCTAAGCATGTAATCTTTTTTAATATAAAATAAATTTTAAAAACAGCCTCAAATCGTTAAATTTGAGGCTGTTTTTATATTTAACCGCAAAGGCACAAATTAAGCTGAGATGAGTACACACAGAAACATCAAACAAGAAGCACTGGACTATCATGCGAACGGAAGGCCCGGAAAGATTAAAGTAGTACCGACTAAAAATACGAAAACACAAAGAGACCTGTCTCTGGCCTACTCTCCCGGCGTAGCAGAGCCTTGTCTCATGATCAAAGAGAATCCTGAAGACATTTATAAATACACCGCCAAGGGCAACCTGGTAGCGGTAATCAGTAACGGTACCGCGGTACTGGGCCTGGGCGATATCGGTCCCGGCGCCAGCAAGCCGGTCATGGAAGGTAAAGGTGTATTATTCAAAATATTTGCAGACATCGATGTATTTGACCTTGAAGTGGATACCAAAAACATCGATGAGTTTGTAACCGTGGTAAAAGCCCTGGGACCCACTTTCGGCGGCATTAACCTGGAAGACATTAAAGCACCTGAATGCTTTGAAATAGAGCGCAGGCTTAAAGAAGCCATGAACATACCGGTCATGCACGATGACCAGCATGGCACCGCTATGATCTCCGGAGCAGCCTTACTGAATGCCCTGGAGCTGGTTAAGAAAGAACCGTCTAAAATAAAGATGGTGGTTAGCGGAGCGGGTGCAGCAGCAGTTGCCTGTGTAAAAATGTACCTGAACCTTGGGGTGAAGAAAGAAAACATCATCATGTTCGATGTTGATGGTGTGATCAATATACACCGTACCAACCTGGACGAAAGCCGTATGTTCTTTGCACAGGATACACATATCCAGACCCTGGCAGAAGCAATGGTGGGTGCCGATGTATTTATCGGGCTCAGCGCAGGTAATGTACTGAACCAGGATATGGTGCGCGCTATGGCGCAGAACCCTATCGTGTTTGCCATGGCTAATCCTAACCCGGAAATCACTTATGATGATGCCGTAGCAGCACGCCCGGATATTATTATGGCAACGGGCCGCAGCGATTATCCTAACCAAGTAAACAATGTACTGGGCTTCCCGTTCATCTTCCGCGGAGCACTGGATGTGAGGGCCACCGCCATTAATGAAGAAATGAAAATTGCTGCAGTGTATGCGCTTGCATCGCTGACCAAGCAACCGGTACCGGACATCGTTAATATCGCTTATGGTGAGAAAAACCTAACGTTTGGTCCGCAATATATTATTCCAAAACCACTCGATCCGCGTTTGCTCTCTACCGTAGCTCCGGCTGTGGCACAGGCAGCGATGAATAGTGGCGTAGCCCGTAAGCCGATCATGGATATGGAGGCCTACAAACAGGAACTGAATGATCGCCTGGGCATCAATAACTCTATCGTAAGGGTGATCAATGAGAAAGCCCGTAAGAATCCGCAGCGTATTGTATTTGCAGAGGCTGACAATGTGAAGGTGCTGAAAGCCGCACAGATCGTGGAGGAAGAAGGGTTTGCCTTCCCTATCCTGCTGGGTAATGAGAAGAAGATCAAACAACTGATCGAGGAAAACAAGATTGAACTGAAAAACCCTCAGATCATTGATCCGCGCAGCGATGAGGCTATGCCGAAACGCATTGCTTATGGAGAGCAATTCTTCCAGAAGCGCCAGAGAAGAGGACTTAATGCATATGAGGCGAAAAAGATTATGCGCGAGCGTAACTACTTCGGTTGTATGATGGTTGCGGCAGGTGAGGCTGATGGACTGATCAGCGGACTGACCCGAAACTACCCGGATACAATAAGACCGGCACTGCAGACTATTGGTGTGGAACAAGGCGTAAAAAAAGTTGCGGGTATGTATATCGTACTGACACCTAAAGGACCTTTATTCCTGGCCGATACTACGGTGAACCTGAACCCTAATGCAGAAGAACTGGCAGACATTGCCTTACTGACCGCAAGAGAAGTAGCGCACTTTAATATTACCCCAAGAGTAGCCATGCTCTCTTATTCTAACTTTGGCAGCAGCGATACCCCTGAAGCACGTATGGTAGGTGAGGCAGCGAGAATCGCCAAAGCGAAACAGCCGGACCTGATCATTGATGGTGAGATTCAGGCGGCAATGGCTTTCGATAGCGAAACCTTAAGAGAAAACTATCCTTTCTCGGACCTGGTAGAAGGTGGTGTGAATACCCTTATTTTCCCTAACCTGTCTTCCGGAAATATTGCCTACAACCTGCTGAAGGAAGTAGCCGAATTTGAACTGATCGGACCAATATTACTGGGGCTGGAAAAGCCGGTGCATATCCTGCAATTGGGTAGCTCCGTGCAACAGATCGTGAACATGGTAGTGATGACGGCATTTGATGCTCAGAAGAATAAAAAGAAATAAGGCATATGGCCAGACTAACGGTACATACTCCTTTCAATATTGACCTTGAATTTGCGGTGGCTCCTATCTTTAAGAGAGGAGCCGCTTACGGCATAGA
Source organism: Edaphocola aurantiacus (assembly GCF_019797745.1). Taxonomy (GTDB): domain Bacteria; phylum Bacteroidota; class Bacteroidia; order Chitinophagales; family Chitinophagaceae; genus Edaphocola; species Edaphocola aurantiacus. The sequence continues at coordinate 142,464 of NZ_VOSI01000004.1, read as the reverse complement.
CCTACTGATCACCGCCATTTTCGCGTTTGTTATGACCAGCACGGTTTTAGACAAAGCTTCGGAGCTGGATGACCTGCTGGAAGCGTCCCAGCTTTTCCTGGTTGTGCTGCCCATATACCTTTACCATTTGGTATGCGAGCTGCTGATGAACGGACAAAGCCTGGGAAAGAAAATCATGCGCATAAGGGTCGTAAATGAATCCGGAAATGCGGCCAGTACCAGCCAGTTTTTGCTGCGCTGGATTCTGTCTATCCCCAATCTTGCCTCGGTAGGAGTGGCCTATTACCTGCTTACTATGCCTGTTGTGGTTTTAGCAGTCGGCATCCTGGCATTACCGGACATCATATCTATGGCAATATCCGAAACGGGCAAGCGTATAGGAGACAGGGCTGCCAATACTGTAGTGATCGATCTTCGGTACCAGACAAATATTGAGCATACTATCTTCAGAGAAGTGGGTACACAAACCGATTATGTTCCCAAATTTCCGGAAGTCATGCAACTGACCGATAAGGATATCAACACCCTGCGTAACCTGTTGTCGCAGAAACGTACCAGCGACCTGGATCTTTATGTAGACCGTGTGGCCCGCAGAATCGAAGATGTACTTAAGATTCATAATAACAGTATGGATCCTTACTACTTCTTTGAAGAACTGCTGCACGACTATAATTTTATTACCCAACAAAAATCAAACCGATCTTAATTGAACTACCTCGGCCACGCATATTTATCGTTTAACCATCCGGAACTTCTGGTTGGCAATATGATCGGTGATCATATCAAAGGCCGCATTGCCTTACAAAGCCTTCCGCAAGGCATTCATAACGGTGTATTATTACACCGGGAGATAGATCGCTTTGCCGACAATCACCCCGCGTCCCAAAAGGCCAAAACGTACTTTCGAGAGCACTATCGCTTATATGCCGGTGCATTTGTAGACAGCCTTTACGATCATTTTATTGCAAACGATCCTCACTGCTTTACCAGTGAGCAGGCATTATTTGATTTTACCCAGGAGACTTACCACACACTGGTGCAATACCTGCCCCAGCTGCCGGAAGGCTTCCAAAAGATATTCCCATACATGCGGGAGCACAACTGGCTGTATGGTTACCGTACGATGAAGGGCATGCAGAAATCCTTTAACGGACTGGCGCACCGGGCCAAATATATCGACAATGCCGACCAGGCCTATGTTGCCTTCGTCTCCCATTATTATACCCTAAACCAGTACTATTACGAGTTTATCGATGATGTAAAATCATTTGCACAAAGTGTCATAGACCAGTACGCAGAGAAGTAAAACTTATTGTTAATTTTTTCAAATAATTGCAGGTTAGAAGTAACTTCGCAATATTGTATTTTTTTGAAATGAATATTGATCAGTCTGTGATGAAGATCCTTAAAGCATCCCCTTATTATATCTTAGTATTTTCGGCATTTTTCCTTGCCTGTCAGGCAGGAGCCACCCATGAAGCGAGCGGCAAACCATTGATCAATAAAGAAAATTATAAAAAGATCAATATTACCTATGCCGATACCAGCAGCCCTCAGGCGAGACAGCTTATCGGTTCCCTCGATTCCTATTACAATGTACAGGTTAACCGTGGTTTTAACGGGAGTGTACTGATTGGTAAAAAGGGCAAGATCCTTTACCAGCGACACTTTGGCGTGGCCAATAAGGCAGCACAAATGCCATTGAGCGCTAATATTTCCACCCAGCTGGCCTCTACCTCTAAGCCATTCACGGCAACTGCTGTGTTATGGCTGTATCAGAATAAATACCTGGATATTGAGCTTCCGGTAAATACCTACCTGAAGAACTTCCCATATACTAATATTACGGTAAAAATGCTGCTGGATCAACGCAGCGGATTACCCGATTATACCAAAACGGGCGTGCCTAAATGGGCTGGTAAAGCTCCGATGTATAATAATGATCTGCAGCAATACCTGGCTACGTATAAACCGAAGCTGATGTTTACACCGGATTCTCGATTCAACTACAGCAATACAAACTATGCACTGCTGGCAAGAATCGTGGAAGAAGTATCAGGCATGCCGTATAAGCAGTTTATGAAAGAGCTGATCTTTGATCCGCTGGGTATGACCCATACATTTGTGTATGATCCTAAAGATGATTACAGCAATCGCCAGATGACGACCAGTTATAAATTTAACTGGCTGATCCATGACAACACACATGAGGATGGTGTTTATGGTGACAAAGGTATCTACAGTACAGTAGAGGATATGTATCGTTGGGATCAGTCTTTCTACAACCACGATATCCTGAGTGATAAAATGCAGAAACTGTCCATTACCGGTTATTCCAATGAAATGCGCGGTATGAAAAACTACGGACTGGGATGGCGTATGTATGACTTCCCTAACGGGCAGAAGATCGTATACCACAATGGTTGGTGGCACGGAAATAATACCGTATTTTACCGCTTTATTCAGGATAATACGACTGTAATTGTACTGGGCAACCGATACAATGCCAAGATATACGAACAAGGCAAAGAAGTATACCAGATCCTGAAAAGATTCTCTAAAGACTGCATCTATACCTTTGGCCAGGATGTAGCCGGAGACGAATAAACAAACCCTATTTTAATCATACTATTCAATATGAAAGTAGTCATATTTGCCGGAGGCAGGGGCACCAGAATATCAGAAGAATCGCAGCTCAGACCTAAACCCATGATCGAGATCGGTGGCAAACCGATTCTATGGCATATCATGAAAACCTATGCGCATTACGGGCATACAGAATTTATCATTTGCCTGGGTTATAAAGGCTGGCATATCAAAGAGTATTTTGCCAATTACTTCCTGCATAATGCCGATATGACGGTAGATCTGCAAAACAACAGTATTGAATTTCTGAATAATAATGCAGAACCATTTAAGGTAACGATGATTGATACCGGGCTGGAAACAATGACTGCCGGAAGACTGAAACGTGTACTGCCTTATACCAACAATGAGCCTTTCCTGCTGACGTACGGCGACGGGCTTATTGATGCAAATATTAATGAGACCATTGACTTTCATAAACAAACCGGAAAGATATGTACCATGACTTCCATACAGGCGGGCAGCCGCTTCGGAGTCATCAAGATGCAGGACAACGGTGTAATAGAATCATTTGAAGAGAAGCCTAAGGATAGCGGCTCCTGGATCAATGCGGGATATTTCGTAGTAGAACCGGAGATCCGTAAATATCTTGAAGGTGATATGGATGATATTATGTGGGAAGCAGAACCTATGGTAAACCTGGCAAAAGATCAGCAGATTGCCGCCTATAAGCACCATGGTTTCTGGAAATGTATGGACACCCTGAGAGAGAAAGAAGAGCTGGAAAGCATGTGGGAAAAGGGTGCAAAATGGAAATGCTGGTAAAAAATAATTTATAATCATGCAGGATCTCAGACAAGTATTTAAAGGCAAAAAGGTATTTCTTACCGGGCATACCGGCTTTAAGGGAGCCTGGATGCTACAATTACTGCACCACCTGGGTGCCATTGTAAAAGGCTACTCCCTGGCTCCTGAGCAGGACCAGGACCTGTATAACCAGATAAATGGTGAAGCACTCTGTTATGCCTCTGTAATTGACGATATACGCAATGCACAGGTGTTACAGGGAGAGATTATACGCTTCGAACCGGATTTTGTATTTCATTTTGCAGCGCAGGCGCTGGTTCGTAAAAGCTACGAAATACCGGTTGATACTTTTTCGACCAATGTAATGGGGACCGTACATATCCTGGAGGCCATGCGCCACCTGGAAAACCCTTGTATCGGTATCATCATCACTACGGATAAAGTATATGAGAATAATGAAAAAGGATTGCCCTTCCTGGAGCAGGATAAATTAGGCGGTTACGATCCCTACTCTGCCAGTAAAGCGGCATCTGAGATCGCGATCAGTTCCTACATCAATTCCTTTTTCAACCCGGCAGATTATGCCGTACATCAGAAAAGTATTGTATCGATGCGTGCCGGTAATGTAATCGGCGGTGGTGATTATTCCATAGATCGTATTATCCCCGACATCGTACGGGCCATCCAGCAGGATGTACCGGTACAGTTACGCAACCCGCAGTCGGTACGTCCATGGCAGCATGTTATTGAGCCGCTGTATGCTTACCTGCAAATGGCAGCACACCTGCAGGAGCAACCGACACAATATGCTACAGCATATAATATTGGACCGGAGGCGGCTGATGTATTAGATGTAAAAACCGTAACAGAGCAGTTTATCCAGGCATTCGGCCGCGGACAGTATGAAACTCCGGCCCAGAACGGGGCTGCTGTACATGAGGCAAAACTACTCTTGCTGGACAATACCCGGATTAAAGAAGATATCGGCTTCCGCCCCAAACTGAATGCCCATCAGGCCATACAATGGACAGCAGAATGGTATGCAGATAAAGAGCGTACCGCAGCTGAAAAATGTTGTGCCCAACTGGAAGCATACATGGCGCTATAGCAATAGACATAAAAATATTCAATACAATGGAATACGGTGAACGTGTTCCATTTTTTTTATGGCCTGAACTGATGCTTCCTTGACTACACCTTAATGTATAGAAGTATTATTACCTGCCGTATTTCATTTTTAGATCCTTTTCAAGATTATTAAATACATAGTCATGCTCCTGGCTAACTCCTAACTTTTCCATTGGTTCCCAGTAAAAACGTGGAGTTAGCACAGATGTGTAGGTGGTTATTCTGGTTAATTTGCAGCTATTATTGCCAACTGGCTCGAAATAATAAATCGCTTGCTTAAACCCTATCCATTTTCTTCCGATCAGATTATAATCAATAACATCCATCTTCAAGACTTTTCCACGTTCCAGTTCCGTCACTCTTTCTGTAATCGTTCCTCCACCAAAGTCAGCATTACTTAACCTCCCGCCCCTGAAATAACAAGTTCTCAATGCTCCCACTTCTTCTTTTTCCAGAATACATTTTGTAGGAATGGGTAAATCCAGTTTGAGCAAAAGTGGCTTTTCCGCATCAAGTGTATCAACCGACTTGATGGCATCATATACTTCGATTGGAGAGTAGTTAAAAACCTTTTCTGTTTTAACCTCTATTATAGTTTCCTTGTCACTTTTAAGAAAATGTTCCGTTGGCGCGGCGATCAAAAAAGGAATTAAGGGTAAAACCAGCACAGAAAACCTGTTGGTCTCCTTGATTATTTTGTAACGCTTAACCAATCTGGTGATTACATAGCCTAAGAAGATGAATGGAACAATTAACCCCAGGGCCATTACAATGCAAATGACACCAGAAAGACCGGGAATGTAAATCGCAATAAGTAACAGGATTGTGGTGATGACAGTTCCCAGAAGTGCATATCCCCTGACCTTCATAGTGCCGATAGCAACACCCAATACAACGGGAAGGAGGCCAAATAAAATCCAGCTATAGTCTGCAAGTCCAAAAAACAGAAATACAATTCCTGTCCCGATAAAGATTGTGGTCAGCAAAATAGAAAGCCGGAAGCTTTTATCTTTCAGTATTGTATTCAGCATTTCTTACTCTTGTTTTTAAAATTAAAGGTAATCTGATAAATAGGTAATATAATAAAGCTGATCGTCCATACATAATACCCTATACTGATAGACATCTCCTGGTTTGTAAACACCGTTTTGAAGTCTATTACAGCTTCAAATATGAAAAAGCAAACAGCTAGTATGAATGCCATTATACCCACAGGATAGGTATCCTTACCTTTTCTGAATTGTTTGACATCAATGTAATACAGGATATTGGCAGACCAGAAGAACAAATAAGGCCAGGACAAAGGGTAGAACGGAAACAGAAAGCCAGATATTAAATTTAATACGCCAATTTGATGATTAACTGCTGGTAGTAGACAAGACAGCGCAAACAATGCCAATGATAAATACAGGATGCCTTGTCTACTTACGCTATTCATGCAATCTTGATCTTAAAACACCACGAAGATATAGGGAATATCTTAATACAGACTTTATTTCTTTGCCAGAGGAAATAAATATATTTCCTCTATTCATAACGCATTAAACGCTATCAAAAAAGGAGCACATTTATGTGCTCCTTTTTTGATAGCATCCCCAGAATTCGAACTTCGAACTCTGATTACGGGACACCAAATACCTTCTATATTTTATAATGCGCAGTAATATTTTATGCTCAGACTGCCGATCTTCTGAATCGCCGGATCAGCCACCCGCCCATTACCCATACCATAATCAGGGCTACAATACCTGTAATAATGGGTAGTACAAAGGCCATAACCGACCCACCTATTGAAGCCACATTTTCACCACTGGCGACTATTCCGTTACCGGTGGTCATGGTGAACTTACCGGAAAGTAAGCGGGTTATGACCGTACCGGATTGTATGACTCCGGCACTACCACCACCTACAATAATACCCAATCCCCAGCGCAGCATTTCATCATTTATAGGTAAGACAGCAGAGGTGAGCAATGTTCCGGCTACCACCGCAAGGGGTGTTGCAATCGTATCCAGCGCATGATCGACCACAGGGATGTAATACGCTGCAATCTCTAATACAGATGCACTGCCGAATGCTACGATAGCTGCCATAGATCCCATCCAGGCAAACTGGTTATGCACCCAACCGGGAAACCACCCGAAATGGGTAGCCAGGGCTGTAACCAGCATAGGTACAAATACACGGAAACCGCAACTGGCACTGAGTCCGACGCCCAGTAAAACAGCCATGATTATTTCCTTATTCATTTGGTATGTTTTTAGTGTCTTATAAAGTTACCATTTATCCCGGATAATGTACAGAAAGAAGCTGATCGGGGATTCCTTGAAAAGGGCTAATTTTGCAGTTCATTAAAAAGCTTTATGTCAGAAAATACGATACTGGGCCTTAAGCTGCCTACCGATCCACGCTGGGTAGATATTGCCGCTATTTCACTGGAAGATATACTGACCGATCATGCATTCTGCGAACAGAAAGCCGCGACCACAATGATCTCCATTATTCAGCGATATTCTGATCGTGCCGAACTGGTCGACAAATTATCTCCGGTGGTAACGGAAGAATGGGGCCACTTCCGCATGGTGCTGGCCGAGCTGAAGAAAAGAGGATTACACCTGGGTAAACAACGTAAGGATGATTATGTGAATGCCCTGCTGACCCGCGAGCCTAAGAACATCAGCCCGGAACAACGCCTGCTGCATAAATTATGTATCTGTGCACTGATCGAAGCCCGCAGCTGTGAACGCTTTCGCCTGCTGAGCCTTCATATCTCCGATGATAAACTGAAAGAATTCTATTATAAATTTATGGTTTCAGAAGCCGGGCACTATCGCCTGTTCCTGGATCTGGCGCGCACTTATTTCGAAGAGGAAACCGTACGTGACACCTGGCAATGGTGGCTGCAGGAAGAAAAAGAGATCATGGAAGCTATGCCTCCCCGCGCAGATCGTATACATTAATCCATTAAAACGATAACATGCAATATACCCAAACAGACAACTTCTTTCTGATGGCCGGCCCTTGTGCCATAGAAGGTGAAGATATGGCCCTGCGCATTGCAGAGCAGATTGTACAAATTACCAGTGCACTGAACATACCATATATTTTCAAAGGTTCTTACCGTAAGGCAAACCGTACCCGCCTCGATTCCTTTACGGGTATTGGTGACGAGAATGCACTGAAGATCCTGCAAAAAGTGGGACAAACTTTCGGAGTACCGGTGGTTACTGATATTCATGATGCTTCAGAAGCAGCTATGGCTGCGGAATACGTAGATATTATACAGATTCCGGCATTTCTGTGTCGTCAGACTGATATCCTCGTGGCAGCAGCACAAACCGGGAAAGTCGTAAATATTAAGAAAGGACAATTCCTGGCTCCTGAGTCAATGCAGTTTGCAGTGAACAAAGTAAGAGAAAGCGGTAATGAGCAGGTGATCCTGACCGACCGTGGCACAATGTTTGGCTACCAGGATATGATTGTAGACTATCGTGGCATCCCAATCATGAAAGATATGGGGGTACCAGCTGTGATGGATTGTACACACTCTCTGCAACAACCGAACCAGACCTCTGGTGTAACCGGTGGTAATCCGCAGATGATTGAAACCATAGCACGTGCTGCCATTGCAGTAGGTGCAGATGGTTTATTTATCGAAACGCATCCGGACCCTAAGCATGCTAAATCGGATGGTGCTAATATGCTGAACCTTGCTTTATTGCAACCTCTGCTGGAGAAGCTGGTGCGTTTGAAAGCAGTAGTGAATACGCTTTAATACACTAACCCATTTATAAAACAACGGTGGCGCGCTCATAGAGCGCGCCACCGTTGTTTTATAAATATTGACTTAAGAATTAGGTGCCCAGGAAGGTTTGAAATCCCGCTGAAAATCCTGCCAGGTGGTCTTTTTAGGATATGCCTCCACAAAGAATTTCAGTATACTTTCCATCTGGTCAATACGCTGGTATCCCGGGATCGGATTCACAAAACTCAGGTTCTCTCCAAGGATAACCGTAGTCGGATAACTCATGCGTCCACCCATCATTTCTGCTGCCAGGCGATTAGCCCGCAGCTCCTGTTCGAAGGTGTACTCCTTGCCATAGAACTTTATAACGTCTTTGGTTTCGGCATCAAACTTCACCGCATAGAAGTGCTGGTTTACATATTTAATCAGCTCTTTATTGGTATACGTTTTAGAGTCCATTACCTTACACCATCCACACCAGGAAGTATAAAAATCGATCAACACCATCTTAGGTCTGGCCTTCATTTTAGCCTCCAGCTCTTCCATAGAGATCCATTGGATTTCGTTGGTATCTACCGCAGCATCTTTCACTACAGCAGATGTCGTTTTAGAAGACTTGGCTGTACTCTTTGTTTTTTTCTGTGCCCATAATGGTTGTGTAATACAACTTAAAGACAAGGCAGCAATTAACAGGTATTTCATAATTACAATTTCATGCGCTTAATAAGACCGGCATATCCGGCTCAGAGGTTTGTAAATTTAAGCTAAAAACCGCAATGAAAGCGTTAAGATTAGGGAAAGACCGGGACAAAAGTCTGCCGCAAGTCTGCTGTGCTACAGATTTAGCCGTACTTTTGCATAGCATTTAAACACATTATTCATCATGAAAATTGCAGTTGCCATTACCGGTGCCAGCGGATCGATCTATGCGAAACTTTTCCTGAAAAGCCTGAAAGCTTTGATCGATGAGGATCTCGCCATACAGGTAGACCTTGTATACAGTAAGAACGCATATACGGTGTGGAAAGAGGAACTGGATGATGAATCTTACAAAGAGTTCCCTTTTAAGATCTGGGAGACGCATGACTTCTATGCACCGTTTGCCTCAGGCAGTGCAGGATATGATGCGCTGGTGATCGTGCCCTGCAGTATGGGTACGCTGGGTCGTATTGCGACCGGCATCAGCGATAGCCTGGTGACCCGGGCAGCAGATGTAATGCTGAAGGAAAGACGTAAACTTATTTGTGTAATCCGTGAAACACCGTACAACCTGATACACATCAATAATATGAAAACGGTAACTGAAGCCGGTGGTATCATATGCCCTGCATCACCCAGCTTTTACAGCAAGCCTAAAGACCTTACAGAAGCGGCCATGACGGTTGTGGACCGTATTATAGGCCTGTTGGGCCTGCCAGGAAAAGGATATAAATGGGGAGAAAAATAAATCGGAATACCGCAACTGAGGCTTCTGCATGAGCACTTCCTTTATTGCCTAATCGCTGCTGCCCAATGTACCCTTCGAGTGCCTCAGAGTATGATAAGGCAGTCTTAAGCAAAAGCTTTCAGCAGCTGATCTTTATACCCGGCCGAAACCTCTATCTCACTGCCATCGGCCAGTACAACATAACCTCCAGTACCCTTATGGTATTTCTTCACGAAATGGATATTGATGATGTGCGACTTGTGAATGCGCACAAAAGGATAGGTCAGCAGTTCTTCAAAATGTTTTAAAAAGCGGCAGACCATTTTCTTGCTGCCATCTTCCATAAAGATATCTGTAAAATTGCCATTGCCTTTCAGGCGCATAATAGTCTTGTTCTGCACGACTTCAAAGCCATCAATAGTGGGCAGGATCAGCTTTTGCAGTTCAAAGTTGTTCTTGTTATTATCAATCACCACCTGGTTGCGGCGTATACCATCCTTCTGCTGTATGAGCTGACCAACTTTCTGTACGGCAACGATCAGTTCTTCTATACTGACCGGTTTCAGCAGATAATAGGCTGCACTCTGATTCAGGGCGCGCAAGGCATACTCAGAATAAGCAGTTACAAAGATTGTCTCAAAATCCAGATCACGACAGCCTTCCAGCACATCAAAGGCATTTCCAAAAGGCATTTCCACATCCAGGAATACCAGTTGCGGTTGCAGCTCATGCAATATGGCAATAGCATCAGTACAGTTATGGGCAATACCGGTAACCGTTACCTGCGGGCAATACTTGGCCAGGTAAGCTTTCAGTGCCTGCACCGCAGCCATTTCATCTTCTACAATAACGGCATTAATGGTCTGTATCTTCATCATTTTTTCTTTGTATGGGTAAGGTAAGGGTTACGGTCGTTCCGTTTTTGCCTTCACTGGAAAGGTCTTTCAGCTGGTAATTGATCTGTGTTTTATACAGGCTGTTCAGCAGTTCGATCCGCTCTTTGGTATTCTGCATGCCCAGTGATTTATAGGCTTTCTGGTTCTCTGTTTTCAGGGCCAGACTCTGCTCTATTCCAATGCCATTATCAGTTACAGTCATATAGAGCGTATTGCCCGCCTGCTTTATATTCAGCCACAGCTGGCCCTTATCTGTTTTATACCGTAGTCCATGCCAGATGGCATTCTCCAGGAAAGGTTGCAACAGCATATTGGGAATCATGATATCATGCGATTCTATATCATCGGCCACATTGATGTGGTATTCAAACTGGCTGCTGAATCGCTGATACTCCAGTGATAAATACTTTTGCAGGTGATCCAATTCTACACTCAGGGGCACAAAATCATGACTGGAATGCTCCATTACCGTACGCATCAGGCGAGAATAGGCATTGAGGTAGGCATTCGCTTTGCGGTCATCGTGCTCGGCAATAAACTGGTTCACACTATTAAGGCTGTTGAATACAAAATGCGGATTCATTTCTCTGCGCAAAGACTGCAGGCGAATCTGTTTATTTTTGCGCATAATGGCATAATATGCGCGCAGCATCAGCCCCAGGAACAGCAGGATGACCACGACAATAGCCAGCAGCAAATAATTGGAGCGGCGCGATTGTACAATAATCTCTTTCTGTAATTCCTTTTCGTTCTCCAGTTGCTTTATTTTCTGTGCCGATAATTCCACTGCTTTTTTATCCATAAGCGCGCTGTCCTTCAGCAAGAGTTCATCCATATCATCAAGGAACTGCAGCATAACAGACTGTGCTTTCCCGGACTCATTGGTCTGTATATAAAACTCGAGCAGATGTTTCAGGGCATTTTTGCCGGCTTGTGTATTATGTACTGATTTGGCGGTATCATAAGCCTTACGCAGGTTTTCTTCAGCCAGTACTTGATTTCCGGACTGCGCATATAATGTACCCAGTTGTGTATAGGCAGTAACCTTTAGTTTAGATTGCGTCTGGGCATCCGTATTTTTCACCAGGCTCTTATTCAGTGCAATGGCATCTTCGACCTTATTCTGCTGCACCAGCTGTCGGGAGAGCTGTTCCGCCGCGGCTTCGGTACCGGCATTGGATTTATCCTGTTGTTTTACGGCATTGGTCAATGAATTAATGGCTGCTTTACTATCTTCTACATTATTCTGAGAGGTGGCCAATTGTGTATAGGCATCGCTCATTTCCTGCTGTACATCGACCTGCTTATCTTTGGTCTTCTGCAACAGGGAAACATTATCCTGCGATAATTGCTGCTGGTATTTATAATTTGTTGTACGCAGCCGATTGGCATCATTATAGTTCAATTTGCGGTTCAGGCTTGTATTCGATCCTTTACCGGCAAGGTCATAGTTTTGAGCTGCCAGGTTCAATTTTGCCTGCATCTCCTGCGCCTTAGCTACTTTACGTTTGGCTGCAGAATACTCCCGGTCATTATTCTTTAACAGCACTGCTGCCTTTTCGAAATACCGCTCTGCCTCATTGTATTTTCCCTGTGTAAAAAATACATCTCCCATACGTATATACCCATCGGCCTGCTGCTGATTATTATCAGAGCTGATGTCTTTCTCGGCTTCACTGGCTATAGTACCCATGCTTTTTGCCTTGGGCAAACCCTTCTTCAAGGATTCGGTACTGGCAGGTGCAGACTGTGCCATCACTGAGCCGGTAAAGGCCAGTAAAAGCAACAATAACATACTCACTTCAAGACTTCGTTTCATCTGCATATTTTAAAAGATAAAATTATAACTAATTATCACAATGACCTCCTGTTTCACCAAGTCATACACTGCATTCACCCATTAGTACCTTCTGCACGCTATCTCACTGGCTACTTTTGAATTGTAAAATATCCCTCAATACAATTTTCCATTATGAAAAAACTCATTTTTGCCTTTACTGCTTTATGCTCCTCTTTGCTGTCCTCAGCACAGATCTCCGGCAATATCAATTACGAAGAAACGGTACACTACCCGGAACAAACCATTAGTGTAGGAGCGACGGCTGACCGCAACCTGTATATCAATATTAAAGGTATGCTCAATGTAAAACCGGATGTGCTGATCGCTACTTTTTCCGTTACACAAACCGGCAAAAGTGCACAGGAAGCACATGAGCTGATGGATAAGCGCATCAAAACGGCTACCGCCGCCATGCAGGCGCTTAAAGGGGCTCAGATCTATGTAGATATGATTTCCTGCGTACCGCTGTATCAGACGCAGGTAGAACAAAAAATCTTCAGTAAAAAGACCTACAATGAAGTACCTGCCGGATTTGAGCTCAAAAAGAATATACAGATAAGGCTCACCGACCCTGCACTGATGGATGAACTGATGGCCATCGCCGCGGAACAGGAAATATACGATCTGGTCAAAGTCGACTATACGGTACTGCGTATGGAAGAGCTGAAAAAAGAGTTGATGGCTAAGGCGCAGAAACTGGTCCTGGAGAAGATCAAATTCCAGGAAACACTGTTGGGTAGCAGCCTTACGGGCACTGACCGTACCTACAATGACGGCTTCAAAGTTTTCCTGCCTACAGAAATGTATAAACGCTATACTGCTTACCGCAACAACTCAATTACCGGTGGCGTTAACACCAATCGCTTTAATGCAGCGGATAAGAATACAAGCCTTTTTTATCAGCCGGTGATGGACAAGGAATTTGATTTCATCATCAACCCCGGAATACTGGAGCCATCGGTACAGATCCTGTACCAGGTGCAGCTTACGATTCTGAGAGATAAGGAAAAAGACAAGAAGCCGAATAAAGAATATATCCTGGTGAGTCCGGATGGTCAGTTCAAAACATTACCGTTACAACCGTAACATCAGTTTACCCTATTCTTTAGTTCATTCATCAAGTCATGCGGCATATTGACCCAGTTTGCCGAAAACACATCTGACAAGCAAATAGCTTTGTATCTATAAAAACAACTGTTATGAAAAAGATGATCCTTTGCGCCTGGACCGCGCTATATAGTATATCCTGCATCGGTGATGTTACCGCACAACAGCAGCAACGCAGACCGGTAAGCAGTTTTGACCGTCCGGTAGCTGCCCGTAAAACCAGGATACAGGTGGCCATTCTGCTCGATACTTCGGGTAGTATGGAGGGCCTGATCGAACAGGCAAAATCCCGTCTATGGAATATTATCAACAGCTTAAGCACCCTGCGTTTTCAGGGACAGCAACCACAGATCGAGATTGCTTTGTATGAGTATGGTAATGACGGCATCCCGGCCTCTAATCAATACGTGCGCATGATCAGTCCGCTGACAACAGACCTGGACCTGATCTCTGAAAAACTATTTGCCCTGCGCACCAATGGTGGTGAGGAGTATTGCGGTGCCGTGATCCGTAAAGCCACACAGCAGCTGGCCTGGTCGGATAGCCGCAATGATATACGGCTGATCTACATTGCGGGTAACGAACCGTTTACCCAAGGAAGTGTTTCGTATAAAGAGGCAATCGGTCTGAGCAACAGCAAAATGATCGGAACCAATACGATATACTGCGGCGATTATACGGAGGGTATCAACAGTTCATGGAAAGATGGTGCATTAAGAGGCAACGGTGAATATTTCAACATCAACTCCAATGAAAAGATCCGTTTTGTGGCGACTCCGTATGATGATGAAATTGCACAGTATAACGATCGCCTGAACAGTACTTATGTGCAATATGGCGCATCTGGTGCGATGAAAAAAGACATGCAGATGAATCAGGATGTAAATGCCTACAATGTAAGCCAGTCCTTAAAAGTAGAGCGTAGCATCAGTAAATCCAAAGCGGCATATAACAACCAGTCATGGGATCTGGTAGACCGGATGAAAACGGACAAAGGAGCCGTTAAAACGCTGGAGAAAAAATATCTACCTAAAGAACTGGATGGTAAATCAGAGGCAGAAATAGAAGCATACGTTGTGACCAAAACGAAAGAGCGCGAGGCCTACCAGGACAAGATCAATACGCTGGCGAAACAACGTCAGGCATACATTGACAAGAAGACCGCAGAAAATACGGCGGCCCAACAAGATGATCTGGGTACGGCAATCAATAATTCTATTATGAAACTGGCAAACAAGAAAGGCTATACTGTAGATAAAAACTAATAGCCGGAGCAGTGCGGGAGTGCAGGGATATCTATTACAACATACCGACGGACTCCCGCATTATTACTCCCATTATACTTTAACACCTTATTATTTATCTGCATGATCAAAATCAACTTATTACTACTCTTGTCCATTTGCTCACTCGTATGCTTTGGTCAGCACAAAAACCACGCACAACAGCTGGATAGTATTTTCGCTACACTGCATGCCCAGCATCAGTTTAACGGTTCGGTACTGATTGCGGAAAAAGGAAAGGTGATTTTGGAAAAAGGCTATGGCTATAGTAACGAACAGACAAAGGAACTGAATAATGCACAGACAATTTATGAACTGGCTTCCTGTTCTAAACAATTTACCGCTACAGCCATTGTACTGCTCAAACGGGAGGGCAAGCTAGACTATAAGGACCCGATCTCGAAATACCTGCCGGAACTGAGCTCCTGGAACAAGGTTACGATTGCAGATCTGCTCCGTCATACCAGTGGGCTGCCCGAATTTCTTGCAGATATGGATAACCATCAGGATAGCACTAAAATTGCGACCAATGCAGATGTGATCCGGTTTTATGCACAACGAAAAGATACACTCAGGTTCGAGCCAGGAAGCAGGCACCGTTACTGCAACACCAATTATGTGCTGCTGGCCAGTATCGTGGAGCGCGTATCAGGCAAGCCCTTTGCCGGTTTCCTGCAGCAGCGCATATTCAAGCCCCTGCATATGGATCACACGTTTATTTATAACCGCAAACAGCAACCACGCACTATAAAGAATATCGCAACGGGCTACGCCTGGGCCACCGGCTCTTTTAGAAAAATATCTTCAGACCAAAGGGAGTCCGGAGACTATTTTGTACGCACAGTTGACGGTGTGACTGGTACGGCAAAAGTAAATTCAACGGTAGCCGATATCTATAAATGGATAACAGCGCTTAAAAACAATACCTTCCTCACCAAAAGTGAATTTGAAGAAATGACGGCTGTCACACAAACCAGCTCTGGTAAGGACATTGCCTATGGATTCGGGTTTATGCTGTCTAAAGGAGCCAATAAATTTTCGTTCGGGCATAACGGCAGCTGGGATGGTTTTGCTACCCTCATCTTCCATAATATGCTGAAGGATCGCACCGTTATCATCCTGCAGAATTTCAAAATGGGTGCTTTCCCTTATAACAATATTGTGCAGGTATTGGAGGACAGTCCACAGGAAACGGAGTTCCATAAAAAGATTGCATTACCAGCGGCTACAGTACAACAATATACAGGTGTATACCAAACGGCTGATACCAGTGCCGGCGCAGAAGCCCACTCCATTACCTACCTGGATGGTCATTTACTATACAACACAGCCAGGAATACCTGGGACATGCGCTTCTATCCCATTTCGGAAACAAAATTCCAGGGCATCCGGCAGGCAAGTAATGATAGTTATTTACAATTTACACCTATGGAAAACGGAGACCTTAAACTTGAATTATTACAAGGCGGTAAAGTCATTGACAGCGGTATCCGCAAAAAATAAAAACCCCAATCCTACCACTATCAAAAGGGCGCTCACAGAGCGCTCTTTTTCTTAAGTATACACTAACTAGTGACAAAATAGTATATTCGTTAAATCTTTATTTAAAAAATAAGATTATATGAAAACAATGCTTACAATTTTCTGCACGCTTTTTTGTGCAAGTCTATTCACTTCCTGTGTAAAAGACTACGAATGTACCTGTGTCTATAAATATGATGATGGTACCATTGCTTCAGAACACATTGCAGTAGCTATTATCACGCAGGCCAAATCTAAAAAAGAAGCTGATATTAACTGCGGCGCTAAAAATAATGGTTCCACTGTAGTGGTAAATGGCCGGACTATGACTTCGTACTGCAATGCAGCACGCTACTAAACCTGGTTTCATTTATCTACCCTCATACAATAAACAAGGGCTTTCCAGATCGGAAAGCCCTTGTTTATTGTATTATATCAAATCTGATTAGATATCCAGTTTCGCATATTTAGCATTAGCTTCGATAAACTCTCGGCGTGGTGCTACTTCTTCACCCATCAGCATCGCAAATACGCTATCAGCTTCTGCAGCACTATCAATGGTTACCTGTTTCAGCGTACGGCTTGCAGGATTCATCGTTGTTTCCCAAAGCTGCTCTGCATTCATCTCACCAAGACCTTTGTATCGCTGAATGTTTACGCTATCTTCTTTACCACCTGCAGCCAGTTTTATAACCGCGGCTTTGCGTTGGTCTTCATTCCAGCTATACATCTGGTCTTTACCTTTCTTCACTAAATACAATGGTGGTTGTGCAAGGTATACATACCCCTGCTCTACCAGTTGCTTCATGTAGCGGAAGAAGAACGTCAGGATCAGCGTAGCGATGTGTGAACCATCGACATCGGCATCCGTCATGATGATTACTTTATGGTAACGCAGCTTGGTCAGGTTCAGCGCTTTCGGATCCTCTTCAGTACCTACTGTTACACCAAGTGCCGAATACATATTCTTGATCTCCTCATTTTCGTAGATCTTATGTTCCTGTGCCTTTTCTACGTTCAGAATTTTACCTCTTAATGGCAGGATGGCCTGGAAGGTACGGTCACGGCCTTGTTTGGCGGTACCACCTGCCGAATCCCCTTCCACAAGGTATAGCTCACAGCGTCCCGGATCTTTATCAGAACAGTCAGCCAGTTTACCCGGCATACCACCGCCGGTCAGTACGCTTTTACGCTGCACCATTTCACGGGCTTTTTTGGCTGCGGCACGTGCCTGTGCGGCCAGGATCACTTTATCAATGATCAGTTTGGCCTGCTTTGGATTTTCCTCCAGGTAGTGCTCCAGTACTTTGCTTACTGCCCCATCCACGATACCGCTCACTTCTGAGTTACCCAGCTTCGTTTTGGTCTGACCTTCGAACTGTGGCTCCGGCACTTTCACCGAAATGATTGCGCTTAAACCTTCACGGAAGTCATCTCCCAGGATTTCAACTTTTGCTTTTTCAAACAGTTTATTCTTATCGCCATACGCCTTAAATACACGCGTAATGGCTCTTCTGAAGCCGGATACGTGGGTTCCACCTTCAATAGTATTGATATTATTTACATAAGAGAAGAGATTCTCGCTGTAAGAGCTGTTATACTCCAATGCGACTTCTACCGATACAAATGCTTCCTGGTCGAAGCCCTGCATATATACCGGCTCCGGAATCAGCACATCTCTTTTCGCATTTTTATCCAGCAATTGGATGAACTCTACGATACCGCCCTCACTGAAGAATACTTCTGTCTGAGGCGCACCGTCGTCATCAACTTCCCGCTCATCGGTCAGGGTAATGCTGATACCTTTGTTCAGGAAAGACAGCTCACGTAAACGTGCCGCAAGGATATCTCTGCTATAAGTAGTAGTGGTGGTAAATATGGTATGGTCCGGCCAGAAATGCTGCTGGGTACCACGCTTGTCGGAAGTACCGATCTCCCGTACATCATATTGCGGAATACCGCATTTATACTCCTGCTCAAAAATTTTCCCTTCACGGAAAACCGTTGTATGCATGTGCGTGCTTAGGGCATTCACACAGCTTACCCCTACCCCGTGCAAACCACCGGATACTTTATAGGAATCTTTGTCGAATTTACCCCCTGCGTGCAGTACTGTCATTACGATCTCCAGGGCAGATTTACCTTCTTTCGCATTAATGCCCGTAGGGATACCACGGCCATCATCTTCTACGGAAATAGAGTTGTCGGGATAGATAACGACTTTGATATTTTTACAGTGTCCTGCCAAAGCCTCATCGATGGAGTTATCCACGACCTCATAAACCAGGTGGTGTAAGCCTTTCACACCCGTGTCCCCGATATACATTGAAGGGCGCTTACGCACCGCTTCCAAACCTTCCAATACCTGTATGGAATTGGCATCATATCCGGGCTGAACGGTCACATTTTCGTTGTTTTCCAAGCTCATTTGTGTGTTTTATATTTCCTTAAAACCGGGCCGCAACGGCCCTTCTTTGCTAATATGCGAAGATACGATTTAAATAGCAAAAAAAGACCATACTTATCCCCAAAACAAGCATAAAATGTAGATAAGTCTTTATATGTAAATACGGCCTGCCCCGAAGCAAAAAATATGCCCGAAATTGTTGCGTTTACAGTACATTTGTCGCAATTATGCTATACATTTATAGCTACATTAGGTAAATATACATATATCAAAACGCGTAAACACGATGTCTATAACGATCAGACCGATACATACCAAAGCCGATATTAAGAAATTTGTGCAATTCCCCTTTGATCTTTATAAAAACAACCGCTATTGGGTTCCCCCGATAAAGGATGATGAAGTAAAATCGCTGATGCCGGAAACCAACCCTGCCATGAAGTACTGCAAAACGTCTTTCTGGCTGGCCGAAGATGATGGCAAAGTGGTAGGTCGTGTTGGAGCGATCATTAATCCGGCTGCGAATGAAAAGTTCAATGAAAAGATGTGTCGCATTACCCGACTCGAATTCATTGATAATCCTGCAGTCTCTGCCTTATTACTGAAAACAGCGGAACAATGGGCTCTGGATCAGGGCATGGATGGTGTACACGGGCCTCTGGGCTTCACCAACCTGGATCACCAGGCTATGCTGATCGAAGGATTTGATCAATTACCTTCTATTGCATCGGAATACCATATGGATTATTACAAAAAGCATATGGAGGCGCAGGGTTATGAGAAGGAAATCGACTGGGTCGAGTTTAAACTGAAAGTACTGGAAGCGATCCCGGAGAAGGCCGTAAAACTGAATGATCTGATCAAGAAAAGATATAACTTAACGGTAAGAAGCTTTAGCAATAAAGATGAGTTAAAAACCGTAGCATTGCAGGTGTTTCACCTGCTGAATACAGCTTTTGACGAACTGTTCAGCTTTGTACAAATGCCGGATGATGTACTGCAATTCTACATCGGTAAATACATCGAGGTACTGAATCCGAAATTCGTGAAAGTGGTAGAAGATCCTGATAAAAACATCATTGGTTTCATTGTAAGCTTACCCTCTTTAAGCGAAGCGATGCAGAAAGCAAAAGGAAAACTATTCCCGTTTGGCTTTGTGCACATCATGAAGGCACTGAAAAAGCCTAAAGTTGCGGACCTGCTGCTGACGGGCATTCACCCGGACTGGCAGGCACAGGGCGTAAGCGCACTACTGATTACAGAACTGCAACACATCATGATTGAACATGGTGTGGAGTGGGTAGAAACGACCGGTATGATTGAGACCAATGAAAAAGCAATCAATCACTGGAAAAATTATGAGCATGTGCAGCACAAACGCAAGCGATGCTTCAGAAAAATGTTACGATAAACGAGAGCACATCCAATGCCCAATTCTATAAAATACCTGTCTCCGAAGATGATCTGCCTGCTGGCAGCATTTATACTGGCTTCCTCTCTTTCACTCCTGTCGCTGGCGATAGATGGTGAATGGACCCTGCCGGTCATCATTTTCGGAGTCTCTTTTGTATTGTCCTACCTGGTGTATAATTACTTCCTGCAGATCTTTATCGGCAGAAGACTGAAGCTGATTTACAAATTCATCTACAATACAAAGGCGGGTAAAAAGGAACAGTTTTTCTACGACAAAATTCTGCCGCAAAAGACTATAGAACAGGTAGAGAATGATGTAACCAAATGGGCGGAGAAAAAGAGTACTGAGATTGAGTTACTGAAAGTAAATGAGCAGTTCCGGAAAGAATTCCTGAGTAATCTGACGCATGAACTGCGTACGCCTATTTTTACCGTACAGGGCTATGTCCATACCCTATTGGACGGGGCCATTGAAGATGAAAACGTAAACCGCAAATTTCTTAAAAATGCCAGCAAGGGCCTGGACCGCCTGGTACAGCTGGCCAGTGACCTGGAGCAGATCTCAGCACTGGAAGCGGGCAATAATCCTTTGATTTATTCTAACTTTAAGATCATGAACCTCTTTAAGGACACTTACGAGGAGCTGATGCTGAAAGCCAAGGAGAAAAACATTCAACTGCTGTTTAAAGATGATGCGGATGAAAACCTGCTGGTGCATGCCGATCGGGAAAAGATACGCCAGGTGGTCGTGAACATTATTGAAAATGCGATCAAGTATGGCAATCAGAATGGCACCATAACAACCGGCTTCTGGGAGCTGGATCAGAAGAAGATCTACGTTGAGGTATCGGATGATGGTGTGGGCATTGAAGAACAGCATTTAAACCGCATTTTCGAACGTTTTTACCGTACCGACAAAAGCCGTAGCAGTGCAATACCGGGAACCGGATTAGGACTGGCTATTGTAAAACATATTATTGAAGCACACAGACAGATTATTAATGTAAGAAGTAAAGTTGGTGTAGGCTCCTCCTTCGGGTTCAGTCTTGCCAAAGGCAAACATTAAACGCTATGCAAAATCCAAACATGAGACAGAAAGACATTATGCAGTTCCTGGCCTACCGCCTGGTGGTCATCAGCATTATTGTACTTATGCTCACCTTTGGCAAAAGCGTATTACTCCCCCTGGCTATGGCCACTATTTTTGCCCTGGCTATGGCAACCCCAACCCGATACCTGGAAAAGAAGGGACTGAGCCGCTCCTGGGCTGCTACCATATGCCTGCTTCTTGCATTGCTGATATTGAGTGGTGTATTCCTTTTCATCTCTGCACAGGTAATCAATTTCCGGAACGATTTTCCGCAGCTGGAGAATAAGTTTAATGAACTGATCGTCGATGCCCAGAACTTCATACAGGACCATCTGCATGTTTCTCCAGCGGTGATACAGGAGAATATTGATCCCCTGCTGAAAAAATTACTGAATGAAACGCCTAATGTAGTGGGCAGTATGATTTCATTTTTCTCCAGCTCTATGCTGCTGGGTGTCTTTACCTTTATCTATACTTTAATGATCCTGATCTATAAGGATAATATCGGTACCTTTCTGAATGTCAGTTTCCGTCATCTGGAAGGCGGTGCTGTAGCGCAGATCATCAATAAGACACAAAATGTGATCAAAGGCTATCTGAACGGCCTGCTGATCGAAATGCTGATTGTTGCTTCCTGCCTGGCCCTGGGCTTCTCGATTGTGGGGGCTAAGTATGCTATTTTACTGGCGGTGATTTCTGCGATGATGAATGTAGTACCCTACCTCGGATTCATTACGGCAGCCATCATCAGTGTGATCATTACTTTTGCGACCAACTCTCCGCATGCGGCCATATGGGTGGGCATTATTTCTATTATTGTACACCTGATCGACAGCAATATAATCCTGCCGGTACTGGTAGGCAACAAAGTCAGCATTAATGCGCTGGCTACGATCGTCAGTGTATTTATCGGTAGCCTGATATGGGGCATTCCCGGTATGTTCCTGGCGGTACCTACAGTAGCTATTTTTAAAGTTATTTTCGACGAAATTCCAAATCTTCATCATTGGGGAGTTTTGCTGGGCGGACGCCCCAAGCCTCCTAAGCTCAAGAAGAAGCCCGTGGTGAAGGCATAATCACAACATTCCCCTTACCCTTTAATTATCTCATTCATGGCTATACATAAGCCCGGGAAGAAAGATATTGACAATACCGGACTCAACAGCAGGGCTACGACCAAGTATGCCCGTTTTATCAATAAGGACGGTAGCCCCAATGTCGTATGGCGCGGCTCCGGCATCCTGGATCGCTACAGCATTTATCACTACCTGATCAATATCCCTAACTGGAAGTTTATCCTGCTGATTTTCGGATACTATATGCTCATCAATCTACTGTTTGCGGGCATATACTATGTAGGCTGCCAGAACCATCTTTTAGGGCTGATCAAGGGCACTCCTTTTGAGACCTTTGAAGAGGTATACTTCTTCAGCTCTCAGACCCTGACTACGGTAGGATACGGGCGTATAAGCCCGGAAGGTTTACTGACCAATACCATTGCCTCTACTGAGGCCCTGATCGGCATCCTGACCCTGGCGATTATAACCGGTCTTCTTTATGGCCGTTTTGTCAAGCCCAAGGCTTATATCCGTTACAGCGACAATGCGGTGATCGCTCCTTTCCGGGACAGCAAGGGACTGATGTTTCGCCTGCTGCCAATCAAGAATGCCCGACTGAGTGAAGTGGTTGTAACCCTGACGGCCAGTATGATGATTGAGGAAAACGGGAAAACCATCAATAAGTATTACAGCCTGCCGATGCAGTTCAATACCATCAATTCTTTGTACCTGAGCTGGACCATTGTGCATCCTATTAATGAGGACAGTCCGATCTGGGGCATGAGTATGCAGGAGCTGGAGGAAGCTGATTTTGAATTTATGGTCTACCTTAAGGCTTATGATGAAGATTTCTCCAACACGGTTATATCCCGCACCAGCTATACCTTCGATGAGATCCTGAATGGCACAAAATTCACCCCGATGTATTATGATTCTGAAGAGGGAGAGGGAACTATTATCGATGCCAGCAAACTAAATGATTATACAAAGACCCCTGAAAGCAGGATATAAAGAGAATGATATACAAAACAAAAATTCGCGCTCCAAGGAGCGCGAATTTCGTTTCCAATAAATGTGCTCATTTTTTGGATAAACTCAACCGATTATTATCACTCAGAACGAAAGAAACCGATGGCAAGAATTCTGCATTGTCCTATTTATTTATAATCCATAGGTGTTGGAATATATGTGCATAAAACTTTACTTCATCAAACAAATAATCGAATTCAGCTACCCTCACAAGCTGCCTGAACAGGCGGCTATAAGACAAAGGATATAGCATCCATAAACTACTACTACTACCAAACCGGACGCTATACCTCTATCTTGTTTCCTCAGATCATCATTCACTGCTATCATTTTTCACAGGTGCAGCTGACTTATGATACATACCTTCAACGATAAAATTTAGAAGCATCAGCTCTCCTCAAAGCTTCGGCTTAACGAGCTATATCATATACATTTCAATAGCGATCTTCTCTGTATCAGGGATGTATAAAACACAATCTATTCATGCACAAAAATCAGGATATTATACTTTTTGTACAATGACCTGATCAGACTATTTTAAGTACTGAATCTGATAATATTTCTAATATATTTATGGTAGTCGGCCTATGTATAGTGATTACCTGTTAATGAGTAGCAGCAATCTTGTACAAGAGCTATTGTAATGATTACAGAAGTGGTAAAGACATAAAAAAAAGCTCCGGTAAAATACCGAAGCTTTTTTGCTCTCCCTTCAGGACTTGAACCTGAGACCCCCTGATTAACAGTCAGGTGCTCTAACCAACTGAGCTAAGGAAGATTCTTTCCCCGTTTGGGATTGCAAAGATAAAACAGTTTTTGAATTCTTCCAACAGATTTGAAAAGATTTTTTAAAAAAACCTCGTGCAAACCCAGGCCTGGCAATGATTGCTGTACACAAAAAAGCATCAGTAAGCTTACTGATGCTTTTTTGTGTACTTAACCGGCGAAATATTAGATTAATTGTAGCAAAATCTAACTGAAATGTGTGCTTTTAATGGCCTTTATTTATTACAGACAATGAAAATAGGTTCACCTGGTCATCAACTGTTAGCACTATAGATATGCAACAGCGTTTACAAGATCACTTATCTGGTGATCTTATATTTATGTTATGCTATTGACATACAAAGTAAACACGATATACATAATTACCCGGAGAAACCTGCTTAATTTCCAGCACATCGCAATTTATAGAGAAAGAGACATAATTACCAGATGAAGCATTGATAGCTGCAATTTCAGAAGGTCCAAGATCGAATGTTACAGGGGTGCCAGGATATAACGAAGCATCGAAGGTTATTACGAAATAATTGGCATCACCAAACTTTGATAAGGGTGAGCCATAGGTCATATTGGTTAGAGCAGTACATGTTGTGTAAGTACATACGGAAGCGGTTGAAGTACCTAAGCTATACAATGGATCTCCAGGCACGTTTTCGCGAGTCAAGGTAGCAGCATTGGATGTTAAGCTAGTAGCCAGTAAAGTGATACCTAAAACAAGCATTGAATATAATCCTTTCATAATAAGAATTTAGAATGTTAATGATACTCAAACATACATCAATTAGATATTAAATACAATAAATATTACCCACAATAAAGAATTATTTATTGATATAAAAAAGGAATACACCATAACAGTTACTGTTATGGGCATAGTATTTAACGGTACAATTTCGGAGCAATAAATCCAACACTTAAGCTTTGATCTGCTACCATACCTTTCGAACCCTATACACCAGCCACAACAGAAGCAATAGGCAAGCTTGGTGGTATAACTCCGAGAAAAACTAAATAAAAAAAATCAGATTTGCATCATCAAAACTCATGAAGTTTTTAGCCTAATAAGCAGTATGGGTAAGGCTTTAAAAGAAAACAGCCCTGCAAAAACTGCAAGGCTGTATAGTGAAGCTCTCCCTGCTGGACTTGAACCAGCGACCCCCTGATTAACAGTCAGGTGCTCTAACCAACTGAGCTAAGGAAGATTCTATTTCCCTGTTGGGATTGCAAAGGTAAAAAACGAATTTGATTCTGCAAAATTTTCTTTAAAAAATCTAAAAATTATTGCGGGTATTTATTCTTATAAAACTCCTGGTATTTAGCCCAGTCTTTATCGGTAAACAATTTGATGATATTGTCCGAAGAAACCATAATTAATTCATACTCATTAGCCGAAAAGTCACGGAATAGGTTCGCCTGTTTTTTAAGGTTGCTGATATATGCTTTTGCAGCTGCTGCATTCTTAAACTCTTTTACAACCACAATATTTTTCTGCCCGTCAAGTGGGGTCAGGGAAGTGGTCAGTTCATTCAACCCTTTCTGTGACTGATGGTAATCTTTAAGTCCTGCACGCAGGCCCACCAATCTGTTCTGATCTCCTGTAGCGGCTATCAGTACATAATGCAGGTTAGCAGGAGTATAACTATACGCAGCAGGTACATTGGCTCCGGCCATAACCTGCGGGCCATTGGCACCATTACTTGCCGATGCTGCAGGTTGCTGCGACATTGCCTTCTTCACATACTGTTGCAGGGATTTAGCCCAGCCAGCAGTCTCATCGTTAGGGTGCTGTGCAATAAATCCGGTCAGTAAGGAGTCGGCTGTTTTATAATCTCCCTTACCGGCTATTGATGCGATACGCACCAGTGTATAACGATTAGCAAATGGTGCATAAGCATTAGGATACAGGGATTGTGCACTGTCGGCATTGCTCATTGCCAGTTGGTAATCCTGGCTCATCAGTGCATTATAGGTACGCTCATAATGTGCGGCAATATCTTCCTGACTGCTTTGTTCCTGTACCTGCGCAGCATTAGTAGTCATCAGTCCGGCCCATTTAGAGTCTGCGTATTTACTTTTCAGTGTTTGCGCATAAGCATCTGCATCGGTTACGGATGATTTGGCCAGCGCCATACGATAACGGTTATATAATTCCTCGGCACGGTTAGGATGTTCCGGGAAGCGTTTGTCCAGGTCATCATACGTTTTAATCGCCATTGGAATATCTTCCATATTCTTATAATATGCTGTACCCAGCTCAAAAAGGGATTGCTGCAGTCGGCCTTTCATCTCCCTGATATCTTTCTCTGTCTTGGGTATTCTGGCCAGCAGATCCTCTTCTGTAGGCAGGCTTTTCAGCGGATCAGTTTCTTCCTCTTCTTCCTCGGCACCTGCAGTACTACCACCACCGGATTTAAAGTTATTACTCCTGTTCCAACTGTCTTTTAAGGTACGTTCACCCCATTTCTGTTTAAAGGTGTTGATACCCTGCTGTACCATAGAAGGATTGGCGAAGTAAAAAGTCGACCCTCCGCCTAAAGATACCGGTCCGGCAAGTACAGGGTTATTCCCTGCTGCTGAAGGATTTTTGGCCAGGTATATACTATCATTGATTCTTTTTTCCAGGTCTTTGATGTACCTGCGGGCTATAGCTCTTTGCTCTTTTTCGGAGAGGCCGCTGAGTGTCAGTAAACTATCCAGGTATCTTACTTCATTACCAGGTGCAGCTACTTTGTCCAATGCCTGTGAGCGCTGCAATGCCACCGGATGTTCCGGCTTATTCGCTTCGGTCAGGAAGAGCAGGGCACTGTCATAAGATATTTTAGCTTCATTGTACTTATTCTGGTCATAATACAAGGCCCCCATTGCCGCAAAGGACAATCCTTTCTGCGTTGGGTTAGTAGTACTTTGCTGAATACTCTTACGGTAATTGGCAATGGCTCCGGGCACATCTTTATTGCGCTCGGCCACTTTAGCCATAGTGAAATAGATCTTATCGTAAAACGATTTGTACTTCGCTTCGCGACTCATTGCACTGAGGCTCTGCATCAATTGTTGTGCATCTCCCCTACCGGCATTAATACTGTTATTGACCAGGTGAATACGGGCATTAAAATCCATCTCCATAGCAGGCTTCAGGTCTACTACTTTGGCAAATGCAGAATCAGATGCAAGGAGGTTATTTTCTCTTTGCAGAATCTGCCCCCTAAGGTAGGCTGCCCGCTCTCTTAGCCATTTAGGCATCTTTTCATCATCGTATATCTTAGCCAGGTCGTCGGTAGACTCGGCATATTCAAACTTTTTAAGGTCAACGAATGCCTGAGCGGCAGAGAATCGACCTTGCAGGTCTTCATTAAACTGCTTGCTGCTGCGCACCATATTCAATACCGTCTGAGCCATATTGACCTGACTGTCCTGTGCCAGCGTTCGGGCCAGCCAGAGCATCGCATCGTTCTTAGAGGAGAGGTGGGTGAATATATTCTTCTTTTCTTCCTCTGCCAGGTCATTACCTTCTGCAGATTTAGTTTTGGTATTTCCTTTTTTCTGACTCTTTTCTTTTTCTTTCTGACGCTTCTCTGCTTCTGCAGTGGCTACGATATATTTGAATGCATTAGCAGCATTGGTATAATCTCCTTTGTAGTAATATGCCTTGCCCACCAGCAGGTACATATTATCCTGCCATTTGCTGCGCGGATCGTGAATCTGTATACCTACTCCTGCTCTTCTGATGAGGGAGTCCATATCACTGGCAAACCTTGTGGAATCCTTGTCCGGATCGAAAGGATATAAAGGCAACAGGGAATCGTAATTATTATTGGCCAGCTTGAGCATATTCTGCTCCATCTTATCCATATTCAGATTGGCATTATAATAGTAGTTATACCGTGTGGTGGTATTATGAAATACCTGCCGCACAAAACCCCATTTCTTTTTACGCATCTGCTCGTTGGAATAGGCATCTCTTTTCTTCTGCTCTTTGGCCCTTTCTTTGGCATTCGCCTTTTTCTCCCTGTCTTTTGCCCTCTTCTTGCTTAAGGCCTCGCGCTCAACTTTCGCCTTTGCCAGACTATCGGTGCGTACTGCTCTTACCGCAGCTATACTGTCTTTAATAACCTTGTTACGCGCCGTCTGGGCAGCTATAACCGCCTGCAGACTATCGTTATACTGCTTCCGGACAGCCGCCAGGCTATCCTGCATACGCTTACGCTCTGCAGCCATCTGCTCATTGCGCTTTTCTCTTAAGGTAGCCAGACTATCTAGGCGGGCCTGTTTCATCCGGGCTAGGCTGTCTTTATAGGCCTTGCTTTCCCGGTATGCTTTGGCTTTGACCAGGCTATCGGAGCGACGCTGCTGTATTACCTTCAAACTATCGGATATGCGCATACGGGCCGCACGCTGTGCTTCCAGTACGGTATTCAGGCTATCCCGGTAATGTTTATTGGCCGCGGCTGTGCTGTCTGTAATACGTTTCTGCGCCGCCCGCATGCTATCCAGCTCACGGGTGCGTGCAGTCTTCATACTATCTACATAGCGCTGCCGGGCCTGCTTCATACTGTCGATATACTCTTTAGAACCAGGCTTTAACTGGCTCGCTTCGTAGACAACCTTACGGGTTGTATCGGCAGGTGAAGTGACTTTTTGAGGATTTTGCTGCCTTTGCTGTTGCTGAGCATACATTTGTTGTATACAAAATGCAACAAGCAGGAACAAAAAACTATATATATATCTGTATTTTTTCAATTTTCGGGTCTTAACTGTGCGATGTTACAAAAATAATAACTACTTTAATAATAAAATATTGCTCATTTTTCAATTTTTTTTGCGCTTTCTCTGCATTTTTGCAGTTAAAAACATCCAATCGTGCCTCATCATATTACTATTGTCTCTCCAAAAGCCCTGCATTATATTACTGATATTGCCGCCCGTACCTGGAAGGTTGCTTATAAAGACATCCTGAGTCCGGAACAGGTTAGCTATATGCTGGAAGAAATGTATGCGCCGGCTGTACTGCTGCAAAGACTCGAAAAGGGTAATTTATTCTACCTGATCTATGATGAGCTGGAGGTACCTATGGGCTTTGCCGAAGTAGAACTGAATATAAACGGCGCTGAAGCTAAGCTTCATAAGATATATGTACTGCCAGAAGCCCAGGGCAAACATATGGGCCTTCAATTGCTGAACCACATCAAATCGGTTGCCGCCGCCGGTGCACAAACAGTGCTTACCCTGAATGTAAACCGTTATAATCCGGCGCTTAACTTTTACCAGAAGCATGGCTTTACCGTGCTTCGTGAAGAAGATATCAATATAGGCAATGGCTACTACATGAATGATTATGTAATGCAGTACTTATTTTAGTGTATTTTTGTATACATACAATCACTATATATAAAAATTCAATATGCTTGTACATCTACATCCTGACAATCCGCAAGAACGTGTACTGAAGCAAATCGCCGATGTACTGAAAAAAGGTGGGGTTATTATCTACCCTACTGATACCATATATGGTATTGGCTGCGATATCAATAACCAGCAGGCTATTGAAAAGGTATGCCGTATCAAAAATATCAATCCCAAGCAGGCGCAATTCTCTTTTATCTGTAAAGATCTGAGCGAACTCAGTACTTATGCAGCCAATATGAGTAACCCGACATTCCGTTTTCTGAAAAGCTGTATTCCGGGGCCATATACATTTATCCTGAATGCGACTAAACTGGTACCCAAACTGCTGAAGACGAAAAAGGACACTGTGGGTATCCGTGTTCCGGACCATAAAATAACGCATGCCATAGCCGAGGCTTTAGGTAACCCGATCATGAGTACCTCTTTACCACAGGAAGCTGATGTAGAGCACTACACGGACCCTGAGGTTATTCACGAGGATTTCGGCCACCTGGTAGACATGGTCATAGATGGCGGTATAGGTAATATACAGGTATCTACTGTAATCAGTCTGGTTGATGACTATCCTGAGCTGATCCGCCAGGGGGCAGGACCTTTCGAAATATAAAATTTACTTTTGCTTTATGAAAACGAATGAAGTACCCCAGGACAAGGGTAATTATAAAAACAGGGACCAGAGCCGGAAAGTGGTATATGCGACAGATGAAAAAGGCGAATATACTACGGTAAACAGTGATGGCTGGGAGGTAGAACACCTGGCCACAATTCAGGCCTGGGACCAGGCTAAACTGGAACTGGAAGAGGTACTGGATGGTATTCGTAAGGGAGCATTAAGTCCACTCGCCTATTTCATGAAGAAGAACCTGATGGATACCGGTATACTTGCCCGCCATGTAGGTAAATGGGGCTGGCAGGTAAAACGCCACCTGAAAGCCAGAGTATTTGCCGGGCTACCGGAAAGTATGCTGCAACGCTATGCAACCACATTCAATATAACGGTTGCAGACATCCGTAACTTCAATCCCGATACTGCTGAGCAGCATTAATCATCACTTATAATTCCAGATCATATTTTGCCTGTTATAGATTTTAAGCACCAGATGCATGCCCACTGTGAGAGTGGTGCAACAACCAATTTATTAAGACATTACGGTGTACCCATGACCGAGCCCCTGGCTTTCGGTATCGGCGCCGGACTGTTCTTCAGTCATATTCCTTTTATTAAAGTAAACGGTGTGCCCGGCACCAGCTACCGCAGCTATCCCGGCACCATCTTTAAAACCCTGATGAAGTCGCTGCATATTGATTATACCATGCAGCAATTCGGCAGCAATGAAGCCAAAGGAAAACAGGCACTGGACCAGCTGCTGGACCAGGGTATACCGGTAGGTATGCTCTCCGGCATCTTCTACCTTACTTATATGCCCGAGGCCTATCGCTTCCAGTTCAATGCGCACAACCTGGTTGCCTATGGCCGGAAAGAGGATGGCACTTACCTGATCAGTGATCCTACCCTGGAAGGGCTGCACGAGATCGCTCCCGAGGATATGCAGAAAGCACGTTTCGCCAAGGGCTTTCCTGAGCCTAAGGGCAAGCTATACTACATTACCGGTGTACCGCAACAACTGGATATGGAGCAGGCCATCAAAAAAGGAATCAAAAAGAATATATGGCTGTATACCTCTCCGCCAATCGGTATTTTCGGAAATAAAGCGATACATACCCTGGCGAGAAAGATCAAAACATACCCCGATAAACTTACCGACAGGCAGGCTGTTCTGTACGTAGGTAATATCATACGTATGCAGGAGGAGATCGGTACTGGTGGTGGTGGTTTCCGTTTTCTGTATGCAGCGTTCTTACAGGAAGCCGCAGAAATACTGGGTAAACCGGAATTAAAAGAGTTTTCTCAACGCATGACGGCTATTGGCGACCAGTGGCGGAATTTTGCCTACAGCGCAGCCCGCATCTGCAAGGCCCGAAAATCTGACCTGGTCAGCTATAATGACCTTTCCGATATGCTGCACCAGATCGGGCATGATGAATTACGCCTGTTCAACGAGCTCAAGAAAGTAAACATATAAGATCAGCCAAATATAAAAATCCCCCGCAGGGTATTGAGACCAATACTACCCTGCGGGGGATTTTTATGTGGTTAAATGAGGAAAGCTATTGTTTACTGTTTCACTACTTTAATCTGTGCAACCGGTGTGGTGCCAGTATATACGGTGATGAAATAAACCGCGGGGGTCAGTGTTTCCAGCGACAGGGTCATTTGCGGACCATTACCCGTAGTTTCCAGTACTTTTCTACCACTCACATCGCTAACCGTAACAGTTGTCTGATCGCTAATACCCTGGATCATTACCTTATCCATAGTTTCTGTTGGGAATACCTGTATATCGGCTGCACAGGATATAGCTACCAGCTGTACTCCACTGTAACTATAACGCGTATCATGATCATTAAATCTTAAACGGTAGGTATAACGCCCTTTTGCCAGTGCCTGGTCGGTATAACTGTAGGCAAAGCCTGCGCCGCGTGCTGTGATCGAAGCTATAGGGCTAAATGCCTTGCCTTGCTCACTACGCTCTACCTGTATGTTTTTCAGTTGCTCTTCTTTCAATGTTGTCCAGTCCAGGCGTACCGCACAGTGGTCATCTACTACAGCTGTGAATGCACCTAAGGTTACCGGCAAGGGCTGACTGAAGTTCACGGTATAGGTTGCAGGACTCGGGTCTGCTTTACCTGCCTGGTCTATTGAAGTAAACTGGAAGCTGGTTGTTGTTGTACCTAAAGGCGTACTTGCTGTTGCCGTTATTGTCAGTAAAGCGGGATTGTATCTCCGGGATTGATCGTTACTCCATTATATTTCAGGACAAAACCATTGGTAGGTGTGGCCGTTACAATAACCGGTTTGCCGCTCAGAGGGGCTTGTACACCACCATTATCTTCAGGATCGGAACCCTGCATCGGTACATCAGACAGTGTGATGGGTACACCAATAACAGGAGGTCCGGTAACGGTTTTAGTGGCATCGTAACTTTCCGGCAGACGTTCGTAGCCAAAGTTTACATTCGTAACATCATCTGTAGGATTTGTCGGATATACTGTAACCTCCATATCCGTATTAGTAAGGTTGTTACCCGAGGTATTGTTAAGCCCTGTATTGCTACCGGTAGTCGCCCACCCGGCAAGCGAAGCCGCAGGATTATACACATCTCCCGCGTTTAATACCTGTGTACTGGTTACAACTTTATAAGTTTTAAATTCTGGTGCGGCCAGACTAAATGTACCATCTGCAGCTACCGGCGAGATTCCCGTAACCTGATTGGTAACAGGGTCTATCAAGTAAGCAAATAAAGGGGCGCCGCTCAGGTTATTGATCGGTGTTCCGTCCACCAATCCGTTATTCAGCCCATTCGCATCATTATAAATGGTGCCGCTGATCATATAAGAAGACTTGCGCAGGAAGAAATTGTCCAGGTACGCATCATTACCATTTTGCGCGGAGGAAGTCGTTAAATAATATACCCCGTAAGTACCCGAAGTAGCCGCGTTAAAACTTATAGTTACTTTATTCCAGCCCAGATTAACACTATCGGTCTGGTTACCTATAGTCGGTTGTACCACCAGATATCCTATAGCAGCTGTATCACCTGTACCCAGATTTCTTACAAAATATTTCAATTTGGTAGGTACGGCATACTGACTGCCTTGTTGCCATTTATTGGCCGCCTTACCATATACACCGATAGAATAATTATTATTGGCAGACAAGGTTATGGTATCTGTAAAAATGGTAGAGTTTGTAGAGGTATCTTGCACACTCGCACCGTTTATGGCCATATAGCGATCATTCCATGCCCCGGTAGTGGCACCGGTAGTATACCGCCAACCCCAGCTATAAAAACTAAATGGTGATTTAACGTACAGCTTACCATCACCATTAAACCCCGTTTCGATATAGGTTGAACTTAAAAAATCACAGATGGCATATGTTCCGTCATTTTGCAACACTCCGCTACCGCCCGAAACGTGGGTGTTACTAAAAGTATAATTCGTTCCCCAGGCATAATTTGTGGTCGGAAAATACAATTCCGGATGAGGAGCTGAAAGGTTATAAATATGTCCATTGGCATGGGCTAAGAGAAAGTTATTGCCCATGGAGTCTGTAGTACCGAAAGTACCTCCAAATTCATTAGTGAGGAGATTGGGATTTAAGGTAACCGCTGTATCAATTGCAGCAGAGGTCTTGGGCGGCAAAAAACCAAAATCCAATACACCATTCTGGCTATAGGGACTAGGTACCTGCAGTGAAGATGTATTACCAAATAAGTAAGCCCCATCGGCACTTGTTGAAGGATAGGCAAAGGCCAGCTTTTCTGTTCTGGGTTGCAGGCTACCCTGTGGCTGCACGATCACAGAGAATCGTTCCAGGCCATCGAGCTGGGCGCTGGTAAACTGGTAAGCACCGTTTGCATCGGTAAGTATAGTGGCGATCGGAGTGCTCACGGTAAGCTGCTTAAGCCAAACTTTTGTTCCTGCCACAGCAGGTTCTGCGCCATCTTTGATATTATTCAGGTTAAAATCCTGGAAAACAGAACCGCTAATGCTGAAATCAAGAAACAGCTCTGCCTCTGCTATGTGCATTGCTATGCCGCCGTTATTGACCAGGCGGTAGTAGCGATAGGCCGTACTGTTAGTGGCTGCAAAAAATTTTCTTGATCCCTGCATCTCCCAGGTATTAGCCGTGCGGGAGTCCAGGTTTACATAACCGCTGCCTGCAGTATTGGATCCCTGCAGGGTCCAGCTGGCCGGGTTAAAGCTGGCATTAGCAGGATCATTCGTGAGACTATAGCCTTTAATGATCTGTGCACTACCAAGGTCGATGGTGGCGGTACCATTGCTGTTCAGCAATATAAAATTCGAAGGGTTGTTATTGACCAGGTTGCTGCCTGATATACTGGTCCCCAGCCCTGAGGTGTCTACAGTAACGCTGGTACCGGAGCTGGTCGCATCCTGTAAGCTTTGCGCCCGGGCTGCATAATTTGATCCTGCGAGTAATACCAGTGCGCATAGTCCAGCTCTGGTGAATCTCTGTTGTAATGTTAAGCTCATATCTGTTATTTTTAAGGTTAACTATTGTGTTTATTTACTATCGAGGACGCCATAAAATCATATGACATTGAGTCCCAATGCAAAATTCCCACAATAGAAAATCCCAGTCAAAACCCAGGAGCTAACTTATGTACTGTTTTTGTCTAACCCGGACAGGCATACCTATCCAGGCCCATACATTTGTACTGTATTTATATAAAATAACCATATATTATTCACTGAGTACCAAATATCAGAAAGCAAATCTCTTATATACATTCCAGATTTTGCGCCTTAGAAACAGGCATATAAAAAGAGCGCAACCGGTATTGGTTGCGCTCTTTTTATATGCCTGTACTTACTGTATAGCTTATCTTATTTCTTTATATATACCCTTACTCCCGGGCGTACAAACTTGTAAAAGTCCATGATATCATCTGTAGTCATCGACACACAGCCATCTGTCCAGCCCAGACCCATTTCTACCATTTTAGCACCGGTTGGGTAGGTACCGTGAATACCTATCGCACTGCCCACACCTACCTGAGGTGAGATAAGCCCCTGGGCTTTTGCCGCCTGGTGCTTTTTATAGGACTCTTCGTTCGGGTAATTCAGCTGGATAAATTTGCCCCAGTTTGCATTGTCGCGCACACTGATAATTTTGAACCAGCCTTCGGGTGTTGCACGATCACCCTCACATAACTTATCCTTAAGCCTGTCCGGACCAAATACGGCACGGTATTGGCGAATGCGTTTCTTTTTGTAAATCAGGGCTACCAGGTAATTGGTCTTGTCTACATAGACCAACAGGGAGTCCCTGTTCATAGTATCCACATTAAAAGGTTTCCTATCCTTAAAACTGGGCATTGGCGGAGAGATCGTCGTTTGCGTTACGCGCATACCATCCTTAAAATACTGGATTTTACGGACGATATTGCCATGTGCATCTTTGCGCTCTTCCAACACAGTTATTGTCTTTGGTACATCTTTCTCCTCAGTCTGTGCCCATACCCTTCCGCTGCCTGCGATACCTAATATTGCGGTAAGTATAAGTAAGCTCTTTTTCAATAACTTCATTGTACAAAACAGAATAATTGTTTTACAAAAAATAAGCAGCCAGCAAGGCTGCTTATCAAACAAATATACGAAAATTAATCTCTTCTTCCAAAAATGCGCAACAGCATCAGGAACAGGTTTATGAAATCGAGATACAGGGTTAATGCCCCCATAATAGCCCCTTTCTGGCGGGCTTCTTCGCTGTCCAGCAATGCTAATGCTTTGATTTTCTGCGTGTCATATGCAATCAGGCCCACAAATACGGCTACACCTACATAAGAGATAATCCAGTACAGCATGCTGCTGCCCAGGAAAATATTTACAATAGAAGCAATAATCACACCCACCAATGCCATGAGCATTATACGGCCGAAAGAGGTAAGGTCCTGCTTGGTAAAATAACCGATCAGGCTCATGATACCGAAGGTAACTGCTGTAGTCCCAAAAGCAGACATCAGCGTAGCTCCGCTGTATCGTAACAATATGGTGGAGAACGTAAGCCCTGTAAGCGCTGCATATACCAGGAAGACAAACGTTGCGGTACCGACACTCATTTTATGTATGCGCAGGCTTAAGTAGCCCACCAGTAATATCTGTCCTAAAAAGAGTCCGAAGAAGATAAACGGATTTGCAATTAAGGCCGATAAAATAGTAGGATTGTTCACCGTAAAGAATGCCACGGCCGCCGTAATAGTCAGCGCTAAGAACATCCAGCCATATACTTTAGTAATATACTTGGCCACATAGTTCTGGTCAATTACTTTATATTCTCCATCCATAAGAGAATCATTGTTGTAATCATTTTGATTGTAATCCATAATAATAGCTTTTGAATAGTACAAATATAACGAATTCCCTGCGATTCTGATTGTAAGTACGCTTAATGCATAAAAGGAGCCAGTGGCTCCTTTTATGCATTAAGCGTACTTATGTAAATTGCTTTAGAACTTATAATTAAAGCTCAGGGAGAAGGTTTGCTTGATCTGCCACCAGCCCAGTCCGCGCAGCGGATCCTGACTCTGGTTACCGCTAGCATCTTTTGAAGATACAAATGGCACATCATTGTCATAGATGGCAGTCAATCCGAAGTTGGCAGAAAAATACTTAAAGAACTTAAACGCGATAAAGTTGTCTACCAGGATATCGATATTGCCCGGGTTATCTTTTTTAATCAGGTTTCCGGTCTCATCATAGGTATTTTTGGCCAGGTAATTAGAGTATAAGTCTAATCTTCCCCTGTACGTTATTGTTTTGCTCAGATCCTTCTGAAAACGCGCTGACAAATATGCCCCTAATTCCATGCGCAGGGTCTTATTATAAGGCACACCAAAAGCGCCGACACTACTTCTGCCGGTGTACTCTTTAGACACAAAAGTCATACGCATGGCGGCCGGCGACACGAATACACTAAACATAGATCCTTTACGGTATTCGATACCGGGAGATACAAGTACATACAGGGGTGAAAGGAACCCGGAGGTACTGCTATCCCTCCAGTTAGGCAAGTCGTAATTATAACCTTTACTGAATTGTGTCTTAGCATTCAACAGACCGGAAATATAAAAATTTGTGTTATTGCCTCCTAACCTATAACCATATTTGGATGTATAATCCAGGCGGTCATCTGTTTTACGTGGCTGAAAACTATTGGAATAAGCATAGAACAATCCATAGTTGGCATCCAGGGTATTGGTCCATATATGCCGGTTATAATAGCGGATAATATTACCATTAAATACGCCATTGACGGTGAGGGATGCCAATTCGCCCCCTGCAGCCCAGTTATGTAGCATGCCCTGATTTCCGCCAAGATATATATTGGCATTCCTGATCCAAGCTACGGTATCTATATTTTGATCTTCCATTTTTTGGGCAGAGATCTCATCTACATTAGTAAGTTGTGCCTGGCTGCTTAAGGATAATAAAGTAGCCCCAAGTAACAGTAATCTTTTCTTCATTGTTTTGGAATTGTAGTTGTTATTTAATAGTTGTAGTTTATTTTCTTTCAAGAATGACAAAAGTAGTATCATCAATCAAGTAAGTACTACTCATTCCGGTTAATACCATGTTATACTTATTATTAAATCACAAATATTATAAAACATAAAAAGAGCCAAGAAGCATAGGTATTACTTCATGGCTCTTTTATGTATTATTTATCAGTATTATACGGTCAGGCTTTAAAATTTATAGGTAAATCCTACCGTAAAGGTCTGTTT
Source organism: Edaphocola aurantiacus (assembly GCF_019797745.1). Classification (GTDB taxonomy): domain Bacteria; phylum Bacteroidota; class Bacteroidia; order Chitinophagales; family Chitinophagaceae; genus Edaphocola; species Edaphocola aurantiacus. The sequence continues at coordinate 104,566 of NZ_VOSI01000004.1, read as the reverse complement.
GATCTGCCACCATCCTAATCCGCCGATGGGTTCTTTTATCGGGTTGCCATTTGCATCTTTTGTGGGAATAAAAGGCACATCGTTATCATAAATAGCCGTCAACCCAAAATTGGCAGAGAAGTATTTAAAGAATTTAAAGGCAATAAAATGGTCGAACAGGATATCAATATTACCCGGATTGTCCTTTTTAATCACATTTCCGTTAATGTCGTACGTATTTTTGGCCAGGTAGTTAGAATACAAATCTAAGCGGCTGCGGTAGGTAATGTTCTTCGTAATGTCTTTCTGGTACCTTGCCGACATATAAGCACCCACCTCCATGCGCAGGTTTTTATTATAAGGCACCCCGAAGGCGCCCACATCGCTACGGCTGGTATACTCTTTAGACACAAAAGTCATACGCATGGCAGCCGGCGACAAGAATACGCTCAGCATAGAACCTCTACGGTATTCTATACCCGGAGAAACCAGTACATATAAAGGTGAAAGAAAGCCAGAAGTGCTGCTGTCTCTCCAATTCGGAAGGTCATAGTTATATCCTTTACTGAACTGTGTTTTGGCATTCAGTAAGCCGGAAATATAAAAGTGTGAGTTTTTGTCTCCCAACCTGTAGCCATATTTGGACGTATAATCCAGGCGGTCATCCGTTTTACGCGGTTGGAAACTATTAGAGTAGGCGTAAAACAGTGCATAATTAGCATCTACGGTATTAGTCCATACATGCCGGTTGTAATAACGAACGATATTACCATTCAATACCACATTGACAGCAAGGGAGGCCAATTCTCCTCCCGCGGACCAGTTATGCAGCAAGCCCTGGTTACCCCCAAGGTAAAAATTGGCATTTTTAATCCATGCTACGGTATCTACATTTTGACCCTCTACTCTTTGCGCATAGATTTCATCTACTTTACTGAGTTGCGCCCGGCTGCTTAAGGATAGTGCGGCAGCTCCGACTAACAGCAATACTTTTTTCATTGTACAATTAGAATTGTGAATTGTTGGTGCTTAAAATATTAATAATGTCTGTGTTAAGGTTTATATTTTGACGCCTGGAAAGTGGCGGTATTATCCTGTTCGTTCAGGATCTGCTGCAGGTCTTTGCCGCTTTTTTGCGCATAGGCCTCAACAATACGGTATCCGATAAAGGCACTAACATTGCCCGGAGCTTCGGCAGGGAAACCTGCAGAATTAGGCGCCGGCGTAGCATAGCGCATGATCTGCTGGTAATTTTTACTGTACAGCAGGTTATCTTTCAGGAAGAAGTTATAAATCAGTGGTTCATTAGCCTCACACCATTTCATCTGCTCGGGAGTATAGCCTAATATAAGGTTCAAAGGCATCTGCGGCAATACCTTGTGCAGGTAATACACCTCCTTACCATTCAGCAGCATCAGGTCCAGCAGTGATTTATTGAAATTATCATGTTCGTACACACTGTTATACACTGCTTTGGCTGCCCACATCGGAATATTCTCAGGGGTGTGGTTGATGAGTGCATAATCTGGTATACCTATGGCCTGGTAAGGGAGAAAACTCTTGCCCAGGAACATATCCAGACCAATACCTAATTGATCATTATGGGTAAATGAAGTCCATTTGTTCAGGCAGGAAGTAAAATAATACACCTTGGTCGGCAAGGGTACATTTGGCAGATAATACTTGATGTGTTTGAAGGCATCCAGTATAGCCTCGTTGTACTTACGGGTATCTGTAAATACTTTATTGACCGTATCGTTTAATGCTTTGAAATCAGGGTGAACAAAAACCGTGCGTACCGGAACTATATGTTCGGCATTGGTATACGGCTGTTCTATATGACCGAAAGGCAGTAAGGTATCCAGATAAAAGGGAAGAAAAGTCGGATACTTCTGCTGTAACTGCTGCAAGCCTTCTGGAACAGCATTACTGTCAATGGCAGAAAAATCTTTATAGAAGTCAACGTAATCCAGCTTTACAGCTACTTTACTGACATCAACATCTCCGGCACCAGGGCCGCAGGAAACAAATATGTTCAAAAGGATACAGGCCAGACCGGTTCCTATAGTAGAAAGTATACGCAATTTTATAGTTTTTTGCCTGCAAATGTATTAAATATTTCATACAACAGATAAGGCACTTAACTTACAAATGCAGATAGTAGGGGTTTAACAAATCTATAAACTCAGGGGTATAGGTGCGGGAACCCGCTTCGTAAATGCATAATCCGGTTGTTTCCGTTTGCGGATGTACCTGCCTGCTCATCAGTCCTACTACCCTGTTGGGCGCTTTATGGAGATGCGGTCTGATCAGTAATTGGCTTTGTACATGCAGGCCGGCCTTGCGGGCAATGCGTATCCAGGCATCCCATTCAGATGCAGGGTATAATATACCAGCTTTACCATCGGCAGACAGGAGCTGTGCTACTTTTTCGGCCAGCACTTCTTTACTTAAAGTATGGCTATGCCTTGCCATGCTCCGATGGCTATCCTGGCTCTCGAGATGATTGTGAAAGAAGGGCGGATTACAGATAATGGCATCATACAATGAAGTATCATCCATATCCTGCAAGGCTTTGCCGCAGACCCGTACCCGCTCGGGCCAAGGGCTGTTACGCACATTTTCGGCAGCCTGTGCACAGGCGTCTTCATTAATTTCAACAGCAGTAATCAGGGCATGGGGTATTTCCTGTGCCAGCATCAGGCTCAGCAATCCGGTACCGGCACCAATATCCAGTATAGTCGCAGGATTGTACTGTCTAAACACAGTAGCCAGCCAGGCCCCTTGTATACAGGCATCTGTACTCACTTTCATCGCACAACGATCCTGTGCTATACGAAACTGTTTGAAGTCGAAATACGCGTTAGGCATAGATAATTATTTCCAGGCAGCTCTTGCAGTAGGCACTGCCAGCAGATCGGTAAATTCTTTACGCTGCATTTTATAATGCGCCGTAACGGCGATCATCGCTGCATTATCGGTACAATATTCAAACTTGGGCAGGTACACTTCAATCCGCAGTTTCTTACCCAGTTCGGTCAAGGCCGTACGCAGGCCGCTATTGGCCGATACACCTCCTGCTACACCTATATGGCGTACCTTATATTGTTTAGCCGCTTTTTCAAACTTTTTCAGCAAAGCAGTGACAATGGTATATTGTACAGAAGCGCAGATATCCGCTATATTTTTCTGCACAAAATCCGGGTCTATTGCTTTTTGCTTCTGAAGGAAATATAAAACGGCGGTTTTGATCCCGCTGAAACTATAATTCAAGCCTTCCAGGCTGGGAATCGGGAAAGGGAATGCCTTAGGATTGCCCTGCTGTGCATAACGATCGATCAGCGGGCCACCCGGATAAGGCAGTTCGAGCATTTTAGCAATCTTGTCAAAAGCCTCTCCGGCCGCATCATCAATGGTCTCGCCCAGTATCTCCATATCCAGCGGACTATGGCAGAGCACAATCTGTGTATGACCTCCCGAAACGGTAAGGCACAAAAAAGGAAATGCAGGTTTAGGGTCCTCAATAAAATGAGCCAGTACATGCGCCTGCATATGGTGTACCCCGATGAGGGGAATATTCAGGGCCTGCGCCATCCCTTTGGCGAAGCTGCTGCCCACCAGTAAAGAGCCCAGTAATCCCGGAGCCTGTGTAAACGCAATGGCCTGTAAGGATTCTTTGGAAATACCAGCGGTCTTCAATGCCTGGTCCACGACAGGGACAATATGCTGCAGATGGGTCCTGGACGCAATTTCGGGCACAACGCCTCCATATTGCTCATGCACTGTCTGCGTGGCAATAATATTGCTTAATACTTGTCCGTCTTTGATTACTGAAGCTGCGGTTTCATCGCAGGAGCTTTCAATAGCCAGGATAATCTGATGCTGTGGTACTTCCATTTCGCTGCAAAAATACGGGATTTATTCCTCGTCTTCATCTACAACTTTACCATTATCCTTCTCATAGCCCTTACCCACTCCGATAACGATTTTGCCGGATGCATCAGAGTGCGCGTTCAGGTTGATGACCAGCCCTTCGCCTTTCCTTCTGCTCAGGCCTCTTTCCTGGCGGTCTTTATCGACCTGCGGATTACGCAGCGGCACACGGAAGTCTATATTGGTGGGCTTACCCGGTGCCAGTCCATACACCCCGGCAAAGGACAGGTTCAGCGCACTGGTATGCAGTTCTGTTTTAGGAATAAAAATACTGCCGCTGCGAATATCGAAATTGCCGATAAAACGTTCTATCTCGATATTGTCCAGGCGCCGGTTTTTAAACCATTTCTGTACTTTATCGAATAAGGCAAAATTCTTTAAGGATGCTTTATTCAGATCATATTTTATGATGCCGTTCAAGCGTTCGGCCAGCAGTACGCCTTTATCGGTCACATTTCCATTCAGGCTTCCGTTCAGGGACACATTGCCACTCACATTTTTATCGGTCAGGCTTTTAAAGCCGAAATTGTTCATGGCATAAAACAGCTGGCTGACCTGCACATTTGCCACACTAAACTGCAGGTTGAACGGATTATTTACCGCCTGCTGGTTTACCTTACCACTGAGGTCAATAGCCCCCTGGGCATGGTTGAGGTGCAGATTATGTATGGTAAGACCGGAATTGGCGAAGGACATAGAGGAAACTACATTTGTAGCCACCATCTTGCGGTACACCGCTTTATTGATGCGCATATCCATAGCAATATCACTATTGGTAAGGAAGGCATCCAGGCGCTCGGAAGCAGAAACTTTACTGCGTTTGCCTGCGCTTCTTTTCTGTACGAAATAGGTCATGAATGCGCCCAGGTCAATATTATTACTGAGCAGGTGCAGGTTCATTGTAGCCTTTCCGGGTATTTCCACGAAGCTTTTCAGAAAGTCTTTCGAGACCCCATTAATGGAGATATCGCTGTTCTGCGCAAAGATCTGCACTTTATTCAGCAGCAGGTCCGGTCCGTTAAACCCGAGACTGGCATTGCCGTTATGGAATTTGAGGTTGCGGGAATTATAGACAAAGTCAAAATTCTTCAGGTCAATGGCACCGTATATTTCATCCGGGATCAGAGAGTTGGCAAATAAGGTGCCATTATACTTCAGGTCATAGCTACAGGTACCTCTAGTAAAGGTAAACTGATCGCCGAATGTATTGTTCAGCGCTGTGGCATCAAACTGCTCTTTAAGATAAGCGATCACATAAGGGCGAACAAAGTTCATGATCACCACATCACGACCCGACACGGGCAGTCCGTTATAGGAGGCGTGTACACTATCCAGCAACACCACCGAGTTACTGTCGTGCCGGCCTTTGGCTTCGTTTACATGATTGTAAAATTTGCCTTTGAAGTATACATCGGTAAAGGTAGATCCGAGCATACTTACCGTATTTTTCTCTGTCTTGAAATTGATGTCCAGGTACGGATTGGTTCCGCGCTCGAGCATGTCGCCACGAATGACCGCAGCCACTTCAAGTGTTTTGGCGAAATCGAATTTGGAGAGCTTATTAAAGATGTTTTCCGAAAGCCATTTTACGGCCACATTATAGGTAATCTTCTTTCCCTCCAGGTTGATCTGGAATGGCAAAACCTTTGGTCCGCCAAAACGCATCCAGGCCTTCAGTTTCAGCTTTTCATTATCTATTTCAATATCGCGCTCCTGTACTACACCGAGCCGGGTGATGGTATTGTAGTCAAAATGCAGTGTTCCTTTGATCTCTGCATTTTTCAGGAAAGAACCTTTGGACAGTTTAAAGCCCAGGCCACCCATCAGTATATTGACATCCGCTCTAATTTTCATAAAGCTGTCTACGCTATGTACGGTCGCATTGATCGTCCGCAGCTGCATGTGGAAGCGTTTGTTCATAGGAACATTATCAATCACAAAAGCTACATTATTGACTTCTATATTTTCTACCTCAATCTTGCTTTTTTTAGCCTTAACCTTCGGCACCCGGGGCTTGAGTAAATAGTTGTTTGAATAGCCGTTCTGATCAATAAAGATGTGAAAGGAACCCTCATCAGCAATGATCTTAGATATCCTGGGTTTACCGGTCAGTAAAGAGAAGATATTCAGGCGCACGTAGGCATGCTTCAGATCGATAAGTTTCTGATGGTGTTGTTCATAAAGGCTGTCCTGTAGCGATATACCATCCATGCGGATCGATATATTCGGAAAAGTGCGGAACAGTTCGGGACTGATGTCCTCTATATGTAACTGTCCTTCAATACGCTCTCCGGCTGCTTTTTCGAGGCGGGAAAGCAGTTCTTTTTTATGGGTCTGTACATACCAGTATAGTACACCCCAGAGTATCAGCAACAGTAAAAATAATGCTGCCAGTACGTACAGTATTTTTTTAATCCATTTTTTACGCATAGATAGGTGGGTACAGTTTGATTCTTATTGCTTTAAATATACTGTATATTTCTCTATTGTCCCTGAACTTTTTTCAGGTATTCCTCCGACATTTTCTGATAGAAGGGTTTTAATACCGGTGCGGTTGTACGGTAACGCTCAAATAGCATCTGCTGTTGCTTCAGGTAATCTGAGAGTTCTCCAGGCATTGGTCTCGGGGCGTCTTTGCCGGCCTCTGCACTGCGTTTATTATCTTCTTCCTGCTCTTGTATTGCCTTTTCGGCTTCCAGCATGCGGGTAAGAATCTCTTTATTTCGTTGTATCAGTTGGCTGATATCTTTACGGAATACCAGGTCAGTTTCCTGTTTATCCAGTTCTGCCTGTATGGCCCGTATCTCATTAGTCAGTTTGCTGCCCCCCTGGCCGTTACTGTTCAGTACATCCAGCAATTCCTGCATCTGTTTACGCAACATCGCCTGCTGCTGTGCCAGGCGCGCGACCTGCTCTGCATTACCCTGGCTGCCTCCATTTTGCTGCCCTCCAGAGTTCTGGCCACCCTGTCCGCTCTGTCCCTGACCCGATTGGCCGGGTTTATTTCCGGACTGGCCTTCCTTCATCTGCTGCATGCCCTGCCCCATCTGTTGCTGGCCGGTAATAATATCTTTCATCATGCCTGATCCACTGCCCTGGCCTTTACCTTTTTTAGGTTTGCTTTGCCCGCTGCCACTGGCGCCGCCTTGCTGAGATTGCATGAGGTTACTCAGCAATTCGTTCAGCAGTAATGCCAGGTTATTGGCCGCTGTCATTGCATATTGCTGACGGGGCAGAATCTCACCAATATTGCGCTGTTCAAAAGCGTCTAAAGTACGTGCAATATTCTGGTCCAGATCCGAAGTTTCTTTGTTCACCGTTGCGGCAATACTGAAGATTCTTTTGCTCAGCACGTACAGGCTGTCCTTGATCATTTTAGTATTATTCTTCAGTCGGTTCTGCTCTTTGGTCAGCAGCAGGTAAGCCGGACTGCTCACACTGGTGGTACGCAGTGCATTCATCAGCTTTTCCTGGTCGAAGGAGAAACGGATAAGATTGGTCAGCAACTGTCTTGTGGCTTTGATATCAATATCCAGCTGTTCCATATCCATACCCGAAGCCATCTGCTTCAGGCTCTGGCTCATTTCCTCCAGTTTGTTTTTCGCATTCTGCTGCGATTGCTTTGCATTCTTCTGATTATTCTGCTGTAGCTGTTCACTACTTTTATTCATTTCCGATTCTGCCTCTTTACCGGCATCCTGGGCTTTATCCAGTTGCTGCGGTTGTTGCAGTTGATTATTCTGCTGTTCAATGGCTTTCATGTCTTCCTTCATCGCCTTGTCCAGCTCCTGTTTGATCTGTTCCTGTTCTTTACGCAGCGCTTCATTACTTTGTGCACCGGTTTCAGTTTTCTGTTCCAGGGCTGCTTCTTTCTTCGACAGTTCTTCCATTTTCTGTGCCAGGCCCTCCATTTTCATCTGCATCTCCAGGCGCTTCATCAGCTCCTGCATCCGCTCCATATCCATATTGAACAGTTTATTATTCTGTTCCATCTGTTGCAATTGTTCCATTGCATTGCGCTGATCTCTTTTCTCCAGCAACTCCTGCAGTTTTTTGATCTGCTCTTCCAGCTGCTTATCTTTCAGGTTATCGATCTGATCCTTTATGGCCTCCTGTTTTTCTTTCAATTCAGGACTCAGGCTTTTGGCATCGCTTTGCTTGCGTTGTTCTTCAAATCTCTTTTTAAGGTTCTCCAGGTTAGCTTTCAGTTGCAGATTTTTGTCCAGCAGCGATTGCATTTTCTGATTGCGCTCCCAGCTGCTCTCTCCCGATTCCAGCATTTCTTTCTGCATGTTCTTAAACTCTTCGTTCAACTGCTCTGCCTGTGCGGCACTGCTGCTCATACTGGAGTTCATTTTCTCCGCATTCTCCTCCATCACTTTATCCAGCTGCTTCATATCCGGCGCCTTCCAGGACATTACAGAACTTTTACTGCTCTTACTTCCGTTAACGGCATCATTATCCCAGGCTTCAACGTAATAATTTACCTGGTAGCCCGGCTGTAATTTTAAAGTAGCAATATCAAAATAATGGGAGAATTGTACCACCTGCCCCCCGCTCTTCAACGGTACCGCTTTTATGCTTACCACTTTATTCTGCGGATCGAGTACCTGGTATACAAATGATACCTGGCGCAAAGCGTAATCATCGCCGGCAGTACCGGTCACCAGCACCTGCTGGGCAAATGTGGTATCCTTATGTGCATCTATACTCACCTGCGGGTACTGATCGTCTATAACCTGTACCTGGTATTGAAGCGTATCGGTTGTAGCCTGTGCATTATTTTTAAGCCATAACTGGTAAGGCATAGAGGCCATGAAGCGAACGGCGGTGCTGAAGCGTTTGCCCTCGCGGCTCATAGGCTGCTGCACATTACCGGCTTGTACCTGTACCTCATCGGTATGGGCTGCACCTAGCTCCCAGTGTATGGTGGTACCTACAGGTACAGTAACATCTGACAATCCCTGCATGGTCTCACTTTTCTTTCCCGTATATGCAGGATAAGTCAGGGTCATGCGCATCTGCTCCAGCTCCGGTTGAAATAATACAGATAGCTTATAGGGCTGCGAATAGTAATCGACCGCGGTGAGGCGGAAAGACAATGCATCGCTGACCTTGGGAAAGGTATAGGTAAATTTATGATTGCCGATAGATTTCATTTCGACCTGCTCGCTACCCAATACGAGGAAAAGGCGCTCTGGCAATTTCTCTCCCTGCACAGAAGCGGTAAGGGTGAATGCTTGTCCTTGTACTACCCTCAACTGTTTAGGGTCGACATAAAAAGTAAAGGGAGCCGGCTTCGCAAAGAAAACAGATGGTTGCGATAAGCGATAACCTCCTTCTGTAAATACCTTTGGGGCAATTACAAAAATCAGTGCGGCTGCAATAACCGGCAAAAACAGGAATGGCAAATACCGTTTGTTTTTGCGCATATCAATCGCAGCTCCAAAAGGCAGTACACTTATTTTACCCGCTTTCTGGTCTATGCTTGCGGCAATCAGTTCATTACTGGCCTCGCTTTCGCTGCTCTGCTCTTTCAGCTGCAATACATTCAGCAATTTGTCCTTTACTTCAGGAAAGAAATTACCGACAATGGTTGCTGCCTGCTCATGATTAATCACCTTGCCCAGTTGCTGCATTTTCAGCAGGGGTATAATAACCCAGAATACCAGGGAAAGCAAGCCCACACTGAGCAGGAAGACCAATAGGGTCCATTTTACCTGTATCGAAAAGTAGAAAAAATATTCACCTATAGTGATCAGTAAAAGATAGATCAGTAAACAGGCTGCAAAGATGAGCCCTCCGCGCAACAGTTGGTTGGCGTAGTACTTACGAATGAATGCATCCAGCTTCTTCAGTAGCAGATCGTAATGGCTCATTGTCTGGTATTCCTATTTAATTTGTTTGCGCACCCGTTTCAATGCTGAAAGATAGGCGGTATTGTTACTTACGGTATTAGCGGCCTTTTGATACTGTTGTGCAGCATCGCGGTATTGTCCCATTTTTTCATAAGCCATGCCGGCATTGTAATGGGCATTGGCTTTTTCCTGGCTGGTCACTCCGGGGAAGCTGGCTACCTTATTGCTCGCTTCGATACATTCTGCATATTTACCCATGCGCAGTGCGGCCAGCGCAATGTTATTCACAATATGCGGTTGCTCCGGAGCAGCACTCTGTCTCAGGGCCTGCATATACAGACGTACTGCGGCTTCATAATCTTTGCGGGCATAAGCTTCCTCGCCCTGTTGCAGGTAATCCGGAGCTGCGGTTGCCGCAGCGACGTCAGCAACAGCTTCCGCCTCAGTGGCTGCAGAGATATCATCATAATCGGTGCCGAAATAGCCGGTATAGCTCAGCTCGTTATAATCGGTAATGCGGTTACTCCGGTCTATGCTGAAGACTTTCCAGAGATTACCTTCCTGCTGTCCGGGCAGATAATAGGTTTTCACCAGTTCATCACCACGGTATACAAATACTTTTGCATTGCTCCGGCTCAGCTCATCAGTGCGGTATTTTTTATTGGTATAATCCCTTACCCAGAAGGTGTACTCATCGGCATCGCGTTCCGCAACAGTAATCGTTTCCGGGCCATATCCGTTACGGTCATCCACATCCAGGTTAGCCCCCGGTCCGTTCTGCTTACCGTAATAGACATGATTGGTGCCATAGATCGCATGTATGTCCAGATCTGCAGGCTTCCAGCCCCAGCTAAGTACTACCCTTATCGCCTGATTGTCTTTCAAAGAGGGACTAAGGGCATAGGTATATCCCTGACAGGGACATTTTACCACCAGTGTGGAATAACCATTTTTCTTGATAATGAGCATAGTTTGTTCATCATCATCAAAGTTGCGGTCAGTCTGTATCTCGCCATTGCCATTGGTCGTACCGACAACGCTCTGGCGGCCATTTTTCTGTATATAGATTTCTGCACCACTTACTACGGCATCTTTTACGGTAGCATCAAGCACTTTTATGGTTTTGCTATTTTGTGTCCAACCAGTATAGCCGGTCAGTAATAAAAGCGGCAACAGGTATGGTTTAATATTAATCATCTAAAACGCAGATTTTTTATTCCAAAGTCAAATATAATTGTTTTACATCTTAATGCCGGGAAATAGCCAGGCTATTTACGATAAGAACTTATCCAGCACGGACTGGTATTGTGTGCGTCCTTCTTCCCGCATCATATTTGCAACAAAATCGGTAATCCATAATGGACCCGCACTGAATCCTTTTGTGCCCAATCCGTTACAGATCCCAATCCTTTTATATAACGGATGCCAACCGATAAAGGGTATCTGCCCTACTGTCGTGGGGCGTTCTGCACAGGTATGCTCCAGCACCTCGAAAGGCAGTTTCATCCAGGATTGCAGCAAAGCAATCGTTTCTGCTTTCCAGTGTTCATCGGGAATCATATCTTCAAAATCCCAGTTATAATTACTGCCACACCAGTAGAGGCCATTGCCTTTCGGGATAAGGCGTGTTTTACCTTTATTAAAAATGACCTGTTCCGGCAGGCCGTTTATGTGCAGGTATAATACTTCTCCACGGTTACGGGTAAAGCGCAAGGGACTGAAATAGCTCGAATCTCTTGCGGCTACACCATTACAGTACACTACCGCATGCCAGTATGCTCCTTTATATGCCACAGCATCCTCTCCCGGAATCAATAATTGCTCCTCAAAAACCGCTTCCATCAAAAGCCCTTTTTCTTTGAGGAAGGCGTTCCATGCCTTCAGCAGTACTTCATTGTGCACCATGGCCACCGGATCACAAACATGTACTATTTCAAAATGCTGAAAAAAGTCGCGAAACGACTCCGCCTGCTCCGGCTGTGGCTCACGATCTGAATCAAAAAATACCAGGCTCCCATCACTAACCAGGGGTATACCCAAAAAGGATTGCATCTCCTGGTATATCCCGATAGCTGTATCATACATAACACTCCGGCGCTGGACACCGGGCCTGGTCTTACCGGAATAGGGATTCAATACCGCTCCGGAAGTATAACTTGTCGGGTTGGGTGCCGGCATATCTATTACCATAAAAGGAATATTCCTGCGGTATAACATAAAACTCAGTAAAGTTCCTGCGATACCTTGTCCGACAATAAGCACGGGATGATGAATATGCATAAAAAAGCCAGCGTTGTTGCGCTGGCAAATGTAGTTGTTTACTTCCACTTGGTATTGAGTACTACCGGCTTTCCTGATATATAGTCTTTAGTTTGCTGGTAGCGTACCAGCTCTTTTTCCAGGAATTTAGAAGCATAAGAAAACAAGATCAGATCATCTATCCAGCCCAGTACCACAATCCAGTCGGGTATAATATCTACCGGAGAAAGGATGTAGAAAAAGGATGCGATAAACAACAATAAAGTCAGTACCGGCATCTTATAAGTTCCGGCAAAAACCTCACGGAACATCGGCAGAATGATATTACGCTTTTTAAATAAGCCATAAAATCTGCGTAAACGTGCCCATGGCATAAAAGTTCCTTTGTTTTTCAATTGTGCAATCTTGAATTTGGTTAATAATTAATAGATATAAAGCTAGCCATTAAGTTTAAAAGAAATTCTTAATATATTACAATTGTATTGTTAAAGATCCGGCTGTATATCATTATGGCCGGTGCATGCACCGGCCATAATGATATACAGAACAATTAATATAAGAATGTTTATTTTTTGACCAGCTTCAGCTGCTGTATTTGTCCCTTTCCAGATACTTTCAGCAGATACCAGCCCGCATTCCAATCAGTCGTATTGACCTGTATCTGCGTTGTGGTAGCGGTTTGCTGCAATAATGTTTTTCCGGTAATATCATAAACTGCGATCTCCTCCCCTTCACTGATGCCCGCAATCGTCAATTCACCGGATACAGGGTTAGGAAATGCATTCAATTGCCGGCCGACGGCCCGCTCTATCCTGCGCACCAGGCTATATTCAAAACTATTGTCCGCATCTACCAGTTTAAGACGGTAGTACGCAGATCCGGCTGCAACATATGGATCATGGTAACTATATCGCTCTGCTTCATTACTGTTTGCCTTGTATACCGGTACAACATTTATAGTATTCCAGTTTTTGCCATCAGCGCTGCGCTCGATTTCAAAACCTTTGGCCTGTTTCACCATACGGGTTTCCCATTGCAGGTCTGCACCTTCTGCGCCGATACCGGCATTAAAGTAACTCAGGGTAATAGGTAAAGCGGCCTGGAATACTTCCAGCTTAATATCATCCAAGCCAAAATCATTCCCATTGACAGCAGTCTGGGCATTATTGATTGCCAGGGTATGGCTCGTTGCGGTAGCCACAAAAGTTACTGTGGCCGTAGCCCAGCTTGTGGTTGCTGTGGTCACACTCTGACTATTCCCTCCATCCCGCAAAATAGTAAAAGTAGGCGCACCAGATACGGAACCACCTGTTTGCAGCAAGAAACCATATTTAAAAGAAAAGCGGTACGTACGGCCAATGGTAAGACCAAGGTATGTTTTGCTGAAGACGACACCCGCAGATGCGGATGCAGAAAACAGGTTATCTGTCCAATACATCAGAAAACGGCCTCCGGAAGCATTGTTCGGGCTTTGGGTTGCTCCTATATTGGTATTGCTCACCTCCCAGCTACCATTGATCAGGCCATTTCTCGGGCCGGAGGAAGGCGACGCCGCATTTTCATAATATGCACTGCCATTGTCCGTATAATCACTTTCATAAGTCAGGCTATTGAAATCAATCAGGTCTACCTGGTTCCAGGTTTGTGCCCGCGCATCGGCAGTTGCACTCAAAGTGCATATGGTCAATATGGAAAATAGTTTCCATTTCCGGGACATAGGAATCCCGCAAAGGTTTGGTAATGTTCTCTTCATAACATCTTATAAATTAAAAATGGGTAATACAGCTCTATCATCCCAACAGCCAGAAAAGGCTGCAGGAAATCATTATTTTAACTCAATAGGGTATGGTTGTATCCAATTGCCGGCAAATACAGTTAGCTCAGGAAAAATCCCACTGTCTTGATCAGAATTGCATTTTTTTCAAATAGATATATTAGTATCCGAGTACTAAAGTAAAATACCCTTCTCGTGCGAAAAAATATAACCAATCCAATAACCAGACCTTAACAGCTCAATAGCTGCCGGGAAACAGCAGAAAAAAACGCAGAAGCAATACAGGCAATACTAACAGCCATACGTTCTTGGTTTTCCTTATTTTACAGAAAGTTTATGAAACATATTAAACTGAAAAGAACTATCTTTGCGCGCTCAAAAAGTACATCTTAGTGCTTTATCGTATTACAGATCGACAAAACACTTTACTAGATTCACTTTGCTGGCAAAAAACAGTTTTTTAAGGTATCTCCCGGCGGAACTCTATTACGGGTTTCGCTTTTTTATCGCTGTTGATTTTAGCAAATTGATAAGAAAATATTCCGGAAAAAGCTTATATTTATATACCCTTTACCGGACAAACAATCGATAAAATGCGTTCATAATATTATTGTAGAAATGGCTGTAAAAAATAAAAGAAACTTAAAAAAAGAATTACAGAAGTACTTTGGTTTCGATAATTTTAAGGGAGAACAGGAGGCGATTATCAACAGCATTCTGGGCGGCAAAGACACCTTTGTAATTATGCCTACCGGCGGTGGTAAATCGCTGTGTTACCAGTTACCGGCACTGTTGAGTGAAGGGGTGGCACTTGTGGTTTCTCCGTTGATCGCTTTAATGAAAAACCAGGTAGACCTGATCAGGGGATATAGTGATGATGATAATGTGGCACACTTCCTGAACTCGAGCCTGAGCAAAGTACAACAACGTAAAGTAAAGGAAGATCTGGTATCCGGCAAGACTAAGCTTTTGTATGTAGCACCGGAAACACTGACCAAACAGGAGAATATTGATTTCTTTTCCGATATTACTATTTCATTTGTAGCAGTGGATGAAGCGCACTGTATCTCTGAGTGGGGACATGATTTCCGCCCGGAATACCGTAAACTCAGCGCTATGATCAAAGAGATCAACCCTGATCTGCCGATTATTGCCCTGACCGCTACCGCTACTCCTAAAGTACAGGACGATATCGTTAAAAACCTGGAGCTGAGAGGCCCTGAGGTATTTATTTCTTCCTTTAACAGGCCAAACCTGTATTATGAAGTAGTACCTAAGGGTTCCAAAAACCAGGTATTGAAACATATTGTACGGTTTATCTCCCAGCATAAAGGTAAGAGCGGTATTATTTATACCCTTAACCGTAAGACGACAGAAGAGCTGGCCAGTACACTGGTCGCCAATGGCATCAAATCGGTTGCCTATCATGCTGGTCTGGATGCAGCGACCCGTGCGCAGCGACAGGATATGTTCCTGCATGAAGAGGTGGAGGTTATTGTAGCCACTATCGCTTTCGGTATGGGTATCGACAAACCGGATGTGCGTTTTGTAATGCACTACAACATTCCTAAATCAATCGAAAACTACTACCAGGAAACCGGTCGTGCCGGAAGGGACGGACTGGAAGGAAGGTGTATTTTATACTACTCTCATAAGGATGTTCAGAAACTGGAGCACCTGATGAGGGACAAGCCTTTGAGTGAACGCGAAATGGGTGCTCAGCTGATTGCTGAAACGGTTGCTTATGTAGAAAGCGGGGCTTGTCGCAGAAGACAATTGCTGCACTATTTCGGTGAGATTGATCGTATCGAGAATTGCGGTAACTGTGACAACTGTTGTAATCCTAAAGAGAAGCTGGATGTAAAAGACAGCGTTAAGATCATACTGGATGCGATCGACCAACTGGACGAACGCTTTGGTATTGATTATGTGGTGGACCTGGTACTGGGTAAGAAAAACCCTCAGATCACTACATTCAAACATAACAAATTATCGTCTTACGGTGCCGGTCTGATCATGGAGATGGATGACAACTTCTGGTACTCCCTGATTCGCCAGATGATGCTGGAGGACTTTATCCGTAAAGACATTGAGGAATACGGCTTGCTGAAGATTACAGAAAACGGCCGTAAATTCCTGAAGAAAATATTCCCGATCAAAGTACCATTGAATCATCGTTTTGAGGATATGGAGGAAGAGGAAGAAGATACACAATCCGGAGGTACCGGTGCAGCTGACACTGTACTGCTGGAAATGCTGATGGACCTGCGCAAGCAGGTGGCTAAAGAGAAAAAATTACCTCCGTTCGTAATCTTCCTGGAGAATTCTCTGGAAGACATGGCACTGAGCTACCCTACTACTATGGCAGAACTGGAAAAAATCCAGGGTGTAAGTAAAGGGAAGGCACTGAAGTTCGGTAAGAAGTTTATTGAATTGATTGCTGCCTATGTTGAGGAGCATGAAATCGAAAAGCCGGACGACTTTGTGATGAAAAACGTGGTGAACAAGAGCGGTCTTAAGGTATTTATCATCCAGAATATCGATAAAAAGATTCCGCTGGAAACGATTGCCAAAAACAAAGACCTGTCGGTTCACGAACTGTTGCATGCGATGGAAACCATCGTAGCCAGCGGCACCCGTTTGAATATCGGTTATTGTATAGATGAGGAACTGGATGATAATGAGCAGGCAGAGATCTTTGATTATTTTAAAGAAGCGGAAGATGATGATCTGAACGCAGCTTATGAAGAGTTCAGAGACAGCGACGTATCTATTGAACAATTACAGCTGATGCGCATTAAGTTTATGAGCGATTACGCAAACTAATTATAGATATACAAAAAGATCAGGCGGCTGGAAACGGCCGCCTGATCTTTTTAGTACTGTACCTGATCATTAAACCTAAATCCCTGCATCTGGTCAAATGATTAAGGGTCGTAATACACCGTTGACACATATACAATACATTAAATATAAAAAATCACATTCTAATTCTCAAAATGTTTAATATTTAATAAAATAATTGTAGTTTTGCGACCGATTTTTGAGCCTCTCAGGAGGTTCCCCGAACCCAAAAATCCCTAATAAAGTAATGGAAAAAGCAGAAATGATTGCCAAAATCAACCACTTTTTGGTTGAAGATTTTGAAGTTGAGGCAGAAGATATTCAGCCGGAGTCTAAGCTGAAAGAGACCCTGGACCTGGATAGCCTTGATTATATTGACTTAATTGTTGTGATTGAAAATAATTTCGGATTTAAAGTAAAACCGGAAGATTTCCAGACCATGGAGACAATCGAAGATTTTTACAATTATGTTGAAAAGCGTCTGGTAGCCGCTTAGTACCAGAACTATTGCCCTTATTATGGCTCAGTGGAGTGGAAAATCTCAAGGATCCGCATTAGGATATAAAATATTTATCTTCCTGTTACGCATAGGTGGTCTCAAACCAGCCTATGCGTTACTGTATATAGTAGGCTGGTATTACATTTTCTTTGTACCGGCTGCTACCCGTCCCCTAAAATACCTGTACCAGGAACGCCTGGGCATGGACTCCCATGCTGCCCGTAAATTGATCCGTAAAAACATTATCCGTTTTGGGCAGACTATTCTCGATAAAATATATCTGTTCAGTACGCGCAAAAATCCGTTTACCATTACACGGGAAGGAGAGCGTAACCTGAATGATATGGTTGATGCCGGTAAAGGCGGCATTATCGTGAGTGCGCACCTGGGCAATTATGAACTGGCCGGTCAGCTGCTGGAGCGACTGGAAACGGTGATCAATATCGTAATGTACGATGGCGAAGACACCCAGATCAAACAATACCTGGATAAGGTTGCGGATAAGAAAACCTTCAATATTATTTTCATCAAAGATGACATGTCGCATATATATGAGATGTCAGCGGCCCTTAGCCGTAATGAGCTGATATGCCTCCATGCCGATCGTTATGTGCCTGGCACACGTACAATTAAGCATGATTTCCTGGGCAAGGAAGCCCTTTTCCCATTAGGTCCGTTCATTCTCGCAAGCAAGCTGCGCGCACCGGTAAGTATCGTATTTACGCTGAAACTGGCCGATCTGCATTATCATTTTACGGCAACGGTACCACAGGTCTACGAAGGACGTGGCATGCTGGGCGCCGAGCGTATGCTGGAAGATTATGTGGCTGCGCTGGAAGAAAAAGTACAGCAATACCCGGATCAGTGGTTTAACTACTTCGATTTTTGGGAAGAGCAGAAAGCGTAAATTATCGTAACTTCACGCCTTAAGTATCAACAGCAAACGATTGTGCAATATATACCTCAGGCTGCTCCTTTTGTCATGATCGACGAGATCACAGAAGCAAATGAGCAGCAGACTACTACTACTTTTCGCATACCTGAAGAGCATCTGTTTGTATCGGAAGGATATTTTACGGAACCCGGCCTTATTGAAAACATGGCCCAGACCGCTGCTGCGGGTACGGGATATATGGCGGCACAGCATCATGCGGCTCCGCCTGTGGGTTTTATAGGGCAGGTAAAACAACTGGAGATACATGCATTGCCTAAAGTGGGTGAGCAGATCACCACGACTACAACCAATGTACAGCAGGTGATGAATGCCTTTATCGTTAACGGGATCATTCATTCGGGAGATAAACTGATTGCCCGCGCAGAATACAAAATATTTTTACAGGAGGAAAACAAGTAAATATGATTTACCATGTTTCCGACGCTATAATCAGCCCCCTGGGCTTTGATACCGACTCGGTATACGAGGCGGTACTAAATGGCACAAGCGCCATTCGTCCGGTGTCTTTTCCCGACGGCAATACTTTTATGCTGGGCAAAATGCAGGAGGCACAATATGATGCACTCAACACAGCAGCACTAAACGGTTACAGCCGTTTTGAGCAGATGTGTATTGCGGCGATACAACAGGCCTTATCTGCAACAGCCATCAGCCTGACAGATCCTGATACCGTACTGATCTTATCTACGACCAAAGGAAATATAGAATGGATCAATGATCCGGAGCGCAAAGCACTGGCATCTATTCCCGCTGCGGCTCAACGCATTGCTGCTTATTTCAAACACCCCAACCCGGTTATTAATGTATCGGTAGCCTGTATCTCCGGGGCAGCTGCCCAGATCACCGCCAGACGTATGCTGGAGGCTGGTCTGTACAAACATGCTGTTGTAGCAGGTTGTGATGTAATCAGCGATTTCGTGCTTGCCGGCTTCAATTCTTTCCAGGCACTTTCAGATGAGCAGTGCCGTCCCTTCGATGCGGAAAGAAAAGGATTGAACCTGGGTGAAGCTGCGGCCTGTATTGTATTGAGTACTGATATACAATATAGCAGCCACACTGCGGTACTCAGCGGCGGCAGCATCAGCAATGATGCCAACCACCTCTCCGGCCCGTCCAAAACGGGAGCAGAACTGGGCATGGCCATCAGCCAGAGCCTTGCTGAAGCACAGCTTGAACCACAGAATATCGGTTTCATTTCTGCACACGGAACGGCAACTAATTATAATGATGAAATGGAAGCTAAGGCTATTGGTCATGCTGCTCTGTCGGCAGTACCGGTACACAGCCTTAAACCTTATTTCGGGCATACACTGGGTGCCTCGGGCCTGCTGGAAAGTATCATCAGCCTTAAAGCTATGGAACAGGATACCCTGATTCCGGTACCGGGCTTCCAGGAAAGCAATACCAGCGTACCTTTACACGTTATTACCTCGATCGGCCATCAGCCTGTCGCGCATTTTGCAAAAACTGCTGCCGGATTCGGTGGCTGTAATGCGGCACTGGTATGGTCTAAAAAAGTAAAACAATGACCTCTTCAATTCAAGCAATACTTCAACGTTCTATAGACGTAAAGCAACAAATCCTGGAAGACCAGGAACTGATTGCCCGTGTACAATCATTGACAGAACAGATCACAGAAACCTTCCGTAATGGAGGTAAAGTCCTGTTCTGCGGCAATGGCGGCTCGGCAGCAGACGCACAGCACCTGGCAGCAGAGTTTTCCGGTCGTTTCTACACAGACCGCGATCCCCTGCCCAGCGAAGCACTGCACTGCAATACTTCTTACCTGACAGCTGTAGCCAATGATTACGGGTATGATATGGTATACAGCCGCTTACTGAAAGGCTCCGGCAAGAAGGGCGATGTCCTTATAGGACTGAGCACTTCCGGTAATTCTACCAATATAGTAAAAGCATTTGAACAGGCACGGGAAATGGGCATCATTACAGTGGCCTTTACCGGCAGTACCGGCGGGGCGATGAAAGACCTCTCTGATATACTGATCAATATTCCTTCTGATGATACGCCACGTATCCAGGAGTGCCATATTACCCTGGGGCATATCGCCTGTCAGTTGGTTGAAGCAGCATTATTCAAAGGCTAAAAAGATATGAGTATGGAATGTATCGTACTGGCGGGCGGCCTGGGCACCCGTTTACAACACATCGTACCGGATGTACCTAAATGCCTGGCACCAGTCAATGGTCAGCCTTTCCTCGCACACCTGTTTCACTACCTGGAGCAGCAATATTGCGATCATGTGATCTTATCTCTGGGTTATAAATATGAGATGGTACTGGAATGGCTCAAAACCAAAGCCTTTACGTTCAAGATCAGTTGGGTGATTGAGAAAGAACCCCTGGGCACGGGCGGCGGATTGAAAAGGGCTTTGCTGAAATGCCATTCTGATCAGTGTTTTGTACTCAATGGTGATACGTTGTTCGACATCCCCCTGAGGGAAATGAGCGAAGGACTCAACGACGAGGTCAAAGCAGTGATTGCCTTAAAGCCGATGCAACAATTTGAGCGTTATGGTACGGTTATCCTGGACGAAGACCAATACATTACCGGCTTCCGCGAAAAGCAGGCCTGCGACAAGGGCCTCATCAACGGTGGCATTTACCTGCTGAACCATACCACTACCCTACTTAAGGATATGCAGGACCGCTTCTCCCTGGAAAAAGAATTCTTTGAACCGGAAGCAGATAAGCATAGCCTGAAGGGATATATTAATGAAGGATATTTTATAGACATAGGCGTGGAGGAAGATTACTTACGGGCGCAAAAAGAGATCGGACAGTAAAACATGAGAGCATTATTCCTGGATCGCGATGGGGTGATCAACATTGAAAAAGAAGGAAGTTATATTTTCAATCCTTCAGAATTACATTTTTATGAAGGCGCGCTGGAAGCGATTGCCCGTGCCCGCAAATACTTTGACCTGGTGCTGGTGGTGACCAACCAGAGGGGTATCGGCAAAGGCTTGATGACAAGCCAGGACCTGGAAGAGATTCACCAAAGTATACAAGAGGCATTAACGCCACACCAGGGCCACATCGACTGCTTTTATCATGCTCCGGCATTGCATAGTGATGACCTGATGCGCAAACCAAATACAGGTATGGCATTGAAGGCCCAGGAAGATTTTAAAGATATAGATTTTGCCCGATCGGTTATGATCGGCAATAATTACAGTGATATGAAATTTGGCAGAAGCATGGGTATGAAAACGGTATTCCTGCATACTACCCAGCCGGCACAGGAACTGCCTAATGAATGGATCGATGAGCAATATGATAGCCTGGCATCCTGGATAAAGACTTTAGACTAAATTTTCCCCAAGGTTCTACAAAGAAACCTTAAACATAAAAAGGAACGGGCCGATATATATCGGCCCGTTCCTTTTTATGCAAATGCAGCAACAGGTTGCCTGTGCTATATTATTACTTCCATTGATTACCGGCAAAGCTATCGCTTACCACCAGTTCTTTGCTACCTGAAGTGTATTTGTAGAAACCTTCTCCGGATTTAGCACCCAGACGGCCCGCCTGTACCATATTGGTCAGTAAAGCAGCAGGAGCATATTTAGGATTACCGAAACCGTTATGCAGTACGTTCAGGATAGACAGGCAGGTATCCAGACCGATAAAGTCTGCCAGTTGCAGTGGTCCCATCGGATGAGCCATACCTAATTTCATAATCGTATCGATCTCTTCTACACCAGCTACACCTTCCTGCAGGCTGATGATCGCTTCATTGATCATTGGCATCAGGATGCGGTTAGCGATAAAACCAGGATAGTCATTTACTACGCAAGGTACTTTACCAATGTGTACAGACAGATCGTAAATTACTTGTGTAACTTCTTTTGTAGTCGCATAACCATTGATGATTTCTACCAGCTTCATTACCGGAACCGGGTTCATGAAGTGCATACCTACAACCTGTGCTGGTCTTGACGTTACAGCAGCGATGCGGGTAATAGAGATAGAAGAAGTATTGGTAGCCAGGATCGCATGAGCCGGAGCTAAACGATCGATGTCTTTAAAGATTTTCAGTTTCAGGTCTACATTTTCTGTAGCTGCTTCCACTACCAGGTCAGCGCCGCTCAGGCCGCCTTCCATATCGATATGGGTAGTGATGTTTGCCAGGGCGGCATTTTTCTGCTCTTCGGTAATACTGCCTTTAGTGATCTGGCGGTCCATATTTTTACCGATATTAGCCAGGGCCTTATCCAGGGCCGGCTGAGCGATATCGATCATTTGTACTTTATACCCGTTTTGGGCAAATACATGCACGATACCATTTCCCATAGTACCTGCACCGATTACAGATACTGTTTTAATTTGCTGAATATTGCTGATAACTGTGGTTGCTTCTGCCATATCCTTAATTGCTGTTTCTGACATTATTAATTTTTTTGAGAACATACAAAAATACAACAATTTCATAATGTTTGCTTCAAGCTGTTAATAATGTGGCGTTAAATATATTAGCGGCCGCAAAACCGTCAAATAACTTTATCTTCGCAGCCAAATTTATTGCCTTTTATGCCTCAATCGCATTTAAAAATCAATACACTCGACCATAAGAAACCATTGCGCATACTGGCCAATATCGTTTCTGTTGTGTGCCACCCGGTCTTTATGCCGGTTATTATGACCTTTGTGCTGTATGGCATCAACAGGGTAAGTTTTGGTAATATTACCATGAAAACGATGTATAGCTGGACGGGTATTCTCGCACTGAATACAATCTTTTTCCCTCTGGTCACTATTTTCCTGCTGAAGCGCTTAAACTTCATTGAAAGCATCAAACTGAATAATTCCAAAGACAGAATTATTCCCCTGATCGCCACCATGATCTTCTATTTCTGGGCGTATATGGTGTTCAAGAACATGAAACAACCGGAAGTAGCACCGCAGGTACTGCGTATCTTCCTGCTGGGTAATTTCTGGGGTATCATTGCCATTTTCATGGTCAATATCTTTAAAAAAGTGAGCATGCATGCCGCTGCCGCAGGTGGAATGATTGGTATCCTGATCGTAGCCATGATCGTAAGCCGTGTCAACCTGTTTATGCCGCTGATGATCTCTCTGCTGATCGCCGGTATCATCGGTTCTGCAAGACTGGTTTTACGTGCACACACCAATGGGGAGATAGGCCTGGGTTATATCCTGGGTATTCTGGCACAGCTGGCTTCTTATTTCTACATCACCCGTCTGATCAATATTTTTGATTAATTCATTACATAATTGTCCCTAAAAAAGCCTGCACTTTGTGCAGGCTTTTTTATTTAATATCACTTTCCACTTATCTTTTTCCCATGCGGTATCCTTTCAATGCGAAGTACAAGATAAAGAGATATGCAGGAATCATCATATAATAAGCGGTCTGTACATTGATGCCATTCAGTTCAGATATGCGGCCATATAATGGTGGTAAAATTGCGCCGCCTACAATGGCCATAATCAGCAGTGCAGAACCCATTTTGGTAAAACGACCCAGGCCATCTATCGCCATAGGGAAGATCGCAGGCCACATCACCGAATTGGAAAAGCCTAACAGGGCAAAGAACCATACCGCAGGATGCGTTGGTATGCTCAGCTCCTGCCCCATAAGGGTAAAGGTTTTCAGGCCAGCTTCTCCATTAGTCGTTACCGATAATACTACCAGTAACATGCTTAATATACAGGCAACCGCCAGTGCTTTGCGCTGACTGATATATTTGGGAATAGCCCAGATACCGATCCCATAACCCAGTAATAAGGTATAACCGGTATAGGTAGCCAGGTGTTTGGATACATCCAGAGAATAACCCAGGTATTTACCAAAGCCGGTAAAGGTATCATAACTGATTACCTCTACCCCTACATACAGGAATAAGGCCAGCACACCGATCACCAGGTGCGGGAACTCCAGTACGCTTGATTTCTGAACAGCAGTAGCATTTTGCACTTCCGGTGCATTATCCTCATCCGGAATCTCAGGAAGGTGGGTAAAAAACAGGAGTAAACCAACAACAGCAAAGGCAACCGCAATCCAGGTATATGGGGTAATTACTTTCTGTGCCAGGGCATCCAGCGTTTGCGCCTTCATTACCGGATCCATTGTAGTGAGTTGCTGCTCCAGGGCATCTCCATCTTTCAGAATGATGCCGCCCAGCGTATATATGGCTATAATTCCCGCAATTTTATTACATACGCCCATAATACTGATCCTACGGGCAGCACTTTCCTTAGGTCCGATGGCTGCAGCATAAGGGTTGGAAGCGGTTTGCAGCAGTGCCAGTCCCGTGCCAATGATAAACAGACCGGTCAGGAACAGGGGGAAGCTGCGGGCATTGGCTGCAGGAATAAATATAAGGGCACCAATAGCCATAATGAACAGGCCCAGGGACATTCCTTTCTTGAAGCCGGTAGCTTTTAGTACATAGGAAGAGGGTATGGACATGACAAAGTATGCCGCAAAGAATGCAGTGGCTACATAATATGATTGGGTAGTCGTCAGCTGACAGGCAAGCTTCAGGTAAGGAATCAGCTGGCTGTTGGCCCAGGTGATAAAACCGAAGATGAAAAAGAGCAGCCCGATAATCAACAATGCAAAGCCGTAATTATTTTTATTATTATCCTGCATTTATATATATTTTTGGCGTCTAAAGTACAATTATTGTTGTTAAGTTAAGATATGAACGATAAAAAATATGCCATAGGAGTGGATATTGGTGGCACCTATACCAAATTCGCGCTTGTTGATGAAGCAGGTAATATCACCAGAGAACAAAGAATCCGTACGGACAGCTTTTCCACACCGGAGGATTTTGTTCAGGGCCTTTGCCTGCATCTGCAATCTATCCTGGACCAGCATAAAGAAAGAAGCCCGATACGGGGTATCGGCATCGGTGCGCCGAGTGCCAATTATCATACCGGGGTTATTAACGGTTCAGCCAACCTGCCCTGGCGCACCTACATTCCGCTGAGGGATATGGTTGCAGCACAGATGGTCGGCATGCATACCGTAGTAACCAATGATGCCAAGGCTGCGGCTTTGGGGGAAATGCAGTTTGGCGTGGCCAAAGGCATGAAGGACTTTATGGTCATCACCCTGGGTACCGGTATCGGCAGTGGTATCGTATCTAACGGGCAACTGATCTATGGACATGATGGCATGGCGGGTGAGGTAGGTCATATTATAGCCAAGCCGAATGGTCGTCCCTGTGGCTGCGGCCGTAAAGGCTGCCTGGAGACTTATGCTTCCGCGACCGGTATACTGGTGACTGCCCAGAAAATCATGCTGGCCAATAAACTGATCCCTTTTGAAACCTCGCAGGAGATTACAGATGCCGCCATGATGGGCAACCCTATGGCGATGGAAATCTTTAACCAGACCGGTAAAGTGCTGGGTAAGATACTGGCTCATGTGCATACAGTCATTTCTCCGGAAGCAATTATTTTCTTCGGCGGACTGGCTAATGCCAGAGAGTACTTGCTGGTTCCTACGCAAAAGGCATTTGAGGAAGAATTATTGTTTGTTTATAAAGAGCGCAAACCACAATTCCTGGTATCGGCGCTGCAACATAAAAACGCAGCGATACTGGGTGCCGCAGCATTAGTTTTTTAATTCACTTATTACCAAAAGGTTTATCTTTGCGCATTATGTCATCCGTTCTTATCAAAAACATTCAGGTTGCCGATGTGACCTCTGCGCACAACGGCAAAACTGTAGATATACTCATTGAAAAGGGCCAGGTTACCCAGATTGGAAAATCGCTTAAAGTAACGGCCAAACAGACCATCGAAGGAAAGGGCAGATTTATAGCCCCGGGATGGATCAGCTTAATGACTGATTTTGCCGAACCGGGATATGAGCATAAAGAAACGATTGAAAGCGGCCTTAATGCCGCTGCACAAGGTGGTTTTACACAAGTTATCGTTGTTCCGAATACCAATCCGGCACTGGCTACAAAAAGTTCTGTGAGCTTTGTACAGCAGAGCGCCAAAGGGCATCGTGTACAGTTGAAAGTAATGGGTGCTGTATCGCAGCAGCTGGAAGGTAAAAATCTGGCCGAAATGCTGGAAATGTATCATGGAGGGGCTATTGCCTTTACCGACGGCTGGAAGCCTTTGCAGCATGCAGGACTGATGCAGAAAGCACTGGAGTATGTGAAAGCATTTAATGGTACAGTGGTACAGATTCCGGTTATGGCCGAGCTATCGGACGGACTGATGAATGAAGGACCTAATTCTGTACAACTGGGTATGCCGGGCATACCGGTTATCGCAGAGACTTTACTGGTAAACCGCGACATTGAACTGGCCCGCTATACAGGTTCTAAACTGCACCTCTCCGGTGTAAGTACCGCCGAAAGCCTGAACCTGATCAAAAAAGCTAAAAAAGATGGTGTAGCCGTAACCTGTTCGGTAACGCCATATCACCTGCTGTTTACAGACGACAGCCTGTCGACCTACAACAGCTTATACAAAGTAAATCCCCCGCTGAGAAGCGAAAAAGACCGCAAAGCGCTGATCAAGGCGCTGGAAGATGGTACTATTGATGCTATTGCAACACACCATAAGCCGCAGGACTGGGATTCGAAAGTTAAAGAATTCGAATACACCCAATCCGGTATGGCTACACTGGAGAGCTGCTGGCCTATGCTGCGTAAAGCGGCTCCGCATGTTACTGCAGAACGCTGGGCTGCCCTGCTATCTCAGAACATCGCAACCATATTCGGACTGGAAACGGCTTCTGTTACAGAAGGTTCCATTGCGGACTTCACCCTGTTTGACTATGATACGGAATGGATGCTGACACCGGAAAACAAAGCCAGCCTTGCCTTTAACACGCCATTGCTGAACGAAACACTTACCGGAAAAGCCCAAATTCTCTAGTTTATTATGAAGAAAAAAAATATTGCCTTCGGTATCAAAGCCGGACTGATTATTGCAGCATTGTATGTGCTGATGCTGTGGATCAAATTTAGCTTTCTAAGCTATAATCCTTTTGCATTTTACCTGGGTAGCTTTATTTCTTACTTTATTATTATCGCTGCATTGGTGATCACCGGTACGCAAAAGCGCAGTAGTTTAGGTGGATATGCAGAGATTAAAGATCTGTTCCAGCCTATATTTATCGCGATCATCTTTGCAGAGGTGGCATATCTTTTATTTACTTATTTTTACCTGAATTATTTCAACCCTACATTCTTCCAGACCTACGAGCAGTCAATGGATGCTTTTGCGCATAAGAATAAAATGAGTGCGGAAAAAATCAAGGAGCAGATAGAAATGGTGAGGGGACAGGCCAAATCCAGTAAGGATTTCTGGGGATTAGCCAAGAACCTGCTGGCCCGCTGGGTAGTGGTAGATAGTATTTTCGGACTGATGATTGCCTTCCTGCTGCGTAAAAAAACACCGCAGCAACTGATGGATATGCATATGTCCAAACAAGAACTTTAAACCCGACAAACAAGTGTTAGATTTATCTGTAGTAATACCTTTATTGAACGAAGAAGAATCGCTGCCGGAACTGGCTGCGTGGATAGATCGTGTCGCACAGGCACATCAGTACAGCTATGAAATCATTTTCGTGGATGATGGCAGTACAGATGACAGCTGGGATGTAATACAAAAATTACGCAGCGCCAATCCGAATATCAAAGGCATTAAATTCCAGCGTAACTATGGCAAGAGTGCCGCACTGAATGAAGGCTTTAAAGCGACTAACGGATATGTTGTGATCACTATGGATGCTGACCTTCAGGATAGCCCTGATGAGATCCCGGAATTGATGCACATGATCCGTGAAGAAAAATTCAATCTGGTGAGTGGCTGGAAAAAGAAGCGTTTTGATAATAGAATTACCAAAAACCTGCCTTCTAAATTCTTCAATGGTGTAACCAGCCGCATGTCAGGCATCAAACTGCATGACTTTAACTGCGGACTGAAAGCGTATAATTATAAAGTAGTCAAGAGTGTGGAGATATATGGTGAAATGCACCGCTATATCCCTGTTCTGGCTAAGAATGCCGGATTTAAAAAGATCGGCGAGAAAGTGGTACAGCACCAGGCCCGTAAATATGGGGTGTCCAAGTTTGGCTGGAACCGCTTTGTCAATGGCTTCCTGGATCTGCTCACCGTACAGTTCATCGGGCAATTTGCCAAAAGACCTATGCACTTCTTCGGACTGCTGGGAGCCTTCCTGTTTTTTATCGGCTTTATTTTTGTGTCTTACATGGTTATCTGTAAGCTGATCTGGTGGGATGCTTATGGTATTGTCAACAGACCGCCTTTCTATATCTCATTGACGCTCATACTGATGGGAACGATGTTCTTCCTCTCTGGTTACCTTGCCGAACTCATTGTTCGTAACGCGCCGGAGCGTAATCATTATTATATTGACGAAAAATTAGGACTTTAACATCCTTTTAGATCATTATATTTGCGAACATCCCCCCAAAAGCAGACAAAATGGCTCAGAAAAGGTTAGCAATACTCGGCTCAACAGGCTCTATCGGTACACAGGCATTGGCTATCGTCGATGCTCATCCGCAATTATTTTCGGTAGAGATACTGAGTGCTCATTCCAATGCAGCGCTGCTGATCGAACAGGCCGGTAAGTACCAGCCCAATGCAGTAGTGGTTACGGATGCGAAGGCATACGAAACGGTAAAGCAGGCTTTATCCGGATCGAATGTAAAAGTATTTGAGGGACATAATGCCCTGAACGAGGTGGTACAATGGGATACCGTAGATTTTGTACTCGGTGCTATTGTCGGCTATGCCGGCCTCCACTCTACCCTTTCTGCCATTGAAGCGGGCAAAACCATTGGTCTGGCCAATAAGGAAACCCTTGTTGTAGCGGGCGAACTGGTGATGCAGAAAGCTGCAGAGAAAAGGGTACCAATTATTCCGGTTGACAGTGAGCATTCTGCTATATTCCAGTGTCTTGCAGGCGAACGTATGGATACGATCGAAAAGATCATCCTTACGGCCAGCGGTGGCCCTTTCCTGGGCAAGAAACCTAACTTCCTGGTTAATGTTAAGAAAGCGCATGCCTTGCAACATCCGAACTGGTCTATGGGGGCTAAAATCTCTATTGATTCTGCGACACTGATGAATAAAGGCCTGGAGATGATAGAGGCGAAATGGCTTTTCGGATTGCAGAATGAGCAGATCGAAGTGGTGATACACCCCCAGTCTATCGTTCACTCCCTGGTACAGTTTACCGACGGATCTATCAAAGCACAGATGGGCCTGCCGGATATGAAACTACCTATACAATACGCGATGGCATTCCCTCAGCGTATTCAGAATGATTTCCCGAGGTTTCAGTTCAAGAACTATGGCACACTGACCTTCGAAGATCCCGATATCAAAACCTTCCGTAACCTGCAACTGGCGACACAGGCAATGTACAAAAGTGGCAATATGCCTTGCGTACTGAATGCTGCCAATGAAGTAGTGGTTAACGCATTTATCAATAATAAAGTAGGCTTCCTGGAAATGAGCGATATTATCGAGCAGACCATGGAACAACTTCCGTTTATCGAAAAACCGAATATGGAAGAACTGATAGCCTCTGATACTGAAGCCCGTGCATACGCGGAGCAGTTATTACAAAACAATGATTACTAAAAACCTATTAATACATCAGAATTTCTCATGAGTGGACTTTGGGTGCAGATTGCACAATTTTTCGTAGCACTTTCCTTGCTGATCGTTTTACACGAGGGAGGGCACTTTTTCTTTGCACGCCTGTTCAAAACAAGGGTAGAAAAGTTCTATCTTTTCTTTGACTTTCTCTTCCCTTTCAGCAATATCCTGCCTTTCTCTTTATGGAAAAAGAAAAAAGGTGATACTGAATATGGTATCGGCTGGTTTCCCTTAGGTGGTTATGTAAAGATCGCCGGCATGGTGGACGAGAGCATGGACAAAGAGCAATTAGCCAAGCCACCAGAGCCATGGGAGTTCCGCAGCAAGAAACCCTGGCAGCGTCTGCTGATCATGCTGGGCGGGATTATCGTTAATATACTTACTGCATTTGTAATTTATGCTATGATCCTCTTTGTATGGGGAGAAAAAAAATTACCGATGGCTGAGCTGAAATCAGGTATCGAAGTAGCTGATAGCCTTGGTTATAAGCTGGGCTTTAAAGATGGCGACCAGGTAAAAAAGGTGAACGGTGAAACACTGGTTTACTATAACGATCTGATGCCGAAAATGCTGTATGCACACAATGTTACAGTGACCCGTAACGGCAAAGACACCACGTTTACCCTGCCGGTTAACTTTGTGGAGCAATTAGTAGATAATAAGAGTAAACTGTTATTTACCGTACCATTCCCTGCTGTAGTAAAAGGGGTGACCAAAGATAAACCTGCTGCACAAGCCGGTATCATGGCCAAAGATGTGATCGTAGCAGTAAACGGCCAACCTGCATCAACTTTAATGCAATTCAAAAATGCATTATTGCAGCATAAAGGTACTACCATACCTGTATCGGTATCCCGCAATGGTACACTGACTACAGTAAACACAGCAGTATTAGAAGACGGTACTATCGGTATTGAATTAAGACTGCCTGAAAATAATGACGAGCTGGCTGAAATGGCTAAGGTCAATATGGAAGTGAAAAAATACACTTTCATCCAGGCACTGCCTGCCGGTATGACTATGGCCAAAGATAAAATTGGTCAGTACTTAGGCCAGTTTAA
Organism: Edaphocola aurantiacus; assembly: GCF_019797745.1. Classification (GTDB taxonomy): domain Bacteria; phylum Bacteroidota; class Bacteroidia; order Chitinophagales; family Chitinophagaceae; genus Edaphocola; species Edaphocola aurantiacus. Next base: position 73,750 of record NZ_VOSI01000004.1, on the reverse strand, counting down.
ACTGATTTTCAATCCTAAAACCGGTGCCTATAAAGGTGTGGGTGGTTTCGATTCCATGCGTAAGATCTTCCCTGAAGAGTGGCACTGGCAGTCGTTCTGGAATATCACTGCCTTTATCTCCCTGGCATTGGCGGTAATGAACCTGTTGCCTATCCCGGGATTGGATGGTGGCTATGTAATGTTTACCTTATGGGAAATGATTACGGGTCGCAAACCGAATGAGAAGTTTATGGAGATCGTCACGACCATAGGCCTGGTGCTCCTGCTGATCCTTATGGTAGCGGTCAACGCCAATGACATTCTGAAATACTTTAAATAATACATGATAAAGGGCTGCTGCAGAAGCGGCCCTTTTCTTTTGAATTACCTATTTTTGCAATCCAGGAAAAACAGATCGCACGTGAATACCGTATTAACTCTTATCAAGAAAGACATCCTGCTGGAATGGCGTCAGAAACATACATTCTTCAGTGTATTGCTGTATGTCAGCTGTACGGTGTTTGTGATCTATATGATGGCGGCACAACCCGAGACTAAAATCTGGAACGCTTTATTCTGGATCGCACAACTGTTCATCACGGTAAATACGGTAGCTAAAAGTTTCCTGCAGGAGAATACTGCCCGTAACCGGTACTACTTTACCATTGTGCCACCGGTACAATACCTGCTGGCTAAAATGATCTATAGTGTAGTCATGATGCTGATCATCTCTCTGCTTACCCTGGGCTTATTTTCCTTACTGCTGGGCTACCCCCTGCTGCGTCCCGGAATGTTTGTATCTGTCGTATGCCTGGGTGCAAGTTGCATGGCAGTGCTCTTTACCTTCTTATCTGCTATCGCTGCACAGGCTAAGCAGAATGCGGCCCTGATGGCTATTATGGGCTTCCCTATTGCTATTGTGATGCTGATGATGCTGAGCAAACTGTCTAATGCGGCTTTATCGAATGTGCTGCAGGAGGGCTGGATGATGCTGTTGCTGGTAATGCTGGGTATGAATTTCCTTATTTTAGGGATCGGGGTGATCCTGTTTCCTTTCCTCTGGAAAGAATAGTATATACAAAAATCTATGACATTAAAAAAGAGTGCTGTATCATAACAGCACTCTTTTTGTATCTGGTTTGCTTCACATTAGAAAGCGAAACCTAATCTGATACCAGTAACGATACCAGGAGTAAATGTAGCTGATTTACCAGCAGATTTGTTAGTAACTGTAGTAGTTACGTTGTTGAATGTTTGAGTCAATTCAGTTTCACCCATTGTAGTAGAAGTGTATCCTAAACCAGCTTCAACACCCAGGTATACGTTCTTAGCGATGTAGTAATCAGCACCAACCATCGCACGCACACCCCATACAGTGTTGTTCATGCTTTTAGAATCGAAAGAGTAACCAGACATGTATGTACCATTCTGAGTAGCATCTTCGCCATTAGCGTGTGCACTCATGTTACCAATGATGAAATCAGCAGCTACATAAGGAGACAGTCTTCTTGTACCCATGAAGTGTTTTTCAGCACCGATGTTGAACAATACAGTTGTGTTACGCTCTTTTACGAAACCTTCTGCGCTACCAGTACCGTAAGCATTAGTTCTTTCAAACTCGTTAGTGATGTTAGCACCCAGTCTTACAGCCCAGTCGTTAGTAACGAAATAACGGAAACGCAGCATACCTGCATTGTTGTTCAGGCTTAAACCTGTATTACCTAAACCACCTGTTAAACCTAACTCAGCAGTTACATTACCAGCGTGTGGTTTCAGGAATTCATGCTCAGCATTTTCGCCGCCCATGTTTCTGAAGCGTTTTCCATCACGACCAGAGTAAATACCTCTTTCTTCTTGTGCGTTAGCAGCCAGTGCAAATACAGACAGACCAACAATTGTCATTAATTTTTTCATAAAACAAAGTGATTATTTGATTGTAAAAAGTGGCGCAAATTACTCATTAATTTCAATATTTTGACATTTTTCGACAATTTGTCGAACTAATATATTGTTAAAGTCTAACCATCACAAAACCTTGCTACCCTTTAATTTAGGGGAAAAATCCCCTTTTTTTACAATTAAATAGCATTGAATTATATGATTAGAATAAAAAACATTTAGCTTTACATTAACGTATTCAAGTACATTTACATTAACACAATCAACTATATATAAAAACACTTCTATTCACTCCTCAAATTACTGTATTACATGAAACATTTTTACTCCGGATGGTGTAAGGCGATTTCCGTCTGTACATTCATCTTTGGTTGTCATACCCTGACCGCCCAGAATAACCTCGGTATAGGTACTGCCAGTCCCAGCGCCAGTGCAAAACTGGATGTAAGCAGTACCACACAAGGCTTGCTTACTCCGCGTATGACGCAGGCACAGCGTAACGCAATATCCTCTCCAGCTACCGGTTTACTGATCTATCAGACGGATAATACACCGGGATTTTACTTTTATAATGGAGCCTGGACCGCATTGAGTGGTAGTGGGGGCAGTAGTTCCAGTAACATTCTTTACAGTGAGCTGGCTGCTCAGTTTACTGTAAGCACCAGTTCTCCTACTTATTCCAATGTGGTAAGCTTAACGCTGGAGGCCAACAAAACGTACCGTATTACAGGTATGATCTACGGTCAAAGGGCAGGCGGTACCAATGCGCCGATGACGGTACGGTATACTTATTCTGGCAATGCAACGACCACTTTTGGGGTTAGCTATTCCGGTTCTCTGATTCCCGGTACGGTATTTAACAGCACGGGAACGCATGATCTTGAAGCAGCTGGTTTTGGCAACTCTGCGACTGCGACAGTGGGTATCCGATATACTGCCGACCTGATCATAAAAACCACCACGGGAGGTACATTTACGATCCAGACCGCAAGGACAACAACAAATACCACACTTGATTTTATCGTGAGAGAGGGAAGTTTCCTTATGGCTACGCCTATCTAAAATAATAAATACTCATAACCATATAATCAACTACTATGTTCTCAACTATACATATTAAACGATTGTTACTTGCAGTATCAGTGCTTGTAGCGGGTAGTACCCTATACGCCCAGAATAACCTCGGTATAGGTACTGCCAGTCCCAGCGCCAGTGCAAAACTGGATGTAAGCAGTACCACACAAGGCTTGCTTATGCCCAGAATGACACAGGGCGAGCGTGATGCCATCAGCAGCCCTGCTACTGGACTTATGATCTTCCAGACCAATAATACTCCTGGTTTCTATTACTACACGGGCTCTGCCTGGCAGGCAGTAAGCTCATCTGGCAGCAGCAGCTCTGGTGCCGATATCTATGGTAATGGTGCAACCGGTGCGCTTAGCGTAACTGTTGGTAACACTGTTGACTGGTCTGCATCACCTCCTTCTGATCTGAATTTTCAATTTTCCAGTATTACGATTGCAGGCACCCTGATTGTACCCAGTGGTACCAAAATACACTGTAGCGGTAACGTTTCTATTACCGGAACCATTACGGTGTTACCTGCTGGCAACACAAACTTTGCCACTGTTGGTGACAAAGGTATTGCGCATACGATAGCTGTATTCAGTACCAATACCTATGTACCACAGGGTGTGCGTACTGCATCTATTCCCAGCCTGATCAATATTCCTGTATACGGCGGCGGTAGCGGTGCCGGTGCCAGTAGTGGTACCAGTACCGGTGGTGGCGGTGGCGGATCGTTTGCGATCTACGCCAAAGGAACCATAACCGTAAGTGCAGGTGGGGTAGTTGCGGCCAACGGAGCCAACGCTATACTTGCCGATGCGGCCGCAAATAATGCCGGTGCCGGTGGCGGTGGCGGCGGACTTATTGTATTAATGTCCAAAGGCGCTATGAGTATAGCAGGAACCGTAAGAGCCAACGGAGGTAACGGAAGTGATGCAGCTACCGTAACGGGTAGTTACCGTGCAGGCGGTGGCGGCGGTGGCGGTGGTATCATTATCATGGCAGCTTCTGCTACGCCTAGTATAACCGGAACCTTACAGGTAAACGGTGGAGCTATCGGAGCTAATACTACTACTGGTACCTCTGCTGGCAGCTTCGGAGGTGCTGGTGGTGCATCTGGTGGTAACGGTGGTGTAGGCGGCATAGCCAATACAAGCCCGGCCACTGCAGGATCTACTGGTATCACCAAAACTATTGTTTCTGCCAGCCCGGAGAATCTCTATTAATCCAGCGATTCACAACTCAGTCTTTTTCACTATTAAACATAAAAACAAAATGAACAAAACAGTTACTCTGATCAAACAATCGATCTGCACCCTGGTATTAATGCTGAGCGCATGGACCATCCAGGCACAAAACAATGTGGGTATTGGTACTACCAGCCCATCCAGCAGTGCTAAACTGGAAGTAAACAGTACCACACAAGGTATGCTGATCCCACGCATGACTTCTGCACAAAGAGTCGCTATCAGCAGTCCGGCAACCGGCCTGATGGTGTACCAGACCGATGGTACTGCAGGATTTTATTTCTACAACGGTGGTAGCTGGGTTTCTCTAAGCAGTTATACACTGCCTTCTCAAACAGGCAATACCGGCAAAGTACTGAAAACAGATGGTGCCAATGCAAGCTGGCAGGATGCTGTAACTACAGAAGCAGTACGATTTTACATTTGTGTAGCAGGAATTTTCCCTTCTTATGACGACCTGGGTTATGAATATCATTCTATGGGTGAAATTATTATGCATGGCGGCAGCTTTAACAGCAGCGGAAGCTGGTTGCCTTGTAACGGACAGATCCTGAGCATTGCACAGAATTCAGCACTGTTTGCTATCCTGGGTACAACATATGGTGGTAACGGACAAACTACTTTTGCCCTGCCTAATCTGAATAACCCATCTAAGATCCCTACTGGTCGCTAACCTTATACAAAAGAACCTATGAATTTCAATTCTAAACAAACGCTGGACCTTAGTATTGTCGGTGCGGGTATTGCCTATACAATTACAACCATTGCAGGTTAGGTTTTACAGGCATCATCAAAGCAACTGTTTCGTATAATTCAGCGCTTGTCCATCTTCATCAGGTCTTTTTCACTAATTAAACTTAAAACAAAATGAACAAAACAAATACGCTCATCAAGCAGATAATCTGCACCCTGGTATTTATGCTGAGCGCATGGACCATCCAGGCACAAGATAACGTTGGTATCGGTACCACAAGTCCGGCAAGCAGTGCGAAGCTGGAAGTAAATAGTACCACACAAGGAATGCTGATTCCACGCATGACTTCTGCACAAAGAGTCGCTATCAGCAGTCCGGCAACCGGATTGATGGTATATCAGACCGATGGTACTGCAGGCTTTTATTTCTACAACGGCGGTAGCTGGATTTCTCTGAGTACTTATACCCTGCCTTCTCAAACAGGTAATGCCGGCAAAGTACTGAAAACAGATGGCGCCAATGCAAGCTGGCAGAATGCTGTAGCTACTGAGGGTGTTAGATTCTACATTTGTGTAGCTGGTATTTTCCCAAGCTATGATCACCTGGGCGGAGAATCTCATTCCATAGGTCAAATCATCATGCATGGCGGCAGCTTTAACAGCACCGGTAGTTGGTTACCTTGTAACGGACAGACCCTGAGCATTGCACAGAATACAGCACTGTTCTCTATCCTGGGTACCACTTATGGTGGTAACGGACAAACTACTTTTGCTCTGCCTAATCTGAATAACCCATCTAAAATCCCTACAGGTCGATAACCTTTAAAAAAAGAACTTATGAGCTTCAAATCTATAAAAACATTGGGCCTTGGCCTTACGGGTGTATGTATGGCACTTTCTGCATCAGCCCAGGTGTTCTATAACAATGGTGCGGAAATATTCGTCAACACCGGTGGTACCATGCAGGTAAACGGTGATATGACCAATGCCAGCGGCAGTACATTTACCAACAACGGTACGGTTACCGTAACTGGTATCCTGACCAATAACCAGACAATGGCTGCACCAACTACAGGTACACTTACCTTTAATGGTACCGGCGCACAAACGGTAAACGGAAGTGCACCCTACCTGGCCAAAGATGTGGTAATCAATAACCCTGCAGGGGTAACCCTGAATACGCCACTGGTAGTATCGGGTAATATGACCTTTACCTCTGGTGATATCGTTGCAGCCAGTACAACTACGCCAGTAACCTTTACCAGCACCGGTACTTATTCCGGTGCCTCTAACAGCAGCCACGTAAATGGCTATGTGGTTAAAGAAGGTACAGGTACCTTCAGCTATCCGGTAGGAAACGGTACCAGCCTGCAAAAGGTGGACCTGAACCTTTCTGCTAACGGAACAGGTATGCGGGTAAAGTATAACACAGGTAGTGCCGGTGGTAATAACTATACCACAACAGGCTCCGATGCTACGCCCCTGGCGGTTTACAATACCGGTGAATACTGGGATATGACTCCGCTGACTACTGCGACTGGTGCGGTGACTATTTACTGGGATAATGTAAATAATATTACGATCACCAGTACTTCAAGCCTGCGTGTAGCACATAAAAGTGGCGCAAACTGGCTGAATGAGGGTGGTCTGAACATTACCGGCAATACAACAGCAGGTAATGTAACGAGTAACCCGGTAAGTACCTGGAGTCCGTTTACTTTAGGCGCAACTTCTATTACTGCCCTGCCGGTACACTTACTGGATTTCACTGCAAAAGCAACGGATAAAGGTAGCCTGCTGGAATGGAATACCGTTTCTGAAGAGGAACAAACCCGCTATACTGTTGAACGTAGCGCTGATGCAAAAACATACAGCAGCATCGGAACAGTACAAGGTCTGGGAGAAAGCAAGAACAGCTATTCGTTCCTGGATGAACAACCATTAAGCCCGGTTAACTATTATCGTCTGCGCATTACAGAACCTGGTGCTGATGCAACTTACAGCCCGGTACGCCTGGTTCGTCATGAAGGCAAAGGCAGCTTAACCGTTAGCCCGGTTCCTGCTCATGACTACATTATGCTGACGAACAGCAATACAGCACTCAATGGCAAAACTGCCTGGATCAGTGACCTGCAAGGCAGATCTGTATTGAACTTTACGATAGCAGAGCAGGTACGTCTGTCTACAGATCACCTGGCTGCAGGTATGTACATTGTACATCTTCCTGATGGTCAGAATCTGAAGATTATTAAAGATTAATCCACTAAAATTCAAAACAAAAAAGGCCATGCATCATTGCATGGCCTTTACTTTTATAATCAGATTATCCCTGTATCAATCCGGCTTTTTTGAGCAGTTTACGATTCTTACGTTTATGGATTAAGTTATAGGCATAGCTATAAATAATCGGTAGAATCAACAGGGTAAGGATGGTGGAGGTCACCAGACCACCGATCACGACAATTGCCAATGGCTTCTGCGTTTCAGAGCCCACACCAGTACTGATCGCGGCCGGAATAAGGCCAATTGCAGCCATCAGGGCAGTCATTACTACCGGGCGAATGCGGGATACAACACCCTGATGTATCGCTTCATCCAGGTGCATTTTAGCCTCCAGGTTTTTACGGAATTCGGTAATCAGGATGACCCCGTTCTGTATACATACCCCAAACAGGGCAATGAAACCGATACCAGCGGAGATACTGAAGTTCATATGGGTAACATGCAAGGCCAGTATACCTCCGATCAATGCGAACGGTACATTCATAATCGTCAGCAAGGCATCTTTTGCATTACCGAAAGTAACGAACAGGATCATAAAAATACCCAGTAAGCAAAGCGGTACCACATTACTCAATGTATTGCTGGCTCTTTGTGCATTTTCAAATTCACCATTCCAGGTCATTGTATAGCCCTGTGGCAGTTTAATGTTTTTAGCCACAAGTGCCTGTGCTTCTTTAATCGTACTACCCAGATCACGACCACGGATAGAGAACTTAACCGGGATATAGCGGGAGTTATTATCCCGATACACGAAACTCGCACCAATCAAGGATTTGGAGGTACTGATCTCGCTGATCGGAATCTTGGCACCATCCTGTGTCGGTACCATCAGGCGGGCAATTTTATCATCTGCATCACGGAACTCTTTGGCATAACGTACCCGTATATCAAACTTACGTTCTCCCTCATACAGCTGGGTAGCGGCCTTACCCCCGATTGCCATTTCAATCACCGAGTTGGCATCCTGGATATTCACACCATACATGGCCATTTTTTGCTGATCCAGTTCGATGCGATACTCGGGCTGTCCGAGGTTACGCAATACACCCAGGTCTTCTATACCCTGTACTTTCTTTAACTGATCCATTACCTTGTTGGATAAGGAGTCGAGTGTATTAAAATCCTGACCGAATATTTTAACCGCGAGAGAAGCCGGAACACCCGCTACTGCCTCATCTACGTTATCACGGATCGGCTGAGAATAGTTGTATAATACGCCGGGGATTTTGCTGAGCTGGTCATTCATCTTATCTACCAGCTTATCCGTAGTAACCCCTTTAGGCCAGTCTTCTTTTTGTTTAAGATCAACTGCGATCTCTACGTTGAAAAAGCCTTTGGGATCGGTACCATCTACGGTACGGCCTACCTGTGCCAGGGTATGATTTACTTCCGGAAATTTCTCAATAATTTCCATCATCTTACGCGCCACCTCATTGCTCTGATCTAATGACGAACTCATAGGCAACTGCGCTTTTACCCACAAGGCACCTTCATCCAGCTCCGGCAGGAACTCAGAACCCAGGAATTTGGCAGAACCAAAAGACAGGGCCATAAATACCAGTGCAGACAGGAAGCTCACTTTAGGATGCGAATAGGTCCAGCGGAATGCACGTCCTATATATTTTTCAAAGAAATGTACGACTACATTATGCTTCTCTTTTACATTCTTACGCAGCAGTACACTGGACAATGCAGGCACCAGGGTAAGGGTGTACAAAAGCGCTCCCAGCAAGGCAAAGCCCAGTGTAAAGGCTAATGGAGAGAACATTTTACCTTCTACTTTCTGGAAGGCGAAAATCGGAATCAGACAGGTAATGATAATCAGTTTGGAGAAGAAGATGGACTTACCCATTTCTGCGCCTACCTGCTTGAACAATCCTAGCTTAGCCAGTTTATTAAAGCGTTCCATGCCGACTTCTCTCGACTTATGATCGAGGGCTACAAATATCCCTTCGACCATAACGACGGCACCATCGATAATAATACCAAAGTCTACCGCTCCCATCGATAGTAAGTTTGCAGACATGCCCCGCATGCGCATGAGCATAAACGCAAATAATAAAGAAAGCGGTACGATGATGCCCACAATAAGCGTAGTGCGCCAGTCAGCCATAAAGATGAGTACAATGAGCGTTACCAGCACAATACCCTCAACCAGGTTATGCAGTACCGTATGTGTTGCATACTCCATCAGATGGGTACGATCATAGAAGGGTACGATCTTTACATCTTTGGGCAGGATATTATTATTCAGTTCATCTACTTTGGCATGGATCAGGTCCAGTACCTCTTTGGCATTTTCGCCTTTACGCATCACAACAATACCTTCTACGACATCGTCATTATTATCTAGATGAACCTGCCCCAGGCGCGGCTTTTCGGTCTCTACGACTTTAGCCACATTCTTTACCAGGATAGGTACGCCATTAGCCTTAGTGACAATAATATTATTGATCTCATCAATATTGTTCAGCAAACCGATACCGCGTACGATATAGCTCTGTCCGTTCTTTTCGATCACATCGCCACCGACATTGATATTACTTTTATTCACCGCTTCATACACGTCCAGGGCCGATAAACCATAGTTGGCAATATCCTGCGGGTCTACCCTTACTTCGTAAATTTTCTCTCCGCCACTGAATGTATTTACATCAGCAACACCTGGTATAGACTTGAACTTGCGGTCCAGCACCCACTCCTGTATGGTATTGAGCTCACGGATGTTGCGTGTCTTGCTCTTCAGTATATAACGGTATACCTCTCCGGTAGGACCATATGGTGGCTGCACATCCGGCGACGCACCATCGGGAAGGTCGGCCCCTCCTATGCGGCTCATAACCTGCTGGCGGGCAAAGGCATCATCTACATGATCATCAAAGATGAGGCGGATATAGCTCAGACCAAAGGAAGAGGTCGAACGCAGGTTGATCTTGCTCTGCACCGAATTTAACTGTGTTTCCAGCGGTATGGTTACGAAGCGTTCTACTTCTTCTGCACTGCGGCCGGGCCACTGTGTGATGATAATGATCTGTGTATTGGTTACATCGGGAAATGTCTCGATGGGTGTTTTGGTATAACTTACATACCCGATTACAGCCATGACAGCTGTCAGGAAAAACACCAGGTATCTGTGTCTGAGGGAAAAGTGTATGACCCCCTTAATTACTTTATTCATGTGGAAAATATTTTTAAACTGCCACAGCACTCATGTACCGGGCATTGTTTGTGATAGATACGATACGGTACCTTAATATTTCTGTAGTTCTTCAAAAAGGAGGGACTGGTATTTAGTCACTACTTTCTGTCCTAATTTCAGGTCTTCTGCCTGGATGAATGTGAGGTCATCGGCCTTCTTGATCACATGCACTTCTACAATCTGCAGGTCATCTTTGGCATTAAATACCACGACATAATTTTTACTGTCGACAGATATCAGGGAACTGGTAGGAATACAGGTAGCCGTACTACCTTCTGTATTTTCCACAATTACTTTTACAAACATTTCCGGTTTCAGCAGCAGGTCTTTATTGGCCAGGCTTATTCTTACCGCCATAGATTTATTCTCGGGGTCCAGCACATCGCCTACTTTTTCAATCTTGCCTTCAAACACTTTATCCGGGTAAGACATTGGTATGATCTTTACGCTATAGCCTTGTTTTACTTTCGGAATGTCGGACTCATACACGTTAGCATTTACCCAAACATTGCTCAAGTTTGATACGGTGAAAATATTCTTAGCATCATCAGAACGAATGAAAGCGCCTGTGGTAGCGTTTTTAGCCACTACATAACCATCTATCGGGGAGGTCAGTGTATAGTTACCGCTTTGTGTAGCACCGCTACCACCATTAATGCTGATCTGTGCTTTGATACGATTGGCCTGTGCCAGTGTTTTCTGATAGTTTTGCTTTGCTTCTACATACTCACGTTCGCTGCTGATACCGTTTTTGTACAGGTTTTCTGCACTTTCCATTTCTCTTTTAGAAATCGATATATCGGCATTGGCGCTGTTCAGGTCACTGTAGCTACCGGCTACATCGGCACTTTTGATTACGGCCAGTACCTGGCCTCTATGTACAAAATCGCCCAGAGACACCGTAGTAGAAACGATCTGTCCACTACTGCGGGGAAATATATTCACTACATTATTCTCATTGAAACTTACGCTACCGGTAAGGGTCAGCTGATCTACTACCGTACTGGTGCGTACGGAGTCCAGCTGTATCATGTTCATCATCGTGTCACTGATGACGTATTTTTTATTGGTATTATCCTGTGGTTGTTCTTTACTGCCGCAGGCGGTAGCCCATACCAGCATGCATAATACGGGAATGCTTATCTTAAAATTCATGGTTATTATTTTGTTTTGGGGGAAATAAATTATTTAACAAGATCCGCTCCGGACTGGAAGTTCAGTTCTTCCTTGGCCAGTTGCAATTGCAGGGCCAGGTTGGATTTCTGGCTCATTACATCCAGGTATGCCTGGTGGTAATCGATAAATTCTACAAGGCTCAGCTGACGCTGCTTATAGCTCTGCACGATATTGTCATACAAGGCATCATAGTCTTTGTAGAATGCATCCTGGTTATCGGCATTCATCTTCTGTACCGCGAACAGTTTGTTGTATGCTGCTGCTACATTGTTCTGCAGTGCAATACGCTTATTATCGACCACAGCCTGTTGAGACCTGATCTGGAATTGAGCGGCCTTGATATTACCCTGGTTACGGTTGAATACCGGTATAGGAATACTCAGTCCCAGCCCCCAGTAATTAGGTGTATAGTTACTATTCTGATCAAAATTGGGAGAGATGGTCAGATCCGGTACGGCCATGGCTTTCTGTACTGCCAGGTTTTGAGTAGTACCGGTCAGCCGGTAGTTCTCAATTTTATACTCCGGATTATACTCGATTGCAGTAGTCATGGCATCCTGCAACTGAGGCAGTACCACCTTGTTATTCATCTGTTCAGATGGTATCAGTATACTTTGCGGACCGGTTTGCAGTAAGGTACGCAGACTAGCCTCCAGGTCTTCGATCTGCTGGTGGTTATCCGCTATTTTCTGGTGCAGTGTCAGTTGTAATGCCTGCAGCCGAAGCAAATCTTTACGGGCAATATTACCGGCCTGTAATTGTGCCTGCATCCCTTTGACCAGCTGGTCCAGGTGGCCATCTTCTTCTGCATATAAACGGGAGAGATTCAGCGCCTGAATCAGTGTATAATAGTTATTACGTAACTCTAGCTTCAGTGTACGCATGAGGTCGATAAACTGCCAGTAGGTAATTGTCGCATTGGTACCTGCCAGCGCTACATTTTTGGACCTTTTACCACCCAGTTGTATCAGCTGCTCCACCTGTACCAGGAACTGGCCTCTTGGTGTACCGTCAGGGTTGACACCATGCTCGAAAAAGCGGCGATTGGCATATACATTCTGGTCTGTGCTCAGCACCGGATTATCCCAGAGCCTGGCCTGCGTGATCAGGGCACTGTCCGCATTAACCTGATAATGCTGTGCCAGTAATAATAAGTTTTTTTCTAAAAAGGTCTGCTCAACCTCGTTCAGGTTGACGCGAAGGGTATCGCTGGTTTGGGCATAGGTATGCGCACTGCATACCCACATTATGAACATTGCTCCCGCAATGCCCAGTAAGGTTTTCCGCTTCATTTAATTTAATCGTATTAAATATAAGATATACACCTGTACCATAGATACAAGCAAAACAAACATAATACACACATATGCGTATTACAAATATACTTAGACTAAATTAAATTTGGGAGGGGGAGGATTGATCTCTTTGTAATAAAGAAAATCGTATTTATCGGTATACTCTGTATATTTTACAGGAGCATGTTCCGTAATAGACTGTAATTCGAATTGTCGGATTTCCTGTATTGCTACATCAAAGAACTTGGCAGTCTTGGTGATGTGCTTGATAGGATGATGGTGGCCCGTATCTTGTTCAGGAAACGCATTTACCTGACCGAAAGTGATCTCCACGAGATACTCCAGTACAGAGTCGATCTGGTTGAACATAGATACCTTATGTCCTTTGCCGTCTTTGACTTTAATATAAAACCCCGAACTATAGACGCTCATATTCATGATCTGAAGCGCCAATAGCATCACGATGAACTTCTTGCTCAATATGTGGAATTTCCTGGTCAAGTTCGGAATGGGCTTTTGGTAATTTTGGTACAAATGTAGAAACAGTTCGGGCTAATTCCTAGTTAACACACTGTTATGTAACATTTTGATTTTTTTAATAGTCAGCAAATATAACAGTTTAACTCAAGTATGAATACAGAATGCACTTTTTAACAAAAAAAATATCTGGGCAGGCTAAAAATAAACAGGCCAGATGCGCTGCTCTGGCCTGTTAAGGTACACTCCTCTACTATTTGAAACAAATCAAACACTAAAACTAGAATCCTCCTTGTTTTAATCTTTATGTAAAAAAATGGTTTATTTATACCGGTACCAAAAAGTACCGTATTATATGAATATAGCATAAGAACTTCCCGCAGTGCGGTAAATAACAAACCCGCCTGCGATAAGCAGGCGGGTTGTCTTGTGCATTAAAGTATGTGCAATATCAATTTATAGCTTATTCTTTAATCACTTTATAACTGCTCCTCACACCATTCTCTTTCACTACGGAGATGATGTATAAGCCCGGTGCATAGTGACCCATGTTGACCATATGGCTGGCTACATTATCCGTTTTAATTGTTACCATAACCTGTCCGGTAGCATTGGTAATTACAATCTTGTTGCTGCCACTCAGCCCCTGAATCCATAACTCACTGCGGACAGGGTTAGGCAGGATGCGGATTGTATTTTCGGTTTGTGCAAAGCCGACCATTCTAACCGGGCTGTATACATAGTTACCGTCAAAGTCTGTTTGCTTCAGGCGATAGAAGTTATTACCGTTCACAGGTTCTTTATGGGTAAATGCGTATTGCAATGCTGCATTGCTGTTACCAGAAGCAGCCAGGCTATTGACAAAACCGATAGTATTCCAGTTGCGGGCATCAGTACTATGCTCTACTGCGAAACCTTTGTTATGCTGCTCGCTGGCTGTAGTCCAGTCTAATACAACCTTACCTTGTCCTTTGGTTGCGGTAAAGGTAGTCAGCTGAACCGGCAACACAGTCTGTACATTTTCTGTAGAAGACAGGTATACAAAGCTGTAGAAGGAATTGATGTTATGGAACTCTACATAGCTCACGCCATTTTCTACGCCTGTTGCATCCGGAGTGATCGCAACAGCTTTACCAGTCAGGAATACACCATCACTGTACACATCGGTCAGCACTGAATCTGCATTACCTTCGTATTTAAACCAGCTGTTGGTTACCGCACCCGGTACAATAGTTGCATTCATTTCGCTCTGGCTGTAGTATATTCTTACTTTACCGGTTGATAATGCTCCGGCATTACCGTTTACGACGGTAGTAATACGAGGCATCAGGTTGGTTGTGCGGGTACCATCATCGTAGCCGATACCTTCTGGTGTAATCACAACATCGAAGTTGTTTAACTCTGTAGTTGTATATCCGGCCATACCCAGCATTTTTTGTGTCGGGTTACCAGTCTGATAATACTGGATCCACTCACCTACTCCACAGTTATTGTTATACTGGTCTGTAGTTTCTGTTACCGCAGGCAGGTATACCACGCCATTGGCCAGTGGGGTCAGTTTAGCAAATGTGAAGAAGCTGGTTCCGTTCGGGAAAGCATGGGTTACGTCATAGTCCGTTCCGTTAACGGTAAGCGGCAAAACGGTCAGGTTATTCGTAAAGGTACTGTCATTTGCAAACAGGATCGCATAGCTGCCACAAGCATCGCCCAGAGGCAGTGTAGTGGTACCTACCGAAGCTACAGGGAAGCGGATCAGCATCTCGTTAGCCACATTGGTATTCTGTACTTTCCATACACGGTTCATACGACGTGCATTGTTTGTACCACCTGCATAGTTAAATGCAGTGTAAGTGGTCGCTGTATTGGTCATAGCTTGCGTATTGCCATTGTCGCCCCATAACAGGAACTGACCATCAGTCAGTGTTGCAGGGTTCAGGTCGTTGGTAGAGTCGATCTCTCCCAGGCCCATAATCACCTGATTGTTGGCATTTGCCATCTGGCTGCGGCTTTGTTTCTGCAGTAATGCAGAGATATAATCGTAACCCACACCGGCCACATTGTGGTAATAGGTGGCGTTGGTTGCGGCATTCCATACTACTACATTCTGAGCAGTTGTGTAGTTGTTGCTGCTCTGCAGGGTAATACCATATTTGATCGCCAGGTAAGATTCTACTTTGTTTCTTTCCGCAGGAGTAATATTACCATTACCATAAATGATTACCTCACCCAGGTCGCCGGTAAAGCCGGCATTATCACTACCATTGCTGGAGAACTGTGTAGAACCGAATGCATGACCACCATTGAATTGACCTCTTGCCGAGTTGGTGCCTGCAGTACCATTAGCGGCGCCATTCACCCCTTTCGATACATCGATATCGCTGAATTTATTGTACATGATACTCGGACTATTTGTGGAGTACAAGATACTGCCAGGATTAGCAAGGTATCTGTTGCTGTATCCAACATTCATACGTTCGATACGCTGGTCGGCCAGGATACCGATACCATCCCAATAGTTAATGCTTCCGCTCTGGTCTGCATTATTCACCAGGGCACTGAAGATTCTGCCATTAGCACCAGGAGATACGCCTTCTTTGGTCAGGGTGAAGATGTCATAGTTCAGACTGGTAACCGTTTGTACATTCAGATTGCCCAGAGACTGGTTTGCGGAGGTAAACTTAACACCAGGGTTATAGTTAAAATATGTGCTGCCGCCCAGTGTCGAAACCGGCTGTGCATTATCGCCTAACTGCGCGGAAACAGTACCGGAAGTAAAGTCTGTCCATGAAGTTACACTCGAACCTGTAGCCGCAGATTCTGCAAATTTATCTGCTCTGTACCAGTAGCTGAGGTTATTGGTAACCCCGCCCGGAGCCTGGATGAAAGCTGCAAAGGTGAAGTACTGGCCATTGGCAAGGGTAACATCTGCATAGTTATATTCTACGCCATTTACTACCTGGCTGCTGATCATATCAGTGATTACATCAGAAGAAGAGATGGTTTCATCAGTACTCTGGATCAGCTTCAGATTAGCATATCCTTTAGGCCATGCTACACGTACTGTTCCCACAGTACCGGTATTCTGTACTTTCCAGATCGATCCGAAACGATAGTTTACACCAGTAATGCCGGCAATAGATACCGTAGGCGCTTTAGCCAGATTATTATCACCCCAGATCAGGAACTGACCGTTGGTCATTAACCCGGAGTTAGCTGCATTAGTGCTTTCCAGACCGGTAGTACTTACCAGTACCTGCTGGCCTGCATTGACACTTCTCGATTGTTTTTGATTTAAGGAACCTACGTCATCTCTACCGATACCGGCAATGTTACTATTATAGCCAACATTTGTAGTCGCTGCATCCCATATCACTGCACTGGAAGAGCTCACATAATTTTGTGCGCTGGTCTGATCCAGGGTAATGCCATACTTCAGTGCCAGATAACTATGAATTCTGGACAGATCTGCATTGGTCATATCACCGCCGGTAGGATTGTGATACAATACCACTTCGGCAATATCACCACTAAAGTTATCGCCGGTTGTACCGTCTGCACCGATATAAGCACCAGTAGTAGGCAGCGAATAGTTACCCCCGGTATACGGATATGGTGATGGGTACACCTTCATCAGGCCATTATAGAATCCTCTCTGATTGGCAGGGCTACCGGTCTTTGGTAATATTGCAGAATAGATACCAAAGTTATTCGGAGTAGCTATGGCAGCAGCAGCTACATTGTAGTTGTTACCGATTGCAGGGATTGCTGTATTACTACCTGCTCCGGAATAGAAGAATCCATCATCATTACCAGCTATGGCAAAAAGACTGCGGGTAGCAGTATTACGCTGCGGGTTTCTGGCAACTACGATGTAGTGAACAGAACCTGCAGTATTTAAGTAAGCGGTAGTGTTGTTACGTAAATAATTGTTTGTACCATCAAAACTAACGGTAGGATTAAAGTTCCAGGTGCTGGTATAAGTTGTCTGATCATTATAAGGCAGTACAGCAGTACCACTTGGTGTCAGATTCACCGCATTGGTAGTTGTGGTAGCCCATTCAGTAACCATCTTATTCGCATCTGTAGTCACACCGTTGTCGGCTTTATACCACAAAGACAGATCGGTGCCTACACCACCCGGACCAGCGATATAGCCTCCGAAAGTGAAGTAATTTCCGTTTGTCAGTGTAACATCTGCATAGTTGTATACCACACCATTTATGGTTTGTGTATTCACGCTCATATCCGTTCTCACATCACTTGCATCAAATACAGCATCGATACTCTGGATCAGCGAAAGGTTTACAATACCGGCAGGCCATGCTACGCGTACGGTGCCAACTGTATTTGTATTTTGTACTTTCCAGATGGCTGCGAAACGCAGGTTGAGTCCTGATATGCCAGTCAATGGTGTAGAAAGCGCTTTAGCCAGACCATTGTCGCCCCAGATCAGGTACTGACCGTTAGTCAGGGCAGCACTGTTTGATGCATTGGTATTGGCAAGACCAGTAGTACCGACCAGGACTTGCTGTCCGCTAACGTTACTACGGGATTGTTTCTGATTTAATGCACTGTTTTCATCATTAACCAGACCGGCAATGCTGTTGTTATACCCATTATTGATGGTGGTATCCCAAACCACTACTGAAGTACTGCTCAGGTAGTTCGTGGTATTGGTACCGGCATCATTTTTTAAGGTTATACCATATTTAAGGGCGAGGTAAGAATTGATTCTTTGCTTTTCATCACCACCAGAATTCTGGTGGTCTACACTGTAGGCAAATACTTCTGACATGGCGCCCTGGTATTGCTCATACCCGGTTGCGGTAAGGTTATACCCTTCTGAACCGATAGCAAAATTAGCCGCACTATTTACACTACCGACATTATATGATGGTGTAGAGAACAGTTGTCCGTCTATGTTCATATACATCCCATTGGTGCTGCCACGCCAGGACATGCCGCCGATATGAGCCGGTTTGGTATTTAAGGTAACCGAACTATTAGTATTCAATACCGTTCCGTTATCGCGGGTCAGATAATACGCGTTATCTCCTCTTACCAGGTTAGGATCATCATCGCCCCAACCGTATGGAGTACGCCATCCGCCCACTGTAGAGTTGAGCATGACGCCATAAGCAGAACCCGGACTGGTAGTAGTCGGGAAGTAGTTATCATTAAGTCTGTAGAAGAAATCGTTCGTTCCATCGAAATAGTAGAATGGATTAAAGTTGAACGTATAGTTTCTGTTATTGGCCGTATAGCTGGCATTGGTCACCAGTGCAGGCTGATAAGTAGCATTATTGGTCTGGATTACATCTCTTCCGTTACCGGATATGTCTTTCCAGATATTTTTCTGCCCGGCAGCAGCCGTACCGTCATCGGCTTTATGCCACATGAGTAAGCCGGTAGTTACCCCACCAGGGCCTGCCAGTTTCGCACCGAATGTAAAGTACTGACCGTTGGTCAGGGTTACATCTGCATAATTGTATACCACCCCGTTTATGGTAGTGGAGTTAGCAGTCATACCAGTAATCGCATTACCGGTTGCAAAAGTCGCATCTGTACTCTGGATCAGGCTCAGATTGGTTAAGCCTTGCGGCCAGGCCACTCTTACCGTACCTACAGTACCTGTATTCTGCACCTGCCATACTGCAGCGAAACGATGGCTCAGACCACTTCCGGTAAAGGAAACCGTAGGCACTTTAGCCAGTCCGTTATCGCCCCAGATCAGGTATTGACCATTACTCAGTCCGCTTGCATTCGCAGCATTAGTATTGGCCATGCCGGTAGTACCGATCAGCACCTGTGTACCCGTATTGGTGCTCCAGGATTGCTTTTGATGTAATGCACCATTATCGTCACGGGCGATACCGGCAATATTGCTTTTATACCCGGTATGTGCGGCGGCAGTCCATACTGCAACACCTGCTGCGTTTTTATAATCTTTAGTACCACTTGCGTACGTAGTACCGTATTTAATAGCCAGATAGCTTTCCAGCTGATCGGTCTGAGCAGCAGTAAGCCTGTCTTCAAAAACCAATATCTCATTCAGCTGACCGCTGAATGAACCATAGTTATCATCGGCACCGATACGCAGATCGCGTGCGCCGGTACTCTGATTAGCATTATTTAACTGAGACCCGATATAATCGGCACGGTCTCCGTTCATGGATACAGTAGCTGCAGCATAGTTTGCATTGGTACCGCCACCATTCTGCCATCCCGATCCAGCATTAAAATACATATTTGCTTTCAGCGCATTGGGACTTAAGCCCTGGTATCCTGGCCCTCCGGTAAAGAACAGTACCTGGTTTGTGTTCGAAAAAAGGTGCAGTCCCGGATAATCCATAGAAGAATGGAAGCCGAGAAAGCCATTTCTTTTCAAAACATTTACATACCCCGCTGCATAGAGCGATCCGTTGACCCGGTCAATGATGTTGACACCGGTACCCGCACTGAACTGCATCCAGTCATTGCTTCCGTCAAATGTAACGGTAGGGTTAAAGTTGGCAAGTGTAGTGCTTGCGGAAAACACAGGTCTGCTGCCTGCTGTTGACTGGAGCAGGTTAAACCCGGTGCCCTGGTATTCGTTCCATTGCTGTATTGTCGTGTTGTTGCCGGCACTCGTAATGCCCGCATCTGAAAATAAGCTGGATACCACATCGGCCCGGTACCATGCCGTAACAGGTACTCCGCCCGGATTTTGTGCCAGTGTCGGAATACTCAATGACAGGTTAACCGCCAGTACCTTCCAAAGTAGATTTCGTTTCATAGAGAAAAAATTGAGTAATACAATAAAGGTTAGAACAAGCACAGCAGCGGTTTACTGATACATAGATGTAGTCTGAAAAGACGGTCATCATCACATTTTTATGCGGGGCCACTGTGTATTTTTCCAAGGTGTTATGTATCAAAAGTAGAGCGGGAAACGAAGGCGGTTAAAAACTTACGAACAAGTCGAATTGTCTTATTGAACATTCCGCACTCAGGCATTAACACTATGTACAAAACCCCTTGTCCGGCATTAAGAGAGGACAAAAACAGGCACCGGATCAGAAGGAATATGATTAGTACATAATATTTTAATTATTGAATCAGATCGAATTATTATACTTTCGGAGATTACGATATGGAGAAAATGCTTCGGATTTGTATCTTTCGCCCACTATTGGCCTAAATCATATTGTACTTGTTCAATACTTATATTCAGAAAACACAATCGGATTCTTCGAAAATACCCCGAGGGCTTACCTTTATGACCTGAATGCAATATTGACCGGATTTAAAGTACTTCAATTCATACACAGTCATTTTTATGTTTGCAACAGCACAAACTCAGCACAGAAAAAACAATTTAAGAAGTACTATCGCTGGCAGCAGACGGCGAGGGCTGATTGCATTAGCAGCAGTTATAGCCTTCATATTTGCCGGCATGGGAAGGTCCTTGGCACAAAGCAAAGAAGACTCTGCTACCAGGGTTTTGAATAACCTTTACATTCGGTATCAGAAAGGGGCACTGAAAGAAAAAGAGTATCTGGATGCGGTACAGGAAACAATGCAGTTATTGACATTCAAGCATGTATTATTCAAGAACAAGGATATCCTCGATATCATGAGTCCTTACCGGAAAATTGTATGGAATAATAATTATAATGATTTATATAAGCAAGAATACTATGCTATCTTAAGTAATCAGGCAAAAATGTCCGGAAGAGATGGGCAAATGCTTTATTACGCAGAGAAAATGATGGCGCAGGCCAAAACAAGTCGCAGTAAAAACTCCATAAGTCCGCTTATGTTCCTGACCGACTATTATAATGGCAAGAACTCCTATCACCGCACGCTGGACTTGTATAAAGAGAACAGGACCTATATACTAGGACTTCCCGCTGCAGTTGTCAACCAACGCCTGGATAGTGCTACCTTAATAAGAACGGGCAATCTACTGATCTATATGGGTAAGGCTGCCTATCATGAGCAGGACAGCATCAGCGGACAAGAAATCACTGATGCGATAAACAAAGCGCTGACCAATGTACAACAGAACAACTCTAAAAACCTGCTTGCTATAGCTGCGCTTCGAAATGCGCAGGTTAAGTTACTGTACGAAAAAGGGGTGTCTACAAATGACCGTAAACTGATCTGGAATGCCATCGAGCAAATGCAGGCACTGGCTGATTATGAGGGTACCCCAGAATATTTAAAAAGCTATCTTAAGTTCAAGGTTATCGATAACAAAACGGTATTCTTTCTGGAGGAAGCGAACATTGATAGTACGGCACATTATATAAAGCTGCTAGAAGGAGAGTTTAATCAAAACAGAAGTACCTGGGATCATTATATAGTGACCAAGTATAAAGCAAGAGCATTATATAACCAGGGTAATTACGTAGCATGCATTGATACTCTGAGGCGAGCCATAGAAATCGGCGAAGAATTTATGTCCACTACGGTGACCGAGGCCAGCGATATGATGTATGCAATGGCGAAAGTGGAAGACCAGCAAATTGTATTGGCAGAAGCAGAGGCCAAGCAAAAGAGAACAGATCAGCTGCTATTACTGATCGGGTCTGGCACTGTACTGCTGCTGCTGGCCGGTGTTTCTGCTTTTGTGATTATACGCCAGCGGCAACAGGCTAAGTTCCTGGAGTTTAAACTTAACCTGGCACGGAATATACATGATGAGGCCAACCCGGCACTGTTATATGCCAAAACACTGGCAAAAGCCAAACGGGCGGGAGAAGGCCTGTCCGACAAGAGTGAACTGGAACACCATATTGATCATACTATGGAACTGATACGGAGTCTGGCACATGACCTGAAATCGGATAAACAATATTCTGTTGCGGACCTGATCAGCAATATCAGGGCGACACTGGAAAAGCTGAGTATAGTAGGTGAATTTCAGTACCAGATACATGAAAAAGCAGATGATAAGCGCTTCTTAAGCCACTACCAGTTCTCTCAGCTGAAGGCAGTATTACAGGAGTGCATTACCAATACCCTGAAGCATGCAGAGTTCAGCAGGATTGATCTCCTTTTCAGCAATCAGAAAGATAAACTGAATATCATTTATAAAGACAATGGAAGCGGATGGTCGGAGCAATCGTCCAATGGTATAGGGCTGGACAATATGACGCAGCGCATTCAAAAGCTGAACGCAGATGTTACGATAGACAATCACTATCCTGAAGGATACCAGATTGACCTTTCCGTGAAATTACATTAAACAGACCGGAGCTCCGCAGGGGATAATGACCGGGACAGTAAACAATAGACAATGGAACCCTCAAAATACAATAAAGTGCTGGTGATCGATGATCACAAAATGGTAGCCAATGGTATAAAGCTGGTTATCGGCGACCTGTATAATCATTTTTATATGGCGTACGAAGGGGCCACAGGTATGAGCCTGGCCCTGCAACATTTTCCTGACCTCGTTATCGTTGACTATACCCTGCCGGATACGACGGGTGATCTGCTGGTAAGAGAACTGAAATATAAATTACCCGAAACCAAGATACTGGCGTACTCTTTCTCTTATGCTCCGGATGCGATCCTACGCATGTTGCAGGCTGGTGTAAACGGCTATGTGATCAAGAAAGAGGATGATGAGGAATTTATTAAAAGTGTACACCTGCTCATGAGTGGCAGGGATTATTTCTGCAAGGAGGCCCGCAACCATATCATTAACCGTTTTTCGGATGCGAATGATGAGCTGGCGATGAAGCACCTGATTGCCAACACTAAGTTTTCCGGAAAGGAACTGGAACTGATCAAACTATTGTGCAGACAGATGACTACAAAAGAAATCGGCAATCACCTGTTCTTATCAGAGAGAACGGTGGAACAATACAGGAGTAATATCTCTAAACGTATAGGAGCGCGGAACCTTGCCGGCATTATTAAGTTCGCACTGCAGAACGGTATTGTGCAGCTGGACGAATTATAAAGCACATTCTCCCAAAAAAGAATAATGCTGTTGTAATATTAACCCTTCGGTCGTATTACAACAGCATTAATTATTTACTTATTCTTAGCCTCGTCGTCCATCAGGGCCTGGTCGGCTTTCTTCTTAAAGTTACGGGCAAATTCTTTGAATTCTGTGGCCAGCGCTTCGTTGCGCGTTGCACGGGTAAAGGTATCGGCCAGCGTCATCATTGTCTGGAAGAAGAAGTCATTCATCTCATCTACCATCATACGCTTAGTCCACAAATCAATGCGCATTGCCGTTTTCTCCTGTCCGTCCCATAAAGACAGGAACATCGCTTTAGCCGGACTCGGTTCTCCGTTGGTGCCTGATGCATGCCAGTCGATATGTTCCGGCATTTTATCATTATCCAACATTACATTTATATTGATACTGTGTTTGTTGTTACTCATAATTTACTGTGTTTTGCGCTGCAAAGTTGCTATTTTTTTTTCAGTTTTCAGACAATTTCTACATCCGCCTGGTCAATCCAGCCTTCCGTACCATTTGCCAGGCGCACCAGCACCTTTCCTTCTTTGGGCTGACCGATTAAGTTCAGTACGGTGCCTTCCGGCACACTCATCCTGGGTTTGGTCATATCGCCGGATTCATACAGGAACGCCTGTGAGGAGAGTACTACCCCTTCGGTATTCACTTTTCCCTGACGATAGCCGGTAAAGGCAAAGCTGATGATCAGTAACCATACAACGGTACTGAGGCTCAACCAGCGGTAGCCAAAGCGGATCTTCCCTGTAATCATGCGATAGATTACAAAGAGTACCAACAGGAAGCCGATCAGGGCAGCAATAGCCCAGGTATTGGCCGGGATCTTATACAGTACGGCATGATACCAGCGCATAAAAAAGATATCTTTTAATACAACCGGTGCGCCCGGCGTTTTGCTGTGGATAAAAGATATATTATCCCTGGCCTGCTTATTTGATGCATTCAGTTTCAAAGCCCTTTTATAGTTCAGTACGGCCTTGCCCCGTTCACCGTTTTTATAATACGCATTTCCGAGGTTGTAATATACGACATCACTGGCCTCATGCTTTTTTACAATGGCTTCATAATGCTCCGCAGCATTACGGTACTGGTGTGCTGCGTAAGACCTTGTCGCTTCATTCCAGTCCTGCACAGCAGCCTCATCCTGCGCCCATCCTACGATACAGCCCAGTAACAGCAGTACAGATAATATTGCTTTCCTCATCATTTCTTTTTAAAATAGGTTTCATAAATACCAATCAGGTTCCCCGCTTCGTCTAACGTAGCCTGCCTTTGCTGCTGCCCGCCTTCAGGACTATACAGGGCCATTTCACATTCCGTAATCAAGGCAATTGTTTTTTGTACCTGCTCCTCTGCTATACCACGAAAACGCAGTTTCTGTGCTATATTCTCTTTGCTGAGGCTGCTGATCGGCAAGGCCAGTTTATCGCTCAGGTATAGCCATATTGCTTTCGATACCTCTTCGTAGAATATTGTATTGCTGCTATTCTGCAGGGCATTTCTGGCTGCAGCCAGACGCTTCCAGGCTTCTTTATTGGCCTGCCGGGAGCGAAAGACATCTGCGTGCTGTACCCTATGTTGTTTGCGGCGATGCAGTACGGCCAGGAAACCAAGCCCGATCAGTCCTGCTATATACAGCAACCAGTAGTACGGCTGTTGCCATAGCAGGGTATGCTTATCTTTAAACGCCGGCATTTCACTAACCGGTCCATGTATATCTTTCATCTGCTCCACACCGCTGCCCTGGCTGCCTGCAGTTTTGGTACCCTGCGATACAGATAGGGTAAATGATCCTGTCTGCAATGTTTTATAAGTACCTGAACCGATGTCAAAATAACTGATCTGAATAGGGGCTATGGTATAATTACCGGCACTGTCGGCACTGACCTGATACAGGAATTTTCTGGAACCCAGCAGTTTCGGCATGAGGTCTGAAATAGAATCGCGGGACTCCGGATCGGCCGTATGCAATCCCGAAGGAAGGTTCAGTACCGGGGCATTGATCAGTCCTATGTTTCCACTACCATTTATGGTTAACACCAGTTGGGCCACATCATCAGTTGACATGCTGTTGCGGCTGAGTGATGCTGATAAGACAAACTGCCCTACACCACCCGAGAAATCCGCAGGTTTACCGGCGGGCAGCGGCTTTACATCAATATCTACAGCGGGGCTTTCAATCTCGGCCTGTATGGTCTGGGGCACATAACGGTTACCACCAACCGCAGCAGCCACTTCTACCATACCTTCTGCCTTGGCCGGATCCAGTCGCAGGAGGCCACTCTGCTGGGGAAACAAGGCTGTTTTCCGCAGCACAAATACATTATATCGCTTCCCGTTAAAGTTTTCCTGCACCGGATTCACATCCGGTTCTCTCTGCTGATCCTGAGACCAGAAGCCGTTCAACACCGGCAGGGAGGTTGGGGACAGCGACATACGCAGGCGGGTATATAGTTTATACACCACATTGATCTGCTGACCCAGATAAGGGTTTTTGTTATCTACTTCTGCACGGATAAAAATATTGTCTTTCAGGTGTGCTTCTGTCAATCCGGTTACATCTACCGAAGGGAGCTCCTGCCGTGGCTCCTCCTCTGCTCCAAATGCCTGCTGTTGCATCTGCTGCCGGCGGCTGCCTTGAGAGGCGACCAGTATATGTACCGGATTCGTCCTTATCTCCTGGCCGCGCTGTGTACGAATACCGGCAGAGCCAATGGTAAAGTTACCCTGTCTCAAAGGTTGCAGCACATAGGTATAGCTGACCATATTTTCCTGGGTGGTATGCCCGTTAATGGTCACTACATTATTGCTGTAACTTTCTCCTGGCCCATCCAGCACCCGGAAATCCCTGAGGGCAGGCTCCAGGAACGTAAACCGCTCGGTAGGGTTAGATACCGTAATTGTGAGCAGGAATTGCTCCTGCACCCCTACAGTATTACTGCTTACCTGTGCAGAGACTGTGGTGCTCTGAGCGACAGCATTAATACTGCTGAGCAACAGCAACACAAGACCCGCAAATACTCTTTTATATTTACACCAATACATATTCAATCTTAATACTCCCTTTTTGGATTAGCAAATGTAAAAAAACTGTACTGTACCTGCATGCGTATTTGCTAAATCTTCCGGTAATTTTTCCTTAAGGCGCATCCGTCCCATTATTATGAAGAATCTGTTTCTTTATCTATATTTATGCCTCTATCAGGATAACGTGATTTTTATGAAAAAATTGACCGCAATACTATTTTTAGCCACTACTTTAATCCTGGGCACACAGGAAACTTCATACAGCCAGCAAAAGGCCTACTCCCGTGCGGTGGTTGATACCCTTTGCAGTCCTTACTTCTGCGGAAGGGGATATATCAAAAACGGTATGGAAAGAGCTGCACAATATATTGCCGCCGTATTTAAAGAAAACGGGCTTAAACCGCTTTCCGGGCAAAGTTATTTTCAGCCATTCACGTATCCGGTCAACACCTTTCCGGGGATAGTAAAGGTAAGTATTGACGGGCAGGAGCTCGTAGCCGGCAGGGATTATCTTGTTGGCCCGGAAAGCCATGCCAATAAAGGCTCTTTTACACTGGAACAGAGAGACAGTAATATTTATGTAGCACAAGCCAGGGTTCCTGTAGTGATCGAACAGGTCAAAAAACTGATCTGGAGTCCTGCACCGGAAGTGGCTAAATATACCCTTATTCAATTGCTGGACACTACGGGAAACAAACATCCGCAAACGGTGCAGCTCCATATTGAACAGGAGTTTATACCGGAATTTAAAACCTCGAATGTCTGTGCGATGATCAAGGGAACACAATACCCGGACAGTTTCCTTGTTGTGACGGCTCACTACGATCACCTGGGTGGTATGGGTAGCCAGGTCTATTTTCCCGGGGCTAATGATAATGCCAGTGGCGTAGCTTTACTGCTGAACCTGGCACAGTATTATGCCCGTAATCCGCAGAAATACACTATGGTTTTTATTGCCTTTGCGGGTGAAGAGATCGGACTGAAAGGGTCTAAATACTTTACAGAACATCCGCTGATGCCTTTGTCCCGGATCAAATTCCTGATCAACACAGACCTTGCCGGTACTGGTGTGGAGGGCATTACTGTAGTCAATGCTACAGAGTTCCCTAAAGCCTTTGCGCAGCTGCAGGAGATCAATACAAAACAAAAACTGTTTACTGCTGTGCACTCAAGGGGCAAAGCAGCCAACAGCGATCATTATTTCTTTACGGAAAAAGGAGTACCTGCATTCTTTATCTATACCCAGGGTGGTATTGCAGCCTATCATGATATCTATGACCAGGCCCGCACACTGCCCCTGGATCACCAGGAGCAGTTGTTTCAGCTGATTGTTCAGTTCTTTAAAGGCTTATAAAAGCGGACTATTGTTTGGTGATTTTATGCACTTTCAGCAAGGCGCCGCTACGTGCATCGGTAATGTGTATAAAATAAACTCCGGCGGAGTATGCTGCCAAAGACATGGTATTGCCTCGTGCACTTTTCAGCACTTTACCATTGATATCAACCAGTGCTAAGTTTACCTGCTTATCTGTTTGTACAGAGACCTGGTCCTTAACCGGATTAGGATACACTTTAATGGCATCTGCTGCGGCAACATCATCAATGCTGTTTACACCAGATACATAATAAGCTGCAGAGTCGCTACAGTTACCGGCCCCTCCTACTTTAAGACTATACCAGCCGGTATCGGTCACGGTCAGTGTTGCTGCGGTGGCTCCGGCAATGGCCTGCCCTGCTTTGTACCACTGATAGCTGCTATAGGATTGTGTAGCACTGAGTACGGGATGATTGTACTGTAACTGTAATGGCGCGACCGGCTTTACCGTTATTTTGAACGTATCTGTTCTCGGGCCACACATAGTATTATAACGCACCCAGTAAGCGCCGGCAGACTGTACGGTCCGGCTCAGGCCGGTTGTCCCATTATCCCAGATATAGTTATTGAATACCGGGTATGCCGATAAGACAATCGGGTTGAACGTACTGGTACAGATAACCGTATCCATCAGCAGCCTGTTTGCGGGGGTAAATCCGCCTTCTGCAGGTACTTTTACCACTTCATTGGGCAAGCCTACCAGTAAGGAAATACCGACCGGCGGATTGGGGAAAGCGAGCGAAGGAACATATTGTTCAAACTGACAAGCTGTTCCGGCAAGATCCGGGCTGGCTATACGCCCCAGGTAACTGTTGGTCGTATTGGTATTGTGGGCTCCAAGAAAGTACACTTTACCATCCACAGCCAGTTTGAACTGGCCCAGACGGGCGGGACCTAAATCTGTGCTTACATGATTGTCCAGATTATACTGCTGTGCACGAAAATTGTTACTGAAATCGCTGTAATACAGTCTGCGACCATTAGGAGAGAAAGCCAATCCATAGCTGGAAACATTGCTTTTCAGGACCTCTGAATCATATACGACACCCGATGCAACATCAAATTTGAATAATTCCAGACTGGACTGCGCACTGGAGCTGCAGGTCGCCAGCATTGTCCCGTCGGGAGAGACAACCATTTGCCCCTGGAAATAGGAATTGGCGGGTGCAATGCCGATTGTGCTGATGACCGGAGTGGTTACCAGACCGGTACTATTGACCTGGTATGTATAAAATGCCGGCACATTATTGGCACGAACGACTACCCATATATTATTATTACAACCTCTTAATGCTACCATTTTCTCCCCCATAGTATCTGTGTTGATCACGCCTTTGAGCGGGTATGAGGTTACAATATCGCCATAGCCGTTATTCAGGCTCATATCTACGAGGTTTACATACAGATATAATCTCATTGAGAAAACAAAGTATTGATTGGGATTGCCCGGGTGTGGTACGATCAGTGCGCCCTGAGTGGTCGTAAGGCTGCTGGTACCGGTATTATTAATGTTCAGGCCATTAGGCATTACATTGCCCAAACGATCCCAGACGGTACTTCCATCAGTGTAAAAACGCAGGTGCCCGTTAGCATCACTTAGCACGGCACTACACTCAGAACCGGTAACCTGTGAGGTAATGGGTACCGGCTGCCCTCCGGAAAAGTCAACACCGGCAAAATTAGCCATCGCCCATACACTATTTTCAGGTATATAATACTGGCTGTAGGCAAAATTTGCCGCACAGATACTACACAACAAGAACAATAATTGTATACTTCTTTTAATCATAATATTAGTTTTCAGACCATTAAGAACAATAATCAAATTTAATATATTAATGACACAAAAAGATTTTTTTCTCAGACATGTATACAAACACATGCTGGTTATATAAAAACGGGCTGCCTTCTGGCAGCCCGTTTTTATAATTTATTGCTTTATAAGATTACCATTTCGGAATGAAATTACCGAAGCGATAGGTAACACCAAGCTTGATCATAGCCGGTAATTTCACTTCGATAGCATAGCCATTCACCTCATTGGCAGGCAGATCTGCTTTCAGTTCCACACCCAGATTACCCGGACCGGCTGCAAATTCATAACCCAGCATTAATCCTATGAAAGGATGCTTGATGGTCTCTTCTGCATTCTTAAATGTGGTCTGGTAGATACCGGTATTATACTCACCTACGGTCTGGTTGTATTTGAACATTTTATAAGAGAAGCCCATACCGATATAAAAACCGTTGTATGCATACTCACGTTCTTTACCGAAATATCTTTTTACATACAGCTCCGGGCTGAACGTAAAGTACTTTAAGGTTGTGGTAGTGGTCTCATCTGCCGGCATCATATCCTCTTTATAGAACAGTTGCGTTTCTGTTTTTTCGGTACTCGGCATGAGCACATCTGCATTGATACCCACACGGATGGTACGCAGGAAGCCAAATTCTACTGCGGCTCCGAAATAAGGTTTTTTATAATAAGAGCCATGCGCATAACCGGCATTAAGGCCACCCATAAATTGTGCCTGAGCTACAGTGCATCCAACCAGGCATAATATAGTGATTAGAAATTTCTTCATACTGATTTTGAATTTGCGGCTAAAAATATAATTTATTGTTAAGAAAACCAAGTATTCAAAAGCCCCGGTAAGCGAATTTAGTTGTGCGCATTACCGGGGCTGATGATTTATATTTTCGGATCTGTTAGTTCAAGCTTCTGAAATCGACCGGAACCAGCTTGCTTACACCTGCTTCCTGCATCGTTACCCCATAGATCACATCTACAGCAGACATGGTTTGCTTATTATGTGTTACAATAATAAACTGTGAGTTATCGCTGAATTTGCGGATCATCTGGGTGAATTTACCCACGTTGGCATCATCCAGCGGGGCATCTACCTCATCCAGGATACAGAACGGTGCCGGCTTGATCAGGTAAATGGCAAACAGGAAGGCTGTTGAAGTCAGTGTTTTTTCACCACCGGACAACTGCGTTAATGTGCTCGGGCGTTTACCTTTAGGCTGCGCATAGATCTCAATCCCGCTATCGGCAAGGTTGCTCTCATCTGTAAGGCGCAGATCTGCATTATCTTCTTCTGTAAACAGGGCTTTGAACACCTGTACAAAGTTCTCTCTTACTCTATCAAACGTTTCTTTGAAACGGGCATTGGCCGTATTCTCCACCTCTTCGATAGTAGCCAGCAGGGTATCACGGGCATGCTCCAGATCTGACTTCTGATCGGCGATAAAATCGTGGCGCACTTTCATTTCCTGGTATGCTTCTATCGCAGTCGGGTTGATTTCTCCAATATTGTCCAGTCGTTTTTTCAGTTTCTCTGCTTCTGCATTCAGCTCATCGATACTCAGCTCATTTACCCTTGGTTGCTCCAGCACCTCATCCAGGTCTACTTTAAATTCTACATGAAGGCGCTCCTTCATTCCTGCAACCTGCAGTTTCATTTCACTCAGCTTTTCTTTGATGGAGGAGAGCAGGGTATCGGACTGATCTCTTTCTCTACGCTGGCGGCTGATGCGGCTTTCATGCTCGCTGATGCTATTGCGCAGCTCATAATACAGTCGATCTTTCTCACTCAGTGATTTCTCATCCGTCTCTTTCTGCTTCAGCAAATCGTACAATTCATTATCTCCAAAGTGCAGCTTACCACTGGTATCACTGATCATCTGCGAAGTCTCTTTGAGTTGTACCCGGTTGTTTTCTACCTGGGTAGCCAGATCTTTTAACTGATTGGATTTAAAATTCAGTTCCTGCTTCAGGTTTTCGATCTTACTCTGTTGACGGGTATATTGCAGATTCTGGTTATTATATTGCTGGGAAGCCATATTAAAATCGGCTTCAACCATCTGGAAGTCACTCTCTGCAGCCTTTATCTGGTCCAGCAATTGCTGTAACTGATCATTGATATCATCCAGTTCGGTCTGCTTATCACTTACATTCTCCCGCGTATCTTCCAGCTGCTGTTCAGCATCCTGTATACGGGTCGTACTGTTCTGATCCAGCTGCTCCAGGTGCTCGGCTTTATTGCCCAGTGCATAGATCTGGTTCTGCAACTGATTCAGTGCAACTTTAGCCTGGTCAATCGCTTTATCATTCAGGGTAGCATTAAAGCCTGCAATCTCGCTGCGCTTCTGTTCTATAGAGGTTTTCAGGGCTTCGGTACTCTTGCTTAATGCTGCAATTTCCTGCTCCAGTCGTTCCAGGTTTTTGGCACGACCGATCTTGTTCCCCTCAAACTTGCCTATTGAACCACCGGTCAGGGAGTAGGCGCCTTTAAGGATATTGCCCTGTTTATTGATCAGCACGGCTCCGGCAGGTACCTCAATGTCTTCAACAACCACATCTTCTGCTACGTATACATTCCGCAACAGGTGTTCTGCCAGCGACTGGAATGGCTTGTCTACGGTTACCACAGACAATGCCGGTGTGAGCCCTTCCTGTTTCCATTGCACAGGTTTGCCGTCTGTCTGGAGTGCATCCAGGATAAAGAAGCTGGCCTTTCCTTTTTTATGGGTATCCAGCAAGCTTATTGCTCTTTGCGCTTCGGCAATATCCTTCACTACATAATAGCTCAGATAGGCATCCAGTACATTCTCCAGTGCGGCACGATAGGCATCATTCACCAGGAATACATCAGACAAAATAGGTGCTTTACTACCCCACTCTTTATTTTTATTCAGGAATTTAATGCTTTCCGGATAGCCTTCCAGGCTGTTTACCAGGGATTGCAATAAATCATGTTCATTCTTTTTGGCATCCAGTTTACGGGTTTCTTCTACAGAAGTCACTCTTAGTGACTCCAGCGATTCCTGGCTCTGGAAAATATGTTCTTTTGTTTCTTCCTGCTTTGCAATCAGTTCCTGCAAGGCATCCTGCTGATCAACCAGTTGATCTTCCAGCATTTTCTTTTCAGTATGAATCGCTTGCAACTGTGACTGGCGCTGTGTTTTATCTTCCAGCAACTGCTGCAGACTGCGCTGCAGGTTTGCAATAGAAGTATCGGCCACAGCAACTATTTTCTCCGCATCGAACTGGCGACGCTGATTCTGCTGGAATGTACTGCGGTGCGTTTCCAGGACTTTCTTCTTTTCATCAAAAGTGTGGCGTTTATCATCTACCGTATCCCGGAGGTTTTCCAGTTGCTCTTTCAGGTCTTCCAGTGACTCCTGTTCTTCATCGAGCTGTTGTGTGGTAAAGTCTATACGCTCCTTAAGCTGTGCCACCTGTGCATCCGCTCCGGACAGGAATTCATTCAGATTCTTTTCCCGATCCTGCAAGTGATCCAGTCTTTGAGCGGCCAGCTTTTTATCTCCTTCCAGCTGGCGTATACTTGCCAGCAAATCGTTAAAACGCTTTTGCAGGCCATGTAATTCATGCTCCTGTTGGGTCAGTTTTACTTTATTGGCTTCGATCTCGGCCTCATCTCCGGCCAGGGATGCATCTACCTGCAGCTTGCGGTCACTTTCACGCTCCAGCTGGTCGTTCAGTTCCTGGTATTGTCCGTTAAAGGTTTCGAGAGATGCTTTGGCCAGCTCTACACTGACTTCGCGATATTCATTTTTAATCTGGTAGTATCGTTCTGCTTTTTTGGCCTGGTTTTCCAGGGTACGCAGGTTATTGGTAATCTCGAACAGCAGGTCTTCGATACGGTCTACATCCTGCTGGGTGGCTTCCAGCTTGGCCTTGGCCTCTTTCTTTCGGGTTTTGTATATGGAGATACCGGCTGCCTGCTCCAGCATTCTGCGGCGGCTGCCTTCCTTATCTTTAATAATATCATCTACCATGCCCAGTTCGATGATTGCGTAAGAATCATTACTGACACCGGTATCCAGGAAGAGGTTATGGATATCTTTCAGGCGGCAGGCTACATCATTCAGGCGATACTCACTTTCTCCACTCCGGTAAAATTTACGAGTAATCGTTACAGTGGTAAACTCTGTAGGTAATAGATTACGGGTATTTTCAAAGGTCAGCGATACCTCGGCCATACCACTGGTGGCACGGCTACGCGACCCGTTAAATATCAGGTCTTCCAGGTTATCGGAGCGCAGGGCTTTGATCTTATGCTCTCCGATTACCCAACGGATGGCATCAATGATGTTGGACTTTCCGCAACCATTAGGACCTACGATCCCGGTTATCGGATTATCCAGTATGATCTGGGTTTTATCGGCAAATGATTTGAACCCCTTTATCTCAAGTGACTTTAACTTCACGTACAGAACTGATTTATGCGGACAAAAGAAGCTGGTATGGCGAACAGGTTGTAAATATTATATATAACCATAGCCATGATACATTATGGATGCAAATATATCATATTTAGCTCTATATAGCTATACATCAGTCAAACCTCGGGAAAATTTCCGGTTTCAGCAAATCAGGGTTTCAACGACAGAAAATGTCTATACCCTGTCATTGTGCTACTAGATATACTTCCAGGCTTGTTTACCTCATCTGCCATACTTTTTGGGTCAGTATAGCCGATATATAAAATGGCATGACTGGTATACCAATCATGCCATTTTTGTATAACTGACTATCAGCATTTAGTCAACTCTTTTATTCGTCCTTTTGTCCGGCAACAAAAGGACCAAAAGTGCCTTTGTTTTCATCAAGGCGATTGCAAGCACCGCCATTTTGTACCGTTGCGTGCACTGATCGTCTGAGCTTAACGTGTGATCCGTTCGGTGCTCAACGATCGCAGCTCCACTCCAAAATGGCTATCGCTGTGATGAAAACAACAAGCGATCCGTACCATACAGATCGCTCGAAAGGCCTTATAAATCCGGCGTTAATAAAATCATTGGCTCGGCCGATAAAGTCGGAAACCACTGTCTGAGCGTAGCGAGTCTGGTTTGCGACCGGCCGACACATTGATTTTTAGCCAGGAATTTATACAGCCTTGATTTTTTGGCGCTACCTTTTGCCTTGATGCAAAAGGTAGCAACAGATATAATTAGCATACCTAAAACATAATGTTAGACTTTGTTCCCTTTAAGCGGATACCCAGTTTTGTATATTATAAAGTGCAATAATTATCCGGGCGAATGATCCCTATTGTTGCAGCACCAGGTTCAATTCTTCAAAGGCTTTGGAGCAGACCTTACTGAGGTGCTGCACCAGGCCCGGCAGCACTTCCTGTTGCGCTTCTGCAGCCGAATGTTCGATCAGGTATATATTACTTACCTCTTCCTTCACACCCATATAACCCAATTGCGGCTTAAGCGAGTGTGCCGTTATTTTCATGGTAGCATAATCTTTATTTTCCAGGGCTGTCGTCAGTTGCTGTAACAGCTTTGGACAGTTTTCGAGGAACATGGAAATATATTTGTTGCGCTTTTCAGGATTACTTCCGGTAAACTGCTGCAGAAACTGCATATCGGTTACCTGGTCCGGTAATTGCAATGTTTTGGAAGCACTGTTTTCCTTTTCTGTTACCGATGGTTCTACAGTTTCCGCCTGAAGGTTCAGCTGATTGCTCATCTTCAGCAACAGCTCTTCTGTATTAAAGGGTTTGGAGATATAGGCATCCATACCTTCTTTAAAATAAGTACGCACATCGTCCTGCAATACATTGGCTGTCATGGCTATGATTTTTGTAGAGCGTTTGGGCTCCTGCATTTCATTGCGTATATAACGGGTGGTACTGATCCCGTCACGGACCGGCATCTGTATGTCCATCAGGATCATATCATAGTCTTTTTCATGCAGGCGCTCTATCGCTACATCTCCGTTCTCTGCAATATCGATACGCACTTCCGGCAATAATGATTTCAGGGTCTCTACCGCCACGATACGGTTAAACTCATTGTCCTCGACCAGGAGTACACGCGATTTATTCAGCGCAACCTTCATCTCTTCGGTCACTGCTTCTTTCTTAATAACCGCGGTCTGGTTTTCTGAAATATCGAATGGCAGGTAAACAGAAAATACGGTACCGTGCCCCAGCTCGCTTTCTACTTCTATTCTCCCCTTCATCATATCCACCAATTGTTTGGAAATGGTGAGGCCTAAACCTGTACCCCCATACTTACGGGCCATATCACTACCCGCCTGGGTAAAGCTTTCAAATATGGAGTTGATATACTGCTTGGAGATGCCGATACCGGTATCCGCAATATCAAAACGGATCAGCACTTTATTCTGCTTCAGATAGGATGCGCTAAGCCTGATCTGCACACTTCCTTTTTCGGTAAATTTTATGGCATTGCCCACAAGATTGACCAGGATCTGGTTCAGGCGTGTAGGATCACCCACCAGCCGATCCGGGATGTTGGCAGCAATGTCCAGGTTGAAAGCCAGGTCTTTTTCCTGTGCTTTCAGGATCATCATTTCCTTGGTGCTTTGCACCAGCTCTTTTACTGAAAAATCGATTTGCTCGATCTCAATTTTATTGGCTTCGATCTTTGTCAGATCCAGGATATCATTGATAATAACCAGCAGGTTATCGGCACTCTGCTG
Source organism: Edaphocola aurantiacus (assembly GCF_019797745.1). Classification (GTDB taxonomy): domain Bacteria; phylum Bacteroidota; class Bacteroidia; order Chitinophagales; family Chitinophagaceae; genus Edaphocola; species Edaphocola aurantiacus. The sequence continues at coordinate 37,568 of NZ_VOSI01000004.1, read as the reverse complement.
AATAACGTTCAGGTATTTTTTCTGTTCATCCGAAGGCTGCTTATCCAGCAACAGGCGCGTGATTCCCACAATGGCATTCATCGGTGTACGAATCTCATGACTCATATTGGCCATGAACTGCTGCTTCAATGCTGCAGTACGTTCGGCAACTTCTTTCTCTTTCTTGGCGACTTCAATTTTATTTTTGATCTGCAGGTTACGCAGTTTGTTGAAGGTATTCTGATGAAAAATCTCTTCCTTGAGTTTTTCATATGCTTTCATATGCTGGTATGCCCTTGGAATGTCATTGAGGGCATCGAACAGTTCAGACATTTTCTCATGAATACCCAGGATATCCTGACGGCGCAGAAACTCTTCTGCGAGCTGCAGGCTGCGCTCCAGATAGGCCTGTGCCTTGGAGTACAGAGACTGCTCCTTGTACATGCAGCCCAGATAATATTCTGATAAGATCTCACACTCTACATTACTGAACACTTTTGACTGCTCCAGTGCTATGTTGAGGAAATGAGATGCTTTTTCAAAATCATTCATTTTGAAATATACCTTCCCTACCCCGCTATTGGCCAGGGCCTTTGCAGGAGAATGTTCATCGGTAAGGGCTTGTGTGCGTTTGAAATATTCCAGGGCCTCGGGAAACATTTCTTTTTTGAAGTAAATATTACCCAGGGTGTTATAAATGCTGACCAGCCGGGTCTTATCATCATCTTTTTCGAATATCGGCAGGCATTTGAGTGCATATTCCAGGGCAGGATCATAATCTGCCATATCCAGGTACAGATTGGCAATATTCGTAAGGTTGATAGACTGATTGATCACATCATCCAGGAATTCGTTGATCTCCAGGGCTTCCTCAAAATGCACCAGTGCATTGGAAATATCACCCAGTTCACGATATATGCGGCCGTAATTATTCAGGGCTTTTGCCTCGAGCGATTTGTCATTGATCTCCCGCGCAATGGAGTATGCTTCGGCCAGCTCATCAAGGCCATCTTCATACTCCCCTTTTATCCAGTAACAGGCACCTTTATGATTATACGCGGCACCGATGCCTTTGGCATAGCCAACCTTCTCGGAACGTTCCATAATCTCATCAGCCAGTACAAGCGCACGCTCTACATCTTCTGTCCTGATCTCTAATGCGATATCTGACAGAATATCAATCCGGTCTTCTTCGGTTGCGGCATTTTTGTATTTCTCCTGTAACTGGGAAAGCTTTACGGTATCCATTATCTCTCTTTATCAAACTTTTAAAAACAATAGCCCTAAAGTTAATCGAAAAGAATGATTTTTTCTAATATTAGTATTGCTTATGCGATTGAGTATCAGTATTTAAAAAGCCCCTGCTGCAAAGCAGGGGCTTCAGTCACTATTCTTTCAGATATATTACTTCAGGATTTCAAACTTGCGTTCGGCAGTGCCTTCTGCAAATCTGATACGCATATGATACATACCATTAGCCAGGTTGCTCACATTGATCACCTGTTTGCCATTAGGATGTGTTGCTTTGTGCGTAGCAACCAACTGACCTAATACATTATAAACCTGTATTTCCTGCAGGTGCATGCTGCTTACATTCTCCACAACGATGCTTTGGTTTGCAGGGTTAGGATAAAGTTTCAGCGCGGCCTCATCCAGATCCAGATCATGCACACCATTCCCTTGTACCGTTACTTGTTTGGTCAGGGTAATGCTGCCGCAATCATTAGTCAGGGTTACGGTTACCGTGTATGTACCCGCTGCAGCATAGCTGTGTACCGGGCTGGCACTGGTTGAGGTAGAGGTATTATCACCGAAGTTCCATAAGTAGGAAAGTACATTCTGTCCATTGGTTACGGTAAATGTAAAGCTAGGCGACGTTCCGGTTACCGTAATCGCATCTGCAGAAGGCAATGGATTGGTCGTCAGGTTCATCGTGTCCGAAGCAGTACAACCTGCAGCATTGGTTACCATTACATGGTAGCTGCCTGCGGCATTTACACCAATGGTCTGTGTAGTAGCACTATTGCTCCAGAGATAAGTAGCCCCTGCGTTACCGGCATCCAGTGTCAGGGTATCGTCGGCACATATAGCCGTATCATTACCCAGAGCTACTACCGGCAGGGCATTAATGCCGATGTTAATCGTATCTGCTTTGCTACATCCGGTAGAGTTAGTTACAGTAACCGAATAAGCACCTTGTGCACTTGCTGTAATGGTTTGGGTTGTCGCACCATTATTCCATAAGTATGCAGATCCTGCATTTCCCGCATTTAAAGTAATGCTGGCATTGGCACAGATCGCGGTATCATTACCTAAAGATACGGTTGGCAAGGTACCGGTGGTCAGCACAATCGTATCGGTAGACCAGCAACCATAGATGTTGGTTACTTTAGCCCAGTAAGTACCTGGTGTGGTTACGCTGATGGTTTGTGTAGTGGCTCCGGTACTCCACAGATAAGTGTTGCCCGGGTTACCCGCATTCAGGGTTTTACTACCTCCGCTACAGATAGGCGCATCTGGTCCCAGAGCTACTGTTGGTAAAGCACTGAAAGCAACAGCAATGGTATCTGATTTAGCACAGCCATTGGCAATGGTTACCGTCACAGAATAGTTACCACCTATTGATGGGGATATTGTCTGTGTAGTGGCACCGTTGCTCCAGAGATAGCTGGCACCTGCATTTGCCGCATTCAGGGTCAGTGATCCTGATCCGCAGATCGTAGTATCATTGCCTAAACTTACGGCAAGACCCGCACAGGATACCACATTGAGGGTATAGTCTTCGATGGTACCATAAGCACCGGTATAACAAGGAGACGGTGTGGCAGCATCAGCACCACCGATGCGCATACGATGTGCACCTAAGGTAGCTGTAGCCGGCACCACGAACGATGCATTTACAGTATCTGCACCACCCGATCCGGCAGACAGGCCTGTGAACACGGTTTCATCCGGATCATTAAAATCAAAGTCATTATTCCAGTCTACATAGATCACGGCATTATAGTCATAGGTAAGCGTGCTGAATACAATCTTCATATTCTTCTGCTGCCCCTGAGGACCATTAATGCTCAGGTTAGTGTAGTTGCCATAGTTATTGGTTTCTGCAGTAGTAGGATTACTAAAGCTGCCGGCGATCACATTAATGATACCCTGATCATCTACAGAAACAGGTGCCGGTGTACAGTAGTTGGTCGTTACAGAAGCCATATTAGACCATGGACTTTTATCAGTACCAGAACATACAGATCTAACCCAGAAGTAGTACGTTGTATTTGCAGCCAACGGACTCACGTTAGCAGTAGTACCGGTAGGTACATTGTACACTGGCGTGGATGCTGCTGTAGGCGCAACACCGGTTGTATTGTAATAATACTGATACCCTTGTGCCGGCGCTGGTGTCGGTGCAGTCCAGGAAAGGCTTGCAGCAGTAGCTGTGGTGAGGTTTGCCGTTAAGGACTGAGGATCAAAACAGGTTGGTGTTTGTCTCAGCTCAAAGTTATCAAAACCAAGATACCATGGACTTCCGGTTGCTTCATTTACACGTATAGCGAAATAGTATGTGCCGCTGGTAGTTGGGATAAACGTCCTGGTTACTTTCTGATACGTCATATTGGTAGTCGTACCGGTAGTCACAAAAGAAGCGCCCATCGTTACAGCACCAGTACTGTCCTGTATTCCATTACGATACACATCTCCCTGCCATCCGGAATAGTTATCTCCGGCCCAGTAGAAGCTAAAATCGTAAGAGGTACCGGCAGTAAGCTGGAAGCCAGGAGTCCACATAAATTCTTTATCTGCAGACCATCTGTTACGCAGCGCATTGGCTCCGGAATATGGTCCTGCAAAATAAGTACCGGCAACTTCGTTGGTCGTTTCCCAGTCACCATTCTGTTTTTTCCAGCAGGATGGGAAAGCTGTAGCACCAACAGAACTCAACGCATCGAAGTTTTCTGTCCATGGCAGCACCGTTACCGGCAGACATGGAGTAGTAAAGCTGCCGATAGTTGACCAGCCGCTCTTCGCACTACCGGAACATAAAGAACGTACCCAGTAATAGTGTGTTGCATTCGGCGTAATACCGGTAGTGACATTTACCGTAGTAATACCCGCACCTACAGAACCTGTTGCAGTGGTAGCTGCAGTAGGTGGTGTATTGGACAGGTTGATGTAATATTCATAACCATTTGCAGCACTCGCAGCGGCAGCCCATGAGAGGGTTACACTTTGAGCGGCTACATTGGAAAAAGTTGTCGTTGCTGGTTGTATACAAGCCGGAGCGGCAATGATATTTATCTTATAATCCAAACCCATACCATATGTAGAGCCGGAAGCATTACACGCTTGTGCATTGGTAGGCTGTGCATCATCTCCTCCTCTTATACGCATGTATACATTACCCAGAGATGCTGTAGCCGGTATGGTAATTACAACACTGGCTGTACCGGATGATCCGGGATTAGAGTTGGAGGTAAAAAATTCTGTAGTCTCGAAATTACCGTTGTTATTAAAATCTATCCACACACCGTTATACTGGTTACCATCTGATCCGAACGTAAGACTCAGGGTAGTTGGTACCGTTTGCGGAACATCCGGAATTGCATTCTGCACACCGGATCTGTCAAAGTAGTAAGGGCTGTTATTGGTTGGAGGAACATCGCTCAAAGTACCAAGTGTAACCTGTGCGATATTATCCGTAGTACCACCATTGGTATAAGTCGGTACACAAGTCAGAATAGAAGTTGTAAATGATCGTACAGTACATCCTGCTGCAGAGCCTAAGCTATTTTTGGGAACTACTTTCCAGTAGTAAGTTGTGTTTGCTGCAAGACTGCTTAAGCTATAAGTGGTATCAGAAACCGTACCCGCCAGTGTAGTAGGGTTGGATGTTGTGCCATAATAGACATCATACCCGGTAGCACCCAGAGCGGTGTTCCATCTCAGGGCCACAGGAGAATATAATCCGGTTGCGGCATTGGCAGGAGCGACATAAGTTGCACAGGGAGGAGGTGCAGTAGGAACCGTATAGGTAATGCTTAAAGACGGAGTGGCTCCGTTACCACCGGCATAACCGGCAATATTATACGTATTGGTAGAGCCCCGCACGAAACCCAGACATAACTGGGTACTGGTAAGATTGGATGCCAGGAAACTAATACCGGCTGCATTCAGACTAAGGGTATTACTGGCATTGGCAGCCCAGGCAACAGAAGAGAATGCGGTACCCGCACCACAATTGGTATAAAGGGTTGCACCTGCTATGGTTGCGGGGTCGCCGGTAAAGCCGTAAATGTTGTTAGCTGCGCTGGAAGTGGTACTACTGTAGGTAACAAAAGTTACACTTGCTGCACTGATTACAGCACCGGCAGGAATGGAAGAGAGGTTAAATTTTGCAAAGCCACGGTTGGCACCCGAGTTGATCGTAACCATGTTACTATCATACTTTGTTCCGGCAGAACTCACACTCCCCACATTGAAGGAGCCGGCAGTACCCGTGGCCTGAAGGGTAACAGTAGTTTGAGCTTGTGCTCGCCAGCTACCCATCAACAATAGCAAAGCGAATAATGATTGAATAAAAAATGTTCTCATACAGTTTTTGTTTGAACGTTTAAGTGATTCATAATGTAAGCTTGTACTCTATCCTATTTTACGTTTACTTCTATTTAGTTTTTGGCGATACCCCTCCCTGGCATTATTATATATGTTTTTAATTAAATATTGTCTATTGTTAAATTATTAACTTTATAAAATTATTTTTTTATTAAATAAAACCAAAGGATATATGACAAACTAAGTGTCAATAACATTTCTTTAACTAAAAATTACCAACCAAAAAGAAGGCCCCCGGTTTATAACCGGGGGCCTTCTTTTTAAAGCTTATATAGTCTATACTATTTTACATACATTTTCAACTCATCGCAGGAGGTCATATAATTCGGATCTATTTTGATATAATAGCCTTTAGACTTCTCTCCCAGCCACTTTCTCAGGTGCATCAACTGCTTCATCTGCAATGCATTTTTCTGTAAGATATTATAATCATCCTTCAGGTTTAACTGATGCGGATCTGTCTTAGACTTTACATACAGGATACGGCATTTCATACCACCATATGGATCACTGTATTGTTTTGGCTTGCTGTATTCACCTACTTTCAGCTCTGCTGCAGCAATAACCAGATCTTCAGATTGGATATTATCAACGCTCAGGATGGTAGAACCGGTACGCGGGTCAATAACCATACCCCCACCGTTTTTAGAGTTTTCATCATTACCTACTTTCGACAGGGCTTCATTAAAGGTAAGCTTTCCGGTACTCAGCAGGTTATAGGTACTATCCAGTACGGCCAGGGCTTTGGCAATATCTCCGGAAGTAAACTGCGGGATGATAACGATATAACGGATATTCGCATCATCGCCGTTTCTGCTCACCATTTTGATGATATGATAACCGAAGCTGGAGCGGAACACTGGAGATATTTCTCCTGGCTGTAATTTAAATGCCGCAGCAATAAAGCGGTTGTCAATATTGTTGGATTTACGGTTCAGGTTCATTTCACCACCCGTTTCCTTTCCGGCATCTTCTGTATACAGCTGTGCCATCAGTTCGAAGCTTTTCCCATCTTCTACAATCTGGCGGCGGATATCAGCTACTTTATCATAAGTATACTTTTCCACTTCCGGATCTACTGAAGGTTTCAGCACAATCTCACCAAACTCTACTGTAGCCGGGATATTGGTACGTTTATCTTCAGGAATAGTATTGTAATAGTCTTCTACCTCTTTAGGCGTAATGGTAATATTTTTGATCACCTCCTGCTTCATGCGCTCAGAGATCATCTGGTCTTTGATCGGCTCACGGTAATCTTCCTTGATCTGGTAAATGGAGCGGCCGGTTGCTTTTTCCAGTGCTTCTTTATTTCCACCAAACTCGTAGTTCAGGATGTCAGATATACGACCTTCCAGTGCAGATTCTACCTCATCTTTCGTCACCATAACACTATCCCTTGCGGCCTGTTCTACCAGAACCTTTTCGGCGATCATGTCTCTTAAAAAACCGCATTTTTCACTTTCGGGAAGTTCCAGGCCGGAAAGATCTTTCTTTTGACCCAGGTAACGTGCACCAATATCAGATTGCAGGATAATTTTATCACCCACTACCGCCGTGATTTTATCGGCATACTGGGTCTGCGCCTGGGCTGTATAAGCACCCAGCACCGCACATAAAATTAACATTGATTTCTTAACCATAAGGTTGCAAAGATAATTTTTGTATTTTGAAATAAATAATAAAAAATCACAGGTAATAACCGATTCGTAAAGCGAAAAGATTATTGCGCTGTGCTTTATATCCGCTAAAGTCCTGCGGTATATCTGCAGCTGCCCGAACCGGTGTTATGGAATACTGGTAGCGCAGCTCTGCGATGACTTTGTTACTTAAACGGAAACTGGCACTGCCAACGTATTCCCATTCATTTTTTTTGTACGGATATTTTTCCGGATCAAAATCATTCCAGGCATACAGGCCTCTGTAGCGCTCCTGCGATTGCACCAGGCGATTGTACGACACGCCCGCACCGATTACCCATCTCGGGGCCAGTTCATAATGCAGCAGCAGCGGCACTTCTATATAATTCAGCTTCATCTGGTATACCATCAGGTATGGCCCGGCATAGCTTTGCCATTCCCTGCCATAGCGCGATCCTTTCTGGGAAAATAGTAGCTCCAGGTTCAGGTATACATTTGGTGCCAGCATCGTATAAGATGAAAATCCGGCATTCAGGCCCACTTTATGTACTCCCGCATCAAGGTCTCCATCTACCTGAGAGAAATTACCACCGGCTATGATCCCGGCCTGAAACCTTGGCTGTGGCTGGCTTAATACCGGCTGTGCGCTAGCGTAAAACGGGAGCAGAAACAGGCATAGCAGGCAGGATATAAGGGTGGTATTTTTCATTATATATATCAATTTTAGATCTGTCGCAAATTTACACATTCATTTATCGCCCCGAAATCTTTATTTTTGCATACTTTTCATATACGTTAAACACAACCATATTATTATATATCGATGGAACTGAGTAAGAATTTTCAGCATATTGCCAGCGAAACCAAGTGGTACGAGCACTGGAACAGCAAGGGGTATTTTAACTCCACCCCGGACGACAGACCGGCCTATACAATTGTAATGCCTCCACCAAATGTAACCGGGGTCTTACATATGGGTCATGCGCTGAACAACAGTGTGCAGGATATCCTGATACGCCGTGCCAAATCACAGGGATACAATACCTGCTGGGTACCCGGTACCGACCATGCTTCTATTGCTACAGAAGCTAAGGTAGTGGCCATGCTGGCAGAAAAGGGCATCGATAAAAATGCTTTATCCCGAGAAGAATTCCTGAAATATGCCTGGGAATGGAAGGAAAAATACGGCGGCATCATCCTGCAGCAGCTGAAAAAACTGGGCTGTGCGCTGGACTGGAACCGTACTCATTTCACCATGGATGATGCTTACTACAAAGCGGTAATCAATGTATTTGTAGACCTGCATCAGAAAGGCTGTATCTATCGCGGTGCGAAGATGATCAACTGGGATCCGCAGGCCAAAACTGCCTTAAGCGATGAAGAAGTACTGCACAAGGATACGCAGTCTAAACTGACGTACCTGCGCTATAAAATAGAAGACAGCGACGAATATATCACTATAGCAACCGTACGTCCGGAAACAATTATGGGCGATACCGCAATCTGTGTACACCCTGAAGATCCGCGCTACGCGCACCTTCGTGGCCAGTTCGCTATTGTACCGCTGATCAACAAACGCATCCCGATCATATTTGATGACTATATCGATATGGAATTCGGTACCGGTGCCCTGAAGGTAACTCCGGCACATGATGTGAATGACTACAACCTGGGCCAGAAACACCGCCTGGAAGTAGTTGATACTTTGAATGAAGATGGTACTTTAAGCGCTGCTGCGCAGATCTTCGTTGGTGAAGATCGTTTTGCCGTACGCAAAAAAATCATCCCGGAACTGGAAGCCGCAGGTGCACTGGTTAAACAGGAAGATTATAAAAACCAGGTTGGTGTAAGTGAGCGTACCGGTGCAGTAGTAGAGCCACGCTTGTCTATGCAATGGTGGTGTAAGATGGAAGATATGGCCTTACCGGCACTGAATGCGGTTATGAACGATGATATCGAATTCGTACCGGCTAAGTTCAAAAACCTGTACCGCCACTGGATGAGCAATATCAAGGACTGGTGTGTAAGCCGCCAGCTGCGCTGGGGACACCGCATCCCGGCATGGTATGCTCCGGAAGGAAATATTTATGTAGCGGTTGACGAAGCCGGTGCATTTGCCCAATACAACAAAGATTACCCTGAAGCGAAACGCAGCGACCTGAAACAGGACAATGATGTACTGGATACCTGGTTCAGCAGCTGGTTATGGCCTATGGAAGTATTCGGATGGGATGCCAATAAGGAAAATAATGCCGAACTGGATTACTACTACCCTACCAATACACTGGTAACGGCTCCGGAGATTATCTTCTTCTGGGTAGCCCGTATGATTATGGCCGGTTATGAGTACAAACAGCAGAAACCGTTCCAGCACGTATACTTTACCGGTATTGTACGCGATAAGCAGGGTCGTAAAATGAGTAAATCATTAGGCAACTCTCCTGATCTGCTGAAACTGATCGAAGATTATGGTGCAGATGCGGTACGCTTTGGTGTCATGATCGCATCTCCTGCAGGTAATGATATCCTGTTTGATGAGGCCTTCCTGGAGCAGGGACGTAACTTCTCCAACAAAATGTGGAATGCCCTGAAGCTGATCAAGATGTGGGAAGCTAATGCAGTTGCTACTGACCATAAGGCACCTCATTTTGCTACTTTATGGATGCGTGAGCGCATCAAAGAAGTGGCTGCTGAAATTGAAGATTTATTCAAAGATTTCCGCCTGAGTGAAGCACTGAAAACAATCTACTCCCTGATCTGGGACGACTTCTGTTCCTGGTACCTGGAGTGGATCAAACCACCATACGGCGAGTCTATCAGTGCACAAACACTTAACGATGCTATCGGTATTTTCGAGCAACTGTTACAACAGCTGCATCCGTTCATGCCATTCGTTACGGAAGAATTATATCATTTACTGCGTGAGCAGGATCAGGACCTGATGACCCGCCAGTTACCGGATTACGGTACTGCCGATAAAGCAATCCTGGACCAGGCAGCATTGCTGAAGCAACTGATCTCCAGCATACGTGATACCCGTAACAAAAACCAGTTGAAACCAAAGGATACGGTAGAACTGGTGATCAATTCTACTGATCCTGAATTTTATAGCAAAGCAGGCCAGATCCTGCAGCGCCAGATAAATGCGACCAGCATTGAATTGTCAGAAACAGTACCACAAAGCGGCATTGCACTGGTTGTAAATACAGAAAAGGTATTTGTGATCACTTCTGTTGCTGTAGATGCTTCTGTTCAGAAAGATAAGATGGCTGAGGAGCTGGCTTACCTGAAAGGATTCCTGGTGAGTATTGAGAAGAAACTGGGTAATGAGCGTTTTGTACAAAATGCGAAACCGGAGATTATCGCTACCGAGCAGAAGAAAAAATCAGATGCCGAAGCCAAAATCAGAACACTGGAAGAAAGCCTGGCCAATCTTAACTAAAAAAATTGAACTAAAGATTATGTTAATCTGTAAGGGTTTAGTCGATATTGACTAAACCCTTATGTATATTTGGTATCCTATTAAGGTTAAATCTCTTCGGAATATGAAACAAAACAGGTGGAAACAATGGGGCATTACCGCAGTTTTAATTGCTGGTACTGCAGGAATGTTATGGGCACAGAAGCAAAAAGCTCCGGTAAAAGACGACCGGAAAGGGCAAACGTATCTTTCTGATAAAGCTACGGCAACGGGCAATATCAGCGTAGACAATTTTCATAAATTGATCAGCGAACCGGTTTGGGTTAAAGATTCTGCCGGCAATTTCTACCCGGTACAAACCTTTACCTATACCTATGCCGAAAGAGGGATGTATGAAGATGAAACCGGAAAGGAATTTATCAGCACCGATTACCTCAGCAGCCATTGTAAAGATAAGCTGGACAAAGGTATGGCCAGTGATATGCAGTTCCGGGCCAAAGCCGGAGATACCGCATATATTGAACAGGTAATGTACCTGCTGCCGAATAAAGAGGGCAAGCAGGCGGCAGTACAGGCTCAGGGCATAAAATTGATTCTTACCAAATAAAACAATACATGAAACATATACTGTTATTTATACTCGGCATCTTCCTGACTTCTGCATCCTTCGCACAGCAGACAGAAAAAATAGTCTCCTGGACGGTAACGGTTAAAGCTACGAATGCAGACCAGGCAGAATATGAACTATCGGCAAAAGCAACTATGCAGAAAGGATACCATATCTGGGCTATGGATGCGGGTGGCGACGGCTCTCTGATCGCGACCAGCATTACGATTACTCCCGATCTGAACTGGAAAGATAAATGGATGGCCAATCAGAGACCTCATGATGAGAACCTGGATTTTATTGAGGGCACTGTTTTTTCCTATAATAATACAGTCACCCTGAGCAGGAAATTTACGGCAGATAAAGGCACAAAAAAAATAAAGGGTATCATAACTTACCAAAGCTGCAACGAAAGCATGTGTCTTCCACCGGACGATGTTCCATTCGAAGTTACATTACCATAAAGCAAGAGCGGGTTTCCTAGGAAACCCGCTCTTGCTTTATCTCCACTAAGTGACCTAAAACCCAATCCTGACAGATATATCATTGGCATTCAGCAATTTAATTTCGTTTTTCTCCAACTAATGGGCTGTTTCTACCTGTCTATCTGAGAAACCCTGTTAAACATGAGAAAACTTTTATTATTGCTTACCGGTAGCCTGTTCTTTATGGCAGAAAACACGGAAGCCGCAACACAAATCACTACGGCTACGGTCAGCGGTAACTGGACACTCGAAGGTTCACCTTACTATATACATAATGACATTTCAGTTTCGTACAACAACCTGTTGACGATACAACCAGGTGTACAGGTTGTATTTATGGGTAATTACCAGATGATTGTACAGGGTAAATTATCCGCAGTCGGTACCCTGGAGCAGAAGATTACTTTCCGGGCCAATGATACTACCGGATGGTCCAATCCTGCATTAAATACTGCGGGAGGATGGCGTGGTATGGTACTCTTGAACAGCATAGGTACCAGCATGAATACCCCTACCCTGGAATACTGTATTTTCAAAGATATGAAGAATGGCAGCATTCAGTCCAGCGGTGAAAACCTGTACATCAACCAGTGCGAATTCTACCATAACCATACGAACGGAAATGTAATCAATCTGGCGAACTTTCCCAGCACGGGCAATGCCAAATTGAAATTCACCAATTCTGTATTTCATGATAACCTTGCGGGCGGCGCCATGCTGTTTACACTGTATGCAGACAGTACATACGTCACCAATAATAAATTCTATAATAATACCAATAACGCGAGTCAGGGCATTTACTGTAATGCTGCCTTTGCAGACACCTCTACCGGTGTGCTGATATTTAAGAATAATGAACTGTATAACAATACCGTAACTGCCGGCGGAGCGGTAGTCAGCTGCCTGCAGGGAGGCATTGTCAATATCCAGAACAATAAGGTGCACCATAACCAGACGACATTTCAGGGCGCGGTATCGGTGCAATCAAAAAAAGCACTGGTGGAGCAAAACCTCATAGCCAATAATCAGCAGATACTGGGCGATGGCGTTTTCTGTGGCATCAATGATGGCGGCGGCGGCCTGCACCTGCTGGGACAGATCCTGATGAGTGATGTGCCGGGTAAGAATGAATATACCGTGCGCAACAATATTATTGCCAATAACTATTCCTCCACCAGTGGAGCAGCTATCTGGGCACAGCATTGCAAGGCAACGATTATCAATAATACGATCATGAATAATACGGTGAAGGACGCTGCGGGCTCGGCAGCGGTGCATGGCTGGGGTACTTATTGCCGTTTAAAAATCAGTAATAACATCATTCTGAACAATAAGCAGAATGCTATTCCTACTGATACAGTTTATAACAATTTCAGATACTGGGGGCCAGAGATCAGCTTCTCCAAAAACCTTATTGACTACTTACCTACCAGCAGTATTATAGCCGGTGCGCAGGGGATCAATACTAATATCTACAAACAGAGTGCATACCTGGCGGCTCCTCCTCAGGGGGTAGGTCCTACGGTGAATGCGATGAATGCAAACTTCAGCCTGACCGCGGCTTCTGCAGACTGTATCAACAAAGGCAGCATGGCAACGAATACCTATGGTACGCTGGATTACCTGGGCAATGAAAGGGTATTTGAACAACTGGTAGATATAGGAGCCATCGAATACCAGAAAACCACAGCAGATACTTCTACCGCACTGAATACCATCGCAGCAGAGCAATATTTTAAAGTATATCCGAATCCGACTAAAGGGGTTTTATACCTGGAGTATGATGCACAGCAGCATAAATTAACGCAGGCAGACATCTTTACCATTACCGGTCAGCTGGTACAGCAGGTATCGCTTAAAGGCGGCAGCGCCATTGATGTAAATGCGCTTGCAGAGGGCATGTACCTGATGCGCCTGATTACTGACAAGCAGGAAATTGCGTATAAAAAATTCATCATCAGTAAATAAACATTCCTGATGATAAAAAAAGGGTTGAGCAAGCGCTCAACCCTTTTTTTATCATCAGGAAAATACTTCTGTATCGATCCCGTCAAAACTGGCATACACCATGCTGGGATGCGAGTCCTGGTGGTATATATTACCGGCGGCATCGATTGCGATCGCTCCGGCAAAACCATCATACGGTTTTAATTCTTCAAATGTCCGGGCAAAGGCTTCTTTAATATGCATGCCATCAGTAACCCGGGTAACAATTTTGGAAGCTACAGCACCACTGACGATATCCTCTCCTACTCCGGTACAACTTACCCCGCAAAAAGCATTGGCATAATTGCCCGCCACTGTTGCCGAATCGGAAATGCGGCCGGGTATTTCAAAACCCTTACCGCCTGTTGAGGTTGCTGCGGCGATATGACCGGCTGCATCTAAAACCACACAGCCTACTGTTCCGGTACCAGTAGAGGCCGTTTTTGCTTCATATTCTGCTCTGCGTTGCGGAATCTCGGTATTGAACTCCTCATAGCCATGTGCGCGTGCATAACTGGTAGCACCTGAGCCTCCCAGAATACGGTCATCCTCACCTTGCAGGTCCAGTGCCACTTTGATCGGGTTTTTCACCGCTTCAATATTAATGACCCCACTCATTTTCTGCGTAGTGCCATCCATTACCGCGGCGCTCATCCTGATCTTGCCATCACGCTGTATCTGCGATCCGATTCCGGCATTGAACAAGGCATCATCTTCCAGCAGGCTAACGGCATATACTACCGTTTCTGTAGCAGTATGTCCCGATGCCATGTACTGGTAGGCCTTTTGTACAATTTCTGTCAGTGCATCCTGCTTGGCTTTCTTAGTTGCTGCACTCGTTGACGATTCTGAAAAGAAACCGCCATGTATGATTACTTTCATAGCTTAATTATTATCCACCCCGAACTTACCTATAGAGGTATATTGTGAAGAGTGTATGAAGAGGCGACGTGTCTCCAGGTCATAGGTATCGAACATGCTCATGACATGTGTCACAAGGTGATTGATAGAGATTGGCTGACCCAGGTCTACGCTGGTCAGGTTGGTATCTTTAATCTCATTACCATCTACCAGTATCACCAGACCGGAACCCAGTGCTTCCATTTGTTTATTGTTCTTGATCAGCAGACCGGTATCCTCTCCCAATCCTATACCCAGCACCCATGGGTTACCCACTACGGCCTGGAATAAGCGACCGATACGACCTCTTTCCACGAAATGGGTATCAATGATCACATCATCTATAAGCCCCAGTCCGCCGGTCATTTTCACCTCGCCTTTGAGCATCGCTTCAGTGCTGGATCCCTGGTAGATCATATTGTCTGATGCCGCAGCAGCACCGGCTGAAGTACCGGCATATAAAAATTCTTCTGTACGATATTTTTTGAGTAATAACCTGTGAAACTGAGTACCTCCGAGAATGGAAGATAAACGCAGCTGATCACCACCGGTAAACAGTACTACATCTGCTTTTTCGAGGCGGCTGATTACTTCGGGATCATTTGCATTTTCCCGTGTAAGGATATTCAGTACACCGGTATTTTTAGCATTCAGGTATTCAAACGTGCGTACATATTCTGCACCAACCTCGCCCGGAATCTGAGAAGCCGTAGGTACAATCTCGATACGGGAATCTTCACCGTGTTTAGATTCTTTGATAATACGCTTCAGAATACCTTTTTCAAAAAAATTGAGGTTATTCGCTACATTCTCGTCGTAGCTGACTTCTGTAAAACTGCCCTTGTTCACTGCACCACCTATGATCACTAGTTTTCCCACAACATCTTCGTCCATTAATTTTACTATTTTATCATTTACAATGAAACAAATGTATAAAATATTTCCAAACTGGTACATACCAAAAGGCCCTTAAAACACAAATCCGGATTCTTTAACCAACAGTAAACAAGTTGCCATAATATACCTGGCAGAAAGTATTTTGCATTTGTATATAAAAAAAACTTTAACTTGGAAGGGATATTAAAAGCAGTTCCCTTTAAACATAGTTTCCCAAATGAAAATCTTGAAAATACAAGCCCTGAGAGGCCCAAATATATGGAGCATCAGAAGAACCAAACTCATACAGATGAGGCTTGATCTTGAAGAGCTGGAGCAACAACCGACGAACCTGATACCGGGATTCCGGGAGCGAATAGAAACCATGTTTCCTACCATGATCAGCCATCGCTGTTCTGAAGGTGTAGAAGGTGGTTTTTTCTATCGGGTAGAAAAAGGTACCTGGATGGGCCATGTCATTGAGCATATTGCACTGGAGATCCAAACCCTTGCGGGTATGGAGACAGGCTTTGGCCGTACACGCCAGACCAAAACGGATGGTATATACAATGTAGTGTTCAGTTATATAGAAGAGAATGTAGGCCTGTACGCTGCCGAAAGTGCGGTGCGTATTGCTGAATCCCTTATTACAGATACCCCTTATGATGTTGAGGCAGACATTATGGAAATGCGCCGCATCCGCGAACGGGTACGTCTGGGACCAAGTACCGCCAGTATTGTGGAAGAGGCTGTTGCCAGAGACATCCCCTGGATAAGACTGGGTACCAACTCGCTGATCCAGCTGGGTTACGGCATCAACCAGATGCGGTTCCAGGCGACCATTACCTGTAAGACCAGCAATATAGCGGTAGATATCGCCTGTAACAAGGAAGAGACTAAACGGATGCTGGATATGGCCTCCATACCGGTTGCGAAAGGAAGTATCTGTGTTGATGAAGAAGGCCTGAAACAGATTATAGATCAGATTGGTTTTCCGATCGTGTTAAAACCATTGAATGGTAATCATGGCAAAGGCGCTTCTATTAATGTACTGAATTGGGAAGATGCGGCCTCTGGTCTTTTGCATGCACAGCAATACAGTCGTAAGGTTATTGTAGAGCGATTCATTACCGGCCATGACTTCCGCGTCCTGGTGATAGATAACAAAGTGGTCGCTGCTGCACGCAGGGAACCGGCACACGTTATCGGAGATGGTAGCAGTAGCATACAACAACTGATTGAGCTCACCAACCAGGACCCGCGCCGTGGTTACGGACATGAGAATGTATTGACCGAGATTACGGTAGACCGCGACACTGAAGATATCCTGGCTAAAAAGGAATATAACCTGGAGACCATACCTCAGAAAGGTGAGATTGTACACCTTAAATCTACAGCCAACCTGAGCACCGGTGGCACTTCCGTTGATGTAACCGAAATGATGCACCCGGAAAATATTTTCTTATGCGAACGCATCTCCCGTGTTATAGGTCTGGATGTATGTGGTATTGACATCATGGCTCAGAACCTGACCCAGCCGCTGAAAGAGAGTGGTGGTGCAATTCTGGAAGTGAATGCTGCACCGGGTTTCCGTATGCACCTGGCACCATCGGAAGGTTTACCGCGCAATGTCGCGGCACCGATTATAGATATGCTCTACCCTCCGGGTAAGCCAAGCCGTATTCCTATTATTGCAGTAACGGGTACCAATGGTAAAACAACGACTACCCGACTGATCGCACATATCATTAAAAACAACGGTTACAAAGTCGGATTTACAACATCAGATGGTATTTATATCCAAAACCATATGATGGAGAAAGGGGACACAACCGGACCATTAAGTGCTGAATATATTCTTAAAGATCCTACAGTAGAGTTTGCGGTACTGGAGGCCGCCCGTGGTGGTATACTCCGTGCTGGCCTTGGCTTTAGCCGCTGCGACATCGGGGTGATCACTAATATACAGGAAGACCACCTGGGCCTTAATGATATTGAAACACTGAAGGATCTCGCCAATGTAAAAATGGTGGTGGCCCGCAGCATCAGAAAAGATGGCTGGGCCATCCTGAATGCAGAAGATGAGATGTGCCTGAAAGTAGCTAAAGAACTGGATTGTAACGTTGCTTATTTCAGCATGACCGAAGACACTCCTTTTGTACAGAAACTGGCGAAAGAAGGTAAGATCGTGGCCGTGTACGAAAACGGTTATATAACGATCAAAAAAGGCTCCTGGAAGATAAGGGTGGAAAAAGCCAGCCTGGTGCCACTGACCATGGGCGGAAAGGCGCGGTTTATGATAGCCAATGCACTGGCGGCTACACTGGCGGCTTATCTATGGGGCTTTAAAACAGAAGACATCAGCCTGTCCTTGCAGACCTTTATACCGGGTGCTGCTCAGACACCGGGCCGTATGAATATTTTTGAATTTAAACGCTTCAAGGTCCTGATCGATTTTGCACATAATCCTGCAGGGTATCGGGGTATTGAAGAGTTTATGCAGAATATTGATGCCAGCCGTAAGATCGGTATTATTGCCGGTGTGGGTGACCGCAGAGACGAAGACATCAGGGAGTGTGCGAAGATTGCGGCAAGGATGTTTGACCACATTATCATACGCCAGGAGAAACACCTGAGGGGCAGACAGGAGGAGGAAATCCTGCAACTGCTGCTGGAGGGTATCAATGATTCCGGCAGAACCGTAACCTGGGAAACCATTCCGAAAGAGATAGAGGCCCTGAAACATGCGATCAGCATTGCACAGGACGGTACCTATATTGTGGCCTTAAGCGATGTAATTACCAATGCGATACAGGTAGTACAACAATACCTGGACAAGGAAAATGAAGAAGATATTATTCTATCTTAACATAAAAAAAGGGCTGAACAAATTGTTCAGCCCTTTTACTTAAAATTAATCATTATTGCTCTTAGGTGCTAATGCCGTTACACGCTGGTAACGGAAGATTACGATACCGATCAGGGCAACAATACCGCTCATTCCGGCAATTAAAATGTCTTGAGTAAACAGGAATGAAAGTGCCGCTACCATGCCTTCAGCAAAGATGCAGGCCATAACATGACGAAAGCGCCACATATACACATCATACCCTTTCTCTCCGACACGCTTACCCAGAAAATAAGTGGATAATATTATTATTAAAAGATCTATCATTGTTTACTTTACATATTGACTCATAAAGGCCGTAATACTTTCTTTCATATGGTCGATCTGCATGGCATCCAGACCATGGTGACAAGCGATCAACATACCGCCACGCATTACTTTATCGGCCTCAGGATAACCTGCTGCGCTGGCTTTATGTGCTACATTTTTAAATCCTGGCTGACGCAGAATATTACCGGTAAATACGGTACGCGTCTGGATATTTCTTTTCTCCAGGAAGATCTGCAGATCTCTGCGGATGAACGGAGCATTTTCTCTTACCGTAACGGCAAATGCCAGCCATCCTGTACGGGAATCCGGTAACTGCTGTGGCAGGATAAAGAACTCTTCGTATTGCTCGAAGAAGCTGCGCATCGTTGTATAATTAGCAGTACGCTTATCTATATTATCGCCCAGTTTATTTACCTGGATCAGACCGAATGCAGCACCCAGTTCTGAAGGTTCAATGTTGTAGCCCGGCTCTTCGAATACAAATTTTGCATCGTAAGGGATACCGTCTACTTCTACATTGAAACGGTTTTCAATTTTCTCTGATTCTACAAACAGGGAAGAACTGCGTCCCCAGCTTCTCAGCAGGCGACCACGATCATAAAATGCATCTGTATTCACACACAGCATTCCACCATTACCGGCACAGTTTACAATGTGAGAACCATAGAAACTTGTTGTGCTCATATCGGTATAACGACCGCTGGAGGCACCTCCGATTTCAGCACCTAAAGTATCGGCACTGTCTTCCAGTACAAACAGGTTGTGTTTGTCTGCAATCTCACGCAACACTTTCCAGTCCGGCAGGTTACCGATCAGGTTAGGGATGATCATGGCCTTGGTTTTAGAAGTAATCATTTCTTCCACCTTAGACACATCTGTATTATAAGTACCCTCCGCCACGTCAACAAAAGAAGGAATCCATCCTTTCTTAACGATTGGCGCTACCGTTGTGGAAAAAGTCAGAGCAGGAGTAAGGATCTCCGCACCGGCTTCAAAATTCAACAGATCAGCTGCCAGGTATAAAGCAGATGATCCCGAGTTTACACCAATACCATATTTTTTTGCATAAAGCCCTGCCACTCTTTCTTCCAGCGCACGTACATTTTTACCCATTTGTGTAGAGGTCTTTAAGACTTCTACTACCGCATCGATTTCTTCTTGACCATGAACCGTCTTACCATAAGGTACATGAGGATACTGATTGGTACTCATAAAGTATTTAATTTAAAAATTTACAAGACAGCGAAGGTACAATTTAAATTGATGTACTATTTTAATTTCCTGCAGATTATTGTTAAATCCCGGAGAATGATTTTACGCCTGATTAGTTCTATATTTGTAGCATGAATTTAAGTATCCCAGCTACTATACAGAACTATATCGGGGGCAGATTTCAAGACCCTGAAAAAGGTATTTATCTTGACAATATCAACCCGGCAACAGGTGCTGTATATGGGCAGATTCCCAACAGTACCACAGAAGATGTAGACCTTGCCGTTGCTGCTGCAGAAAAGGCCTTCCCTTCCTGGGCGGCTACCAGTCCGGAGCATCGCTTCCGCATTATGAACCGCATGGCCGAACTGATCGAAGCCAACCTGGATGCACTGGCGCTGGCCGAGACTAATGATAACGGTAAGCCCCTGAGCCTGAGCAAACGTGTGGATATACCCCGCGCTGCGGAGAACTTCCGCTTCTTTGCTACTGCTATCATGCACTTCGCTTCGGAAAGCCATAATATGGAAAACCGGGCCATTAATTATACTTTACGCAAACCAATAGGCGTCGTGGCCTGTATTTCGCCATGGAACCTGCCTTTATATCTTTTTACCTGGAAGATCGCGCCGGCACTGGCTGCAGGCAACTGTGTCATTGCCAAACCATCTGAAGTAACGCCTATGACGGCTTACCTTCTCTGCCATATAGCAGCAGAAGCCGGCCTGCCGGAAGGGGTATTAAATATCCTGCATGGTGATGGCCTGCATTGCGGATCTGCGATGGTTGCTCATCCTAAGGTAAAAGCCGTTTCCTTTACCGGAAGCACCCGTGCGGGCAAGGATATCGCTGCACAGGCTGGAGCCGTGCTCAAAAAGACATCCTTAGAGCTGGGCGGCAAAAATCCTAATATCATTTTTGCTGATTGCGACTGGGAGAAAATGATGAAGACTACAGTCCAGTCCTCTTTTGCAAACCAGGGCCAGATCTGCCTTTGCGGTTCCCGCATCCTGGTAGAAGAAAGTATTTATGAGCGCTTTAAAACAGAATTCATTGCAGCGGTACAGCAACTGACGATCGGTGACCCACTGGAAGCAACATCCAAACAAGGCGCGGTGGTAAGCAAAGTGCATTTTGATAAGGTAATGAGCTGTATAGAGCTGGCACAATCCGAGGGAGGCCGTATTCTCCTGGGGGGAAAAGCCGTTCAGCCAGGGGGCCGTTGTGCCAATGGTTACTTCATCGAACCTACTATTATTGAAGGACTGGGACCGGACTGCAAAACCAATATGGAAGAAATCTTCGGACCGGTAGTTACCCTGCAGTCCTTTAAGGATGAGGCGGAAGCCTTAGCCCTGGCTAATTGCAGTGACTACGGACTGGCGGCCACTATCTGGACACAGGACGTAAGCCGTGCACAACGTATGGCCAACCAGGTACATAGTGGTATTATATGGGTAAACTGCTGGTTGCTGCGCGACCTGCGTACGCCTTTCGGTGGTTTTAAAAATTCGGGTATGGGTCGCGAAGGTGGCTGGGAAGCCTTACGCTTCTTTACCGAGCCCAAAAATGTTTGTATCGAATATTAAAAGAACATACTCTTATATAAAAAAGCAACCGGATGATTGATCATCCGGTTGCTTTTTTATATAAAGTTTCAATTAATTGTAGCGCACTAAACGAATAGTATATACCAGTATCTTATCAGAAGGTACATAGCTTGGCTCCAATATTGTATGGTTTCCCTTTCCTAATGATGGTGGCAGGTACAATTTCATTTCTCCTCCCATACCAATCAGTGGCAAAGCATATCTCCAGCCATATATGTATTTCGACAAGTCGTGGTACATAGCGGTAGAGTTATTATTGGTTTTCACAAAATAATCTTCGTTGTCATAAGCACGACCTTCAAAGTTGGCATATATATCAGAGCATATACCAGGATGATTGGCTGTACCTGGTTTTACGATCTGGTAGAAAAAGCCTCTGTTATCGTACACTGCATTTGCATTTACCGATTCAACATATGCCTTCAGCGCCGTTATTTCCTCCTGGGGTACTGCCACACTTACATCCTCACATACATCCTTTTTAAAGCAGGAAGAAAGGCTCACACAGGCCATCAGGGCCACAAATATTTTTTTCAGCATAAATTAATCTTTTGTAATGCTATGAAGCTTAATGGTAAAAATAGTGATAGAACCTCCGGGAATAGGCCCGTTATCCTCATCACCGTATCCCAATGCAGGTGGCAGGTACAGGATGATCTCTCCACCTTCTCCTACTAATGGCATGCCCATTCTCCATCCCGAAATCAATGATAAAAGGGAGAAGGTCTGGTTATTATTGGAATCGAACACCGTACCATTCACCAGCTTACCGGAGTAATCGATCATAATGGTAGCGCATTGCGATGGCTTTTTGCTCGATCCCGGGTTCTGGATTTTATAATAAAAACCCCTGCTGTCATATTCAGCGTTAATACTGTTATTGGTTATATAATTCTTCAGGGCAACAGAATCGCGTTCCGGAATAGTTATATTAACATCCACACAGGTACTGCTGCTTTTATCCTTGCAGGAAACGGCAGTGGACAGAATAGCAGCGGACAGAATAGTATACAATACGGATTTCATCATCGTCAGTTCAAAAAAAGTAAACGCAAATTTATGCTATTTCATTCAAATTCCGCTCCGGAATCCGTAAACATAACTTAATTTGTTATCTTTTTATTGTGAGCCTATACGGTTCTTTTTTTACTATTTTTGCGCAAACACTATCAGATGAAGGATCAGGTCCATCAAAAAATACATACGACTGAACTGGTTAAAAAGTATGGCAAGCGTACTGTAGTAAATCATGTATCTATAGAGGTACAGCAGGGCGAAATTGTAGGACTGCTGGGTCCGAATGGTGCGGGTAAAACGACCTCTTTCTATATGACTGTGGGCCTGGTAAAACCGGATGAAGGACAGGTATTCCTGAATGATATGGATATCACGAAACTGCCTATGTACAAACGTGCGCAGCTGGGTATCGGCTACCTGCCGCAGGAGGCTTCCATCTTCCGTAAACTATCTGTGGAAGATAATATTGCTGCTGTACTGGAAATGACAAAATTATCCCGCCAGGAACAGAAAGACAAACTGGAAAGCTTGCTGGAAGAGTTTCGCCTGACACATGTACGTAAAAGTATGGGTGATGTACTGAGTGGTGGAGAACGTCGTCGCACAGAGATTGCAAGGGCACTGGCGGTAGATCCTAAATTCATCCTGCTGGATGAGCCATTTGCCGGTATTGACCCTATTGCGGTAGAAGACATTCAGGCGATTGTAGCCAAACTAAAATTCAAAAACATCGGTATCCTGATTACGGATCATAATGTAAACGAAACCCTGTCGATTACCGACAGGGCTTACTTAATGTTTGAAGGCAGATTATTGAAATCCGGAACTGCTGAAGATCTTGCAGCAGACGAAGAGGTGCGCAGAGTATACCTTGGTAAACACTTCGAGCTACGCCGTAAGAAATACGACGTAAACTAACTAGCCCTTCTCCTTACCCGGATATTCATCCTGGTAGTTATATAATATCACGAACTCTACCCTCCTGTTTTGCTGGCGGCCCTCAAATGTTTCATTGCTGGCAACAGGATTTTTAGGGCCGAAACCCCAGGTATAAACACGTTTATTTTTCACTTCACTTTGCAGTAATGCTGCTTTTGCACTTTCTGCACGCTCCCAGGACAGTTTTTCATTCATCTCCAGGTTGCCCGATATATCGGTATAACCGGTTACCAGTACACTTGTTTTGGGATATTTGTTCAAAACTGCTGCCAGTTTTCCCAGAGAAGGCAGATAACTGGTATTTACGATTGAGGAGTTCACCTCAAACAGTAATGCCTCCGGCAATACTACTTTTACTTTATCATCTTCATAAGTAACCTTCGCCTCTGGTAAGGATTTGGATAATGTCTCATACACATCCTTCATGTCCTTACGCTGCTTTGCAGTGGCGTGTTTTTTGGTTTTACAGGATGTAGCGGTGGTCATCAATGCTGTGCCAGAACCCAATGCCAGGAATAAAAACAAATACTTCTTCATCTCAAATACATATTTATATCGCAAATATAGGCAATACAGTCTTATAAAAGTATTGCGCGCCGCTTGCGGCGCGCAATACTTTGGATATCAATAAAAAAACTACTTAATTTTCTGTTAAGGGAAGATACCTAACTCTTCGTATGCAACACCAACTTTGTTGATGGCACAGATGAAGGCTGCTGTACGCATATCTTCAACACCCTGATTCATTTTCAGTGCTTCACGGATCTCGTGGTAAGAACCGATCATAGTGTCTTCCAGACCGGAATATACCAGATCAACTTCTTCAGGTCCACGCAGAATCATTTTACGCTCTACAGCGCCGAATGATTTACCGGTAATGCTTTCTACACCTCTAACGATTTCCGCATTCATATTTTCGCTGAAACGTTTTTCCAGACGACCATAACGAACGTGGCTCAGGTTTTTCAACCACTCAAAGTAAGAAACGGTTACACCACCTGCATTCAGGTACATATCCGGTACAATCAGTACACCTTTTTTGTTCAGGATCTCATCAGCTTCCGGAGTCAGCGGACCATTAGCCGCTTCACCGATAATTTTAGCCTGAATCTTCGCTGCATTATCACCATTAATAACGGCTTCCAGAGCGGCCGGGATCAGGATATCACATGGTTTTTCCAGTGTTTCTGCGCTTTGCGCAATATTCTGTGCACCAGGGAAGTTCAGGATAGAACCTGTTTCCTTACGGTGAGTCATTACCGCTTCCAGGTCAAGACCTTTCTCGTTGTAAATACCACCTTCATATTCTGCCAGACCTACCAGTAAACAACCTGATTCCTGGAAGAATTTAGCGGCGTGGTAACCCACATTACCTAAACCTTGCACAACAACACGTTTACCATCCAGACCAGGAGTCAGACCGATAGCATGCATATCTTCTGCAACATTTACCAGTTCGCGGATACCGTAGAATACACCCAGACCGGTTGCTTCTGTACGGCCTCTTACACCACCCTGTGCAATTGGTTTACCGGTAACACAAGCTTGTGCATTCAGCTCACCAGGGTTTAAAGAAGAGTATGTATCTACGATCCAGCTCATCTCACGGGCACCTGTACCATAATCCGGAGCAGGAACGTCGATACCAGGGCCGATAAAGTTTTTCTTAGCCAGCTCAGAAGTATAACGACGGGTAATTTTTTCTAATTCAAACGGAGTGTATTTTTTAGGATCAATCTTGATACCACCTTTACCACCACCAAACGGTACGTTTACCATCGCACATTTGTAGGTCATCAGTGCTGCCAGCGCCATCACCTCATCCTGGTTTACATCCATGCTGTAACGAATACCTCCTTTACAAGGTAATTTGTGGTGAGAGTGCTGTACACGGTAGGCTTCAATTACCTCTACTTCATTGCCGATTTTTACCGGGAATTTGATTTTCAATATCGAGTTACAAGCTTTAATCTGCTCTAAGATACCTTTTTCAAAACGAGTAAATTTAGCTGCCTTATCAAAATTACGCTCTACTCCCTGAAAGAAGCTGTATTCGCTGTGTGATGCTGACATACTTTTTAGTTGATTTTGGTTATTAAAATTATGGTTGATTTTGCTCTATCTTTTTAATTTTCTTTTCGATAGTAAACAAATATAAAATTATTCCTAAAAAAATAGTAAAAATTACGGTTACAACTACATATATTTTTCCGTCACCTCTCATTTGGTCTGCCATGGCCACCTTGCCGGTATCCTGGGCATTAGTGATCAGCGGTAATAGTACAGCTGACAGACACAAGATCAGCTTAGCCAAATATGATTGTATGTGTTTTAAACGCATAGTATTAAAAGTGTTTTTTCTTTATTACTTACTTTATTGAGTACATCTATTTATTTTCCGCCGCCAGTCAGCAAATCTTTCTTGGCCACCAGCTGGTACCGTATACCCAGTGTAGCAATCCAGCATCCTAACAGGAACCAGCCAAACACTGCTGTATAGAATACCGGGCGCATTGAAGGAGCCAGGTCACCAAATCCGGGATTACCACCATTGCCCGGGTGCAGAGATGCAGTAAGGCGTGGCAGAATCATGATCAGAGGGATCATGATAAAATAGGCAAAGACATTGTATACTGCCGATATTTTGGCTTTTTTGTCGTAATCAGGTACTGCTCCGCGCAGGGCCATATACGCAAAATAGATCAGTAAGCTCAGCGCAGATGCCAGCTGCTTAGGATCATTACTCCAGAACTCTCCCCAGGTAAAACGGGCCCATTCCATACCAGTAACCATACCTAAAGAACCGTACAGGATACCCACTTTGGCAAACTGTTCGGTATAGATATCAAACTTCAGATTCTGTGTGTTCAGGAAACGGATAGCATAAACGAGACTAACTGTAAAAAGAAGCATCATACCGAACCACATCGGTACGTGGAAATACAGGTTACGAATCGTTTCATTGAGAATGTTCAGTGCCGGTACCGGCATCAGGAGTCCTACAATAATGGTTACAGAGAGTAAAAGGACACAGACAACTTTCCACCAGATTTTTCGCATAATAAGAATAGCAAAGGCTATATTAATTTATTATTAATCCGACAAAGGTAATAACATTTATGCCATTTCAGATACCAAACTGCCGTAATTATTTTTTGTGACAGATTCCTGATCATATGTCTTTTATGGCATTTGGAGACAAGGCGGTTCAGGAGCTATATTTGCAGTATGATTACGATTATTTCCGGCACCAACAGAGCTGGTAGCAATACACTGAAAGTAGCTGAATATTACTATAACATAGTACGCCAACGCACGTCCGATGTACATTTGTTCTCTCTGAAGGATATGGATGTACATTACCGCAGCGAGGCATTTAAGCAGGTAGAGTCTGAATGGCTGATCCCTTCAGAGAAATTCATATTTGTGCTGCCAGAATATAACGGCAGCTTTCCGGGTATATTGAAAACGATGATGGACAGCTCCGACATCCGCAAATGCTGGTGGCATAAAAAAGCACTGCTGGTGGGCCTTGCAGACGGCCGTGGCGGCAATGCCCGCGGACTGGATCATCTGTCTAATATCCTGCATTATCTGAAAATGCATGTGCACTATAACAAACTGCCCATCTCTAAAATCAATGAAGAACTGCTGGAAGACGGTAGCTTTAAGCATGACAGTACCCGCATGAACATTGAACAGCAGATAGAAGCTTTTATGCAGTTTTAGTGCAGCAATTATACATGCTACATTAATTAATATTACTAAAGCCCCTGTATGATTTAATTCATACGGGGGCTTTATAGTTCATTGTCTGTATTGTAAATACGGTCATTATCGTATCCGCTGCATGCCCCAGATATCCTGCTCGTCCAGGAAGCGGACAATAGCCTCATGTACCTCCGGACTCAGGACTTTTTCCCGGCAGATAATATCATAGCCTTTAGGCGTAAATAAAGTGCGCTCAAAAAAGATCAGTGCAAAATCATCATCCATATGCACCCATTCCCATTTAGACCGAACGAGTGTCAGTAGCCCTTTGCCTCTCCATTCAAACTTAGTACATTCCTTATTGATGGGTTTATCCCAGCCCCTGATCCGCTTTTGCTCCAGTCCTTTCATGTAGAAAACTGTGTCCTCCAGCTCGGGGCCTTCCGTTCCGGCCACGATACGATAATGAAATGATGGTTCTTTCTTATCTCCTTTCAGCCACATCGGAAAATTGGTATAGTGTACATACCAGGTTCCGGTCAGGGCATCCAGTGTATTAAACATGGTCTCGATCAGCTTTGTATGCATAGGCTTGACTAACATTTAGTATACTAATATACAAACTGATTCCCTATTTACCAAGCAAAAAGCAGCTTGAAATGCAGTGCCAGCAATGGTTCTACGACGAACGCCCGATTTTACCCGACGAATGTTCATCGAGTGCTATCCCTAACTGGTCGAAAAGTGCTGGCACACCGTGCAGGGGCGGAGTATGTTTGCATTAGAAAAACAAACAAATAATCTTAATCACTCATCAAAAACTAAATATTATGAAAAAATTATTCTTCGCAATCGTAGCTATCGCAGCATTCTCTGGCTTTTCTGCACAGGCACAATCTACTGCCAGCAAACTGGTGTATTACAAATCGGCACATCCGGTAATCGAAATCGAACTGGGCAATATTATGACCAATACGACTTTCTATATCAAAAATGACAAAGGAGAAGTGATCAAGAAAGGAAGCGTAACCCGCAATGGCAAGATTGCTGTAAATACAGCGGAACTGAAAAACGGCAACTACCGCTTCGAGATCTGTGGTGTGACTCAGGACTTTACTATTCGTTAATCCAATATATAAAGCGCTTCCTGATTGTCTGTATACAAGCAGGAAGCAGCTTTTCATTACACGGTTAGTGCAACACGAAAACCGCGTGCAGCATAGTATGATTCGGCACCGTTGTGGTAGGTAAATACAGTGTTGTAACGCCGGTCACAAAACAGGGCACCACCCAGAGAACGGATGTCTTCCGGTGTCTGCACCCAGCTGGATGTTTTCAGATCAAAGGCGCCCAGCTCCTGCAGCTCCCGGTATTGTGCTTCTGTAAGCAATGCAGCACCCATTTCTGCAGCCATACCCAATGCACTATGTTTGGGCTTATGCTCTTTCCTGGATTCCAGTGCCTCATGGTCAAAACAGACGCTTCTGCGGCCTTTAGGGCTTTCTGCGGCGCAGTCTACAAAGAGGTACTCATCTGTTTTTTTATTGTAACCAATTACATCCGGCTCACCTCCGGTCATTTCCATTTCATTAAGTGACCAGAGTTTATCGGGATGGGATTCTAGTCTGGCCTGTACTTTAGCCCAGCTGATGCCTTCGTGCCGGCCTTTATTTTTTTCAAAACGCGCCTGCAGTATATCTAGCAGCTCCTGCTGCACTTCTGGTGCTACGGTCTTTTTGTTACTTTTCATATCAATAGATTGAGAGGAGTATTATGATGCTTTTAAAGATCAGCCGGACAGTACCTAATCGTCCAGGCCCTTGCCTTCCATGATTTGCGGAATACATTTCTCTACCCGGGAAGCGCGCGTCTTCGATTGTTTCGCTTGTCCGAAATAAAAAAGATAAGCCCTTTGTCTTCCGGGAGTCAACGCGAAAAAGGCTTCATTCAGCGCAGCATTACTATCGAGCTGCTCCTGAAACTCTTCCGGTATGGCATAGTCTTTTGTTTTCTTCAGTGCTACTTTTTCGCCCGACTCTTCTATTTCCACCGCTTCAAATATGTACTGCTTCAGGGTTTCCTGCACAGCCTCTATATCGGCCACGGATGTGAAGCGAACCTGCCTGGCCGACTGCACATTTTCCGTCTGCTGTATGAGTATTCCTTTCGGATCTTTCAGCAAAGCGCCTTTCACAAATAGCACCGCACAATACTCCTTAAAGGAGTGAATGAGGATTATATTCTTGTCCTGATAAGTATAGCAGGGCACACCCCACTTCAGCTCTTCTTTAAGCTGGCAATCCAGGACAATAGTGCGCAGCAGCCTTTGTTCGTCATGCCATTTGGTGGCCTTATCAAAAAAGAAATCTACTTTCGGATTCATAGTATTAATTGTGGCTTAAAGTTAATGTTTTTCGTGCAGCCGGGCGGAAATACCAGGATACAATAGTCAGTAACAGCAGCAATAGTGAGGGAAAAATTTCTCCCATAGGATCACTCATAGCTATATGCGATATAGCCGCACCGGTCATAGCAAAGAAGAACCCGGCATATGCCCATTCTTTCAGTACCGGAAACTTAGGAACCAATACGGCAACAACACCCAACAGTTTCCACACACCCAGTATAGTCAAAAAATAGGACGGATAACCCAGTGCTTTCATCTTTTCTGCTTCTTCCTCCACCGGGATCAGTTGCACAATTGCCGTAGAGACCATACCTAAAGACAGCCAGACCGTAGCTATCCAGTAAATGATTTTATTTCTTTTGCTCATGGTATATTATTTTGAGGTAGCCAATAATTCCTGAATACGGTTGTGTGCCATGTTGAGCCCATACTCAAACGGCAGCTTCAGCATCTGGTCACGATCTGCGATAGAACGGTATACAATCTGCATGCTCAGTTTGCTGCGGTTATCGTCCAGCGATTCAAATTCCAGAAATTCGAGCTGCACGGGGAAGCCCGCATTTTCCATTTCAAAGGTGCGTACAATACGCTTGTTCTCTGTACATTCATGAATGGTGCCATTGGCTTTGAACACCACATTACCTTTATCATCGCTGGTTTCAAACTGGTATCCGCCATGCGGCTGCACATCCAGCTTTACCACTTTTGTACCCATCCACTGCGCTACGATCTCCGGCTCTATATATGCCTTAAACAGCAGGTCCAGGGGCAGGTCGAATGTGCGGGTGATCAGCAGATCTTGTTTACCTTCTTCGGCATGTACTTTAGTTTTCGGTTCCATTTTATTTATTTTTAGATTGATAGTTTTTCATAATGGCTTCCAGTTTGTTGAAGCGCTCATCCCACATCTGGCGGAACGGTTCTATAAAATCTGCGATTTCTTTCATCTTATGCGGGTTTAAGTGATAATATATCTCCCTGCCGTTCTGCTCCTGCTTCAGCAGCTCACATTCGGTCAGTATCTGCAGGTGCTTAGAGACGGTTGGCCGGGCCGTATCGAAATTGGCGGCAATAGCCCCGGCCGACATCGATTGTGCAGCCAGCAGCATCAGTATAGCCCTGCGTGTAGGGTCGGCAATTGCCTGGAATACATCTCTTCTCAGATTCATTGTGTAGCTATTTGACTACAAATATACATGTAGCCATTTAACTACACAAATATTTTTTCATAAAAAAAATGCCCGGCACAGCGCCGGGCATTTTTTTTATGAAATTCAGTTATGATTATTTACCCTGAAATGCAGCTGGTCTTTTCTCCAGGAATGCTGCTGCACCTTCTTTTTTATCTTCGGTATCGAAACACTCACCGAACATACGGATTTCATTATCCAGTCCGGTAGGGCTAACGGTAGCCGCTTCATTAACCAGGCTGATGATCTTGCTGATCGCCACTGGTGCTTTGGTCAGTATTTTCTGAGCGATCTCAGTCGTTTTAGCCAACAGCTCTTCTGCAGTAAATACGTGATTAACCAGGCCTAAAGCTTTTGCCTCGTCTGCTTTGATCATATCTGCAGTCATCAGCAGTTCCATTGCTTTACCTTTACCAATCAGCTGTACCAGGCGTTGTGTACCGCCATAGCCAGGAATCAGGCCCAGGTTCACTTCCGGCTGACCGAAACGTGCACCTTCACTTGCTGTACGGAAGTGGCAGGACATTGCCAGCTCACAACCACCGCCTAATGCAAAACCGTTTACCGCTGCGATAATTGGTTTAGGGCTGTTTTCAATTTTATTAAACACAAGCTCAGCACCTCTTTTAGCCAGGGCCGCACCGCCATTGCCATCCAGGTCTGTAAATTCAGAAATATCTGCACCCGCTACGAAAGCTTTTGCACCGGCACCGGTAATAATGGCTGCTTTGATGTCTGCATTCTGATATACCTCGTCCAGGGCAGCACCCAGTTCTGTAATCACGTCTTTATTCAAGGCGTTCATTTTGTCAGGACGATTGATCGTAATGGTACAGATATGTTGCTCTACTTGTGTTAGAATTGTTTGATACATGTTTTTAAAAAATGGTTTATAATTAGTTTGTATAATTTAGAAGATGCCCTCTTTCAGTTCTTCCCACAATTCTGTGTATGCCTGTGCCGCCCTGGAGCTGGGTGCAAATGCCATGACCGGAGCCTGGTATATGCCCATCTTCTCCACATCGGACAGGTAGGGTATGTAAGAAGAAAAGAACCTGCGCTGGCGATGAAAAGCTTCCATGGTTTCGAGATGCAAGGCTTTGCGGCTGTCGACCATAGAGAAGTAACACATCAGCTTGGCCAGGTCTATCTTCTTTTCTTCAAAGAAAGACTTTACGGCCTCGAAGGTTCTCAGAGATAGTGTAGTAGGTATAGTAGGCAACAGCACAATGTCTGCCGCCTGAAAGATATGCTCTGCCAATACCGAAAAGCCCGGAGGGCAATCTATAAAGACCAGGTCATAATCGTTTTTAAGTGGTTTCAGCAATTGTTTTACATACTTCTTGCTGTTACCCTGTGCCTCCAGTAAGGCATCCAGCTTGCGGCTGGAGAAGTCGGACGGAACAATGTCCAGGTAATCATAACCGGTATGCTGTATCAGCTCAGAGATGACCACATGCTGTTCTACCAGCTTCTTTGTATCCTTGGCACTACCGGCACTGGCCTGGTAGTAGAAGCCTGAAGCCCCCTGCGGGTCCAGATCCCAGATCAGGGTACGGTACTCGTCCATAGCAGCAAGGTGTGCGAGGTTTACGCAACCGGCGGTCTTCCCCACACCACCTTTAAGATTATACAGGGCAATGGTAATCATAGATAAATATTTTAAAATGTTTACTATGCAATTCACTGATGTAAAACTAAGATATAATAGCCTTACATGTATTACCTTTCTATAAAGCCTGCTGCTGATTACATTTTGCCGATCTCGTCATCGATCCACAGCGCATAATTGGTATACCATTTTGCGGCTTTAGGATAGATTTCTGCCAGGGCACCTGCATCGGCTTGTGTACCGTGTAACAGGAAAATATGGTTTTCGTCCTCATCTTCGCTGTTGGCAAACACGAATCCGAATGGGTTCAGTGCTTCAAACTGTTTCATATCTTCCGGAAATACAGACAGTACCTCCAGGTAAGTATTAGTAGGCATGTGTACCAGTACTGTACGGCCTTCCAGTTGTTCGCCTAAGTGGTTTTCGCCATCCAGCAGTACGAATTCAGGAATCGGGAATTTATTTGCAATATTCATCTCTTCTTATTTTTGCTGTTTATATAATTACAATACTTCGATCTGGTTTTTCAGCAGATCTTCAAATACTTCTCTTTTTCTGATCAGGTGTGGCTTACCATCTACCACCAGTACTTCTGCCGGTTTCAGGCGGCTGTTAAAGTTAGAGCTCATTTCGAAGCCATAGGCACCTGCATTATGAAACACCAGTACATCGCCCTCTCTCACTTCATTGATCTTACGATCCCAGGCAAAGGTATCCGTTTCGCAGATATTACCCACCACAGTGTAGATACGCTCAGCCCCTTTAGGATTGCTGATGTTTTCGATATTATGGTATGCATCGTAGAACATAGGACGGATCAGGTGGTTGAAGCCCGAGTTTACCCCTACGAATACGGTAGCAGTAGTTTGTTTGATCACATTTGTTTTCACCAGGAAATGGCCAGATTCGCTCACAATATATTTACCTGGTTCGAACCACAGCATCAGTTCTTTGTTGCTGGCTTTCTGAAATTTATCAAAGGCTTTCAGTACTTTCTTTCCTAAAGTCTGTACATCTGTCTCCAGCTCATCCTTAGCATAAGGCACTTTAAATCCGCTACCCATATCGATATACTTCAGGTTAGGGAAGTGCTCTGCTACTTCAAACATGATCTCCAGGCCTTGTACAAACACATCGGCATCTTTGATCTCACTGCCGGTATGCATATGCAGCCCTTCTACATTAAGACCTGTAGACTTCATGATGCGCTCGATATGGCGCAGCTGATGAATAGAGATACCAAATTTACTATCGATGTGACCGGTAGAGATTTTATAGTTACCACCAGCAAAGATGTGCGGGTTGATGCGGATAAAGATCGGGTAAGCACCGGCATATTTATTACCGAATTGCTCCAGGATAGAGATATTGTCGATATTAATGTGTACGCCCAGTTGCATAGCTGCTTCGATCTCGGCCAGGTCTACACAGTTAGGGGTAAACAGGATACGGTCAGGGGTGAAGCCTGCACGCAGGCCCAGTTGCACTTCATAGATGCTCACACAGTCCAGTCCGGCACCCTGCTGCTCTACTACTTTAAGGATATTAATATTGGACAATGCCTTACAAGCATAAAAGAAACGAGTCTGCTTATCGAATGCCTTGCTTAACTTTTGATACTGCTGCTTTATCTTCTCTGCATTGTAAACATACAATGGGGTACCAAATTCTTGTGCAATAGCTAATAGCTCGTTGTTTGTCATAATAACTTTTATACTTGTTTTAAAAAATTTTAGAATCCACAAAAATATATTAAAATATCATTTATAGCAATTCCAATGCGGATAAATAAGCCTCTGCGCACCCTGTACGGGTATATGCTCCATAGCAGGGGCAAAAATACATTGTTTACAAGATGCCTAGTATCAATACAATAAACATAGTCTTTTTACCTGCTTCGAAAAGTTTAGGGATCAAAATATTTTTAACAATTTCATTAAACCTGTGCAAAGCCTTATAGTCTATGTAGGGCTGCTTAACTTTATATTAAGGAACGCAATAGCTATTTCACTAATTAGTGTACAAAACCGTACGTCTGATATATTATATCGCTATTTTCGCCGTTATTACATCTTGAGTCCAATCATATTTAACCCGTAATAATAAATTAAACATGAAAAAAACACTACTCGCCTTACTGGCCACAACGACCATTGGCATGGGCATAAGCCATGCACAGACTCCTGTTAAACGCTACGATGCAACCTATAGCTCCGGCGGCACTTATACCCAACTGACCAATGCTACAGATATTGGCTTTGATGTAGACTGGGACGATACTGTGAGTGATGCTATCACCCTGCCGTTTGCCTTTAAATACCAGAACACTACTGTCGCTACTGTCAACATTGAGACTTATGGTGGTCTGTACCTGAACGAGTCTTTCCATGAAGACCTGGAGATCGGCAACATCATGGGGGTGAATATGGATTATGTATCTGCAGGCAGGGGTAAAATATTCTACACCACAACAGGCACTGCCGGCAACCGCATCTTTAAAGTAGAGTACCGCAACGTAGGCCGCTACAATGACGTTAATGGTACAGATACCCTTAACTTCCAGATCTGGCTGTACGAAAGCGATAACGCAATCGAATACCGCGGCGGCTACTCTAATGTGCCAGCAAGTGAATTTGCAAGCGACTTCGATGACATGGACAATGGTCTGGATGGTATATTCTGTGGCCTCATTGGCAATGCCGGAGACTCTATTGCGACCAGCGGTGATGCCTTCCTCCACGCTGCACAGCGTATGAACAATGTATTCAGTGATACAGCTATTGGTGTAGCGGCTGCACAAAACCCTGCTATGTTTGATTATTTGCTGTACGGTGCTTACCCTGCAAACGGTTCTGTGATCCGTTTCGTACCACCAAACCCGAACAGTATTGCGAAGGTAGACTTCGATATGGCGAGCGTATACCCTAACCCGTCTAAAGATGGTAAGTATAGCCTGACCCTGAAAGAAGCCCCTCTGGCTGGTGCTACACTGACGATCTATGATATGACCGGAAAGGTAGTCCTGAACCAACCTTTACACCTGGCCAGCACAGCTATAGATCTGACTGCTTATGCTAATGGTAACTACTTTGGTAAGATCACCAATGGCGGCCGTACCGGCAGCTTCAAACTGATCAAAGAGTAAGCTATTCTATAATATATTAAAAAGAGTTGGGCGCTGCAGATGCAGCGCCCAACTCTTTTTAATATATATCCTATCTGCCCAGGAGGGCGGAGGGTAAATACCTAATTTAAAAAAAGAAACAACAATTCTCTAAGCCACGCCATGTGCTTTGCGTCTATATTATCACATCACTCAAAAGAGACATAATACCTTTTCCCTATAAACCCTTAAACAACCCAAAGATCATGAACATGAAAAAATTCTTACTCCCTTTACTGGCCGCTACCATGATGGCTACGGGTATAAGCCATGCACAAAGCCCTGTAAAACGTTACGGTGTCTCCTATACCGGAAGCACCTACACCCCACTGACCAGTGCCACTGACCTGGGCTTTACCGGCAACTGGAATGATACAACCAGCAACAACATCGCTTTTCCCTTCCCGTTTAAGTACCAGAATACTACGGTCAGCACATTTGCAGTACACAGCTCGGGTAGCATATACCTGAATGGTGTGGAGAGCGATTATACCTACCTGGGCCAGATCAGCGGCATCAACCTGCCGTACGAAGGCCGGGGCAGAGGCAAGGTCAAGTATGCCACCACCGGTACAACGGGCAACCGTATACTCAAAATAGAATTCAGTAATGCAAGCTGGGCGGTCGATATTACCGGTACCGATACCCTTAACTTCCAGGTATGGATGTATGAGCAGGACAATGCTATCGAATACCGTGCCGGTTACAGTAATGTAGCCAATACCATGTTTGCCACTACAGCCGCCGAGGTATTGTATGAAGGCAAAACGCCTATTGCCTGTGCCCTGCTGGGCAATCCCGGCGACTCTATAGGTACCAACTTCCAGCAACAGTTTATCCATGCTGCCCAGTACAAGTTTATCAGCAGTGAGTTTACAGATACTGCTGTGCTGCTCAGTGAAATGTCTTTTGATAATCCAGAGTTTGATATGGCTGCCCTGGATGCCGTTATCTATGGTTATTACCCCCCTAATGGCTCCATAATCCGCTTTGCACCGCTTAACCCCAGCAGCATTGCCAAAGTAGACTTTGATATGGCCAGCATATACCCTAACCCATCGAAAAATGGTCAGTTCCGTATGCAGCTGAAAGAAGCTCCTAAAGCGGGTGCTACCCTGACGGTATATGATATGACAGGCAAGGTTGTATGGCAACAAGCAATCAATCATACCACTACCCATATAGACCTGGCTGCTTATGCCAATGGACACTATTTTGGCAAGATCATGAACGGCGGCCGTATCGGCAGCTTTAAACTTATCAAGGAGTAAATACACAGATTATCCATACAATAATAGGGCCTTGCATATGCAAGGCCCTATTATTGTATGGAACGAAACCCGGTCCCACGCCGGCGCGCGATCCCAGCGCGTGCCTTAAATCTTACAGCTACAAAACAAACAGTAAGGCCACAGCTTGTACAAACCGGGCACACGCAAGGTGCGTGCGCTCGCCTGTAATCGTTCCGTCATTTCGAGTACAAACGAAGAGCAAGTGCAACTTGTGATTGAAGTTTGCGAGCGTAGCTCTGGAGCGGCGTCGAGAAATCTCCTGAATGCAGGTACAAAAGGAGATGTCTCCACTGCGGTCGACATGACGAAGTGAGTGTTCCGTCATTTCGAGCACAGCAGAGCGGCGTCGAGAAATCTCCTCATTGCTGTTCTGTATAAAAGGTAGATGTCTCCCCTGCAGTCGACATGACGAAATGAGTGTCCCGTCATTTCGAGCACAGCAGAGCGGCGTCGAGAAATCTCCTCCTCGCTGTGCTGCATAGAAGGAGATATCTCCATTCCGCTGCGCTTCAGTCGATATGACGAAGTAACGAGAAGAAGACGAAACCCTGTCGCGGAGGCCTCCCTAAGCGTCAGGGTTGTGCCCTGGGCCCCATACTATCACCTCCGGAAACCCCAAAAACAGTACATAAGTTAGTGCCCGGGCTGCTGCGGTTGCAAGAGCGGGATATTATTTTAGAGGTAATATTTTTTCACTTTCTAAACCCAAAACTTATGTCAGGAATCAATAATAACA
>NZ_VOSI01000003.1 GCF_019797745.1 Edaphocola aurantiacus | reverse complement strand
TGTTATTATTGATTCCTGACATAAGTTTTGGGTTTAGAAAGTGAAAAAATATTACCTCTAAAATAATATCCCGCTCTTGCAACCGCAGCAGCCCGGGCACTAACTTATGTACTGTTTTTGGGGTTTCAGGAGGTGATAGTATGGAGCCAGGGCACAACCCTGACGCTTAGGGAGGCCTCCGCGACAGGGTTTCGTCTTCCTCGTCATATCGACTGTAGCGAAGCGAAATGGAGATATCTCCTTTTATACAGAACAGCATTCAGGAGATTTCTCGACTGCACTTCGTTCCGCTCGAAATGACGGGAAGGTTCACTTCTTGTCTGGTCTTAGTCTTCCGAAAGGACTACTAAGACCAGACAAGATCTGTTCCGATTGTATCGGGACTTATATGTAAAACACCCCGATACAATCGGGGCAGGAATTATGCAGACGTGAGTGCCCCTGCGGGACACTCACGCTAGAAGAGCCCTTAATAACAAAAATAGCGACCAGGTCTGATCGCTATTTTTTATTCACTTACTTCTGTTTAGACTTTCTTTGGTTTGTTGCAATTATTCACTCTTCATGTAAATCTGTAAAGAAAACCCGCTTTTTATTGATAAGGCAAAGCTATATTTTTGAGGTCATATGTATACAAACTTTATAGTTATTCGACAGTTAAATGGGGTTTATACTATAATGCGAAACACATACCTGCCATCACTCTTCCACAGCAGCATCCAGTAAGTCCAGGTCGGGTCGAAAGTCTTCATTGTTGATTATTAAGAAGTTATGGGTGGTATGTGTACCAGTGCCATCTTTTATGGCATGTGTCCCTACTATAAAGGTACGTGTAGCGTCCTGATATATTTTTTGGATAATGTTATGCTTAGCATTACTACTAAGCAGTTTGGCACCGCTGGCCTTCAGGGCAGTTAAGTATTTATTATATACATCAAGTTTATTTACCTGTATGCTTATCGTATTATTGGCCGATTTCTTTGGATAGGCGTAATATAAAAATGATTCTGCATCGTCAATGAGTTCTTCCTTCTTGTATGTAAAGGTAATTATCGTGTGTGTACCACCCTTATTGCGATCTGTATGCAGAAGTTCCCAGCCCTTGGCCGAAAGAAACTCCTCTACCTCCACCAAGCTCTTTTGCTGTAGACTAACAAGCTCCTCAAAGCTCAGGTTTTGTGCATAAAGTACATTGCCATACACGATTGCCAGCAGGCAAAGCAGGTATCTGATCATATCTGTCCGTTTTCTACATAAAAGCGCACGTCCTGAAACGCGCGCCTGCATATTAGTCTTTTTGAAATGTTTATTACTGATTTTTTACTTTAGAAGCCACATAACTATCTACTGTACCAAACAGAAAAGTGGGGTATTCACTGGCAAACTTCAGCTTTACAAAACCACCCAGTAGTGGACGGGCAGCAGGTTGTTGCAGGCTGGCCGTGTCTGTAGGGATCAGGTCGTATGTTGCAGCAGGGTAGTAGCTGAGCACTCTCGATGCCAGCTCTACACGATTCATATAATCGCTGCCGCCGATATGATATATACCAGATTTGCCATCTTCGAGCAATACCAGCATAGCACGGGCTATATCCCAGGCATTGGTCGGTGAGGCAAACTGATCGTAAGGCAGTTTCAGCGTCAGGTGCTGACCGGCCTCACACTGTTGTATAATGCGGGCTATAAAGTTCTTTCCCCTCAGTTCATCGCCATACACATTGGTAATACGCAGTACCAGCGTGTCCGGCAATTGCTGCACCGCCAGTTGTTCCGCCTCCAGTTTGTGCTTTCCGTAAACACTCAGTGGGTTCAGAGGTGCTGCTTCGGTATAGGGTCCGTCTTTACCGTCAAATACATAATCGGTAGAGATATAGACCAGTTTTGCATTGCATTTTTTAGCCCATTCTACGAGGTTGATGGTGCTTTGTACCGTCTTCTCGTAGCTCTCTTCAATATTGGTCTCGCAATAGTCTACATGCGTGAGGGCCCCGCAATGCACAATTACATCGGGATTAAAGGTCAGCAAATCGTAGTTGTCTGGATGTGCGGTATCCAGTGTGTTGAAATAAACGGTTTCGGCTGTAGCATAAGACAGGTGTGTACCCACAACTTCATGACCCTGTTCTTTAAAGTGTTTCAGGCAATTGCCGCCCAGCAGACCGGATGCGCCGGAAATGAATATTTTCAAAATATGTGTGTTTACTTTTAATTATAGATGATAAAAAAAGCTTTGCCGGTAGAGCAAAGCTTTTGGTTGGATATTATTTTACGTACCCCAGTATTTTCAGCATGCTCAGCGGGCTCTGCTCTTTGGCATATAACCAGTCTTCCAGCTGTCCGTTTTTATCGATGTCGACAATAACGTGTTTCGGAGACGGGATCATACAGTGCTTGATGCCTCCGTAGCCCGATAACTGATCCTGGTAGGCCCCGGTATGGAAGAAGCCGATATATAATGGCTCTTTCTCTCCTGTGGGTGTACCTGCCTGTGGTGCCGGTGCATCTTTATTGCCATCGTCCAGCTTGGGCAGGAACACGGCATTGATATGCTCTTCTGAGGTATAGAAATCATGACCATCGCAGGTAAGGCCACCAAGGTGTACTTCCTGGTATTCATTCTCCCAGCGGTTGATGGGCAGCATCAGGAATTTCTCTCCGATACCCCAGGTGTCTGGCAGGGTAGTGATGAATGAGCTATCGATCATATACCAGATCTCACGGTCATTCTGCATTTTCTCGCCCAGCACACTATAGATTACCGCTCCGGCCTCACCAACGGTGAAGGAACCGAACTCGGTAAATATGTTAGGCATATCTACTTTATTCTTTTTACATACGCTTTTGATGGTAGATACAATCTCATTAGCCATGTATTGATAATCGTAATCAAAACCCAGGTTGTGCTTGATCGGGAAGCCACCACCGATATTGATGCTGTCCAGTTCCGGACAGATCTTTTTCAGCTGGCAGTACAGGTTGATCACTTTGCTTAAGGAACTCCAGTAATAGATATCATCTTTAATACCTTTGTTCATAAAGAAGTGCAGCATTTTCAGCTGAAACTTGTTATTACCCTTGATCTTATCTACATAAAACTCCAGTACATCTTCCTTACGGATACCCAGGCGGGAGGTGTAGAAGTCAAATGTCGGTTCTTCCTCAGCCGCAATGCGGATACCCAGGTTTACCGGCTCTTTGGAGCGTACAAATTTCTGGTAATCTTCGATCTCTTCCTTGTTGTCCAGTACCGGTATTACTTTATTCCAGCCTTCATTGACCAGCTTAGAGATAGCACGGGTATATTGTTTGGTCTTATAACCGTTACAGATAATGAAACGGTCCTTGTTGATCTTCTT
Organism: Edaphocola aurantiacus; assembly: GCF_019797745.1. Lineage (GTDB taxonomy): Bacteria > Bacteroidota > Bacteroidia > Chitinophagales > Chitinophagaceae > Edaphocola > Edaphocola aurantiacus. The sequence continues at coordinate 731,013 of NZ_VOSI01000003.1, read as the reverse complement.
TTTGGCATGAAGCTGTCTGATGATATCGATATCATAGGCAAAAGAAGTCTCCAGGTGGATGTCATGCTTCAAAGCCTCTTCTACGATAAAGGAGAAGTGCGAACTTTTAGTACAATAGCAGTAATTGTAAGTACCGGGATATTTGTGCTTCTTGATCGCATTAGCGAAAAGCTGCTTCGCCCGGTTGATCTGCATCCCTATTTTCGGTAAATATGTAAGTTTGAATGGTGTGCCGTACTTATCAATAAGTTTTTTAATGTCTACACCATTGAATTGTAAATAATTTTCGTGCACATCAAAATCTTCCTGAGGAAAATGGAACGTTTGATCTACGAGACCACGATAAGTATTATTCATCTATCTAATAACGAAAAATGGGTTGTGATAAATACAAGAATGTTTAAGAGTGCAAACGTACAAAGAAATCATTAAAAATTGCGTCATCTGTGTATTAAATAATATTTAATGCATGGCTGATTTGGAAATTGCCGGCTAATCCATCACTTTTGCAGCATGAATCAGAACCTTACAGAAGAAGAGATCAAGGCAGGAGCGGTTATCCTTATCGATAAGGCTTATCGCTGGACCTCGTTTGATGCCATCAGCAAGTTCAGAAGAACGACCCATGCCAAGATCGGACACTGTGGTACACTGGACCCGCTGGCTACGGGGCTGCTGATCTGCTGTACCGGTAAAATGACCAAGCAGATAGAGCAGTTTCAGAAGCAGGAAAAGGAATATACCGGTATTATACACCTGGGGGCTACTACTCCTACTTACGACCTGGAGTCGCAACCCGAAAATATACAAGCTACCGATCACCTGACAGAGGCACAAATACTGGAGGCAACTAAAGCCTTTACCGGTACCATACAGCAATTACCACCCATACACTCTGCCATCAAAAAAGATGGTAAACGCTTGTATGAACTGGCCCGCGCGGGTAAGGAAGTGGTGGTTGAGCCCCGTACGGTTACGATCAATGCATTTGAAATCACTAAAATAGAACTGCCTGAAGTACACTTCAGAGTGCATTGCAGTACAGGTACTTATATACGATCATTGGCCAATGATTTTGGTCAGGCCTTGGGTGTAGGCGGTTACCTGCAGGCCCTGCGTCGTACACAGATCGGCGACTTCCGCGTAGAAGATGCCCGTACCATAGACCAATGGATGGAGTTTCTGCAACCGATGACATTTGTAAAAACACCAAAGCAAAGACCGGCGAACAGAAAGAAGAAGAATTTTGAGGAATAAAGTAATCGTACATCCATATCATACATGAAAACATTCCTTTTACTATTAAGTTGTTTCTGGACAAGCTATCTGTTCGGACAATCGATTAAAATAGGTGATAACCTGCAGCAGGAATTCGATAAGATTGATACGCCGTACTTCTTTGATGCTCCATCATTTACCGACTGGGCTGAGGGTAGTGGTATGATGATGATTGCATCAAAACCTAATCCTAATGAATGTGAGTATGTATTCCTTGCACTGAAAGATACCACTTTGATCGGGGCATATATAGACCGTCAGCTTAAGATACTTCTTGATACTGAAGGTAATTCGGTATTGAGCGTCGCTTCAGATTTCATGATCATTCCGGAATGGGCAGTTAAGCGTCATGCCAAAATTGATGCTACAGATAAGACGATCTACACGATATTTGATAATATGTACGCACAAGCCTTGCAGGCAGATAGTGGAGATGTCAGCGAAGAGACGCTGCTGGCATATGCCAAATTTGCAAGCGACACAACATTGGCCAACAGGCATATTGCCTTATTGTATGAAAACTATCGTACAATTATGTCAGGAACAGCTTTAAAGGATGTTCAACCTCCTCCGGAAATCTGTATACCTATAATTAATAAACTGGCCGATGAGTGCAGGGCGCTTTATGGCAGTGTTCCGGCCATTGTAAATATTTATCAGGGAGAGGCGCTAGAAAGCGCTGGTGAAATAGATAAAGCCAGAGCACATTTTAAACAATCGCTGAAGACCTATCCCGGTTCTATCCCGATACTGGTGTATAATTACGAATTAGAGCAAGATGCCCAAAAGAAGAAAGCAGTATTGAAGCAGTTGAAAAAGAAATATCCAGCACACTGGATGGTGAAGGGGCTGTAGAAATAATTCAATTACGATCAATGTATTTGGAATTGCTACAATAACATTACACCCAAAGTATACATCAGATTATATAGCCACCTAAACAGGTGGCTTTTTTAATACCGTTAAAACCACTGTCAGAATAGGGGTAAATACCCTTTTATCAGATTTGAATAGGCCTTACTTTACGGGCAAGTACCAGGAGTTGTATAAGTAAATAATAATATTTCACCTCAACAAAACAATTGATTATGAAACGGATTTTTACTTTATGGCTGCTGAGCTTATTGCCTATAGCTGCCTCTGCACAATTCCCGGGCAGAATTTATAATCTGCAGGCACCGAAGATGGACAAGGTGATGAAAACCGTAGAATCGAGTATAGACAAAACCTTTCAGGCGGGCCGGTACATTATTCTGGATACTACAAATCTGAAAACATTGCTCCGGCAGCAGAGCTCATCTTTGAATGCTGAAGATAGTTTCATGCGTTTTGTAAATAATGCAGGAGACCAATTTCAGACAGGGCTGGCGCACTTAAAGGAAGAACTGGTAAAGGACATTAAAGAAAGCAGCTACACCATGTCTACCGCAGATTCTATGATTGCTGAATATCGCAAACTGGTAGGTGCAGGTATTACAGACACGATATACCCTGCAATGGCTTACTGGTACAGAAATATCATTGATAAAGCAATATTGCAGAACCGTGCTATAGAGGAAGAGCATTACAAACTGTTACAAAAAAGTGTAATATCCCTTCCTTCGCTTAAGCCGGAAGAAATTCAGAAAGATGCATGCAAAGAATATATTCTAAATAATATACACTCAAGCCAAAAGAGAAGACTAATTGCCCAGGCGCGCAATTATTTTCATTATCTGTATCTGTCAGAAGACAACCAGGTCAGAAAACCATGGTTTATTCCTTTAAGGAGTATTACCCATGCAGAGTTCTTCTATTTTGGCGAAAACGGGGAGCGACTTAAATTACTGACCAATTTCACTATTCAATCCAATTTTACTAACAATGCCACCGTGAGTACGGAGATCATCAGCGGCATTCTTCCATTTGAGGCCTGGGGACAGAAAAATCCGCGGCGCAGATTTTCATTGCCCCTAAAGTTTGATCTGGGTACGACCCTGGCCCAGAGTTCCGATACCGCTACAGAAGCCAAAACGGCGGATAAATTACTATATGGTGGGCTGCTCCATGCACGCCTGTCTTACCCCTTCTTTTATTCTAACTGGAAGTATTATAATGGCAAGGGAATACAGCTGTACCTTCCGCTGACAACAACCATGAACTGGGAAAACGTTAAGGATGGCAGTAACCTCTTAAGTGATATGTACTATTTCGGAGAGATTGCACTAAACTTAAATGCAGAAATAGATATTATCCAGGGCATTAGTACCAAAAGCGATGCAGCCTTGTTTATCAATGGCAAATTTGCCTACATCGATGGCAGTCGCAGATTTCATGAAAGCTTATCAGCAGGCCGCTCCGGATTATGGTTGTTTCAGATGAATGGAGGCATAAGGGTACGCGAACGCTTTACTATTGCGGCAAATGTACCGGTTTGGTGCTCTAAGCCGCAGCTTTTGAACAATAAAAGTGCCTCCCTGGCTATATTAATTGATCCTAACTTTTAAAAAGCAGCATTATGAAAAAAGCATTGTTACTTATCGCTGTTGCAGCTTTACTCGCATCCTGCACAGAAAAGAAGACCTGTATGTCCTGCATTGCAGAAGCCCATTCCGGTGTTACCGTTGATTACTTTATAGAATGTAGTGAAGATGTCAGCTTTCTTCAGGGTTATGCTGAAGGCAGAAGACTGTATTATAAAGACAATGGAGATACGGTTAAGGTACATTGTATTTACGAGTAGTAAACCTGCTAATTAGAAGCCTCCCGGACAAAGTCCGGGAGGCTTCTAATTAAGGCAATGCAGTAGTGATGATGCAATCGCTAGCCATTATGATGAGCGAAATATTTCTTCGAAATGATTCATCAGGGCAGATCATTCTTTTAAGTTAGCGTATATTTGAAATAGATATGATTACTTTTCCAGACGATAAAATAATATAAGCGTACTATGAAAAGAAACACCCTTATTTTCTTTACCCTCATTTCCCTTTTTTCCTGCAATAAACCGGGCAAAAGTGGTTTTGAAAAAATGAATGGTAATTATACTGCGACTTTATACAAATGGACCGTCAGTACTAGCCAGGAAGAGCACTATGATACGCTGTACAATCAGCCGGGAATACTGGAAGTAAATGATGACTCCAATCTGGTGCGATTTAATAATATTATTTATACCGCACATAACTCACTGAAAGACTCCCGGGGAGAGGATAGCCTGTACGCCTCCGTGATGGTTGGCAGAACGGGTTATAATATAACCATCTACAAAAAAAGTAAAAAAATTAAGTATTATGAATCATGGGGCGCACCTGTAGGACCTTCAAGAGGAAGAACTATGGGTGAATACATGAAACAGTAATGTCCTATGCTTACTAAAAAGGCTCCCATACAAGATATGGGAGCCTTTCTTTTTATATAAAAATTGCTTATTGTGCCATTTCCTGAGACATCTCGTAGGTAGGACCGTACAGAGAGGGTACTACATTACCGCTGGCACGCAGGTGAGCGATCATCTCGCCACGGTGATGGTATAAGTGATTGTATAAGAACCCTCTTACAACCTGTACCTTAGGCATAGGCGGCATTAATGGATTACCACCGATATGCATCGTCCAGGTATTCATGTATTGCGATTCATCAGAATTTTCAATAGCAGCTTGTGCCTTTGCAGCATTCTCTTCGAATTTTGCTAAAATGTTAGACGCCTTGCTGATATCTCCTTTGTCGTACTGATAAGTAGACATATCGAAATTGTCCTGGTTAAAGGTAGCGTCGTACCAGTTGTATACTTCTGCAATGTGAGAGGCTAACTGACCTACAGACCACAGGTGTGGTTGCGGGCGATACTCCAGTGCGGAATCAGGAATAGCGGTTAACAGTTTACGGGTGTTTTCCATTTCGTGCATGAATTCTCCCATTAATGCTTGCTTGATCATAGCTGATGATTTTTTGAATGTTAGAGGATTGAAAATTGATACCGTAAATGTAACCAATGGATATTGATTTGACAACAATGAAATGTTAACAATGCGTGTTATTTAACCAAACCTGGTTTCGCCTGAAGGCCGGTTCAGATAAGGGTTTTCGTTCCATTTTATGCTAACTTGTTGATTATAAATTGCATATAACTTCTGACTCAAATTCGCCTGTGCAAAATGTTCGACTTTTAATCAATTGTAGTTTTTTTGTAGTGATACTGGAGTATTAAGTAACAATATATCGACACTAGCCTTAATTTTGGAATGATTACCAGATGAGTATTATGTCCCGGATAAAGAACTATACTGATGAGCAGCTATTCTATAAGTTGCTGCACAACAAAACACGTCGCAGCGACTGGAATTATATACGTGAATTACGGTCCAGAACAACGAAAAGTGTTTATGAGCAGGCAATGGCGCTTACCTATCAGGATAATCAAAGGGTTGTATTGGCCGGCATCAATATTCTAGCACAATTTGGTTTTCCCAGACTTTTTCAGCCCAGAACGATGAATCGTTATTTTCAGATACTGAAAAACACAGAAGACTGGTATATTGTCAGCACCACATTAGTGAGCATCAGCCATAATAATAAATTGCTTACCGATGAGCGTGTTCAATTTCTGAGCCGCTATCGGAAATCGCGCAGTGTAGAGATAAGGAGCGGATTACAACATGCGCTCAGTTGTTGCGATCACGACCTGGCTATTGAAATTAAGATTGAATTATCTGCCGATAAAATAGACCACATCAGGGATTGGGCTACTTTCTCCCTCGCTTCGCAAACAGAATTAGATACCAGTGCCATAAGACAGGCATTATGGGCAAGGACTACCGATCCTTACCTTATGGCAAGAGATGAGGCATTGATGGGATTAGCGATACGTAAAGATCCCGGTGTAAAACCCCTGTTGGTGCAGGCCCTTACCAGTAATGAAAATCATGACTCTATTATCCTGGAGGCTATTGAAGTATTTAATGATCCGGACTTTATTCCTTTACTGGAGCAGCAGATCATTGCCCCTGATCCGCTGTGGCCTAAAGACTGGGTACAAGGGACACTGGAAAGATTAAAAGAAACGATTCAATCTGAAAAACTATGAAACAATTAACCGCTAATCAATTGGGGAATGGATAATGTCTTCTCTGCTATACAATACCTTAATGCCTCAACAGCTACTATCTGGCAAGTCCTTACCGATCCTGCACATATGCTGCAGTGGATGGGCGATGAGACCATGAACCTGACGATCGATACAGATTGGATGCCTGGTGGTAAAATGATGATCTGGGGTACGCATCACCTGCCTTTTGAAAACAAAGGCATAGTGCTGGAATGTATACCTGGTCAGCAATTGAGCTATACCCACCTTAGCTCTTTATCACGGTTACCTGACGAACCCGAAAACTATACCCGCATGGATTTTCATCTGGAGCCCGATGGAGTACAAACAAAATTGAAGTTGGAGATCAGCAACTTCCCTACAGAGTCTATTCAGAAACACCTGGAATTCTATTGGCGTACAACGATGATTAACATCAAAAGATATGCAGAGCAGTATGAAAATCAAAATGTCTAAATACTGATATGAGGTCAAGAATCTTCTGGATACTGGTAATTGCGCTATTACTCTTTTTGGGTTATGGTTTACTTCCTGTCAAATTCCCGGACAGGAAACAAGATTATGATGCACCCAATACCTTATTCATCACCAATCAGGAATGCGGCTGCCCTTGTCCTAATGCCCGTGTGTTGAAAGGCAAGCTGGTTGCTGCTGACAGTATCCTTTTACAGTACCCTGGTCTTATTGTAGATGCCGGCGAAATAGAACTGGAAAATTTTCCTCCGTACAAAAAGCCGATAGCTGATTATGGTTTTATAGCCTTTAATCAATTTAAAGTAAAAGGGCATATTTCCGGTGCATATGCTGTGTATTGCGATCCGGGCGGCTGCAAATATGTTCCAAAGTTTACCGTAGAAAGCTGGTCCATGACCACGTATTATGCAAAATTCTGGCTTTTTCCGGCTTGGCTTGCTATATGTGTATATTATCTGTTTGTTCTTAGTGCTGCCTGCTTTGATAATATATGCGCTGTACAAGTTATGGGAGCGATATATGTCCGTATTGCCGGCCAGGCAATAAGCATTAACTGTTTTTGTACAATATTTCGTAAATTGTAGCATAACTGCTGATCTATGCACATTAAAGAAATCGACCTTTACACCGCAGATCTTGAGGGAACGATCCGGTTTTATTCAGGCAGCATTGGCCTGGAAACGCTGTCCCTGCAAGAGGATAGGGTAGCATTCAAAGCCGGAGATACGGTATTGACGTTTATCAAATCCGATACAGAACATACCTATCATTTTGCTTTCGATATTCCAAACAATAAAATGCTGGAAGCGGTGCAGTGGCTGGCCTTACGTGCCGAACGCATTGCTAATCACGAGGGCAATTACCTCACCGTATTTGAGAACTGGAATGCACAGTCTGTCTACTTTTACGACAACAATTCTAATATAGTAGAGTTTATTACCCGCTTTGATCAGAACATTAATAGTGACGAACCCTTTTCGGCCGCGCTGATCGCATCTGTAAGTGAGATCGGTTTGGTGGCAGAAAATCCTATCGATTTCGGGGAGCAGCTAGCAGCACAGTATCCCGTATCGTTTTATCATAAAGGACCCAAACGGGAAGATTTTGCTGTACTGGGCGATGAGTCAGGCCTGTTTATCATTTCCGGGCAGTCGAGGCACTGGTATCCTACAGAGATCACTGCTCATGCAGAACCCTTATCCGTTACATTCGCTAATGATCAGGCTGAGCCGGTATTCAAAATGCAATTTGGTGAGGTGCAGTAACTTATAAAATGATTGCTGAAATAAACCATTTTCTTCACATTTAATTAATTTGTTAAGTACCTGGCCAGTTCGTTACTTAACCTTCATTCATCTTACTTTTAGTAAAATTGACCTGAACTAAAACTGTAAACTATGAATAGAATGAAGATGATGACAGTCGCTTGTGCACTGCTATTAAGCTCCTGCGGCGGTACAGATACCGAAGATGCAGACACCATTGAAATACCTGTGGAGCATAAGGCAGTGGTGACACCGGAATTGCTGATGGGAGACTGGGTGGAACCAAATCCTATAGATGCTGATGAGCTTCAGGGAATAGAACTGCTCAAAGATGGCAAAGCCAAATCCATTAATATGGAGACCTTGCAGTATGCCAATTGGTATATCACAGAGGGCAAGCTGGCATTGGTGGTAAAGAGTATCGGCATTCATACCAGCAGTATTGATACATTGATCTATACCGTTGAACGCTTAACTGATAAAGAAATGATCTTAAAAGATCGTGATGTAACGATCAGCTATACAAAACAATAAGGCGCACGTGCGCCTTATTGTTTTGTATAGCTGATTAGTCTACTAGTATAATGGGTTCGGCAAGATACAGGTTCATTGCCGGTTCTGATGGAAATAAGGGCGCCTGATTCATAATATTCTCCATTTTAGCGATAAACGTTTTTACCTCAGGAGTATACTCGTTGGGGTACAATTGCAGATCATCTTTTGAGGGGAAGAAGTATACTTCGTAATACACGATCTTGCCTGCCTCATTCATCACGCAATTGCTGAAATGGACCCTCAGATCCTTATCATTGAATTTCAAAGCTGGCATTTTGGCCTTAGCGATTGATTTCTTCAAGTATTTCTCCAGTGTCTTTAGTGTCTTTGGCGGGAAAGTACTGCTCACGGCTTGCCCGTTCAGGCGCAGCAGGTGTCCGCGGTTCTGCACCGTAATCACCGTATCTTTTTTGGTATACTGACTCACCGTCTTTACTTTATCAAATACCATTTCCCATTCAAATTCATTTCCCTTGATCTTCGTAGTACGGGTTGTAGGCCTTTGTGCCAGGGCACTCATGCTCAGTGAGGTAAATGCGAGGAGGTATAAAAATCGCTTCATTGTATGCTTATATAGTTGTCAGACAAAGAAAATAAATTTCCTGTAGAATACATAGTGCTGCAGAAATAATGACTTTGCTTCACATAAGATAATATTTTATGGTTATCCGCATGTTGTCAACTCTTTTTTTGGTCCTTTTGTCCGGCAACAAAAGGACCAAAAATGCCTTTGTTTTCATCAAGGTAAAAGGTAGCAAAAGATATAAATAGACTATTTAAATCATAATGCTAGTCTTTGTTTCCTTTAAGCGGATACTCAGTAAATATTTTATGGCTTTAGGCATTGCCTTTGTAGGATAAATGCCGTTTATTTGAGACTCGAAAACGATCGTATGGAATTTGATTTTTATAAAAAATACCAGACCCTTAGCGATGCAGAACTGATGCATATCTGCCATAATTCCTCAAAATACCAGCCAAGGGCAGTAGAAGATGCCCGCAGGGTATTGGAAGAGCGCAATGTAGATATAGCAGGTTATGTGGCAGACACTTCAGAGGTGGCTCCCAAGAAGCCATCTGCCCTGGTACAAAAACTTGGCAGCATATTTGAAGAGACTGCTGTACCCAGAGATACCTGGGATTTTGATAAAGAAGGCAGCCTGCAGGAATATGCCAAGGCCCCGACACAGGTACTTCGCTGGCACTGGGTGCTGCTTTCGGTATTTACCCTGATGACGATCAGGAATACATATTTCACATTACAGCTCCTGCTGTCCTATATCATGTATCCCGATTCTATCTACAACAATTACATCACCCTTTCTTTTTATGTACTGTGGACCGCACTGGAAATAGCAATTGTATGCGGATTGTATAAAAGAAGAGCCTGGGCCTGGAGCCTGCTCGTGGGCTATGTTGTTGTCAACTTCGGAACGCGTATGCTGGGACTGTTTGATATCTTCATGGATCCATATACCAATGGTATCGCAGATTACTGGCAGGGAGAAAGTACCTTGTACCTGCTGGGGTATATTGGGGTATTTATCTTATTGATCCAGCCTTTCATGCAGGTATTTTATGGTGTAGATGATAAACGGAAAAAGAAGACTTTGCTCGTTTCTGTAGCCATTTTTATCGGATTGAGAATCCTGCTTTATCTCATCAAAAACTTTACGATCTGATATGTACGACCAATATCAATCTTATAGTAACGAAGACCTGCTGTATATCTGTACCCATGCCGAACAGTATGATGCGGTAAGCATTACCTATGCCCGTCAGGTCTTAACCGAAAGGGGAATCGCCGTTCCGGAAACTGCGCCGGAAGCTAAGTGGTCCGGTAAGGATAATGACCTGATTGGCAACCCTTATAATAAACTCAGCTGGGATTTTGATGCAGAAGAGGGCGTGCTCCATGCCGGTCCGGAGATTGATCATAAGGCCCTGCAATGGCATAAATACCTGTGCTTGTCGCTCATTGTACTGACCGCTATACTGGTTATCCTGAAACAGGCACCGGGTCTGATTATGTACGGCCTCTGCATCTATGCCTTATACAAATTCAAGTCCTGGGGCTGGTACCTGCTGCAGTACTTTGCCATCAGTAATATTATATTGGTCATCATTGAGGTATATTCCATCATCGGTATTGGCGCTTTAGACTATTTCGCAGATTCCATGACCTTGTTCAGGATCGGAACAGCGATATATTTTGGCTGTGTTCTGGTGGTGATCCACAAAGACCGTATGCTGAACCTGTTCAATATATCCCACCGGAATCGCAGAAATGCGGTTATCTCTGTATTTGCAATCATTGCTGTGATCAGAGTGCTCTTTTATTTGCGCTATAACTAAAAATAATCGGGGAATGCTGTACATTTGCAGCAAATTTCCACACGATAATGGCAATCAGAATATTAGTTACCGGCGGTACCTTCGATAAAGAGTATGATATGATCAATGGCAAACTGGACTTTGAGGAGACTCATGTTCCGGAAATGCTGCAATTAGGGCGCTGTACTATAGATACAGAAGTGCGCACCCTGATGATGGTCGACAGCCTGGAGATGACTGATACCGATCGTGAAGTGATCCTGCATAATTGCCGTAAAGCGGAAGAAGACCGTATCCTTATCACGCATGGTACCGATACAATGGCCGAAACCGCTGAGTTTATTGCCAATGCAGGACTGGAAAAAACAATTGTGATTACAGGTGCAATGATCCCATACAAGTTCGGTAGTTCTGATGGGTTCTTTAACCTGGGCGCCGCACTGGCTTTCCTGCAGACGCTGCCGCATGGTGTATATGTAGCCATGAACGGCCGTTATTATGCATGGGACAATGTGCGTAAAAATAAGAAAACCGGTTTCTTTGAAACCCTAAAATAAACGGTGTTTTGGATATTGTGCATTACGAAAAGCTGGCTAAAGAGCACCAGGGCCAGTACAGAAATTTTTTAAAAAAGGCCAACAAGAATAAAGTGTTGGCCTTATTGCCTGATCTGCATGATGAGGCATTCCAAAATGTAGATTGTCTGGCCTGTGCCAACTGCTGCAAAAATTATTCTCCACGGTTTAAGATGCCGGACATCAAGCGTATTGCCAAACATTTACGCATGAAAGAAGCAGCTTTTATAGATACCTACCTGAAACTGGACAGTGATGGCGATTATGTAGTCCGGTCCAGCCCTTGCCCTTTCCTGGGATCTGATAACTACTGCAGTATTTATGAGGAGCGCCCCAGAGACTGTGCCCGCTTTCCGTATACCAATGAAGATGTGTTGCTGAAGCAACCCAGCCTTACCCTTAAGAATACTACCGTATGCCCAGCCATGTACTATGTCATGGAGCGCCTGATCAGTATGTAATTTTTGATTTGAAGGTAATGTTCATACTGTATTATAGAACAATACTTTATGTGTCGTAGACCACATTTTTGCATCCATCTTTCTATAAATAATAATATTTCCTTTGCATTAAAATATGTACTTTTCAGTCATAAAATCAATGCATTATGGGCACACCTATTATTATGGTCGAGACATTCCAGGCACCTTTAGAACAGGTGTGGAAGGCCATTACTGACAAAGACGCAATGAAAGAATGGTATTTTGACATTGCAGACCTCTCGCTTACCGAAGGCGATACATTCAACTTTTACGAAGGACCATCTAAGCTATACCATCATCAGTGTAAGGTACTGGAAGTAGTACCCAATAAGCGTTTCAAACATACATGGACACATCCGAGCCACTCCAAGGGCACTTCCGTACTGACCTGGGATCTGGATGAAATCGATGGGGAGACAAGACTTACCCTTACACACCAGGATACCGAAAACTTTTCTGATGCCGGATCCGATTTTTCCAAAGAGAACTTTGAAGTAGGCTGGCACGGAATTATCCGCATCAATCTGCGCAATTATTTATACAATATCGAACGTACGCCTTTTACCATCGAGATCAATGCCCCGGCAGAGAAAGTATGGGAGGTAATGTGGGATCATGACAGTTACACAAAATGGACGACTCCATTCTGTCCGGGATCATATTATGAAGGAGAGCTGGAGGCCAATGAGATTGTTCACTTCCTGGCTCCTGATGGTTCCGGTATGTACAGCCAGGTGTTTTATGTAAAACCATATGAAAAGATCATCTTCAGCCATATCGGTAGCATAAAAGAGGGTGTGGAAATGCCGGTAGATGAGGCTGCACGCCACTGGACAGGCAGCCTGGAGATGTATACCCTTACAGAGAAAGACGGGGTTACGACCCTGCTCGCAGAAGTAGACGTAGACCAGAAGCATAAAGATTATATGCTGTCTACCTTCCCGAAAGCACTGGAAGAGATTAAGCGCTTATCTACTGATGCAGAGACCATCATCTGATTATAACCTATTTTTAATCATAACCTTACAAAACAGCAATCATGGCAAGCGTAAGCACCTATCTAAACTTTCCCCGTCATACCGAGGAGGCATTCAATTTCTATAAATCCGTGTTTGGCGGTGAGTTCGGCGGTCCCGGCATTATGCGCATGGGGCATGGTCCCGCACCAGAGGGTGTTCCGGAATTGTCCGAAGCAGATAAGAACCTGGTTATGCACGTAGAATTAACCATCCTGGGCGGCCATAAGCTTATGGGTACTGATGCACCGGAGTCTATGGGGTTTACCATAAACCAGGGCAATAATGTATACATCAGTCTGCAACCGGATACCCGTGAAGAAACAAGCCGCTTGTTTACGGCCTTATCTGATGGTGGTCAGGTAACGATGGACCTGCAGGATATGTTCTGGGGTGCATACTATGGCAGCTGTGTAGACAAGTACGGCATTCAATGGATGTTTAACTGCCAGTAAGTATATAAAAATCAGGCAGTCCGGGATCTTGTTTTGATCCCGGACTGTGTGTATAAATATGACGGTGTAGTGACAAATTCCTTTTTATATAAGTATTTGTTCCCGAATTGGCAATCCACTTTCTATTGATTTTCAGAATTTTACATAAAAATTACAAATTCAGAAATATTATGGAAAACAATAGAAACTTTGTTGCGATTAACTACATTGATTGTGAAGCAGATTACAAAGAAAGATTTGAAAGCCTGTTTGCCTCCCGTGCACATGCCATCGATACCATGACCGGATTTATCGATATGCAGGTATTGAAACCACAAACCGATGATGGTAAATACCTGATCGTAAGCTTCTGGGATACGGAAGAGGCCTTCAAAGACTGGACCAAATCTCCGCAGTTTATCGAAGGACACAAAAGAGGATTTGAAGATATCGCTATCGCGAAAAAAGAAGGCAAAACTCCTCCGATGAAATCCGATTTCAAAACATACAAAGTCATCAGCAGATAATGGATACACAGGAAACAGAGACGAACCCCAAGGGGAACCGTAAAAAGTGGCTTAAGCGATTAGGCATCTTCGGCTTTTTGTTTTTTCTGATCAAAGGTCTGGCCTGGATTGCAGTAGCTATTGCAGCCTGGTATGGCTTCAAGCTATTTTAGGGAGTATACCCCCATTATACATACGTGTGCCCCGGCAAATTGCCGGGGCACACGTATGTATAAACTTTGGAAGTAGTAATTACTTTTTCTTGAATAGTACCATCTTCAATAAGATGACGATGGGAAATAAAAATGCACAAGCAAATATTAAGTATGGGAACTATTGCTTAACTCATTTTATGTAATATCCAGTCTCCACTTTTTATTAATCTACTTTCCTCTGTCGGCTCTTGTGTAGCCTTACCTTCAACGACAACTCTAATTTGCTCATTCTGACCAGATTTAATTTTGAAGCTAAGGGTATTGTTATCCAAAAGCTTTACTTCTGCCTTGCCATAGCCTAATCTACGATTGGGATCACCAAATGACATTACTGAACCATTATTTAAGTCAATAAGATAAAAAGAGACTAGGGCCATGTTAGCTTTACCATCATTATTAAGATCACTGAATGTACTGCTTACAGTAACTCCATTGATTTGAAAATCATGCCAGCCAATGATAGCATCGGTGTATATCTTCCCAAATTGTTTTCTGGATTGAAGTGTTAACTTGATAGTCAATGTCTCATTGCCTCTTGTTGCTTGCCATTTACCTTCCAGTTTATGTAGATCAGACTGCTGCACATAAGTACCAGCTTTGGGCATTTGTGCGTCTGTTGTAATAGGTACTATAAACGTTGTAGTAATGAAAAGGGCTTTTATTAAGTTTTTTATATTCAAATTTTAGATTTTAATTAGTTCGCACCATTAGAAGCGTCACTTTAATGAATAAGTCTTAACCTTAAAAGCCGCTTTGGGTTGTATCAAAGATAAATATACAAGGCATAATAAATAAACAATCGGTATCGCCAGCACCGCATAGAATGCAAAACCGTGAAGTTGATCTCTGAAAATTTGCAATGCGGCACAGCTTATCCATGCCAGCAGGAATAGAATACGATGTACTTTATTTTCGGTCATCACAATTACAGAATCATTATCAACCTTTACGGTATATGTCGAAAAGTGTAATGGTGATGGTTTGACAATAACTTCTGTAGCTTCTTCAATATCCAATATCGCCTCTGACTTAAAGCCCGATATTTTATGTACAATACCATTATTGGCTATTATAATAATGGGTAACCAGGTGCCGTAGTAAGCAGTATTTTTTATAAATATCATAGTTTTGTTTTTCTGAATTAATCCCACGATAATGCGACTACAGCTGATGCAATAGCACCAACGCCGACAGCACCAACTGCAGTTCCTATACCTACAGCGGCACCCGCTAAATCCGCTTGTACCAAATTGGCAATTCGCTGCTCTTTCTGAGCCTGCATTTCTCTTTTCTTTCTTTCCTCCTCTTCTTTCTTCTTCTTATCATCGTCTCCCTTACCCATTGTAATCATTATTGCTCTATCAACCCATCCATCATAGTTGTTCTCCCAATATTGATAAGAGGAATATGCAACACTAACCATTGTCGACAATCTTATTTTATATTGAGGAGGGCACCCACGTTCGTAGTTAGCATAAATATTCAAGAGGCCCGCTTTAAATTCATCTTTACTTCCAGTGTTACGTAATAAATCTTTAATATCTGCGTAGGCTGAGCCTAGAACGGGTGTATTTTCTAAATCTGTTTTAATTTGATTGATTACAGAAACTGACCGTCCATACGCTGCGTTTTCCTTAAAAGAAACCAGATAGTTATTATCTCCATAATTAGACGCTAGTTTTTCAATATATCGCTTCATTGTGGATTGATAGATTTGACTATCTATTTCGCCATAATTATCTATCAAGATTGAAAAAGAATCTAAATGCAGGTTATGAAGGTTGCCGCTATTGTTAAGTATAGAATCATAAATTTTTAACGCGCCAGAGTACAGTACTGTTTTTCTTCCATTTGCGTTAATTGGTTTTGGGCACTTATTACAAGCTAAGAAACTAGTTGTCAGCGCTCCTGATAACCCTACTGCTACAATTAATAATACTTTTTTCATGGTTTTTGTAAATTCTACTGGTTAAGAATAGAACAAATGTATTAGGTCTTAGTATGTTCCCCAACGAACAATAACTAACTTCTGTACTGTTTTCAGACGCGGCAGGAGCAGTGGCCCATACTTTTGAATGGGTTGGTGTCAACATTACTTCACTGCACCACAGGATTAACATACTATTCCCAAAAAAATCTTATTTTTAAAGCACTGAAACTAAACTGACATCTGATGCATAATGCCCAATGGGAACAGGAGGTAGAATACCTCCATAGCATTATCCGTAAAATGAATCTTGATGAGGCCATCAAGTGGGGGGCAACCATATATACCCATAAAGGCCGCAATGTGGTGGCCTGTGGCGGATTCAACAATTTCTTTTCTCTCTGGTTTTATGATGGTGTTTTCTTAAGCGATCCCTGCAAGGTACTGGTCAACGCATCTGAAGGTAAAACAAAGGCCCTGCGCCAATGGCGGTTTACCGGTATGGAAGAGATCGATCCGCAAAAGATTGAAGCATATATAAGAGAAGCAATCCGTAATGTAGACGAAGGCAAGACCTGGACACCGGAGCGCTCTGCAGAACTGGTCATTCCTGATGCATTGCAGGAGGCCCTGGACACGGATGCAGCACTTAATGAAGCCTTTACGGCACTGAGTTTGTACAAGCAAAAAGAATACGTAGAACATATTGAAACAGCCAAGCGGGATGCTACCCGTCTGAGCCGGCTGGAGAAGATTAAACCAATGATCCTGGAAGGCAAAGGATTGAATGACAAATACCGCTAACAAGTATAGTTATGGCCAAAGCAAATAAAACTGTTTTTACAGAAGATAGTGTTACCGATTTTATAGAACAGGTAAGCGATGCGCAGCAACGCAGCGATAGTTATGAACTGGTACAGCTGATGGAGCAATGCTCCGGTAAAGCGCCGCGCATGTGGGGCAGCAGCATTATCGGGTTTGGCGAGTACCACTATAAGTACGACAGCGGCCATGAAGGAGATGCACCGGTAATCGGTTTCTCACCCCGCAAGGCGGCCATATCTGTTTATGTCTATTGCGACACCATACGCCAGCAGGAATTACTGAATGCACTGGGCAAATTCAAGATGGGCAAGGCCTGTATCTATGTAAAGAAACTGGAGCATATAGACCAGGAAGTACTCAAAGAAATGATTGCAGACACCTTACAGTTTATAGACCAGAAATACGGTATAAAATAGGGAAATGATGAAACAACATACGACTAACTATATCAATACATTTATAGAAGTGGCAGAAGATTGCCCCGTAATGCAGGCAGATGTGCCACCGCAGAAGGGAGACAAGCTGTCTATCGCCAATATGCAGTATAATATGCTGCACGATCATCCGTACCGCTACAGTTCCGACGAAGTGATCTTCCAGTGCCATGCCTTTAAAAATGAACTGACCAATGATGAGTGGGACGATGCCCGTGAGCAATTCTTCTCCAGAGGACAGGCTTGCCTGCGTGCCTCACCACTGGCCAAGCGCTATGGCTTTGGCATTCATCATAACGAAGCGGGTAAGGTAGCCCTCTACGGTCGTGAAACCAAGGAATATCAGCGCTTCTGTGCCGATAAGCATATACAGAAGGTAAAAGCCATGCGTTCCAAAAGAGCATAACCGATTAATCAAAACACATAAATTAAAACACTATGCACAATCCGATCCACGTAGAAGTACGCATTCCCGCTTCGCTGCAGCAAGTATGGGATGCCTTTACCCAGCCCGATGCCGTACAGCAATGGAATGCGGCAAGCGAAGACTGGCACTGCCCGGAAGCACGAAACGACCTTCGTGAAGGAGGTGATTTTAAATATATTATGGCCGCCCGCGATGGCAGCATGCAGTTCGATTTCGGTGGTACGTACACTGAAGTGAATCCGCATAAAACCATTGCCTATACAATGGGAGACGGCCGCAAGGTGCATGTAGCCTTTAACGAACAGGGCAATGATACCGTAGTATCTGAACATTTCGAGGCAGAAGATATCAATGACCGTGATATGCAGCAGGCAGGCTGGCAGGCCATCCTGAACAATTTCAAGCATTACGTAATCAATCAGCAAACATAAAAATCTTACCTCATAACTATTCTTAAAAAAACCTTTAAAACACACAATTATGGCAGGCTACAACCCGGTACACTGGTTCGAAATCTATGTAGATGATATCAACCGTGCACGCAAATTCTATGAAACCGTTCTGGGCTATTCCATGAACGAAATGGCTACACCAGGAGATATGGATATGAAAATGCTCGGCTTCCCTGGTGTGGAAGATGGTATGGGTACCTCTGGTGCCCTGGTACAAATGGAGCATGTAAAAGCAGGTGGTAACAGCACCCTGGTATACTTCGGCTGCAAAGACTGCTCCGTAGAGCAGGGCAGAGTAGAAGCAGCAGGCGGTAAAATACAGCAGCCTAAGTTCTCTATCGGGGAGTATGGCTTTTGTGCCATTTGCAACGATACAGAAGGCAACTACTTCGGTCTGTACTCGATGGAGTAAGATGGAGTAAACAAAATTTATTTTTTATGATAAAGGCTATTACGGTAATGTGTAATAGCCTTTATATTTGTAACAGAAATAATATTCCTATGGCGCAAACCTTTATCAGCGATATCTCCGGTCAGTCTTATCCCATATCAGAAAGGGTTAATGCACATGCCATAAATGTAGGTCTGTTCAATATGATTGTAAAGGACAAGCCACAATTCAACGATAGGTCCTCTCTCACTTTGAAAGAATTAAATGAATACCGGATGCAGTATATCTCCTCCTATCTTTCCAAAGAGGTAAGTAACCTTACCGATATGGAGCAGAAGGTAATGCAGACGCTGAATGATAATAGTATCATCACTAAAGAAGTAGATACTGAAGAGGAGACCTCTTCAGATACCTTTGGAGAAAGAGTGGCCGACAAAGTAGCCACTTTCGGCGGCAGCTGGACATTTATTATTGCATTTGGTGTGTTTATTCTGTTGTGGATCGCAGCTAATGTATACCTGCTGGCCAATAAGGGCTTCGATCCTTATCCCTTCATCCTGCTGAACCTGATCCTGTCCTGCCTGGCATCTTTGCAGGCACCCGTGATCATGATGAGCCAGAACCGGCAGGAGGATAAGGACCGGCTGCGGGCCAAGAAGGATTATATGATCAACCTTAAAGCAGAGATTGAATTACGTGCCCTGCATGAGAAGATCGATCACCTCATCATTCACCAACAACAGGAGCTGCTGGAGATACAGCGTATACAGATTGAAATGATGAATGATATCCTGGAAAAAATCGAACCGAAGACAGAAAATTAAAGCCGCCGTTCCTTACTTTTGACAAAACAACTAAACAATGTACATCTACGACAGCAAGACCTGGTTCGACTTTAAATTCTTACTCTCCAAGGCAGATACCTTGCGTAAGATGCTGCCGATACTCATCGCAATATTTATTTACTGTGCCGTTCTGGGTTATCTGGAAATCGAAGTCTGGCAGCTATCCAGCAATAGCTGGATCAAGAACATAAACCTGATGCATACCACATTGGGCTTTGTAATCTCTTTACTGGTGGTATTCCGTACCAATACGGCTTATGACCGCTGGTGGGAGGGACGCAAACTCTGGGGAGCGCTGGTCAATAACAGCCGCAATTTTGCCATAAAGCTGGCTTCTGTACTGGATTCCAAGGATGAGGAGTACAGACTGTTTTTCAGGAAGTATATACCGCTGTATGCAGAATCACTGAAGATACACCTGCAATCGGAAAGCACACGCTTAAGCCTTGATGTAAAAGAGCATCCGGAATTATATATACTGGAAAAGGATAAGCATATCCCCAACCAGGTAGCACGCATATTATCTCTTAAGGTGCAGCAGATGTATAAAGAAGGTATTATTACCGATGCCCACATGATCAATTTAAACAATGAACTCTCTGCACTGACCGATATCTGCGGTGGCTGTGAGCGCATTAAGAACACACCTATTCCTTATTCCTACAGTTCATTTATCAAGCGCTTTATCATGATCTATGTGATTACCTTACCGATCGGGTATGTATTTCAGCTGGGTTATTATGTAGCCCCACTGGTTACCTTCATCGCGTATGTGTTGGGTAGCCTGGAGCTGATTGCAGAAGAGATAGAAGATCCGTTTGGAGGAGATCCTAATGATCTGCCTTTACAAAAGATCTGTAATAATATACAAAAGCATGTAGGGGAAATTCTTTAATATAATACATTTCCCTGATATATACTTCAGTGCCTGCTGCAAAGCGGGCACTTTTTTTATGCAAAATGCCCTGCTGGTGTGATTTTGAGCAATTAGGCCCATGAAAAACGGGGATTTTTCCTCATACGGGAGCCCTGAAATATATAGACCTTTGAACTATAATTGAAAAGCGTGATTCTAATATAAAATTTATTGATAATTAACTCTAAACAATATAGACACTTCTATATATATAACCAATTTTCAACTATAGTAAACTATTCTCACTTTAAAAACAAAAATTATGAAATCAATTGTATTACTACTTGCCCTGGGCATGAGCACTTATTGCTCCAGAGCCCAGAGCATCTCGCCCTCTACGCTGAATGCCACAGGGGGTAGTGCTGCCATCTCCGGTAACACGTACGAGTGGTCCATTGGTGAAATGACCCTTGTACATACCGCAACAGCCGGTTCGCTTACGGTCACACAGGGCCTGCTGCAACCCAAGGCATCACAGGTGGGCATCAATGATGTACCCTTATCCCTGGATCAGCTGAGCGTTTACCCAAATCCCACCGGTAGCTTCGTATACCTCGAAACCAAACTGAACGCTTCTGCAGAACTGCATTACAGCCTGTATGATGTACTGGGAAGATCCCTCACCATGCACACCTACAAAATCCCTTCCGGTAAAGAAAAAATTATGATTGATCTGGCTCCTTATGCTGCGGGTAGTTACTACCTCAATGTGCAGATACAGCAGCAGGGCAGTCAATACCGTAACAGTTTTGAAATCAAAAAAGTTCAGTAAGTCAAATCATTTCAACTATTAAAAACAAAAAAACATGAAAAAGTTATTATTTATATCGCTTTGCATATGCGCATCTATGGGTATTTCTTTTGCCCAGGTGCCAGATATGTTCAATTACCAGGGTGTGGCCCGTAACAATGCAGGAGCCGCACTGGCTAATCAGTCTATCGGACTGAGGTTATCTATCCTTGATGCCTCCAACACGGTATTGTATTCCGAAACGCAGAGTGCGATGACGAATGCCTACGGCTTATTCAATGTACAGGTTGGTTCCGGTACGGTTGTGACGGGTACTATGTCCGCTGCAAATGGCCTCACCGGTGATCGCTTTATGAAAGTAGAAATGGATCCTGCAGGCGGTACCAGCTATGCAGATCTGGGTACAACCAAAATGTTGTCTGTACCATATGCACAAGCAGCCAAAGGGGTACAAGCTACGTCTAACGGCGGTTATGGCCTGGTAGGCACTACAGCCAGCAGTTTATGGTGGGGCTTTTATGAAAATGGTTTGTACAGAGGGTATCTCGGTAGCTATGCCGGTAAAAACGAAGACGTAGACTTCGGTACCGGTGGTGGTAATACATTAGGTAGCCTGCACTTAACCATTGCTGCATCACCTAAATTGACCATAGACTCTATCGGTCGTGTAGGTATCGGTACCCGTTATCCAATGACCAATCTGACGGTTACCTCAGCATCTAATGATGTGATCAATATCGGTAACATGAACGGATGGACTGCCATTGGTCTGGCCAACTCTTCTTCCGGACCGTACAACGCAATCGGTAATGGTGGCACTTACCTGAGCTTCCTGTATAACGCCACACCTACGACCAGCATATCTGCCACCAATTCAAAAATGCTGATGGATGGTACAACAAATACCTTCAGACCAACAAATGATAATACCATGTCCTTAGGCGCCAATGGTTCCCGCTGGACTGCAGTATGGGCTGCAAATGGCACGATTCAGACTTCTGATGAACGCTATAAAACCAATATCCAGCCTTTATCTTCTGGTCTTAGCACCATCATGCAGCTGAAACCGATTTCCTATAACTGGAAAGATGAAAAACTGCGCCTGGGTACAGGAGTGAACTATGGCTTCTCTGCACAGGAACTGAGTGTCAGTGCACCAGACCTGGTGATCCACTCTACTACACCGATAGATGTAGAAACAGGTAAAGCAACAGCAGAGTATAATGATGCTTATGGTGTGAAATATGCAGAATTCACCCCTGTGCTGGTAAAAGCAATCCAGGAGCAACAAGCAGTTATTGAAGAGCTGAAAAAAGAAATTGAAATCCTGAAAGCAAAAATCAAATAACAAAACCTGCAAGCAACCTGCGTCATGCGTTGCATTTCACTTAAAAACAATATTTACAATATTCTTAAAAAATCATCTGTATGAAAAAGTTAATACTAAGTATTGCAATAGCCTTTGCCGCCATCCAGGTGGGCACGGCTCAGGCACCACAAAAATTCAATTATCAGGGCGTAGCCCGCAATAATACCGGGGCTGCGCTGCCCAATCAATCTCTGGGATTGAGAATCAGCATCCTCGATGGTTCATCTTCCGGTACGGTTGTATATTCTGAAAGACAGAGTGCTACTACAAATACATATGGTCTGTATAATATCTCAGTAGGTAATGGTACACCATTGAGTGGTACTATGGCCGCAGTAAACTGGGGTACCGGCGATAAGTATATGAAAGTAGAAATTGACCCTGCCGGTGGTACAAACTATACCAACCTGGGTGCTACACAATTATTGAGCGTACCTTTTGCCTTACATGCAGCTAACGGTGGCGTAGCTGGTCCTGCTGGACCACAAGGCCCTGTCGGTCCGGCTGGTCCTGTAGGCGCGACCGGTCCTAACGGAGCTACTGGTGCTCAGGGACCCGCTGGTCCAGCAGGACCTCAGGGGCCAGTTGGCGCAACAGGTGCACAAGGTCCTGCCGGACCTGTAGGTGCTACAGGAGCAGGCGGTGCTACCGGGGCAGCAGGCCCCGCTGGTCCTCAGGGCCCTGCGGGCAGTGCCAATATCAGTGGTACGACCAACACTTTGGTTAAGTTTACCGGAGCTGCTACGGGAGGTAACTCTCAGTTGACAGATGATGGTACTTCAGTTGGTGTCAATACCGGTACCCTCAGTCCGAATATCAAATTTCAGGTGACTGCCGGTTCTATCGGCAATGCCATGAGGGCTACACTAACTGGTACGCCAGCAACCTCTATCGCTACTGCGGGTTCTGTATATGGTGAGTCCACCACCGGTATCGGTGTAATCGGGGTCAGCGGATCTCAGAACGGGGTGTATGGTCTGTCTACAGGTACTCTTGGCGGTACAGTCGGTGTTGCCACCGGTACCGGTAATGGTATCTGGGGTGTGGCTACAGGTGCCGGTGTGGCCGGTTTCTTTGATGGTGGTACTACTGGTCGTGGTATCGTAGTATCTACCGGTGCATCTGGTTTCGGTACCTCTACACCAAGCGGTAGATTGCATGTAATGCAGCCTGCAACTCCGGTTCCGGCTATAGATACCTTCGCAGCCATCACAGGGTATTCTTATACCTCTCAGGCTTGTCTTAAAGCCGGTGTATTCGGTAACTACAACGGCAGTAACTATGGTGTCGGTGTTCAGGGTACCGGTTATAACGGAGTTAATAACCAGGATGCCAACACTATTTTCGGTGTAGGTAACCAGGATCTGGGTGTGTATGGTTCTGCCAACACCGCCGGTGTAATGGGGGCTTCTGTCGGAGGTATAGGCGTGGTTGGTTATAATAAAAATGCCAGCTTTGCAGCAACAACTGGTATTGGTAATACCTATGGTGTATATGGTAACGCACAAACTGTTGGTGGGGCTACAGTACCAACCGTACGTTATGGTGTGTATGGCTTCGCCAGCGGCGCAACGACTAACTATGCCGGTTATTTCTCCGGTAATGTGCAGATCACGGGCTCTATTGCCAAAGGTAGTGGTACGTTCAAAATCGATCACCCTTTAGATCCTGAAAACAAATACCTGTACCATAGCTTTGTAGAAAGTCCAGATATGATGAACATCTATAATGGTAACATTACTACAGATGCCAATGGTTATGCAACGGTAAAACTGCCTGAATATTTTGAATCGCTGAACCAGGATTTCCGTTATCAGCTTACCGTAATCGGTGCTTTCGCACAGGCAATTGTTGCCCAGGAAGTGTCTGGCAATGAATTCAGAATTCAGACCAATCAGCCTGGTATTAAAGTAAGCTGGCAGGTAACCGGTGTGCGTCATGATAAATATGCCAATGCGCATCGTGTAGTACCTGAAGTAGAAAAAGAAGCACAATTTAAAGGACGTTATCTGCATGCTGCAGAATGGGGCATGCCGGAAGATCGCAGTATAGATGCTATTACCCGTCCTAAAGATTATATGAACGTGGAGAAAACAGCAACTCCGGAACGTAAAGTCAGCACACCTGCTACTGAAAACACAGGAAAAGTTGGTGGTGCAATCTTAAAAAACTAAACACTAGAGTAGTACAATAAACCCAAAGCACAGGGCCTCCGTTTTTCAACGGAGGCCCTCTCTTATGTTCACCTTGATTTTTTAGCGCTACCTTTTGCATCAAAGCAAAAGGCATCAATAAGAATCAAGGAAGTTTTTGTTTGCTGAATGCAGGTATTCTGTATAATTCAATCATGTCGACAATAATCCGGTGATTCAGCTCATTTATAATGCTATTTTCTTATGCTTTCTTCTGGCAGTCAACAGATAAGTCTCGATACATAAACTGATCAAGGCCAGTACCACGCACCACTTCCAGAGATCAACACTACCTGTTTTACCACCGCTGAATCCCGGACCTTTATGTTCATTCCAGTATACTGTAGCTGGTTTCAGCAGATTACTGATCTCCGCTTCTGTAGCCGGTTTCAGGCGCGATTCCAGGATGTCATTATTGACCGCAATTAAAGTACTGTCTTTAACCTCATCATTGCTCAGGCGGTAAAACCCGGTTTGGGTAATTACATTACCGGCATACACATTAGTACCATTTCCGAAAGGAGCCTGTGGGGGAACGGTTTCCTGACCGCCACCCAGGATGCGGAATACACTTCGGTTGCGGGAATGTAAAGGCACAAATACAGGCTGACTATTATTGGCCGTAACAGCGTAGATAGACTGCGCTCCGCTCTGCGCGCACATTTTGTATAATATAGGCAGAAACAGATTACTCAGCACGAAATTACCGGCCTGCTCTTCCAGCGGACTCGCCAGGAGGTATAATCTTCCCTGACCAATGGTGTATTGCGCCAGGAAAGGATGACCATTCTTCAGGCTCAAAATACTTTGCTGGCCAGCATTAAGACCGGCAGAAATAGGGTAGTGACGTAATACTGCCGGTAGCTGCACATTGGCCGGCATGCTCGCAATCACATCCTTCAACAGGGCATGTTCCGATTGCACACTACCGATCTGTGTTGCTGTAGTATCTTCTTTAGCCAGGCTGATGGGGGCCAGTGTATTTAACTGTGTATTGAAGGCCTGAATATCCCTGATGTTTTTCGGGATAATAAGGAAGCTCAAACCATTATCCAGCCCACTTTGTATTGCCTTTGCAGTAGCGGCATCCATTCCGGAAATATGATGCAGGATAACGAGGTTATATGCACTCAGGTCTTGTGTACTTATCGCACTGATCATTCCCTGTTGGGTAAGGAAGCCGTTCATAGGGCTCAAAGCCGCTGTGATATATGGACTGCTGCTGCCTTCTGTAAGATTCAGTACAGATAGTGTAGCATTGGTCTTTGCTGTAATACGGAAGGTATCATCGTAGTTTACCTGAGCATCTTTCAGCACCAGGGCTATTTTATGCCATCCCGGTGTATTGATCACCAGTGGTATGGTATCCAGTACGGTACTGTCATTCGGTACTGCAATGGTTTTTGCTGCCCTTACCTGGTTATCGACCAGTACCTGCATAGATACCTGCTGGTCCTTATCGGCACTGCCGGAACGGGCCACTTTTACGACCAGCGGATTTTCCTGGCGGGTATCAATTACCGGTTGCAGGAAGTATGCGGTATCAAAGTAAATGTTATTATGCTCGTCCAGCTCTACTGTTCTGAAATGGAAACGGGCACCGGATGTGGCTTTTACTGCAGCATCCCGCAGCAAAGTGCTGCGTTGCATATCTGAAAACAGGTAAGCATCTGCATTGGTAATATTATTGTCGGAAAGAATATTGTTAACCGCTGTTACAACCTGGCTCAGGCTGGTCGTACGGGCACTGATCTGCAGTGCATCCAGTTTCTTTAAAACCTCAGTCTGCGGTACCGGCCTGCTGGCATAAGGATTATCATTTGTAAGCAGGATAAAATCTTGTGTGGCATTGGATTGCTCTACCACTTTCTTTGCATCAGAAACAGCCTTCTGCAGCAAGGACAATTGTCCCTTATTACTGCTGATAGACATACTCTGTGAATTGTCTACATATAATATGTTCAGATTGCTCTTACCGGCAGATGCATTTTTGAATAAAGGTTGTGCAAAAGCCAGTACCAGCGCAGCTACGAACAGGATACGACTAAGCAACAGCAACCAGTTTTCGATAGTGGCACTGCGTTGTGAGGTAATCTTGATGGACTCCAGCAGACGGGTGTCCGGGAAATAAATCGTTTTGTACTTTCTGAAATTAAAGAGATGTATTATGATCGGTATGGCAATAGCCAGACCGGAGATCAGAAACAATGGAAACAGGAAGTTCATACTTATTCATTCATTAAGCCGTAGCTTGTTTTTCTTTACGCACCAACAGGTAATACACCGGAAGGCCGATCAGTACCACAATAATTCCAAATACACAGGTCTCCCATTTGGCAATCAGCAAGCCCAGTGCCATAGCACCCGCAAGGATAAAATACAATATAGGTATAAACGGATAACCGAATGCTTTATAAGGACGCTCCGCATCAGGTCTGCTTTTGCGCAGTCTGAAAATACCGTATATAGTAATCATGTAAAAGATCAGTGTTACAAATACAACGTAATCCAGCAGTAAACCGTATTTACCGCTCAGACATAATATTGATGTCCAGAAACATTGTGCCCACAGGGCCCATTCCGGAACGGAATTTTTATTCAATCTGCCTGCTTGTTTGAAGAACAGGTTATCATTTGCCATTGTATAAAATACCCTTGCACCGGTCATGATCAGGCCATTATTACAGCCAAAGGTTGAAATCATAATCATTACCGCAATTACCAGCGCACCGATATTGCCAAAGATATTAAATGATGCTGCAGTGGCTACACGATCCTGTACGGCAAAGGCAATACCACCGGAATTGGGTGCATAGATACCTCCGGTTTCAGCCGGTGTCAATGGCAGAACGGCAACATACATCAGGTTGATGGTAATGTAAATAATCGTGACGATCAGGGTACCGAAGAACAGGCTCAGGCCCACATTTCGCTGCGGGTTCTTGATCTCTCCTGCCAGGAAAGTTACATTTTCCCAGGCTACACTGCTGAATACAGATCCTACCATTGCAGAGGCAATCAATCCCAGTGCCGCAGACCAGCTGCCAACCTGAGAGAACAGATTCCATCCATTATCAGGATTACCATTTACCGGTGTGGTGAACTTCATGCTCAGGCCTGTTGCCCAGTTTTCGTTCCAGATATCGGCTTTTGCAGCCAGCAGGAATCCGAAAATGATGAGGCCGAAAAGGGATAATAATTTTGCAGAAGTAAATATAGTCTGGATGAATTTTCCTTCTTTAACTCCACGGCTGTTGACCCAGGTCAGGAAAATGACAAGAGCAATAGATACAAGTTGTGCGGGATATAGTTTAAACTGATCGCCGATGGTAAAGAGAATATTGGCATCTTTCATCTCCAATGCCGGGATGAAATAGCCGGCAAACTTACTGAAGGCTACACCTACCGCAGCAATAGTACCGGTCTGGATTACGGTAAAAAAACTCCAGCCGTATAAGAAACCGGTCAGCGAATTGTAGGCTTCTTTTAAGAACACATACTGTCCGCCCGCTTTGGGAAACATGGAAGATAACTCCCCGTAAGAGATCGCCGCAAAAACCGTCATCAGACCGGTAATGAGCCAGATCAGCATCAGCCATCCGGCGCTGCCTACATTGCGGACCATATCGGCACTGACAATAAATATACCTGATCCGATCATAGATCCGGCAACAATCAGTATGCCGTCGGTAAGGGTTAAGCTGCGTTTTAATCCGGTGGTCTGCTCCATTAATGTAGTTTTCGGTTTTTAAAGTGCCAAAGTATTAAAAATATTACATTTGAATGCCTATTCTGTGAAATTTTATCGCTGATCATCAGATCACCATCAGGCTGCAACCCCTTAGTGCTGCATGGTCGCGACGCCCCAGCACCTCGAAGGTATCGTCTCTGTGAATCTTGGCAATATCCTCTGTGGCGATGAAAGCACAGGAGTCGATATTGGCCAGGTCTATAATGTTTAAACAGCCGCTGCCATAAGCATAGGTCTCCAGTGGATCAGATTCGTCCCGCAGCAAAACCTTCATGGTACGATCGCAGGAAAACAGCCCGTTTGCAGGCGCATACGCCTGGGAGAGCAATTCGCTCATACCATATTCAGAATGTACACCCGGCAATTGCCATTGCTGTTGCAGGTAAGCATGTACCTCAATGCGGGTCCATTCTTCTTTCCGGCCCTTCATGCCTCCCGTTTCCATCACGATTACATGCGACAGGTCCATAGGGTAGGCCTCTGCAAAATCAAGCAGGGCAAAGGTTACGCCAATCAATATAATTTTCTTGTCCCGGTGTTTTTGCAACACGATGGCCAGCTGTTCAAATTCATTAAGGTAAAATCCGCTGTCTTCATGTGCACTCATCTGCACCAGGTCATTCACCATATATACCAGTGAGGAGTGCTTCCGCTCCAGGTAGGAGGGCAGCAGCCCGATCACGATATAATCCGCTACATTGCCGTAAAAATGGGCAAAGGCACTCCTGTAGGCATATTCATAATACTTCGGATGGACAATGTGGTGCCTGCTGGGAATCATACCGGTTGTGCCACTGCTTTCAAAAAGCAACTCAGGCTTATGTGTTCCGGTAAGCACCGTATGACTTTTAAAGAATGATATGGGCAGAAAAGGGATGTCTGTAAGATGACGTACCGCTTCTGCGTTTATATGTATGGCATCAGTATAAGCACGATACAAGGGATTGTGTTCGTATTGATAATGAAAGAGTGCAATTGCTCTTTCTTCAAAGTTATGATGGTCAATTGTTTCCAACCAGTGCAGATCAGGAACTGTATTTGCTGCCATGATTTTAATTGTGTATATTTGAGTGCAATAATACTACATTTGGATTTAGTAAATCGCGTTATCCTATGTCACCATATCTTAAAATTACCGCAGCAGCCCTCATTACCGGACTTGCTTTTGCATCCTGTTCCAAGGAAGATAATGTAAGCTATCCGGATACACCGGAGTTGACTTACCGTTCTATGAATACCGGAGAGGTAAGTTATAATGATACTACCCGCTGGATAATGAATTATGACTTTGTCGATGGTGACGGAGATATGGGAACAGACTATACCGATTCCAAACTGGCTGTAACCATTACCAATCTGACCACAGGAGCGATTTATCATTATCCGTTCCCCTATGTACCAACAGAAGCCCGCTTTGGTAAAAAATACCTGAAGGGTAGCGGTACCGTATCTTTTGCTAAAAATGTGTTCTTCGTTCCCCGCACGGATTCGGTGCATATGCTGCGCGATACCTTCCGATTCGAAATGTATGTAACCGATAATGCCGGTAATAAGAGTAATGTAATCTCTACACCACCTGTATATGTAAGCCCTTAAATTTTCTGAAATAATGATATAAACAATGCCCTGCTGATCTTGTTTCAGCAGGGCATTGTTGTATGTTATAATGAAGTTTGGAGCAGAAGGCTTGTAGTATATTCGAATTATCTGGATCAGCCTTATAAGCCAGGTTTAATAATTATCCTGGTAAGCCCTCCTGCGCACCAGCTTCAGATCTTGCAGTACAGAGGATTTTACATTGATGGTAAAGTTGTAATTGCGGTATATACCAAAAGGTACAATATTCAGCATCATCTGCCAGCAGTGCAGATCGCGGGTTACATTGATGGTTGTATAACCGATCGATTTGCTATAGAAATCATAACCGGAAGTGATGTTCAGCATCATCTTAGGTGTAAAGCGTATGCTACCGGTAAAGGAAAGGTTGGGTGTAATGATAATCGTATCCTTGCCACTAACCAGGTTCTTTCTCAGGTAGTTTAAAGAAGAGTTGATACTGATATTCCAGGGAATATTGAAATCGTAATAATCATTGATCCCGTTATTTCTCAGCAGCAATTGCGCCTCTTCACCCTTACGGCCCTCTTCGGTTTCATTATCCTTCTTACTTTTCTCACCGCCCTGGTAGTTAAAGCCCAGTCCGACACCCAATGTACGTAATTGTACCAGTGGCCCTCCTGTATTAATCAGAAATTCTTTAGACCGGTAACCGTTTACAAATCTGTATGCATCGAACTGTCCGTTCAAAGTCAGGTCCAGGTGTTTGGCCACATTGGTTCTGGCATTAAGGTTGATGGCACTCAGATTCTGCGAATCTGCAAAGAAATTATAATTGGCATTCAGTCCGAAACCATCCAGGATGGAGACGATGTGTGTCGATCCGGTATCTTTACCGCGCACCTTCATCTGCAGGGTATTATTGATAGAAATACCGGCAGATCCGACCGGATAAGGGTTGGTAGGGTAACCCACATTGCCCGGAGATATAGAATATGGCGACAATGCAGTAGAGTAACCAAACTGATCTACGTAATTATAAAAATAGTTGAACGGCTTATTGGAAAAGCCCGGGGTATAATTAAAGTTCAATGCTGGAGTGATCACATGGCGAATACCTGCAACACTACCTTTACGGAACATTTTTACCCCATAGATACGGGTACTGATGCTGGAGGTAACACTGAAGTCACGCGTAGCATAGAAGCCCATATTCATCGTCGTATCATCTTTACGCGTACCTGGATTCCAGGTGCGGATCAGTTGTTTGGTATTCCAATACTCATTATACGGAACATTTACACTGAAATTGAAGAAACGAAAAATATTATATGCAGCACCCAGGCTGAAGGAGTGCTTGATGCCGCTACTGAAATCAGACCATTTGATATTATTCAGGCTGAAGGTAGAGTCAACAAAATCGTAACGGTTTTGCGCAGCGACCATATAGGTTCCCGATATTTTCTCATACCACTTTGGCGTACCCACTGAATTTTTTCGCTGGAATGGAGTGATCTGCGATACATTGAAAGTAATGTCCGGGAGGGTAATAGACCCCAGTCCGGTATTTGTACTCTGGTTATGGCGTAAGGCCATAGATAAGGCATAAGGCTTGCCGATCCAGGACTTGCTGTAGGCAATGGAAGTATTGTACTGGTTGTTCAGTACCATACCGGAAGTCATCCCGTTTACGCGGTTATAGCCGCCGGTACCGAATTCTACCTTTGCATTAAAGCTGGCACCCGGCATAGACCTTGGGTCAACCTGGTGTGTCCAGTCTATACGAAAATCATTTTGCTCTGTTTTACCTATATCATAAGGCTCTCCGAAAATACTCTTACTGTAGTTGACATTGAGGCTACCATTATACTTATATCGTTTGGTATAATTTGTAGAGCCGTATACACCATAACTTCCTTTAGAGAAGATATCGAATTGTATAGTGGCACCGATATAATCATTGATATCAAAATAATACCCGATACGTTGCAAACCCAGACCACGGTTCTGTTCCATCGTATAGGTGGGCAGTATGAAACCGGATTTCTGTTTGGGGTTGATCGGGAATATCCCGAATGGAAACATTAATGGAGTAGGGATGTCTGCAATCTGCAGATTAGCCGGTCCGGAAGCAATTACTTTATTCGGAATAGCCTTGATCTTTTTGGCGTAAATGCCATAGTGCGGATGATCCAGGTTACAGGTGGTGTACGTATTTTTATATCCGTAGATCGACTGATCTGGATTACGCTTCACCTGCTGGCTGATCATAAATGCATCGCCATAGGTAGAGCGGGCATTGCGCACAATAGCTCTTTTACTTTTGAAATTATACTTTAAGGAATCGTACTGAAATTTTTCCGAGCCCTGTATAAATTCCTGGTCAGAAGTTTTCAGTCCTGTTGTATCATAAGTAGGATAGGCGCTGACCACATTACTTTTCTGGTCAAACTCTACCACACCGGATTTCAGCTCTATATCTTTCTGATTGATCTGCGCATTGCCATACAGGAAGAATACATTCTTCTCCATATCCATTATAGCAGAATCCTTAGCTACAGAAGTAACTTCATCTTCAGGTGCGTCTTTGGAAATTTTGATGCCCAGCTGCTTTTCTTTGGCTTCTTTGGTCATGGCCGGAACTTTAGCAGTGGTGTCACTTTGCTCCGTTGCCGGTTCCACATCCGTATCGGGCACCTGTGCCCATATAACACAAGGGCTCAGTAAGAGCACAATGAGCAGGAGCAGGTGACGGAATGGGCGGGTTATGTTAACGGATTCTATATGCATTGGAAAAACTTCGCAAAAATAGTATTTCTTTAATAGCAAAATTGCTTTAAATATTTTTAATTCCCTTAACCTTCGATTATATTTGCAGTCTTACCTAAAAGTATTGTACGATCAGGAACTGAAAACAATAACAGAAATCAGTATTCCGTTAGATAACGTTATGGACATGATGAAAAGTATAGCCCGACTGTTTTTAATATTGATAGTGGTAGGATGCGCACAGCAAGCCCTGGCGCAGAAAGTAGTGAGTAAGGTAGTATTGGATGCCGGTCACGGAGGCAAAGATCCCGGAGCGATCGGCAGCTTTTCCAAAGAGAAAGATATTGCACTGGGTATTACCCTTAAGGTGCGTGATATACTCAATAGAGAAATGCCGCAGCTGAAGACTATCCTGACGCGCGATGCAGATTTCTTTGTAGAACTGAAAGGCAGACATGAAATTGCCAATAAGGCCAATGCCGATCTGTTTATTTCGATCCACGTAAACTCTACCGCAGGTACGCGCAGCCGTGTGCAATCCGGTACCCGTCGTGTAAAGCAGGGCCGCAAGTATGTGACCGTGCCGGTATACAAGACCATTGTAAACCGCGCGACCAGTGTAAGTGGTACGGAAACTTATGTACTGGGTCTTTCCCGCAATTCTCAAAAAGAAAAAGCAATTGGTGAATACAGTGAAACTGTTTCTGATGAGCCTGGTCTGATGGATGAAAATGATCCAACAACAGCCATCATCATTGCGCAGTACTCACAGGCATTCCTGGGGAGAAGTGTAACACTGGGCAGTAAAGTACAGCAAAACTTTGGCAAGCTGGGCCGTGGCAACTTTGGTGTAAAACAAAAATCACTGGAAGTACTGGCCGGAAGTGCCATGCCGGGTGTGCTGATCGAGGTAGGTTTTATTAATAATGCCGAGGAAGAGGCTTATCTGAATTCACCTGCCGGACAGGATGCGCTGGCCAGAGCCATTGCAACTGCTATCATCGATTACAAACTTGAGCTGGAACGCAAGAAATAATTTTCTGTTCTCATAAAAACGCTTACTTTAGTGTCATTAATCAGTAAAAAAATGAAGAAATTAGCGGTTCTTACAGTATTAGGATTAACGATCACTATGATCAATTGCTCCCCGAAGAAAGCAGCCACTCCCGCAACAACAGCGGCAATGACCAAAGAAACAGCACAGAAACAATATACAGCAGATCAGCTGGCCTCCGGTCAGCAGCTTTATGCTTCCAGTTGTGGTAGCTGTCATAAATTATTTAAAACGGAAGCGTTTACCGATGTTAAATGGCATGGTATCCTGAACCGTATGATTCCTAAAGCAGATGTATCTGCAGCAGATGCAGCCCTGATCCGCGCTTATGTAATCGCGAATGCAGCAGCAGCTCAGTAATCAGTAAAGAAAACAAAAGAAAAGCGCAGTAACCTATTGGGTCGCTGCGCTTTTTATATATGGGTAAATCAAAGGCTTAATCACAGTTGCCATCGATATCGCAGGACGGGCCTTGTTGTACCTGTAACACCGTAGCCTGTTGCTTGCTGCTCCACTCCTGATGTGCCTGCTCCAGAGTCTGGGTAAAAGCCGGAACCGGTTGTGCGCCTGATATAGCATATTTACGGTCAAATACGAAGAAGGGAACCCCCTGCACACCTATCTGCTGCGCTTCCAGTACATCCTGTGTTACTGCTTCCGCATACTGATCTTCACTTAGTGCCAGTGCTACAGCTCCGGCATCTAAACCGATAGAAAGAGCAATAGAACTGAGGGCTTCCATATCGGAAACATTTTTACCTTCTGTAAAGTATGCTTTAAACAGTGCTTCCTCTGCGGCATCATCCAGTCCCTTTGTTTTAGCCAGTTGTATAAGGCGGTGTGCCTTAAAAGAATTGGTCATATAGGTATGATCGAAATCATAGTCCAGGCCAGCCTGTTGCGCCATTTGTGCCACCTGTGCATGCATCTTTTCTGATTCTGCCAGGCTCAATCCTTTACGTTCAGCCAGGTATGCATATACATTTGCTTTATCTCCGGCATCTTCTTCTGTAGTCGGATCCAGCTGAAAGCTTTTCCATACCAGTTCTATATCATCTTTATGGGCAAATTGCTCCAGGGCTGCTTCATAATGGCGTTTGCCGATATAACAGAAAGGGCACATGATATCGCTCCATACTTCGACTTTCATCTTTTGTTGTGCTTGCATATTATAATTGATTTGTGCAGGTATCCTGCAGGAAACAAATAAGGACTCCCTACTGGCTTTATCCGGTAGAAGAGTCCCTTGTAAGTATTAAACAACAATCTTAAAATTAATCCAGAATCGTCAGGAATTCTTCTTTAGGCGTACGCACTTTTTTCAGGTTTACCAGCCAGTCATTAGCGGCATCTCTGTATCCTAAAGTAAGAATAGTCGTACTTCTCAGACCTTTTTCACGCAGACCCAGTAACTCATCCAGCTGATCAGCTACGAAACCTTCCATTGGCGTAGCGTCAACTTTCAGTTCTGCGGCAGCGGCAATAGCCATACCGAAACCAATATAAGACTGACGTGCTGCGTGGTCGAAGTTTACTTCGGCAGGACGCGGAGTGTACATGGCGATCAGGTTGTTTTTATAATCAGCAACCGCCTCTTCCGGCATATTGCGTTCAGTTACCATGCGTGTGAATACAGTGCTGATGCGCTCTTCAGTATAATTATCCCATGCGGCAAATACCAGTACGTGAGATGCATCTGTGATCTGGCTTTGGTTGTACGCGATCGGTTTGATTTTTTCTTTCAGTTCCTCGTTAGAGATCACGAATACCTGGAATGGTTGCAGACCGGATGAGGTAGGCGCCAGATAAGCTGCTTCCAGGATCTGGTCAACCAGGTTCTGATCTACTTTTTCACCATTCATTTTTTTAGTGGCATATCGCCAGTTCAGGGCACTTAATAATTCCATTGTTTGAATTTTTTGTTTTTTATTTTGAGTATGCTTGTTGAATAAATGTTTGTACTGATTGTGGCTGACGGCCCAGTAATTGAACCAGGTCATCGGACTGCTGATCAAATTCGGTGTTGGCAATGGCCTGACCGAACATAGACAGCATGGCTGTAACCTCCTCCGGCAAGCCGGCTTCTTTCATAGTGGTGGCGTAGTCATTGACGTCCGGAGACACATATTGTACCGGCGCACCGATAGCTGTTGCAATTATTGTTCCAATTTCTTCAAAGCTGATCTGTTCTGCTCCGTTCAGCTCATAAATCTTGTTTTCATGCAGTTCCGGTTGAGACAGAATGTTCGCAGCAGCTGCCGCAAAGTCGGTTCTGGCGACAAAAGCTGTCTTACCTGTGCCTGCAGGCAGATAAACCGTTTTGGTTTCTGCCACTTGTGCACCCAGGAATAAAGGTACTACTTCGGCATACAGGTTATGCCTTAGTAACGTAAACTTCATACCCGATGCTTTGATCAGGTTTTCAGTCTGTACATGCGTACCCACAACCGGGTAGAGTGGTGCGGTAGCAGACTCATCTTTCCTTACGGTACTGGTATATAATATATGCTGAACACCTGCCTCTTTGGCAGCATTGATT
Source organism: Edaphocola aurantiacus (assembly GCF_019797745.1). Lineage (GTDB taxonomy): Bacteria > Bacteroidota > Bacteroidia > Chitinophagales > Chitinophagaceae > Edaphocola > Edaphocola aurantiacus. Next base: position 694,594 of record NZ_VOSI01000003.1, on the reverse strand, counting down.
ACATTTTCGTGCTGTTGTGCGCGGGCAAGTATATCATTTCCGGAAACAAAGTATAATACCTCAATTCCCTGAAAAGCCTGAACCAGGCTTTGATAATCATCATAACTCCCTTGCTGTACATTGATGCCCTGGCTGGTAAATGCTTTAACGGTTTCATTTTCCGGGTTCCGGACCAGTATACTGATGTTGGCAGCTGGTTGTTTTGCTTTTAACTGACGAACCACTTCACTTCCCAATCCGCCGGTAGCCCCGGTAATCATTATTTTCTTCATTATGAATTCAATGTGATTTTTTGATTAATAAAGTATATTTACTTACTTTTGGTAAGTCAAAGGTAAATAGTAACTTTTGTTCCAACAATAAGGCACGGAAAAGTTTTATACTTACCTGGACGAAACTAATATTGAAAATCAGATAGTTATGATTGAAAATAATCCAAAAAAAATACATATTCCGGAACATTGCCCGGTGCGTAACGTATTTGATCGCTTCGGAGATAAGTGGTCTGTGCTTATTTTAATGGCATTGGATACTGCCCCTTCTATGCGTTTTAATGAATTGCATAAGGGCATAGAACTGATCTCTCAGAAAATGCTGACGGTAACACTGAAGACCCTGGAGGCCGACGGACTGGTGAAACGGACTATGTACCCGCAGATACCGCCCCGTGTGGAATACGAACTGACGGAGCGGGCTAAAACATTACTGCCACATATTCACAACCTGATTGACTGGTCTAAAGAACATATGGCAGATATTGAAGAATCCCGTAAAGTATACCAGGAACAGCTTGCATAAGCTGAAGCGGACAGGTATTATATAGTAATATTACTTGCTGAAAGTTGTGCTGCTAGCTCATAATTATTGCTCAGGCGAGGCAGTTTGTGCTGCCCGCCGAGTTTGCCGATACTTTTCATATACTGCTGGAATGCATTTCCGGGCAGGAAGCGCACGCGGGAGGCCTGTAATTGATGCTCCACGATAAGGTTATCATAAGCCTTGTTCTGCATGCGCAGCATATGATCTATAGTTACTTCAAATGCACGTGTCTCCAGGTCTGACAAAGGAGCATCCGCTGCAATAAGCCATTCATAATAAGGGGCGCCCTCAGATTCGGTATGAGGGGCAACAATAAAGTCTACCACCTTCAACTGGTGCTGGTTTGTCGCGGCCAGCATAGCCCGCTCTACATCATGGCTGATCACCTGCTCTCCGAACAGGGAGATGTAATGCTTAACCCTACCTTTTACAATAATGCGGTACGGATCCAGGCTTACAAATTGTACAATATCGCCCATATTATAGCCCCACAGACCAGCATTACTACTGATAATGAGTACATATTTCTGACCCAGCTCCACATCCTGCAGGCGCAGTCTTTTGGGCTGGTCTTTATGAATTTCTGATATGGGTATAAATTCGTAGAAGATACCGGAATTGGTGTTCAGCAACATTCCCTCTGCCTGTACCGAATCCTGGAAGGCAAAGAACCCTTCAGAGGTAGGATAGGTCTCGAGGGTATCAATATCAAAGCCCACGCGCTCTTTAAGACGACTGCGGTATACGTCAAAATTGGCGCCGCTGTGTATGAGCACCTGAAGGCTTGGGAACAGGTGTTTGATATCATTTTTCTGACTATGCTCCAGCAACCAGTCCAAGTACATCTGTATCCAGGTTGGCATACCGCTGATCAGCGTCAGGTCCTTATTCATGGTTTCTGCAACAATACGCGCCAGCTTATCTTCCCAGTTTTCGATACAGTTTGTCTCGTAAGAGGGGAACTGGTTATTGCGCATATACGCCGGCACATGGTGGTTAATGATGCCACTGAGCCTTCCTGTAGGAATGCCAGCAAAGCGTTCCAGCGTTGGCGGATCGGAAAGAAAGATCATATTCCCGTTTGCAAAATCGGCATTGCGGGAGGTGGCCATATAACTGAGCAGTACATTACGCGCAGAATTGACCTGGTTATGAATCGATTCCCGGCTGATGGGGATATATTTTACGGCATTGGTCGTGCCGGAAGTCTTGGCGAAATATAGGGGTCGTCCTTTCCAGAGCACATTGCTTTTTCCTTCCTTGATATGCTCCAGATAAGGCTTGAGCATATCATAAGTATGTACGGGTATAGCCTGGCTAAAGGCATCGTATTGCTGTACTTCTCTGAGCCTGTGGTCGTTGCCGAACTGGGTGAAAGAACCGTGTTTGAGCAGGTCTTTGAAAATGCGTTCCTGGTCCTGCACGGCTGTTCTCATTTCCTTCTGGATTTTCTTGTGAACAATCGCCGCATAGGGTTTGGCAAAAAAGGACTTTATCTTCATTGTCAATGAATTATAGAGGACAGTGAAGTTACTTAATTGTGCCCTAAAAGAAAAGCCAATTTTAGTTTTATTCCTTTTTATGCCGGCTCATCTGCATTGAAAAACGGCGCCAGTCTTTCCCGTAACACTTCGGGCAGCTTCGTCTTTTTACGGGTTACCGGATCGTAGAAAGCCAGGGTTACAGAACCTTTATTGATCAGCTTACCGGCCACATTGTACAGCTCGGAATGAAAGGTTACAAAATAGCTGTCCGGCAGTTCTTTAAGGATGGTTTTTACGGTGATCAGGTCATCATAATAAGCAGGACGCAGGTATTCAGATTGCATAGAAACGACCGGCATGATCGTGCCTTGCTCTTCCAGTTCTTTATAGGTAAAACCGAGGCTGCGCATAGCGTCACCACGGCCCTGTTCATAATATAAAGCATAATATCCGTAGTACAGGTAACCCATCTGGTCGGTCTCTCCGTAGCGTACTCTTATTTTAGTCTCGTGTGTAAACATAAACTGGAAGAAAAGAAAACCCTTTGGGCTGTTATCCAAAGGGTTTGTGTTATAATTTTCATCTGAATATTAAGCCATGTTATGGAATACGCGCTGTACGTCATCATCCTGCTCCAGGCGCTCAATCAGTTTAAAGATATCATCGCTTTGCTCTTCCGTAACTTCAGTAGTATTCAGCGGAATCCACTCCAGCTCTGCGCTGATCGGCGTCATGTTTCTTTCCTCCAGTGCTTTTTGCATATTACCGAAGTCAGAAAAAGCACAACGGATCACGATATTACCATCACTGTCTTCTCCTAATTCTTCCAGGCCGGCATCGATCAGTTCCAGTTCCATATCTTCCATACTTAAGCCTTCCGGATTTAATTTGAATACACCCAGGTGATTGAAGAGGAAACCTACAGAACCACTATTACCCAGGCTACCACCACCTTTATTGAAGTGTGTACGCACATTGGCAACGGTACGGGTTGTATTATCTGTAGCGGTTTCTACCAGGATAGCGATACCATGCGGACCATAACCTTCATACAGTACTTCATCAAATGTGCTGGTATCTTTACCCAGTGCATTCTTGATAGCCCCTTCGATACGCTCTTTAGGCATATTGATCGATTTGGCATTCTGCATTACACGACGTAAAGCAGGATTGGTATCCGGTTCAGGACCACCGGCTTTTACAGCAATTGCAATCTCTTTACCAATACGGGTAAATTGCTTTGCCATTCTGTCGTAACGTGCAAACATTTTCGATTTACGTACCTCAAATATGCGTCCCATAGTATTATTATTTCCTTAGATTAATATTGTTTAAATGCGCGACAAAATTAATGTATTTTCGAACAATAACAAATCAATCCAAAGTACTAACTTCGCCGCCAAATAAACCATTGATATGCTTGATTTTGATGCATTCCTGAGCCATTTACATTTCCAGGACCTGATTCATCCGAGAGACTATGATTCCCTGCAGCTGGCCCGCTCTATCAAGGCCCTGAGAACAGGTGGGATAGACCTTGATGCGGCAGATATTATCCTGCTGGGCTGTGGTGAGCGCCGTGGAGGGCAAGGTACCGATGTGTACTCAGATGCCCCGAATGCCATCAGAGAAGCATTTTATGCTTTATACAACTGGTATCCTAATATACAGATTGCCGATCTGGGCAATATTGTAGAGGGTGCCGCTATTACCGATACCAAAGCAGCATTGCGCATTATCCTGGAAGAGCTGCACAAAGCCGGAAAGATCGTGATCCTACTGGGTGGTACGCAAGACCTGACTTTACAGCAGTACGAAGCGTTCAAACAGCCACAGGAGACAATTGATGCCGCAGTGATTGACAGCCTTATAGACCTGGAAGACGAAGAAGCCCTCAGCGACAGAAGCTTCCTGATGGATATGCTGACCAGCCATCCTAACTATATCCGCAACTACAGTCATATAGGCTTCCAGAGTTATTATGTAAATCCGCGTATGCTGGAGACCCTGGACAAGCTGCGTTTCGATTTTTACCGGTTAGGTACAGTACGTGGTGATATGGAAGAAATGGAGCCTGTACTGCGTAATTGCAGCCTGCTCAGCGTAGATATGAATGCCCTGCGTCGTTGCGATGCCCCTTTTCTCCCGGATGCTTCACCTAATGGATTTTTCGGCGATGAATTGTGCCAGCTGATGCGTTATGCCGGTATGAGCAAGAAAATGTGTTCGGTAGGTATTTATGGTTATAATCCGGAAGATGATGAAGCGCGTCAGGGAGCCAAACTGATTGCACAAATGCTCTGGTATTTTATAGATGGGTACCGCATCCGTATTTCAGAAGCAGAGCCGGCGCAGAACGACCAGTTTCTGGTATATAATGTACCGTTTGCGGAGTATGATACCGCATTTCTGAAGAGCCGCATTACCGGCAGATGGTGGATGCAGATGCCGGATCAGTCTTATATGCCTTGTTCGCAGAAAGATTATGAGACCGCAGCACAGCAGGAAATACCGGAACGCTGGATGAGAGAACAGGAAAGATTATTATAATGATTAATAGCAAGAGGAAGATGTATACACGTCTTCCTCTTTTGTTTTGTTGAGGCCCTCAAAATAAATACACCATTCAGAAACCTCAGCGTGCATATTCTTTTAATATAGCATATAAGCAGTTCGTTTTCAGCTTAAATCCAATTAAATTTGCGTATGCTACATTTGAATGGATGGCCAAAATGCCTGACCCTGCTTCTGCTCTTTTGTCCCGCTTACCTGAATGCACAATTATTGCCTGCACATCAACGCCATAACTGGCAGGCCGTTTCAGACATACCTGCGGCCAATCCTTCAATGCCCGTAGTATCCATCCTTAATTACGGAGGCTGGAATGATTCCAGTGCAGACAACTCAGCTGCATTGTCGTTGGCTATACAAGCCCTGGGTAATAATGGAGGAATTGTACATTTTCCCGCAGGCAAATACAGATTTAACAGTACACAGCACTTACCGGCAGGTATTATTATCCGTGGTGCCGGCGCAAATGATACCCGGTTGTATTTTGACCTTGGGGGCAGTCCTTCCAATTGCTTCGAAGTAATGGGCAGCGGAACGGGCAATTTACGGGATGTGATCCAGGGATATACCGAAGGCAGTTCTATACTGCAGGTCAGCGATACCAGCGGCATCAGGGCAGGGACATTTGCCGAAATAAGAGAGGATAATGGCAGCTGGGATGTGGTGCCTGCTACCTGGGCGACTTATAGCGTTGGACAGCTATTGCTGATTGATTCCATCCGGAATAACCAGGTATACCTGCGCTATCCATTACGCATTACCTATGATACCGCATTGCATCCCCAGATACGCCCGATCAGCCTAAAGCAGGGCAATGGATTTTCCTGCTTTTATGTAGAGCGTATTGATGAACCGACCGGCGGGGCAGGGTATAATTTCCTGTTCGAACAGGCGGTATATGGCTTCTTGCGTGGCGTAGAAAGTAATAAGAGTGTAGGATCGCATGTTATGATCAGCCTGAGTAGCCATATACAGGTGCAGGGCAATTATTTTCATGATGCATTTACCTTTGACGGCGATGGCACGCGGGGTTATGGGCTCACACTGGACAATCATTCCGGCTCCTGCCTGGTAGAGAATAATATCTTCCGTAAACTGCGCCATGCCATGATGGTCAAGTATGGTGCAAATGGTAATGTGCTGGCTTATAACTACAGCCTTGAACCAAAGCGCTCAGAGGCCATTCCGGATTTTTCCGGAGATATATCTCTGCACGGGCATTATGCCTATGCCAATTTATTTGAAGGAAATGTAGTGCAGAACATTATTATAGATCATTTCTGGGGGCCCTCCGGACCGGACAATGTATTTTTCCGTAACCGTTCAGAACTCTATGGCATTATCTCTACCACTGGTACTCCCCAAACTGCAGAGCAGGCTTTCATTGGCAATGAGACCACCAATGTCGGAACATTTATGGGTAGCTTCAGCATTCCGGGTTCAGGGCATTTCAATTATGGGAATAATATACTCGGTGTGATACAACCTTCCGGTACCGGAGTCGTTAATGACACTTCATATTACCGTACCACCGTACCCGCATTCTGGTATATAGCTGCACCCTGGCCTTCAATTGGCTATCCGAATACGGTTAATCAATATACGATTCCGGCAAAGCAGCGCTATACTGAGCAGCGTTATAGTATTTGCAGTGAGACAGAACTGGGTAACCCAACACACATCAAAGAGATCAGTTTGCACACCGGCATAACGGTTTTCCCGAATCCATCTTGGGGCGTCATTAATCTTCCAGAGGGAGAAAAGGTTTCTTATATAAACGACTTGCAGGGGCGCAATATCAGCTGGACGCAGTCGGGTACAAGAGTAAACCTGATCCATGTTGCACCGGGAATGTATATAATACACACCGTTTCGGGAAAGCATGCAAGGGTAGTGGTTTTGAACCCGTAAATAAGCGCCTTTTCACTTAATTAATTTCAATATTTAGATTGAGCTTATGTAGTTTCTGTACTTATACAGGTGCTCCTCTATAGTGAATATATGGGACAATGGATAGTAGTAATTATTTTACATATTGATTATAAAATGGTTATTGTGTAGCAAAAAATATATATACATATTTGATTTCACTTTGCGGTGAATAATATTATTTTAGCCAGGCATTTAACTCTCTTTTATATGAACAAAATTTTCTCCTTTGCCACACTGGCCATGCTTTCAGTGGGCAGCATCAGTCATGCGCAAATTTTCACCAATCCTATTGCCGATGAGTTTACCTACGGCAACCCGGATATGAAAGCGCCCAATCACATTTCCTGTAACTCTGCCAGGGGGGTAGATTACGATGGGGTACCTTGTGACCTGTACGTATCCACCTGGGGCGATTCAGAACCGGGAACGATCTGTGAATTCAATTACCAGTTTGCCAAACCGGGTACTACGCTTATGGCTTACCAAGGTTCATTTTTATACAAAGATGTAACCGGACTGAGTACTGCTATTATTTATGACAACAATTACGGTACCAGAATTTTTGTGGCTTATTACAAGCCGGGTGCAGGCCACTTTGTAGATGTATACGATGTGGTTTCCTCACCTTCAAACCCTGTGGTACTGAACTCTACGGTCCAGCTGTCTAATGCTCATGATTATGGTAAAATCAGTATGGATGGCTTATTCTATGCCGGACAGTTAAGCATTGTATGGGCCAATCCTGGTGTCGGCATCGAAACAAGGGTGTACGGTCCGAATGGCTGGAGTGCTGTGAGTACCCTATTAAGCACAACAACTCAGGTAGCTCCGGATGTCGCTATGCGATATAATGGCAATGTTCAGGATGTGTATATTGTATTTAATGATAATGCGGGTAACATTACTAAGTTATCGGAGACCTGGGCTGGCCTTAATACCCCTTTTCCTGCTCTTATTACGCCTAATGTAGAAGACGTAATTAATCCGTTCGGGGCAGGACAGAAAATTACCCCGGCCATAATCGACTGTCCTGATCAGGGTGCGGCCAATTGGGCATATTCCATTTCCAATGGCGTAGATGTATTTGTGCGTTCAGCAGACTACGCTCCTAACCCGGCACTTCCGGTATATACGTTCAGAGAGATCACTACCGGTGCCGCACCGCTGAACAATCAGCCACTGAATGCATCCAGATCTTATTCCCCGGCTTTGCACTATGGTTTTTACAACACAAACAGCGGCATCATAAACGATGGTATTACCATAGCATGGTATGCGTCTAATGACAATACGTATAATGGCTACATGGGTGTTCAAATGAATCCTAATACAAATAATCTGATTAATGCACAGGATTACATGGAGCTTCCTAATGGCTTCACCAATTCACAGATTACAGAGAATCCTGGTATTGCCATCAGTAAATCTGATCTGGAGGCTGTTCCGGATTATGAGTATGCTGTTTATTATAATTACGATGAAGATAAGGGCGTATATGTACTACATCATGCATTCCATCCATGGAATAACAATGTATTTAAAGGCACGAAGGATATAAAAATTGCAGACAATACTTATCCAAATCCGTTCCATAATGAAATACATACCACGGTTACCGTTTCAGAGCATAGTCCTGTAACGTTGCAGTTACTGGATATCACCGGCCGCCAGATTATACAGAAAAGATATAACGCACAAAAAGGCAAAAATGCATTCACCATTGATGGTTTGCAGAATGTACTTGCCGGTACTTATTTCCTGAATACTACTGTAAACGGAAAGAAAGTAAATACACAGATTGTGGTGAAACATTAATCGAAATGTATACATCATATCAAAATAATAAAGGCTGCAGCAAATCTGCAGCCTTTATTATTTTATACTATAATCTCAACGAAAAATGCAGCATCGGGGACTGGCTGAAGTTGTATGGAAAAGCCAGGTCGAGCCTGATAGGATAGCCGGCCAGTATGGTTTTGGCACTGAGTCCGAAGCTATGTCTTTGCTGCCAGAGCGCATCCGGCTTCCAGGTTTCCCAGGCCCAGGCCACATCTGCAAAGGCTCCTAATTGTAGTCGGTTTACGAAAGAATAGGGTGTTTTATAATCAAATAAACCGTCAAAGATTTGCACATATACATCGGTATTCAGCAAACCATATACATTACCGTACAGACTGTTCTGCTTAAAGCCACGCAACTGCGTCACCAGGCTCTGGAATACATATGGTGCCTGCTGGTTGAACAGTACAGAGGAGTCTACTCTGCCATTTACATTATGATCTACACCACCGAATGTGTACAGGATATGTTCCCCTCCACCGCTATAGCCGGCTTTCAGCTGGGTAACCCAGTTAATGGCTTTATTTAATGGCTGATGCCATTCAAACTGATTACTGATGCCATAAGTAAATGCAGGATTTTTACTGCCGATCTGCATCATTACATCCAATAGCAACTTGTTGCGAAAGCCGCTGTAGAAGGCATTATTGTGTACCGTTGGTTTCAGGTGGTTGTGATTCAGTGCCACCGTATTCATATTCCACTGCTCCCGCAATGCCGGATAAGGCAGACTGTACGGATCAGTTGCCAGGAACACAGTACGGCCTTTACGATATGCAATCGTAGCACTTACCGCACTATGATAAGTAAACGGATAATTAAAACCCAGTTCATAATAATACGTCTTTACTTTAGCCGCAGCCGGGTAGGGAATACCCTGTGCATCTACCCATGCCTGTCGGGGATCAGGTTTCAGGCTTTCTACCTTGCGGAAATAAAGCGCATACCAGTCCAGTCGTTTTTGTTTATTATGATAGCGTACAAAGAAATCACTACCCTCGGTGCCGGCCGGTAATTTATAGCCTATACTGAACTGATGCTGTTCAAAAATATCACTGTAGCCACTGCTGAACATACCACCGATCTCAGGGTACTTATACGTGCCGAGATAGCCCTGGTAGGGTTGCAGGCGATTAATAAAATAATCATTATTGATCGCTGCCTGGAACCAGAGACTATGCAATTGCAGTCGATATGGCTGTACTTGTTTAGGATCAAAAATTGTATAATCTTTTTGTATGCCGGTATCCTTATTACTTCCCAAAACCTGCTGCAGGAAAGAGTTTCCGCCCTGTGATTTATACTTTGCTTCCAGTGCGGCAATACTGTCGTCTGTCTTTTTCTGCTTGTGATACGCCAGTAACCAGGTTTTTCGGTGTTGTGGCAATGAAGTATCTGTCTCAGATAATGCGGCCTGCAATTGTTGTTCAAACACAGAGCTGTCGCTGATCAGCAGTTGTTCTGCTTTACCTTCCGTAGCATTACTATACCAGCCATAAGTCTTTCCTTTTATGGTATCTGCAACAATACTATCTTTTATACGACTATTCTTTTTTAGCTTGATCAGATCAGGATAACCGCTGTAGTAGCGGATTACACCGGACGACTTATCTGCAGCAAGCAGTGTATTATCAGCAAGATCATTGGTCACCGGGATTACTTTCAGGCTACCCGGCAGGAAACGGATCACATCACTTCTGCCTTTAGTATAGGTCGTCATCAGCCACTCCCGTTCACTCACCGCCTCAAAACTACTGATGCCGTCTATACCGCGGGGTAATTCGCTGCGCTTAAGTCTCGCACCGGAGCCGGTGTATTCCGAAACCTGTAGATTTCCTTTCTCCGGGGCAATGATATAGATGCGTCTCGCACTTACCTGTACCAGCGGATAGGTATCCCAGTTATAATTACTGATCCATGAGGGTAATAAATAGGTATATAATTTCTTAGGTTTCTGCCCCGCCTGCTGCATCCACACACTGCGGCTTTCTTCGCTTTGCCTGATCCATAATGCTGAAGATGTATCTGCATTAGTCCAGATTAATTTGGCTTGATGATGCTCCTGCAAAGAATCTGCGAATGATAATACCGGAGCAACAGTATCATTAATCTGCTGCACTTGTCCGTAACGACTGTATAAAAATGCCATGTACAGGTCCTGTAATTGTGCGAAGGAGCGCTTGCAGACCAGGCGTACGGCTACGGCAAATGTCTTTTTCTTCCTGAGCTGAAACAGGATTTGTTTTACAGCATCTTTACGATACGTCTGTTCGAGAAAATAACAGAATCCTTTCACCGCAATGAGCTGTTGCGCAGATGTCGTTTGTGTCATAGTAGACCAGGTTGGAAAGGCCTGACGGCGATACCATTGATATAATACATCATTATCAGTCAGTGAAAATCCGGTAGCCAAATATTGTATAGCCCCTTCTTTAAACCACTGCCAGTCCAGCTCATTAGCCGTACTGCGGATGTCGGTGCCATTAATATAACCAAAGGATTGCTGCCACATATTGCGTACAAAGGCTATGCGCAGCTGTTCTGTAAAATCTTTATATCTACCATTAAAACCCAGTATGATGCGATTACCTTGCCGGGCAATGGTCGGAAAAGCCTGTGTGCCCGCATCCCAGCTCCCAATGCGGGATTCATAAGCCTGGCTTACAGCAGGATAAATGATCAGGCTCGGAGTTCCCTTTACCGACATGCCGGCTTTCTTTTCCACGATCGCCTTCTCCTGTAGGTAATGTGCCAGGGTGAATGCGCATACACTATCCATACCTGCAGGATAATAAATATGAGCATTCGGTGTTTTGTATACCTGCCAGTGCCATTGATGATAGGGCATACGGTATGCCGGCACCAGCTGGTTCAGGGCCGGAACAGATTGCTGTGCATTGGTTGTGCCATATGAAAATAAGGCCAGCAACAGGCTGCAGCACGTGACGGTATAAGTATATATAGTATTGAAAAACGTTTTCATCGATCAGGTGATCTGGCAAAATTCCGGCAAAGTAACCACAAAATATGATAACTTGCGACGCAATAAGTGAGGCCTTCTTTGCGTATATGCAGGAAAACCCACCTGTCTGATGTTATGAATACGCTTAAGTACTTCTTTTTCACTGCCATTATAAAAAGCCTTCCGGGCTGCGTCATATCTTGTCTGCTGGTGCTTGCATCTTTGCAGCAAATGAGCGCACAAGATAAAGTATGGCAATCGGTAAATGTCCGGAAATCTAAGGTACAGGAAAAGGCGAAAGTTCAGCAACAAAAAGCAACAACCCGTTTAATGCAGTTGAAAGCATGGGGTACAGACAGCAATTACCGGCATGCTATTTATGTTGGTGGACGCTTACATACCACAGGATGGAGCGGACAGGTACACTATCATTTCAACAAAAAACCTAAGGATGAAAGCTTCATCCGCCTGCAGGTCGCAGAGATTCGCCATGAAAAGGAAGTACGGCAGCAAAGACAGGATACTGCTTATCGCGGACTGACAGCCTACCGGCCGTATATATTTGGCAAGCAATATAAAGTCTATACCACACAACTGGGTTATGGTCGTGAATGGACAATCGTCCCGTCCATCTTACAAGGCAATATAAGTTTGAAAGCCAGCCTGGAAGCCGGACTCTCACTTGCCCTGCTGAAGCCCGTATATCTTAATCTGCTGCGATACGATGCACAGCAACAAGCATATGCCAGTTCTGAAGCCTATACAGAAGATAATCAGGATCTGTTCCTGAGCCGTAACCGAATACTGGGCGCGGATAAATGGAGTAAAGGTTTGAATGAATTAAGGTGTATACCTGGTATATATATCAGTCCCTCTGTAATATTCAGTCCCGACAGGCCATCCGGCTTTGTTCAGCAATTCCAGATAGGGGCACAACTAGCCTGTTACGCCAAAGCGATACCCGTGTTGCTGCAACAGAAGAACACCTTCTGGCAGGCTTCATTCTTTGTCGGCATAAGTTTGGGTAAGCGCTGGTAGGCGTACTGCCAGGCTTTCTTATATCGGCCAATGTAGAGCATTCCCCTTTCATGTTTGCGATTAAATTACTTTGATTTTCCCTTACCTATTGTGAAATAATGTTTATCATATAATGATCAGATATTTAACTGGTCTATGAAATAGCGTCTTACACTATCACTTTATAGTGATTATATAGTAGGTTGAAATGCAATACAGTAAAAGATTCCATCGCTCATTTATTGTTTTTTACAAAAATGTGAAATATTTAATTAAAAAATATTTTATTGATTATTAATAACATTTTTTCACATTCGTGCATAACTAGTAGAGAATTAACAGAAAATAGTAATACTTTTGCGCACCCTCTAAAGCCCCTCTTTGCTATACTTAAATTCGCTATGTTCAAGTCGTTTTTATTATTGCTATTGTGTATACTCCCGGCATGGATCAGTGCCCGGGCACAGGAGGCATCTGCCATTGAAGACAGTACAGAGATCGTGCATGCAGCAGAGGTGTATATCCAGAAGCAATACCGCCAGCATCTGCAATACCAGCAGAAAGCTTCCCGCGCACAACAACGCATGCTGCGCAAACTGCAGCGGCAGGAAACCCGTCTGGCTGCTAAACTGCAACGCAGCGACAGTACTTTATATGCACAGTATCAGAAATTAAATGCGGCCAATTTTGACAGTATCCGTAAAACGGCAATGGATACGGCATTACTGAACAAGCTGGCCGGCCAGCAACCGGTTAAGGCACTGGATAGCCTGAAGAAAATACAATCCTTTATACAGCAAAAAATACCTGGTGGCACAGGCTTATCCGTACCTGGTATGGATAAACTCAACAGCCAACTGAATGCGCAAGACTACCTGAAGGGCCAGGTTAAAAAACGCAGTGATGCCCTGAACCGTTTACTGGGTCAATCACCATTCGCATCCCAACTGGGTAGACTCAATAAAGCGTATGGCTACGGCACCCAGCAGGCGGGGTACTGGAAGAAAATTGTACAGGATCCTGATGCAACAGAAGAGAAAGCCCTTGATCTGCTGCAGGGTATAGAAGGATTTAATGAGATGCTGTCGCGCTCCTCACTACCGGGCATGTCTTCCGGAAACCCGGGTGAACAGGACCTGAAACAAATGGGCTACCAGACCAAATCTTCGGTCAATGCCGCCCTGGAACAGCAATTCGGCAACCAGTTACAACAGGTACAGCAACAGGCGGCACAGCAGGTACAGGACTATAGTAAACAATTAGGACTGGAGAAGCAAGCAGCTAAAGTAAAGCAGGTTGCTCAAAGTATGCAAGAGGCAAAAAATACCACAAAAGACACTAAAGATAAAGTCAAACAAGCCAGGCAGGGACTACGCAATCCTATGGATGATCTGAAAAATCCGATGCGGGGTATACCATTCTGGCAGCGCTGGGAATACCAGTACAACCTGCAGACACAAAGAGCATCCCCTAACGGGCAAAAACCTGTTATGGTACAGGCCGGACTGAATGCAGCTTATCAGCATAGTCCGCGCATCAGCATAGGTATAGGACTGGATGCCAGCCTGGGACTAGGCCGTGACTGGCAGCATCTTAGATTAAGTTATGAAGGCCTGACCGGAAGAGTATTCCTCGACGGACAGCTGATCTGGGGCATCAGCCTGCAGGGTGGTTATGAGAAGAGCCTCAAACCCCTGAACAGGCCTTATGTACAGTTGCAGGAACGTTATGGCAATGCTTCCAATGTACGTACTGCTATGGGATTATTACAGGATGCAGCTTATATAGGCCTGATGAAGACCTATCGCATTAACCGTAACCAGCAGGGCACCTTCCTGATCGGCTATAATTTCCTCAACGATAAAACAGGCATCAACAGCCCCTGGATCATCCGGTTAGGCTATAAATTATAAAGATCACAAATAATATTTCACCTAATTTTTTTGTAGTATGAAGCACACAAAACCATTAATGCTGGCAGGCCTCTTTATGATGTCTGCCGGGATGAGCACCGCCCAGGATGTGGGCAAGCTCTACAGCCCCAATCTATTTGACGGAACCGTCAATGTCAACATCCCCATTTATGAACAGTATGGCATGGGTATCTCCCTATCCTACAACACCAAGGGTGTACCCGTACGCGAGCTGGCTGGCCCGGCCGGTCTGCACTGGAACCTGAATGCCGGTGGCGGCATCAGCAGAATGATAAAGGGGTTGCCCGATGATTATCGGCTCCAGGTAGACACTAATCAGCAGTATGATATGGACCCGGTTAATGGCGTACCTGCACTGGCAGCAGTACATATGTACAAAGGTCGACTGCAGGTAGCTATGGAGACATCGACAGAAAGAGCCAATACAAAAATATTCCGTGATACCGAAAGCGATGAATATTATGTATCTGCCGGCAATATGCGTTTTACCTTTTATGTGGGGGAGAATGGGGGCATTTTTACCAACAGCTTTGCTGATTATGAGATCAGTTTCTACCGCGACGGAATGTATCGTCCGGCCGGGGACCAAAGCAGTACTGCAACCTATAATTTCTATTCAGGGGTACCTATTGCGATCAGGGATAAGAAAAATAATGTCATCTATTATTTTGGTCCGGGCATAAAAAAGGAAACCATTGTAACGGCCTATTTCCGCAGTGAGGCTTCCTTTCAGGCCAATCCTTACGGCACCGATTATTACAGTGGAGCAAAGCTACCTATAGTCACCAACTGGAACCTGGATTCGGTACGTTATGATGCCAGCAGGACGGTAAGGTATACTTATACCCGTTTCCAGATACCCAATTATATTGCACAGGACTCTTCCTGGGTAAAAAGTTTCAATACCTATCAGCCCAACCAAGCTCCAATTATTGCACCTTATTTTAATAAGACAGACTTTGACCTGGTTAGCGTAATTAGTTATCCTAATGGTACACAGCTTGAACTTGTATACGAAAATTCAAGATTGGAATTTTCGCCAAGAGCACCATACACTAGCAATCCTTCCAACACTTATCCCAGGCTGAACGAAGTAGTGTTTAAGGATAGGACTAACAGTATGCGTTATGTATTCGATTATGCTTATTTTCATAACCCGAGCAGTGCTTCCTCCTCAACAGAAGTGAGTACCGACCAGGGGGATGAGCGTGATCGTTACAGTCTTAAACTAAAGGGCATACGCCAGGTATCGGCAGATAGCAGCCTGTCCCAGACCTTATATACCTTTGGGTATAATGACCTGATTCAGCGTCGTTTTGGTGGTGGACTGGACTTCTATGGTTATTACAATGGTCAGAATATAGGTATATCAACACACTCTGTGTACCCGGATGCCTATAAAACAGACAATGCAGCTTATGGACAATTTGGTCTGCTCAAAAAGATCACCAGCGGCACCGGTGGTGTCGCCACCTTTACTTATGGTGCGCACTCACTGGAGGATGTAAATTCTGTACTGATGAGTACGGATGCTGATCTTGCCGGGACCAATGCCAATGATGGCGTAAGAATTGATAAGATCGAAGTTTCTGATTTGAATGATACTACGGTACACCTGTTCACAAACTTTGTTTATGATGGTGGTCAGCGTTTTCTGCCCAAAGGCTTTACCCGGGATCAGGAAGTATACCGGGTGGCTGGAGGGAACACAGCAGACCCTAATGCGCCCTCCAGCTACTATACCATCCGTAACTGGTATGAAACCTTTGCCAGCCCTATGGCCTTGTATTATGGTTCCAATCATGGGTATAGCAGTGTAACTGTAGAGCAGAAAAACCAGTATGGTCAATGGCTTTCTGAAACAAGCTATGAGTTCTCCAATTTCAAAGATGGTACTGCTGCTCCTAAAGTTCTGGTAACCGGTGGTGGTACTCTGGCCATTGAAAAACCCTATACGCAGAAGCAAAGAATCCGAGACTGGGAGATTGGCCTGCCGTTGACGGTACGTAATTATGACAGTAAAAGACTGCTGATTAGTGAATCCTTCACAGAATATCAGTCTGTATTGGATACTACTGGAGCGGTGACTGCCGGCTTAAATGAGGCTAAGCGTATTGTCGATCCCAAACCAAGCGGTTGGTTATTTGCCAATGCACTTGAGCAGACGGGGCAGTGGATCGCCGATTTCAATGTGATCCTGGACCCGTACAAACCCTATCGCGGTCAGAGTCTGCCTAAAAAAGTAGTGACCCGTAAGTATGCTTCTGATAACCGTTATATGGTAGATTCCATACTGTATATATACGACAGCCGCTATAACCTGAAATCAAACCTGGTGAATAACAGCCGGGGGGAGGTATTACGACAGGTAAATATTTACAACTATGATCTGCCCGCTACGCTGGTTAATAATGACCTTGACCAATTGAAAAGCAAGGGCATGGAAATGCTGGTGGGTTCTGAACAATGGAAAATGGGTACCGGTACTGCGGAACAGCAATGGCTTAATGCAAAGCTGATGTCCGCTTCTATGTATACCATGGGCCTGAACGGAGATGTTCCCGTAACGAAAGGAGTGTTTAGCCTGGAGTCCGTAGATCCCTTAAGCTATGCTACCTACACCGGACAAAGCAGTGTGCCTTCTGCAGAGCCATACACCAACGTGGGTATTACCTATACCGGCGGCGCGCTGCCGGCATATATTGCCCCTGTAACCAAAGTACAGTCTTTTGATAACCGTGGCAATGTAACGGAGACGTATATTGAGGGTAGCAAACAATATAAAACCATCTTCTTTGATCAGACCAATGATAAAAAAATTGTAGAGATCGGGAATGCCCGTAAGACCGATGTGGCTTATGCCGATTTTGATCAGAATGTGCAGGGAAATATTACGTTCACGCAGGCTAATATTATTTTCCCAGGTACCGGCATCAGCAATCCTAATGAACCGACCTTAAGCGTAAGCGGTGTAAAAGCTATGTCTGGCAAGGGATTGTATGTATTGACCGCTACCAGTCAGAAAGACCTGTATACTACCAGCCTGAGCACCGGTAAACAATACCGGACTACGTTCTGGGCTACGGATAATGTTATGCCTTCTTTCGGTATTGAAAATGGAACACAGTTTACGTTGAAGCACATTGCCACGGTAGGTCGCTTTAAGCAATATGAGGCCTTCTTCAGCCCATCGGCTGCAGGACAGAAGATCGGTTTCCATACCAGTGCCAATGTAGGTATTGAGGACATCCGCATACACCCGGTAGAGGCGGCCATGCAGAGCTGGTATTATGAACCCTTGTTCGGTGCCGGATCGGCTACCGATGCCCTGGGCCGCATTACCTATTTTGAATACGATAAGCTGGGTCGTCCATTACTGACCCGTGATCAGGAAGGTAATATCCTCAGTAAAAATCAATATAGTGTAATCAACTAAAATCCATCATCTTCCGGAGTAGAATCCGTAAAAAAATATTATATGTCAAATAGACTTTCCTATATATACCGGTCTGTAATACCGGTGCTGGCCTTGCTTTGCGGTGGGCTGGCGTACGGGCAAACCAATACGCCCAATACGACACAACAAACAGTAGCCGGTAGTGTGACTAATACGGCACCTATACCGGCATCAACCACACCCTGGGGGGTGCAGACCCTGACGGTACTGGTTCCCAAATACCGCGATACGGCTTCTGCACAGTTTACCTATAATACGACTGCCGATAAGGCTGCCATGACGGCCACAGCGTTAAGCGGACAAGGCAACCCAGTGCAGGTGGGCGTCCGCAGGAGCAATAGCAGCTTTGTCATAAAGACTACCGATATCCGTAACCTGCCCGATGGCTACAGCTTCCAGCCATATCCTTCATCTGCAGGTTATGACATCAATCCGATCTACAAATCTACTCAATACCACAATGGTACGCTATACCCTTCAGAGGGTGGTACCGAGGTGAGCACTGCTGGCCTATCTGCCTCTATGGTACGGAATACTTCCAGCAGTACCGAGCGCAGCAGTACCGCTTATGCGCCGGGCCGCAGCCGAATAGGGCAGGGCAGAGGTTCTAAAACCACTATAGTATTCAATGATGCCAATACCGGCTCCGGACTGCCACAGGCGGGCATCCGTATCTGGGACATTGGTACTAATGGTCTGCCACAGGCAAATGGCTATTTTACGGCAAATGCATTAAAGGGTAGTCAGATTACCACCGCACAAGGTGGAGAAAAACTGGTACTCGAAGACCGTGAGGGCAAACCGGTATACGAGGCCAGCCTGATGAGTAAAAGCCCTAAAACCTATGCCCGCACCTATTATGTGTATGATGCCATCGGCCGCCTGCGTTATGTATTACCCCCTAAAGCCGTAGAGGCCCTGGAGGCCGCATCCGGCACGGTAAGCCAGGCGGTGGTAGACGAGCTTTGCTTCTCTTATAAATATGATGCCAAAGGCCGCCAGTATGCCCAGCACAAGCCGGGTGAAACCGGATTTACCGAACTGGTCTACAATAAAGAGGGCCAGGTGATCATGCGCCGCAATGTAATTGAGCAAAGTAAAGGACTATGGGAAGTGATCTTCTACGATCGTCCGGGTCGTGTGATTGCTACGGCTATACTGACCAATAGCGAAAGCCGGGACAGCTTGCAGACTGCTGCGAATAGCGAAAGTAACGGTAGCACCACGGGTACGATCAATTATTACCTGTGGGGAACCGGAAGGTATACTTATCCCGACCTCCTGAGTATTACCTCCTGCGAGATACAGGCATATAATTATTATGACAGCTATGAAGCTACGCATCCCCTGGCTTCTGAAAACTTCAGCACCGGCCTGATACAGGCCAGCCTGAGTACGGCCACCGATGCGGAGACCTTTACTACCGGCGGGAGTACCTATGGTCTGCAGACATCGGGAAGAGTACGCATTATCAGGGGGCACGCAACCAATACCGGCCTCCAGGACTGGACTTACAGCAAGACCTTTTATGATAAAGAACGCAGACCGATCTATACGGTATCGCAGCATGCACGTGGCGGAAAGGACACAGCAATGGTACAATACAGTTATACCGGGCAAGTATTGGTCACCGCACATGGGCAGCAGTACGGAAATGGTACCGGCCCGGCCTTCCGCGAATGGTACCGCAATACTTACAATGCGCAAACCGGGGAGCTAAGCCTAAGTGAGCACCGTGTTAATAACATGCCATGGCAGCCCATCATTAGTAATACCTACGATGATATGGGCCGTAAATCCAGCTCTACATTAGGCTCCAATGCAGAGACCCAGAACTTTAGCTACAATATCCGAGGTGAGCTGCAGGGGATCAATGAAAACTTTGCCCTTACAGGTAGTAATGGCGGACAATCGATCACCTTCGGGGAAGCCCTTCGCTATGATTATGGTTATGACAGCCTGCGTTACGATGGGCTGGCCGCAGGTATGATCTGGAGAGGATCCGCTGGCGGTAATATGGGTGCCCATAGCTACGGCTATATATACGATGCCGCAGGCCGTATGCTGAGCGGGGCGTACAGCCGCAGTAATGCCGGTTATGTAATGCCGACCAGCTGGAGCAACAGCAGCCAGGATTACAGTGAAACCGTTACTTATGACCAGGGCGGCAATATCCTGAGCCTGAAACGCATGGCTGTAGTGGCGGTCAACCAGATGGTATACCCGACTACAGTAGACAACCTTACCTATACTTATTTATCTAACAGCAATAAGCTGGATAAAGTTGTAGATGCAATTACCACTAATTTTAGCCGTGGAGACTTTCTGAATAGATTATCTCAAGGGTATACTTACGATTTGGCAGGCAATCTGGTTAAAGATCGTTCAAAAGGTATTTTCTCGTCCAATATTGGTTATACTTACTTCAACAAGCCATTCAGTATTGTAGATTCTACTGCGCAACGATTGTATTACAGCTACGATGCGGCGGGCAATAAGGTACAGGAAATTGTAAATATCGGCAGCACGGTACGATTCGATTATATCAGCACTGCACAGTACAGAGATACTTTAAATAAACAGCCAATTGTGTTGCTGTCTATCAGTACGCCGGTGGGCCGCATTGATATGACAAAATCTACTCCTCAGGAACAGTATTTTGTAAAAGATCACTTGGGCAATGTACGCAGTGTAGTAGCAGATGCTATAGGTTCGGGAGGAATCGGGAACCTTGCCGCGCAGCAGCAGACCTATAATGCCACTTATGAGACCGGAAACCTGAGCCAGGAAGAGCAGACCTTTGACCAGGTAGCGGTATTGAGTGAAGATAAACCGGAGAGTACCAGCAGTACCGATAGCAAAGCGGCGCTGCTGACTACAGGCAATACCAGCACACCTAATGTGGGCACTACTTTACTTTTAAAAGTAATGGCTGGTGATAAGCTGAGCCTGAATGCCGATAACTATTATGAAAGTTCCGAAACCAGCAGCGGCAATGTGAGCGGTAGCAGCTTTGAACAAGTAGTGAATAGCCTGGCGCAAGCGGCAGGACAGCTGAGTGGAACAGAAGGAACTATCGCCAGCGACTGGGCAGCGCAAATGCTGAACAGTAGCAGCCTGCAGCAGGCCTATGATGCCTTACAGGCAGCAGCCACAAACCCCAATAAGCCAAAAGCATATCTCAGTTATTTATTTTTCGATGAGCAAATGCAATTGGTACCGGAGTACAGCCGTATCTGGCAGGCCGATGGCGCGGGCAGTTGGAGCCGTATCGGTACCGATGCTACTGAGACTTTGGAAGTACCCCAGAGTGGTTATGTAGCCACTTATATCAGTACCCAGAGTGCCGAACCTACTTATTTTGACAATCTTGCCGTAACTTTGGAGCCTGGCGTATTGCTGGAGGAAAAACACTATTACCCTTATGGTTTACCGATCGTAGGTATGGGTAGTACAGCTTCTGGAATGTTACCGAACAAAAACCGTTACCAGGGTAATGAATATCGTGAAGAGGGTTTTCTGAAGTGGATGGATTTTCATAACCGCCAGTATGATCCTCAGTTGGGACGTTTTCTGAGCCTGGATCCTATGGCTGATGCTGCTGGGCAGCAAGGCTTAAGCCCTTACCATGCTATGGCTTGTAATCCTTCTACCTTAACAGATCCTCTGGGATTGTATGTAAAGGGTGAAGCTCATAATGGAGGTGGTGTTCCTCAATATGGTAATGAAATGGCTATGAGGTTCCAAACGATGCCGAATTTCATGGATAGGTATCTTAATTTTGGGGAAAGAACAGCTATGCAAAGTATGGCAATACAGCAAAAGAGAGCTGAACAATGGATTAGAAATTGGGCTCTTTCTGTAGCTGCGGGTAACGATGGCATGTGGGCAAGTGGAGATAAAGCTGTAACCGCCTTATATAATTATTTAAGCGCAGCTTATTGGGGCGAATTGCGCATTGGGACTAATTTTGATGGTTATACATACACGGGATACAATAAGTATGGTCAAAGAAGTTATATCTCTCCAAAGGGATATGCTGATATTGATGCATTTATGGATCCTTCAAATGACCTGTTTTTGCAGTCTCGTTTGGATGACCTGAGAAATGCGGCAAAAGAGGCGAGTCTTATAGATGGCACAAATACCGCCTTAGGTGCATGGGGCCTGGCTTCTGGATTAAAAGAGATGGTAATTGAAGGAGGGGCAGTATTGGCTAGAGGTGGCAAAATATACAATGTAAGTACCATAAACATACTTCGTACATATGGCGCCGGAGGAGCACGTTATCTTAAGTACTCAAAAAATTTAGGTATTCTTGGATCAGTTGTTTCTACCAGCTACTCAGTCTACAAAGTGGCTGATCAACTTGAATCCGGAGGGTGGTCAGAAGTTAGTCAACATCGTGATATAGTTGATGCTAGTGTTGGTGTAGTAGGTTTAGCGACAACTGGTTTAGTATACTTTGGCATAGTCTCAAACCCTATTGGCTGGGGAATCGGTTTAGGTGTATTAATCTATGGGGGGGCAACATTGATATATGACGCAGTAAATGATGACGAAAAATAAGAATTATGAAATTATATTATAAAACTTGGGTTGATTGTATTTTAAAAGCACGAGCTCAAGCCCAGAATAAGAAGGACTGGAAGGTTTACACAATGATTTTTATGTCTATGACAATGGCATTGAACCTTGTACTGATATTATTTATCCTTCATGATTTAAGAATAGTAAAGGGAATATTCAAAATTCCAATAGATATATTTCCAGGAACGCGTATAGATGCATTCTTTAGTTTTTTCTTTTCGTACTTTTTGCCTTTTTTGTTACTTAATTATTTCTTGATTTTTCACAAAGACCGGTACCAAATTTTAATTAAAAAGTATCCATACCAGAATGGAAAACTATTTATTAAATATTTCCTGGGATCATTATGTATATTTTTAGGCTATATATTAATTGCAGTTTTAATCGCAAAATACTACAATTAAA
Organism: Edaphocola aurantiacus; assembly: GCF_019797745.1. Classification (GTDB taxonomy): domain Bacteria; phylum Bacteroidota; class Bacteroidia; order Chitinophagales; family Chitinophagaceae; genus Edaphocola; species Edaphocola aurantiacus. The sequence goes on along the minus strand of NZ_VOSI01000003.1, from coordinate 671,584 downwards.
ATTCATATATAATCAATATGAACTATTCATAAATCAGTACTTTTCATACCAAAAGCAGGCTTCGGTCTGCTTTTGGTAAATTTGGACAATTAGGATCGTGAGGGGCTGAACTGGATGGACTTCCATAACAGACAGCATGATCCACAACTGGGACGTTTTATGGGTATTGGCCCGATGGCAAATGCCGTAGGGCAGCAGGGTTTAAGTCCTTATCATGCTATGGCTTGTACCCCATCAACCTTAACTGACCCTTTGGGGTTATATGTTAAAGGTGAAGCCCATAATGGAGGGGGCACTCCAGATTTTGCAATGGAGATGCTAATGAGGTTTCCTACTATGCCCAATTTTATGGAGCGTTATTTGAACTTTGGTGAGAGAACAGCCATGCAGAGTATGGCGGAGCAACAAATAGCAGCTCAAGAATTTCATCAAAAGCAGCATGAAGAGGCTGCCACAGGAACAGGTGATGTTAGAGCAATGAATGCGCGATTTAGCTTTTCTATTTTGGTAGCGAATTTATCAGGAAATTCGAGTTATTCTTCCACTGATGTTATTCTTGAAAAAGTAGGAGGGAAGGTAAATGCACAGTTTCAACAGGGTGACTATGATTGTGTTTATGAATGTTTTTCAATGGTTATGCTACAATTTGGATATGATGTATCTTACAAAAAATAAAGCGGTATGCTGAACTTTATAAAATTGGAACTCCTAAAGGGGTAGCACCAAAGGATGTTATAAAATTGGGAAAGATATTAGGTTTTGATATTTCTCCATTAAATTCAGATTATAATATTGTAACTGCAGAAAATGAAAGATTAGCATGGGATGCATTAAAATCTGGAAGTGCAGTTATGTTTTTTGTAGCAAATTCAGCAAATACTTCTCATACGTTAATGATTTCCGGCATGTTAAGAGTAGCTACCTCATCTGGCGAGGAAATCAGATCATTAATCAATGACCCCGATAAAGGGCGAAACGTACAAGGTACAGGATTTTATGAAATAAATGCGATGAGAATGTTTGAGATTAAAAGTTATAATCCAGTTCCATTGTTTTTTATGAATATTAAGCTTCGTTAATTAATCACTTTTATGTATAGAATAATTTTCATCTCACTATTATCTTTATTTATGACAATGAGTAGTAGTGCCCAAAAATCATCATTCCCCGATCCGAAAGAAGTTAAAGCTTATTTGAAAGAAGCATTACGTGCGAATTTTTCCTATTCGCCGTCATTATTGGCAAAAAAAGATTCTTTTCATTACAAAAAAAACAAGATAGCTTTTGATCAGCTAAAAAGAAAAAATGTCGGTGTATTTATAATTTATAATTTATGCTTATTCAAGGAAATTAATAATTATGATTTTGCGGATAATTTTAACCAATATTTTTATTGGGACACAGGAAGACCTAAAATAGTTTTTTTTAATGATAATTTAGATTTTAATCAGGCTTTTGCTTCAACTTATCCTATTAATTCAGGAAGCCAAAAATTAAAACCCATCAATAGTCTTGTTGATTTACCTGAGTTTAATTTCTACTTGAATTGGCAAGGGCATAAGAACACATTCCTGACATTAGCATTTGGAGAGTTTTTCATTATTAAGGATAATTCTTTATATATATTGAAGGGCGATAAAATGGAAAAGGCAAGTGATTATTTTAAAGCTCATTCAGATGCTTATCCTATTAATAAATTAACCGCTGCATTTCTTGGCTTTAAAGATGAATTATATCAAATCCCTAAACAACAATAATTATTGTCAGAATTGGCATTGTTGATATATAACATTTTCCCTACCAAAAGCAGACTTCGGTCTGCTTTTGGTAATTTTGGATAATTAGGATCGTGAGGATATAGGGCTGAACTGGATGGACTTCCATAACAGGCAATATGATCCGCAGTTGGGTCGTTTTATGGGTATAGATCCTATGGCAGATGCTGCAGGACAGCAGAGTTTAAGCCCTTACCATGCTATGGCTTGTAATCCATCAACCATGACCGATCCTTTGGGATTATATGCTAAAGGGTGAAGCTCATAATGGTGGTACTCCTCCGGATTATGCAATGGAAATGCTAATGAGGTTTCCTACTATGCCCAATTTTATGGAGCGTTATTTGAACTTTGGTGAGAGAACAGCAATGCAGGATATGGCGGAGCAACGAATTATGGCTGAATATTGGATTAAAGATTATTTCCTATCGCAAAGTTTAGGAGTTGCTGTTGAAGGGCTTGTTATAGGGAATTACTCAATTTCTATTTACACTGGCATTCGTGCTCAAGTGGCCTTTATGGGACTACAAAAAGAAGAATTTGATTACAATATGAGCCAAACATACAAAGGATTGGCATATATGAATTCTCGAGGAGCTAAAGCTTGGTACACTGATCCTAGCGAAACAATTAACCTATTCAAATCTAAAAATGATGTTTACAATAGGTACAGCAATAGTATTCCGATTAGAAGTGGGGACAATATCTTTTTTGTAACAGGACATGGTAACTTACCAGGATTTGCTCAGGATGGTAGTGGTGAAGGATTCGAGGATTTTTATGCAGATGATCCAAGAGACGTAAAGGCCTTTGATTTTTTACTAGCAAGTAAAAACCGTGCTTATAAGAAAGCAATTGAAAAAAACGATCCTTTTATATCGTGTTTGTTAGTATGCCAATCAGAATTAATGGCTCAAGGATTATCTTTACTTCATAATAATGCGAATTTATATGGGTGCAAGAGGATTTGTGATGTATGGAACAGATAATAATGGAAATCCATCTATTAATGGAGTCAGTAGTGAGCAATATAAGAATTTGAATGATGGAGCATTAATCCTATATCGTAATGGAAAACAATTAGGGCAAATAAAATTACCATGGAATCTTAAATAAAAAATTATGAATAAGAAATATTTATTTGGAGTAATTATACTCAATGTTTTCCTTTCTTGCAAGAATGATAATGGCCACAAAGCTACAATTGGATATAGTGACAGCAACTCTGTTTCTTCCGTTGGAGATGGCTCGATCTTTTTCTTTCAAAATTATGCATTAAAAGACTCGTTGGCACAGAGAATTATTAACTTTGGTGATACAATTGCCTATAAGAAACTACATGAAATGTATACAGCTGCCGGTCTACCCAGAGAGTTTTACTACTACTCATTAATGATGGCCGATATTTATAATTATAATAGAGCTTGCTTTGATGCATCAGCTGTTATGTACTCTAAGAATAAAAATGGTATTCATGAAAAAATAGCTACTTATTATCTACTAAAGTCTTACGAAGGTAATTATGAAAGGGCAAAACAGAAGGTTCAATATACATTTGGCAGTAATCCTATACCTTCATCAAAAGAATACTTGAACAACTTATCTTTATCTAATAAATAGTTGATGATAATATTGCTAATTTGATATTTTTAAATTAGTCATCAAATTCAAATACTACATTGATCTTCAATCAATATTCTCAATACAAAAAGCAGGCTTCGGCTTGCTTTTTGTACTTTTATGCCTTGTTAGAATAATGAATATCGTGAAGATGTAGGCCTGAACAGAATGGAATTCCATAACCGTCAATATGGCCCGCAGTTGGGTTGGTTTATGGGCATAGACCCTATGGCAGATGCTGCTGGGCAACAGGTAATAAGCCCATATCATGCGATGGGGTGTAATCCATCAACCATGACTGACCCGTTTGGCTTAGCTGCTAAAACAGAAGGGCATGCAAGCAGCTTTATTGACTATGCGGGAGAGATGCTCAGCAGGTTTCCTACAATAATGAATTTCATGGGCCGTTTTGTTAATTTTGGTGAACGAACTGCTTCACAGAGTATGGAGGAGCAACAACAAATGGCTGCGGAATGGACCAGAAAATATCATGAAGAGGCTACCACTGGAGGAGGAAATGCGCAAGAAACGGCCAAATCTGGTAAAGGTTTGAATTATGCGTATGATGGGGTTAGAATTTCAGAAGGGGTGGAAAATGGTTTAGACTATAATCAAGTAATCTTTACTGACAAAAAGGGTAAAACTCGAGCTTTAAATATTGGAAATGTAAAACTTAAAAAGAATGTGATAAAAGAAATTAAAGTGATACGACAAAATCATGACGAAGAAATACTTAATGATTTGCATTATTATAATTTTCAAGGCAATGAAAGCATTGTAAAAGGCCTTTTCGTTTTTCTAAGTGAAGCCGGAGGCTATGAATGGAGCTTAGTCCAGTACCAATTTAAAAATAACCCAACAGTTTTCAGCAGAATTGCAACAAGCCGTCATACGGAATTTGAAGCTGCTAATGTTGCGGTATCAAAGCAAATGGAGTTGTCTGATGTTAACGGTAGTTTGGGTATAAATTATCTTATAATGTACCAAGAAACACATTCACATGTAATCGGCGAGTCTGCACCTTCAGTTTACGATATTAATGCAGAGCAACTCATAAGAGATAGATTAAGTGATGCAAGAAGATTTATTGACCCTGAATTTAATATAATAAGAGGTGCAATTTACTATTTCAGATAAATTAAAAGTATGAAAAAAAACAGCTTATTGATATACCTTTTTATTTTAATACAAAAGGTATGTATTGCACAGGAACAATCTTCTTTGAAGGTTGACACTATAAGAATGCCTTTGAAGGAATGCATTATAAAAGACACAAATCTAATGATTGCATTAGACAAAATGCTTGTTTCATTAAACGAAGAACCAATTGATGGAATGCGCATTCCTTATCAAAAAGGAATTAAAATAGTAGAAAAGAGTAGTTTTTTTGAAGTTCAAATTTTCGCAACTAACTTTTATAGTAGGTTAGAGGCTGATGAACTAAACATACCAGCAAAGTATAATTATTTTTTTAATTATAAAGGGCATCAAATAATTATTATGCCAAATTTAGAGAATGAGAAATTGCATGAAGAATCTGTCTCAAAACATTTCATCATTACTAAAAAGGCTGGAGAGTATAAAAGGCTAGATTTTAGGAGTAGGGATAATCCTGATGCTATCTGGATTGATGAACACTCCATTACTCATGAAATTGTTTATAGGATTTATCCAACAAAGATGTATCTTATTAAAAACTGTTGGAGAGATTATTTACTATAAGATGTGCATTAAAACATTTAAATAGTGTTATAATATTTTCAATTGCATTAAGCAAAATTTATCAGCTACAAGCAGACCAGAGTCTGCTTGTAGTATTTTTTCGAAATAGGGCAATGAATACCGTGAAGATGTAGGGCTGAACTGGATGGACTTCCATAATAGGCAACATGATCCACAACTGGGCTCGTGGCTGTAGGTCCTACTTCCAATCCTGTTGGCTGGGGTATTGCGTTAGGTATATTAATCTATGGGGGTGCAACATTGATATATGACGCAGTAAATAATGATGAAAAATAAAATATGAAATTATATTATAAAATTTGGGTTGATTGTATTTTAAAAACACGAGCTCAAGCCCAGAATAAGAAAGTGCTTGGGTCTATGATCCTAATGTAGGCGAAATCATTAAACGGAAAAATTACCAGCAATCTATACAGGAATTCCATATTCTAATTATTCATACATTATAAATAACATTTTAATTAAGAAATGCAATTATGAAATATATTCTTGGCACTTTATGTTTTCTTTTTTCAATTAGTAGTAATTGTCAAATGACAAAGTCATTGTTTTGTTATAATAAATTACAAAGTGATTCTATTCTTAATTACTTCCTAAATACAAAAGATTCTATTAAAATTAATAGAAATTGCATTGTTTTAAATATAAATTATACAGATCTGGAAGAAATCGACTCCAGTAACATAAAAAAATACAAACCTGTTTTAGATTTAAAAAACTCTTTATTAGTACCGATAATAATTGATACTCTGCAAAAGGAAGTTTTATTTAGTATAAATAAGGATAGTGATTCCTTGTATTTGGGGTATAAACCTGTGCTCGATAAGGATTTTAAAAAGAATTTTAAGTATGTGCAAAACCGCTACGATCTCAGTAAAATTAAAATTTACAAAATACCAACAATGCCTAATGAGTTCTATGTGCTTATTGATTCCAAAATTTATGTAGTTCATAAGAATAGATTATACGATTTAAAGAAATACATATTGAAAAAATACGGGCATGATGAATTATTTATAGAGAAATATAAAAAATCTCTTTCTGTACACTAAGGTTATATAAAGAATTTTTATTAATTCTCAATCAACTATTTCTCTACTAAAAGCAGGCTTCGGCTTGCTTTTAGTAAATTTGGACAATTAGGATCGTGAAGATGTTGGCATGAACTTGATGGACTTCTATAACAGACAATACGATCCACAGCTGGGCCGTTTTATGGGTATTTACCCTATGGCTGGTGAAGAAGGCCAGCAAACCATGAGTCCTTATCATGCAATGGCTTGTAATCCATCAACCATGACCGATCCTTTGGGATTAGCACCGCAGTATACGGCAAACTTAAGTAATCCTAATGTAAACATAGCACCCGCTGGTCTGGGATTTGTAGAAGGACAAGCTATTATGTTTGGAGCCAGCTTGCTTGGTGGTGGGGTTTCGGATATGATGAGATCTATACAAAACACTATGGATGAAGTAAGCAAGGCGCAACAGATTAAAGCTCTATGGAATATGATTGTAATGACTTATGGAGATGGTTCCAATATGCAAGCCAGGACATTATTTGAGGCCATACAATCCGGTGAGGCAATGATTAAAGGTGGTAAACTTATATTTACCACATATCATAACGTTGCTGGTGAAACTAAAATGGTTTATGATCCAGATGCTGGCATGCCAGAAGGTATGCAAACTTACGATTCAGATATTACACACAAGAAAGAGACATTTGTGTTTAATGATGGCGACCCTGAACCTATTTATGAGATGTACGAACATGAAACTGCTATTAGTGAGAACGCAACCGTAAATTTAGATTAAAATGAAAAAAGTTACTTTATTTTTTATAGCAATAAGCCTTTCTTTTGCCACATTTGCACAATTACAATTGAAAACGGCTATTGTTAATGTTCAATTACAAGATAGCATTATCAATTATCTTAAAAATAATAAGGAGTATTTTGCAAAATTTCATGTTTTGTATCCAAAGATTTTTGAACAAGATATTAAACTGCAAATAATTAATTTAAATTATGTTGAAATATCAAATGAAAAGAAATTTGGCTTAAAGAATAGGGTTTTTTTAGAGAATTTAGATGCTGCAATAGTAGGGCCATACGCAATGCAAATTTCTAGTTTAGCAGATAATAAGTTACTATTATGCAATGTACAAATGTCAAATACAGATTCATTTGAAGTGTCGGTAGACAATAGATGTCAGATTGAACAAGAATACAATGATAAAATTGCTATTTTTTCTAAATTTTATGACTTATCTAAAACTAAAATAGTTATTATCCAAATGGCAATTTATGATCTATTTTTCTTGTATGATGATAAAATTTATGCCATTAAAGATAATACTGTAATTGATGGAATGCTCTACCTGAGAAAGAAATATAGAAATAAAAAAGGCTTTCTGAAGCAGTTCAATGCAAAGATGTATTGATCCTCAATCAACATTTTTACCACAGAAAGCAGGCTTCGGTCTGCTTTTTGTAAATTTGAACAATTAGAATCGTGAGGATATAGGGCTGAACTGGATGGATTTCCATAACCCCCAGTATGATCCGCAACTGGACCGCTTTATGGGTATTGACCCTATGGCAGATGCAGCAGGGCAGCAGGATTTAAGCCCTTATCATGCGATGGCTTGTAACCCATCTACAATGGTAGTAGATCCTTGGGGTCTAATGAATAGTAAGAATGGAGTTTTCGAAATCGGGACTTACGAGAGACGTTATAATTGACCATAGATTTTTCAGACCTATTAAATAGTCGCAATGAAATACTTAGTTATAGATGCTGCATTGAGTGGCAAAGGAATTAGAAATAAATACGAAGGTGATTATATAGCCCCTGAAGACTTAGGTTTAAGTTTGACAACTAAGCGAAAATTAAATGAGTGGTTGTTAAAATATGACAATGAACATTATAATGGCTTCGTTGATGATAACTTAATTAATGAACTTGACCGAGAAGGGAAAGAAATAGCTTTAATGATTAAAAAGGAATTGCCAGAAGTAAAATTGGAATATTTCTCTGATGCACGAATGACCATTGAAATGATTTAATAATAGAACCAGCATTCATGTGATTATTAAATAAAAATAAAAAGTTGGCTGGTAAGGGTATTTATTGTTCTTATTAGCTTTTTCTGTTTTAAAATATCATCTTTCAGCAAATTAGCTACGAGCTAAAACTTAAAAGGAGCATTACTATATGGCAGTTTTTGAACCGGATGGATTTTACAATAGGCAGTATGATCCGCAATTGGATTGGTTTATGGGCATAGTCCCTATGGCTGATGCAGAAGGACAACAAATATTCAGTCCTTAAAAAATGCCATGGATGAGTTAAGTAAGGGGCAACGGATTAAAGCTCTATAGAATATGGTTGTGATGGCCAATGGAGGAGCCTATAATACTGAAGCTAAAACATTGTTAGAAACCATTCAATTAGGGGAAGCAATTGATTAAAGAGGGGAAATTTAGTAATTGAACGATACGTTTTAAAGGGAAATTATTCCCCACAGGATTAAATCCATTAGATTTCTTTTTATAATATTAAACTACAAATAAAATGAAAGAATTTTATTCGATCAAAATTGAAGTAAATAATACTAGACATTTTGATTCAATAAGCGAAATTTTCAATTTTTCTCCAAAAGAAACCCAATTAGATTGGGAATTAATTCTAAGTGAAGAAAGTATTGAAGGTAATGTGTTAAATTATACAGTTGATTTATTGAATACCAAACTTTCCGAATTAAAAAATATTGGAATTGAATTAGACAAAATTTCGATTTGGTACCATTACGAATATGAGGATCAGTGCAATATTGAATTTGATACAAAAACGCTAAGCAAGGTCGCGGAATTGGGAGTATCATTTTGTATTAGTTGCTGGCTTGAGGGCAGTACAATTTATATTTAAGTAACAATTTGAAAACTTTATCCACTACAAATGTTCCTTTAGAATTAATGCTCAATTTGCACGACAAAAAGCAGGCTTCGGTCTGCTTTTTGTAATTTTGGGACAGTTAGGATCGTGAAGATATAGGCCTGAACTGGATGGACTTCCATAACAGGCAATATGATCCGCAATTAGGACGTTTTCTGAGTCTAGATCCTATGGCAGATGCTGCAGGGCAGCAAGGCTTGAGCCCTTATCATCCGATGGCCTGTAATCCATCGACGATGGTAGATCCTTTGGGATTATATGTAAAGGGTGAAGCTCATAATGGCGGTGGTGTTCCTCAATATGGTAATGAAATAGCTATGAGGTTTCCAACGATGCCGGATTTCATGGCACGTTATTTAACGTTTGGTGACAGAACAGCTGACAGGAGTATGGCTGAGCAGGAATGAGAGGCTGCAGATATTCGCAGAAAGGAAAATGAAGAGGCTACAACAGGAGGAGATATCGGGGTAAAGAATGAGGTGGGGGCTAAAGAAGTTGTTACAGTCGAAATTGTAGGCAGGAAGACTGGGGCTCAGCTTCAGAATGACGATTATGATTGTGTTTATGAATGTTTTTCAATGGTTATGCAACAATTTGGATATACAATATATGCAAAAAAATAAATAAAATTGCGACTATCTTTCAAATTAACACGGAAGAAGGTGTTGCACCAGATGATGTAGTCAAATTTGGCAAAATGTTGGGACTTGATATCAGTCCATTTAATGAAAAATACAACAGAAAAACAGATGACAACGAGCAGCTTGCATGGGGTTACAAATCCAATACCTTTGTTTTTTATGAATTTGAAATTACGATAACAAAAAAATATTTTATGTCTAAAATATCATGTACTCTATTTATATATTTTTTAACCTTCATAACTGTTAATGCTCAAATGTCTTCCATAGCAAATGAAATGGAGAAGAAAAGATATATTATAAGTGGGATAAAATCTGGGTATTTCTATTTGAACTCTCTAACCGAAAAAGATGATTCTTTCTATTATAAGAATAACAAATCTGCCTACAATCAGTTAAAGGCAGATAGTATTAATGTTTTAAAAGTTTATGATTTATGTTTGTTCCGAAAAATTGAGCATTATAGATTCGCCGATAGCTTTAATCAGTATTTTTATGGGAATCTAGATGAGTCTAAAATAATTTACTTCAAAAAGTATAATGGTTTAAATGAGGCATTTGCATCAACATATCCAATAAAACCACGAAGTCATAAAGTTGAACCAATATCATCCGTTGTTTTGTCTCCAGGAATTCAATTTTACTTAAATTGGGAGGAAAATAAAAATTGTTTCCTCGCTCAAGAACTTTCTGAGTGGTTAATAGTAAGAAATAATTGTATTTTTATAATAAAAGATGGTAAACTTAATAAATTTAGTGAATACATAAAAGCCCATCCCAGTGAGTTCCCTGTTGATAAATTGACTCGTGCATTTCTCGGCTTTAGAAAGGAATTATACCCAGCACCATAATAAAACAGATTAATTATTTAAATTATTGTTTTTTGATCAATATTTCCCCTACAGAAAGCAGGCTTCGGCTTGCTTTTAGTAAATTTGGACAATTAGGATCGTGAAGATATAGGCCTGAACTGGATGGACTTCCATAACAGGGAATATGATCCGCAACTGGGCCGCTTTATGGGTATTGACCCTATGGCAGATGCAGCAGGGCAGCAGGATTTAAGCCCTTATCATGCGATGGCTTGTAATCCATCGACCTTAACAGATCCTCTGTGATTATATGTAAAGGGTGAAGCTCATAATGGCGGTGGTGTTCCTCAATATGGTAATGAAATAGCTATGAGGTTTCCAACCATGCCTAATTTCATGGATAGGTATCTTAATTTTGGGGAAAGTATAACTCTAGCCGTGTTTGAAGTTAAGTACCCCTTAAGTAACCCTTTGCAGATTAATCCTCCATCTGGTTACTTTGCACAACCATTGCCTTTCACACAAGGAGCGAATATACTTTTAGCTCCATCTGTGAGAGCGGCAGGAACTACTAATTTATTAATCCGCCAAGGCGCAAGAGTTGGCTCAAGAATACCATAAATATGCAAAAGAAAAAGATTAGGTGTTTAATAAAATATGAAAATGTTGCACTGGATGTCGATAACTATAAAGTTTTGCTACCATTAAAAAGTGGTTGGAGCAACAATAGTTTGGTCACTTGTACAAATTGTGGAGAGTTGTTTGTAATTGACTGGGAAAATCCAGAGACAGAAAAGCTAAGTCTAAAACAAATTGCTGGTTCAACTTTATGTCCATCCTGCAATGTTGTTTTATCAATGCATTTAGCAAATTATCCTGCAACGATAAAAATTTCAGAAAATCAATTTGGTAGTTTCGACGATGAATCTATTCCAAATGAAGATGAAGGATCGGAAATTGTAGAATTTTATGAGCTACGCCCCCATCAAAAAGACCTATAAATAATTAATTATTTATAGAAATGGTAGCGTTATTGGCAATTTGGCATTACCAATAGTAAATCCATAAATATTTCAACATGAACAAAAAAACTTTTCTAATTGCTGCCGTAACTTTCACTGCAAGCTGTAGTCAAAACAAAGATGTTTCTCCGTCTGGAGTTGCATTTGAAAAGGAATTTCTCGATCATCATTTAAGAGATTCTTTGATTGAAAGAGTCATAAATTATGGAGATCCAATCGCTTATAAGGATCTTTCAGGAATATACTTCCGTAGTGGGATGGAGCAAGAGTTTACCGGTTATGCGTTAAGAATGGCTAATGATTATAAATCTGGAGAAGCTTGTTATGATGTGTGGGCTTTATTGAGTTCCAAAAAAGATGAAAGTATGAATAATGCTTTAGCAAATTATTATTTATTAAGAGCAGCAGAACTTAAATCCGAACAGGCTACTTATACAATTCGTAAGGTGTTTGGTAAAGATTCAGTGCCTTCATCAAGTGAATATTTAAAACAATCATTTAAATAGGGAAAGGATATAGTTCTTATTGAATTCTTGCAGAATTATACAAAAATACAAAAGAAGGCTCCGGCCTGCTTTTGTATTTTTGCTTTTACATTATGAATAAACTATTGAAGAGTACTATTCTGTTATGGGGCTCTCTTTGTCTTGCCTCCTGCGGCTTTGTAGAAGAAAAGAAAATAACAGGCAACTACTACGCCATAGCTATTGATACACACGAAAGCAGAACATTATCATACAAGGTAAATGAAGATAGCTATGTGGGTATCGTTGAAGCCTGTTTGTATAGTGTCGGAGTATCAGATCATTACCTCATTGCAGTACAAGGTCCGGAATATGGTACTGTAACAGACAGCTGCATACTTAAATATTTTATAGTTCCCATCAAGGAAACATTCACTTACTTTCCGGAGGAGGGTATAGTTGATCCGTTGGCGAAAAAAGAGTGTCTGGATAGTGCGACGGTATTAGGAATTGAAAAAATAAACTGGAAAGAATTTTAAGAAATGAAATACACCTACCGCATCAACCGCAAAAATGAATGGAAAAGCATTGCTCAGACTGTATTTACGTTCTGCCTCATTTGCCTTATAATTATTGTAGTATTCTATTTTAAATTACCGGATGAAAGTATATGGAGCATACTACCCATTCTGCTGCTGCTTGCCCTTCTGATATTTACGCCTTCCTACATCATTCATCTCAGGTATTATTTACTGAATAAGGATATTGCACTCACTTATTATATGGAGGAGCGAAGATTTGAAATTGTCAATCAGAAAAAGGGCCTGACTTCATCATTCCGTATGGATGAGATCAGATATGTCATGCATACCATGAGCCCTGCACGTGCAGAGCGGAGGTCCGGAGGATTGCTCTGGGAGGATTACAGTTATATTGAAATATTCCTGGAGCGCAATGAGTACTTTATCATCACCTGTTTAATGATTGAAAAGCCAGACTGGCAATTAGGAGATAAATATCAGGTGGTAACTACCTTCTATCCATATCCGTCTAAACAGGATAGTATCCATTAGTAGGTATCACTTGCATTCCTCCTTCCTAAAAACTACCTTTATATTTCTTCACATAGATAAAACCATGAAAAGAATCATACAGCTCAGCCTGTTTATATTGTTATCACTCTTTGCCCGCAACAGCTATGCACAGGGAGCAGAAATGGAGATCCGCAAAATGCTGCAACTGCAACAGGAAGCCTGGAATGCCGGTGATATTCCTGCGTATATGAGCGGTTACTGGCAGCATGATAGTCTGGCTTTCATCGGCGGCAGTAAAACAACCTATGGCTGGAAACCCGTGCTGGACCGCTATCTGAAATCATATCCAGATAAGGCCACTATGGGCGAGCTCACCTTTTCAGAGTTGAGTGTACATCCGCTCAGTAAGGGAGAGTATTTTGCGATTGGTAAATGGCATTTGAGCAGGAATAAAGGAGATGTGGGTGGCAGCTTTCACCTGCTGTACCGCAACATAAAAGGCAAATGGCTGATCGTGATGGATTATACCAATTAATCAGCACCTTCCTCATCCTTATGGAAATATTCATATACGACACGGGCTTTAGAAGCACCGATCGTCAAAGTCAGTTCTCTCTGGGTCATTTGTTTGATCTTCGCTACAGAACGATAGCGCTGTAATAGGGTAGTAGCGGTCTGTGCACCGATACCCGGTATATCCTCCAGTTCATTCTTAATCGTGCCTTTGCTGCGCACATCACGGTGAAAGGTAATCCCGAAACGGTGCACCTCATCCCGCACACGGCGGATCAGCAAAAGGCTTTTGCCATTGTACGGCAATTGCAGTGGCTCACTATCACCGGGATAGAAAATACTCTCTTCTCTTTTGGCCAGGCCCACGATCGTCATTTTACCGATCAGCCCCAGCGCACTGATGCTTTCCATAGCTGCGCTCAGCTGGCCCTTACCCCCATCTATAATGACTAACTGCGGCAGCGGTTTCCCTTCCTTGATCAGGCGTGAATAGCGTCTATGCACAATCTCAGCCATAGAGGCAAAGTCATTAATACCCTCAACCGTTTTGATATGGAAATGGCGGTATTCTTTTTTATACGGCATGCCCTCCTTAAAACAAACCATAGCAGCAACCGGGAAGCTGCCCTGGAAGTTAGAGTTATCGAAGCATTCGATATGCACGGGCACCTCCTTCAGTTTCAGGTCATGCTGTAATTGTACCAGGGTATCATTCATATCCTTTGTCGCCGCCTTATCCAGGTTCAGCCTGGTTTTCAGCTCCGACTGGCGCATATGTTCCTCTGCATTTTTATAACTCAGGTCCAGCAGTTTCTTCTTATCACCCAGTAATGGCAGGGTTTGAACCAGATCCGATTCCTCGGTCTGTATCTCAAAGGGCAGTATAATCTCCTTTGCCTGCGACTGGAATCGCGGACGCAGGAAGGCAATGGCGTAGGATAATAATTCTTCGGCAGTCTCCTCCAGTTTCTTTTCAATCTGCAGACTCTTGCTCTGCACAATACTACCTTCTGCCACCACCATGTAATTGACATAAGCCAGTCCGCCATGCTCTACAATACTGGCCACATCCAGGTTGCCCAGTCTGGTATTCACTACAGAAGATTTGGTCTGGAAGCCTTGCAGAATATCAATCGTCTCTTTGGTATGCTGTGCCTTTTCAAAAGCCATCTGCTCTGCTTCTTCAGCCATCTGCTGGCGTAAGCTACTCAGCACGCCACTGATATTCCCTTTGACAATCTGTTTTACCTGCTGCACATCATTCTGGTAGTCATCCAGACTTTGCAAACCCTCACAAGGAGCCTTGCAATTGCCCAGGTGATATTCCAGGCATTTTTTAAACTTAGCTTTCTTAATGTTCTCCTCGCTCAGGTTAAGACTGCAGGTACGCAGCGGAAAACGGCGCTTCACCAGGTCCATAAGCGTATAGATCTGGCTGACAGAAGTATATGGCCCCAGGTATTCTGATCCGTCTTTGGTAAATCTGCGGGTCAGGAATACACGGGGAAATGATTCATTCTTGATGGTGATGTATGGATACGTTTTATCATCTTTAAGGCTGATATTGTACGGCGGCTTGAAATGCTTGATCAGCGAGTTCTCCAGCAGGAATGCATCATGCTCATCATTCGTCACCGTCCACTCTACATGCACAATCTGGTTGACCAGCGTATGGGTCTTTACATTATCGATCTTTTTGACAAAATAAGAACTGACCCTTTTTTTCAGGTTCTTGGCCTTACCTACATACAACAGCTTCTTCCCGGCATCGTAATAACGATACACACCGGGAGCATGCGGCAGCATAGGAGATATTTCAGCCTGAAATTGTTCTTTATTCATCGGGTCATGTAATGCTTAAAAGGAAAGTACAGTACCGGCAGCAACCTCATAAGGAGCTTTACCAGCTTCAAAAATGCGGGTTTGTTCAGAACCTTCTGTAGTGATCTGATCACCTGTAACCCTGATCCAGTTACCTTCTCTGAGGCCTACAACCGGAATACTATTCTGGGTATGAAACTCTTTAATACGGGTCTCACGCGTCTCTCCGTTATGTTTCAGATCCGGATTCGGGTCCAGGTAGTGCGGGTTCAGGTTAAAGGGAACCAGTCCCATGGTTTCAAAACTCGGCGGATACACAATCGGCATATCATTGGTCGTCTGCATATTGATACCACCTATATTGCTGCCTGCACTTGAGCCCAGGTAAGGCTTTCCGCTGCTGACTGCTGCTGACAGTTCGATCATTAATCCCTGCTCATGCAGTTGTTTCACCAGCAGGAAGGTGTTTCCGCCACCGGTAAAAAAGCCCTTGGCTTCTTGTATGGCCAGTTTCGGATCAGCGAAGGTGTGTAACCCTTTTACGTCAATACCGATACCGGCAAAGAATGCCGCTGCAGTCGCAGTGTATTCATCATGTGAAATACCACCCGGACGGGCATAAGGGACAAATATGATGGAGTCAATACCTTTGAATAAGTCTTTGATCTGCTCTTTGATATACGCCAGGTATTCGCCTCCGAATAAAGTGGAGGTACTGGCCAGGATAATATTCTTCATGTATGCAATAATATCCTGCAAAAGTAGCAAATCTGCGGCTTTTGTCCGGCTGCTTTGGAGAATATTTAAGATACCTGTGGTGCCGCTTTGGGCTTACCATACAGGAGATGACTGATAAATACCAGTACCGTAAAAAATGTACCCACCAGCACTACACCTGGCCACTGCCAGGCACGCCAGGCCTGTGCTGCCAGATAAGTACCCAATGAGCCGCCGATGAAATAGCTGAACATATACACGGTATTCAAACGGTTGCCGGCAGCCAGTCTTAAAGAAAAGAAACTGGACTGGTTCATAATATGCATCGATTGCAGGCCCATATCGATCAGGATAATGCCGATGATGAGTCCGATATATGTATAACCACCAAAGTAAAAAATGACCCAGCTAATGAGCATGATCAGGATGGAATACAGCACAATCTGGAATGGACGTACCTTATTGGCGACCTTACCAACAATAGCCGCAGCCAGTGCACCTACTGCACCAATCATCCCGAAAGCACCGGCTACTGCCGCGCCGGCATGAAAGGGCGCCTCTTCCAGGTGAAATACCAATGTGGTCCAGAAAGCACTGAATGCCGCAAATCCGGCACCACCACGGAATGCAGCCAGTCTTAATACCGGCTGAGTTTTGGTCAGGTGTACCAGTGAGCGCATCAGTTCGCGATATGTACCTTTAAATGATGGATGCACTTCCGGTAATTTAAAGGCTAATACCAGGCCCAATACAACCATACAGCCCGCAGCAATGTAGAACATAGCCTTCCAGCCCCAGAGATCACCTACAATACCACTGATCACCCGTGATAATAATATCCCGATCAGCAGCCCGCTCATCACCATACCTATAGAGGCACTCTGCTTTTCTTTCGTCGCCAGTTCTGCCGCCATAGGTACAAATAACTGCGGTACGACAGAGGTAAACCCGATGAGGAAACTGATCGGGATCAGCCAGTGTATAGACGGGGCAATGGTCATGCCCAGCAGGGACAGAATGATA
Source organism: Edaphocola aurantiacus (assembly GCF_019797745.1). Lineage (GTDB taxonomy): Bacteria > Bacteroidota > Bacteroidia > Chitinophagales > Chitinophagaceae > Edaphocola > Edaphocola aurantiacus. Next base: position 654,439 of record NZ_VOSI01000003.1, on the reverse strand, counting down.
AATATAAAATCAATCAGGATAAGGCGCTTACGGCGCAGCATATCGCCGAGTGGTACAATCAGTAATAAACCCATGGCATATCCGATCTGGGTAAACATAGCAATGTTACTCACCTTCGCCTCACTTACCCCCATGTCTTTAGCAATCAGGCCCAGTAAGGGTTGATTGTAATAATTATTGGCGACTACCAATCCGCTGGCGATAGTCATCAGCCATAAGACAGAACGGGTAAGGGCCGGACGGGCAGGCATTTCGCCGGTTACAGATGAGTTTACTACAGGATCAGATACAGTTTGTTCGGGATTCATATGATTCAGAAAAGGGCAGGGCAGGTATTATCCTGCAAAACAACAGGATTAATAGCAATGTCGTATAGATGAAGGGCAATTTTGGTAATTAATTAACCTAAGACCCGCTCAGTAAGGCCGCAATCTCTTTATAACCTTTAAGACGCGCATGTTGTAATGGTGTAATCCCATCATGATCCGGTATATGAATATCGCAACCGGCATCAACCAGTATCCGTACAATATCTGCATATACCGCAGAACCGTCACCCAGGATAATCGCCTCCAGCAAGGCTGTCCAGCCGAGTCGGTTGATATGATCTATCGGGAAGCCCGGTGTATGGGCCAGTATTGTTACCACATCAGTATGTCCGCGTTCACAGGCAGGTATCAAGGCAGAACCATTATAACGGTTGAATATATCAAAACGGGCACCGTGCTGCAGGTACAATTGCACCAGCTCTGCCGATCCCGATGCGCCCGCATACAGGAATGGACTGTCTCTGATCTCATCCTGCTGGTTTACATCTGCACCATTAGCTACTAATAATTTAGCCATCACCACATCCTTATTACGGGTGGCGATCAGCAAAAGCGAGCTGCCGTTTTTATCCTTAGTGTTCACGTCCACACCCGCTTTCAGGGCTTTGATTACCGCATCATGGTTGTGCTCCTGCACTGCAGTGACCAGTTGTGTTGCAGCATAATGTTGTTTTTCGTTCATGTGTGCAGAACAATTTAATTGGGTAAACAATAATCCTCCGATCAGTAAGAAGTATCTAAACATCATCATTTCGGCTTTGTTGGTTTAATCACAAAGATCAGATGCTTAGCCCTCAAAACGATGGGCAATTCAGGCTTTTACTTGTAAAATTTATAAATATTGCGGAATAGCGGACTACCGGAGTTTTCAAATTTAACCGGAATATGTATCTTTGCCCTACAAAAGGAAATGGTGTGCTTCCTTACCCAACCGCTTGCAAAAGCTGATGACGCCTGATTATATATTATTATTTACCTTATAATCAGGATTATTATGCCCGTACCACAACACCAGACTACCACCAATTTTTCCCGTACTATATATATCCGGTTCCGGTTATTGTTCCGCAAGTATCCGCTTGTGCCATACCTGTTCAGATGGGTACTGATCTGCCTGATCCTCGGTTTACTCATTGGTTCTGCCTCTGCCTTCTTCCTGCAAACCCTGCAATGGGCCACAGCATTCCGGGAGGGGCATAGCTGGATTTTATTTCTATTGCCTTTCGGTGGTTTCCTGGTCGGATGGGCATATGACTGCTACGGAAAAAGTATAGTAAGCGGCAATAATCTGCTGATCGACACCATACTGGAGCCCGGTAAAACGATCCCGTTTAAAATGGCGCCCATGGTATATGCCGGTACCATCATCACCCATTTATTGGGTGGCTCTGCAGGACGCGAGGGCACTGCATTGCAAATGGCTGGCGCAATCGCCGATCAATTGCACAAGCCATTTAAACTATCCAAAGAAGACCGCAGTACATTGCTGATTGCCGCAGTAGCAGCGGGCTTTGGCGCTGTATTCGGGACACCGCTGGCCGGCGCATTATTTGGTATAGAGTTTTTTCTGCTGGGTCGCCTGCGCTACCAGGCATTGTTTCCCGCGGTGATGGCTGCTGTACTGGCCGACCTCGTCACCCGCGCCTGGGGCGTACCGCATACGCATTACCCGATCGGTATCGTGCCGGCTTTATCGTTTAGTCATCTCATCTTTGTTCTTATTGCCGGCATCCTGTTTGGCTGGTGTGCCGCGCTGTTCAGCAAAGGCATGGAGTATTGCAGTACCGGCTTCAGGAAATATATTGCATACCTGCCTTTTCGCCCGGTGGCAGGAGGTTTGCTCATATTATTATTTGTATGGCTCTCTGGTACTACAAAGTATTCCGGATTGGGTATTCCGGCCATTGTATCGGCTTTTGACACCACAGCAATGCCTTATGATTTTGCCTTGAAAATGCTGCTGACCATCATTACCTTATCTGCCGGGTTTAAGGGTGGGGAAGTAACACCCCTGTTCTTTATCGGAGCCACACTAGGCAGTGCATTAGCCTTGATTATACCCTTGCCACATGCATTGCTGGCGGGTATGGGGTTTGTTGCTGTATTTGCAGGAGCGACCAATACACCATTGGCTTGTACGATGATGGGCATTGAATTATTCGGGATGGAATGTGGTGTGTATATTGCGCTGACCTGTGTGGTAGCTTATTTATGTTCAGGCCATAACAGTATATATAGCAGTCAACAGATCGACACTCCGAAACATCGTCGTTTCGGGCACCTCAGGGGCAAAAGGATACAGGATCTGTAAACATTATTTATTATTGGCATACTTCTTTAAGTCTGCCATGCTCATCCTGCTGTTTTCGATACGTTCCGTACCAAAATATACCGCTTCCGGGTCAAACGAGGTCATGTATTGCAGGTTCACACAGCAACTGCGGTTCACCTGTACAAATGAGGCCTGCAGGCTTAACGGGAGTAATTGTGTACGCACGAAGGTCAGTGATCCCCTGATCGAATACTGAAATTGCACCTGTGCAGATTTTACTTTTACATAATTCTTACCCGCCTCCAGGCAGTAAATATCTTTCCAGAAAAACTTATTGGTCTTATGTCCCACCTTCACAAAGAAGTAATCCGGGCGGGCCTCTTCCTGCTGATCAGTTTCCGGTACCTTCTGTTGCAGGTTATTGTTTTCGATAGCCGTTTGTATGGCCGCAAATAAGGTTGCAGAACCTGCCGGTTTGATCAGGTATCCCTGCGGCTTCTGGCGGGTGGCTGCTCTGATCGTGTTCAGATCATTATAGGCCGTAAGGTAGATAAAGGGAATATTGGGCCTGGTATCCTGTATAATGCCTCCTAAAGCAATCCCGTTCTTCCATTCTTCCGCCTCTTCGAGGTTTATATCCAGCAGGATCAGATCGGCTTCAGTATGGGCAATAAGATCTCTGGCCTCATCAAAATGATAGCAGATACCGCTCACATAATAGCCCAGATCCTCGAGGGTATACTTAAGGTGCTCCGCAATAAGGGCATCGTCTTCAATAATCAGAATGTTGATCTTATTTTCCATTGGGACAAATGATGGTGTATTGATAAGGATGCTCCGGATGGCGCAATACCTGGGCATGCAATTGCCTGCTCAGCAAAGCTACGATTTCTGTGCCCAGTCCCGGCGGAGCATCTGCACTATGTGCATCTACAGAACCATTATCTGCATACCGGATCTCCAGCTGGTCTTCCAGTACACGGAAGGCAACGGTTAGGTGCAACGGTTCATTTCCGGTATCGGCATACTTTATCGAGTTAATGATCCATTCGTTCAATATCAGCGTCAGGGGTAATTGTTTCTTCTTGGGCAATCCTATATGATCGGTGCCACTTACACTAACCGTTACCGGTTTATTAATAAAATAACAGTTCACTACGGCCTGTACCAGTGCCTCTATAAAAGATTTAAAATCCACCGCCTGTTCATGATTGCCGATCCGCTGATGCAGATCTGAGATGCTCTGCACCCGCAAGCGGGCCTCCTGCAGGTCTCTTACCGTTTCCTCATTCAGGCTTCTGCGCTCCTGCATCTGCAGCAGGCTCACAATCATCAGCAGGTTATTTTTAACCCGGTGCTGCATTTCCTTATTCAGCAGGGCTACATTGCCCATCTGCCGGTCCAGGTCTTCATTGGTACGGCCGAGTTTGGCAGAAAGCGCACGGTATTTTTTTACATTTTTATAGAGAAATATACTCAAGACAGTAATGGATAAAAAGCCAATCATAAACACCACAAAGCCCAGTTCCTTCCATTGCTGCATGGTCTGTTCATACTGGATCTGCCGCCTTTCTGCATCCAGCTCCGATTTGGCCAGATCATGCTCCAGCGCTTCCAGGGCCTTGCCCTGGTTCAGTTCTACAGTAAAATTATATTCTGCCAGTAGATAAGTATAGGCCTTGGTCGTATCCTTAACCGTACGGTACAATTGTACCAGGTTTGCAGCCAGGAAGGCACGGTCAAAACCTGTTGTGGTGCGGGCATAGGCTTGTTCCAGAGAATCGAGATAGGGCGATTGTTCCTTGCCGTAATGATACACATCAATGCGGGAGCGGGTCAGGTAATAATTATCCAGGTAATTATAAGTATTGGGATCATTCCTTATCCAGGCTCTTTTGAATAGATGGTCCAGGATACTATCGGCCAGTGCATAATTGCGCACCTCGCTACTGATCAGGGCCATCTGGGAGATATAGCCCTGCTGCTTCCGGAAAGCGGTGTCTTTAATCAGCAGGGTGTCATATAGGCCCCTTAATATTTCCACCGCATGTACACTATCTTTGATCTTATCATAAGCATGAGCTACCAGCTGCTGTACATACAGATAACGGGGATATTGATCAGGAAGTCTGCCAAATAAAGCGGCAGCTTCTTTAAAATAATAAATAGTACGCTGAGGTTCTTTGTTCCAGGCATCGTAGATGCGGCCTTTAGCAAACAGGGCTTCAGCCTTTAACCGCGTATTATGGGATTGTTCTGCGATGATCTGTGCACTGTCGTAATATTTCAGGCTATGGGCGAAGGTGGTATAATTCTTCTTCTGTGCATATACGCTGTCTCCTTTATGTAAGAGGACAAAAAATAAGGTCTCTCGCTGCTGCAGATTTCGTGCCGGTTTATCTTCCCGAGTACAGGAAATCAATCCTGAAGCAAGCGACCAGGAAAACAGGAAACAGAGAATAATATGCCCGTATTGTTTACGCATTCATCTTATTGCAAATGTACCGTCAGGATGAGAATTATTATGGTAATATATCCTCAAAAATAAGCATGTTCACACTCAAAGTAAGCACTTTTTTTGGAGGACCGCAAGGCTTAGTTTTCCTTTGCAGACTAAGCAATATACCAATCGATTCCGGTATTGAGCAGGAATCGCTAAAAGAATATAAATGAATCGGGCTACCATGCTTGTATAATAGCAGGTTCATCTATGAGTAATGAAGAGAGCTAAGCCATTTGATTTTTCAGATGGCTTTTTCATAATACGCAATTATTTATCTTTATTTCATGAAATGCTTACTGACACTCGTTTTGAGCAGCACAAATATTTCTCATTCAATTGATCGCTATGTCAATGGTAATGGGCACATTCCATTTCGTTAATTGCAGGGTAACAAGTAATGTTATAGCAAACCTATCCTATTTCCTTTCCAGCCTGCTTAAAGTCTCCCGCGATACGCCTAGGTAATGTGCAATCATCGTTTTCGATACCCGCTGAAACAGGGCAGGGTATTGCTGCAACAGCAGTTCGTATTTCTCTTTAGGCGAGCTTTTCATCATAGATAAAACACGTCTCTGCAAGGCGACATAGCCACCGAAAGCTTTACGTCCGTGAAATATATACATTTTGGGCACCAGGTTACAAACCGTTTCCTTATCTGCAGCTGAAAGTTCCAGCACGAAACAAGGTTCCAGTGCCTGTACACACATATCACCACTGCTTTGCTGCGCATAAGCCGGATAGTCCGATATCCACCAGTTCTCTATAGCAAACTGGATGATGTGCTGACGGCCATCTTCATCATGCATAAATGCTTTCAGGCAGCCCTGCACCACCAGGAATTCTGCCTGTACTGTATCTCCACTCTCAATAAGCAATTGTTTTTTGGCCACCATAAGCGGCTTATAGAATGGGAGCAACAGGGCAAATTCTTCATCTGTAAGGGACACAACCTGTTCAATATGTCGGCGCAGAAAAGAGGCATATTCCATGTTGTAAATGTACAAAAGAAATATGCCTCGATGTATACTGTCTTTAAATCTAATCTAGTCCAATGCCTTTTTAATCGCTTCACCTACAGCCTTTGCCGACTGTGGGTTTTGACCAGTGATCAGTCGTTGATCTACCGTCACATGCGGTTGCCAGGCAGCAGATTGTTCATATTGCCCGCCACGGGCTTTCAGCTGGTCCTCTAACAGGAAAGGCACTACAGCACTCAGCTTCACCAGTTCCTCCTCTTCATTAGAGAAGCCATTTACCTTTTTGCCTTCCACAAGATACTTACCATTGCTCAACTGTATATTGACCAGGCCTGCCGGGCCATGACATACAGCGGCAACCACACCATTCTGCTCATAAATACGTGCTGCAATAACGGCCAGTGCTTTATTTTCCGGCAGGTCCCACATGGCACCATGTCCGCCGGCATAAAATATAGCAGTATATTCTTCCGGTTTCACCTGCTCAGGGCGCATGCTGTTACTGATCTTCTGATGATACTCTTTATTTTCCCAGAAAGCCTTGTTATCCGGATCACTCAGGTCAAAGCCGTCAACAGGCGGAGTACCACCTTTCGGGCTCACAAAATCGATTTCATACCCTGCATCAGTCAGCACTTTCCAGGGATGAGATACCTCAGCCAGGTAGTAGCCGGTTGGCGCTCCCGTACTGCCTTTGGTATCGTGGCTGGTCACTACAAATAAGATTTTCTTTTTCATGTTTGATGTTTTTTGCTGCGCCTGTATTGTACCGAAACCCGCCAGCATGGCGATGACCAGTACCAGGACCTGTAATATATTCCGTTTCATATTAATGATTGATTTGTTCCTGATAAGTTTTCCAGTCCAGGTATCCTTCCATACCCAGTCCATAATGCAGTGCCCGGTTGGGTGGGGTAACCGGCCAGTTGTTCCGGAGACGATCAACCAGATCAGGATTCGCAATGTATACCTCTCCGAAAGCAGCAATGTCAATAGTGCCGGCTTCTAGTAATGCAGTAGCCTTCTCACGGTCCATACCACCTGCCAGGATCAATACGCCGTCATACCAGCTGCGGAAGCGCTCCAGGAATCCATCAGGTAAGGCGAAGCTGCCACGGGACTGCTGGTCCATGATATGAATATACGCAATATTTCTCCGGGACAGTTCTGTCGCTAGGTACTGGTAGGTTTCTTCTATTTCCTCATAATGCGGTAATTCGTGCAATCCGCCATAAGGTGTCAGGCGTATGGCTACTTTATCAGCCCCTATTGCAGCAATAGAAGCATCAATAGCTTCCAGCAGAAAACGGGACCGGTTTGCTATTGAGCCGCCATACTGGTCACTACGGTTATTGATATGTGGATTCAGGAACTGCTCAATAAGGTAACCATTCGCGCCATGCAGTTCCACACCGTCAAAACCCGCTGCTACAGCATTTTCAGCCGCATGAGCGAAGTCCTGCACTACAGCAGATACCTCATCTGTTGCCAATGCCCTGGGCTGCGAAGCAGGTACAAATCCTTCTTTGCCCTCCGCATCATAACCCCAGGCAAAAGAGTTGGCTGCACGCAGATCAGAAGCACTCACCGGCGCCTGACCTTTAGGCTGATTAGACGTATGGGAGACGCGGCCTACATGCCACAGCTGGGTAAAGATGGTACTACCTTCTGCATGGACAGCATCCGTAACCTTTTTCCAGCCGGCTACCTGCTGCGGCGTATACAGTCCGGGAATATATAATACACCCATAGCCGTATCAGAAATAGCAGTACCTTCTGTAATGATCAGGCCCGCATCAGCGCGCTGCGCATAATATGTAGCATTAAATTCTTTAGGAATACCGTCTGCATTACGGGCACGGGTCATCGGTGCCATGGCAATACGGTTTTTCAATTTCAGGGCACCGAAGCTAACCGGTGCAAACAGATCTTTCGTCATTGTTGATTTTGATTAATAAGTTGAGGATAATGTTTGTGTTGTGGCAAGCGGATAATCTGTATATCCTTCAGCGGAACCACCGAAAAAATGTTCCCGCTTGGGTTCGTTTAATGGCAGATCATGTGCCAGGCGATAGGGCAGATCAGGATTGGCTATAAACGGCCGACCAAAACCAATCAGGTCGGCCCAGCCATTGCGCAGCGCCTCTTCTGCACGGGCTTTGGTATACTTACCGGAATAGATGAGGGTACCTTTAAATGCAGTTCTGTAGGCCTCTTTAAATGCTACCGGCATGACCGGCGCATTATCCCAATCTGCTTCTGCAACATGGATATAAGCAATACCAATTTCCTGCAATAGTCTGGCTGCTGCGATATAGGTCTCTTCCGGATGATCATCCATTGCGCCCATAAGAGTGGTCAACGGTGCCTGGCGTACACCAACACGATCGGCTCCTATAGCTTCGGCTACCGCTGTAGTCACTTCTTTCAGAAAGCGAAGGCGATTTTCAAGGCTGCCACCATATTCATCTGTACGCTGGTTGGTCTGAGAGTCAATAAACTGTTCGATGAGGTAACCATTAGCTCCATGCAATTCGACACCATCAAAACCGGCAGCGATTGCATTTCGTGCAGCTTGTGCATAATCATGGACAATGTCTTTGATCTCCGCGATAGTTAATGCCCGCGGCATAGAATGCTGTTCCATGATACCGAGTCCGGAGTCTGCTGCCGCACCTTCCGGAGCCAGGAATACTTTTACACCTTCGGCAAGTATGGCTGAAGGAGCAACCGGTTGTGTACCATCTGCCTGAAGGCTGGTATGCGACACCCGGCCAACATGCCATAACTGAGCAAAGATTTTTCCGCCGGCAGAATGTACTGCATCAGTAACTTGTTTCCATCCCGCAATCTGCTCCGGAGTATAGATGCCCGGTGTCCAGGCATAACCTTGTCCCTGCTGGCTGATCTGTGTACCCTCAGAAATGAGGAGACCGGCAGAAGCCCTCTGGGCATAATAAGTAGCCATCAGTTCCGTAGCCACATTTCCTGCAGCGGAACGGGAACGGGTCATCGGCGGCATAACGATACGATTGGATAGTGAAATTTGATTCAGTTGATATTTTTCGAATAACATAAGGTGTTCCTTTTTTGTATAATGCAAAGGTCACCCGCCTGGCTGAAATGCACCTGTGATCAGGATCACAAGTTTTTAGGCAGGCTTTAAATTTTACGTTATTTTAGCAATCAGGCTATAGAAAATCTTTATTTAAAACAACTCAATATGAGTGTCAGCAAACAACTCGCGCAACATCTGAGAGATGTTCATTTTGGCAAAAACTGGAGCTGGTCCAATCTCAAAGATGCACTGGACGGGCTTTCCTGGCAGGACGCACAAGTCTCTGTGCAGGGATTGAATTCAATTGCCATGCTTACCTGCCATATTACATACTATGTAAAGGTCATTTACAAGGTATTGGAAGGAGGGCCACTGGAGGGGAATGACAAGGATAGCTTTATCCTGCCAGATATTAAAGAACAATCTGACTGGAACGCACTACAGGAAAAAATATGGCAGCAAGCGGAGCTTACTGCCAATGCTATAGAAAAATTAGATGATATGCAGCTGGATGCTCTGTTTTCAGAAGCAAAATACGGTACCTATTTCCGCAATATCGCGGGTATGATCGAGCATATGCACTATCATTTAGGACAGATTGTACTGATCCGGAAACTCCTGACTGCACAGGTTTAATATTCGTTGTTCAGTGCTGCAGTATCCATTACCAGGTCTGTAAGAATCTCTTTGGTACTGCGTTCCGGCAATCCGGATAAAGATTGTCCTGCCCACAGGTTTACAAAACCGGTATGACCGGCATCGCGTGCAGCCTTTCTTAAAGACTGTGTAAGCCTGTTCTGATAAGGATAGGGCAGTATATGACCGGAATGTTCCAGTGCATCAATGAATGTGTTGCGCAGACCGCGGGCATATCTCCCGGAGAAGCTGCGGGTCAGCATAATATCTGATTCTCCACGATCTTTCAGTCCGGCTCTTTCAAATGGCTGCAAAGCACTTTCATTAGCATTCAGTAATAAAGTACCTACCTGAAAGCCGGATGCACCAATCATTTTTGCGGCCAGTACGGTACGGGCATTATACATACCTCCTGCATAGATCAGGGGCACTTTTACGCTATCATACACGCGGGACAGTAAAGATAGTCCGCCAATCTGCGGAATATCTTCTGTGGCAAAACTGCCGCGGTGTCCGCCGGCTTCGAGCCCTTGCACACAGATCATGTCTATACCGGATTGTTCCAGTATAAGGGCTTCATCAACAGAGGTGCAGGTACCAATCAGTAGTACACCTTTGTCTTTACACTTTCGGATGCTTTCTTCATCAAGATTGCCGAAGGTAAAACTGATAATGCGGCAACCTTCTTCCAGTGCAGCATCCAGCTGTGCATGATAATCATCTACATTGATCTCATCAATACCAGGCAGGCTTACCTCAATGCCGTGATCTGCAGCCAGTGCTTCAATAAATTGTTTGCTACCGGCATATTGCGTTTTAAGGGCTTCATCAGCCTGTGGTACCTTATGTACAAAAAGATTTACGGCAAACTGACCATTACATAAGGCTTTGGTTGCACGAATAGCCTGCACACTTTGTTCGGCAGACCAGTCGCCTAAGGGCAGTGAGCCCAGGCAGCCGGTTTCTGTGGCTGCGGCCACCATTTCAGGTGTTGTGACCCCAAACATAGGGGCTTGTATAAACGGATAAAGAATGTCTAACTGATGGATAATCGGTTGGCTCATGGGGATAATGGGTTAAGGGTTTTGGTCCAGGTTCTGCTGCATGTATTCTGCGGTGACTTGTGCTGCAGTATCAGGACCAGAGGATAGTGATGCAATAATATTTCGTTGTTCGTGTATGGTTTTATTCTGACTGAGTTTTTCTTTGGCCAGCAATTCCGTGACCTTTATGCGAAAGCCGGTTACCCCGGCCATCAATCCGTTAATGTATTTTTCCGGAAGCCGCGCCCATTGTGCCCGAAAGGCTGTTTCATAATTATCAATGGTGGCTTCCATTAAATCCTTTACAGCAGCCGGTTCGGTAATCAACTCACCGGTACCGTAAGCATGTACGGCTAGATAATTCCAGGTGGGCACATTCTGCTCCTTTTCATATAGAGAAGGGGAAATATAGGCATGCGGCTCATTAAAGACAACCAGTATTTTATGGTTGCTGATGTCTTTCCATTGATCATTTTGTTTAGCGAAATGACTGTACAGGAAAAGCTGTCCCTCTTCTTCCTTAACCAGGAAGGGCAGATGCGTTGCTACCGGAACATTATCATTGGAAGTAATGATCGTAGCAAAACTGAAGCGTTGCATAAACGCCACAATCCGCTCCCGGTCCTGCATAATATTGATTTTAGGAATGTACATGTCTGCTGATTTTATTAATCCAGTTTGCGCTGTTTACGGTCTGCCTTCTTATTACTGACAAACAGGTTTGAACATTGGTTGGCATACCGGTAATAAATATCTTCAGAAAACTGGTCCAGGTATGTCTTGGGCAAAGGCATTTTTAGCTTGATGGGCTTCATTTTGATCAACTCATCATGCTCCATATCATAATAATTCCAGTTACCGATATAGTCTCCGGTCAGCAGGTTTACACTGGATTCCCCGCTGCCATCATTGGCTGCATTACCAAACTCGTAGCGGTTCATGCCAATCAGCTGCATTTTTCTCAGCTTACCATCGAAACGAAACTGGCAGGCGTAGCCGGCACGCATCCAGTTATGGCGAAACTCAAAACCGTTTCGGGTTTCTTTTAGATAGGAATTGTCATCCATTTCAGTAGACCTACTATGCACCGGTCTGAAAGCCTGGGTAGATAAACGGCAGGTTATCGTTCCTTCATCTCTGTTCAGTCTAATGGTATCAACAATACGGTCAAGGTCCAGGTCTCTGATCAGGATATCCTGTGCACGTAAGGGTAAGTAGCTGTATAGAACAAGCAGTGTGCATAATAGTTTTTTCATATAGGATCACGCAAGTTGCCTCAAAGCTACGCCATAATTATATTTGAAAACAAGAAAAAACGTATCTTTAACCTATTAAAATCTCTTTATAAATATTATCCCGCCCGGGAATTACTACTCCGATACGCATTATACGGAGCTTGAATTGTTTTATCACATTTTATAAAGAGTCATTATGCAACAGCATACCATAGCCGTAATCGGCGGCACCGGCAAGGCCGGAACTTATCTCGTTAAAGCATTAATAACAAAGGGCTATAAGCTGGGTATGCTCGTGCGCAACCCGGAGAAAGCGACAGGCTTACAGCATCCGCAGATCAACATTGTTGTCGGCACAGTACACCAAGCAGATGCGATTAATAAAGTCCTGAAAGACTGTACCGCAGTCATCAGTACACTGGGACTGGGCATTCCCGCCAGTGAGCCCGGCATTTTCAGTCAGTCGACTAGGAATATATTGCTTGCCATGCAGCAACAGCAGATCGGCCGCTACCTCGTCATCACCGGCCTGAACGTTGATACCCCTTCAGATCATAAAGGCCCGGAAACCGCGGCAGGTACCGCATGGATGAAGGAGCATTTTCCCATATCTACTGCAGATAAACAATCAGAGTATTCCTTACTTGCAGATAGTACCGCAGCCTGGACAATGGTGCGCTTACCCAGAATCGAGCAAACTGATCTACTCAAAGAGATCATTGTCAGTCTTGAAGATTGCCCGGGAAACAGCATTAGTGCAAGCAGTCTGGCACACTTCCTCATAGAACAGATAAATGCTGAAACGTATATTCGTAAGGCTCCGTTTATCGCCGATAAATAAGCACAAAGGCAGTATATTAATTATACTGCCTCTATCATTTTCAGTCCGTACATATGCCTTTTCGGCACACAATTAAGACATTTGGGGCGAAAAAACAGGATAACTTCTTATAAATTCAGCAACTTTGCATATATCCCGTTTTATGCGGTACAAGTTATACAAGGGCAAATGACTATAAATGACCAATAAAAAGAATACATTTCTGAGCAATAACCGGAAGCGGCTTTTATTTACCGTTTCTGCATTCCTGTTATTGTACCTGGTTGCCTATATACTGGACCCGTTTTCTGCTCAGTGGTACGGCTTTTTTGAGCGCAGCCCGCTGCGTATGTTCAGAGAGTTGGGTACCAGCCTGGTGATCTGCCTGGCCATTTCAGAATCGGCTATTACCATCAGCAATATCCTGAATAAATATATTCAATGGACCTCGCGGCCATTGACCCGGCTCATTCTGGAGACGGGCCTTAACCTGGTGCTGGTATTAATCATCAACCTGCTGGTCAGTGCCTGGTGCCTGTACGGAGATCCGGAGATTGCCAATTATGTACCCTCACCGGAAGAGCAAAGAGGCTTTATACAATGGGTCATTGTGAGTATCATTATTTCCTTTATGATCATGGGCATCAATATCGGGAATTACCTGATCTCTAACTGGAAGAATGAGGTGATCAGGGTATCGGAATTGAACCAGCTGGCTACAGAATCAGAACTGCAATCATTAAAACTACAATTAGATCCTCACTTCGTATTCAATAACTTAAGTGTGCTATCTGAACTGATACTTGAAGATCAACAACTGGGCTATGCCTATGCAGAGAACTTCTCGAAGATTTACCGGTATATGCTGGTCAATGCCAAGAAAGACCTTATTCCGCTGGAAGAGGAACTCAAATTCCTGGACTCATACATGTTCCTGATTGAGAACCGTTTTGGTTCCGGAGTTCATTTTAATATCAACGTTCAACCGGAAGCCAAGGCAATGGGTATGCCACCATTAACCATACAGATGCTCGTGGAGAATGCCCTGAAACATAACCGCACCAATAAAAAGGAGCCCCTGACTATTGACATTTATGACCAGGAGGGCACTGCACTGATCGTAGCCAATAACCTGCTTCCGATAGAGCGGACTATAGATTCGTCCGGCATTGGTCTGCGTAATATTTTGCGCCGCTACCACTTACTATCGCAGCAGGAACCTAAAATTGCGGCAGATCAGCAGTCCTTCAAAGTAATCGTACCATTGATAAAGATATGATCGAAACCATACTCATTATAGAAGACGAAAAACCTAATGCTGATCGGCTGAAACGCCTGATCAAAGCGATTAAACCGCAGGTAGAGATACTGGCGGTAATAGATAGTGTGGCCGATAGTATAGCCTGGTTTGCGGCACATGAGCAACCGGACATGGTACTCTCCGACATACGCCTGTCTGATGGCATCAGTTTTGAGATATTTGATAAGATCACCCTTACCTGTCCCATTATTTTCACCACAGCTTATGATGAGTATGCGATAAAAGCATTTAAGTACAACAGTATCGATTACCTGCTCAAGCCTATTGAACAGGAAGAGCTTGAGACTGCCTTTACCAAATGGGATTCTATAGTCACTACAGGAGACCCGGTATCTCTGAAAGGTTTGCTGGATTATATACAGCCCAGGGAGTTCAGAACCCGCTTCCTGTTGCCATTTAAAGATGGATACAAATCCCTCAAAGTAGAAGATATTGCCTATTTCTATTCTGAGTTTAAGATCACCCATGCACACCTGCAGCAAGGGCAGGAGGATATTGTACCGCAGACTCTGGAAGAGCTGGAGCAGCAGCTGGACCCGAAAGTATTCTTCCGGGTAAACCGTCAGTACATTGTACACATCAACGATATACAGCGGGTACACAATTACTTTAACGGTAAACTGAAGCTGGAACTCAGGAGCAATCCAGAGGCTGAAATCGTAGTGAGCCGCGACAAGGCACAGTTATTGAGAAACTGGATGGATTTTTAATTTATAAATGATATGGCAAAATGAAATACCTATTCCTGGCATTAGCCATTATACTTGAAGTAACAGGATCCGGCTTTCTTAAGGCTTCGGAAGGTTTTACAAAGCTTGTGCCGACCATAGCGATGGCTGTTGCCTTCCTTGGCTGCTTTTACTTCCTGTCCCTGGCCTTAAAGAACATTCCGCTCAGCACTGCTTATGCCATATGGGCCGGAGCTGGTATTATCCTTACGGCACTGATATCTGTACTCGTATTTAAGCAACCCATAGATATGCCTGCTGTAATAGGCATTTTACTGATCGTAAGCGGGGTAGTAGTGATGAATTTATGTTCCAAGACAGCAGCGCACTAAGTATTCGCATTTATATTCCGTCTTGCCCTGTAAGCCCTGTGTATACTCATTCATAGTCATTACAATCAGCTTTGATAACCGGTCTGTACGGTGTGATGAAGCGATACAGTTCAGCAATAAAATTTGACGGTTCGGTTAGTTTTAACGGGAACGCCTTTTTATGTTTTATTTCTTTTGCAAACACAATTTAATACCTCTATACAATGACAAAATTATTTGCTCATAAGCATATCATATCATGCGCAGCATTATTCCTGGCCGTTTCAGCAGTACTCAGTTCCTGTGGTAACGATCAGTCGCAAAACATGCAGCAGCCGCCAGCGGAAGTGGACTTTATGGAAGTTCGCCCCGGTTCGGCATTAATGGAACAAAAATATCCCGGCACAATTGAAGGTGCTGTAAATGTAGAAGTCAAAGCACAGGTAAGCGGTTACCTCGAAGCCATATACGTGCATGAAGGCGATTATGTACAGAAAGGTCAGGCCCTGTTTCGCATTAAGGGAGATGTATACCGCGAGCAGGTCAATAACAGCCAGGCGGCCCTGAAAGCCGCAATGGCCGCGGAAGAATCTGCCCGTATCGAAGTCGAAAAGATCAGACCGCTGGTAGAAGGCAAGGTCGTAGCTGATGTACAACTGAAAACAGCACAGGCCAATTATGCCGCTGCCAAAGCACAGGTGGCACAAGCCCGCGCTGCTGTAGGTTCATCGCAGATCAATGCCGATTTCAGCCTCATCAAAGCACCGGTAAGTGGTTATATCGGCCGCATTCCGAATCGTATCGGTAACCTGGTAACCCCTGCGGACATGACGCCCTTAACGACATTATCAGACATCAATAAAGTATTTGTATACTTCAACCTGAGTGAGCCCGACTTCCTCGCCTGGATAAAAGAAAAGGAAACTGATACCGGCATGAATACTGTTGAGATGGTCATGGCAGACGGTACACCATATCAACTGAAAGGAAAGCTGGAAGCGGCGAGTGGTAATATAGACCGTACCACAGGCAGCATTGCCATGAAAGCCGTATTTGACAATCCTAACAAGCTATTGCGCTCGGGTGGTTCGGCCAAAATTCTGCTGAAGAGAAGCCTGAACAGCACGCTGCTGGTGCCTATGGCCAGTGTAAAGGATATCCAGAACAAGTACTTCGTTTTTGTCCTGGCCGATAGCAATAAAGTAGCCATGACGGCTATCGAGATCGGCGGACATGACGGGAACAATTATATCCTGAACGGCGGACTGAACAACGGTGCCAAAATTGCGATCAACCGCATTGACGTACTGAACGATGGTACGGTGGTAAAACCCATTATGATACCTGCAGATTCCGTATTACACAAATAAACCATTTCATCAACGATCAAGGTTCAACATATAAACCATGTTAAAAAGAATTATAGACAGACCTGTATTGGCTACCGTCATCTCTGTGGTGATCGTCATACTGGGTATCATAGGCCTGAGCAGGCTGCCCATAACCCGCTTCCCGGACATCTCTCCGCCGACCGTAATGGTAACCGGCAGTTATCCGGGCGGAAACAGCGAAGCCGTATTGCGCTCCGTAGTAACCCCGCTGGAAGAGCAGATCAATGGGGTGGAGAATATGCAGTACATCAAATCTACCGCCAGTAATGATGGTAGTTTCTCGGTACAGATTGTATTCAAACAAGGCGTAAATCCTGACCAGGCTGCCGTAAACGTGCAGAACAGGGTACAGCAGGCCACGCCTATATTGCCCGCAGAAGTGGTGCGTATGGGACTGACCACATCTAAGCAGCAGAACAGTATGATCATGATCTTTACGATCGCGACCAAAGACAATGCAGCATATGATGAGCTGTTCCTGCAGAACTATGTAAACATAAACCTGATACCACAGATCAAACGTGTGCCCGGAGTAGGGCAGGCGCAAATGTTCGGTGCCAAAGATTACGCCATGAGGGTATGGCTTAATCCGCAGCGCATGGCTGCGTACGGCCTTATTCCGGCAGATATAACCAATGCGATTGCCAGTCAGAGCCTGGAAGCCGCACCGGGCAAGCTGGGAGAGGAATCAGATGCCGCACTGGAATATGTAATCCGTTATAAAGGCAAAAAAGCGAAACCGGAAGAGTATGAAAATATCATTGTCAAACGCAATGGTAGTGACCTGGTGCGCCTGCGCGATGTGGCCCGTATAGAACTGGGATCGATCAGCTATAGCGGAGATAATAAACTTAATGGTAAAAATGCCGTTACCATCGCCATCCTGCAAACCTCAGGTTCCAATGCCAATGAGATTGAGATCGGGGTAAAGAAAGAGCTGGAGAAAGCTGCCAAAGCCTTTCCTCCGGGTATTGAGTACCGCAGTATGATGAGTACCAAAGACCGTCTGGACGAAGCTACCGGACAGGTAAAATCTACACTGATCGAGGCCTTTATCCTTGTATTTATCGTAGTATTCCTGTTCCTCCAGGATTTCCGTTCCACCATCATTCCGGCAATAGCCGTACCCGTGGCGATTGTAGGTACCTTCTTCTTCCTGTTGGCCCTTGGCTTTACGATCAATATCCTTACGCTCTTTGCCCTGGTACTGGCCATCGGTATTGTGGTAGATGATGCCATTGTCGTCGTCGAAGCGGTACATAGTAAGATGGAAGGATCACATATGAGCGGGCGGGAAGCCACGCATAGTGCGATGGGAGAGATTACCGGCGCGGTTATTTCCATCACCCTGGTTATGGCTGCGGTATTTATCCCGATCGGATTCATGACCGGTTCATCCGGTTTATTCTATAAGCAATTTGCCTACACATTAGCCATTGCCATTATTATTTCTGCTGTAAATGCCCTGACATTAACCCCGGCATTATGTGCACTGTTATTGAAAAATACGCATGCAACTGAAGGCGGAAAGAAAATGGGATTCGGGAAACGCTTCTTCACCGCATTCAATTCCGGTTTTGATAATTTCACGGGCAGATACATTAAAGGCGTACGCTTCTTTGCCCGCAAGAAATGGCTGGGCGCGGGTTTTGTCCTGCTCATAACAGGTGTAGCCATCTGGCTCATGACCAGTACACCACGTAGTTTTGTACCAATGGAGGATGACAGCTTTATTGCCTATAGCCTGAGCATGCCGCCGGGTACCGGTCTGGACCGCACTACAGAAGTGGCAGAGAAGATCAATAAAATGCTGGTTAATGTAGAATCGGTAGAAAGTAATTCCGGCATTACCGGCTTCAATATCCTCAGCAACAGCGCAGGGCCATCTTATGCCATGGGCTTTATCAAACTGAAACCGGCAAAAAACCGGGGTAAAGTAAAAGACATTGAAGAGATCTTCAATATCATATCTGAAAAACTGAGTACGATCAAAGAGGGTACGGTGATGGCTTTCCGCTTCCCGCCGGTTGATGGTTACGGGGTCATGAGCGGTGCCGAGCTGGTACTGCAGGACCGTATGGGTAAAGATCCGGCATCGATCAAAGCGATGGCCGATAATGTGATCGGACAGATCATGCAGCAGCCGGGTGTACAATATGCCTATACGATGTTCCGTGCCGATTATCCGCAACTGGAACTGGAAGTGGACGAAGATCGTGCCAGTCAGATGGGTGTAGATGTGAGCGGTATGCTGGCGGCTATACAGACCTATTTTGCCGGAGACCAGTCCCTGAATTTTACCCGATTCGGTAAATTCTACCGGGTGAATATTAAGGCGGATGGTGTATTCCGTACCGACCAGGAAGCCTTCAACGAGACTTTTGTCCGCAATGATAAAAATGAAATGGTGCCGGTAAAATCAATGGTTACGCTGAAGAAGGTATACGGACCGGAATCGGTAAACCGCTATAACCTGTACAATGCCGTAACCATAAATGTGGTTGCTGCACCGGGATACAGTAATGGGGCTATTATGAATACACTGGAGCAAAATGTATTGGGCAAGCTGCCTTCAGATTATAGTTTCGAATGGACGGGCCTGAGCCTGGAAGAAAAAGCTTCGGGTAACCAGACCATGTTGATCCTGGCGCTGAGCCTGCTCTTTGTATACTTCCTGCTGGCGGCACAATATGAAAGCTATCTGCTGCCACTGGCCGTACTGCTCTCTATTCCTACGGGTGTGCTAGGTGCTTTCCTGGGTATCCGTGCGATCGGGCTGGACAATAATATTTACGTACAGGTAGGACTCATCATGCTGATCGGTTTGTTGGCCAAGAATGCCATTCTTATTGTAGAGTTCGGCGTACAGCGCCGCAGGGCAGGGTTGTCTATTATAGATGCCGCGCTGGATGCAGCCAAAGCCCGTCTGCGCCCCATCATCATGACCTCTCTGGCCTTTATCGTAGGTATGATACCGCTGATGATGGCAAAAGGTGGCTCAGCTGCAGGTAATCGCTCGATCAGTACGGGTGCTGCAATGGGTATGCTCAGCGGGGTAATACTGGGTATCGTGGTGATACCGCTGTTGTTTATGTTATTCCAGTACCTGCAGGAGAAAGTATCCGGTAAGCATAAAATGGTTCCACAAGCTAATTTAAACGAACATGAAGATCACTAAATCATATATCCTCCTTATTGCAGGACTTGCCCTCACGGTAAGTTCCTGCGATGTGGGAAAGAAATACAGCCGTGCAGCACTCAATCTGCCACAGGAGTTCCGCGAGCCGGTGGCACTCACTGCCGATACGGTACAGTTACCCTGGCGCACTTTTTTTAAAGAGCCGCAACTGGTACAGCTGATAGAAAAGGCATTGGTACAGAATAATGATATAAATATTGCCTTAAAAAGCATGGAGCAGCTGGACCTGGCATATCGTCAGGCAAAGCAATCCTTATTACCTACACTGGACCTGAATGCCGGTGCCAACAGAACCTGGCCATCCAAGAACAGTCTGAACGGCTCACTGACTGAGCAGTTTATCGGTACACCCTATATGGACGATTACAGCGCTATGCTGCGCCTGTCCTGGGAGATCGACATCTGGGGTAAAGCCAAAATGCAGAAGACAGAAGCAAAGGCCAATTATTTTGCCCAGAAAGAAAACCTTAGTGCATTGAGAACACGCATCATCACACAGGTGGCACAGGCCTATTACAGCCTGATGAGCCTTGATGAACAATTGCGGATTGCGCAGCAGAACATTGCCCTGAGTGATAGTACACTCACCATGATGCGCCTGCAATTCAATGCTGGGCAGATCAATTCCCTGGCTGTGGAACAGGCCGCCGCACAGCAGAAGACTGCAGAGCTGTTGGTGCCCCTGGCAGTGCAGAATATCCGTATACAGGAGAATGCCTTAAGCATTTTATGCGGCAGCTATCCGGACAGTATCAGCAGGGCGGCCAATATGCTGGAAGCCATACCGGAAGATCATTTTGCCTATGGCGTTCCTGCTGCATTGTTAAGCCGCAGACCAGATGTAAAGGCAGCAGAACTGGCGGTTATCTCTGCCAATGCCCGCACCGGTCTGGCCAATGCGGCAAGGTATCCGAGCTTCAGCCTTAGTCCGCAGGTTGGGGTCAATTCTTATAAGTTCAACACCTGGTTTGACCTTCCCGGCTCTATAACCAAGACCCTGGCGGTAAACCTGACACAGCCTTTGTTTAATAAACGAGCCTTAAGGACAGCGTATGAGACCGCAGTACTCGAACAGGAGAAAGCAACAATCCAGTTTCGGCAATCCGTGATGACTGCGGTAGGAGAGGTGTCCGATGCACTGGCCCGTTCTAAAGGGGCAACAGACCGTAATGTACTGGTGCAGCAGAAAAGTGCCTCATTGAACAAAGCCATCTCTGATGCCATAAAATTATACCGTGCAGGTATGGCTACATACCTGGAGGTGATTACGGCACAGAATAATAAACTACAGAACGATCTTGAGGCCATCAGCATCAGACTCGAAAAGCTGCATGCAATGACCGAATTATACCGCGCACTGGGTGGCGGTAGTGAAGAGTAATATTGCCCAAAGTATTGTTGTAACAGGCTTCCGTTATGAACGGAAGCCTGTTTTATATTATCGTTATCAGGGTAAAGGATATTTTCAATTCTGGCACTTTAGCCCTACCTTTGCCTGCCTCAGGCATATTGCATTACCCCACAGGTTTGAAAAGATTACTCTTACATATCATTATTGTTTTGTTCATACTGGATACAACTTCATTGTACCAGGTGTTCAAGGTGCCTTCTCTCATCAGCCATTATACCGATCATAAAACCCGCAATCCCGCTATAGGATTCATGGATTTTTTATCAATGCATTACTGGGGAGAGGACATCAATGATAATGATGATGAAAAAGATATGCAGCTTCCGTTTAAGAAGATTGACATACAACAAACCTGCTTCCTGTTCATTCCGCAAAAAAACATTGCCACCATTGATGCTGTCACCTGGCCAGAAGGCCGGAATTACGGCTTAATGCGCTCCCAGACACACTTTAATACCGTACTCGGTACACTCTTCCGGCCTCCGCAGGCATAAATACATGTGTTTATACTACAGGACAATCCTCCTGTAATGGGTATACCATGCAGCAATATTTTGCTTCGCATGGATCATATATATGTATTTATTCCAGATCATGCTTAATAAAATCATTCAGTTTTCTGTTAAAAACAAACTGGCTGTCGGCATCTTCATACTGGTATGGATCGCTTTCGGCGCCTACCAGCTCAGCCGCCTGCCTATCGATGCTGTACCGGATATTACCAATAACCAGGTACAGGTCATTACTACCGCACCGGCATTGGGTGCAGAAGATGTAGAAAGGTTTATCACTTTTCCTATAGAACAAGCCCTCAGCAATATACCTGGCCTGAAAGAAAGCCGTAGTATGTCTCGCTTCGGTCTGTCCCTGATCACCGTTGTCTTTGAAGACGGATCAGATATATACTGGGCGCGCCAGCAAGTAACCGAAAGGCTTGCCCAGGCAGAGATCAGTGCCAATGCCAGTACACCACAGATGGCACCGGTTACTACCGGACTGGGGGAGATATACCAGTATGTATTAAAACCGGAAAACGGCTACGAGCATAAATATTCACTGGCCGACCTGCGTACGATCCAGGATTGGGTGGTGAAGCGACAACTGCTGGGTACGCCTGGTGTAGCCGATGTATCTACTTTCGGCGGCGAACTGAAACAATACGAAGTGGCTGTTCAGCCCGCACAGCTCAAGGCTTTTAACCTGAGCATCAGCGATGTCTTTACCGCATTGCATCAGAATAACCAGAATACGGGCGGGGCTTATATAGAAAAAGGACCATCTGTATTATATATCCGCAGTGTAGGCCTTGCCGGTAACCTCGACGATATCCGCAATATCGTGATCAAGACCAGTACTGATGGCACTCCCGTACTGGTGCGACATGTGGCTGATGTGCGCCTTGGCGCCGCTATACGCTATGGCGCCCTTACCATGGCGGGCAAAGGCGAACTAACCGGCGGTATTGTGATGATGCTGAAAGATGCCAACTCTTCCGAAGCCATAAAACAAGTGAAAAAGCGCGTTGCGGAGATCCAAAAAACCTTGCCGGAAGGCCTCACTATAGAGCCATTCCTGGACCGGACCAAAATGGTAAATAATGCTATCGGTACGGTAGAAAAGAATCTGCTGGAAGGCGCACTGATCGTGGTTTTGGTACTGGTTATCTTCCTGGGCAACTTAAGAGCAGGGCTTATCGTAGCCTCCGTAATTCCACTGTCCATGCTATTTGCCGTTTCGATGATGAACCTCTTCGGAGTGAGTGGTAACCTGATGAGTCTGGGTGCACTGGACTTCGGATTGATTGTAGATGGTGCCGTAATTATAGTTGAAGCCATCCTGCATCATATCCATTTTTCTAAAAAATATACAGGCATTAACCAGCTGTCCCATGAAGAAATGAATGCAGAAGTCAGCGGTTCGGCTTCACGCATGATGAATGCTGCAGTATTCGGACAGATCATTATCCTGATCGTATACCTCCCGATCCTGTCCCTGTCCGGTATTGAGGGCAAAATGTTCAAACCAATGGCCCAGACGGTAGCCTTTGCTATTATGGGTGCTTTTATATTATCCCTGACCTATGTGCCCATGATCAGTGCTCTGTTCATCAGCCGGAAGATCAGCCATAAACCCAACTGGTCGGATCGTGTAATGACCAGGCTGGAACAGTTGTACAGCAAGGCTTTACAAAAAGCATTGAACATCCGGAAAACGATGGTGATTACCGCCTTTGTCTTATTCGGACTGGCTTTGCTGGTATTCAGCCGTATGGGTGGTGAGTTTATTCCGCAACTGGAAGAAGGCGATTTTGCCACCGAAACCCGTCTGCTCGTCGGCACCAACCTATCCACTACTATTGATGCCTTCAATCGCATTTCGGACCGCTTGAAAAAAGATTATCCTGAGGTGGAAAAGATTGTATCCCGTATCGGTAGTGCAGAAATCCCTACCGATCCTATGCCGATAGAAGGTGGTGATATGATCATCGTATTAAAAGATAAATCAGAATGGACCAGCGCCCGTTCCTTCCCGGAACTGGCCGAGAAAATGGCAGCAACGGCGCAGGAAGTCGTTCCGGGTGTGACCACCGGATTTCAATACCCGGTGCAGATGCGCTTTAATGAACTGATGACGGGAGCCAAGCAGGATGTGGTCTGCAAGATTTATGGAGAGGACCTGGATAAGCTGACTGCATATGCAGAACAGCTGGGCGATATTTCCCGCAGCGTGAACGGTACTGCCGACTGGTATATTGAAAAAGTAACCGGTATGCCACAGGTAGTTATTGATTTTAATCGTAGTGAAATAGCCAAATACGGACTGAACATAGATGAGCTGAACCGCACGATCAACGCAGCTTTTGCCGGTGCAGCAGCCGGACAGGTCTATGAGGGCGAGAAGCGTTTTGACCTTGTAGTCAGGGTAGGAAGTGAAGGCAGAAAGAGTATTGAAGACATACGCAACCTTTCCGTGTCAACCCCAACCGGCATACAGTTGCCTTTATACCAGGTTGCCAAGATTGAAGAAGTAGAAGGTCCTAACCAGATACAAAGAGAGAATGCGCGTCGCAGGATTATCGTCGGCTTTAATGTAAGGGGCAGGGATGTGGAATCGATTGTAAAAGAACTCAAAGATAAAGTGGCCGCGAAAATGAAGCTGGAACCAGGTTATACTATGACTTACGGCGGAGCATTTGAAAACCTGCAACAGGCCAAGTCGAGACTGACCATCGCCGTGCCGGTCGCATTACTGCTCATTTTCATCATGCTCTACTTCGCGTTCTCTTCTGTCAAAGACGGATTACTGATCTATACTGCCATTCCATTATCCGCCATAGGCGGGGTCTTTGCCCTTGCACTCAGGGGCATGCCCTTCAGCATATCGGCTGGTGTAGGATTTATTGCCCTGTTTGGTGTAGCAGTATTGAACGGCATTGTATTGCTTTCAGAATTCAACCGGATTAAAAAAGAAGGCGTTATAACAGATCCACTGCAATTGGTCATGACCGGCACCCGAAATCGTTTGCGTCCGGTACTGATGACTGCTGCGGTAGCCTCTCTGGGTTTCCTTCCTATGGCCCTTAGTAACGGAGCCGGTGCAGAGGTACAGCGTCCGCTGGCTACAGTTGTGATCGGCGGTCTGATCACCGCTACATTCCTGACCCTTTTTGTATTACCGGCATTATACCTGTTGTTTCAGCGTAAAACGAAGATAAATGGCAAAGTCTCGGTAGTATTGCTTTTACTGCTCTTACCTGCCACAATGCAGGCACAGCAACAGCAGGACATAACATTGGATGAGGCTTTGATCCTGGTCAAGAAAACCAATCCACGCATGAAGCTGGCGCAACTGCAGGCACAGGCCAGAAGGCAGGAAATACCTGCAGCGTTCAATCTGCCCAAAACCAGTATAGATGCCGATTACGGACAGGTAAGCAGTATCAGTCATGATACACGCTTTGGCATTAATCAATCTTTCAGTTTACCGGCTGTATACCAGTCACAGCGTAAAGTACTGGAAGCAGCCTATACGGCAACCCTGATCAATGTAAAACTTACAGAACAGGAACTGGTGGCGGCATTGCGCCATAGCTTTTACCAGTATGTGCAACTCGGGGCCAGACAGCAATTACTGCAGTATGCTGACAGTATTTACAGCTTATTTGAAAGCCGCTCTGAGCTTCGCTTTGAGAAAGGTGCGGCCAATATACTGGAGCAGACAACCGCAAGGGCACACCGACAGGAGATCAGTAATCAATTACAATTGGTGCAGGAAGATATGGCCCTGGTTTGTAAGCAATTCAACTTCCTGTTACAAGACAATACTCAGTATGTACCTAAGGCTGCAGCCAAGATCAACTGGCAAGCGGAAAACCTTGATACAACAGCTGCTGTCGCACAGCTGCCCCTGGCAGCACTGGCAGCACAGAAGGCAGAACTAGCCCATTATCAATGGAAGGCAGAACAGGCGCAAAAGCTACCAGAACTCAGCATTGGGTACAATAACCAGAGCCTTATCGGAGTGCAGCTGGTAGCTGGTGTGGAACAATATTTCGGTGCCGGTAAGCGGTTCAGCTATATTACAGCTGGTGTAAGTATACCTATATTCTCCCGTTCTATTGCCGCCAAAGCTGCGGCGGCAAAAACAGACTGGCAGCGCAGCAGAGCCGAAGCAGACTATACCCTAAGCCAGTTGCAAACAGCCGTCAGCCAGGCTTTTGATCAGGTACGAAAATATACTACAGGATTGCAGTATTACGAGCACAAAGGATTGCAGTACGCTGAGCAAATCATCAACACGGCAGATGAAGAGTTTAAAGCCGGTGAGATTGATTACCTCCAATGGGTTATACTCGTCGACCAGGCCATCAGCATCCGTACGGCACATTTAACTATGCAGGAGCAGTATAATACAGCAGTCATTGAATTATTAAAATTAAACAATCAGTAAACGCATTCAGATGAATAAATATATTGTTTTAATAGGCATGATCCTGTTATCGGCCTGTGGACAGAGCCCGCAACAGGATAAAGAAAGGGAAGCACCAACAACCAACAGTAATACACCGGAGACGGTAAGTTTCAGTCCGGCACAACTGGCCTCTGCGGGTATTGAAGTGGGTAATCCGACTATGCAAAGCATTAATAATATGCTGGTGCTGCAAGGTAAAATTGATGTTCCGCCACAAAGTATCATCAGCCTGAGTTTCCCGCTGGGCGGATACCTGAAATCGACAAGGCTCCTGCCTGGCGCCCCTGTACGCAAAGGACAGGTACTGGCCGAGCTGGAAGACATGCAGTTTATACAACTGCAACAGGACTATCTTGTAGCCAAAGAACGACTTGTACTGGCACAGGCAGAATATAACCGGCAAAGGGATCTGAATGCCAGCAAAGCCAGCAGTGATAAAGTGATGCAGCAGGCTAAGGCTGAAATGGAAACACAACGCATTCTGGTAAAGTCACTGGCCCAGAAGTTGCAGGTCATCGGTATTAGTCCCTCAAATCTGAGCCCCGATCATATCAGCAGAACAGTGAGTATTACCTCACCGATCAATGGTTATGTATCTAAGGTAAATGTAACTATTGGTAAATATACCTCGCCGGCAGATGTGTTGTTTGAGCTCATCGACCCACGGGATATACACCTGATGCTGCATGTATTTGAGCAGGACCTGCAATCGATCTCGATAGGGCAGGAGGTTATGGCTTATACCAATAATAACCCGGATGAAAAGATACCTGCTGAGGTTATTCTAATAGGGAAAAGCCTGGATGATAACCGCATTGCAGAAGTGCATTGCCATTTCAAGCAATACAAACCAGAGTTGGTACCGGGCATGTTTATGAATGGAGCGGTTGCTATCACAGAACAAAATGCATTGACGGTGCCTGAAGCAGCGATCGTGCGCTGGGAAAATAAGTTTTATGTATTCAAAGAAATGGGGCAGGGCAGGTTTCAAATGCTTCCGGTCCTCCCGGGTATCAGCAAAGACGGCTTACAGCAGTTTACAGCAAGTGGTATTGATACCAGTACACGTCTGGTATTGAAAAATGCTTATTCTGTGCTGATGAAAATGAAGAATACGGAAGAGTAAAAAGCGCATTCCTATATTCAAAAAAATGCAATGCAAATGTCCGGGTACGATGGTACCCGGACATTTGCATTTAGGGCATATAACACTATTGTATTTGTTATTTCCCCACACTGAGAAAAGGGTATTTTACCCGCTGTTTGCGCTATTGGCTTTTAATACCTTCATTGAATCAAACATTTACACTCACCTTCAACAAAACTGCAATGACAACTTTACAACAATTAAACCAGGCCCCGACATGGCATGGTGCGATTAAAAACTACTTTACACCCGCCGATATCGCTTGCATGAGATCAGTGCGCGGCTTCGATCTGGGTAACTATTCTTTCGTTGTAAGTCACGCACCGGATATCTACCAGCGTGTATCGCTTCCTCCCGACGCTCCTGGCCGTATGCCGGAAGACAGCGATCCTTGGACCAGCGACATGATCAGCAGCTTTCTTGCGTGGATGGAAGCAGGGTACCCTGAGGGCCAGCCGGAACCGGTTATGATGCGCAAAATGGCAGGCGCACCTGTTGCCGGTCGTTTAAGAAAAAGCCTTACATCTCTTTCTACAGAAGAGGTTGCCTTATTAAAAACAGCCTTTGCCGGTATCATGGCGCTGGGCACGGAAGACCTGAACGGATATTTTCAGAATGCCGCTATACATGGTTTACCCCTGGCTTATTGCCAGCACCACGATCCGGGATTCCAACCCTGGCACCGGGTACAGATGTGGGCATTTGAAAACTGTCTGCGCACCATCAAAGGTTGCGAGGAAGTAACCTTACCGTACTGGGATTTTAATGAACTGCTGCCATCCTGGATGTATGAAGCCCCATTTGACTCCTATACCTTACCGGTTGATATTTCGGCAGGCAGTACCAGCCCATATTATAAAAAAGGCTATCAGACACAGCGTTACAGTCCGCAGCAGATCATGACTAATTTCAACAATGATGTGGTTAAATCATTTGCGAATGCACAGACAGAGCAGTGGTGGGATAACTTTAACGGCCTGCTGGACAATACGCCTAATCTCGATTTTATACAGGGACATGATTCCGGACATGATAGTACGGGTGATACGATGAGCAGACAAAATGTATCTGCTTTTGATCCGATATTCTGGTTCTATCACTGTAACCTTGACCGTATGTGGTGGATATGGCAGGCCAATCACGGCGCACAGGATTATGAGGGTTTCATGAAGACGATCAAAAATAAAAACAGCTCCAGCTATACAGTATTTACCAATAATGTAGTCGGCAAAATGAATCCCTGGGCACTGAACCTTAAGCGTGATGATCTTACGGCCGCCTATACCATCGACCTGAACAATTTCGATGTGGCCTATGAGTCTATGGTGCTATCCCTGCCTCAACCTCTTTCCAATAAACAGGTAAGTCTGGGTATGGCCCGTGTCTTCGAAACGGATACACAGGAGGTGAATGTGCGCGTAGATAACCTGAACAGAACCCGTATTCCGGGCACCTTTAAAGTGCATTTACTGAAAGATGGGGTTATCCTGGATAGCTCCGTATTTTTCCAACCGGATGAGGTACAGAAATGTGAGAACTGTATGAAAAATCCGGTGGTGCATTTTGACTTCAGACTACCACTGCAGGCCGTTGAAGGCGGACTGTTAAGTATACAGGTAGAGCCTAATGAAAAAGAAATGTATGGAGATACAGTACCATTAAAAGTACTGGGTAATCCTGAAATCAGTGTGGCCTTACTGATGAAAGCACCATAATACACATTTGTATAAGCCTGTATTAACCTTAAAACTTATGGTATATGGCCCAGGAATTATCGTCACCCTGTTGTGGTGGCCAGCATAGGCATCCTATACAGAAACCGGCAGGAATAAAGGTCAAAAAGACTCTGCGATCCGTACCCGGTGCATTGCTCAGTGCAGGTATTGTACTGTTTCCGAAATGCCCGATGTGCTGGGCAGCCTATATGAGTATGTTTGGCAGTGTAGGACTATCAAACATCCCCTATATGAAATGGTTATTGCCGGTACTGATTTGCTTTCTGCTGATCAACCTCTATTTCATTTTCCGGAAGGTGAGGAGCAGGGGATATGGTCCTTTTATTTGCAGCCTTATCGGAGCAGTCATCATTATTGCCTGTAAGGTATTATTCCCCGAGATGAAGTACCTGCTGATGCTGGGTATAGCACTTGTATTTTCTGGCTCGCTCTGGAACAGCTTTGCCCGCCAGAAAGACCCGTTGCAATGCAGCGCTGATAGCAATATTACAGTATAAACAATAAACCCTGTACAATCCATTTGTATGGGGTTTATTGTTTATGTAATTAAATGGAGCATCCGCTTAAAGGAAACAAAGTCTAACATTATGTTTTAGGTATGCTAATTATATCTGTTGCTACCTTTTGCCTTGATGCAAAAGGTACCGCCAAAAAATCAAGGCTGTATAAATCCCTGGCTAAAAATCAATGTGTCGGTCGGTCGTAAACCAGACTCGCTACGCTCAGACAGTGGTTTCCGACGCTATCGACCGAGCCAATGATTTTCTTGACGCCGGATTTATAAGGCCATCCTAAGCGATCTGTTCTGTACGGATCACTTGCTTGTTTTCATCATAGCAAAGCAATTTTTGTCATTTCGATGTCCTTTAGTGATTTTATCAGTACACTTAAAACAACCTTAGCTGTTTCTCATCTGTATGCTGCTGATCAAAGTTGGATAAGCCTACTCCTAAAAGGCGTACCCGTTTATCTTCAAGAGCGGCCTTTTCCAGGATTATTTTTACCGCATCCAGAATAGATTCATGATCGTTGATCCATTCTGATAAAGACAGGCTGCGGGTCATGAGGGTAAAGTCGTGAAATTTGAATTTAACCGTTACCGTTCTGCCTTTAAGTCCATAACGCTCCAGGCGCTTGGAGAGCCGTCCAGAAAGTGTTTCCAGTTCGGGCAGCATCGTTTCCTTTGTAATCAGATCATCCTGGTAGGTATCTTCTACACTAACCGATTTGGTTTCGCGGTGTGGTTGCACTGCACGGTTATCAATACCCCTTACAATCTGGTAATAGAATTTACCGGGTTTACCGAAATGCCGGATCATTTCTGCTTCTGACAATTGCTTGAGATCGGCACCCGTATGCAGTCCCATGGCTTTCATTTTAGCAGCCGTAACCTTACCCACACCAAAGAACTTCTCTACCACCAGTGCTTCCATAAAGGCTTCCAGTCTTGATGGGCCGATGAAGGTGAGCCCATCGGGTTTATTCATATCAGAGGCGATCTTGGCTACAAACTTATTGATGGAAACACCTGCTGAGGCGGTCAGCTGTAATTCTGTCCTGATCGCATCTTTGATCTGTGTAGCGATCTCTATGGCCGAACCGATGCCTTGTTTATCCATGGTTACATCAAGGTAGGCCTCATCGAGCGATAAGGGTTCTATGATATCAGTATATCGTCTGAAAATCTCCCTGATATGATTGGATACGGCTTTATAGGCATCAAAACGGGGGAATACAAATATAGCTTCGGGACATAGTCTCTGTGCGGTTTTGGAAGACATGGCCGAACGGATACCGAACTTTCTGGCCTCATAACTGGCCGTAGCTACCACACCACCGCGCCCCTCCGGAGAACCACCTACAACCAGTGGCTTGCCACGATACTCGGGAAAGTCCCGCTGCTCTACAGACGCATAGAATGCATCCATATCGATATGGATTATCTTCCGGTGCGCGCCCTCTGTAGTCATCTGGATTAGGTTATGATCAATATGTTAGCCTCAAAATTAAGAAAAGGCCTGAGAATAATGATCTATGAAGCAGAACGATAGTCCACAATGTCATATGATGATTTTGTGAATCAGATATTTGCAGCTAATTTTAGCGTACCAGTTTCATCTTTTATATAAAGAATCCAAAACATGAGTAAGATAATTTTTGACAGTGCCATATCACTCGACGGTTTTTTCGCAGGGAATAACAGAAGTCCTCAGAATCCGATGGGCGGTATTTCCGAACAAATTCATTCCTGGATGTTTAATCAGAAAGCATTCTGGGACTATTTAGGGTTTGATGGTGGTAAGGAAGATGGCCTCGATGGACAATTGATCAGCGCAACAATTGAACGAACTGGTGCATTTATCATGGGTAAACGTATGTTCGAGGAAGGAGAAGCGAGCTGGCCGAATGATTTATACAAAGCAGACGTTTATGTACTCACCCATGAAAAGCGGGAGCCCTGGGTGCAGCAAGGAACAACGACTTTTTATTTTATAAATGACGGTATACATACAGCGCTACAAATGGCAAAGGAGTCCGCAAAGGGAAAGGATATACGCATACAGGGTGGAGCGAATACTATTCAACAGTTTTTGAATGCAGGATTAGTAGACGAATTTTTCATTCATATTGCCCCTGTTTTCTTAGGAAGCGGTATCCGCTTATTTGAGGGCATCGACAAAGATAAGTACGACTTAACTATTGCTGAGGTCATACCATCTGATCTGACCACTCATCTGAGGTATACACTGACGAAAAAATAAACAATTAAATACACTCCAATTCTAAATTATGAAAGTCAACACACTTTTCAAAATGCTCTTTGTTGCCTTTGCATTTATCCTCCCGATTGCGATGCAAGCACAAATACCTGTAACAGAAACATATATAAAACAACCAGATTTAGCCGCACTGGAGGGCACGTGGAAAGCAACGAAAGGAAAGGAAACATTAACTATTGTATTAAAATTACAGCCCAAAATGAAATTTGGCAATCGTTATACTGATGTTATGATTGGCTGGCATGAGTATAAAGTAAACGGTGTGACAGAAAGTAGCACTTTAAATAATGGTTATAAAGAAAGTATAGGTTTTATATCATTTACTCCAATTGAACTAAAGAACGGTGCACTCTTCTCTTTTGTTGACCCTTACAGGAGATTAGGCAATAGCATGGTCGAAGTAAAAATAAAGAATAATAGTACAATTGATTTTAAAATTCAACCTGGAGAAGATGAACCAATGAAGGTTGAGATAGATGGTACAGTAGCCAAAGAGCCAACAATGGAAAGTAAATTAATGAAAAGTGGAAACTGGACTCTTCGTAAAGTCAAATAATTATACATAGCATGAGAAAATTATTGTTACTGGCCCTGTTGCCGTTTTTTACGGCTTGCGAAGCGCAAATCAAAACCTATTCTTCAAGATTAGAATATGGTCTTAAAGGTGCAGTAAAAGAAGTGAACACCTATTGCTGTATCGCGAACAATGACCAGATACCTAAAGATACTACCGGTTTTATTTCAAAATTCAAAATGACCTTTGATGAGCCGGGCAATGCCATAGAAACTTACAATGTGTATAGCCCAATGAGGTCCGGGGGCATAACACCGACAAGCCGGACTATATATTCAGGAAAGGGTAAGGACATCAGCTATAAATTGCATTCAGCCCTTGAAGAGGGTAAAGAAAAGGAGGCGCATTACCAATATGTCTGGCAGGATGATTATACTTACCAAATCATCAATACAGAGGATACAACATCCCGGCAAATCATTACGCTGGATAAAGATTTCAGGATTATAAAAATGGTCACCGAACAAGACTCGTTTTATGCTGTCGACCAAAGGGAAACCATTTATAAAAACGGCAGGATTGCAAAGGTGATTACCCGCTCAACCGCCAAAATGGATGGAAAGACCAATAACTCCATAAGCATTTGGGTTGTTAAGGAATATGATAAACACGATAATCCACGTGTGCTGTATATATACGACAATGCCCATGAGCAACAGTTGAAAACTGTGGTGTTTAAAACATATACGTATTACTGATGCTGGTATTAATAAAAAAACGAGAAATCCCTGTAAGCAGCAATGCTTACAGGGATTTCTCGTAGATGAATATCTATACTTGTCGAGACGACTAGATTCGAACTAGCGACCCCTTGCACCCCATGCAAGTGCGCTACCGGGCTGCGCTACGTCTCGAGCATGAATGCATTGCTGCATCAGGGTTAACAGGGTAGCAAATATATACCAATTTTTTTCTTTTTTCAATCAAATAAAAAAAGAAACTTTGCAGCGAATTCATGGAAAATCAGCTGTCTATACAAGAGCGTTTTAAGGCCTCCCGTACCTGTGTACTGGTGCCTACCTACAACAATGCAGGAACGCTGTCATCCGTTCTGGACGGCATTTTACAGCATACCGACCAGGTACTGGTAGTGAACGACGGATCTACCGATGAGACGTCCGCTATTCTTGCTAATTACCCACAGATTGAGGTCGTATCTTACAGCCCTAACAGGGGTAAAGGACATGCCTTAAAAACCGGTTTCCGCAAGGCCTTATCTATAGGCTATGCCTATGCAATTACTATAGATAGCGACGGACAGCATTACCCATCCGATCTGCCTTTGTTTATAGATGCGATAGAAACGCAACCCAACCGGCTGATCATTGGTGCACGTAACCTGAACCAGGAAAACGTGCCAACGAAAAGCAGCTTCGGTAATAAATTTTCCAATTTCTGGTTCTGGGTGGAGACAGGTATTACACTGCCCGATACACAATCCGGTTATCGTTTATATCCGTTGGAGCAGGCCGGCAAACTGAAATACTTTACCCGTAAATATGAACTGGAGATCGAAGCTCCGGTACGCATTGCCTGGAAAGGTATCCCGGTCAGTTATATTCCTATCCAGGTATATTATCCGCCTGCGGCCGAAAGAATATCGCATTTCAGACCGTTTAAAGATTTCACCAGGATCAGTATCCTTAATACTTTTCTTACATTTATTGCCCTGTTGTGGATACACCCGCGCAATTTCATCCTGAAACTAACAACCAAAGAGGGTTGGAAAGGCTTATACCAATCGGTATTGCTCAAACCGGAAGAGTCTAATGCCCGCAAAGCCTCCAGTATTGGCTTCGGGGTATTTATGGGTATTGTACCGGTATGGGGTTTCCAGCTGGCTATAGGTATTCCGTTGTCTATATTTTTTCGCCTGAATAAAGGATTATTCCTCCTGGCCGCCAATATCAGTATATTTCCCATAACGCCCATCTGGTGGGCACTGAGCCTGATGTGTGGCAAATGGATCTTAGGCTATACCGACTGGACCTTTAAGCCACAGGACATGAGCCTGGAGCAGTTCAGGGAAGCCGGTGCAGCATTCTTTCTCGGTGGCACAGTATTATCTGTTGCCTGCGGTGCCCTTGCATACCTTATTTCCCTGATGCTGTTACAGCGTTTCCGTAATATGAGTAGCGCGGAAAAAACAGACGCTGCCCGCTAAGTATATTATAGAAATTCATATTTTTTATTTAGTTTCAGATCAAATTTGAACCTGCTATGCGCATGAACCTGCCAGACATACCGGAAGAGGACTTTGCAAATGGCCTCAGGGTTGAAGCCCTCAGCACCACCAACTGGTCACAATTTACCCGGCTCTTCGGACCCAAGGGAGCATGTGCCAATTGCTGGTGTATGTATTTCCGGAGATCAAAAGCTGATTTTGATGAGGGTAAAACGGAGGATGGTAATAAGGAGGCCATGAAGGCCCTGGTCTGGGACGATCAACCCACCGGCATCATCTGCTTTTATGAGGACATTCCTATTGCCTGGTGTGCTTTTGCTCCCCGGACTGATTTTGATAAACTGAAACGATCCCGTGTACATAAGCCTATAGATGAGGAGCCTGTATGGTCTATACCCTGTATGTTTATCGATAAGGCCTACCGCAGACTGGGGGTATCCGTTGCACTTTTAAAAGGAGTGATTGAATATGCCAAAGCAAACGGAATCCGTATTATAGAAGCGTATCCTACCATTCCGACACAGGACAAGCTACCGGATGCATTTGCCTGGATCGGTTTGTACAAATCATTTGAACGGGCGGGATTTGAAATTGTAGACCGTAGTTCAAAACACAGACCTATGGTGCGTTTTTATACAGATAGATTATAAGTATTGATACAATGAAAGCAAAAACCCTGAATATATTGCTGGTCCTGACTTCCATCATTGGTTACCTGGAGTGGGGTAAGGATGCATCGGTATTTTTCTTCCAGGCAGAATTGCAGATACTGAATAAACTTTTTACCGATCCGCAATCGGTATTACACCCCCTGATTCTGTTGCCGCTGGCTGGCCAGCTCTTATTGTTGTTTACCTTATTTCAGAAAAAAGTTTCGCCCTACCTGACCTATTTCGGAATGGCGGCTATAGCCCTACTGATCCTGTTTATGGGCATTGTAGGTCTGATCAGTTCCAATATCAGTATTGTGATCTCTTCCATACCTTTTGTGGTAACCGGCATTGCCACGATCAGATATTACCGGTATAGCAGGGTGGTGGCTACTGCATAAATCAAAATATACATTTATTATGAAAAGAATTTTATTCCCGGCACTGGCCCTGATCACCTCATTCGGACTGGGTTTCAGCGCTAAAGAACTCGTGGGTAAAGACCAGGCTAAACCTAAAAGAGTAACCGGTATCGGTGGCATATTTTTTAAATGCAAGGATCCTAAAAAGATCAGGGAATGGTATGCTCAGCATTTAGACCTGAATGTAAATGATTACGGATCTGTATTTGAATGGTATCAGGGCGCAGACAGTACCCGTAAGGGTTTCACGCAATGGAGTCCGTTTAAGGAAACAACTAAATACTTTGCCCCTTCTGAGAAGGATTTTATGATCAATTACCGTGTGGCTGATCTTAGCCGGCTGGTAGAACAGTTAAAGACAGAAGGTGTTACGGTATTAGATACCATAGAAAGCTATTCTTATGGCAAGTTCGTTCATATTATGGATATCGAAGGCAACAAGATTGAGCTCTGGGAGGCCAATGATATTGAGTTTGAACGCCTGGGGCAGAGCATGGGCAGTACAACTACAAAATAATATTTACAGGTATTAGTGTTTCATAGTCTACTAAGACCGAAGAAATATGGCTGATTGTATCGGTGCAAAAAGCTTAAAAATACTGGCGCAAGTTGCAAACTTGCGCCAGAAATGTAGTTTATCCTTCTACTTCCCAGTTTCTGCGAATCCAGCTGCCTACTACTTCATCCGTAAGATCAAACTTCACCGGAACGACAGAGGCATAGCCCTGTTTCAGGTTTTCCAGGTCTGTATCAGCGCCCATATCATTGTTCACAAACTTACCGGTCATCCAGTAATAGTCATTTCCACGGGGATCTACGCGTTTTTCAAAATTCTCCTTCCACTGCGCACTGGCCTGACGGCATACTTTAATTCCTTTAAAATCGGCTTCTGAAACCTTGGGTATGTTAACATTCACCAGGAAATTTTCAGGAAGGTGGCTGCCCAGCATTTGCTGTGTTACCGTACGCACTACTTTTTTAGCAATACTGAAATCGGCATCCCACCTAAAATCCTGCAGGGAAAAACCGGCAGCAGGTATACCGTCTATCGCCGCTTCCATAGCTGCAGACATGGTTCCCGAATAGATGACATTAATAGAGGCATTAGAGCCGTGGTTGATCCCACTCAGGCAAATGGTCGGTTTGCGGTGCAACAGGATATCCTGTGCCATCTTTACGCAATCTACCGGTGTACCACTACACTGATATGCTTCAATACCCATTTCTTCAAACAGGTTCACTTTTACCAGCCGCAGGGTATTGCCTATGGTTACAGCATGTCCCATACCGGATTGAGGGCTGTCCGGTGCTACTACAATAATTTCGCCCAGGTCCGCCACAGCTTCAATCAGGTTGGCGAGTCCCGGTGCGGTAATACCATCATCATTAACGATTAATATCGTTGGTTTGTAAGTTGTTGTCCTTTCCATACAGGCTACAAGATTACTAATTTTTTGTCAGCCGGGCCGATTAAGTTTTGTGCATAGCTATTCTGTTAAAACTTTTATGGATCATTGCTTGCGATATAGTTTAAATCTTTAAGTTTGCGGGTTAAAACCCCCAACTTGGCAGCAGTAAAACAATTAGCCGGACAAACACTATGGTATGGCATGAGTAACGTGGCCGCACGTTTACTCAACAGTTTGATACTTCCCTTGCTTTCTTACCTGCTGGTATCGAAAGCACAGATGGTACAGCAGGGTAGTGTGACCCTTATTTATTCCTATTTTGCCTTACTGAATGTAATCTTTACTTATGGTATGGAAACGGCTTATTTCCGTTTTTGTTCCAGGCAGAAAGAGCGGCAGAAAGACTTTTTCAATACCGCGTTCGGTTCGCTGCTGTTCAGTACCATCATTCTCTGCCTGCTTTTATACGCATTACGGGTACCGGTAGAGCGCTTTGTAGAACTGGAGGGGCATACCGAGTATATCAGTCTTACAGCATTGATTCTTTTCTTTGATACTATACAGACCATTCCTTTTGCATTACTGCGCCAGGAACAGAAGCCAAGAAAGTATGCTTTCATAAAGGTCTTCGGTATTGTGGTCAATATCATCATGGTTACCTTCTTTGTCGTGATTTTACCCAAGTTGGCCAATCATTATCCGGATAGTATCTGGAGCTGGCTGGTCAATAGTTTTACGGTGGTCTCCTTCGTACTGATCGCAAACCTGATACAGAGTATTTTTGTATTCCTGATGCTGTTCAATGAGTGGAAGCAATTCACCTTTAAAATAGACAAGACATTATGGAAAAAAATGTTTGCCTACAGCTCTCCCATGATCATTATTGGTCTGGCGGGTATGGTGAATGAGGTGATAGATCGCCAGATGCTGGTGAAGCTGATTCCGAATACAAAGGAATACGCAATGAGGATACAGGCTATTTACTCTCAGAACTATAAGCTGTCTATTATTATTACCTTATTTGTAACGGCCTTCCGCATGGCTGCAGAACCCTTCTTTTTCAGCCGCTCGCAGGATAAAAATGCCCCGGAATTATATGCCAGGGTCATGAAGTGGTTTGTCATCACCGTATGTCTTGCCTTCCTGACGACAGCTCTGTTCCTGGATGATGTATGGAAATATTATATGGGTGCACCTTATCGTGTGGGCCTGTTTGTAGTGCCGATATTGCTGATTGCAAATGTATTCAGTGGTATATATTACAACCTGTCGATCTGGTATAAGATCACGGACCGTATGCGCGTAGGCATTTACATTACCTTATTCGGAGCGGCGATTACGTTTGCGGGCAACTACCTCTTCATCCCTAAATACGAAATGCTGGCATCGGCCTGGACAACCCTGATCTGTTATGCCAGTATGGTGGTGGTCTGTTATATCTCCGGGCAAAAATATTATCCGGTTCCATACCCGATCAAACGTATTCTGACCTATCTTACCGTTATTATATCATTATATCTGCTGCATAAAGGAATCATCACTTATGTATTCCCGGACAGCAATGCCGTAATCAGACTGGCTTCAGGGGTTATCCTATTTATTTCTTTCTTATTTTTAGTGCTGCGATTAGAGCGCAATGAACTGAAAGCAATGCCGGTAATCGGTAAATTTTTAAAATAAACATTAGCAAATACAAGACATATGAAACTCATTTTAACCTCACTGACGGCTGCATCTTTACTGTTCTCTTCCTGTGGTAACGGGAACCAGACAGAAACAGTTACGGAGCAGACAGAAGTGAAAGTACCTGCCTTCAACGCGGATAATGCCTATAGTCATATACAAAAACAGGTAGATTTCGGTCCACGCCTGCCCAACTCTCCAGCACAGGAACAATGCGCTGCCTGGATGGAAAGCGAACTCAAAAAATCATGCGATACTGTGTACCGCCAGGAGACCAGCTTTACCGCAAAAGATGGTAAGAGCCTGCGTTGCATCAACCTGATCGGTGCCATCAATCCTAAAGCAACACATCGCTTGCTGTTACTCGCACACTGGGACAGCAGACCATGGGCTGACCAGGAAGATAAGACTAAACCTGTACTGGGAGCCAATGACGGCGCCAGTGGTGTAGGTGTACTGATCGAATTGGCTAATGTACTGAAGCAAAATAAATTTGACGGCGACCTGGGTATCGATATCCTGTTGACGGATGTTGAGGATTATGGTAAAAGTGAGTGGGGTGAAGACTCTTATGCACTGGGTACACAGTACTGGGCTAAGAACCCGCATACGCCGGGCTATAAAGCCATTGGCGGTATTCTGCTGGATATGGTAGGCAGTAAAAATGCCCGCTTTGCGCTGGAAGGCAACTCTAAACAATATGCCGGTGCTATTCAGCAGGGGGTTTGGGAAGCTGCAGCCAAAGCCGGTTACTCTTCTTATTTTGTATTTGAGCAAGGCGCTACCATTACCGATGATCATATGCCGGTAAATGAAATAGCCCGCATCCCTACAATTGATATCATTGACCTCCCGGCCAATACCAATACCGGTTTTGCCCATTACTGGCATACCACTAAAGATGATATGAGCAATGTAGATAAAAATACCCTCAAAGCGGTAGGACAAACATTGCTGCAGTATATATACACGCTATAATATTTCAATCGAAAACCAACCTCTATGTTTACACCGAGCATTAGTTTAGATAAAGATGTTGTGCTGGAAGATGAAAGGGTATTATTACGCCCTTTGGAAGAAAGTGATATACAATACTTCATACCCTACGTACTGAACGAGCCGGATATCTGGCAATATTCCCTGGTACGTCCTTCTGATGAAGAAAGTATGACGGCATATGTACACAATGCGGTAACTGCCCGTGAAGAGGGCAGGGAATATCCCTTTATCGTGTTTGATAAACAAACCGGCACCTATGTAGGCAGCACCCGGTTTTATGATATTCAACCGCAACACCGAAGCCTGCAGCTGGGGTATACCTGGTACGCCAAAGCCCAACAGGGAACGGGACTGAACAAACACTGCAAGTATCTGCTCCTGTCTTTTGCTTTTGAGCAATGGGGAATCGAAAGGGTAGAACTGCGTGCCGATACCCGCAATGCCCGGAGTATAGCCGCTATGCAACGCATCGGGTGTACTATAGAGGGCACACTACGCAGTCATTGCCTTACAGCAGATGGCAGCCGCAGAGACAGTATTGTACTGAGTATATTGAAAGAAGAATGGCAGAACGGAAAGAAAGAACAATTACAGCAGCAGCTGCATCCATAAATTAATCATTATAGCATTTGACATTTGCGTATTTCATAAAGAAGATCGGTTATGCACTCTCTGTACTCTGGGGGGTGATTACACTTGTGTTTGTACTTTTCAATGCCCTGCCCGGTGATCCGGCAAGGCTTACTTTGGGGCAACGCAGTGACCTGGCTTCTATCGAACATGTACGCAAAGAACTGAACCTGGATAAGCCTTTGCTGACCCGTTACGGTTACTACCTGAATGATATGCTGCCCCTGACGGTGCATGAACGTGATTCTGTAAACCAGGCTAAGTATCAGTATGCATCTTTAGTAAACTTTGGTGCTGACCATGCACTGGTCTGGAAAAAACCATATTTCGGCCGTTCTTACCAGACCAAGCGGCTGGTATGGGATGTGCTGGCAGATGCGATGCCGGGCACTATGGTCCTGGCACTTTCAGCCATGATCTTTGCAACGGTGATCGGCATTCTGCTCGGTATGCTGGCCGCAGTGAAGAAAGACACCTTCTGGGACATCAGTGCTATCCTGGGTTCTGTAGTAGGTATCTCTGCTCCATCTTTTTTTGCAGGGCTCATCATTGCCTATATTTTCGGGTACCTGCTCAGCAGTATTACCGGTCTGCCTATGGTAGGGAGTCTATGGGAGTATGATGCCTTCGGAGGCAGGAGACTGGCCATACAGCACCTGATCTTACCGGCGCTGACACTCGGCATACGTCCACTGGCTATCATTGCACAACTAACCCGAAGCGCGCTGCTGGATGTATTGTCGCAGGACTATATCCGCACGGCTTATGCCAAGGGATTAAGTAAAACAAAAGTAGTATTCCGCCATGCTTTGCCCAATGCACTCAATCCCGTAGTGACGGCCATTTCTGGCTGGCTGGCTGAATTGCTCGCAGGTTCTTTCTTCGTAGAATTTATCTTCAGCTGGAAAGGCCTGGGTAAACTAACGGTTGATGCCCTGGATAAATTTGACTTCCCTGTCGTGATGGGTGCCGTATTGCTGTCCGCAGCTATCTTTGTAGTAGTGAGTGTACTGACCGATCTGCTGTACACCAAACTGGACCCGCGCGTAAAACTGAATTAATGCGTCATTCACTATATACCGGCCGCTACCCCTGGTTACTACCGGCATTACTGATGCTGGGCCTGTCGCAATCGCTCCGGGCACAGGATACTATTTTACCTATCAAAAATATACATCTGGTAAGTGCACACTTGTACCGTTCAGGACAGCCGCACCGTAAGGGTTTTAAGGCTTTGGAAACCGCAGGATTTACAGACGTGATCAACCTGCGTACAATCTGGTCTGATCGCTGTCGCAGCGGACAGGCAAAAATCAACCTGCATCATATTAAAGTAGTAACTGCAAGCATGACAGAAGAGGATCTTGTGGCTATTTTCAGGCAGAT
This sequence comes from Edaphocola aurantiacus, assembly GCF_019797745.1. GTDB lineage: Bacteria > Bacteroidota > Bacteroidia > Chitinophagales > Chitinophagaceae > Edaphocola > Edaphocola aurantiacus. Next base: position 612,633 of record NZ_VOSI01000003.1, on the reverse strand, counting down.
AGAACAATCTGAGGGCAAGGTACTGATTCATTGCTGGCACGGATCGGACCGTACAGGAACAGTAGTGGCCATGTACCGCATTCTGTACCAGGGTTGGGACAAAGAGAAAGCCATATCCGAAATGATGTATGGCGGATATGGCTTTCATAAAATATTTGGCAATCTGCCCCGGCTGATCCGGAACATAGATATCGAAAAGTTTCGATTGGCTATAAAGCAACACTAGTGTGCTTCCAGCCAGTTCAGGCCATGACCTGCTTCTGCTTCTACAGGCACATCATTCGGCAATGGTAAGGCTGCACGCATATGTTCCAGTACCAATGCTTTCACGGTATCCAGTTCTTCTTTATATACATCCAGGATCAACTCATCGTGTACCTGTAAGATCATTTTGGAACGTAATTGCGCGTCACGTAAAGCCGCATCAATACGTATCATCGCCAGTTTGATCATATCTGCAGCCGTACCCTGTATCGGTGCATTGATCGCAGCACGCTCCGCGTATCCTCTCACGACTGCATTACCAGACTGAATATCTCTTAACCAGGTCTTACGGCCCAGTAAGGTTTGTACAAAGCCGTTTTCTTTGGCGAAGTTCATCATATCATCCATATATTGGTTGATGCCTGCAAACTCACGTTTATAATTATCAATGATCTCCTTGGCCTCGGTACGACTGATGCCTAAGTTAGCTGCCAGACCAAATGCGCCTTGTCCGTATATAATACCGAAGTTTACACTCTTGGCTTTATAACGCTGTTCCTTGGTCACATCGGCAATATCAATACCATATACTTTAGCTGCTGTAGCTGCGTGAATATCGGCACCACTGCGGAAAGCTTCACACATATTAGGATCGCCGCTGATCGCCGCTACAATACGCAATTCGATCTGGGAATAATCGGCACTCAGCAGGATATGCTGCTCATCTCTTGGGATAAATGCTTTTCTGATCTCCCGCCCGCGATCGGTACGCACCGGTATATTCTGTAAGTTAGGATTGTTGCTGCTCAGACGGCCCGTTACAGCGGTCGTCTGGCTGTAAGAGGTATGTACTCTGCCTGTTTTCGGATTGATCATCAGTGGCAGGGCATCTACATAAGTATTGCGCAGTTTGGTCAGTTCCCGGAAACCGAGAATATCATCTACGATCTTATGTTCATTCGCAAGCTTCAGCAATACATCCTCACCGGTTGCATATTGTCCGGTCTTTGTTTTTTTCGCTTTGGGATCGAGCTTTAATTTATCAAACAGTACTTCACCCAATTGCTTAGGAGAGGCCAGATTAAAGCGCACACCGGCTGACTGGTATACATTCTCTTCAAAGATTCTTGCATCACGCTCCAGCTCTTTAGAATAGTCCTGCAGGAACTGCTCATCTATCCGTACACCTTCCACTTCCATATTCGCCAGTACTTTTACCAGCGGATTATCGGCTTCATTAAACACTCTTTCTACTGCTTTTTCGATAATCAGCGGAGCCAGAGCTTCTTTTAACTGCAAGGTGATATCTGCATCCTCTGCAGCATATTCGGCCACCTGCGGTACCGGTACATCGCGCATCGTAAGCTGTCCTTTCCCTTTTTTACCGATCAGTTCGGTGATGGAGATCGGATCGTACTGCAAGAATTGCTGTGCCAGCAAATCCATGCTGCGTCTGCCTTCCGGCTCTATTACATAATGCGCTACCATGGTATCGAATACTGGTCCGGCAATAAATTGCTGATACCATTTCAGTATAATAATATCATATTTAATATTCTGTCCGATCCAGGTAATAGCATCATCGTTGAAGAGTGGGGCGAAAGCGGCAACAGTCTTCATCGCCTCATCCTGGTCTGCACTTACGGGCACATAATAAGCTGTACCTTTTTCTACGGCAAAGCTCATGCCTACCATCTGTACATTATTAGGATCGGTACCGGTTGTTTCGGTATCGAAACAGATCTCTTTATATTGCTTCAGTTGCCCGATCAGTGAATCGATCGCCTCTGGTGTATCTACTGTATGATACTGGTGTGGTGTGTCTTTTGCGGTTTTGAAGGATACAAACAATTCCGGGGCAGCTGTTGTTGTATTGCTTTTGCTTTCTGCAACCGCAACTTCATTACCAAAAAGATCTAATTGTACTTTTTCATTGGTGGTCACTTTAAAGGCATCACCCAGGATACGTTTGCCCAGTGTACGGAATTCCAGTTCGGTAAATACTTCTACCAGATCCGCTTCATTCATCTCGCTCAGGCAGAAATCCTCTTCATGAAAATGCACTCCCGGTACATTGGTAATGATGGTAGCCAGTTTTTTAGAAAGAATCGCACTTTCTTTACCCGCACGCACCTTCTCACCTAATGCACCCTTAATGCTATCCGCATTGGCCAGTACATTCTCCAGCGTATCATATTCTTTAAGCAGTTTTGCGGCTGTTTTTTCACCCACACCGGCAATACCCGGAATATTATCTACTGCATCGCCCATCAGGCCCAGTATATCTATTACCTGCTCACAACGTTTAATATCCCATTTGGCACATATCTTCTCCCCATCCAGAATCTCTTCTTTATTGCCCATATAAGCAGGCTTGAAAATATATACATTGTCTTTGCAGACCAGTTGTCCATAGTCCTTGTCCGGTGTCACCATATACACCTCATATCCGGCATCGGCTGCCTGCCAGGCCAGTGTACCGATAATATCATCGGCCTCGTAACCATGGCTTTCAATAATCGGAATATTGAAGCCTTCTATAATGCGTTTAATATCCGGAATAGCGGCCAGCAAATCTTCCGGGGCTTCCTGTCTGTTGGCCTTATAATCTGCAAAATCAGCATGACGCTCTGTATCGCCGGGTGTATCGAAACAGATCGCGATATGTGAGGGCTGGTATTTTTTGATCAGGTCAATAAGGGTATTGGTAAAGCCGAACTGCGCATTTGTATTTTTTCCGGCAGAGGTAATCCTCGGGCTGCGGATAAGGGCATAATATGCTCTGAATATAAGTGCAAAGGCATCCAGAAGGAACAATTTTTTCATTGGACGAAGATACTGGATCGCCGGAAACTAAAAAAATTGCAATAGAGCGTTCAGGACCAGTGATCGGAGACCAGAAAGCAGTCAATTTATACTGCTTTCTTCGCACACAGATATGATATGCTCCGGTTACCCTTCACTAGTTTAAAACATAGGAATTTTATCGTTATAACCATCAGCCTCCAAAAAGTCACTCCGCCACCGACGTCATCCTGTATCGGCGGTTATTAAATAAAAAACATCATAATATATTTTTAATCAGTGCTTTAACACAATTTCATTAAAGAAAAAGTCTTCTGCTTCCCGAAGCCGGAGCCGAAACACTTAATAATAAGATAACATTGAACTATATGCGAGGTAAAAAGAGAAAATTACTTTTGCCGAAATTTTAAAATCAGATTACGAAATCATTATTTAATTATGAAGAAATTATTACTGATCGGCGGTACTACACTAATGACTGCATCAGCCATATGGGCTCAGGACACCAAACTGGATGTATATCCTAAGCGCAATATGGGTAATGATCTCCTGATCGACATGATTGATACGACCACTGCTATGGGTAAAAAAATGTTATCCATTGCAACTAAATTCGGAAATATCAGTTTCTCCGGTTACTTGCAACCGCAGTTTCAATATATACAGACACCGGGTGCTGCCAGCTACAATGGTGGTGACTTTGCACCCAATTCAGATAATCGTTTCCGTATACGCCGCGGCCGTTTACGTATGGACTATACCGGATACGACAGCAAAGGAAGACCTTCTGCTTATTTCGTTTTACAATTTGACGGTACAGAGCGTGGCGTAAATGTGCGTGACTTCTGGGGTCGTTATTACGAGAATGAGCTGGAACTGTTTCACTTTTCTGCCGGTATGATGGCACGTCCGTTCGGTTTTGAACTGCTGTACTCCTCTGTAAACCGTGAGGCACCGGAGCGTGGCCGTATGTCCCAAATACTGATGAATACGGAGCGTGACCTCGGTTTCATGTTCTCCTTTGCACCAAGAAAGAAAAATGCCAAAATGAAATGGCTGGGTGTTGATGTTGGTATCTACAACGGACAAGGCCTGACCGGTACCCAGGAATTTGACAGCCATAAAGATGTGGTATCTAAATTATCTTTTAAGAAAATACATATTCCGAACAGCAGGGTACAATTCTCTGCCGGTGTCAGCTATTTCAATGGTGGCCTGGCTAGCCAGAACAATACCTATTATCGTTACAGCAATGATATGATGATAGCGGACAGTGCTGCGAAGAATACAGGTAAGATATTGCCAAGACAATATTATGGTGCTGATGCACAGGTACAGATCTCTAATAAAAAAGGCTGGACCGAGTTCCGTGGTGAGTATATTGCCGGTAAGCAAACGGGTACATTAAGCACTACCATAACTCCGGGATCTTACCCTCTGACCAGTACGGGTAGTATTGCTCCACTGGCCGTAAGAGACTTTAACGGTGCTTATTTCTATTATTTACAACACCTGGGTTCTACCAAACATCAGCTGGTACTGAAGTATGACTGGTACGACCCGAATACCCGTGTATCGGGCAATGCAGTAAGCACTGCTAAAAACCTGACTGCGGCAGATGTAAAGTATAATACTTTTGGAGGTGGTTATGTATACTACGTGACACCAAACCTGAAAGTAACTTTATGGTATGAGCATCCGGTAAATGAAAAAACAAGCATCAAAGGCATGGAAAATGACCTAAAGGACGACAACTTTACCTGTCGTGCACAATTCAGTTTCTAATCATATATACAGATAAAAAAGGATCGGCCCGGAATATTCCGGGCCGATCCTTTTTTATCTGTATTGCTTTAATAACTGTTTTAATGCAGCTTCATTTTTGAGGATCGCTTTTCGCTGCGGAGAAATCATCCAGGCTGTATGCCTTTGTTCTGTTTCCGGTTGCGGATGTTTCATGAATACCCGTTTCAGCCAGGAAAAAGAAAAATGATCAAAGCCTTCTGATAAAGATACCATGTGTACATATTGATCATCGGAAAGCTTTTCCAGCAATTGTTTTACTTCATGATAATCGCTCAGGGAATGGATACAGAATATGCTTCCTTTCTGCGGATCGGCATAATGCAGCAAAGTTGTTTCCTGTTGCCAGACTGCCTGTGTAATGCGGTGTTGCACCTGTTCCGCCTCCGGACGATCTGTCCTGTCTGCCTTTACGTTCTGTTCGGATACATAATGGATCATCAGTCCGTCATTTTGCTGCAATTGCATATAGAGGCTCCAGACTGCCTGTTTGTAATAATTGAGCATTTCATCTGCAAGGCCGTCATCCAGCAATAAGCCACCGATATGGTTATAAAAACTGGCATAGAAATAACACTCAGAAGCATACGGGTTGCGGATCTCCGGGTTGCGTACAACCAACTCGCGGTTGCGTCCGTATATTTTCCAGACAATGCGGCGCACATCATCACCGTATTCAAATTGCTTATAGTTGAGGTATTCGCCTTCTACCTTACGCATCTGTTCTATACGTACATCCATTTCCTGTTGTGCCTGTGGTAATACCTCTGCAGCATTGATCCTGTTTGCCTGCGGTGGATGATAAAACTCGCCCTGTAAGGGTTGCGGCATATAAAGGCGTATCAGGCGGAACATATCTTCAAAGTATAGAGTAGCCCCTGTCACCTGGTATGCTTTGATATCTCTGAAATACAGATCGCTTGTACCGGAAAACTGCTGCGCTCTAAGGCTATGGCTGCGCCTTAGCACAGAAGCCAGTACAAAAGATTTGCTCAGTCCATAACGGTCTATACGAAGCCTGCCGGAAATAAAACCGAGGAAAGGTCGCCAGTCATACTGAAGGGTAGGGTGAATGTGCAAAGCCGCATCCTGCATATCGCCTGTCTGCAGATCCAGTTTAAACGATGCCCTGCCGCTACGGTTCAGTATGCGATAACGGATATAGGCCAGGATAGTGGTAAGCAATGATAATCCTATCAGTATAAGTGCGAGCAGCCCTGCAATCCTGACCAGCAAGACCAGTAAGGACTGATAGCTATTGTGATCACTATCATTTGAAGCATCGACCGGGTATACATAACGATAAGTCAGCCATGCCAGCAAACCGATCAGGAATAGATTAAACCGGACCGGGCTGTGGGTGAGTATAAACCTTATTTTAAGGAGCAGCTGCTTCAAAAGCGGATTTTTATTGATTAAAGGTACGAATCAGTTCCCAAACTATGATTCCGACTGAAACAGAGATATTCAGTGAGTGCTTGGCTCCGAATTGCGGAATCTCCACTACCTGATCACAAAGTGCCAGTGCATCATTGCTTACGCCCTCAACCTCATTACCAAATATAACGGCAATTTTCTCTGTGGGATTATATTGTATCGTTTCCAGGGAGATGCTGTTATGCACCTGTTCTGCTGCTATAATGCGGTACCCGTCTGCTTTAAGCTTTTCCAGTACCGGAACAATGTCTTTTTCATACTGCCAGTGTACCGTCTCTGTTGCGCCCAATGCAGTTTTATGAATTTCCCGATGCGGAGGGCTGGGGGTGTACCCGCAGAGTACAATCGATTCCAGGCCGAAACTATCTGCCGTGCGGAAGACCGAGCCCACATTATGCATGCTACGCACGCTATCCAGTACTATAGTGAGGGGAAAAGTATGTGCTGCTTTGGCATCGGCAACGCTGAGGCGCTGCAATTCATTCATTTCTTTTTTACGGAACATTGGAGATGTCATAAGATTGCAAAATAACAAAATGTTGGTGTCCGGCTAATGGTTTTTTGTATAATTTTGCCAGACATTTAATTCTATATTAATATAAGTATGTATCCTGATATGATGAATATGTCGCCGTACAGCACCAAGGCGCATACACAAATTGATATTGACAGTGATGTACTGCTTGCAGAGAAATCAGCACTGATCAACAGTCTTATCGTTTGGAATGATGAAGTAAATACCTTTGACTGGGTGATAGAGTCCCTGGTAGATATTTGCAATCATACACCTGAAAGTGCAGAACAATGTGCACTGATTGTACATTTCAGCGGTAAATATGCCGTAAAAAAAGGAGACTTCGACACCTTAAAACCAATGTGCGAAGCACTGCTGGACAGAGGAATTTCAGCCAGTATAGGCTAGACCATACTGTATTGCATAGAGGTCGAACTCAGGTTACTGGTCGCTTTGGCCAGCAGGGTATTGTTTTCAAAATGATGTACCCTTACCTCTACATGCATGATCTTCTTACCCATACGAATCACTTCTGCCGTGGCTTTCAAACGTTCACCGTTTTTAATGGCGTACAGGAAATCTACATTCAGATTGATGCTGGTATAGTGCGTTTCGGCCTCCATTGATAACACTGCAAAGCCGATCACTTCATCAATCACCAGGCTCATCATGCCACCGTGGATATTCCCGTAAGGATTACACATCTCCGGTCTCACCAGCATAGACACAACTGCTTTATTCTTTTCTATCGCTTCCATACGCACATTCAGCCAGCTGCCCGCAGGCGATGGGGTATTATTCAATTCCTGTCCGATGAGCGATTGTAATAAAGAAAGAGACAATTTCATATCCGTATTTTGAGGGCACAAAAGTAACAGAATTTTACAGATCTAATCTCACAAATTGTGTTAAGTTTGTAGATAGATGTAATTGAAGACCTTATGACATTAACTCAACTAGAATACGTAGTAGCCGTAGCCACTTATAAAAGTTTCGTTGCTGCTGCGGAAAAGTGTTTTGTAACACAGCCTACCTTAAGCATGCAAATCCATAAGCTGGAAGAAGAATTCGGCGTAAAGATATTTGACCGCAATAAACATCCGATCGCAGCGACTGAAATCGGTGCACAGATCGTGGCACAGGCCAAAAATATCCTGGCAGAATCTGCTAAGATCAGTCAACTGATCCAGCAAAGCCAGAGTGAGGTTAACGGTGTATTCAAACTGGCGGTTATCCCTACTATTTCTCCTTATATACTGCCTAAATTTTTATCTGCTTATGCAGAAAAATACCCGAAGATAAAACTGGTGGTTACCGAAATGCAGACCGAAGATATTATTGCCGGACTGGCCGCAGATGAACTGGATGCCGGTTTACTGAGTACTCCGCTGGAGAATAATAATATCAAAGAATACCCCCTGTTTTTTGAACCATTAGTTGCTTACTTTGCCGAGGGTACTGAGGCTTTACAGAAGAGAATGGTTAACCCTAAAGACATTGACCTGAACAACATCTGGTTGCTGAATGAAGGAAACTGTCTGCGCAACCAGGTATTGAATTTATGTTCAGAAAATATCATGAAACTACAGGATGAAAAGCCCTACAGCTTCGAATCAGGCAATGTAGATATGCTGCGTAAAATGGTGGATATGAATGGTGGTGTAACGGTTCTTCCAGAACTGGCAACCTTTGACTTTAATGAAGATGCCCAGGAACGCATTCGTTATTTTGAAAACCCGGAGCCGGTAAGAGAAATTTCACTGGTGACCAATAATCACTTTGTGAAACTTGCGGTACTGCAAACGATCATTGATGAGATACTGGAAATGGTACCGGAGAAAATGAAGGTGCAGAAATCGGACCGTAAAGTATTACGCATACAAACTGCAAAACTGTAGTATATAGTTTATATTATAAGAATAGGGCCTGCTGGATCAGCAGGCCCTATTCTTATAATCACTCAATAGTATTTAGCGTGTAGTATCACGCATCTTGTCTCTTACATCGCGAATGGCCTCTTTGGTATTATCAACGGCTTTTTGAGTACCCTCTTTAATATCCTTTGCCGCTTCTTTTGTAGCATCCTTAGTCGCATCCCAGGCATTTTCTACAGCAGCACCGGCCTTGTCGAAGAATGCTCCGGTACGGCTTAAGGTATACCCCTCATCAAGGACTACCATTCTGCCTTCTTTTTTCACTTCTCCGCGCTGTGTCACTACAGTACCATCAGCCAGAATGATCTCGCCGGTAACCGGTACCCATTGACCGTTTTCATATACCACAACGACACCACCTTTGCGCATAATATCACCTTCCGTTACTGTATAAGGTGTAGATACAGGAGGGGTAGTACTAGACATTGGATCATTCTTCATATCTGTAGTACTTGTTTCTGCAGTGTTTTTACAAGCAGTTAATGACGCTGCAACTGCGCAGATTAAGATTACTTTTTTCATGTTTGTCTGATTTTAATGATCAAATAGTCAACCAATGGTTAATCTGTTTCCACTTTAAAAGTAAGCTCAATTTCAACACCTCTCCGGAAATTTGTATTAATTTAACGACTATATCAGCCGCGTTCATCGAGATAAAACTCGATCAGAGAAGCAATGTACGGATCTTCCCATCCCTCCGAAATATCCTCATATGCTTCATCCGGGATGTTGGTATGTCGCAGTTCCAGTGAGGTACCTTTTTTATCTTCATGCAGTTTTATGGTCGCAATCGACGCTTCTTCCTGCTCTCCGAAATACCATTCCTGTACTATTTTCTTTCCCGGTTCCAGTTCCAGGAAACGGCCCACAATTGCCCCGTCCCACATAGAGAACTCGCCGTCGACCACAGCATTCATTTCCGTTTCTGCACCCGTCCAAAGGGCTACAGTTTCCTCGCGGGTCAGCGCCAGGTATACTTCTTCCGGGCTGGCCGGTATGATAAAATATTTCTTAAAATCCTGCATATGTCAATTTTGTTACAAAAGTAAAGGTTCTTCATGGAATAAGACCGGAAGCACCTATAAATAATAAAGCCGGAATATAGTTCCGGCTTTATTATTTATAATATTGATTAGCGCTTACCAGGGTAAGGTTTCTTTCGCTTTCTTTTCTCTTTCTTTAGTCAGACGGGCGCTGATATTGATACTCACTTCGTACAGCAATACCAGTGGTATGGCTACCAGGAAGATACTGAACCAGTCCGGAGGAGTAATAATAGCCGCCAGTACCATAATGATCACAATCGCATAGCGACGGTTATCACGCATCAGTTTTGGTGTTAAGATACCGATCTTAGCCAGGATATACACCAGGATTGGCAGTTCAAATACAATACCCATACCGAATACCAGGTCACTCATCGTGTCGTAGTAGTTGGAAATCGTAATGATGTTTTCAAACTGCGGGCTGAGCTTATATGTGGCAAAGAAATTAATCGTAAACGGTGCAATGATGAAGTAGGAGAACAGTACCCCCATAAGGAATAAGCTGCTGGCCCAGAATACAATACCACGGGTATGTTTCAGCTCATTTTCGGTCAGTGCCGGACGGGCAAATTTCCAGAACTCCCAGAACACATACGGGAATGCTGCAATAAAGCCGATCATAAAACTGGAAGAGAAGCTCATCATAAACTGACCGCTCAATTCTGTATTCTGAAACTGAACCGTAATCGGCTCCATACACAAGGCATCTACATGCAGCAGTTTGCCCAGGGAGCAAAACCACTGATAGGCGATAAAGTCCTTATTGGCCGGTCCGAGGATCACGTACTGGAATACCCACTCAATATTGAAAAATACAAATATTGAGGCAATAATAATGGCAATGAATGCACGCACGATATGCCATCTCAACGCTTCGATATGGTCCATAAAAACCATTTCGCCATTGGGATTGCCCGTGGCGCGTTTTGCGAGAAATTTATCTAAAATACTCAACGAATCTTAATTTATGCTATTACAGGCTGATCTTTTCGGCTCTTTTTTCATGACGTCCTCCTTCAAAATCTGTAGAAAGGAAGATCTGTGTCATCGCCTGTGCAGTTTCATAAGAAACAAAGCGTTCCGGCATACATAATACATTAGCATTATTATGTTGTCTCGCCAGGCCTGCCAGTTCTTCATTCCAGCACAGTGCTGCACGAATACCGTTGTGCTTATTTGCCGTCATACAAACGCCATTACCACTACCGCAGATCAGGATACCGGCTGTAGCCGCTCCGCTTTCTACCATTTCCGCTACAGGGTGTGCATAGTCAGGATAGTCAGTACTATCGGTAGAGTAGGTGCCTTTATCTTCTACGGTCCAGCCGTTTTCGATCAGGTAAGCCTTGATCTTTTCTTTGTATGCAAATCCGGCGTGGTCGCAGCCGATAGCCAATGGTAACGATTTATCGAATGTGTGTGTCATAAGGATTGCAAAATTAACGATTAATCAATTGTGAACAGCATAAAAAAGGTGCAAACTCTTGTTTACACCTTTAAAATTATGTTTAAAATTTATTTTTTAATGTACATGGCTTCTTTTACCATTTTCACCGTACGGGCTACATCCGGCAGATATGCAGCCACCAGGTTTGGTGCGTAGTGCATATTAGTATCTGCTGAACACAGGCGCAGTACCGGTGCATCCAGGTAATCGAATGCATCTTTCTGTACGCGGTATGCGATCTCGGAAGATACAGAAGCAAATGGCCATTGTTCTTCAACAATCACACAACGATTTGTTTTCTTTACAGAATTCAGGATTGTTTCGTGATCTAAAGGACGGATCGTACGCAGGTCAATTACCTCGGCACTGATACCTTCTTTAGCCAGTTCTTCAGCAGCACCCAGTGCTACTTTCATCATTTTATTATAAGAAATGATGGTAACATCAGTACCTTCTCTTGCGATACGGGCTTTACCGATCGGGATCAGGTATTCTTCTTCCGGTACTTCACCCAGGTCACCATACATTACTTCAGATTCCATGAAAACAACCGGATCATCGTCACGGATAGCTGATTTCAATAATCCTTTTGCATCGTAAGGGTTGGATACTGAAATTACTTTCAGGCCAGGAATATTAGCATACCAGCTTTCGAATGCCTGAGAGTGCTGTGCACCCAGCTGACCTGCAGATGCATTTGGTCCTCTGAACACGATCGGGTTACCGAAGTGGCCACCGCTCATAGATAACATTTTAGCAGAGTGGTTCAGGATCTGATCCAGTGCCAGTACAGCAAAGTTCCAGGTCATGAATTCTACTACAGGACGCAGACCATTGGTAGCAGCGCCTACTGCAATCGCAGCAAAACCTAATTCAGCAATCGGGGTATCGATAACTCGCTTAGCGCCAAATTCATCCAACATTCCCTGACTCACCTTATATGCTCCGTTGTACTGAGCTACTTCCTCTCCCATTAAAAAAACACGTTCATCTCTGCGCATTTCTTCCTGCAATGCCTCACGTAAGGCCTGACGAAAAGCTATTTCTGGCATAATTTTAAATTATTCTTAGTATTTGTAAAACGATTATTTTTGATAAAATTGCGGTAAAGATACAGCACATTTCTGAATGTTGTACAATAATTCAGAAAGACCTTTTTTTGTTCTAAATAGTTTTTGGCTTTTTTGGATTTTGATTGTACATTTGCAGTTCATTTTTTTGTTAAACGCAAATAATTTCAATTATTATGGCAGTAAAAATCCGCCTGCAACGCCATGGGTCTAAAAAACGCCCATTTTATTTCATCGTAGCTGCTAACAGCACGTCTCCTCGTGATGGTAAATTCATCGAGAAACTGGGTACTTATAACCCATTAACGGTACCTGCAACTATCCGTATCAATCGCGAAAGCGCTCTGGAATGGTTAAACAAAGGTGCTCAACCAACTAACACCGTACGTCGTATCCTTTCTTTCAAAGGTGTGTTATACATGAAGCACTTAATGCGCGGTGTAGCTTTAGGTCTGTTCGACGAAACAGCTGCTAAAGATAAATTTGAAAAATGGAACGCTGAGCATGAAGTTCTGGTTGCTAACCGTGAAGAAGCTCACCGTAAACACAAAAGCGACAAACGTCACGCTACAACTCAAGAGTCTGTACGTCGCGTAGAAGAGAAAGAAGCTGCAAAAGCACAAGCTAAAGTACAAGCGGAAGCTGAAGCTACTGCAACTGAAGAAGCACCAACTGAAGCTCCTGCTACTGAAGGTGAAACTCCAGCGGCTGAATAAGCTGAAAAGCACTTTCGATATTATTGTAAAAAAGGAAATAACTAGCGTTATTTCCTTTTTTAATGTTGTAATTTTACCACTTTATGAATGAGTACATCCAAATTGGAAAAATAACCCATACGCATGGCCTGGACGGTACGGTAATGCTGATGCATCACCTGGGAAAAAATAAGGAATTAAAACAACTGAAGCATATCTTCATTGAGCTGAAACGGGAAAGTTATATCCCATTTTTCATTAAAAAGATCACTGTTGGTAATGAAAAGGAACTATATGTAGACCTGGATGAAGTGGATACCATGGAAGCAGCAAAGGCCTTAAGTGGCAAAGCAGTCTACCTCAGTACCGAACAATATGAAAGAGTAAAACCTAAAGATCAGGAAGTGAATTTCGTGGGCTTTGAGGTTTGGGATGAAACCTTTGGCCAGATCGGAAAGGTAGATGAACTGCTGGAGACACCGGGACAACTACTGGCGACCATCCTTTATAAAGGTGAGCAGGAAGTGATTGTACCACTAAATGAACAAACAATAAAATCAGTAAATATAGCCACCAAAACCCTGCATCTGAACCTGCCGGAAGGATTACTGGATGTATACCTTGATGCATAGACGCATGCGGAATGTATATTGTTTTAAAGAATTGCGATTATTAAAGTATGCCTAAAGAAGCTATTAAAAAAGAACAGAAACCAAGCCCGAAAATTAATCCCAAACCGGTTCCCAAACCTACGGACCCGGCCATCATTGCGCAACGTAAAAAGAATATCCGACTGACCATTGGCTTCCTGGTAACCCTGATCGGTTGTATCTGGACGCTTTCTATCATCAGCTATTGTTTTAACTGGCGCCATGATCAGAACAAACTGATATCCGGTTTGTCTCTTGGGGAATTCTTATTTGATGATAAATCTCCGGTACGCAACTGGGGCGGCCGTCTGGGTGCTGCCATGTCGCACCTCCTGGTATTCAGAGGGGTAGGGGTTATGGCTATCGTATTTACGGCCTGGATCATTGCAAAGGGTATAAATATATTATACGGAACTCGTTATATCAATACCTCCAAATGGATCCGCTGGATGGCATTGGCCTTCCTGTTTGTGAGCCCGCTGCTGTCCTTCACTATGGGCGAACAGGCATTCCCTTATGGTGGTGCATTGGGTAATGGTATTGTATCCTGGACAGAAGGCTTTGCCGGTAAGCTGGGTACTGTATTTGTACTGATCACGGTATTCCTCATCTTCGCATTTATTGTATTTAATTTCGACATTAAACCATGGATGGCTAAAGCTAGACTATTGGCTAAACGCACGGTTACCGATCCGGAACGCGATACTGATACGGTAATGGATGAAGAAAATACAGAGGATGCTACCGAGAAGCCAGCTTATCCATTTTCTACCGTTTATCCTGATGATGAAGATATTCCGGCAAAAGAGGACATGAACGGGGAGAACCGTTTACTGGCCGACGATGCCTTACCTCATAAAATACATCTTGAAGAGGATGTCCAGGACCTGGGCATGAAACTGATTGATGTAAATGAACCTGCTCCAATGCAGTACCATAGCCCTGAACAGGAGCTGAATATACCGGATCATATGATTATTGCACCGGTATCGGCTGTGCCGGAAACCATTACGGTACCTACCGCACCTGCACTGGAAATGGAATTACCTGTTGAAGAAGAAGAGGAGGAAGATTTTGACCCGGAAATATATGTACAGCAGGGTGCGGAACAACATGATGACCTGGCCTTTGATACCTTTGAATCGGATGATGAGCAGGAAGATGATGACTTTATCGTGAACAAGCCCGTTATTGAAGAAAAAAGTATTCCGAGTAACGGTGGTCATATCAGTATTGAAAGCGGTGAACCATACGATCCATCACTGGATCTGCCCAATTACCGCTTCCCGACACTGGACCTGCTGGAGCAATTCGCACAAGGCGATATCGCTTATGACCGCGAAGAACTGGAGCGTAATAAGAACCAGATCATTGCTACCCTGAAGAGTTTTGGAATTGAGATACAGAAAATATCGGCTACGGTAGGACCAACGGTAACCCTGTATGAGATTATACCGGCAGAAGGGGTGCGTATTTCTAAAATCCGTAACCTGGAAGATGATATTGCCCTGAGCCTTGCAGCACTGGGTATACGTATGATTGCCCCGATTCCGGGTAAAGGTACGATTGGTATTGAGGTACCTAATGCCAATAAGCAAATTGTATCCATGCGGGCCTTATTATCCAGCGAAAAGTTTGTCAATAATAAGATGAGCTTGCCGATCGCATTGGGCAAGAAGATCGACAATGAAAACTATATTGTGGACCTGGCTACGATGCCACACTTACTGATGGCGGGTGCTACCGGCCAGGGTAAGTCTGTAGGGATCAATGCCATCCTGGTATCACTATTATATAAAAAGCATCCTTCTCAGTTGAAGTTTGTTATGGTGGATCCTAAAAAGGTAGAATTATCTATTTACCGCCTGATCGAAAAGCACTTCCTGGCCAAGTTGCCGAATGAAGAAGAAGCCATTCTCACCGATACGAAGAAAGTGATCAATACACTGAATGCACTGTGTATTGAGATGGATAACCGTTATGAGCTGCTGAAAGATGCCGGTGCCCGTAACATCAAAGAATACAATGAGAAGTTCATCAAGCGTCGCCTGAATCCTAATGATGGCCACAAATACCTTCCGTTTATTGTACTGGTGATTGATGAATTTGCCGACCTGATCATGACCGCAGGTAAGGAAGTAGAAATGCCGATTGCCCGACTGGCGCAGCTGGCCCGTGCGATTGGTATTCACATCATCGTGGCGACACAGAGACCTTCGGTAAACGTTATTACTGGTATTATCAAGGCCAACTTCCCTGCACGTATTGCCTTCCGTGTATCTTCTAAAATCGATAGCCGCACCATCCTGGATACGGGTGGGGCAGACCAGCTGATTGGTCGCGGGGATATGCTGATCTCTCATGGCAGTGAACTGATCCGTCTGCAATGTGCATTCGTAGATACACCTGAAGTAGAAAGAATCGTGGAATTCATCGGAGAACAAAGAGGCTATCCATCCGCATTTGAGCTGCCGGAATATGAGGGTGCTGAAAACGAAGGCATGGAAGAGAAGAACATCGACCTTTCTAAAAGAGATAAGATGTTTGAAGAATGTGCTTATATGGTAGTCAACTCTCAAAGTGGCTCTACCTCTATGCTGCAGCGCAAATTCAACCTGGGTTATAACCGTGCCGGCCGTATTATGGACCAGCTGGAAGCCGCAGGAATTGTGGGCTCTACACAAGGTTCCAAACCGAGAGATGTACTGGTTAAAACCGAGTATGAACTGCAGGAAATCCTGCAATCATTCCTCTAGATTCTATATATTTTCTGATAATAAAAAGGCACCTGTACGTTCTGTACAGGTGCCTTTTTATTATCCCGGGTTAATTTAAGTCAATAAATGGTGACTTAATATTTTTGTGACAGAATTTACTTCTCTTTTATGTGTATTACAAGTACATTAGTGTATTCATTTATCCTCTAAAAAGCACAACACTATGTTACCATCTTTAAAAACGCTTACTTTATGTTCCGGACTGTTGAGCCTGGGGCTGATCAATGCTTCAGCACAAACGTATACATCTCCTGTGGCTGCAGAATTTGTATTCGGAGACCCGGCTATCAGCAAACCGGAAAGTGCTTCCTGCTATGCATTCAGGGCAGGTATTATGCCCGGATACGGCCCTGTAGATGTCTACCTGGCTGCCTGGACTTGTCCGCAGTATGGTGCTAAAAGTGAATTTACCTGGCAGATTGCAAATGCCGGTACCACCACGATAGCCTTTTCAGGCTCCTTCCTGTATGGTGATGTTGCAGACCTGGAAGTAGGTACTATGTACAATACCAGCACCAGCACCGTGCAGATTTATGTTGCTTATTACAAATTAGGCCAGGGACACTTCCTGGATGTATATGATTATGTGCCGACCAATCCTTTTAATCCCGTACAGTTTATCGGTACCCATCAGCTGTCCAACTCACCGGTCTATGGCCGTATTCGTATGGACACGCATAGCATTGGCATCAGATCTCTGGCGATTGTATGGGAAGAACCGGGCGCGGGTATCAATACCCTGGTGGGCAATGACGGAAACTTTGCCAATATCCTGAACCTGAGCGGCACTAACGGTGAGTCTGGACCGGATGTGGCTTTCTGCCGCTCAAATGGTGGCATAAATGTGCACTATGTATACTATAACAATGCCACTAATGAGATCACAGAATCTTATGTTGACTTTGGCACCTTGCTGGGTTCTGCAGGATCTGTTACGCCAAATATAGAAGATGTCAATGCACTGACTTACTCTCTGCAATCCCGCATTGTACTGGATGCACCGGATGATTATACTGCAGATAACTGGGCCTATACCTATGTTGATGGTGGCATGATAGATCCTTATGTACGCTATATTGATTATAACAGCGGTACTCCTCCGACCACAAAAAGTATGACTGATGGCTCTCTGTTCAATTACCCGACCACCGGATATTATAAAATACAGAGCCCGGCACTGCACTATGGTATGGCTGCACTGGCACCAGGTAATCCGGGTGCAACTGACCAGATCCATGTAGGCTGGTACAGCACAGATGGCGCTTCGTCCAATCAATACCTGGGACTGGAAATGTATGCAGATGGAAGCGGTGTGGCCAGTGCAGGAGATTATTTACTGTTACCTAATGCGGCTACACCATCTATCTACCCGCAATTCCCGGCTACCGGCATTGCTTTCAGTAAGGCCGATTTAAAATATGCTCCTGACTTCCTGTATACCGTTTACTACGATTACAATGCCACAACCAGTCAGTATGAATTCCACCATGCCTTCCACCCGTGGGGCAGTACAGCATTCTCCAAAGAGCTTACCCTCAAACAAACTGCTGTAAATACCTATCCTAATCCATTCCATGACAGGATCAGTACATCGGTTACCCTGCAGGAAGCTGCTACCGTACAACTGCAACTGTTTGACATTGCCGGTCGCATGGTCGCTCAGAAAAGAGAATCGGTACAGGCCGGAACACATCAGGTACAGATGGGCCAACTGCAGCAAACCGTTGCCGGTACTTACTTCCTGACGACCAGTATCAATGGTAAAAAGCAGGGTACACAAACACTCATCAAGCAATAACAAACACATCAACCATACCACTACTGTTCGATCTTTCGGACAGTAGTGATTCCCATTTCAACTGTAAAAACAAATAAACATGTTACAACCATTGAAAGTAATGGTATTAGGCAGTCTCCTTGCCGGAACTGGTATTTTATCCCATGCACAAACATTTACCAGCCCGCTGGCCACAGAATATGTATATAACGATGTGTCTGTGACAGATGCTACAGGTACCTCAGCTTATTCTGCCACAATGATCCCAACAGGTTTCGGACTGGTAGATATGTACCTAGCTTCCTGGTATCCAAAGAACGGGAGCAAAAGTGAGGTTACCTGGCAATTTTTGCAGGGAGGCACAACCAGCATACTACAACAAGGCTCTATTCCGTATAACGATGTTGTAGGTCTGGACGTAAGCGCCGTATTTAACGGCACTGCGACACAGATACTGGTAGCGTATTACCGTATAGGTATCGGGCACTTTGTAGACATTTACGACGTTACCAATTCTACATTCACTCCTGTAGTGTTTAATAATACGGTACAGCTATCCAATTCAGCCGACTACGGCCGCATAAGGGTAGATGGCTTTTTCCAGCACCAGATGGTGTTTACCTGGGAATATCCGGGTATCGGCATTCAGAGTTGCGCACTGGACAACGCCGGTAGCTGGGGCATGGTACAAACCTTTGCAGGTACAGAATACCAGCATGAACCAGATGTGGCGGTGAAACATGGCGGAGGTGCGAATCCTGCGCGCATTCACTACGTTTATCACAATGGCAATGGTGTCGTTACAGAGTCTACCCTGGACTGGAATACCCTGAAGAATGCAACCAGTGGGGTGCTGAGCCCGGTTGTAGAAGATGTAAATGTACTCAACCATACCATCAGCAACCCGGTGATAGACTGTCCGGATCTGTGCAGTGAAGATAACTGGGCTTATACCTATTCCGACAACCGGTACGTTTATGTCCGCTATATCGACTATTTCTCTACAGCAACACCAACCTCGGTAACCGTAACCTCCGGAGTACTGGGTAATGCACCGCTGGATGTGCATGAAACTTATAGCCCGACAATACACTATGGCCTGACCGACGCTTATGGCATTCATCCGACTGATAATATTACCGTAGCCTGGTATGTTACAGACCTCTCCGGCACCAACGGATATGCAGGTATACAAATGACTGCAGACGGCACAACCTTACTGAGCGGCCCCGATTATATGGCGCTGCCCAATTCGTTCACGGCCGATCAATATCATGGCCTGCCGGGTATTGCGCTGAGTAAAAGTGATCAGCAACTGGCTCCGGAGTTCCTGTATGCAACTTATTATGATTACAATCCGGCTACAGATCAGTTCAGTCTGCATCACGCATATCATAGCTGGGGCAATACTGTATTTAAAGGCACTGCAGCGCCGAAAGCAGCTGCGATCAATACTTACCCGAATCCCTTTAATGACCGGATCAATACTGCAGTTACCGTCGAGGGAGCAGCTATGGTACAGGTACAATTATCTGACATCACCGGTCGCATCGTAAGCCAGAAAAGACAGGCAGTGCCGGCAGGTACACATCAGCTGCAGCTGGACCAGTTACAGGGAACGGTTCCGGGTACTTATTTCCTGTCCATCATTGTAAATGGTACGGCGCAACAGACGCAGACTTTGATCAAGCTGTAAATCATTGTCTGGAATATATCATCCGCATTTTTTTATTCAACTATAAAATACAACCCTCTAATGAACATGTTACGACCATTAAAAACACTGACCTTAAGTTCTTGCCTGATTGCAGGAACCATTTTCAATGCCGCTGCACAGTATTATGTGCCACCTATCGGGCCTGAATTTATCTACGGAGACCCATCTGTAAGCAAACCCCAAAGCATTTCCTGTTATGCATTCAGGGGGCTCAATACCCCGATGGCATTCGGACAGACTGACGTTTATCTGGCGGCCTGGACCAATCCCGATCCGGGAGCAGTAAGTGAGGTAACCTGGCAATTTTCCGTATCCGGTAGCCCTACGGCACTGTTATACCAGGGCAGCCAGCTGTACACAGATGTAGCCGATCTCGAAGTAGGGGCTATGCGCAACCTGGCCACCAATACGACACAGATCTATGTGGCTTATTACAAAATTGGTTCGGGGCATTTTGTAGATATTTATGATATCACCACATCGCCTATCAATCCTGTTGTGTACAACACAACGATGAACTTATCTTCCTCGCCGACATATGGCCGCATCCGTATGGATTCACATAGTACCGAGCTGCGCGACATGGTTATTGTGTGGGAAGAACCGGGTGTGGGCATCAGAACGATGGCCGGAAGAGATGGTACCTGGTACGCGCCAAAGACCCTGGATAACACCTTCGGCGAAGCAGGTCCCGATGTGGCTTTCTGTCGTACAAACAACGGCATTAATGTCCATTATGTACACCACAAAGTGGGCATGGTGATTACAGAATCTGTAGTTCCTTATTCGGCACTGCTGGGTGGCGGATCAATTGTTTATCCTTCAGTGGAAGATGTTAATGTATTGAGTAATCCGCTCAGATCCAGACTGATGCTGGATGCACCGGATGACTATAATGTAGACAACTGGGCTTATACCTATACCGACAATCATATAGATGTATCTGTCCAGTATATGGATCATAATACCAGTAGTACGGCTGGTAATGTAAGTGTCAGTTCAGGGGCATTGGGTAATGTCGGCACCGTAGGTTCGCTGAAAGTATTTACACCGACCGTACATTACGGTATGGGTGCGCTCGCTCCGGGAAATCCGGGTGCAACAGACCAGATCCATGTGGGCTGGTATAGCTCTGACGGTATAGGATTTAACCGGTATATCGCGCTAGAAATGAATGAAAGCGGCAGTGGATTAATCAGTCCGGCAGACTACCTGGACTTGCCTAATGGCAGCAACGCGACCACTTATCCGCTGCTTCCGTACTCAGGTATTGCCTTCAGCAAAGGCGATCTTAAATATGCACCGGATTACATGTACGCTGTGTTTTATGATTATGACGGACCTAGTGGTCAGTTCAACCTGCATCATGCCTTCCACGACTGGGGCACAGGAGCCTTTAAAGGCACCAAAGACCTGAAAGCGGTTACGGGCACTTATCCGAATCCGTTCAATGAAACCATCAATACATCTGTTACCCTTAAAGAAGCAAGCGTAGCAACCGTAGAGCTGTTTGATATTACCGGTAAAGTAATCGCACAAACAAAGGCATCGCTGACTGCAGGTACACATAGCCTCCAGTTAAACGGGCTGCAAAACATCACACCAGGTGTTTATTTCATGAATACAACCATTAACGGCCTGAAAACTGATAGCAAAGCCGTTGTTAAGCAACAGTAATATTTCCGACATCCGGAGCTTTAGCATAAAGCTCCGGATGTTTATAACCTCAGCAGACATTTACTTATCCTCTAATAAACAATCATGTTAAAACCATTTAAAACATTGGCCCTCGCCGCATGCCTGATCGCCGCTGCAGGAAGCTTATCTTATGCACAAACTTTTACTACTGGTGTAGCACCGGAACATGTATTTGGCAGTCCTCAGATTAAAGATCCGACTAACGTTTCTGCCTATTCATTGCTGAATGTTGAAAGTGCCTACGGTACGCACAACCTGGTATTGGCCGGCTGGGGTAATGCCAACAAGGGTAATTATAGCGAAGTAGTCTGGCATTACGTTGACCCGTATTCGGTTACTGTAATAGACAGAGGAGTACTGCCTTATGATGATGTAGCAGAACTGGATGTAGCAGCCATACAGAACGGTGTCAATACCCAGATTGTAGTAGCGTACTACCGCTATGGTGCAGGGCACTTCCTGGATTTCTACGATATTACACCAACCTCTACCACTCCGGTACTGACCAATACCATGCAGCTGTCTGCCTCACAGAAGTATGGCCGCATCCGCATAGACTGCTTCAATAAAAGTATGGCAGCAGTGGTATGGAATAACCCGGGTGTAGGCATACAGGTTATGGCTGGTAATTACTACGGGCAATGGAGTGCGCCGGTTACCATGATCACCAGTACAGACCAGAAAGACCCTGATGTAGCCGTTACCCGTGCCGCAGGTAACAGTACGATATATATGGTTACAGACAATAGCCTGGGTACTATAACCGTGGGTAACCTGGACTGGAATTTTGTGATGGCACAAACAACACCAGCAGTTGCGTTTCTGAATATAGAAGATGTAGACTATGGCACTAACCTGTATGGCAAAACAGTACTGGATTGTCCGGATCTGTGTATCTATCAGAACTGGGGCTATACCTATAGCGACGGACAGACTGTTTTTGTACGCAGCAGAGATCACTTCAGCACAGGCGTGCCCTTCACGGTAGGGGTAAACTCCGGTGCGCTGGGCAATAATCCTACCACAGGTTTCAAAGCATTCTCTCCGACCATACACTACGGTCTTACTGAATATGGCAACTCCTGGACAGATCATGTATCTACAGGATGGTATGCCACCAATGGCAATGACCGCAACCTGTATGCCGGTATACAGATGAAAGCTGATGGCTCTACTTATGTAAGCGCGCCGGATTATATGGGGCTGCCTAATTCTGAAATGCCTAACGTGATACAAAGTCCTCCGGGTATTGCCTACAGTAAATCGGACCTGGAAGGCACAACGAACTACCTGTATGCGGCATACTATGATTTTGATGAAAGCATTGGTGAGTATCGCCTGCACCATGCATTCAAGCCATGGGGCACGAGTACATTCAAAGGTACCAAAGACCTGAAAACAGGGCAGGGCACCTATCCGAATCCATTCAGCAATGTGATCAATACTTCTGTAAACCTGAACGCAGCGGGCACCGTGAAACTGGAACTGTTTGACGTGACCGGCAAACTGGTGGCACAGCAGAAATCTGCTCTGGCAGCGGGTACGCATACCCTGCAACTGGATGGCCTGGCAAACATCACATCGGGAGTATACTTCCTGAACAGTACCGTTAACGGAGCTAAAATCGCTTCCCAAACGGTGATTAAAAAATAACCCGATTGTATGAACACCATAAAAAAGGCCCGCTCAATTGAGCGGGCCTTTTACTTCTTTTTATTCTGTAGGGGGCATCTGGTCTTTCTCTACCGGTATTGTGCCGGTTTGGTTAAAGATGCGTATCCAGGAAAAATCGCGATTGGCTTCAAGACCTGTACCATAGGTAATGGAGGTACCCCGGATAATCTGTACCGGTTTCTGCGTATAGAATTTCTGCAGGTCGTTATTCCAGACCATCTGCTGGGTCTTTAACTGCTCGCCCTTATCATTGACCACCAGTACACTATCCTGTACCAGTATATTACTGCTTTGGGTATAAAAACGCGCTGTTTTGGCTGTCAGTACACTTTCCACCTTCATACTGTCATTATAGAATTCTACTTTAAGCCCTTTGTTCATATCCAGGTACGGAGGTTTCGCCTCTTCATTCTGTATGAATTCTTTAGTCCTCAGGCGGGCTTTGGTATGGCCTTCTTTACTGAGAATTACGGTCACACTATCCGCACGGTCTATCAGCATTTCCTCTTTAGTCACCATCTTATTAGATTGTGAAATAGAATCTTCTTTACAACCGGCAGGTATCAAAGCGAGACAGGTCATTATACAATATAATGACCTGCTTCGTAAATATGTTTTTCTAATTGGATTCATTTAGTCGTATTTCGGTCTGCGGAACCAAAGGTCATTGAAACGTAATCCCACTGTGAATTTCACATAAAACTCACGGGCCAGATCATTAGCAATAGTACCTCTGTTGCCCATATCCAGTGACATGTTTAAGGCACCGCTCTGCTCGTAATAAGGTCTGAATGGTAATTGTAAACCTACAGTCAGACCATAGTAATTGATATTGGTATTAGTCTGATCCCAATACACATAATCTTTACCATAGTATGCACCAAAACGGTATGTCATTGCAGAAAAATACTGTTTGGGAGTTGCCTTCACATTCGGAATCACCTCTCCACCGATAGAAATGCGGTAAGCATTCTGTCCGATATTCGCTTCAGAAGCACCGAAACGATTAAATACAGACCAGTCTGCATAAGTAATGTCCAGACCGAAATCGTAGTTATTTGCTTTTCCGTAGTGGATACCAAAACCAAACTCAGCCGGCATAGTCATCTTACCTTTCTTATCATACACAGCACTTACTGTATCTGTAATCGCACCACCCGGGTTGTTTAATACAGTATCGGTACCGGCGACAAAATACTCTGAACGGGAAGTATTGATCTTCTGCGATAAAGTACCGGTTGCACCTGCACTGATGTATTGATTATTTTTTAAGCTCGCTTTGTACATCGCACCACCTTTCCAGTACAAGCCGCCGTATATATCCTTACGGGAGATATCGGTATTACGGGTATAGCTGGAATTGGAATCGATCACATTAAAGTAAGAAGAATTACGGATGTTACCGAACAGGTAACCCGCATTTACCCCTACACTGAATCCTTTAGCACCACCAGATAAACCGATATAAGCAAAGTTTAAGTTCCCTTCACCATTGTGTGTCTGTAACGTTTTTCCCAGTCCCTGCACCATAACACTGTCAGCAGAGTTATAATACACCTTAGAAATAGGCGTATACCCCAGGTTCATAGCCAGGTGGCGTTGTTTCAATGGGAAAGCAAGGTTAAACTGACTGATCGTGAAGGTACCAGACTTAGTTACATTATCCCCGATGCGCACATTGTTGGACTGCATATCTATTGCAAATTCCAGTGTGGTTCTGTTCAGGTAAGTATAACTCGCAGGGTTATAAGCATTGATTGTATAATCTTTGGCATAACCATTGGCAATACCACCCATTCCTCTTAAGCCTGCACTCCTGGTGTCTACCATGTTTCCGATACCGTAGCGGGTATACGGAGAGTTGATTCTGCCGGACTTCGGATCGTTTGTATTAACAGTAGCCTGAGCCCAGGCGCCAATAGCAGAAAAAGTGAATAATAAGGAAAGAGTAAGGTGTTTGTTACTACGCATTATAGTCTAAAATTAAGTTTAATCCCTTAAACAGGAATTTCGGGTCTGCAAATATCTGTTTTTTTATTTTGTTTTCAAAAAAGGACAGGTTACCACCGGTAATGATCACGGCCAGGTTTTCGTAAGTCTGCTCATATTCATCAATAAAATAATTCAGCTCACCTGCAATTCCGTTGATTACACCGCTCTTGATACTACTTTCCGTATCATATCCTAACAGCTGTACGTAACCTATTTCTTCTATTAACGGCAATTTATCCGTTTGCGTATTTAAGGACTCAAATCTTAATCGTAAACCCGGAGAGATGGCTCCGCCGCGGAAAAATTTATTATGCGTAATGAAATTATAAGTAATAGCAGTACCAATGCTGATCACCAGGCAATTGCGTCCCGGATAATGATGTTGTGCCGCTACAGCCAATGCTACACGGTCCATACCTAAAGTGCCCGGACTGGCATAAGCATTCACAACCGGTAAAGCACTATGTTCGTTCAGCACATGAAAATAAGCACACTTATCAGCCAATAAAGTATTGATTGCCGTATCATGATTAATAACCGAAGACAGGATAGCCTTTGAGGGGGAATAGGTGTCAATAATATCTTCTACCGCCTGTAAAGCCTGCTCAGCAGGAAAACTAAAACGGTCTACTAACTGGTCTTTATCGAATAAAGCTGCTTTACAAAGGGTATTTCCGAAGTCTAAACAAAGGTTCATGTGCTCTTTTTCCTGCAAAATAGTTATTTTTATGTTTCGACAACAACTCTTTAACGAGACAAATCTTAAATTCGCAGGCTTACAGACGACCATCAGTGTTATTCGCAGAAATTATATTACCCTTACATTTATCCAGAACCCTTACCTACGGCGTACCGGTTGATCTGCAAGACCAGATCAGGGTAGGCATGCGGGTAGAGGTCAATATGGGCCGTAACAAGCTCTATGCCGGCATTGTAGCCGAGCTGCATGAGCGTGCCCCGGAACAATATCATGTAAAACCAATCCGCAGTATCATTGATGATCATCCTATCGTCAATCCTACACAGCTTCGTTTATGGCAATGGGTATCGTCTTACTATATTGCGACACTGGGAGATGTGATGCAGGCTGCATTGCCGGCACACCTCAAGCTCATGAGCGAGAGTCTGCTGGTATGGACAGATATGTATGAACAGGTACCCGATGGTCTGAGCGATGATGCCTTTATCATTGCAGAAGCATTACTGATCCGCAAACAACTGACCATTTCTGAAGTACATCAGTTATTGCAGAACAGTAAACACTCGGTAAAAGCCATTAATGAGGTGCTGGAAACCGGTGCAGCTGTGGTGTCGGAGATTCTCGAAGAAAGATATAAAGTCAAAAAAGAAAAATACATCTTCCTGCAGCAGCAGTATGAAGATGAGGAAGCACTGAGAGCACTGTTTGATGAACTGGAGAAAAAACCAAAGCAGCTGTCTATACTCATGACCTTCCTGCACCTGCGCAAGGCCCTGAAAGGCATAGCCCAGGCCGATCTCTGTAAACGCACCAATGCCACATCAGAACAGATTAAAGGTATGGTGAGCAAAGGCATTTTCTATGCAGAAGAGATTGCTACCGACCGTATACTGGATATTGCCAATACCCAAACCAGAGACCTGCACTTAAGTGATGCACAAGAACAGGCTTATAACAAAGTACTGGACTCCTGGGATAAACATACCACAACATTATTGCAAGGCGTAACCGGCAGTGGTAAGACCATGCTGTACATACGCCTGATCAAAGAACAGATAGAGCAGGGCAAGCAGGTACTGTTCCTGCTTCCGGAGATTGCACTGACCACCCAGATACTGGCCCGATTAAGAGCCTATTTCGGGGAAGAACTCGGTGTCTATCACTCTAAATACAGCAATAACGAACGTATAGAAATATGGAAAAAGGTAGCCGATCAGCGCTATAAAGTTGTGATCGGTCCGCGCTCTGCGCTCTGGTTACCGTTTAACGAACTGGGCCTGATCATTGTTGATGAAGAGCATGACGGTTCTTATAAACAACAGGAGCCCAGTCCCAAGTTTCATGCAAGAGATGTCGCCATCTACCTCGCACAACTGCATCAGTCCAAAGTATTGCTGGGCACAGCAACACCTTCTATTGAGTCTGCCTATAATGTGCAGAAAGGCAAGTACGGCTTTGTTGCGCTTACAGAGCGCTTCAGGGGTGTATCTATGCCGGTAATAGAGACCGTAAATGCCAGGAATACACAGACGGCTTTATCGCCCATACTCACGCTTGACCTACTTTCCGGCATACAGGATGCGATTAAGGAAGGTAAACAGGTAATCCTGTTTCAGAACAAAAGGGGCTATGCGCCTTTCCTGATGTGCGGATCCTGTGGTTTTGTACCGCAGTGTAAATACTGCGATGTATCCCTGACCTATCATAAAGCGACCGACAAATTACATTGCCATTACTGTGGCACCAAAACCGCGCCCATAAAGCATTGTCCGCAATGCGGCAATGCACAGATCAGTGCCCGTACTTTTGGTACAGAAAAGATTGAAGAAGACCTGCAACGCATCTTCCCGCATTTTAAAGTGGCCCGTATGGACTGGGACAGTATGCGTACCAAAAACAGGCAATTGCAGCTCATTGAAGATTTCTCTGCCGGTAAGATTGATATTCTGGTGGGTACCCAGATGGTGGTTAAAGGCCTGGACTTCGAAAACGTAGCCCTGGTGGGCATCCTGAGTGCTGACAGCTTGCTCAGTTATCCCGACTTCAGGGTATATGAACGTGCCTTCCAGCTTATGGAACAGGTAAGCGGCAGGGCAGGGCGTATGGACGGAAACGGGAAGGTGCTGATTCAGACACATAAACCCACACACCCGATCATACAGTATATCAAGCAGCATGATTTCAAACAGTTTTATCTTTTCGAAATCGGCAATCGCCAGCAGTTTACCTACCCGCCTTTTGTGCGCCTGATCAAGATGATCATCAAGCACAAAGATCCGCTGAAAGCAGCACAGGGAGCAGCAATGTTTGCTGTAGGATTGAAGGAAGCCCTTCCTGATATCTACATACAAGGCCCGGCAGAGGCTATTGTACCGCGTGTACGCAATATGTATATACAGGAGTTGCTGATCAAGCTGCCACTGGACATGGCTTATATACAACAGGTAAAGGCTCATATAAACAGCCTGATACAGACTGTACCGCAAAACCGCGGCTTCTCTGCATTACAGATCTTTGCTGATGTAGATCCGAATTAGATTTTAATGATTCCGCTTTAAGAAACAAAAGCATATAGCACTCTTTGGTTTTCTCTTTATAGTCTTTGCTACCTTTTGCCTTGATGCAAAAGGTAGCGCCAAAAAATCAAGGCTGTATAAATCCCTGGCTAAAAATCAAGGTGTCGGCCGGTCGCAAACCAGACTCGCTGCGCTCAGACAGTGGTTTTCGACTTTATCGACCGAGCCAATGATTTTCTTGACGCCGGATTTATAAGGCCTTTTTGAGCGATCTGTTCGATACGGATCACTTACTATTTTCATCATAACAATAGCTATTTTGGTTGATGCTTCGCGAGCCCTGGCAACCGAAAGTTTCGTCCCATGAGGTCCTTGAAGGGTAATGTCATGATCAAAGCATCTCTTTTTTGAAAAGCAATTTATTTGCCCAGGCATGCAAGCAAAACGGTATTAAGTGTTTGACTTAATACCGTTTTACATTTTTACTTTTATCTTTTAATTTAAGAAGACAATACCCGCACCATATCCAGCAGATCATCATCAATAGGCTGGTGCTTCTTTACCACACTATCCATATGCGCGAAGGCAATATGATTATTGACAATACCCACCATCTCTTGAGATTTACCTTCTTTCAAAGCCAGTACGGCATGGTATCCGAGGCGGCTGGCCTGTACGCGGTCGTAATAAGTAGGCGATCCTCCGCGCTGTATATGACCCAGCACCGTATGGCGTATCTCCATAGCCGGGAATTTATGTTGCAGTACATGCGTCAATGGTTCTGCACCGAAATCATCGCCCTCTGCAACCACGATAATATGTACATTTTTCCGGCGCTTCTGATCATAGTCAATCATTGCCGCCACACGCTCTACATTAGTAATGCGCTCCGGAACCAGTACTGATTCAGCACCGGTGGCGATGCCACTGTTCAGGGCAATATAACCTGCATCACGACCCATTACCTCAATAATGAATAGGCGATCATGTGCCGCCGCTGTATCCCTGATCTTATCAATCGCTTCAATCGCAGTATTTACTGCAGTATCAAAACCAATCGTATAGTCAGTACCGGATATGTCTTTATCTATAGTACCCGGAATACCGATAATCGGCATCTGGTGCTCGGCATGCAGGGCACAAGCCCCCCTGAAACTACCGTCTCCGCCAATCACAACCAGGCCTTCCACACCATGCTTCTTCAGGTTAGCTGCCGCTTTACTGCGACCTTCTTCCGTCATAAAATCCTTGCTGCGTGCTGTTTTCAGCATGGTGCCACCCATCTGTATGATGTTGGCCACATCCCTGGATTCCATTGGAAAGATATCATCGTCGATAAGCCCCTGGTACCCATAACGAACACCCATTACAGCAATGCCATGATATATAGCTGTACGCACCACAGCACGTATTGCCGCATTCATACCGGGTGCATCTCCTCCGGAGGTCAGCACCGCAATCTTTTGTATCATAAAGTTCTTTTTCTGATTATTTCGTTCCGGTATGGCCAAAACCACCCGCACCACGCTCGCTGTCTTCCAGTATATCCGTCAGTTCCCAGATAATGTGTTCATGCTTTGCGATCACCATTTGTGCCACACGCTCACCATGTTCGATAACCTGCGTATCTGCAGAAAGGTTTACAATCGGAATTTTAATTTCTCCGCGGTAATCGCTGTCGATTGTACCCGGTGTATTGATCACGGTAATCCCTTTCTTGATCGCCATACCGCTTCTCGGGCGTATCTGTGCTTCATAGCCCAGTGGAAGCTCCATAAACAGACCGGTAGGTACCAGTGCTCTTTCCAGCGGTTTCAGCTCAATAGGGTAATCCAGGTTGGCAGAGAGGTCCATACCGGCAGAGCCCAGGGTCTGATATTGCGGCAGCGGATTTTTAGAACGGTTGATGATTTTTACTTGCATATATAATTTAAGATAACAGAATTTAAGAGAATAATAATTGCAGCATGTCCTCGTGCAATACTTTGTTTGTTGCCAGGCTTTCCTTATCCCAGATGGTATAAGGCTGGTTAGAGAAATTGGTCACTTTGCCTCCGGCTTCTTCTACCAACAGGTAACCGGCAGCAATATCCCATGCCTGCAGGTTAAACTCCCAGAAGGCATCAAAGCGGCCACAGGCCACCCAGCACAGATCCAGCGCAGCAGAACCCAGACGGCGTACCGGGAATCCCTGCTTCACTATTTTAGCAAAAATATCTACAGGATGCACTTTCGTTTCAGGGAAATGATAAGGAAAACCAGTCACCAGAAACGCATTCTGAATCGTGCTTTTAGCAGATACCGATATCGGCTGGTCATTTAAAAATGCACCTTTACCTTTTTCGGCAAAGAACAGTTCATTCATCATAGGATTATATACAGCCCCCATGATCACCTCTTCATTACGCGCCAGGGCAATACTGACACAGCAAAGCGGCACACGATGCGCGAAGTTTACCGTACCATCGATCGGATCAATGATCCATTTATATTCCGCATCTTCATTTTCATTCCCGAATTCCTCACCCACAAAACCATGATCCGGAAAATGCGCTTTAATTGTATGCACGATAAGTTCTTCAGAAGCCTTATCAATCGTAGTGACAAGATTATTGATCCCGTCTTTATGGCTGATCTCAAATTCCTGGCTGAATCCTTCTTTCACCAGGGCTCCGGCCGCTTTAATCGTACTTAACAGTACTTCTTTCATGTTTCGATCTTTATGTAGTGTACAAAGATAACCCTGATCCCCAAATTCCGAAAAATTATTAAAGCCGTGCTCAGAAGCTTAACAATAGACAATACCGGTCAATATCATAAAAATTTTACACACTTAACCAATAATTAATTTCACCATTATGAGAATAATATATACTTTAGTATTCACATCTAAGAGAATTATCACTAAAAACAAAACACAGTTAAAACTATTACCTACACCAAACGAAAAGAAAAGGGTATTGGTACCATCCTTCAATACGCATAAAGAGGTAGCGGAAAATCTGACAGAGTACGCAAAACATTTCAAAACAGTTAATCTTATGAAAGCAAGTACACATGCATTGCCCAATGTCTCTATGAAGACGAAAAGATTTCCCTTTGTTGCCGGTTTTGTAACCTTAATGGCTTTATCAGCCCAGGTGCAGGCCCAGAATGTTTCATATAACCTCAACTCCGTACCTATCGGCGGCGGACAGAGTGTTGCTTTAGGTTCGGCGGCCCTGACGTCTAATACAGGAACGGCGAATACCGGTATTGGTTTTCGTGCGCTGAATGCGAATGCCGGTGGGGGATACAATGCTGCAGTGGGCGGCTACTCACTTGCCTTCAACGTTTCCGGTATGTATAACTCTGCACTGGGTTACCAGTCGTTGTACAGCAATACCGGCAGCAACAATACATCTGTTGGCTTCAGATCCATGTATATCAATTCCAGCGGAGCAGATAATACGGCCATTGGTTTCGCTGCCCTGTATACCAACTCTACCGGTAGTTATAATGTGGCTAACGGTTTTCAGTCACTTTACAATAACAATGGGGTGAACAATACCGCGATCGGGTATAACTCTATGTATGCCAATACAAGTGGCCGTGACAACTATGCCGGTGGCTACCAGTCCCTGATGAATAATACTACCGGTGGTTACAATGCTGCAGTGGGTTCTTACTCCATGCACTTCAATGTGGCCGGCCAGTACAACGCTGCACTGGGATACCAGGCCCTGTACGGTACTACCGCCAGTAACAATACTTCTGTAGGTTTCCGTTCCCTGTACCTGAGCACCAGCGGTCCGAACAATACTGCTGTAGGCTTTGCAGCATTATATAACAACAGTACCGGTGGCAGCAATACAGCCCTGGGCTATAGCGCAGATGTAGCGGCTAACAACCTGAACAATGCTACTGCAATCGGTAACAGCGCCGTGGTAAATGCTGATGATAAGATCCGCCTGGGTAGCACCACTGCGACAATCGTAGAAGGTCCGACTTATGTGACGGTTTCTGATGGTCGCTTCAAAACCAATATCACGGAAGAGGTAAAAGGTCTGGAGTTTATCAAAAAACTAAGACCAGTCGTTTATAATGTTGATACCCGTAAGTTAAGCGAATTCTGGACAAAAAACATGACAGAAGAAGCCCGCAAACACTATATGAACCAGGACTTCACGGCATCTACAAAGATCCGTCAGACAGGCTTTATTGCACAGGAAGTTGAACAGGCTGCGAAAGATGTCAGCTATGACTTCAATGGTGTGCATGTTCCGGCCAATGACCAGGACAACTACGGCATTGCTTATGCTGAATTCGTGGTGCCGCTGGTAAAAGGAATGCAGGAGCAGCAAAAAATGATCGAAGATCAGCAAAAAGTAATCGATCAGCTACAACAGCAACTCAGCGAACTGCAAAAAGTGCAGGGTGGTACGACCAGCCTGGAGCAGAACTTTATGAGTGATGCTAGCATTGAGCAGAACGTACCTAACCCGTTCTCTCATGAAACGGTAATCCGCTTTACCTTACCGGCACAGGTAAACAGTGCTTTCCTGACCGTGTATGACTTACAGGGCAAGCAGGTAAAAACCATGCCGATCAAAGATCGCGGTAACTCATCTGTTACCTTCACAGCTGGTCAACTGGCAGCAGGAATGTACATCTATTCTATCATTGCCGATGGTAAAATAGTAGGTTCGAAAAGAATGGTGATCGCTGATCGCTAATCCTGTATGCAGACATAAAAGTAAAAGTCACCCGAAAACGGGTGACTTTTACTTTTATCATCAGGATAAATCAATTTATCGTTTCATTTTCCATTTACTACCGGCAGCAGTCTGACTGGCTACAGGAGCGGTTTTCTTACCTTGCTCCCATAATACACCTGCAAGCGAAGCGGCAACATTCATTTCCGCATCATCCTGTACGACCAGGTATTCCGGTTTGTAATATTTATTGATGAAGTTGGTATCGAACTTACCTTCTGCAAATGCCGGCTGGCGTACAGCCCATTTACCGAACTGCAGAGTAGTTTTAATGCCTTTAATCTTATATTCATCCACAGCACGGCACAGGCGGTCAATAGCCTCTGCACGATCTTTACCCCAAACCACCAGTTTAGCGATCATCGGGTCATAGAAGATAGGAATATCCATTCCCTGCTCATAACCATCATCTACACGCACACCATTACCTTGCGGGCGCACATAGATTTCCAGTTTACCGGTATCCGGTACGAAATTATCTAAAGGATCTTCGGCACATACACGCAGTTCAATAGAGTGACCATTGATAGTGAGCTCTTCCTGGCTGAAAGACAATTTCTCGCCACGGGCTACACGGATCTGTTCTTTAACCAGGTCTACACCGGTAATGTATTCTGTTACACAGTGCTCTACCTGCAGACGGGTATTCATCTCCAGGAAATAGAAATTCAGGTCATCATCTACCAGGAACTCTACCGTACCTGCACCATAGTATTTACAGGCTTTGGCCACATTTACGGCACATTCACCCATAGCTTTACGTACATCGGTAGTCAGGCAGGAAGAAGGCGCTTCTTCGATCAGCTTCTGGTGTCTGCGCTGTATAGAACATTCTCTTTCGAACAGGTATACGTAATTGCCATGCTGGTCGCCCAGGATCTGGATTTCGATATGTTTAGGAGAACCTACATATTTTTCAATAAATACATCGTCATTGCTGAAGGCACTCAGGGCTTCACTTTTAGCCATGCGCATCTGCTCTTCCAGCTCCTCTGTATTGTTCACTACACGCATACCTTTACCACCACCACCGGCGCTGGCTTTGATCAGGATAGGGTAGCCTACACGATCTGCAATCTCATGAGCCTCTTCTACACTTACCAGTGGCTTATCCGTACCCGGAACCATTGGCACATCAAAGGTCTGAGCGGCTTGTTTAGCAGCAATCTTGCTCCCCATCATATTGATAGAGTGAGCACTAGGCCCGATAAAGGTGATACCGGCATCGGTCACTGCTTTGGAGAATTCTGCATTCTCACTCAGGAATCCGTAACCCGGATGGATACCATCAACACCCAGTTGCTTCGCCACTTCAATAATCTTATCTGCTCTCAGATAAGACTGGGCTGAAGGAGCCGGTCCGATACAAACTGCCTCGTCTGCATATTGTACAAAGGGCATAGTACGGTCAGCCTCGGAATAGACGGCAACGGTCTTGATGCCCATTTCTTTTGCAGAACGCATAACGCGCAGTGCAATTTCGCCACGATTGGCAACTAATATCTTCTGCATACTCAATGAAATAATTGCGTAATTTTTGGAGGTCAAATTTAGAACAAAAGTGCGTACAAATAAAATGTGCCGGAAAATTTACCGGCACACTTATCAACACAATTATAAAATTCCTGTTTTAGCAGTACATTTCGTACGCTTGCTGCAGGTTAGCGGCAATCATTGCGGCAGAACGGCCTTCAATCATATGACGTTCGATCATATGTACCAGCTGACCATCTTTTAATAAAGCGATAGCCGGAGAAGATGGTGGGTAAGGCAGTAAGAATTTTCTTGCTTCCTGTACACCTTCTGCGTCAAAACCGGCAAATGAAGTCACCAGGTGATCTGGTTTCTTTCCTTCACCATTCAAAGAAGCAACAACTCCCGGACGGGCAGTACCTGCAGAACAACCACATACTGAATTGATAACCAATAAAGTAGTGCCACTTTGCTTCATTGCGTCCTGAACCTGTGCTGTATTTACTATTTCCTGGAATCCGTGTTGAGTCAACTCTTGTTTCATCGGATTCACTAATTCTGCTGGATACATATTCTGATACTATTTATTTTAAGTAATGATGGCAAAGTTAATTCTATTATTGACACGATACAATAAATTCACTTTAACCCCGTATTGGAAAAGGTTATAAATACTATTTTTGTAGCAAACAAATAAGTTTTATGCCCTCACTTAAGCCATATTCCTTCGCAGATATCCAGCATTTTTTCAGCACCAGAGCCGGAGAAGAGAAGCTGGGACAGACCATTTCGTACCCCGGCAATCATGCCTGGGAAACAGCATTAAAGGAGACCGAAGCGCCATATGTATTGCTGGGTATACCCGAAGATATAGGCGTAAGGGCCAATAATGGTATAGGGGGCGCCCATACCGGCTGGACCGCTTTTCTGTCTGCCTTTTTAAATATTCAGGACAATAGTTACCTGTGCGGCAAAGACTTCTTCCTCTTAGGTCATATAGACTGTACTGCATTACTGGATCAGGTGGCTCATACAGAACATGCTGCGGAACCGGAGCAACTGAGAAAGGCTACTGCTGCTATTGACCTGGTCGTAACACCTGTTATCCGTCATATAGTGGCTGCAGGTAAGATACCGGTAGTAATCGGGGGCGGACATAATAATGCCTATCCTTTACTGAAAGGCTTGTCTGAAGCACGACAATCACCCATCAATGTTATCAATATGGATGCACATGCCGATTTCCGCGCACTGGAAGGAAGGCACAGCGGCAACGGATTCCATTATGCTTATAAAGAAGGTTACCTGAAGCATTATGCAGCATTCGGCCTGCACGAAGGCTATAATAATACCGACATCTGGAACCATTTTAACCAGAACGAAGACCTGTGCTTTGTAACCTTTGAGGACATATACCTGCGCCGGAAGCAGTCATTTGAGCAAGGCCTCAAGCAATGCCTGGAGCATGTATGTACCACTGCTTACGGTATTGAGCTGGACCTGGATTCCATCACGGATACCTTAAGCAGTGCCTTATCTCCGGTAGGCTTTTCCCGTACCGAAGCATTACAGTATATACACACTGCCGCCAGTCATGAAAAGGCTGCTTACCTGCATTTGCCGGAAGGCGTGGCACAGCGGGCAGATGGCATGACGTATCCTTCTATAGGCAAGTTACTGGCCTACCTGGTTCAGGCTTTTGTCAAAGGGAATAAAGAACTGGTAAAATCAGGCACTTAGCCTGTATCGGAGTAATTCAGATTCATTATCTTTGCCCTTTTAGATCGCTTGTTATATTTTAATATGTTAGATAATCTTACACCGTATTGGAGCTATAGCGTAGAAGGTTTTAAGGCAACTGATGTTACAGGAGAGGAACTGATTATCTGGAAGAACGGATGTTGTGTGTACCTGTATAACGATACAGATATACTTGAAGCTTACGTCTATACCAATACACAAAACTGGGACGAAGCATTTTTTGAAAAAATATTCCTGCACGAGGCCATGGGCCTGCATAACCAGAAAATTAAAAAAATCTGGGTGGCTGATGAGCGTGCACTCATTATCCCGGAAAAATTGTTCCTGGGCGAAGAATCACGTCTGTGGCTGAAAAGATTGCATCATATCGGTCCTGATGATGACATTTTCGACAATAAAATACCGGAAATCAATGCCCATGTGGTATACGCTTACGACAGCAAGATCGCGCAACTAATGAAGCGTTACTTCAATCATTTGCAGGTGGTATCCTTATCCCGTTTTTCGCTGGGCAATATTGCTACTGATCATGGTGGCAGTGTAGCCAACCTGATCCTGTTACAGAATGAGGCATTGCTCAGTGTAACCAATTCCGGTAAATTACTGGCGCATCAGACATTTGAATTTGAAACGGTAGAGAATGTGGTGTTTAAGATCGCCCTGATCGCAGAGAAAAATGATTTCGATCCATCCCTGGCACAATTCAACGTATCCGGGATTATTGAAAATGTGGAGGAGTTTGCACTGGATCTCAAAACGTATTTTGACGATGTGCAGATCATTACCGGCGACAAAGGACCTATTTTACAACTTATTAAACAGATTATTAAATGCGCATAATCGGGGGCAGATTCGGAGGCAGAAAATTTCATCCGCCGGCAAAATTACCCAATACCAGACCAACTACTGATATTGCTAAAGAAGGTTTATTCAATACGCTGCAGAACCTGGTTGACTTTGAAGGAGCCAAAACACTGGACATCTTCGGTGGTACCGGCAGCATCAGTTACGAACTGGCGTCTCGCGGGGCCACAAACCTGACCATTGTAGAAAGAGATAAAGTACCGGCAACATTCATTCGCAAAACCGCACAGGAACTGAATATCGAGAACTTCAACCTCATACAGGGCGATGTGTTTAAATTCCTGGCACAGTGTACAGATAAGTATGATTTCATCTTTGCAGGACCGCCTTATGCGCTGCAGGAAATAGACGATCTGCCAAGAATCGTTATCGAACGTGAACTGATTGCAGAGGATGGCATTTTTGTACTGGAACATACGCCACGTAACAATTATGAAAATCATCCAAACCTGCTGCGGGTTAAAAACTACGGTACTACTATATTTTCATTTTTTACCGCAAAGCCCCAGGCATAAATAATAAATCCATTACCATATGACCGAAATTTCACCTAAAGAATCTCTTTACCAGGACCTGATCGAAGACTGGCAGGAACAGAAAGTCATGATCAAGGAACAGATCGCACTGATCGATCCTATGGCGACTTCCCTGCGCAGATCTATGGCCACCCGTTTCCTGAATGCATCGCTGAATATACTGATGGAGATTATCATGTATCTCCTGAGTATGGGCAGTATTGTATACCTGTTTTTCATGAACAACCTTGGTCCAT
This sequence comes from Edaphocola aurantiacus, assembly GCF_019797745.1. Lineage (GTDB taxonomy): Bacteria > Bacteroidota > Bacteroidia > Chitinophagales > Chitinophagaceae > Edaphocola > Edaphocola aurantiacus. The sequence goes on along the minus strand of NZ_VOSI01000003.1, from coordinate 574,553 downwards.
TCTTTGTGATGGGCAAGATGACAGGCTACCCTGAAATTGTACCGGGAAAGATCAGCTCAATGGAAATGCAGCAATTTGAATATTCTGTAAAAGGAATGTTTGTACTGCTGGCTCTTTTATTCCTGATCATTGGCCGTATGCTGGCCAACATCCGTAAGAAAAACAGTACGCTGAGTCTTGCTGGTAAAAATATGAAAACCATTACAGGTCAGCACCTGAACCGTAAGAGCCATATCGATGCACTGGAGCAGAAGCATGTCATGACCCTGCCCCGTACCGACATCAATATAGATTCTATCAGTCCTATTAATCAGACCGATACAGAAAACCCAGAGGATTCTTTACTATAAAAGCTAAAAACAGAAACAGAAATGACTTTTGAGCAAATCCAAGAGACAGCCGAATATATAAAAGCACAACTGGAATCCCTGCCGGAATACGGCGTTATCCTGGGCAGCGGTCTGGGCGGGCTTACCGAAGCGGTAACCGTTACCAAAGAACTGCCATACACAGTAATTCCGAACTTCCCGCAGTCAACAGTAGAAGGTCATGCCGGTAAGCTGATCTTCGGAACTATCGGAGACAAACAGGTAATCATGATGGCCGGTCGTTTTCACTATTACGAAGGCTATGACATGCAGGAAGTAACCTTCCCTGTAAGGGTAATGAAAGCACTGGGTGTACATACTCTTTTTGTCAGCAATGCTGCCGGAGGCATGAACAAAGACTTTAAGATCGGCGATATCATGTTCATTAAAGATCATATCAACCTGTTCCCGGAACATCCGCTGAGAGGTAAGAACGATACCCGCCTGGGCACCCGATTTCCGGATATGAGCGAACCATATAGTTATGACCTGCTGGATAAGGCTAAAGCTGTTGCAGCAACTGCCGGCATACCGGTACAGGAAGGCGTTTATATCGGTTTACAGGGTCCGACCTTTGAAACAAGAGCAGAGTATTACTGGCTGCATGTTATCGGTGGTGATGCTGTAGGTATGAGCACGGTACCAGAAGTGATTGTAGCCATTCACGGAGGTATGAAGGTGTTTGCTGCAAGCATTATTACCGACCTGGGTATCCGCGAAGAGCTGAATACGATCACCCATGAAGAGGTACTTGCTGCGGCTAATGAAGCGGCACCTAAACTGGCTAAAATTGTAAGTGAATTAATAAAATCATTATAAGTTATGAAACAGATCTTTTTATTTTCTGCACTGGCACTGACTTTCGCTGCCTGCGGCAACAGCAATAAAACAGAAGAAAAAGCGACAGCTGCTGAAACAAAAACTTCAGAGATGGCCGCAACAGCAGCAGCAGCACCTGCGAACGGACCTAAAGATCCGGTATGTGAGATGGACAAAAAAGCAGACTGGGATCAATACACCGTTTACGGTGGCGATACTACCTGGTTCTGCAGCCCGCACTGTAAAGAAACATTTGATAAAGATCCGGCGAAATTCGCTAAAAAATAAACCGTCAACGGTAAAAAATGTTCGTCACAGTTTGTCGGGTATCGATACCGGGCAGCCTGTAACGAACATTTTTGCTGATGCAAAATGGATTAATGGAGACACACGCAAAATATATGTACCGCTGCCTGGAACTGGCCATGAAAGGGCAGGGCCATGTAGCACCCAATCCTGTCGTGGGTTCAGTTCTGGTGTACCAGGACCGTATCATCGGGGAGGGCTGGCACCGGCAATATGGCCAGGCACATGCCGAGGTCAACTGCTTTAACAGTGTGGCCGCAGCAGATCAGCACCTGATCGGGGAGAGTACACTATATGTAAGTCTGGAACCCTGTGCCCATTATGGTAAAACACCACCCTGTGCGGAACTGGTGATTCTGAAACGTGTAAAAGAGGTGGTAGTGGCCTGCGAAGATCCGTTTGCAAAAGTGGCCGGCAAGGGCATAGCCATGATCCGTGACGCAGGCATACCGGTGATTACCGGTGTACTGGAACAGGAAGCCCGCGCATTAAACAAAAGATTCTTTACCTACCATCAGCATCAGAGACCCTATATCATCCTGAAATGGGCGCAAAGTGCCGATGGCTTTATTGCTCCAGAAGCAGGCCGCAAAGTAATGCTCAGTAATGCTTTGAGCCAACGATGGGTACATCGTATGCGCAGTGAAGAGCAGGCTATTTTAGTAGGTTACCGTACCGCAGCGCAAGACAACCCTTACCTGACTAATCGTTTCTTTGGCACACAGCAACCACTCCGTATCATTATCGACCCGAAAAATGAATTGCCGGAAACACTGCATGTAAAGACTGATGGCTTAGCTACCTGGATTTATACTGAAATGTACGAAGGCATTGAGGCGCAAACATCCTATATAAAATTACCTTCAGGACAGGATTTCATATCCTCACTCTTACAGGACCTGTATCAAAAAGGCATCAACAGCCTGATTGTAGAAGGGGGCACGCAAACCCTGCAATCCTTTATTCATGCAGGTTTATGGGATGAAGCCTTTTGTATAGAAACACCTGTTCAGCTCCACAGCGGCACACCTGCACCGGTGCTGCATCCTGCCGTAAAGCAAGAACGCATTATCCTGGACGACAACATCATCCAGCAATATACCAGACCCAATCATGAATACTTATAAGACGATCAAAAGCACGACCACAGCAGAGTTCAGGGACAGGGGCAGTAAATTCCTGGCCTATACCTATCCTTTGAATCATGCTGATGAACTGAAGACACATATACAGATCTTAAAGAAAGAGCATCCGAAAGCAGTACATCATTGCTATGCATACCGGATCGGTATTGACGGACAACAGTTCCGTGCCAATGATGACGGCGAGCCATCGGGCAGTGCAGGAAGGCCCATACTGGGTCAGATCGATAGTGCCGGACTGACCAATGTACTGGTCGTAGTAGTCCGCTATTTCGGCGGCACCTTATTAGGTGTACCAGGGCTGATCAATGCCTACAAGAACGTGACCACAGATGCGCTGGCACTTTGTGAAGTTGTAGAGAAGAATATTGAATACACACTTGGCCTGAGTTTTGATTATACGATCATGAACGAAGTGATGACTGTGCTGAAACAATATGAAGTAAGCATCCTGAAACAGGATATGCAGTTATTCTGCGAGTATACTATCGGTATTCCCCTCATCCATAAAGAAGCCTGCCTGCAACGACTGGCCGACATCTACGGGCTCACCATAGTGGATGGCTGATGACGATATAAGCAATAATCCGTATTTTTGACAAGCGTTTGAAACGCAATCACGACATAAGCATTAATCATGACTTTAATAGAATGTCCAAGAGACGCCATGCAAGGCTGGTCTCATTTCATACCCACCGCCACTAAAGTGGCTTACCTGAATCAGTTATTAAAAGTAGGTTTCGATATCCTGGATTTCGGTTCTTTTGTATCAGCCAAAGCTATTCCGCAACTGGTAGATACTAAAGAAGTGATCCATCAACTGGATATGAGTAATACCCGCAGCAAGCTGCTGGCGATCATTGCCAATGTACGCGGGGCGCAGGATGCAGTTGTCTATGATGAAATTACTTATCTAGGATTCCCGTTCTCTATCTCCGAAACTTTCCAGATGCGCAATACCAATAAAACGATTGCAGAGTCTCTGGAGCAGGTAGAAACGATTCAGAACTTATGTACCCAGAACAATAAAGAGGCCGTGTTATACCTGTCTATGGGTTTCGGTAATCCTTATGGAGATGAGTACAATGCCGATATCGTATACAAATGGTTCCAGACCCTGGTACAGTTAGGGGTGAAACATATTGCCCTGGCCGATACTGTTGGGGTTTCCAACCCGGAGAATATTACCAATATTTATAAAAAACTGATCCCTGAATTTCCGCAGATCCATATCGGGGCACACTTCCATTCCACCGCACAGTCTACAGAGGAAAAACTGCAGGCAGCCTGGGATGCAGGTTGTACCAGCTTCGACACCTCTATCAAAGGTATAGGGGGTTGTCCGATGGCTAATGATGATCTGGTTGGCAATATCGCTACAGAACGTTTACTGGACTTTGCAGATAAAAATAACATTCCTTTGTCCATCGACAGAGCAGCTTTTAACGAAGCAATGCTCATGGCCTCAAGCGTCTTTATCTGATCTAAAATATTAAATTATCAAAATATGTTGTAATTTTCAGATGGGGATACTGCATCCCTGTCTGAAATCACAACATATTTGCTTTTATATGAAAAAAAATCTACTGTACATTTCCCTCGCAACCCTTACCCTCAGCTCCTGTTACCGTCCGCTGTACCGTGCAGAATCGGTGTATGACCCCATGCTGAGCAAACAGGGAGAAGTCGCTGCCAATGCCTCTGTGCTGGTAGCAGGCGTATATAATTTTCCGTCTTTCGATCTGAATGTGGGCTATTCGCCGGTTCAGAGCCTGGGTCTTAAAGCATCCTGGCGCAACCGTGGCTTTAACAGCAATGGCTCTATAGATAATGATGACTACATCCGCAAGATGGGAGGCAGCTCATTCGAAGGCGGTATCGGGTATTATAACCGTTTCGGCACTAACGGGCTGGTATCTGTTTATGGTAACTTTGCGGCAGGTGTGAACCGCGACCATTCCTATTACACCTCCAATAACCAGGTAAGAGATCGCCTGAACTCCCGCTTCAGAGCCTTCTCTCTGCAACCGGCTGTGGGTATGGCTAAGAAGAATGTCAGCCTTGTGGGTGGCGTGAGACTTGGTTTCTATCAGTTCTACGATATTAGTGCTTACAATATGCATTATACACAGGAGCATTACAACAGTGTATCGAATACGCTGTATCCGATCTTCGAACCCTATTTCAACTTTGAAGCCGGTTCTTCCAATATCCGCTTCAACCTGCAGGCGGGTTTTGCCGTAGCCCCGGGAGGTCCGGACCTGGATGACAACTTTTTCACCCCAAAAGTATCCGTGGGGATTACCGCACGCTTCGGAAAATAAATATATACTGACTAGCTGCATGTAGGCAATTATTTTATTCGTCCTTACTATAAGCTACTTAAATCATAATGCAAGACTTTGTTTCCTTTAAGCGGACACTCAGTTAATATTTTAAGCATATAAAAACGGGTATTTTGTTACACACAAAATACCCGTTTTTATATTATTCCGTTCCGGCTACTTTCCCTTTCCGGAGATAATAGACAACAGCTCTTTAGCACTGATACTTCCATTATGCTTATACTTCAGTGTATGTTTTTCGGTATACACATTCGTTTGAGGCAGCGCCTTAAACTCATACAACTGGTAAATTACATCAGAACGATCAGCGCCTACAATTGCGTGTGGCAACTGTTTTAGCCCTGTGGCTTTAATAAAATCATCCAGATAAGGCTTCATGTCTTTGGCCCCGATAAACACCAGCGAAATGGCCTCAAACTTTTCTTTATGCTTCACAATATCCTTTGCCAGATCCTGGCAGTGATCGCAGGTCGGGTTGAACAATACAACAATAGCAGACTTTGCGGGAATATCCTTTTCTGAATGAAAATGTCCATCACTGGTTTCAATGCTGAAAGCCGGTATCGGCGCACTGATCTGTTTATACTGATCCAGGTCGTCGGTTACTGCTGTACTCACTTGTTGCGCCTGTACATATGTCATCGAAAGCATTGACAAACATAAGGAAAGCGCTATTTTCTGTATCATTTGACGTAATTTTGAGTCCATAAAAATAGTGCATTTTCATGAATAATAAATCCGGCACACCACCATTGGCAGAGCGCATGCGCCCGCAGCGCCTGGAAGATTATGTAGGACAGGAACACCTGGTAGGAGCGGGTAGTGTATTGCGGAATATGATAGATCAGAAGCAACCACATTCGCTCATTTTCTGGGGACCTCCGGGCATCGGTAAGACCACCCTGGCGCAGATCATAGCCCATGAGTCCGGTCTTCCGTTTTTCAGTCTCAGTGCTATTGAAAGCGGCGTTAAAGAAATACGCCAGATCATTGACCTTTCGAAAAAGGCCGGCAAAGCCTTATTGTTTATAGATGAGATACACCGCTTCAACAAAGCCCAGCAGGACAGCCTGCTCGGTGCTGTAGAGCGGGGTTATATCGTACTGATCGGTGCCACTACCGAAAATCCGTCTTTTGAAGTCATCAGCGCCTTACTGAGCCGTTGTCAGGTATATATCCTCAAACCTTTTACCGTAGAGGATCTGAAGCAATTGGTGCAACGCGCGATAGAGCAGGATGAGTTCATTACACAGATGGATATCCGTATTGAAGAATGGGAAGCATTACTGCAATTGAGTGGTGGTGATGGCCGCCGTATGCTGAACCTGTTTGAGATTGTGGTGACGGCTCTTCCTGAAGGCACTAAAGTCATCACGAATGAAAAGGTACAATCCATCATACAAAAGAAAATGGCCTTGTATGACAAGACCGGAGAGCAGCACTATGATATTATTTCGGCCTTCATCAAATCTATGCGGGGCAGCGATCCCAATGCAGCAGTATATTATCTGGCCCGGATGATAGAGGGTGGGGAAGACCCGAAGTTTATTGCCCGGCGCATGGTCATATTTGCCAGTGAAGATATCGGCAATGCTAATCCCAATGCGCTATTGCTGGCGACCTCCTGCTTTTCTGCAGTGGAAATGATTGGCTATCCCGAATGCCGTATTATTTTGTCACAGGCTGTTACCTACCTGGCCTCTTCTGTAAAAAGTAATGCTTCTTATGAAGCCATTAATATGGCACAGGCTATTGTACGGCAGACCGGAGACCTTTCGGTACCGCTGCACATTCGCAATGCACCGACCAAACTGATGAAAGATATCGGTTACGGCGATAACTATAAATATGCTCATAGTTTTGAAGGACATTTTGTAGAGCAGGAATTCCTGCCCGAAGCCCTTGCCGGAACGAAGATATATGATCCGGGACCCAATCCTTCAGAAGATAAGCTCAGGGCTTATTTGCGACAATGCTGGAAAGAAAAATACGGGTACTAGACCCGTATTTTTTATTTTAAGTATCGTTCTGTAATAATCTTACGGTGATGTAGTTCATGGCCCATAATAATCCAGGCACAGGCACGTACCGACATAGCCGCCTGACTGGCAATACCCGAGCGTTCTGTCTGTTTCGCTGTCAGGTTATTAAAGAAAGCTATCGTCAGGTTGCGACAGGCATTATACTCCTTCAGTAGCTTGGTCAGGGGAACCTTATCAGCCAGGGCTTGTTTGGCAAATTCATTTTCATCAAAAAATGGCAGCGGTGTACGATCCATACGTGCAAAACGCATCGCACGATAAACAAATACGCGCTCTACATCAATCAGGTGCATCAGCAGGTCTTTCAGAGACCATTTACCCTCTGCATAAGGCGTCGTCAAAGCTTCCGGACTCAGGGACTTGTATAATGCAGTAACTTCCCTGGCAGAGCCTTTCAGCTGATCCAGTACACTCGTTTCTGCCGGCACCATGGCTATATAGGTATCATAATACAAAGCATATTCTACATCTCTGGGCTTATTGATCTTCTTCATAAAACGCAATCGTTAGGGGGACGAAAATTAAGATTTTATTTCAAAAACAAAGGATTATTTTGCAGTAGATAATTGATCTATGAAAAAACTAAAAATCCCCCTGATTGCTGCCGGTGCACTAAGCATTTTCGCTGCCGGACTGGTATACGGCATTAAAAAGAAAGTGAACCCGCTTTGCTACAGCAATATAGAAAAGCTACCTCAAACCTATACTGCAATTATATTTGGTGCAGGCATTCGCAATAATAAGCCCAGCGCTTACCTGCAGGACCGTTTGGATGCAGGAATTGAACTCTATAAATCCGGGAAAGTAAAAAGACTCCTGCTCTCGGGAGATAATGGTCAGGATGAGTATGATGAACTGACGGTAATGAAAGAATACTGTACCGCACATGGAATACCGGCCGAAGATATATTTGTGGACTATGCAGGTTTTGATACGTACTCTACCGTATACCGGGCCAAAGACTTGTTTAAGGTAGATGAAGCAATCATGATCAGCCAGAACTATCACCTGGACCGCGCGGTATACCTGGGCGAGGCAATGGGCATCAAATCTTATGGCTATGCCGCAGACCGCGAGGGTGGCTATGCACTCATGCAGAAAAATAAGATGAGAGAATACCTCGCATTACTAAAATCATTTGCGGACGTACACATCGGGCGCAAACCCCGTTTTCACGGAGGGGATATTAACATACACGGCCCTTCGAACTACTATAAAAAATAATATATGCGATTTGCTCGCACAATTCCTATATTTGCTTAATAAAATTGTTTTACAAATCTAACATTTGAAACATTGAGCGGGCAGCATAAATCATTACATGATGTACACAGCAGTGTAGATATAGCTTCTAAGAAGTCGTCCTGGCGCAAGATCATGGCCTTTTTCGGTCCGGCATACCTTGTCAGTGTAGGTTATATGGACCCGGGCAACTGGGCTACAGACCTGGCCGGCGGATCACAGTTTGGCTACACCCTTATCTGGGTGCTTTTATGCAGCAATATTATCGCGCTCTTCCTGCAATCGCTCTGCACCCGACTGGGTATCGTAAGAGGACAAGATCTGGCACAATGTAACCGGGAGACCTATCCTAAAGGGATGAACTTCATCCTTTATCTGCTGGCAGAAATTGCGATCGCGGCCTGTGATCTTGCAGAAATACTCGGTATGGCGATCGGGTTGCAATTGTTATTCGGACTGGACCTGATCTGGGGTGTACTCATCAGTTTCGGAGATACTTTCTTGTTGTTGTATCTGCAAAGGCTGGGTATCCGCAAAATGGAGCTGTTCATCATCGGTACCATATTCATCATCGGTATGTGCTTCCTGATCGAAATGTTCCTGGCCAAACCGGATATGCACGCGCTGGTTCAGGGTTTCATTCCATCTATACCCAATACGCAAGCCTTATATATTGCTATTGGTATCATTGGGGCAACTGTAATGCCCCATAACCTGTACCTGCACTCGGCACTGGTACAGACCCGTAAGATTGAGAAAGATGATATATCTATAAAAAAAGCATTAAAATATAACTTCTGGGATAGTACGATTGCCCTTAACCTGGCATTCTTTGTGAATGCCGCCATCCTGATCCTTGCTGCATCTGTATTTCACCGTAACGGCATGACACAGGTGGCAGAGCTGGAGGATGCACACCAGTTATTGGCCCCGACACTGGGCACAGAATGGGCTTCCAGGCTATTTGCCATTGCACTGATTGCTGCCGGGCAAAGCTCTACTATTACCGGTACACTGGCCGGACAAATCGTTATGGAGGGCTACCTGCAATTAAGAATCAGCCCGGCATTACGCCGTATCATTACCCGTCTGTTAGCGGTAGTACCTGCAGTAATTGTGATCCTGGTCATGGGTAACAAGGGGGTAGGGAGGCTATTGATTTTTAGCCAGGTGCTGCTCAGTATGCAATTATCATTTGCCATTATTCCGCTGATCTATTTTGTGAGTGATAAGGAAAAAATGGGCCGCTTTGCAATCTCTATGTTCAGCAAAATCATTGGCTGGTCTATAGTAGTACTGGTCGGTGGATTGAACATGAAACTGGTCTATGAGTCGGTAACTGATGTGCTGGCCATGGATGTGAGTGAGGGGCTTAAAACCCTGGTCGTTGCAGGCGGTATAGGCCTAGTCGTGCTCCTGTTACTAACCATCCTTTATCCGCTGTATCGTCGCAGACACAGAGTTAATCTGGATATCCATCACCAGTTACATATCAGTACAACCGGCGTCAACGAATTCAATACCATTGCGGTGGCACTCGACTATTCCGAGGTAGATAACAAGACCCTGAGCTATGCACTGAAGCTGGCGAATACGCAGTCCAGGCTGGTACTGATCCATATTGTGGAAAGTGCTGCTGCCAAACGTTCGGGCCACGATACCCAGGATGCAGAAACACTGAAAGACCAGCAACACCTCGATAACTATGCCGCCTTTATTGCAGAGAAAGGATACAATGTATTGCCTATACTGGGTTATAATAACCGCGTGACGGAGATTGCCGGTATCTGTAAAGAATATAGTGCGGACCTGCTTGTAGTGGGCAGTCACGGGCACAGGGGGCTTAAAGATTTCATTTACGGGGAAACGGTAAACAACCTTCGCCACAAAGTAGATATTCCGGTATTCATCGCGCAATAGTAAAATGCAATTTTAAGGTTCCGTATATATCCAGTAAAATCTTTATTATATTTGACCGGATATATGAAACACCAGGTTGTTATTATCGGCTCCGGGCTGGGTGGATTGCTGACGGCTGTACTGTTAGCCAAAGAAGGCTTTGATGTAGCGGTGCTGGAGCAAAACAAACAGATCGGGGGCTGCCTTCAGTCTTTTTCATTCGACAAGAAAATATTTGATAGTGCTGTGCACTATATCGGCTCACTGAATGAGGGTGAGGTACTGCATCGCATATTTAATTATGCGGGCATACAACAGCACCTGCAATTGCAGCGCCTGGACATGGATTGCTTTGACCAGATCATATCCGGTGCAGACGATAAGTCCTATGCACTGGCGCAAAACCTGGATCATTTTACCGAGCAGCTGAACAGCTATTTCCCGAAAGAACAGGCGGCTATAAAAGAGTATGCCCGGCTGCTGCAATATACCTGCGATCATTTCCCCTTATACAACCTGCGCATGGGTGATGCCAGTGAGAAGCATAAAGTTTCGGACTGGAAGTTATCATCAGTACTACAGGAAATAAAAGCAAGTCCTGCATTACAGCAGGCACTGACCGGCAATGCTATTCTATATGCAGGCCATCACGATAAGACACCCTTCTACCAGCATGCACTGGTCAGCAAAAGTTACATTGACAGCTCCTGGCGTTGCACCGGAGGCAGCGGACAGATCTCAAAACAGCTTTGGAAGCAATTGATGGCTTACGGGGGCACCATATACCGGCATGAGCAGGTAAAAGAACTGATGGTACAAAACGGCAAAATTGAGAAGGCTGTATGTACATCGGGAGCGGAATACCTGGCGGATCATTTTATCTCCAATATAGCTCCGCAACAGACGATTGCTCTGTTATCTGATCAGGCTATACTCAAGCCTGTCTTCAGAAACCGTATACAGCAGGCACCACTTACGGTAGGGTCAGTTATGGTCAATATTGTATTGCAACCACAACAGGTTCTCTATAAAAACTACAATATCAACTGGAATAAAACGAACAGCCTTGAGGCTATTGATTTACTACCACAGGAGTTTCCCGTAAATTATTCCATTTACTATACCGAAGACCGGCAGCATCCGGGATATGCAGAATCTGTATCTATCCTCAGCTACATCAATACTGATGCGTTTGAAGCATGGCAGGATACGTATAACAATACCCTGGCACCATCGGGACGCGATAATGCATACCAGGAATTCAAAGCCTCCCTGGCAGATACATTGATGAATGTAGTAGCACAACGTCACCCGGAATTGAGGCAACATACGAAATCCTGCAAAGTGGCGACACCACTCAGTTACAGAGATTACCAGGGCTCTATGAAAGGAGAGCTATATGGTATAGAAAAGGATGTAAATATGCTGAATCAATCCAGCCTTACCACTAAAACAAGAATACCCAACCTTTACCTTACGGGGCAAAATGTAAACCTGCACGGTGTACTGGGCGTAAGCATGACGGCCATTTCTTCAACAGCAGATTTTGTAGGTATGGAATACTTACTAGATAAGATCAATAAAGCCTAAAGCAGATCATAAGTCAGGCGGATACCAAATGAAGCATAGGTCAGCTTTTGTACTGCAGCATTGCCCATCTCGTATTTATAGCTGACATTATAACTGCGGCTTACCGCCAGACCTGCATTACTGGTATAAAACGAGTAACTGAAAATCAATCCAAGTCCGAGTTTATTAGTCAGTGCATTATAATTGAGCCTTTTGTACCCCAAATACAGATTAGCATTACCTACTCCGAAATGTTTCCCGTCATTGTTGATGGATATAGTTTCCGTGGTTCCAAACCGTACGCGCTCTTTGGTGGACAGCACAGTGGTACTGTATGTCGTATCTGATATAGAGCTGATCCCTGGAAGATACATAGGCAGAGATACACCGGCACTAACCGTAATCTGATGTTTACCGCCATAGGTCATTACTTTACCCACTTCGATATGCGGCTCAAATACCAGGACTGAAAGACCACCACTACCCAGTTCCCCCTTCGCATAGGTTGTATCGGAGGTGGGGGCATAAGTCTTACGATAGCGATACGCAAAGTTTCCATTACCGATTGCTACACCACCAGCCAGGAAGAAGCCTGGCGTAAACTGATAGCGATACTGGAAGCCAAGGCGAACAAATGGCGCTACTCTGCTCTTATTCGTTCCCGGACCACCCATTGCAGTCATATTCTGATTAAGGTCAGCAAATACGCTGACATACTGACGATCAGGACGGGGAACATAACGCGTTACGCCCTGTGCCATAATCATATTGCCTGTACCAAGCAAGCATAAAAACAAAAAAACACCTTTCATATAAAATTAAAAAGTCAATACTCCTTTATTAATATATCAGTGGTAAGATTCGAGTAGAGTAGAGCCACAAGATAGTGAATTATATCATATGAAATTCAGTAATGAAAAAATAAACCCTTATCCTATTGGGAGTTAGGGTAAATTCAAGTGCATTTTTGAGCATCTTTACATCAACATAAAGCAATCCAAAATATATAACCGTTTAAGGGGTAAACAGATTGTCCTGCCCTTACTTCTCTTTGCATATTGCTCAAAAAACACTTATTATCAGAGTGTTATAAGATCATATTGTGTTTACAATAAATTGTAATTTTTTATCGCTTTTAATACTTACCTTCGCAACACCTTATAATATGGTTAATTATTTAGAAGCCTTAACCGTATTATTTTTTAGCTGAATATGGCTTCTAAGCTGAATCTTAAAAAAAAGATATATGACATTAAATCCAACTTCGGTTTCCTTTACTTTAGAAAATGGTAAAGAGGTAATAATCGAGACAGGAAAACTCGCCCGTCAGGCTGACGGTGCGGTTACCGTTCGCTGCGGCGATTGCGTAATATTAGCTACAGTAGTGGCGAGCAAAGAACCTAAACCAGGTCAATCTTTCTTCCCGCTGACTGTTGATTATCAAGAAAAATTCGCTTCTGCCGGCCGTATCCCGGGTTCATTCTTCAAACGTGAAGGCAGAATCAGCGATTATGAAATATTAATTTGCCGTCTGATCGACAGAGCATTACGTCCTCTGTTCCCTGAAAGCTACCTGTGTGAAGTACAGGTACTGGTTTCCCTGATCTCTAATGATGACGAGGTAATGCCTGATGCACTGGCTTGTCTGGCTGCATCTGCTGCACTGGCTGTATCTACTGTACCTATCCAGGAAATCATTTCTGAAGTACGTGTTGCCCGCATCGCTGGTGAAATGGTCGTAAACCCTTCCCCTGCACAGATTGTAGATGCTGATATGGACTTCATCATCGCTGCCACTGAGAAAAACATCATGATGGTAGAAGGTGAGGCGAAAGAATGTCAGGAAGAAGACATGATCAAAGCGATCGAAGTAGCACACAATGCTATTCGCCAGCAAGTAAAAGCTCAGGAAGAATTAAGAGCAAAAGTTGGTTCTCCTGCAAAAAGAGAAGTAGCTCCATTTGCAGAAAACGAAGAAGTAAAAGCTGCTGTTGAAGCATTTGCTACTGAGCGTATGCTGGAAATCGCAAGAGCTGGTAGCAGCAAACATGATCGTACAGACGCGATTAAAGCTTTGAAAGAAGAATTAATGGCGAGCTTCGGCGAAGAGCCTTCTGATGAAACTATTTCTTTTGCAAAACGTTATTTCGACGATATGCAATACTACAAAGTACGTGATATGATCCTGGATGAAAGCCGTCGCTTAGATGGTCGTAAACTGGATGAAGTACGTGGCTTGTATATTGAAACAAGTGCATTACCAACCCCACACGGTTCTGCATTATTTACACGCGGTGAGACACAATCTATGACCACCGTAACTTTAGGTACCAAAGACGATGAATTACTGATCGAAACTGCAGGTACATCTAATTATCAAAAATTCCTGTTACACTATAACTTCCCGCCATTCTCTACTGGTGAGACCAAGCCAATGCGTGGTCCGAGCCGCAGAGAGGTAGGACATGGTAACCTTGCAAAACGTTCCCTGTACCAAATGATGCCAAAAGATTATGCGTATACTGTACGTGTAGTTTCTGACATCCTGGAGTCTAACGGTTCTTCTTCTATGGCTACTGTATGTGCCGGTTCTCTGGCGCTGATGGATGCTGGTGTTCCTTTCCCTAAACACGTAAGTGGTGTAGCGATGGGTCTGATCAGCCGTGCCAGCGATGGTAAATGGGCTGTACTGACCGATATCTTAGGTGATGAAGATCACCTGGGTGATATGGACTTTAAAGTAACCGGTACCCGTGATGGTATCTGCGGTATCCAGATGGATATTAAAGTAGATGGCTTAAGCATGGATGTAATGCGTCAGGCATTGGCACAGGCTAATAAAGGTCGTTTACATATCCTGGATGCGATGTATGAGGCTATGCCGGAATACAGACCAGAACTGAAACCACAAACACCACGTATTGAACAACTGATCATTGATCGTGAGTTTATTGGTGCGGTAATCGGACCAGGTGGTAAAATCATCCAGGAAATCCAACGTACTACCGGTGCTGAAATCAACATCGAAGAAGTTGGTGAAACTGGTGTAGTAAAAGTATTCTCTAACAACGGTGAGAGCCTGAATGCAGCAATGAACTGGATCAAAGGTATCGTAGCGATTCCTGAGGTTGGTGAAGTATACGAATCTACCGTTAAATCTATCATGCCATATGGTGCATTCGTAGAATTCATGCCGGGCAAACAAGGTTTACTGCATATCTCTGAAGTAAGCTGGAAACGCCTGGAAACACTGGAAGGTGTACTGAATGAAAACGAGGTGATCAAAGTAAAACTGCTGGGTGTAGACCAGAAAACCGGTAAATTCCGACTGAGCAGAAAAGTACTGATGCCTAAACCAGAAGGTTATGTAGAGCAACCGGAAGGTGAAAGAAAACCACGCAGAGAAAACGGTGATCGTGATCGCAGAGATCGTAACGATCGCGGTGATCGCGGTGGCGACAGAAGAAATGATCGCGGTGACAGAAAACCACGTGAACAAGCTGAAGCACAAAACACACAGCCGGCAAACAATGAAAGCCCTGCAATCGATCCATCGGATGCGGACCTGGCACTGTAAGCCGATCTGAAAATGATATAAAAGGTGTACCGGAATTAATCCCGGTGCACCTTTTTCTTTTGCTCTTTTTTAGCACTGAATAGCTTATCTTTGAGACCCAAACATTAGGTTATGTATTCAAAATTGTATTCTAAAAAGTGGTTATTACTTTCAGCCACTGCATTATTTATGGCGCAAAATCCAATTCAAGCACAAGAAAAAGTACCGGCATATCCGATCAGCGATATGGATCGTACAGCACATGCCTGTGATGATTTCGACCAGTTTGCCAACGGCGGCTGGAAGAAGAATAATCCGATTCCAAGCACAGAAAGTCGCTGGGGTGCATTCGGTATCCTGGATAAAGAAAATAAAGATGTACGCATCAAAGGCATTATCACTGAAATACTGGCACAGCCTAACCTTAAAAAGGGAACTGAAGCACAGCAGATCGCAGATTTTTACCGTGCCTATTCAGATGTAGCTACTTTAAATAAACTGGGCATTAAACCGATCCAGAAATATGTAGACCAGATCACTGCTGTAAAGACGGTAAAAGAATGGACCAAACTGACAGGATCACTGGATCTTGCCGGTGTTGATGGTGTACTGGGTTTCGGTATATACGCCGATAAAAAGAACAGCAAATGGAATGCGATATACGCAGGACAAAGCGGTCTGAGCCTGGGTGAAAAAGGATTCTACTCCCGCGATGATTCCAGCGCAGTTGCTATCCGTAAAGAATTCACCGTTCATATCAACAAAATGTTTGCCCTGGCCGGTTGGAAAGATAAAAATCCGGGAGAAAACATCCTTAGATTTGAAACGGCACTGGCTGCATTACAGTTATCCAATGTTGAGTTGAGAGATCCTGTAAAAACCTATAACAAGATGCCTTATGCAGAAATGAAGGCGCTGGTTAAGGATTTTGACTTGGATGGTTACCTGAGCCATCAGGGTTTTAAAATTGAAGAAGTAATCGTTCAGAATAAAGAATACCTGAGCAGCCTGAATGCGTTGCTGAATAATACACCTGTAGAAACACTGAAACAATACAGCCGCTGGCAGTTACTGTCTTCTTTCGCAGGCTATTTATCAGAAGACCTTCAGAATGAAGATTTCCGTTTCGGTAGCACGGTAATGCGTGGTGTGAAACAACGTAAATCCCTGGAAGAAAGAGCGACCACTGCAACCAATGGCATCATGGGTATGCCTTTAGGTAAATTGTTTGCCGCTAAATATTTCCCGGAAAGCTCTAAACAAAAAGTTGCTGAGATGATCGAGAATGTACGCACCGTTTTTGGTGAGCGCATTGATCAGCTGAGCTGGATGAGTCCGGAAACAAAGGTAGAAGCACGTAAGAAGCTGGCTGCATTTACCTACAAGATCGGTTATCCTGATCAGTGGAAAGACTATTCTACTATCGATATCAAGCCTAATACACTGGTGGAGAATGTAATTTCTGCACGTAAATGGGGACATAAAGAATCGATCAATAAAATCGGCAAAGAAGTAGATAAGAAAGAGTGGGGTATGTCTCCGCAAACTGTTAATGCTTACTATAGCCCATTAAACAATGAAGTAGTATTCCCGGCTGGTATCCTGCAACCGCCATTCTTTAATCCTGATGCAGATGATGCGATCAACTACGGTGGTATTATTGCCGTAATCGGCCATGAGTTCAGCCACGGATTTGATGATAAAGGTTCTAAGTATGATGCTGAAGGCAACATGAAAAACTGGTGGACTGAAGAAGACCGTCAGAAATTTGATGAGCTGGCTAATAAATATATTGCTTACTTCGACCAGCGTGAAGTATTGCCTGGTTTGAATGTAAACGGTAAACTGACTATCGGTGAAAACATTGCCGATCTGGGTGGTTTAACGCTTGCTTATCATGCCCTGCAAAAATCAATGAAAGGTAAGCCAGAACCGGCACTGGTTGATGGTTTTACCTGGCAGCAGCGCTTCTTCCTGGGCTGGGCTCAGGTGTGGCACACTAATATTAATGATGCTGCTCTGCGCCAGCAGGTGCTGACAGATCCGCATAGTCCGGCTGCTGACCGTATCAATGGTCCTATGCCTCACCTGATCGAGTTCCATAATGCATGGGGCACTAAAGAAGGTAATAAATTATATTTACCGGAAGCAAACCGTATTGTAATCTGGTAAGATTATATTCGTTGCATATATCCGTAAATGCTTGTGTGGCGCGCCTTCGGCGCGCCACACTTTTATATATGTGGACTAAAAAAGCAGCAGAAATCGCATAACAATAAAAAATATTTAAAAACTTTTGTAACTTTTTTGCTCCACATCCGATTAACTATCAAATGACCGCACAAGAATACAATATTGCTGTTGAAGAGTGGGCAGACCGGCTTTACCGGTTTGCACTCAAAACCGTCCAGGAGCCGGAAGAAGCGAAAGATATTGTGCAGCAGAGCTACGAGACCTTATGGATAAACCGGGAAGACGTACCGCCGGAAAAAGTAAAAAGTTACCTGTTCACCATTGCACACCGACGATGTATGGACCATTTCCGAAAGCCGAGAAACAGTGAACTACACCAAGAACAGATTACCGCAACCGTTAACCCAAACCAACATAGTGAATGGAAAGGATATTTACAAGAAGCATTAAAAATTCTCGACAAACAGAGCAAAACACTCATCCTGCTTAAAGATTACGAAGGGTATAGTTATGAAGAAATAGGCAGGATAACCGAGCTCAGTCATGCACAGGTTAAAGTATACCTGCACAGAGCAAGGAAAACATTAAAAGAGTACCTCATCAGTAAAAAACAGATATTGTAATGAAACATACGGACAATCAATACATCGAAGAGCAGATCTTACTGCTGGTAGACGGAGAGCTTGATCCGGCTCAGGAGCAGAACGTACGCGATATTATCGCGGGCAGCCCTGAGTACCAGGAACTGTATGACACATATCTTTCCTTAAAGCTGGAAGATGAGCAGGATATAGTGTGTACGTTTAAGGATGAGCTGAAAAAACCGGAAACAATAGCCTTTGTACCTGCACCAAAACGCAGCAGCAGATGGCCATATTATGCAGCGGCAGCACTGGCACCTATAGCCATCATATCTGCCCTGTGGTTCGGCGCACAACAGGAACAAGTGTACAAAGACAACAGCCTTGTTAAATCGCAGCTGCCACAGAACCTGAATACGGCATTGCCTCCTGCACAGGAGCCCACCGGCAACAATAAATCAAAAAATAATACCAATACACCTGTAAAAAGAAAAACAGAAAAAATAGTACGCAAAGCCAATCCCGATCCCGGAACACTGGCATTGATCAGACCAGAGGAGACGGCTCCTGAAGTACAAAGGACCGTTCGCCTCCTTGCCAACCAATCGACAGATATTTCTCTTGCAACAGTACAGACCAGCCCTATACGCCCTATCGCTGAAAACAATACTACCGCAATGGAAGATATGACTCTTGCACTGGCTAAAATAGCCAAGGATGATCATGCTCCCAAAGGCCTGCTGGGCGATGTGATCAATGCCGGAAACTGGTTGCTGAATGAAGAAAAAAGCACCACCGTTGAGATATCATTAGGAAACTTTATCCACAAATCATATACCATAACCCTAAAATAATTAAACATGAAAAAGTCCATATTCATTGCATTAAGCGGCGCCTTGCTGAGCCCATTATTCGCACAGGCACAAACAAAAGAAACAACAGTTGTTACCAAAGAGAAAGACGGTGATGTAGAGATGTACGTCATTGAAAATAAGGATAACCAGGATACTTCTAAAAAGAGTACAACCTATATCTCTATCGGCTCTAACGGCATCCGTGTCAGTGACAAAAAGAAAGAAGCTGCATATAAAAAGAAAAGATTCCAGGTGCAATGGGGTATGCTTGATCTGGGCCTCAATCTGCTCAACGATCAGACCGTATACAATGTAGCGGACCCGGCTTTGATGAACAACTTTGCCAACATTCCTGCTGATAAAGTAAACGGAGATATTTTCAGCCTCAAAAACGGCCGTTCCTGGAATGTAAATATCTACCCGGTTATGTTCAACTACAAAGTTGTAAGTCAGAAAAACTTTAAGATGAACCTGTATACAGGTGTGGGTTTGCAGATCTATAATTTCCGTTTCAATAAAAATATTACGCTGCAAAGTGAACCGGATTACAAAATCAAAATGGATGATGTAGCCTTCACCAAAAATAAAATGTCTGTACAATACCTGACTGTGCCTTTGATGCTGAACTTCAATCACCGCATTGACAAAAGCAACTGGCTTACTTATGGCTTCGGGGCAAGCTTTGGCTACCGCCTGAGCAGCTGGACCAAACAGATCTCCGGAGAGCGCGGTAAAGTAAAAAATCACGACCAGTTCAACTTCAGCGATTACAATGTAAACCTGAATGCAGAGATCGGTCTGGGAGAAGTTCGTTTCTTTGGTTCTTACCAGCTGACTAACCTGTACAAAACAGAATCTATCACACACCAACCAATTGCATTCGGCATCCGTTTCGGAGGCATTTAATACTGATTACCCTTCTATAACATATGGCTCTTCCTTTCCAGGAAGAGCTTTTTTATTTTGAATAAGCCGATATGATTACAGGCCTCAATCCATATATTTCTGCGTGAATAATGTCAATAGTTTTTAAACTGTTTTAAAATTAGTATTTTACTTCCGGACACCAGCTGACTACTTGTTTTGTGGTGACCAGAAGCAGATTAAATAACAATGAAAAAAAAATATCATTACATAGGCCTGAAGCGGATCAATACCTTTCTTAAGTGGACACTGGCGGTCGCCATCATAGCGCTGATTACCTATATAATTGTCTCGAAGGCTACGAACAGGAATATCAAATGGCTGAATCACAAACAGGCAGGTATCAAACAAATCGACAGCTTAAATCAGCAGGCACAGATACTTTCAGATAAGCAGGATTTTACTACTGCTGAAACACTGATTGACAGTGCCATTTATTTGTCCGATTCGCTTTCCTATAAGAAAGGTCTGGCAGACGGCTTATTCGGTACGGGTAAGATACAGTATATAAAAGGGAATTATGAAACGGCACTGGAATGCGCCCTAAACAGCCTGCATATCAATACCGGTATAGCAGATGAAGTGACCATTGGAAGAGTGCGTAATTTATTAGGTCTGATACACCTGGCACAGGGCGAAACAAGTGAAGCACGTGAAGAACTTAATCTGGCCCTGAACATTAATCTGCGTCTGAATGATTCTACCAAATTAGCCGCTAATTACTTTAATATCGGTCTCTGCTTCAGCGAACAGGCTTTGTACCGAGAGGCAGAACAGGCTTACCGGACTGCTGCATTTATTGCACAAAGAACCGGGAAAAAGAACATCGAACTCATGGTGCGCAACAGGCTGGGGGAGATGTATTTAAAAATGGGCAAAACGCAGACTGCTATTAGCTATTATTTCATGGTGATTAAGGATACTGCTTACCAGAATGATTGGGAGAACAGCTTTGCCTACACCGGACTTGCGGAATGCTACGAGCAGTTGGGCAATAACACTACTGCAGTTGACTACGCAGAGAAAGGATGGTTGCTTGCACAGAAAAACGGCACTAAATGGGATGCGAACCGCGCCCTTGCTGTATTAAGAAAAATCTATGCCGGTCAGGGCAATTTCGAAAAAGCATACCAATATACACTTTTAAATATCCAGTACCAGGATAGCCTGTTCAATGAAAAAAAACAGTCCAGCATCAATGCACTTAATTTAAAACATCAGCGCTTACAGAATTATACTTTACAGCAAAAAAACCTGATATCAGCGCAGGAAAACAAATTTCAACGGGTTGTAATCATATGCTTCCTGGCCGTCACTACGCTTTTAATTATACTCATCACCATTATCTACCGATCCTCTGGGCAAAAAGATTTTTTAAACAAAGAGCTTACCGAAAAGAGCCGTTTACTGGCTTTGAGAAAAGAAGAAATCAAACGGCAGAAAGACCAGCTTTCTGAACTGAATGAGACAAAGGATATGATTCTTTCCGTGATCAGTCATGATTTACGATCACCACTTTCCTCCATCATCCTTACCCTTAATGTGATCAGGAATATGGATGTTTCCAGGGAAGATTTCCAGTCTATCCTGGAAAAAATGAATCATCATACACTGGCCACCCGCAATATGATTGATCAGCTGTTAAACTGGGCGAATAGTCAGAGCAGGGGATTAATAGCCTATAAAACGGAGATCAATGCTTATGAAGTAACGGAAGAGATACTGAGTGTTTTTGAACATGAAATAGTAGAAAAGCAACTTGCCGTAAAGCATACGGCAACTGTATTTGCAGCAATATTTGCAGACATTGACCAGTTCCAGGTCATCATCCGTAACATTATAGATAATGCCATAAAATTCACTCCTGATAAAGGCACCATCAGTATTGACTACCAATCTGATGTGGATTCAACAATTATCATTATTCAAGATACAGGCGTAGGGATGTCTGCCGAGAAATTGTCCAAATTGTTTCATTCATCAGGCAAGCAAATAAACTCTTTCGGCACCAAAAATGAGACAGGGTTCGGCATTGGCCTCACCCTCGTAAAATCGTTTGTAGATGCCAATGGCGGCAAAATTGAGGTCAGCAGTTCGCCGGGAAATGGTACCGAATTTCACATTTATTTCCCCAGGCCATAAATACTTCAAAAGCAAGAAATATCGGATACAACTTGTAGCCAATCGGAAGGAGTTTACGATAAATTAATCCTGTCGCAAACTTGTGTTCATCTGTACCTGTTATTTTTGATATTGACGGAGGAACAGCGCATTGAGTACAGCAAACGAACAAAGTCTGCAGATTTTTTTCAGGCTTCACGGCATTTTTTTGAAATAATACAAACACAGTACAGGAAAGGATTACAGCGATGCTCTAACAAACTTTTAATATAACAATCAGAAAATATTCATATTGTGCATCTTGTTTTTTTCGATTTATGTAATACATTTGCCGCACATTTTACAAAATTGATCAACTCACTTACATATCAATTTGCATGCGATACCGCTGTTATTCCAGCGGGCCCTCTTTCGCATTTTACCCCCAGATCATCGCGACGATAGACTGGTAGTAGTTGTTTACAAACTGCTATCAGTGCTTGGAAATAAACGCTGCACACCAAACCCGTGGTGTTGCATGCGTCGTTTTGTATCTATACGTACCATCTAAAAATTTATTTACGTGAAAAACACTAAGTTGATTTTTCGCACTGCGCAAGAGGCAGATATTCATTACGCAGAAACGATCACCATCGAAATGGAGCGGAGTGCTAAAGTCAGAGGAACAGGAATCGCCAAGCGGTCGCCTGACTACATTGCTCAGAAAATGATCGAAGGCAAATCTGTCATTGCACTGACGACCAATAATGATTGGGTAGGGTTCTGTTATATCGAGACCTGGAGTCACGGTGCTTTTGTGGCCAACAGCGGCCTTATCGTAAACCCCGATTACCGGGCGCTGGGTGTAGCCAAATCCATCAAGAAACAAATATTCGAACTCAGCAGGAAGCTCTATCCCAAAGCAAAGATCTTCGGACTCACTACCGGGCTCGCCGTGATGAAAATCAATAGTGACCTGGGTTATGAGCCTGTCACCTATAGCGAACTGACTCAGGATGAACAGTTCTGGTCCGGATGTAAAAGCTGTATCAATTATGATATCCTGACGATGAAGGAGCGCAAGAACTGCCTCTGCACGGCGATGATGTACGATCCTGAAGATCATTATTCACCCAAGATTACCCGCCAGTTTTTCAAAGAAAAGAATAAGGTTTTTGAACGCCTGGTACGCTTCAAACGCAATAACATGCTGGGCAAACTGATTAAAGCCACGACTCAGAAGAAACAGAAACGTAAGGCAGAACAACAAGCATCATTAAACACACAAAACAAAGAAACTCATGAGTAAGAAAGTTGTTTTAGGATTCAGCGGAGGCCTGGACACTACTTATTGTGCCCAGTATCTTTCACATGATTGCGGGTATGAAGTACACAGCATCATTGTGAATACAGGAGGTTTCGACCAGGAAGAACTGGATGCTATTGCGGCACATGCCCAAAAGCTGGGAGTGGTATCACATACGGCCATTAATGCAGTGGAGGATTATTATGATACTATTGTCAAATACCTGATCTACGGCAATTGCCTTAAAAACAATACCTATCCCCTCAGTGTAAGTGCAGAGCGTTTATGCCAGGCAGTACATATAGCCCGTCATGCACAGGCTCTGGAAGCAGATGCAGTAGCCCATGGCAGTACCGGAGCGGGCAATGACCAGGTACGGTTCGATATGATTTTTCATCAGCTCATACCAGGCATTGAGATCATTACACCCATCAGGGATATGCAGCTGAGCCGTGCAGAAGAGATCGCATACCTGCAATCTAAAGGGGTGCATATGAATTTTGAGAAAGCGGCCTACAGCATCAATAAAGGACTGTGGGGTACCAGCATAGGAGGCAAAGAAACATTGCAAAGTCATGGTGTATTGCCGGAAGAGGCATGGCCTACACAGTGCACCCAAACAGAGATGCAGGAATTAAGCCTGTATTTCGAACAGGGAGAACTGAAGGCGGTTAACGGAATTATCTATTCGCATCCCGCAGATGCCATCAAAGCAGTACAGCATATTGCCGGGGCATATGCCATAGGCAGAGATATACATATCGGAGATACCATTATCGGGATCAAAGGCCGGGTAGGATTTGAAGCCGCAGCACCAATGGTCATCCTGAAAGCGCACCATGCACTGGAAAAACATGTGCTCACCAAATGGCAATTGCAGTGGAAAGATACCCTGTCGCAATTTTATGCCAACTGGCTGCATGAAGGCCAGATCCTGGACCCGGTAATGAGGGATATAGAAGTCTTCTTTACCCACAGCCAGCAACAGGTAACAGGAACAGTATATCTGCACCTGTTACCGTATCGCTTTCAGGTAGCTGGTGTAGACAGTGCATACGACCTGATGCGCAACGATTTCGGACAATACGGAGAAATGAATTCTGGTTATACCGGGACTGATGTAAGAGGCTTCAGCACCATATTCGGTAACCAGGTAAAAATATGGAATGCTGTACAGGCAGCTCAAAAAACAAAAGCAGATGCAGAGTATTAAAACAGGAATTATAGGCGGAGCGGGTTATACAGGCGGAGAACTGATCCGTTTATTGCTGCAGCACCCTTATGCACAAATCAGTTTCATACACAGCAGAAGTAATGCGGGTAAGCCTGTACATACGGTACACAGTGATCTGCTGGGCGATACTGAGCTGGTCTTTACAGATACTATCAGCGAGGATATTGATGTACTTTTTCTGTGCCTGGGGCATGGAGAATCAGCAACCTTCCTGCAGTATAATACGATCCCGGAGCATGTCCGTATTATAGACCTGGCCAATGACTTCAGACTTAAAGCACAGGCTGTAACAGGTACTCGTCAGTTTGTATATGGTCTGCCGGAACTGAATAAAGGAGCAATCAGCACGGCACAGTCTGTAGCCAATCCTGGTTGTTTTGCTACTGCGATACAACTGGGTCTCTTGCCATTGGCGGCCAAAGGCATGCTGGGAGAAAGCTATATTACCGGCATTACCGGTAGTACCGGGGCCGGACAATCATTGAGCAGTACTGCTCATTTCAGCTGGAGGGCCAATAATATACAGGCTTACAAAACCCTTACCCATCAGCACCTGGCAGAGATTAGCGAATCTCTGGCACAGGTACAAAATGGATACACACAACAGCAATTGCATTTTGTACCCTGGCGCGGAGATTTCCAGAGAGGGATTTTTGTCAGTAGTCAGGTGAAGTGCAGCGTAGCTCTAGAAACGGTTGCTGCATGGTACGAAGACCTTTATAAAGACCATCCTTTTGTGCACCTGAGTACCACTCCGGTACATTTAAAGCAAGTGGTCAATACCAATAAATGTATCCTGCAACTGGAACAGGAGGGTGATCTCTTAGTCATTCACTCCACCATTGACAATCTGATCAAAGGTGCATCCGGACAGGCAATACAGAATATGAACCTTATGATGCAGGTCCCGGAAACCAGCGGACTGTATCTTAAACCATCAGCATTTTAAAAGCATTGATATAATATGAAATTATTTGACGTTTACCCGATCAATCCGATACATATTGCCAGGGCACAAGGCTCCTATGTATGGGACAATCACGGACAGCAGTACCTGGACATGTATGGCGGTCATGCTGTGATCAGCATAGGACATACACATCCTCACTGGACACAGTCTATTACCGAACAACTGAACCAGATTGCTTTTTACTCCAATTCTGTACAGATTCCTTTGCAGCAGCAACTGGCTGACAAACTAGGTCAGGTATCCGGCAAAACCGATTATCAGCTGTTTCTCTGCAACAGTGGTGCAGAAGCAAATGAAAATGCCCTGAAGCTGGCATCATTCCATACCAATCGTAAAAAAATCGTAGCCTTCAGCAAAGCATTTCACGGGCGCACCTCACTGGCGGTAAGTGCTACCGACAATAAGCAATATATAGCCCCGGTCAATGAAACGGATAATGTGATCTTTCTCCCGTTTAATGATGAGGCAGAGCTCAAAGCACTGTTTGAGTTTGAAGGAGAGCAGATTGCTGCGGTGATTATTGAAGGGATACAGGGCGTAGGCGGCATCAATATTGCCACACCTTCTTTTCTGCAACTGATCCGTAGTCTTTGCGATCAGTACGGTTCGGTATATATTGCCGATAGCGTACAATGCGGCTATGGCCGTTCCGGTAAGTTCTTCAGCCATGACCATGCCGGGGTAGATGCAGATATCTATACTATGGCCAAGGGCATGGGTAATGGCTTCCCTGTAGCCGGCATCATTATAGCACCGCATATAGCACCAAAGTATTTTATGCTGGGCACCACCTTCGGTGGCAACCACCTGGCCTGTGCTGCGGCTCTGGCTGTGCTGGATGTAATCGATCAGGAACAACTGATAGATAATGCCCGTGAAACAGGGGAGTACCTGATGAATGCCCTGCGTCAGATAGCGCCATTGCAGCATGTACGCGGCCATGGACTGATGATTGGTTTTGATGTACCCGAAAGTATCGCTTCCTTAAAGAAACACTTACTGGAGCAATACCACATTTTTACCGGCGAAGCAAAGCCTAATGTGATCCGTTTACTGCCCAGTCTGGCATTGAACCGTGCAGAGGCAGATGCGTTCCTGACCGCGATACAACAAGCGATCAAAGATTTACAACCTTCTTAAAATTACCGTACAAATGAAATACTTTACTTCCGTAAATGATATTAGCCGGAACCAGATTCCCCCTTCTGCAGCAATCGATCAGCTGATTAATGAAGCGTTACAATACAAACAAGATCCTTTCAGGCATCAGCACCTGGGCCGCAACCGACGCATCGGGATGATCTTCCTGAATCCCAGTCTGCGCACTCGTTTGAGCACACAGGTAGCTGCGGAACAATTAGGCATGCAGGCCATTGTATTTAATGCCGGCAGTGAAGGCTGGACCTGGGAATTTGAAGAAGGCACTATCATGAACGGCAGTACAGTGGAACATATTAAGGATGCTGCACCTGTACTGAGCCAGTATTTCGACATCCTGGCCATACGTACTTTCCCCGGATTAAAAGACCGGGAAAGTGATTATGCAGAAGCCTATCTGCAGCAATTTATCCGGTACACAACTGTTCCGGTCATCAGCCTGGAGAGCGCAACATTACACCCCCTGCAATCCCTGACTGATCTGATGACGATCCGCGAACAACAACTATCTTCAACACCCAAAGTAGTATTGTGCTGGGCACCGCATGTAAAACCATTACCACAATGTGTGGCCAATAGTTTTGCGCAGTGGATGAGCGCATGGGACCAGGCCAATTTCGTGATTGCCCATCCTGAAGGGATGGACCTTGATCCGAAATACACTACCGGTGCACACATCAGCCATGACCGTATAGAAGCCATCCGGGATGCAGACATCATCTATATCAAAAACTGGAGCAGTTATAAGGACTATGGTACCATGGCCGCGCCGCAAGACAACTGGATGCTACAGGATCAGGACCTGCAATATGCTCCGCATGCGAAGGTGATGCACTGCCTGCCGGTACGCCGGAATGTAGAATTAAGTGATGCTATACTGGACGGCCCTAACAGCCTGGTGACCCAGCAGGCGGGCAATAGAGTATGGGCTGCACAGGCCGTTATCGCACAAATATTACAGCAATATGCATAAGATAAATATTATTAAGATTGGCGGAAGTATCATTGACGATCATCAGAAACTGGAATTATTTCTGCAGCAATTTGCCCAGCTGCCCGGAAAAAAAATACTCGTACACGGCGGCGGTAAACTCGCCACCAGAATGGCTGAACAGATGGGCATACAGCAGGAAATGGTGGAGGGACGCAGGATTACAGATGAGGAGACCCTTAGAGTGGTGACCATGGTTTATGCGGGCTATATCAATAAAAATATTGTGGCCCAGCTGAAAGCTAAAGACTGTAAAGCAGTCGGGATCTGCGGTGCCGATGCCGACATCATCCGGGCACATAAACGCGATGCACTGATCGATTACGGATATGTGGGCGATATAGACACCGTGCGGATCAAGGCTATGAAACGATTACTCAAGACTGTAGATACTATTGTTATTGCGCCCATCACACATGATGGTGCAGGACAATTGCTGAATACAAATGCCGACACCATTGCACAGGAGGTGGCTAAGGCATTGAGTAATGATTATAAAACCCAGCTGATCTTTTCTTTTGAAAAGGCAGGTGTGTTGCTGGATATAGCAGATGACACTTCTGTCATTACCTTGCTGAAACCAAAAATGTACAAGCAACTCAAAAAAGAGGACCGCATATTTGCCGGCATGATACCAAAACTGGACAATGCCTTTGCAGCCCTCAAAGCTGGTGTACACCGCGTATATATAGGACAGGCAGAGCATTTACCGGATTTACTGGAAGGCCGTTGCGGCACAAAAATTGAGATATGACAGGCGCTCCTACACAGCTGATGAATGATGCGCTGCAACTGTTACAGTATCTGATTGTCATTCCTTCTTTCAGCAAGGAAGAGCAGCAAACCGCAGCCTGTATAATGCATTGGTTACAGGCCAAAGGCATTGAAACGAAACAAGCCGGAAACAATATTTATGCCCGGAATCTTCATTTCGATGAGCGTAAGCCGGTGATCCTGCTTAACTCGCATCATGATACAGTAAAACCTAATCCAGGCTATACACGCGATCCTTTTCAAGCGGTAATTAACGACGGATGCTTATACGGATTGGGAAGTAATGATGCAGGAGCAAGCCTGGTATGTCTCATCAGTATTTTTACCGCTTACTATGACAGAACGGATCTTCCTTTCAACCTGGTACTTGCTGCTACAGCAGAGGAGGAGATTAGCGGGAGCGGGGGTATTGAATTACTATTGCAGGATACAGCATTCCGGGAATACACGGCATATAGCCAGTCCTGGTCTGCTATTGTGGGCGAACCAACCTTGATGCAGTTAGCAGTTGCAGAACGCGGATTGCTGGTTATAGATGCTTATACCGAAGGTGTTGCAGGACATGCTGCAACACAGGAAGGTGTCAATGCGCTGTATCAGGCAATGGATGATATAAATACTCTGAGGGTATATCAGTTTGACAGAGTCAGTCCCTTTCTGGGCCCGGTACAGGTTAGTGTAACCAGTATTGAAACCAGCAATAAGCAACACAATGTTGTTCCGGCCGATTGCCGGTTTACAATTGATGTCCGGGTTAATGAACTGTATAGCCTGGAGGAAGTATTGCACATCCTCCAGAAGCAGGTCAGGAGCCGTTTACAGGTACGCAGCCTGAGGCTCAGGGCAACCTCCATTGCAGAACAACACCCGCTGGTGCAGGCTGGCATGCGCTCTGGTGCTATGCCCTATGGCTCTCCGACTACCAGCGACAAAGCATTGATGCCTTTTCCTGCACTAAAGATGGGACCGGGTGATAGTGCCAGAAGTCATATGGCGGATGAATTTATTTTTATTGATGATCTACAAAAAGGCATTGATGGATATCATGCACTTTTACAAAATATAATTGCTTATGAATAAGCTTTGGCAAAAAGAACAAACCGATGTATCGGAGGCCGTAGAACGGTTTACGGTGGGACGGGATAATGAATTCGACCTGTTACTCGCCGCTTATGATGTACAGGGTTCTATTGCGCATGTACACATGCTGGGTGAGGTCGGGCTGATGAGTCCCGAACAGGCCGCTGCTGCAATTGAGGGATTACAACGTATTGCCCAAACCATTGCTGCCGGTGATTTTTCTATAAGACCCGGTGTTGAGGATATTCACTCTCAGGTAGAATTATTGCTGACAGAAATGATCGGGGATATTGGTAAAATGATCCACAGCGGGCGTAGCCGTAACGACCAGGTGGCTGTAGACATCAAATTATACCTTAAAGATGCCTGCCTGGACCTTAAAAACAATGTAGCAGACCTGTTTACAAGCCTTATACAGCAAAGTGAGGAGTATAAAGATGTGCTGATCCCCGGTTATACGCATTTACAGGTAGCCATGCCTTCCTCTATAGGATTATGGCTGGGTGCATATGCAGAAAGCCTTACCGATGACCTGGCACTGCTGGCCACTGCATATGATTTGTGTAACAAAAACCCATTGGGTAGCGGGGCAGGGTACGGCTCATCTTTCCCCTTAGACCGAAAACGCACTACAGCGTTACTGGGCTTTGAAAACCTGCACTGGAACAGTATTTATGCGCAGATGAGCCGTGGCAAAACAGAGAAGACGCTGGCTTTTGCCTTATCAGGTATTGCGGCAACATTAAGCAGATTGGCTATGGATTGCTGCCTGTATATGGGACAGAATTTCGGGTTCATTTCCTTCCCGGATCAACTGACTACCGGGAGCAGCATTATGCCGCATAAAAAGAATCCTGATGTGCTGGAACTCATACGGGGTAAGTGTAATCGTATACAATCTATCCCTAATGAGCTGAGCCTGTTACTGGCAAATCTGCCCAGCGGCTACCACAGGGAGTTACAGCTGACCAAAGAGATTATTTTCCCAGCCATCAATGAACTGAATAACTGCATTCAGATGATGAAACTAATGCTGGATGCGATAACAGTACGACAAGATATACTGGAGGCTGAAATGTATACTTATATCTTCAGTGTAGAAGCGGTCAATGAACTGGTAGGGCAGGGTATACCATTCCGGGATGCGTACCGGCAAGTGGGCAATGATATTGCCGCTGGTACTTTTAAACCATTAAGAAGCATACAACACAGCCATGAAGGCAGTATTGGCAATCTCTGTAATGATGAGATCAAAAAGATAATGGAACAGACCTGTAAACGGTTTGTCTAGTATATGAAATAAAAAAGCGCCATAAGAAATAACTTATGGCGCTTTTTATTATGCTTCTTTAGATCTCAGATCTGGTTTTTTCTTTCTTTTTTTAGCCATTGCAGGAGCCTGGGATTTAGGCTTACGGTCTCCACCACCAGCTTCTGTCTGGTGTTTACGGCCATTCCTGACTGGCTTTTCAGGGGCTTTCTTTTCCATGTTCTTCATCGGATAGTTATGGTCCTCAACAACCGGAATTTTCATTCCGATTATTTTCTGGATATCCTTAACGTAATCCATCTCGTCAATATCACAGAAAGAGATTGCTACGCCATCAGCGCCGGCACGACCACCGCGTCCGATACGGTGTACATAAGACTCCGGTATGTTCGGGATCTCGTAGTTAATAACGTATTTCAACAGGTCGATATCAATACCACGGGCAGCGATATCGGTTGCTATCAGTACTTTGATGGATTTATCCTTAAAACGGGAGAGGGCCTGCTGTCTTGCATTCTGCGATTTATTACCATGTATGGCCATCGCCGTAATATTTCGTTTATGCAGGATTTTAACGAGCTTATCGGCTCCGTGTTTGGTACGGGTAAATACCAGCACGCTGTCATCAATTTCGTTCAGTAACAGATCGGCCAGCAATTGGTACTTACTGGAACGATCAACATAATACAAACTTTGTTTGATCGTTTCTGCAGTAGTCGATTCCGGTGTAACAGAAACCTTAACAGGATTGGTCAGGATTGTATCTGCCAGTTCCTGGATCACCTTAGGCATAGTCGCCGAGAAGAATAAGGTTTGTCTTTTAGCCGGAAGCAGTTTAATCACTTTGCGTACATCATGGATAAAACCCATGTCCAGCATACGATCGGCTTCATCCAGTACGAAAATTTCGATATCTGCAAGTGAAATGATCTTTTGCTGAATCAGGTCGAGTAAACGACCCGGAGTAGCAATAAGGATATCTATGCCTTTCTGCAACTGATGTACCTGCGGTACCTGGCTTACACCACCAAAAATAACAGTATGTTTTAAATGCAGGAATTCACCATATTCAGCAAAGCTCTCATCGATCTGTATAGCCAGTTCGCGGGTTGGAGTCAGAATAAGTGATTTGATGCGTGGTCTTTGTCTTGAAGGCCCTTTGGCATCCAGTACCTGTAAAATAGGAATAGCAAATGCTGCTGTCTTCCCGGTACCGGTCTGTGCACAGCCTAATAGATCTTTATGATTGAGTACATGAGGTATAGCCTGTTCTTGAATGGGGGTAGGTTGCTGATAGCCCAGCTTGTCTAATGCCAATAAGATGGGTTTTATCAGGTGTAAAGATTGAAATGTTTGATTCATAAAAAATAAACGGGGCATACTGCCCCGACTTGCAAAGGTCCGTTATTTATATCAAAGATTATGTTAGAATTATATTGTTAACCTAAAAACGATGATCGCTCCTGCCAGAATAGAAGCCCAGCCTCCATTCCCGCAGATCGCACCGTACTTTCATCAGGCTTTGGAATGAGGAAAAAGTTTCTTCACACTGAAGTAAAAACCAATACTGGCTATTAATAGGAGAATACCCGTCCCGATCCATAAACGTTCAAAACCGTATATACTGGCTATTTTAGAGCCCAGCAAAGGGGATATGATAAAAGCAATGGCTACAGAAATACCATTCATGCCCATATAGCTGCCTTTGTTGAACTTACCGGCACGTGCAGCGGTAATGGTAGACATAAAGGGCAGGATAAGTATCTCTCCCAGGCTGAGGAAGGTTATGGATACAAAAAGCCATAACATATGATGAGAGAAACCTAATATACTGTAGGAAATGGCACACAATATAGTACCGATTACCATTGTATGGGTAATGGTCCATCTGCGTTCGGCAATATGTACCAGCAGCATTTCAAACAATACAACCACAATACCACTGTAACCCAGTAATATACCGATCATTCCCTGGTCTAGTTTTACCGCATCTTTATAGAACAAGGGTAGGGTATTGAGCAACTGGAAAAAACAGATGGAGAAAACAGAACACAACAAACAAAACGCGACAAAACGCATATCCCTGTACGGAGAGCGCTCCTTTGCCGGTTTTACATCCTGCACAACAACCGTTTCTTTCTGTGCGATAAACCGTGCATGTCTCTTTCTGAAAAAGTATATATAGGCAAAGCCCGCAACCAATGCTGCGGCTGCATTAGAGAAGAACAGGAAATTGTAAGATATGGCAGATAATAATCCTCCAAGTGCAGGGCCTATAGAGAAGCCCAAATTCACGGCCATACGGTTCAGCGAAAATGCCCGGGTAATATTTTCCGGACGGGCATACTTTGCGATCGCAACAGAATTGGCAGGACGAAAGACCTCACTGGTGATGCTTTGAATCAATACCATTACGGCCAGGGATGCCGGTGTATGAAACAGTGGCAACAGGCAGAACATAGGAACGCTGGCAAACAGGCTGAATGACTGCACTTTAAACTCTCCGATGCGGTCAGTGATATAACCACCTAACCAGGAACCCACAACAGAACCGATACCAAAGAAACTCAATACCATACCAGAATCGGCAAGACTGAATTTCAGGTGATCTACCATATACACCCCCAGGAAAGGCAATACCATAGAGCCAGCCCTGTTGAGCAGCATTACAATGGATAGCATCCAGGATTCTGTAGAAAGTCCTTTAAATGAGTCGGTATAGATTCTGAAGAGTCGTTGCACAATGATTAGATAGTTTGCAAAAGTAAAGTATACAGGTTTGCCCGGGAAGCGTTTAGAAAAGTTTACCACAACATAACCTGATATAAAACAGCAGAGAGGCTTCTTATGGAAGCCTCTCTGTTTAAAGATCAATATATTATCCGGAATTATTTCACCACGTTACCCGTGATCTTTAATTCCACCGGCACTCTGCTGGCATTGGATTTGATATAGATAGATTTATTGATTGGTCCTACGCGATTTGCCGTATTGTATTTGACGGTAATTTTGCCGGTTTTACCAGGCAGGATCGGCGCTTTAGGCCAATCCGGGGTAGTGCAACCGCAAGAAGACTCCGCCGTTTGAATTAATATCGGCTGATCTCCGGTATTCGTAAATTCGAATACGTGCACGGCATCAGGTCCTTCTTTAACGGATCCAAAATCAAAAGTATTATTGGACTCCTTAAATTTGAATGCAGGACCACTTTGCGCGAAAGTCACAACGGAGAACGTAAGTACCAGTATTAATAAAGAGAGTGTCTTTTTCATTTTCATAAAATTAAAGCGTAAAAAAAGCAATATTAGTTAGCTTTCATTACTGATTTTGTCTCTGGAGCAGAAGTAGCTGGTTTTGGAGTTACGCTACCAGTGATCTGCAGTACTTTAGTACCTAAATTAGAGGTTACAGTAATGCTCTTATTGATCGGACCAGGACGACCCGGAGTAGAATATGCTACACGGATAGTACCTTTTTTACCTGGTTTTACAGGCTCTTTAGACCAAGAAGGGCTTGTACAGCCACAAGATGCAGTAACTGATTGTAAGATAATCGGTTCTTTGCTTTTGTTTACAAATTCGAAGTCAAATTCAGCCTTATCACCTTCTTTAACGGTACCGAAATCATGAACTTCTTGTTTGAACTTCATTCCATCAGCCGGATTTGCAGCAGTAGTTGCTTCTTTTGCTTTTAAAGACTTTCTGTTTTCCTGAGCAAAGGCAGCAGTAGTACCCATTAATAATAATACTGCTAAAGACATCAACGGTTTTTTCATTTTTTATTAAAATTTATCAGTTTGAAAGAAATGTTTGCTTGTCAAAGTTAATACTACAAGACATAGTATAAAAGACAATTCGGGTTAATTGCCAGTTAAAAACATATGTATAACTTAACTAATCCCGAATTGCAAGATGTGCATTTAATTAAATTCTATTGGGGCAGCTGTATTTGCTTTTCTTTCCTGCTGCACAACCCTGAACCAATGTTCCGGCAAATAACACAGCAAATACAACAACAATAATGCGAAGGTATTTTTTCATTGAAATAAATTATTTTATATGATTATTTTTTAGACTATATACAACAAAGTTAGTAAAATTTGAATATCTTCCAATAATTAATTTTTTGAATATTTTAACTAATCAGAATCAATGCTTTACTAAAATTCCATTTCCTTCACATCTGCAGCAATCTCTAATCTCCCTTCGGTCTTAGCCTTAATATCTTCTATAGTTACACCAGGGGCATATTCTTTCAGTAAGAAACCATTTTCTGTAATCTCGAAAAAGCCCAGGTCAGTAACTACACGCTTTACACATTTCAAACCAGTAATCGGTAAGCTACACTGTTTCAGCAATTTAGAATTGCCCTCTTTATCAGTGTGCATCATGGCTACAATAATGTTTTTGGCTGAAGCAACCAGATCCATAGCACCACCCATGCCTTTCACCATTTTACCCGGTACTTTCCAGTTTGCAATATCGCCCTGGTCAGAAACCTCCATAGCACCCAGAACAGTAAGATCTACTTTACCGGCACGGATCATTCCGAAACTTAATGCGCTGTCAAAATAGCTACCGCCCTGACGCAGGGTTACGGTTTGTTTACCGGCATTGATCAGGTCCGCATCCACTTCTTCTTCGGTAGGAAAAGGTCCGATACCCAGCATACCATTTTCACTCTGCAATACGATCTCGATATCGTCCGGCACGTTATTGGCCACCAGGGTAGGCACCCCGATACCCAGGTTTACGTACATGCCGTCTTTCAGTTCTCTGGCAATACGTTTTGCAATTTGATCTCTGTTTAAGCCCATGATTGATGGTTGTATTTTATGATACGCAAATGTATATATTTTTTTGAGGATGCCAAGAAGAAATTAGTATGAAAATGAAGCGGTAAAGTTCACTCTTTCTCTTGCTTTGGTCACCACTTTCCAGTTGCCTTTATAACTGATAAATGAAGGCAGTAATTCTTTACCGATCTGCCTCAAATCTACATGCATAACTACATCAAAATCATAACCCAAAGCATCATAAGAAAGGGAGTAGTCACGGGAGATGATAGAGTAATCTGAAGGACGGAACCAGGTTACGAACCGGTTGATCACAACTTTTTTTGCATATTCCGGCTTGGGTATGGCTTCAAAACAATAGGCTTCCTCGCCGTTCTTCTGCTGTGCCGTAAGCTTAAAATCATACATCTTAGCCACTTCAGGGTCAAAAATCCCTACTTTATTACCGATAAACGGTAACCCTGGGATGCTGCTGCCCGGGTTAAACATAAGCATTTTCAGTTGCACCTTACTCTTCTCTATACGGTTCTTGCCGGATAATTCACGGTCCAAAGAACCTCTTACAATGTTATTATCATTACAGACTGTGCCTTTGGTAAAGAACAAACCAGCAAACAGCTCTGCGGTAAAATAATTATACCCTCCTTTACGGTCGTAGAAGTCACCGGTAGCGGTTTCTTCAAGTACCCTCATTGTGCGGCAACCATCACGGAATATCTGTTTGGTTTCACTATTCAGTGTAGCCTGCACGCCTCCCTTCTTATTATATGCTGCAATATTATTCTCTGCATTATACGTGCGCAGGCGCATGGTTTTAAATGCCTTATAAAAAGTAGTATCTTCTTTAATGGCCTGTATAAATTCCGGCACATTAAATCCTCTCTGCCGGGCAGAAACGATTACTTCATCCAGGGATATAGGCATATAAAACAGAGAAGTATCCACTGTTTGTGCTGCAGCACGGCCGCTCCAGAGCATTAATACTGCCATTAAGAAAGCAAAAGTGTTATTTCTGTTCATGATGTAGCGTTAAAATAGCGGTAGCAAATATCATATCTTCCGGTGTGGTGATTTTTATATTTGTTTTTTCTCCTTCCACCAGGAAGACCTGTTGACCATATGCCTCAACAACAGAGGCTTCATCTGTAAAACTATCCTGGTAAGCTTGTTCGAATGCAGGAAGCAAAATGGAGCCTTTAAAGGTCTGTGGTGTCTGAATAGCCCGCAGTTGTTCCCTGTTCACCCCTTTAGAGCCGGTTTCTGTCACTTCACGGATGCTGTCACTGACAGCAACCGCAGGAATAGCAGAGCCATGCATTTCCGCAGCCATAAAGCATCGTTGAATCAAAGCAGAAGAGAGGAGCGGACGCACTCCGTCATGCACAAATATAATATCATCTGTACCAGCTTCCCGCAAGCCATTGCGTACACTCTCGTAACGGGTATTACCTCCGGTTATGATTGTTACATCTATACCTCCGGCAAACTGCTGCAGGATCATATTGGCATAACTGATATGGTCTTCAGGCAGCACCAGTACGATACGTATACCTGGAATGGCCTGCTGAAACGCAGCAACGGTATGGTATAGCACGGGCTTATCCTGTAATGGTAAAAACTGTTTAGGTATTGCAGTCTGCATCCTAAGGCCTTTGCCTCCGGCTACGATTACGGCAATGCAGTTTGTATTTTCGGAGTTCATGGAATCGTTAGTGGTCTTTGATATCAGCTGCAAAGGTAATCAGAACAGACATTTGCCCCTAATATTTACTATTTTCGCAGGAACCCTTAATCACAATCACCTAAAAAACAACATTATATGCTTGTAGAAAGCAAACGCTTTTCTTCCTATGATATAGTATTTTTCCTCTGCATCGCCCTTGAAGTACTGTTTAGCATATATGCTAAAAAATTCTTCGGCCAGACGGTCAATTCATTCGGCTATTTCTTTTCCAGCCTGGCATTTGGTTTATGCCTGCTGGCTAAATTTTACAAAAAAACAGTAATTATTGCAGCACCTGCATCGCGCCGCTGGCTGGCGGGCATCTTTGCAGTCCTGTGCCTGCTGGCAGTCATTATTATAACTATTGATGCCGGTAAGATCATGACCCGCATACCGATCGGCCTTTCCTCCTCCGACGTCATTCCAACAGTACAGGAACTATGTACCCGGTACCTGAATGGTTCTTTCGTTTACGAACCCATCGAAAAATTCGGATATCATTTACCGGTTACTTACCTGCCCATGCAGTGGATGCCCTATCTTATTGCCGAAAAAGGCCATTTCGACTATCGTTGGATTGCGCTCGGCA
Organism: Edaphocola aurantiacus; assembly: GCF_019797745.1. Taxonomy (GTDB): domain Bacteria; phylum Bacteroidota; class Bacteroidia; order Chitinophagales; family Chitinophagaceae; genus Edaphocola; species Edaphocola aurantiacus. The sequence continues at coordinate 536,723 of NZ_VOSI01000003.1, read as the reverse complement.
TCTGGCTCCTGGCATCTGTAATTGTGTTGGTGCGCAGTTACCGTTCTTCCAGTATTATTGTACAGGTATCAGGCCCGCTGGCACTGGCACTGTCTTACTTTTATATTTGTTATTACAATGATACTATAATTGGTCATACCATTGAGATTATGGTAGCCGGTTATTATATGCTGCTTATCTGCAGCCTTAATAGCAGTAATGCCATTTTCCGCGGATTAATAATCGGAATATGCCTGATGTCACGTTACAGCCTGCTGTTATGGTTACCACTCGCAACAGCAGTGGTCTGGTGGGCCGAACCTCGTAAACAATTCTGGCAGACAGTTATTACCGTCGCATTGTTTGTTGGGGTCATATACATTATCCCGTTCCTTAGTAAGGATTGGGGATTGTTCTACAGAGGCTATAAATACTATGACACCTCCGCTTTGGGAGAATGGAAGCACATCAATACAGCTACAGGCAAGCCTTTTCACCTGTATGCAGGGCAGGGGATTGCATTTAAGTTTTTCGAGTTAGACACAATCCCGATTACACAAAGGCTAAAACTTTTGCAAAAAGCACATGTGATCTGCTCCCTGGGTACTACATTAATATTAGGCATCTGGTATTGGTTTAAAAGAAATAACATTAATCACCGCATCTTCCTGATGGGCTCTTTTAAGATATACCTGGCAGTATTCCTGTTCTTTATACAGGTTCCATATTTATACCTGATGATCGTTAGCCTCTTTGTAAGTATTGTTATTTTCTTTGAACAGAGCCAATACCGGTTGAAACCGATTTCGTAAGTACATTTTACCGTAACTTTGAACTGCTTAATTAATATTTAAAATTCACAATAATGAAATACTTCCTTATGGGCCTCCTCTCTTTCCTGTTTGCCTGCAAACCAAAAGCAAATGCACAGCTTCCGAAATCAATTTATGAGTTCAAGGTAGAAGCCCTGGACGGTTCCACTATAGACTTTGCTGATTTTAAAGGCAAAAAGATCCTGATTGTAAATACCGCTTCTAAGTGTGGTTTTACCAAGCAATACGAAGAACTGGAAGAATTATACAAACAGTATAAAGACAAACTGGTTATTATTGGTTTCCCGGCTAACAATTTCATGAGCCAAGAACCGGGCAGCAATAACGAGATTGCTGAGTTCTGTAAGAAAAACTATGGCGTGAGTTTCCCTATGGCGGCTAAGATTTCTGTAAAAGGAAAAGATATGGCTCCGATTTATCAATGGCTTACTACCCAGGATTATAATGGTGTGGAAAGCAGTTCTGTAAAATGGAATTTCCAGAAATACCTGATCAATGAACAAGGTAAGCTGGTACAGCATTTCAGCCCGGCTACCAAGCCAATGAGCGAAGAGATTGTATCTCTGATTAAATAATATTATCTGCCTGAATGAGTCAATATTTCAAAGGACTAATACTGTTCTGCTGCAGTATTGTGCTGTTTACAGCCTGTGTTAAAGACAAGCCGAATCCCGGCAATACCGGTAATCCTGCTACTGAAGACCGGAAGATACTGATTGCCAATGAAGGGGTATTCGGTAATGGCAATGCTTCGCTGAGCTATATCAATACAGTTACAGACAGCATTATCAATAATGTGTATACTATTGCAAATAATGCACCGCTTGGCGATGTACTTCAGAGCCTTACGGTATGGAATGGTAAACTGTACCTGGTAGTGAACAATTCCAATAAGATTGTTATTGTAGACAAAAAAACTTTTGTCAAACAGGGGGAGATCAGTGTAAATCAGCCGCGTTATATACAGATAGTAGATCAGCACAAAGCGTATATTACCAGTATGTATGGCCGTCGCATATTTGTCCTGAATCCAACTACCAACCAGATCACAGATACTATAGCCACCACTAACAAGAATAATGAGGGTATTACACTATTGAATAATAAAGTGTATGTATGCCCCTGGGATACCGGTTGCAATTTCATTTATGAAATTGATCCTTCTACAAATGTCATCAGCCGCCAGATCAATATTGGTGGCTATGCACCTACACAGGTACTGGTAGATAAGAATCAGAAATTATGGGTACTGGCCGGTAATCATACCTATAACAAACCTTCAACGCTGACACAGCTGGACCCGGTTTCGGGTAGTATTATCAAAACCATTTCCTTCGGAAGCGATGCAGATCTGATTAAACCGGCATTTAACCCGGCTAAGGATACGATTTATTTTATCGGGGTGAATTACCAGGGTACTGCCAATGCCTACAATGGTATTTACAGAATGCCGATTACCGCGACACAGGCGCCAACTCAGGCCTTTATCGCGGCACAACAATTGCAATATTTCTGGGCATTAGGCATAGACCCGGCTACGGGCCTGATCTATGTCGGAGACCCGAAAGGATTTATACAAAAGGGTAGTGTACTCGTTTATAGGCCGGATGGCACACCTGTAAAACAATTCCTGGCAGAATTGGGACCGGGTTATTTTTACTTTGAATGATTGTGATCAGATACCTGTTGTTATGCATCATACTGGGGCTTACGATAGCCCGTGTGCAGGCGCAGGACAGCCTGCGCAAAGTGTTGTATATAGACAGCAGGGATCCTCAATTATTTAAAGAGGCACAAAACAAGACGTTCAGCAATGAATACCTGGCCCGTGATTTTGTCCAGGGGCTTATCTCCAACCTGCACAAAAAAGGATATCTTGAAGCAGCTGCCGACAGCTGGCAGGTGCAGGCAGATACCATACATACTATTATCCATACCGGCCCGGTATATACCATCGGTAAGATAAGCCTGCACGATATTCCCAGAGTCATCCTGAATAATACAGGTATCATAGAACGGGATTATACCAACAAGGTATTGAGTGCCCAAAGGATAGGTAACCTGATGGAGCAGATACTTGTCTATGCAGAAAACAATGGGTATCCCTTTGCACAGACCTACCTGGACAGTATACAGCTTGATAGTGCGCGGGTGTTGCACGCGGTGTTGCGCTTAAACAAAGGACCGTATATCACAATAGACTCTATGCGTTTATCGGGCAATGCTCAGGTAGACCGCCTGTTCCTTCAATCTTATCTGGGTATCAAAGAAGGCAAACCATATAATGAAAAAGCAGTCCGGAATATTTCTAAAAAAATCCAGGAATTACCTTTCCTCCAGGAATCTCAGCCCTGGATCATGAATTTTACCATAGACCGCAACAACCTGGACCTCTACCTGAATGATAAAAAATCAAACCAGATCAATGCACTGGTAGGACTGCAGCCTAATAGTGAGTCCAGCAAGCGTTTTACCTGGACCGCTGACATACTGCTATTGCTCAATAATACCATGGGCTATGGCGAAACATTTAATATTACCTACAAGAATCTGCAGGTCCGGTCACCACAACTCAATGCGGGACTGATCGTTCCATACATCATGGGCTCGAATATAGCTGTTGATGCAAAGTTTGAATACTTTGGGAGAGATACCTTATTCCGCCGCACGTCTTACGAGGCAGGCCTTCGCTACCTCTTCACCTCCAAAGATTATATCCGTATTGCCTTTCAGTTATACAATAACAGGGTAGCTAATCCCGATATCGCGTTTGTACAGCAATACAAGACCCTGAATGACAATATTGATATCAATACCCGTGGATTGAATGTAGAGTATGTAATGAACCGGACCAATCATATACAAAACCCGGTCAGGGGCTGGGCGGCACAAATCAGTATGGCTGCCCTGCAACGGAAAGTATTGCCCAATGACAACATACTTTCAATCAATGATGGGTTTGATTACAACAGCCTGTACGAGGCTGCCAATAGGGACAAGGTGCAGTATCGTGCTTTGGCCTCCCTGCAATATTTTATACCCCTGGCTAAACTGCTGACGATCAAAACCGGTTATGAAGGTGGGTATATCAGCGGCCAAAACCTGTATCAGAATGAACTATACCAGATCGGGGGCTTTAAATTACTCCGTGGTTTTGATGAGCGTAGTATTTATGTGAATCAGTACCATGTATTTACGGCAGAGTTAAGGACCCTGCTTTCTCCACAATCCTATTTCTTTCTCTTTGCCGATGGTGGCAAGACCTATACCCGGTATAATCTTACCAATAAGACCAGTACACCGCTCAGTTTCGGAACCGGTATAAGCCTCGAAAGTAAGTCCGGCATCTTCAATGTGGTACTGGCCTTGGGCAAGCTGGACCAGGAGCCTTTCCAGTTCAGAAATACCAAAGTCCATTTTGGATATGTAACCTACTTTTAGCAAGAGAAATAAAATAAAAATAATACCTTAATTTTGGCCTTCTTCAAAAAAATAAATTAAACTGCATGGCAAAAATAGCACCGTTTAAAGGTTTGCGTCCAAGAGCTGATATAGTCGAGAAAGTGGCTGCCTTGCCCTATGATGTTTCCAATAAAGATGAGTTAAATGCATCTAAATGGAATCATTTCAATTTTAATCACATTACCCGTTCAGAAGTCGATCTGCCGGAGACAACACATCGAAACAGTCCGGAAGTATACCTGAAGGCGAAAGATAACCTGGAGCGTTTTATTAAAGAAGGTATCCTGATACAGGACAACCAGGAGTGTTACTATATATACCAACTGGTGATGAACGGCCGCAGTCAGACAGGACTGGTGTGCTGCTCTTCGCTGGAAGACTATGCAGAGGATCGCATCAAGAAGCATGAATTTACGCAACCGGACCGTGTACTGGACCGCGCTAACCATATTAAAGTAACCGGTGCACATACGGGACTGGTATTCCTGGCCTGTAAAGATGTATCCGATATGAACCGTACGCTGGAAGACTGGAAAACCAATCACCAGCCGGTATATAAGTTCGCTTCTGAAGATCAGATCAGCCATACTTTCTGGGTAGTGGACAATCCGGAAATCATAGCGCACCTGACCACTGTTTTCGAGGAGCAGGTACCGAATACGTATATTGCAGACGGTCACCATCGTACCGCATCTGCATCTCAGGTAGCAGAAGAATTTACCCAGAAAAAGGGGATCGCCACCGCTGACCAGTATTACCTTACCTGCATCTTCCCGGAAAGCCAGGTTGCCATTATGGATTACAACCGACTGGTACTGGATATGGGTACGATCAGCAAGGAAGCATTTCTGGAAGCATTGCAACAGGACTTTGACCTCACTGCTGTACCGGACAATACACCGTACCGCCCGGCCAAACCGCATGAATTCGGTATGTACCTGGGTAAGCAATGGTACCAGCTGCAAGTTAAGCCGGGTTCTTATAAAGACAATGCTGTAGACATACTGGATGTCAGTATCCTGCAGCAGAATATATTCAGCAAGATCCTGGGTATCCATGATCCGCGGACCGACAACCGCCTGGAGTTTGTAGGTGGTATCCGCGGCTTATCATACCTGCAGGAGCGGGTAGACAGCGGAGATATGGCGATGGCCTTTTCTTGCTATCCGGTTAGTGTGGGACAATTATTTGAAGTAGCCGACAGCGGCTCTGTAATGCCTCCTAAATCGACCTGGTTTGAACCCAAAACGAGAGACGGTCTGGTAGTACACTTACTTAATCATAGCACGAAACAATAATAATGAATAATACAACAGCACAATATAACGGAGTGATCAGTACATGTGAAGACGTGTTTCTGAAAAAAGCAGCAGACTATGGTACATCCTGGCGTATGCTGCGTCCGATTTCTATTGTAGACCAGATCTATATCAAAGCCTGGCGTATACGCCAGATACAGGAAAACAAAGGCGTACAGAAGATTGAAGACAGTATAGAAAGTGAATTTTCCGGTATTATTAATTATGGTTACATTGCTCTCATACAAGCAGGCCTGGATGATAAAGCACCGCTTGATCTGCCGGTAGATACCGTTAAGGAATTATATGATGTACAGGTGGATTCTGTACGGGAACTGATGCTGAAGAAAAACCATGATTATGGCGAAGCCTGGCGCAATATGAGCCAGGAGTCTTTTGCAGACCTGATCCTGACCAAACTGCTGCGTATTAAGCAAATACTGGCCAATGACGGGAAGACCGTGATCTCAGAAGGTATAGATGCCAATTTTTGCGATATCATCAATTATGCCATTTTTGCCTTAATTTTAATCGAAGAACAAAAAAATAAATAGCTTTTATCATGAACATGAATGCCCAGGCAATTGCTCCACAGAACAAAAAGGCAGGTTATTACATACTGAATACCGTACGCGTACTGGTAGGTCTGTTGTTTATCTTTTCCGGACTCATCAAGGCTAATGATCCTTCCGGACTGGCCTATAAGATGGACGAATTTTTTGAAGTATGGAAGATGCAGTCTTTTGTAGCATACAGCCTGTACATTTCTATAGCCATGATCACCTTTGAAATACTGGCAGGTGTAGCCATGATCATCGGGTACGCATACCGTTCGGTATCATTCCTCATTCTCCTGCTCACGATATTCTTTACCTTCCTTACAGGCTATGCAGTCATATCAGGCAAGATCAAGGAATGTGGATGTTTCGGAGATTGTATTCCTCTGAAAGCGCATCAGTCTTTTATCAAGGATCTGATATTACTGATCCTGGTATTCTTATTATTCCTGGGCCGTAACAGCATTCCGGAATTGTTCAAGAAAATGTGGGGTCATGTTGTCATCATTGCAACACTCATCATTACCCTGGCCATACAATTCTATACATTAAGACATTTACCATTCAGAGACTGTCTGCCATACAAACCAGGCGTTAATATCTGGAATGATATGCAAGTGCCTCCCGGTTCTAAACCGGATGTATATGCCACGATGCTGGTATATGAAAAAGATGGCAAAAGAGTAGAATTTACACAGGAACAGTTTATGCAGGACTCCACTTTATGGAACCTGAAATATATCGAAAGCAAGACTACGCTGATAGAAAAAGGCAATGCTACTCCCAAGATCCAGGACTTTGCGATCAGAGACTTTACAGGTCAGGATTATACAGAGTCACTGCTTAAAGATCCGGGCTATTCTTACCTGTTGTTTGTAAAAGATGCAGATAAAGTGAAAGGCAAAGACATGCAGGATCTGCAAAATCTGATTCGGGAGTGTTATGCAAAAGGCATAGGATTCTATATCCTATCTGCTAATGATGAAGCAGCCACCAATCGTTTCAAAGCCCGCTATAAACTGGATGCCGATGCTTATGCAATCGATGGTACAGTATGTAAAACGGCTATGCGCAGCAATGGCGGTCTGATACTGATCAAAAATGGTACAATTATGGGCAAATGGAGTCGTTACGATTATCCTAAAACAGCTGTAAATCCAAAACAGTGATAACAACCTGCCCGGAACATATAAAAAGAGAAAGGATGCTGATACAGCATCCTTTCTCTTTTTATATAACTTGTCTTGTTTATCTTTTATCTTTTGAATTTACTTTTCAGATGGCTCAGCGCATCAGAAAAGTTTTCGTGCTTGGGTTCGGCCGGAGCAGCCTTCTTTGGTCCGCCATGCTTCTTTGCCGGAGCAGCTCCCGGAGCCTGTGCCTGTTTGATAGAGAGGCCGATTCGCTTTCTCGGAAGGTCCACTTCCGTAACCAGTACCGTTACCTTATCATTCAGTTTTAAAGCCTCACCCGGATCGCTGATATATTGATGAGAGATCTCCGATACATGCACCAGTCCGTCTTGTTTCACTCCAATATCAATAAAGGCGCCAAAACGGGTAAGATTGGTTACAATACCCGGTACAATCATACCTATGGTCACATCTTCAATGCTGTAGATATTCGCATATTCAAACTGTTCCAGGCCGCTACGCGGATCCAGTCCCGGCTTCCTTAGTTCTTTAATGATATCCTGCAGGGTATGCAGACCGGTAGTGTCGGTTACATATTTAGAAACATTAATGCGCTTGATTGCTTCTTCATTGCCCACCAGGTCCTTCAGCCCGATTTCCAGATCAGCAGCCATCTGCTCTACGATGGTATATGTTTCAGGGTGTACACCTGATGCATCCAGCGGATGACCGGCATTAGGAATGCGCAGGAATCCGGCACATTGTTCAAAAGCCTTATTGCCCAGACGCGGCACCTTAAGCAATTCCTTACGGCTGGCAAACTGCCCATTTTCGCTGCGGTACTTCACAATATTCTCCGCAACACCGGAACCGATACCACTTACATACGATAATAAATGCTTACCTGCAGTATTCAGGTTTACACCTACCGCATTCACACAGCTCTCTACAGTCTGGTCCAGCTTCTCCTTCAGGCGGGTCTGGTTTACATCATGCTGGTACTGACCTACGCCAATGCTCTTCGGATCAATCTTCACCAGTTCAGCCAGAGGGTCCATCAGGCGGCGACCGATACTTACTGCGCCTCTTACGGTTACATCATGCGTCGGGAACTCTTCACGGGCTGTTGCCGATGCAGAATAAACAGAAGCACCATCTTCATTCACCAGGAAAACCGGCAAATCCAGTTTCAGGCCTTTTACAAACTGCTCTGTTTCGCGGCCTGCGGTACCATCGCCAATGGCAAATGCCTCAATATCATATTTCTGGGCCAGCGAACGGATGGTATGTTCCGCTGCATTCAATCTATGATTTTTTTCATGCACATAGATCAGGTCATTATGTAATAAGTCTCCTTTATCATCGATCACCACCACCTTACAACCGGTACGGTAACCAGGGTCAATGGCGATAATACGTTTAGAGCCGAGCGGGGAGGAGAGCAGTAACTGGCGCAGGTTCTCTGCAAATACACTGATCGCTTCCTCATCGGATTTCACTTTCAATTCCATGCGGAATTCGCTTTCCAGGCTGGGTTGCAGCAAACGACGATAAGCATCACGGATTGCTTTCTTTACATGGTCAGATGCAGCACTACCGCTTTTCAGATACTCCGCTTCAATTGCAGCCAATGCTGTTTCTTCTTCCGGAGCAATGGTCATCTTGAGAATGCCTTCCATAAACCCTCTCATTACCGCAAGCATACGGTGTGACGGTATTTTAGATACAGGTTCCGAAAATTCGAAATAGTCTTTGTACTTCGCACCTTCCGTTTCCTGTCCCATCAGCACTTTACTCTGCACAGTCGCAGTACGTTCAAATAACTGGCGCATACCGGCACGTATTGCCGCATCTTCATTTACCGTCTCTGCGATAATATCTCTTGCACCTTGTAAGGCAGCATTTGCATCTGCCACCTGTTCGTTGATATAAGCTTTGGCCTCTTCTTCAGGATCACCGGCTTTCTGCTCCAGCAACCATAAAGCCAGGGGCTCCAGTCCATTTTCTCTTGCAGCCTGTGCTTTTGTTTTACGTTTCGGTTTATATGGTAGGTATATATCTTCCAGTTCATTAATAGTGGCCGCCTTGTCCAGTCTGGACTGCAGCTCTTCGGTCATTTTACCCTGCTCCGTGATCGTTTTCTCTATAAATGCTTTACGATCCGAAAATTCCTGCTGAAATTTAGCCTCATCCTGTATCTGCTGTATCTGCACCTCGTCCAGCGCACCTGTTTTATCTTTCCGGTAACGGGCGATAAAAGGTATGGTAGCACCTTCTGCCAGTAATTCCAGCACGGCAATAACACCAGCCTCTGCAATTCCTGATTTTTGGGCAATAATCTTCGAATGTGTCGTATGCATAACTCTGTTTTAAGGGTAATAAAAGGAGGCAAATATAACCTCTTATACCATAAATTCAATTTCATTTTTAGCCCATAAATTCCTATAATATGCCTGTTTGAAACATTTTTCCCGATCAGGATAAAATGCTTCTCTGTTAGCAAAAGAATAATTAACTTAGCCCATCAAAATTTAATTTTTACTTCAAAGATGAACAAGAAATATTCTGTATTATTAGGTATCAGCCTGGGGGTAACAGTAATGTCCGCACAAGCCCAGACCGTATTTACAGTTGGCAAAGACGCCATTTCCAAAGAGGAATTCCTTGCCGGCTATAAAAAGAACAGCTCTAATAATACCCTGCGTTACGATTATAACTCTCTGAATGAATTTGCAAACCTGTACGCATTGTACAAAATGAAGGTAAAAGAAGCTGAGACTTTACGCATGGATACCCTTGCCGTCCTGAAGAACGATATCAATAATTATAAAACGCAGCTGGCCCGCAATTACCTGACGAGCAAAGATTATGTGAGCGTGCTGACTAAAGAGGCTTATGAGCGCAGCAAAACAGAACGTAAAGTAGCGCATATTCTGGTGCAGCATTATACTGCTGACCCGACCAACGATGCTTCCAAGAAATTTATTGACAGCCTGTACAATCAGATCAATACCGGAAAGGCATCTTTCGAGGATATCGCTAAAAGGTATTCTATGGATAAATCTACCGGTAACCTGGGCGGAAGTCTGGGCTATATCACGGCCTTACAGACCCCGTACGAATTTGAAAATGTGGCGTACAGCACTCCGGTGGGCAGTATGTCCAAACCTTTCAAAACACAATATGGTTACCATATTATAAAAGTGCTGGCAGAAAGACCAACAAATGGTACGGTAGAAGTAGCACAGATCCTGTTGCCTACAGACAATGGTACTCCGGACCTGGTTAATGAGCAATTGAAGCTGGCCAATGAGATCAGGGCTAAAGTGATCGCTAAACAGGCTACTTTCGAAAACATGGTACGTCAGTATTCTAAAGATGAATATTCGGTGAATAATGATGGTAAATTGCCTGCATTCAAAACGGGCAAAATGACCGAAAACTTTGAAAATGCTGCATTCGGGCTGAAAAATCCGGGCGATATATCTGAACCATTCGTAACCGATTACGGAATTCACCTGCTGAAACTCATCTCTAAAAAACCATTAGGCACCTATGCCGAAGAGGAAAGAGAACTGACGTCAAAAATTGAGCAAAACAGCCGTTTCGAAATTGCGAAACAAAAAGATATGGCAGAAGCGAAAAAACGCCTTGGCTTTAAAGAGTTCCCGGAAAATATGGCGGCGATGATTGCTACCATTAACCAGAGCGATCTTGAAAAAGGAGCAACCCTGCAGGAATATCCGCAACTGACCGCAAAATTGTTTGAAGTACAGAGCAAGTCTTATAGCCAAAAAGACTTCCTTCAATATGTAAAAGACCTGACCATGGGTCGCCTGAATGGCCGTAAAGAAGATGCTTTCCGGGAGTTATACCGCATCTATACCGATAAAGTGATCACTGATATCCTGGTTGATGAACTGGAAAAGAATAATAAAGAATACCAGGGGCTGGTATCTGAATACCGGAATGGCGTACTGATATTTGACCTGATGGATAAAAACATCTGGTCTAAGGCTACAAAAGACACTGTTGGCCTGAGGAATTTCTACAAGAGCAACAGCAGTCAATACCAATGGCAGCCTGGCTTTGACGGGGTAATCTTCCAAAGCAAAAATCATGAAGCCTTAACACAGATCCATGATGCACTGGCACAGGGACTTTCAGTTGAAGATGCACTGGCAAAAGTGAACACACCAACTACCAGTGAAAAGATATACCAGCAAACCGGCAGATTTGACTTCAGCAGTGTAAGCAATTTTGATAAAAACCAACTGAAGGAAGGAAAAGTAAGCGATATAAAATCTGATAATAACGGAGAGACGCTGATCTATCCAAGTAAAATCTATACTACAGCAATGCCTAAAACGTTGGACGAAGCAAAGGGTAGTGTGGTAGAAGATTACCAGAAGCAGCTGGAGAAAAACTGGGAAACTGAGCTGCGCAGTAAATACTCCTACAAATTAAATACTGATGTACTGAAAAAACTAGTACGTTAAAAAACACCGGACAGGGCTGTGGAGCATACCAAATTGCAAGGTTTTAGCGTTTGGTTTGCATATCACAGCCTTGTTGCTTGATAATAAAGCCATTGAATCCGTATCTTTACCGTGAATTTTAATAACCCTGCTTTGAGTAAACGTAATTCTACTGTCAAATGTTTATTTGGCACACTTGCTTTTCTGTTCTGCTGTTTATGGAGTATTGTCCCATCATTTGCCGGAAAAATGAACGGTATCGTGGTGGATCGTATGTCTAACCATCCTATAGATGGCGTCAGCATTGTAAATGTACATACCGGCAAAGAAGTGATTACCGATGCTGCAGGTAAGTTTAACATTGAAGTATTTAAAGGACAACTTGTAGAGTTTCGGGTAGCGGGTTATGATGTAGCTACTGTAAATGTAAAGTCGGATAACCTGGCTGCTTATTATAACATTCAGCTGAATGAAAGCAATACGATCATTGATGAGCAATTCCTGCGCAGAGATTATTTTGCAGAAGCAAAGATAGACAGCATTAAAAGACGGGAATTATACCAGCAGGCACTGGATCATTATAAACTAACCGGCCTGGATATTATACAACATCCGTTCGATGCACTGAGTAAACGTAACCGTATGATCTGGAAGTTTCAGCAGAATTATGAGTACTGGGAGCGCAGCAAATTTATCGATTATGTTTTCAATGACCGCCTGATCGTACAACTGACCCAGTTAAGCAGCGATAGCCTGGAGCTGTACAAACGCTTATACAGACCTCCTTATGTATTCATCCGCAATATGAATGAGTACGAATATTATACCTACATTAAAAACTCTGTACGTGAATTCCGTGAACGTAGTGCCAGACAAGAGTTTACCAAACCAGAAGAAAAACCATATGAACCATATAACAGCGAGCGATAAGCATACTATTCTTCGCAGGAACTCCCGCAACAGGGTAGTATCCTGGTGCTTTTTCCTGCTGATCATTATTACCTGTGCCTGCAGCAGTTCGCAGACATCAGCACAGGAGCCTTTAAGTACCGCCACACCAGATACGGTTTCCGGCCTAAAGGTAATGCCGCAAACCACGGATAGCAGTGCAATTGTTGTGCTGCCGGAAACAAAAAGACATGGTGTTTTTTCCTGGAAAGATTCGGTGATCATCCCTAAAAGATCAGCATTATATTCTATGCTGTTTCCCGGACTGGGACAACTGAATAATAAACAGTACTGGAAACTTCCTGTTGTATACGGTTTGCTGGGTGTGGGAGTATACTTCTTTCAGGACAACCTGAAGAACTATAACCAGTTCCGCCTGATCTACGCCAATCGGCTGAACAATGTCTATACCGATAAGTATGTAGGGTTATATGATGATGTACGGATCAAGAATGAACGGGATTATTATAAAAAATACCTGGACATGACCGTACTGATCGGTGCCGTTGGTTATGGCCTGCAGATTATGGATGCCAACGTATTTGCCCATTTGAAAAACTTTGATATATCGAACGATATTGCTTTTCGCATAAAGCCATCGTTTCAACCTACTCCCTGGGGCCTTAGCCCTGGCGTAGGAGTAGCCTTTCTCCTTAAATAAATTACATGCCAAGAACTATTGCTATAGATTACGGAAAGAAAAGAACCGGCTTAGCCATCAGCGACCCGTTAAATATGATTGCTAATGGTGTCGGTACTATAGATACAGAGAAACTGGTCTGGAACCTGAAGCAGTTATTCGCAGAACATGAAGTGGATACTATATTGCTGGGCTATCCTAAAAACCTGGATGGTACCGATACAGACATTACTGCTAAAGTAGACAGGTTCTACCAGCAGTTACAAAAGCTCTTCCCGGATAAGAAAACCATTTTGTGCGATGAGCGCTTTACCTCTAAAATGGCCTTCCAGGCTATGATTGACAGCGGCCTAAAGAAAAAAGACAGGCAAAACAAAGCGCTGATCGATGAGATCAGCGCCAAAATTATTCTTCAGGGATACCTGGACCATCAGTAAACCTTCCTTTATTCTTCTTCGGATTGTTTTGAAGATTTTCGGGCACCTGCTTCGTCTCTGATCTGGTAGTATTCAGATTTGATTTTTTTAGACGGCAGGTGTATCTGGAATCCCAGGTTTATATCCAGACCGGAGGTATTACCCGTACCATAAGTACCCTGGTATCTCACCATAGTTTCCAATGCTACATTCGGTGTAAGGAAATATGCATATCCAGCACCTATTCTGAGGTTGAAGCCAACCTCTACATCTGTCTGACCGGCAATGCCAACACCCACTTCACCAAAGAAGCGGCCTTTGTTCAGAACATTATCAATATTAAATTCCTTCGGCGCGAAGTAATAGCGACCGAATGCGCCGATACCATAATTAAAGATCGGATCTTTACCCTTAATAGCCGTAAATCCAATAGGTACTTCCGCACCAATAGCCAGGTTGTTCTGAATAAAGTAGCCCACTTTCGGAGATAAACTCAGGCTTACATTATTAGAGCTTCCCAAACCAAAATTCAGGTTACCTAACTGACCGCCAACTAAAAATGTTCCTTTTTGTAACTGTGCATTTGCCTGGTTCGCAAATGCAAGGCCCGCCAGGGCCGCTAAGGTAAATGTGATTTTTTTCATTTTGTCTTTGTTTAATGTTTTAGAAATAAGCAGCAGATACACAAAAGTGACACCACTCCCTTAAGACAAATATAGGATATACAATCTTAAAATTGCGTTATCAATTAGCAAAAAATTGAATTAACACGTTATGTAAATATTAATAGAACGTTATCTAATTTTTAAGAAAAGTCAATACAGGCCTAACGATCAGCTTATTAATTACTTTTGTATCAAATAAAATAAAACAGTAATTTATGAGCACATTTTTTCACAAATTCGTAAATAAACTGGCCTGTACGGTATTACTGGCTGGTGTGGGAATGACGGCAAATGCCCAGACTTATTCCGAGAATTTTGAAACACTGACGAAGAACAATTATGGTACAGATACCATTACCCTGAACGGTGTTGAGTGGATTTTCACGGGTTCCCTTGCAGGTAACTCGACAGCAGATTATAAGCTGGGTAATGTATCGGTTCGTATGGCGGGAACAACTAACAGCACCTCAAATACGGCAACTTCTAAAATACAAATGAAAAACAATAAGCCTGGCGGTATCGGACAGGTTTCGTTTGTATACAAAAGATATGGTACCAGTACCACTGAAGGCGAGATCCAATGGTTAGTACAATGGAGCCCGGATGGTAATACATGGAACACCCTGGATACCATCGTACCTTCTGCTACCGTACAAACGTATATGCATACACTGAACCAGCCTACAGCGAGAATACGCGTATGGGGACACGGTTTCACCGCAGGTACAGCCAATACAAAACGTATGAACCTGGACAGCCTGGTACTGACCAATTATGCTACAAACCCGGCAGCTTTATACCTGACCAACCAGACGCCAATCGGCGCTAATGTACCGCTGGCTACAGATTCTCTGACAGCAACCTTCTCGAATGCAATTACTGCAAGTACGGGTAGTGTTAAACTGTACAAAGTAGGGCAGAGTACACCAGTAGCAACCTTTACCGGTGCAAATGCAACTATTTCCGGTAACAAAGCTAAATTCAGCCCGGTTACTTTACAAAATAACACAGCTTATTATGTAACCGTAGACACCAATACATTTACTTATAATGGTGCGGGTAACAGCCCGGTGAGCGGTACTGCAGCATGGACATTCCATACCGTAGATACTACACCTTCTGTACCAACCGTAACTTACAGAATCCCTTATGGTGCCAATGTAGATCCTAATACTGATTCTATCAGTGTTACCTTCTCTGCTAATATTGCCGGCGGTGCGGGTAATGTAAAATTATACAAGAATGGTCAGACAGCTCCTGTAGCAACATTTGCAGGTAACAGTGCAACCATCAGCGGTAACAGAGCGAAGTTTACGCCAATTACTTTAGAGCCTGCAACTTCATATATCATCAAACTGGACGCTAACGTAGCGACAAACAGTGCGGGTGGTAATGATACCGTATCCTGGACATTCACTACAAGAGATACAGCACACTATACCAGCTTAAATGAGAATTTCGCTAACTGTATCAGCACAGCAATCGGCGTATTCGGTCGCTATAATGCAACCGGTACTAAAGTATGGAACTGCTCCAGCTTTGGTCATAACGATACCAACGCAGTATACATCAACGGTGGTTCTTCTGCTACCGCTTCTGAAGCAAACAGCGACTGGCTGATCTCTTCCCGTAAGTTTGATTTCTCTGCAATGACTAATCCTACGCTGAGCTTCTGGCAGAAAAGACGTTTCGGTGGTGCCGTAACCCGTACCATCAAAATCTCTACAAACTATACTGGTGGTGGCGATCCTGCTGCTGCAACCTGGACTACCTTAACCGTATCTGCACTGGCTTCTGCTCCGGATTCCAACGTATGGTCTCAGGTAAAAGACATCAACCTGACTGCGTATAAAAATGCGCCTTTCTACCTGGCATTTACTTATGAGTGTGGTACTACCGGTGCTTATGAGCTGACTTATGATGATATTAAAGTTGAGAATAAAACAACCGGTATCAATACTGTAAAAGGTGCATCTGTAGACCTGCAGGTTTTAGGTATGCCAACCTACAATACCATCGAACTGAATATCGATATGAAAAACAGCGATAAACTGGAGATCAGCGTATTCGATATGATGGGCCGCAGAGTAGCAGTGCGCAACCATAATGCACAGGCCGGCAGCAACAGAGTATCCCTGACAGATCTGAACTTATCTACTGGTATGTATGTAATCCAGGTAATGGGTCAGAAAGGTTTTGGTACTGTAAAAGCAGTAGTGCGTTAATAACAAGCATAACATACATCATCTTAATAGCATAAAAGCAGCTCTTCGGAGCTGCTTTTATGCTTGAATGAAATGATATGGCTATCCAACATCTTAGGCTTTTATTTTGTTTGCCTTTCGTCCGGTAATAAAAGGACTAAAATGGATTGTTCTCATCAAGGCGTCACCCTCGTCATTTCGAGCGAAACGAAGTGTAGTCGAGAAATCTCCTTTCACTATTCTCAATACAAAAATGAGACATCTCTGCTCCCATGCACTTCTCCATACAGAACAGATCATATATGAACAGTCTTATCAATCCGGCATTAAGTAAATGATTTAACTTAACTGACTAGCCGCTTGTAGTCAACTATTTTATTCGTCCTTTTGTCCGGCAACAAAAGGACCAAAAATGCCTTTGTTTTCATCAAGGCGATTACAAGCACCGCCATTTTGTACCGTTGCGTGCACTGATCGTTTGAGCTTAACGTGTGACGCGTTCGGTGCTCAACGATCGCAGCTCCGCTCCAAAATGGCTATCGCTGTGATGAAAACAATAAGCGATCCGTACCATACAGATCGCTCGAAAGGCCTTATAAATCCGGCGTTCATAAAATCATTGGCTCGGTCGATAAAGCCGGAAACCACTGTCTGAGCGCAGCGTTCTGGTTTGCGGCCGGCCGACACATTGATTTTTAGCCAGGGATTTATACAGCCTTGATTTTTTGGCGCTACCTTTTGCATCAAGGCAAAAGGTAGCAATAGAAAGTAACGCAAGGAAAAAGGCAAATCTTTGTTTCCTGTAAGCGGATAATCAAATTTAACTTAAATAACAAAGGCAGCCTTCCGGCTGCCTTTGTTATTTAAGGGTATACTTTTATAATTATACGTTGAAACGGAAGTGCATTACATCACCGTCCTGTACGATATATTCTTTACCTTCAATACGCAATTTACCTTTCTCTTTACATCCGGCTTCGCCACCCAGTTCGATATAGTCATTATAAGCGATTACCTCAGCTTTAATAAATCCTTTTTCGAAGTCTGTGTGAATCACACTGGCTGCCTGAGGGGCTTTCCATCCTTTGAGGATTGTCCAGGCACGTACCTCCTGCACACCTGCAGTAAAATAAGTGATCAGGTCAAGCAGGGTATAAGCTGCGCGGATCAGGCGGTTCAGACCTGGCTCTGTAAGGCTGTATTCCTCCAGGAACAATGCTTTATCATCCGGATCTTCCATTTCAGAAATCTGTGCTTCGATATTATTACACATAACAATGATCTGTGCACCTTCTTCTTCTGCAACTTTCTTCAGTGCTTCAGAATACTTGTTGCCTGTATGCATAGACGCTTCGTCAACGTTCGCAACATACAGTACCGGCTTGGCTGTCAGCAGGAAGATATCAGCGATAGCTTCTTTGTCTTCACCCTCCAGTTTCAGTCCGCGAATGTTCTTGCCTTGCTCCAGATGACCTTTACAAGCCATCAGTACATCCAGTACTAACTTTTGCTTAGGATCAGCCTTAACCATTTTCTCTACACGGGCTATTTTCTTTTCCACGCTGGCCAGATCGGCTAGTTGCAGCTCTGTATCAATAATTTCTTTATCGCTAACCGGGTTGATCATCCCTTCTTCACGCAGGATGTTTTCATCCTCGAAGCAACGGATCACGTGTGCGATCGCATCTACCTCACGTATGTTACCTAAGAATTTATTACCCAGTCCTTCCCCTTTGGAAGCACCTTTAACCAGACCTGCGATATCCACAAATTCGATTGCGGTAGGCAGTATACGCTGCGGTTGCACAATCTTAGCCAGTGCATCCAGGCGCTCATCGGGTACATCTACCAGGCCCACATTGGGTTCGATAGTACAGAATCTATAGTTAGAAGCTTGTGCTTTAGCACTGTTACTTACTGCGTTAAATAAGGTGGATTTACCTACGTTGGGCAATCCTACAATTCCTGCCTGTAAAGCCATTGTTGTTGAAAAAATTTTTGCAAATGTACTGATATTTTATCAATACCCGAATGACCAGGGCTTATCTTCCTGTGTTCCGGTCAAATATTTTCCCTGATACCTTATCTTTGCCCCGAATCAGCTTCAATACCGTATTTGAACCATGCAGTCCGGAAAGATATCCTATCAAGATAATATACTTCACTTTGCCCGATACGGCAATGGCCCAGCTTTATTACTGGCATTTCATGATAAAGGGCAGGACCAGTCCTTTGTCAAGCCACTGGCCGCGCAGTTGGGCGGGCGTTATACCATTATCTCCTTCGACCTGCCCGGACATGGACAGTCTCAATGGAAAAGCCCGATGGACAAAACAGCCCTGGTAACCATTACCGAGCGATTCAAACTGGAATTCAACGCTGACAGACTGGATATACTGGCCTGCGGCAGTGGCGGCAGGTTTGCCCTTACACTGGCAGAGCAACGTTGCGAATGGATCAATGCCATCTGGCTCTTCGATCCGGAAGGTTTATACCATTTACCCTGGTACAGTGCCCATACAAGATCGGTACCTGGCAAAGGGTTATATCGTTTTTTTGCGGCTAATCCCAAACGCGCCATCTCCATCCTGAATGCTTTATCTTCCATAAAACTGGTAAAGAAGGACAATGTGGCCTATATGCAGGAAGAGCTGCACCAGACTGAAAAAGATACGGCTACAGCACAATTATGGGCTTTTACCAAAGACATTATTCCGGAACCGGATAAGGTAAGGTGGCAACTCAAAAAGCATGGGGTACAGGTGCAATTGCATATCTCCGCTGTATCACAGAAACGGGCATTGACCTTTGCAAAGAAACTGGACGTGGTGCAGATACATCCTGACAGCAGCCAGCAGCAACTGTTTGAGGCATTTATACAAAAGGCATAACCTACAGAAGATGATCTACACTTTAGCCTTCTGTACCCTTTGCATATTGTATGTTGTACTGATGCTCTTATACCGCTATGGTTTCAGTCAGGAAAGACAAACAACTGCGGTATCAGAAGGGGACATTAATGAATACCCATTTTTTTCTATCATTATACCGGCACGGAACGAGGCCGATAATATTGCGGCCTGCCTGCAATCTATACTCAATAATAACTATCCCGGCGACCGGTACGAAATTATCCTGATCGATGATTTTTCTACTGACGATACTGCGCATATTGCAAAACAACTTTTGCCACCACCTCACAGGGTACTGCAACTAAAAGATCACCTCAGTGCAGAAGAACGGATCAATGCATACAAAAAGAAAGCCCTGGAGATCGCTATCCAGCAATCAACAGGTGACTATATCATCACTACAGATGCTGACTGTACGCTTCCTTCGCAATGGCTAAACTTATTTGCCTCGGCCGTAGAAGAACAGGGAATACACTTTGTCGCAGCGCCTGTTTCCTTCACACCGTATCAGCAAAACAAGTCCTGGCTGTATTATTTCCAGAGTCTGGATTTTATGACCATGCAGGGCATCACTGTGGCATCCAATAAACTGAACCTGGGCAATATGTGTAACGGAGCCAATATGCTCTTTTCCCGGGCAGCCTTTGAAGCGGTTGATGGCTACAGGGATATTGACCATAAGGCATCAGGTGATGATATGATGCTGATGCAGAAGATTCAGCGCCGGTTCCCCGACAGTATACGTTACCTTTTTGAACATCATGCGATAGTCGAAACGCCTGTTCAGCCTGATTTTGCTTCGTTTATCAATCAGCGCATCCGCTGGGCATCCAAGGCTGACAGCTACCCCCAGTTTAAGATGACCCTGATCCTGCTGGTAGTTTACCTGTTCAATTGCAGTCTGCTGTGTACCGCTATCATTTCATTTATCTGGCCTTCATATTTGCCGGTGCTGCTTTGGGCACTGGTTATCAAAGTATTGGCAGAACTCTTTTTTCTTTTCCCCGTGGCCCGGTTTTACCGTAAGAAAAGCGAATTAATATTTTTTATATTTTTACAACCATTGCACATTCTGTATATCATTATTGCGGGATTTTTAGGTAAATTTGGTTCATATTCCTGGAAAGGGAGAACCGTGCAATAAATGTACACTTTGAAAAACTATAAAAAATATGCGTAAGATCATCGGCATCCTGTCCCTGCTGCTCATAGTAGGTATAGGCGGATATATATACTGGTTCTACATTAACCGTTTCAGTGACGGACAACGGGAAGGTGTATTACAGAAGTTTTCCCGTAAAGGAAATGTCTTTAAAACCTATGAAGGAGAGATCCTCATGTCCGGATTCGGAAGGGTAGGAGGCAACTTTCAGGCACAATACTTCTACTTTAGTGTAGAAGATCCAAAGGTCGTTGCCACTATGGAACAGAACATCGGTAAAAATGTGATTATCCATTATAATCAATACCGAAAGAGTCTGCCCTGGCGTGGAGAGACCTATACCAATATGAATGAGAAGAGGGGACAATACATAGTAGATAAAGTGGAGGTCAGCAATACACCTGTGCAACCCCTGCAACAGCAGGCTGCAGAGGATATAATTGCTTATTAGCATACAAGCACCACCTCGGGGATAATATAGTAACACACCATTACGCAGCACACAATCGGGTATGATAGCAACACTATTGGAATTAGACAGGTCTTTATTTTTGAAAATAAATACAGAATGGGTCAGCCATTTTACGGATGTCATTATGCCGGTATGGCGTGATGCCAAGACCTGGGTTCCTCTTTATATAGTGATTGTTGTGCTGCTGTTCTACCGTTTCGGCATCAGGGTATGGCCCTGGTTGATTACTGTTGGCCTTATGATGTTATGCAGCGATCAGCTCAGCAGCCATCTGATCAAACCGCTGGTAGCAAGGGTACGCCCCTGTAATGAGCCTTTGCTGGAAGGCCAGGTGCGCAGATTGCTGGGATACTGCAGTGGCAGCTACAGCTTTACTTCTTCTCATGCGGTAAACCATTTCTGCATTGCAACATTTATATTCTTCACGCTTAAGGAGCATACCGGTAAATGGATCGGGGTTTTGTTCCTGTGGGCATTCTCCATTGCATACGGGCAGGTATATGTGGGCATTCATTATCCACTCGACATTACCTGCGGGGCAATAATAGGTACAGGCATTGGTTACCTTTTTGCGACACTGTTTAACCGAAAGGTAAAACTGCCCCCGGTTCGAAAGACTTTTCAAAAAGCAGTAGCTTCATAAATCATTTTCATTGACAAAATCCTTACACCATATCATATTTGCCATAATGGCCCTGTTCTGTGTATGCTCCACTACGGTGTTGTATGCGCAGAAAGTGATTATTGGTAAGGTCATTTCTGAAAAAGAAAAAACACCGGTTACCGGTGCTATGGTCATATACGAGCAGGATACTGCCCGTACAGATAGTCTCGGTGGCTTTATATTGTCTACCCAGTCAGCAGCCCGTCAACTATTGGTACTGGCTCCCGGTTATACACAGTCTATTGTTCCCTTACGGGAAGAGGCAGACCTGATGCTGACCATTATGCTATATGCAGAAAAAGAGGAAGGCATTTTTGTAGATGACCGCAAAGCGCCTAAAATGCTGCATGTCGATTCGCTGAAAGGCCAGGGTAATGATACGAGTACTTTTACCGGAACAGTGGGTAAGATAGCCGGCTACATATATGGTCGGGACAAAACAGAAGCCATGCCCGGTGTCGCTATATTTCTGAAAGAAGAAGAGGAGGGAGCATTAAGTGATGACAGCGGTCATTTCGAAATCCTCTTCAACGGCGACAAACAATCCCTGCATATATCTGCCCTGGGTTATGAAGAGCTGGACACCCTTATTGCAGCAGGTACTACAGATCTGAAAATATACCTGGAACCTATAGAAAAAGAACTGGGTGAAGTCATGGTACTGGCCAGGCGCAAGGGCCGCTACCGCAATAAAAACAACCCGGCTGTAATGCTCATCAGGCAGGTCATTGATCATAAAGAACAGAACCGTATGCTGAATGATGAGGATGCCAGGTTTGTCTCTTACGACAAGATGGTATTGTATGCCAGTAATCTGCCGCGGTCGATCAAACGCAACTTTTTCTTCCGTAAGTTTCGCTTCCTGTTCCAGAATGAAGATACTACAATGATGAAAGGGCGTAAACTGTTGCCCCTGTTCGTCACCGAAAATATTGCAGACAATTACTGGAGTAAATCCCGGCAGAAAAAAGCGACGGTCATGACCTCTGAAAAGCGCATGCGCTTTGGTTCCGGACTGATAGAAAGCAATAACATTTCCTCCTTCCTGGACCGCCTGTACGACCAGGTAGATATTTATGATAATAAGATCAGGGTGCTGAATAATTTCTTTCTCAGCCCGATTGCTCCTGCGGCACCGCAACTGTATAAATATTACATTGTAGATACCACTATTGTAGACGGCCGTAAGGTTGTGCAACTGGAATTTGAACCCCGCAATAAGAAAGACTTTTGTTTTATAGGCAGGATATTTGTGACCCTGGATCCGGACTATGCGGTAACCAAGATTCAGATGGGTATTCCTAAAGGGATAAACCTGAACTGGACCAATGACCTGCGCATAGATCTCGGATTTGAAAAACAGGCTTCTAATGGCAAATACTGGCAGACAGAAAGCAATTACTTTGTCAACTTCGGACTGTTCAATTCAAAGAGAGGTGCAGTAGGTGTGCGTAATATCCAGCGCAGCGATTACCAGGCCAATGTGTCCATTCCGGATACGGTATTTAAAGAAAAACAACAGTCTTTAGAATATTTCGGTGATACCACACTGAAGCGCGACAATATATTCTGGAACGATAACCGCCCGGAACCGCTTACGTATCATGAAGAAAAAGCTTACCGTAATGTGGATAGTCTTATTACCCTAAAGGCCTACAAGAACATGATGGAGTGGGGTTATGTGCTGGCCAGTGGCTATAAGAACCTGGGTGCTGTAGAAGTCGGCAGTCTATATGATCTCTATACCTACAACCAGCTAGAAGGTCATAAGTTCAGGGTAGGCGCCCGAACCAATATCAAAAAATGGCAACGCTTTCTCGTAGAAGGTTATGCAGCATATGGTACCCGCGATGAGCGATTTAAGTACTACATCGGCGGCAGCTATTCCCTGGCTAAAAAGTATATTTACGGCTTCCCGGCAAACTATATCAAGCTCAGCTACCAGAGTGATGTACGGGCACCAGGGCAGGCATTGGGCTTCGCTACCCAGGAGAAAGTTGCGGACATTGCCAAGCGCGGCGATGGCAACCGCTGGATCTATAACAAGCTCTTTACGGCTCAGTATACAAAGGAGTTGCACAACCATATGACTTTTACCATTGGTTATAATAACTGGCAGCAGGAGGCAGCAGGAAACCTGTACTTTGCCCGCGCCTCTGACCAAATGGATACCGTGCGCAATATCAATACCAATGAGTTCAGCCTCAACTGGCGCTGGTCACCCAATGAGAAGTTCTACCAGAACAAACGTTACCGCGGATATATGAGCAACGGGGCATTGGCCCTTTCGATGAAGGCTACAATGGGCTTTAATGAGGGATATGGTGCGCAAACCATACCTTACCAGAGACTGGATGCCAATCTGACTAAAACATACTTCCTGGCACCGCTTGGAGAAGCACGCATCACCCTGAATGCCGGTTATCTCTGGGGTACTGTACCTTATCCATTGCTGTTTATACCGCAGGCCAATCAGACTTACCGTTTCAGCGTAGGCGCCTATAACCTGATGAACTTTATGGAATTTGCCAGTGATAAATATGTAGGGCTTACGATCGACTATCATATGAAAGGCTTCGTCCTGAACCGTATACCACTGGTCAATAAACTCAAGCTCAGAGAGGTATTTTGTTTCAAAGCATTGTATGGTGGCATACGCAACGACAATCTGCCCCAGTACAACAAATCATTATTGCTATTCCCTGCAGATGCCAATGGCAGGCCTATTGTCAACAGCCTGGGCACTGTACCTTATATAGAAGCCAGTGTTGGGGTAGAGAATATACTGCAGGTACTGCGTATTGATTTCGTAAAGCGATTTACCTATACCGATCTGCCCAATGTATCGCCTACCGGCATTCGTTTCAGCTTTGGATTTGACTACTAGAAAATAGTCACAGTATTGTCACATAAAGTCTTATCAAAATCGGCTTTCTGAAGCTTTTTGTTTTATATTTGCCCAAAACAAAAAAATCATGAACACAGGACTATTACATGTACACAGCCTCTTACGCTATCTTATTGTGATCGTAGGTTTATGGGCTATTTTCAAAGCCGCTTCAGGTATGAGTGGCGGAAAAGCATATACCAAATCAGACCAGAGACCAGGTTTGTTTTACCTCATCTTTATGGATCTGCAACTGGTAGTAGGCCTTTTGTTATATGTAATGGGTGGTTTCGGCATCAAGCGTATCCAGGAAATGGGTATGGCTGAGGTGATGAAAGACCAGATCAGCCGTTTCTTTGTAATGGAACATACCTTAGGTATGCTGATCGCACTGATCCTGGTGCATATCGGTTATGCACAAACCAAAAAAGCAGCACTGAGTGATCAGAAAAAATACTCCAAATCATTCTGGTTCTTCCTGATCTCCTTTATTGTCATTCTGGCATCTGTACCTTGGCCATTCAGAGAGCTGGGCAGAGGATGGTTACCGGGTATGTAATCTTTTTAATTATATTGCAGGGTATGAAGCAACACACTTCATACCCTTTTTATATAGATAAACAGCCTTTGAACCATGCGCTATCTCTATGTTATTTATGCACTGCTCACGTTTGTGATCGGTTTCCTGATTCGCCTGCCATTTATACTTTTGTTCAGCCTGGACGGTGTCCGGGGCCGTAAGGCGATCTGGAAGCTGGTACAGCTCTGGAGCATTGAGTGGTTTTTCCTGATCGGCATCCGTAGCCGCAGGATATTTGAAGCCCCCCTGGATCCGAAAAAAGGACCTTATATAGTCGTGGCCAATCATATTTCCTATATGGATATACCGATCCTGTTCCGCACATTACCGTTTTATGCGCGGCCGCTGGCCAAATTTGAACTGGGAAAGATACCCTTGTTCGGTTTTTTATACAAACAACTGGCGGTAACTATAGATCGTTCGAGCGGAAAGAGTAAACTTGCCGGCGTGCATAAGTTAAAAGACACTATAAATGAGGGGGGGAGCATACTTATTTTCCCAGAAGGTACGTTTAATGAAACAGGAGCACCTCTTAAATCGTTTTATGATGGTGCCTTCCGGGTGGCGATCGAAACCCAGGCGCCTATACTGCCGGTTGTCTTTTTAGACGCATTGTCTTTATGGCATTATAAAAGCTTCTGGTCACTGAAGCCGGGGATAAACAGAACTGTATTCCTGCCGGTAATTGATACGGCCAAATATGGAAAAGATATGCATCAGCTAAAGGAAGATACCTTCAAAAGCATGGAACAGGCTATCTTGCAATATAAGTAAAATGAGTTTTATTTTTTGTCAAAAAAATGTGACAAATTAACATACACACATTTAAGAAAAATAAGTAATTTTGTAGTACAAATAGATGTTCAATTTTATGGAGTGCATTTAATGCCCCGTTTTAATTGTATTTATATTTTTTTGTTTTGTTTTTAGTTTAAGAAAAGGTAGTTGCCGTATATTTTTATACCAGTGACTACCTTTTTAATTTATTGAAAAACAGACGATTGCCAGGCCTGCAGCATTTCTTTATATGCCGTGCTGTCGTTATAGTTAATATTCACTCCGAAGCTATACCCATTAAGTAAGGCCCCAAAAATATCCTGCCTGAGGATAACCTGCTGATCCGGTCCGTAAATTGAGAAGGTATAATGCTGAAACTGCTTTCCGGATATGGTAACCGCTTCTGTCACCGAACTATCCACATGTATTCCCTGCTGAGTAAAGGTCTCATAGATAAAGCCTTTAAGCAATTGGTCATGCGCATACCAGTTACCATCTGCCGCAGTATCAAAAGGCTCTATATTGGACTGAAACTGGTTAAACTGGTTCTTTGTAAAATTGGCAAGATGCTTCACACCAGACATATCAATCTCTTCTCCAAGACTGTTTTCCATCAATTCCTTGCCTTTTTCCTGTATACGGTCCAGTTCCTCTGTTTTCGATAATGTATAGCCTTCCGGAACAGTAATTGTCCAGCCGATTTCTTTGCTATGGTATTTGGTCACTTCCTGTGCTCCGGCCGGTGCTTTAGGATTACCCGCGGTATTGCAGGCAATTAGCCCAAAACACAATCCTGCTGTCAGTATCAGGTATTTCATGCTTAAAATTTTGCAGCAATTTAGTTTAAAAATGTTAAAATCATTATATTATAAATACTGGTTATGCCAGCATTACATTTTTCATTGTATAAACATCGAAATAATTGTAACTTTGCAAACCTATGTCAGATGCAATTCACCACGAATGTGGTCTCGCTTATGTTAGGTTACTCAAACCTATTTCATACTACTTTAAAAAGTATGGTACTGCATTTTACGGCTTGAACAAGCTGTACCTTTTAATGGAAAAACAACACAACCGCGGTCAGGACGGAGCCGGCATCGCTACATTAAAACTGAATGTAGAGCCAGGTTACCAGTATATGCACCGTTTGCGTGTATCCGGACCAGGAGCCATTAAAGAGATCTTCAACCAGGTGAATAACGAGGTGGAGGAGCTGGAAAAAATGTATCCGGATCTGAAAACACACCCGGGTATGCTGAAAGGCTATCTGCGCTTCATGGGCGAAACGATGCTGGGTCACCTGAGATACGGTACACAAGGCCGTAACAATGTTGCCTTCTGTCACCCATTCGTAAAACCGGACATTAACCCGGCAAGAAACCTGACTATGGCAGGTAACTTCAACCTGGTGAATACCGATGAATTGTATAATGCACTGGACAGCCACCCGACACAGGAAGAGCGTACCAGTGACCTGGGAGCGATGATCGAAACCGTTCATCACTACCTGTGCCAGGAAGAAGCACTTTCTCCGGAAAACCCGAATATCGCAAGAGTACTGCAACAGGCAACCAGCAAATTTGATGGTGGTTTTGTTTGCGGCGGTCTGGTTGGTAACGGCAGCAGCTTCGTGATGAGAGATAAGAACGGTATCAGACCTGCATATTATTACCAGGATGATGAAGTGATCGTAGTAGCCTCTGAAAGACCGGCTATTCAGACCACCTTCAACCTGCAGATCGAAGATATTAAAGAATTAGAACCGGGTCATGCCGTGATTGTAGATGCCGATGGTACCTTCAATAATGTACGTATCCTGGAAGAGTCTCCTAAAACAGCTTGTAGCTTCGAACGTATTTATTTCAGCCGCGGTAGCGATGCTGATATCTACAAAGAGCGTATTGCTTTAGGTGAAGCATTATCTGCTGATGTACTGAAAGCGATCAACCATGATCTGAAAAACACGATTGTATCCTTCATCCCGAATACTGCCGAGATCGCCTTCTATGGTCTGATCAAAGGTCTGGAAACCTGGCTGAAAGATGTAGAGGTGGAGCGCATCATCAAAAATAAAGATACCATGAGCGATGATGAGATCAGAGAACTGATACACCGTCGTGTAAGGATTGAAAAAATAGCCATTAAAGACGTGAAGCTGCGCACCTTCATTACCGAAGACAGCAGCCGCGACGAAATGGTACAGCACGTATATGACATCACTTACGGAACTGTAAAACAAGGTGTTGATACCCTGGTGGTGATCGATGACAGTATTGTAAGAGGTACTACTTTACGCCAGAGCATCATTACCATGCTGGATCGCCTGAAGCCAAAACGCATTATTATCGTTTCTTCAGCACCGCAGATCCGTTACCCGGATTGTTATGGTATCGACATGAGCCGTATGGGCGATTTCATTGCCTTCCAGGCTGCTGTTGACCTGTTGAAAGATCAGGGCAGAGAATCGGTAATGCAGGAAGTATACGACCTGATCAAAAACGCTACCGATGAGCAACTGATGGAGGAAAACTATGTACAACGCATCTATGCAGACTTTACGGATCAGCAGGTAAGCGACAAAATCGCTGAATTACTGAAACCGGAGCATGTAACGGCACAGGTAAATATCATTTACCAAACTGTAGATGGCTTGCATAAATCTTGTCCGAACAACACCGGTGACTGGTACTTTACCGGTAACTATCCAACCAAAGGTGGTAACCGTGTAGCGAACAAAGCATTCATGAACTATATGGAACGCAAAACAGGAAGAGGATATTAATCCCGGACTGTTTATCAATACATAGAAATGGCTGAGCATATGCTCAGCCATTTCTATGTATTACAGTTATTTCCAGCAAAGCGTAACTACGTTAGATAATTTCAAAAAAAGAAACGTCTCCGCTATGGCCGGAATGATGGGCAGAAATAATGACAATTGGCTTACATCTTAACGATACGTTTTAACAGTATCCTTATGGTATCCACAATATAATTGGATACATTTGAGTGAGGCAAGAAGGGAATGTTCCTGATATGATCCGTTGCCTTTGTATGTTATGAATATAGAAATTACCGGTACCGGCTGTTTTATCCCGACAGAAACCGTTACCAATGCGCACTTTTCCGACCATTCCTTTTACATGGAGGACGGAAATCCTTTCCCGCATTCCAATACAATCATTACCCGAAAATTTGTTGACATAACCGGTATCCGGGAGCGAAAGTATGTTTCTGAAAACCAGGCCAATTCTGATATTGCCTTTATTGCTGCAGACCTGGCGGTTAAAGACTCCGGCATAGATCCGGAGACGCTGGACTACATTATTGTAGCCCATAATTTCGGAAATGTCATTAACCAAACCGTACAGACAGACCTGGTGCCAAGCATTGCCGCAAGGGTAAAGCATCAGTTACGCATTAAAAATCCGAAGTGCGTAGCCTATGATGTGATTTTTGGCTGTCCGGGCTGGATAGAAGGGGTAATACAGGCACAGGCTTTTATTAAGGCCGGTATGGCCCGTAAATGCCTGGTAATTGGTTCAGAAACACTATCGCGGGTGGTAGACCACAATGACCGGGATTCGATGATCTATTCCGATGGTGCGGGCGCGACCGTGATAGAACTCCTGCCGGAAACGGATGAGCCAAGGGGTATACTGGCTTTTGAGACGGCCAGCTTTACTTATGATGAAGTAGGGTACCTGAACCTGGGCCCTTCTTATGATAAAGAGCGCGATCCAAACATCCGCTATATCAAAATGCAGGGAAGAAAGATATACGAATTTGCTTTACAGCACGTGCCTGTGGCTATGGCCAGCTGTCTGGAAAAGAGTGGTATTCCCATAGAACAAGTCACCAAAGTACTGATACACCAGGCCAATGAAAAGATGGATGAAGCCATCCTGCAACGCTTTTACAAATTATATGATATGGAAATACCCGAGGGTATTATGCCCATGAGTATTCAAACCCTGGGCAATTCCAGTGTAGCTACGATACCTACATTACTGGACCTGATCCTGAAAGGCAAACTGGAGGACCAGTCACTGTCTAAGGGAGATATTATCCTTTTTGCCTCCGTAGGAGCGGGGATGAATATTAATGCGATTGTATACAGGTTGTAATCCTGATCTATAAATACTTCTGTAAACCATAAAGGATGAGCCTATGCTCATCCTTTATGGTTTACAGAAGGTACAAAACATTCGTAATACTATTCCGTATCCATAACTAATTTCAGTGAATTGGTGTAATCATTATCAAACTGTACAGACACGATCTCATTGATCAGAATATCCATAGTGTCTATTTTCCGGGCATAGCTATCCACTAATTGAACTGTAATATGCTCCGATTGAACATCCATTATGCTGCCGATATAACAAATCTTTTCAGACTTCAACTCAAACTGCAACAGACCATATGTATGCTGAATAGTGAAAAAAAGTGCTGTCTCATTTTCTGATAACATTAGACCAGAAGTGCCGGATAACACTCCTTTACGTTGCACTATATTTTGTTTGAATAGCTCCTCTTCATCTTGTCGAAAAGCGGACACCTTTTTATTGTTAATGAGAATATATCCGTCAATAACATAATCTACCGGATTAGATTTCATCAACGTCCAGTGATCGTTATATTCCAGAACCACACCGCATATAGGGGTACGTCTGTTTTTCACTTTTAAGGAAACAACTTCATTGATATAAGATTTCTTTACCATCCTAATCCGGTTATTTACCTTGTTTAGCCTTTACATATTCCTCCACTAACTCCGGCGGGCGGCCTACGATGGCCTTATCGCCATCGATCAGGATAGGACGTTCCAATAGGATAGGGTGCTCTACCAGCACTTCCAGCCATTGCTCGCTTGTCAGCTCTATATCGCCATACAGGGCTTTAAACAGGTCATCGCCGGTACGTACAATATCCTTTGCTTCCTTACCCAGCTTATGCAGCAGCTCAGTCAGTTCTGCTCTGCTCAAAGGATCGGCCACATAATCACGGATGGTATACTCAGCAGTACTGTGTTGCATATAATCCAAAGCACAACGGCTCTTGGAACATTCATTTCTATGTAATAAAGTCATCATTATCTTATTTGTTTAAGTGGGCTAAACTCCCGCCCGGTGCAAAGAAACGATCTACCATGACCTCTACTTCAGGATCAGGAATCAGTGCCGGTGCATGATGCGGTTTTACGCGTGCATCAATAATCAGGTGATCGCAGCCCCAGTGTTTATGTTCATAAAAGGCATTGATGCCATGAATATCATGCGAAGGATTGCTGCGCGTAAAGGTTACCCAAAGAAAGTTACTTAATGTTTTTGCAGTAAAGGCTGCATCATCGGCCAGTACAATCATCGGTATCCCCTCCGGCAATTGCCCGTTCAGTCTCGCTTCCAGTTCACGCATCTCTGCACTCACCTGACCGTAGGACTGAAACTGTGGTGCCTGCAATACAACCACACCCGGCAGCACCATATGGGCCGGACCAAAGCCCTGCAACTGCTGTAATACAGCAGGCACTTCTTTATCCAGCGTACGTACCGCATCGCCACAGGCGGCAATAACCACCTTAGAACCGGTATTCAATCCCGTACCCGAATAGTCCAGGGTATCGATGGTGGTATTGGTCTGGAAGTGTATATCCCGCTTCAGGTCTATACGGGAGAGGATATAAGTCAGGAAGTCTGCCTCTTTATGTGTACTCAGCTCCTGTTGCTCCTGTGCAGCAATAAACAGGTATTTGGCCAGGCTTAGTTGCCCGGTACCCAATATACGATTAGCCACGGTCAGGATCTCTGCCGGTCTTTTTACTTTCTGATAAGGCGTATAGCGTTCATATCCGATCGCAAATAAAAGCGGATGTACGCCAGCTACATCTACAGCATGTACCTCTTTCACACCCGGCACTTCTTTAGGCATAGCTTCGCCCGTAAGTTCGTGGATCAGGTCGCCAAAGGCAGTATCTTCCTGCGGAGGGCGGCCCACTACCGTAAATGGCCAGATGGCATTCTTGCGGGCATATACCTGTTTCACCTTCATGACCGGGAAAGGATGGGTGAGGCTGTAATAGCCCAGATGATCTCCGAAAGGCCCTTCGGGCTTGGTCTCATCGGGATAAATATCGCCGGTAATCACAAAGTCAGCATCATGACTGATGCAATACCCGTCTTCATAACTGTACCGGAATCGTCTGCCGGATAGTAAACCCGCAAAGGTCAGTT
The DNA here is from genome assembly GCF_019797745.1 of Edaphocola aurantiacus. GTDB lineage: Bacteria > Bacteroidota > Bacteroidia > Chitinophagales > Chitinophagaceae > Edaphocola > Edaphocola aurantiacus. Next base: position 504,420 of record NZ_VOSI01000003.1, on the reverse strand, counting down.
CGCTCAAACCCTCCGGCAGCGGCATTACTGCAGCAAGGGTATGGGCCGGCGGACCACCCACAAATATGCTCACTTTCAGCGGTTGTCCCTTACGGGCCGCTTTCTGCTGGTGTACGCCTATGCCACGGTGTATCTGGTAATGCAGGCCGATCTCTTCGTCCTTGATATACTTATTGCCCGAAAGCTGTATGCGGTACATACCCAGGTTAGCGTTCATCACACCCGGCTTTTCGGGATCTTCACTGTATACCTGCGGCAGGGTGATGAAGGCACCACCATCCATAGGCCAGTGGTGGATTTGTGGCAGATCACTGATCCTGATGCGCTCAAAATCATTGGGCAGATTACTATATTGTTTCGGCAGGGCATTCCAGGCTGCAAGGCCGGTACGTATATGTTTAAAAGGAGCTTTCAGCGCCTTCATGGGATCATTCTTCAGCCGTATGATCTCTTCGGTCTTTGCTATGGTCTCGCGAAACAGGAATTTACTGCGGTCCAGGTTGCCGAACAGATTTGATGCGGCACGGTATTTAGAGCCTTTTACTTTTTCAAACAAAAGGGCTGGCCCATGCTGCGCAAACACCCGCAGGTGCAGGGCCGCCATCTCCAGGTAAGGATCAACTTCTTCTTTAATTCTGACTAATTGCCCTTCCTGTTCCAGGTCCAGGACACTCTCTTCTATGCTTTTATGAATCATTATTTCGACGGAGTAAAACAGCTACAAATATACTCCGAAATGATGAGTCAGGGGCATAAAAAAAGGTTCCGGATGGCTTCCGGAACCTTAAGGCAAAAGTAAACAATATAGACTAGAAAGTATAGCGAAGGCCGATCTGCATACCCCAGGTGCTGGAAGAGTTTACGCTCTTCATAAAGGCTTTTTTAGGGAATACGGTCTGGCCGTTTTCTTTAACAGTAAGCATATTGAAGCTTGGTTTACCATCGGAGGATACACTGTTTACCACCAATGGCGTGTAGGCATACTGGTTACCATTGTTCAGCTGGCTGTAATAACCCCAGTCTTTGTTCAGGAGGTTACCCACATTCAGGATATCCAGGCTGATCTGTAAAGTATTGCGGCGGTTGTTTTTACCGAAACGGGTATACACATCCTGCAGGATACGCGCATCGAAGCGGTTCAGCCATGGCAGCAGACCAGCATTACGTTCTACATACTCGCCTTTATACTTAGACAGTACTTTATCATTATCCAGGAATGCATCAAATGCAGCTCTCTGCTCCTCTGCACTATAGGTCTTACCCCCAACAGTCAGCGGTACAAAGTTGATCTCTGAAGAGTTGGCCGGTAAGTACATCAGGTCCAGAGATACCCCGTCCTTATTGATATCTCCGGAATAAGTATAGGCATAACGGCCCTGGCTTGAACCCTGGTAGAACAGTGATACCGTAGTCGCCAGGTGATCGGCATAATTAATACGATAAGAAACCGAACCCACTACACGGTGCGGAATGGCATACTGAGAGATACCCAGCAACTGCTCATTCGGATCGTTGACAGAATAGTTGTTAGACCAGGCAGAGTTGGCTGCCGATCCCGGATTACCGGTGATGTCTTTGGCAGCAGAATAGTTATAGAATAAGGAACCGCTGAAGCCATGATAGTTGCTCACACTCACACCCGCAGAAGCCGCTACAGACTGTCCCAGGCTGCTGTTGGCCAGTACCGGGATAATGGTACCAGTACTATTGGTATACTTCACATCATTATTAAAGTAATCACGGGTATCACCACCATTATTCAGCTTGGCCGTAGCCGCTTTCCTGTTGGCATTATACTGATACACGCCCACGATATCTTTGGTATAAATCACATCTGCAGTGAATACCAGAGGCGTATTGCCCAGTCTGTAATCGATACCCACATTGGATCTCCATACCTGCGGCATTTTAAAATCCGGATCGATCAGGGAGAAAGAACCTGGTACGGCTGCTTTAGGAGAAGCTGGGAAATCTGAGATCAGCTTGCTCGGCCAGTACATCGGATCTGCCTCCAGGTGATCAATTTTATTCAGGGTAGCTGCACTTACGGGCTCAAAGGTATTCTGGATCACACCGGCATTAGTCGGCATATTGGTAAACCATACAAACGGAATATTACCGGTAAAGATACCTGTACCACCTCTTAATTGCAGGGAACGATCACCTACTACATCGTAGTTGAATCCTACACGCGGGGACAACATGATTTTTGATTTAGGCCACATTGCGGTGGTAAAGGTTGTCGGTACACCTTTGTTATTCAGTAACTGTACCGTATCTATAGATGCATTGCCCACCGGTTTGTTGAAGAACAGTGGCATATCTGCACGCAGACCGTAGGTCAGTTTAAACTGAGGGTTTACATTAACCTGGTCCTGCAGGTAAAGGCCTGCCAGGCCAAAGTTTACACGGGCATAATTATCTGCACCATCATAGGCATAGGTCACACCATACGCCGTAGGTTTAGCACCCGCCAGGAATTCCGATACGGAGTTATAACGGTAGTAAGAGGTGCCCATACGCATATAGCTGTTCGCATAGCTCATGGTCTGGAAGTTAAGCCCTCCCGTAAAGTTATGTTTACCTACCTGGTACGTAATATTGTCTACGATGTTGATGTTGTTATTGATCACATCATTATTGTAGGAGAACAGTTCTGTACCAAAGCTCATGTAGTTATTCTTACCGGTACGCTTTCCGGTAGAATCTGCCGGCTGCAGGTCACCATCCCAGATATCTACAAAAGGGAACAGGTTGCCCGGTGTACTGCGGGTATCCTGTATGCGGCTGTAGGTAGCCAGTAACTGGTTAGATACCTTCGGAGAGATCTTGCTGTTGAGCTCTGCTGAAACAGACATTACCTTGTTCAGGAAAGAATAATTGGCATTCTCGAATGAAATAGATTCGGAACCGATACGGGATGCGGTAGAGCGGGGATTAGGACCGGATGTGGCATTGGTACCCTGATCGGATGTGCCCCGCATCTGGTTGTATTTTACCGTAAGGGTATTTTTATCATTGATGTTCCAGTCCAGGCGCAGTAAGCCTTTGATGTTATTGTTTACATAGTTATCGGCATAGCCTTCATAACGTCCGGGATCATAACCATATTGATTTTTCAGGTAATTGCTTACCGACATCAGGTCGCTTTCTTTTACGCGGGTTACATTGGCCTCACTGCCATTGCTGCCATTATTCGCTTTCCAGAGATTACCCTGGCTCAGCTGGTTTTCATATTCGAAGTTGGCAAAAAAGAACAGTTTATTCTTAATGATCGGTCCGCCGAAACGCACACCGTATGTCTCGCCCGAAGTACGGCTTGATTTGGCTAAAGTATCACTACCCACCTTAACACCATTGAATGATTTAGGGCGCAGGAATGCATAGGCCGATCCGGTAAAATCATTGGTACCACTGCGGGTCACCGCATTGATGCCGGCACCGGTAAAGCCCGTCTGGCGTACATCATAGGGAGCAACATTCACCTGTACTTCTTCAATCGCATCGATAGAGATCGGCTGGTTACCGCCACCAGGCAGCGGATCGGAGCTGAGCCCGAAACCGTTATTAAAGCTGGCACCATCGATCTGTACATTGTTATATCGTCCGTCACGACCGGCAAAGCCATTACCATTGGCCTGCGGCGTAAGACGGGTAAAGTCTGTAAGGCTTCTCTTGATCGTAGGCATACGACTGATTGTCGTTACATTGATATTGGTAGAAGCACCGGTGCGATCGCTGTTCAGCAAAGGATTTTTAAAAGCGAGTACCTCTACGGCACTCAACTCCTTGTTCTGATCTGCACCTATTTTAGCCTGTAATACATAATCATCTCCCAGGGCCAGTGTAAGGTCTTTATATACCTGCTCGCCACTGCCCATAGAGCTTACCGTAACAGTATACGGGCCACCAGGGCGCATACCCTGCATGCTGAAATAACCATTCTCTGTACTAACGGTACTGTACTTCGTTCCGGACGGCATATGTATTGCGGTCACAATTGCTCCGGGAACAATAGCATTCTGCTCATCTTTAACGGTTCCTCTGATACCCGATGTGGTTACCTGTGCACTGGCAACTATACCGGAAGCGATAAATGCTCCGGTCAACATTAACGCGTACTTGTTCTTCATAATTTACATTATTTAAAATATGAAACAAAAGTAGACAGCTAATATTATGGAATAATTACGGAATCGTTAATTGCAGACTAAGCCGAAAAAGCCCTGAAGTAAACTACTTCAGGGCCTTAATACTATGTACTATTATTAACCTCTACTTTTTCAGGAACTCTTCCCAGTCTCTCAGTTGAGATCCTTTCAATACACGTGGGAATTTGTTCATCGCGCCATATTTACCCATATGTTTCAGGTAATCAATAAAGCGCTCTTTCGGCAGGATCTCTACAAAGACTTCTTTCAATGCAGATTCTCTCTCTACCGCGTAATCATCATTGATTTTACACAGGGTTTCATCAATAATCCTTTTGATCTGTTCTTTGTCCGCATCAACATTATCACAACCGATATACCATCTGTGTGCAAAGCGGTTTTCGTAAGCGAAGCCGGTTACGGTAAATTCACCGATATGAAGGCCCGTCTCACTTGCCAGTGCATCAATGGCTTTATTCATATTGTCTACGGACATATGCTCGCCACACAGGCTCAGGAACTGCTTGGTACGGCCTACAATAATGATCTCGTTATGTCTTACAGAGGTAAAACGCACCACATCACCAATGATATAACGCCATGCGCCGGAACAGGTCGATAGCATTACGGCATAATCGATACCTTTTTCTACCTCATGGATAAACTTGGTCTGTGCATTTGGTTTGATCTCACCGTCTTCTGTAAAGTTCTCTTCTGTAAACGGAACGAACTCGAAGAAGATACCGGAATTCAGTTCCAGTTGTATACCGGAAACCCCAGGTCTGGACTGGAAGCCAAAGGAACCCTCAGAAGCCATATAGGTTTCGATATACGTAACCGGCTTGCCCATCAGGCGTTTCAGCGGCTCGCGGTATGGTTCAAAAGCCACACCACCGTGAATATATACAGCTAGGTTAGGCCACATTTCATGAATATTGTTCAGCTTGTATTTCTTCACAATCTCCTCCAGCACAATCAGTGCCCAGGCAGGAACACCACAAAGCGTACCTACATTCCATTTAGGAGCACTCTCCACGATCAGTTTGATGCGCTCTTCCCAGTTAGGGCTTTTAGAGATTTTCTTTCCTGGTTTGTAGAGTAAGTTGGAGAATAATTTAGGCATATTCTTAGCACTGATGCCACTCATATCACCTTCATAATAATCTTCGCGCTCCAGCAGGGAAGTGGTACCGCCCAGCATCAGGATGCCTTTGGTAAACGTTGCCGGCGGAATATCGAAGTTGGTCATGGAATAGAATTGTTTCAATCCCACTTTTTTGATAGACCGGATCATATCAGAAGTCACCGGAATGTGCTTGCTTGCTGATTCCGAAGTACCGGAACTCAGGGCGAAATATTTTACTTTACCCGGCCAGGCCACATCGCTTTCGCTTTTCAGACAGCGATGCCACCATTGCTCGTGCATGGAGTTATAGTTATGTGCAGGGATACCGTTTTTGAATACCGTAGGGAAGTCAACCGCTTCTGACAGTATTTTTTCAAATTCGTAATGTTTTCCGAAGGAAGTATATTGGGCTTTTTCCAACAACTTTTTCAAAGTCTTGCGTTGCAGATTCCAGTCGTTGTCCTTTTTCTTGCTGAAACGTTTACGAATCTTAAGGGAACGGGAAATAATTTCTCCTATTAAAGGCATAATAAAATGAGACGGTAATGTTTTCAGCTGCGAAGTTAACTATATTCATTGCGCATTAACAAATAAAGTATTTAAAAGATAACACAACAAATCGCCATATTACGGTTAAATACAGTAAATAAAGTAGGGTATATGCCCTCAGGCATCTCAACAGCGCTGCTGTATCACCGCCAATAACTCATCCGGTGTATGCGCCATTGAAAGTGCTGCATCACCCTGTATTACCCCGGCGCCCTCAAATCCCCAGCTGACCCATACCGGCTGAATACCTGCCTTATCACAGGCTGTAATATCCCGCTGCTCATCGCAAATGTAGAGCACTTCATCACTATGCAGTTTTTGTTCCCGCAGGAATTTGCGGAATACCCTGTCTTTACCAAAGAGCTTTCCCGAACAGTAAATATCATCCGGAGGTGCGATGCCGTTCAGCTCCATTATACCCTTTATAATAACCGGATCATTGGAGGAAAGGATACCGACCTTCAGCCCTGAAGTACGTAGAGTATCCAACAAAGCAGCCATACCGGGAATAAGCGGCACATCCATTATCAGCTCCTGGTATATGGCAAGCATCTCCTTTCTGAGGAATGGGAGCCTGTACAAGGGAACCTTCAGGTACAGGAAGCGGTCCAGCATGGACAGACTATTGATATAGTCCAGCTCTTCGGGCTTTATCGTCTTGAAATGATACTTGTCGGCAATGCGGTTAAAGGCAATTACCACAGCATCTTTAGAATCGACCAGGGTGCCGTCGAAGTCAAAAAGGACATATCGGATCATAATAAAATAGCTTCCCGGTATTATTGCGGGTCGGTCAAATGTACAATAAGTCCTACATATGTCATAAATTCGCCATTAGACACATAAAATTTATATTACTTTGTTAAAATGAAATGATTTAACTACTTTTGCACACGTTTTAAATCGCCAGTACAGATGACATCAAAAATGATCCAAAAGGAAGAGATTGAAAATTATTTAATCGTTCCTGCGGCACAAGACAAATCAACTTCTTTAATCAAAGAATTAGAATATGCGGTAAGATTGGGTAATGAGTATAAAGGTAAAACCATTATTACCTTCCAATCCTCAGAAGGCCCGCTGACTGTTGAAACGACAGTATGGTCCGTTACCGAAAAGAATATTCAGCTGAAAGGCGGAATTATTATTCCTTTGTCCAGCATCATTATGGTATCTTTCTAAAAAAATTCTTTTAATTTAACATATTCAGGGATAGTTTCGCGTAGAAATTATCCTTTATTTTTATTTATGAGAATCGGCGTCAATACAAGATTATTACTAAAAGGAAAACTGGAAGGCATAGGATGGTTTGCACATGAAACCCTGAAACGCATTGTGCAGGATCATCCCGAACATGAATTTTTCTTTTTCTTCGATCGTCCTTACGATCCGGAATTTGTCTTTGCCTCCAATATAACCCCGGTAGTGATCGGCCCGCAAGCCCGCCATCCCATTTTATTTTATATCTGGTGCGAATGGAGCATTCCTCATGCACTGAAAAAATACAAGATAGACCTTTACCTATCCCCGGACAACTACGGTAGTCTGCGCACTAAAGTACCTACCTGTCTCGTTATTCATGACCTGGCTTTCGAGCACTATCCCAAATTTGTCAAGCGGTCTCACCTGATGCATTATAAACATTATATGCCCAAGTTTGCCGCAAAAGCGACCCGCATTGCCACTGTTTCGACGTTTACCAAAGAAGACCTGGTTGAAAAATACAAGGTACCTGCAGACAAGATCGATGTGGTGTATAATGGCGCCCATGACGAATACAAACCCTTACCTTACGAAGAGCGTAAAGCAATAAAAGAACAATATACCGAGGGTAAAGAATTTTTCCTGTTTATCGGTGCCCTGCATCCCCGCAAGAACATTATCAATATGCTGAAGGCATTTGTAAAGTTCAAAAGGAGACAGAAAAGCCCGATGAAGCTGGTTATTGTCGGCCGCCTGGCCTGGCTTTCCAAAGAGATACAGGAAGCCAAAGACCGCATGCCTTATAAAGAAGATGTGATCTGGCTGGGATATAAGCCTGTAGAGGAACTGGCACGTATTACCGCTGCTGCCTATGCAATGCTGTATCCGTCATTGTTTGAAGGCTTTGGTATTCCTATCCTGGAGGCACTGACCTGTAATGTACCAGTTATTGCATCCAATACTTCTTCTATGCCGGAGGTAACCGGAGATGCCGGTATACTGGTAGACCCATCTGATGTAGATGATATTGCCAGCGCTATGGAGAAGATGTACAAAGATGAGCAGTTGCGTGACCGCATGGTACGCCTGGCGCCTGTACAAAGCAGCAAATTCAGCTGGGATAAAAGTGCGGAAAATCTATGGGCATCTATGATGCGTTGTGTAGAATAAACAAACCCGCTATGGCTACAAAGGGGAGTTACGGAGAACAGCTGGCTGTTGCCTACCTGCAGGAAAAACAGCATACCATACTGCATACCAACCTGCGCATTGGCCGCAGAGAGGTGGACATCGTTTCCCAGGAGGACTCACTGCTGATATTTACAGAGGTCAAAACCCGTACAAGCTTTGATTTTGGCTATCCCGAAGCCGCCGTTACCCCACAGAAACAAGAACATATCAAAAGCGTTGCAGCAGCTTATTTACAGGAACATCCGGAGTATAAGCAGATCCGATTTGATGTAATCAGCATCCTATTACAGAACGGAAAGGCTGTAGAATATCATCATATCGAAGGGGCTTTTTACTGAACCCGATCATTCATCAAAGATCTCGAGCAGCACCGGGCGTGTTGCTTTGTCAATAACCACGGCCAGTTTCTTTAAGAAGGAAGGAGCCAGCGTAGGGCAGCCATCGCTCTGGCAGATAGGATAGGGAGCAACCTCTCCACTGGGCACGCACTCATGTGCATGTAAAACGACAAACCGTTCAAAGGCATTATTATTGGTACTGTCCAGGCCGTACAGCTTATAAGCCAGTCCGAATTTACCCTGGTAAGGTGCACCGATCATATAGCGGCCCAGCGAGGTACAGCCACAACCCACTTCATTGCCATAGCGCCTGCTGATCTGTACCGTTTCGTTACACCGGCCATGTGCCACAAGGCTTTGCTGTATAACCCTTTTCTTTTGCAGATCATATACAAAAAAGCGATTGCTTCCGGAGGGCAGCCGCATATCAGCCATCAGTACCACTGCAGTATCATAACCATGCCTGCGGGCATAACCCAGCAGCTTAGTCGCACGGCGGTCCAGTACGGAGCGAAGGGAGACATCAACCACAGGGGGCCGTTTCGCCTCGGGATTACGGTTACGGAATAAATAATTGGCAGTCTGTTGGTAATGCAAGACACAAAAAAGAAGTACACTGGCCAGAATAATGCCACCAGCGAGTAACAATGCTTTTTTCATAATAATGATTACTGCAATTTATCCATTCCTTTGTTGCAAAAGGGTTAAATTTGCAATCTTTTTACTTGTACGAATATATAATCACCACGTAATATGCTTTTAGCACTTAATAATATAACCTTTTCTTTCGGAGCCCGCACTATGCTTGATGAGGCTAGCTGGCAGATCGGAGAAAATGAACGTATCGGACTAATCGGACCTAATGGTGCCGGGAAATCTACATTATTAAGACTGATCACCGGAGAATACCGGGCTGAATCAGGCAATATGCAGAAAGCCAATGATACCACATTGGGCTTTTTCAACCAGGACCTGCTTAGCTTCTCGACTGATGACAGCATTGTTTCTGTATGTATGCAGGCTTATGAGAAGGCTGCAGAATTGGAAAAACAGATTGAGCAGCTGACCAAAGAACTGGAAACTAATTATGAAGATGAGGCGCTGCTGTTGCAATACAGCGAAGCCCTGCATGAGTTTGAAATGGCCGGCGGTTATGAAATGGAGCACAAAGCATCGGCGGTGCTGGAAGGTTTAGGTTTCCAGACCAAGGATTTGCACCGTCCATACAACCAGTTTTCCGGCGGATGGAGAATGCGTGTACTGCTGGCAAAAATCATGCTGCAGCAACCCGACATTCTACTGCTCGATGAACCTACGAACCACCTGGATTTACCCTCTATCGAATGGCTGGAAAAATACCTGCAATCATATCCTGGCACGGTGATCATCGTATCGCATGACCGTTACTTCCTTGACAGAATGGTCACCAAGATTGTAGAACTCTTCCAGCAGAAGCTGCATATCTATTCCGGCAACTACTCTTTCTACGAAGAGGAGAAAGCTACCAGAATGGAGTTTATGGAGCGCGAATACGAGAACCAGCAGAAATATATCAAACAGCAGGAACGCTTTATCGAGCGCTTCCGCGCACAGGCTACTAAAGCGGCACAGGCACAGAGTGCGATCAAGCGCCTGGAAAAACTGGACCGTATAGCGTTGAATGAAGATAGCGGACCACGCATGAACATCAACTTTGCAGTGTCTGTGACACCGGGCAAGATTATCTGTGACCTGAAGAATGTATCTAAAGCGTATGGAGATCTGCAACTGCTAAAAAATACAGATGCAGAAATTATACGTGGCGATAAAATTGCGCTGGTAGGTGCCAATGGTAAAGGTAAATCTACATTAATGCGCATCATTACCGGTACAGAATCATTTGAAGGGGTGCGTACCGGATGGCATAATGTAATTGCCAGCTTCTATGCGCAGCACCAGCTGGAAAGTCTGAATGTTGAAAATACAATTCTGGAGGAGCTTAAATCCTGTGGCAGTAATAAGACAGAGGTGCAGCTGAGACAGCTCCTGGGCTGTTTCCTCTTCTCAGGCGATGATGTGTTTAAAAAGATCAAGGTATTGTCGGGAGGAGAAAAAGCGAGGGTAGCACTGGCGAAGGTAATCACCAGCAATGCCAACTTCCTGCTGCTCGATGAGCCTACGAACCACCTGGATATGCAGTCTGTAGAACTGCTGATCGAGGCCCTCCAACAGTATGAAGGTACCCTTATCCTGATTTCGCATGACCGTTACTTTGTGAGTAAAACGGCGAATAAGTACTGGGAGATTGAAGAAGGCAAGATCAAATCCTTCGAAGGCCCGTACGATGAGTGGATATACTGGAAAGAGAAAACAGCCGCTAAAGCAAAAGAAGCCCTGGCCGCAGAAAAGAATGCTCCGAAAGCGCCTGTGGTAAAGGAAACACCTGTGGTTACCAATAATAATAACCAGGTAAACCGCGCGCAGCAGAAAGAAGTACAAAAGCAACAGAAAACGGTAGAACGCCTGGAGCAGCAATTGAGTGAAGCAGTGAAACTGAAAGCGCAATATGAAAGTGACCTGGGCAACCCAGATATCTATGCAGATAAGATACTGTTCAAGCAGGCTGAAGATCGCTACAGTGCTCAATCCGCACAATGTGATACCCTGCAGGCACAGTATGATACTGCTTTTGAAAAGCTGATGGAACTGGAAGAAGGATTGTAAGAGATATAAAATCTCATTTAAGCATAGGCCGGCAGGATATTATCTTAGCCGGCCTATATATATTTTAGTAGTATAACTGATTTGAATGGTATTACCTTCCTGATATTGTTCAAACAATTGCTCTAGCTCTGCGATCATGGCTGCATAAGCCTGATGGCCTGCCTTGGGCATATAAGATGAAGACAATAATCTTCCCTTCAGTCCTTCAAAATCGAAAATCTGCTGATTGGTAAACTCATGTTGTACACAGAATCCGGGCGCAAAGAACATTTTAATATCGGCATATTCAATATTACGATGCTGCACCTGTACATAGTCTATTGCATACCGGAGAATCAACTCATCGTATGCCTGCTCGAACCGGCTTTGGATTAAGCGTTCGTTCCATATTAAAATAACCAGTCCTTCGGGTTTTAGAATGCGTGCAAACTCTTTACGTACCGCGGCCTTATCAAACCAGTGAAAGGCCTGGGCAGCCATAAGCACGTCAATACTATCATCGTCCAATCCGGTATGCTCTGCAGTACCATCCTGTATACTGAAGGTTTCAAACTGCTGCAGATCTGCAATCGCTGCCTGCCGCATCTCTTTATTGGGCTCTACTCCAATAACCGTATACCCATGGTCGAGGAATAAACGACTGGAAATACCGGTACCCGCACCAATATCTGCAATTTTATACTCCGCAGCAGATAAGCCATAATGCTGCTCCAGAAACGGTACGATCGCAGCAGGATAACCAGGCCGGTACCGCTTATAGTCTTCTACGCGATCACTGAACCGTGTAGTACTGTTTTGCTTGTCCATATAAGTTTATGCTTAAGGTTATGAGATCGGGTAGGTACCAAAAAAATATGAAAAGCGTTAGCTTTTCATATTGATAAATTGAAGGGGCAGTTCCAGTGCGGAGCTTCTGCACAACGCAATTACTTCCTGCAGGTCATCTATTTTTTTGCCCGTTACACGGATAATGTCATCCATAATCGCTGCCTGTACTTTCGCGCCGCTGTCTTTGATCATTTTCACAATCTTTTTTGCATCGGTCTGATCTATACCATTACGGATTTTGATTTCTTTTCTAACATATTTACCCGATGCAGTATGCTCTTTACTGAGGTCAAAACATTTTGCATCCAGGCCCTGGCGCATCGCTTTGGTCACGATAATATCTTCTGCCTGTGTTAACTGCATTTCACTCTCGATTTCCAGTTTCAGTACGAAGTTTTTCTTGTCCAGATCTATTTCGCAATGACAACCTTTGAAATCATAACGGGTGCTGATTTCCTTTTTAGCGGTGTTAATAGCATTATCTAAAGTTTGTAAATCTACTTTACTACTGATATCAAAAGAAGGCATAATAATAAGTTTACACAAAGATAGTATTTTATGTCTAAATCCGCTGACAGCAACAGCCTTACGCTTATGAAAAGGGCAAAAAATCCTAAGCGTTGGTTAATCCTTGTAGTATTATATGTAACTTTAGCTCCTGCTGCATCTTAATTAAAACATCCTTAAAACATAAAATTATTACAACATGAGATACTCGTTCCTGATCGCCGGTGCCCTGATGGCTACCATTTCGCTGGGTAGCTGCGCTGCCGGTAAGAAAAACAAAACCAACAGTAGTGTTACTACTAATGCTGAAGCACTGAAACAAAAATGGATGGTGAAAGAAATCAGAGGCGGAGATAATGAGATGCTGCTGAAAAAAGCAGCCTATATTACCTTCAACAAAGAAGATTCAAGAGGCGCGGCCAACTTCGGCTGCAATGGCATGGGCTTTGATTACAGTATTCCCTCTGCAGGTAAGATCAAATTCGGCAATGTGATCAGTACTATGATGTTCTGCGAAGGCATTACACAGATGGAGAGTGCCTTCTCTCACGGGGTAAAAGAGGAAATGAGCTATGAGATCAAAGGTCATTTCCTGTATCTGAAAGACAACAAAGGAGTATTCCTGACAGCGGTAAGACCGGACTGGGATTAATTATATACCCGTTACTTTTTCAAGATAATGTTGTTGAATGCCAAAGTACGCTTTGGCATTTTTTATTTTATCCAGCAGCAATTGTTTCTGTGCCGGGTCCTGGTGGCCTTTTTTAGCGCCTACGATCAGTACATTTTTAGGCGTATGTGCATCAGATATAAATTCAAACACTTTGGTACGGTAGCCGAAATATTCCAGGATCAGCGCGCGTATCCCATCGGTCACCATTTCTGACTGGCGTTCGGTGAAGATGCCATGCTTCAGCAGGAAGTCCAGGTCATTATCTGCCTTATGCTGCTCCATCTCGCGGCGGATCTGCTTATGACAACAAGGCGCAACTACGATCAGGTCTGCATCACCATGAATTCCTTTCGCAATAGCATCGTCCGTGGCCGTATCGCAGGCATGCAGGGCAATCAATACATCGATCTCTTCGGGCTGGTATGCTTCGATTGTACCTTCTTCAAAATGCAGTTTATCAAAACCTACATTACCGGCAATGTTATTACACAGTGCTACCAGGTCCTGTCGATACTCCACACCCGTAACGGTTGCAGGTTTCTGCAGGGTATTGGTCAGGTAATCATATAAGGCAAAGGTCAGGTATCCCTTACCGGCACCCATATCTGCTACATGCAGCATATCCTTTGCCGGCAGCTCTTTCAGCAGGGTGCTTAAGATTTCTATATAGTGATTGATCTGGCGGAATTTATCCTGCGCACTTTTATATACCTTTCCTTCTGCGTCTGTGATCTGTAATTCATGCAGGTACTGCTTACCATTGGCTTCCAGCTTACGCTGCTTGGTACGGTCATGAGACTTCTCAGGCACTACGTTCAGACTGGCTTTGCCTTTGCGGAATGTCAGTGTATTGCTTTTATTAAACTCCAGAACGGCATCAAATGCAGTGGTAAAAAGGGTGGCAATACGAAACTGATCTGTAGCAATATGAGTACTCAGCTCTGTACGGGCCTCCTCCGGCGTATAGTTCTTTACAATATCCCTGGTCTTGTAGCGATACGTAAAACTCAGCATCGCTTTCTGCTTGATCAGCACTGCTTTTACATAGATATTCTTCAGCGGCTCTGTGCCACGATAGTTACCCAAGCTGATCTTCACCAGGCTATCGTCAGCAATGCTCTGGTCCAGGGCAGCAAAAAAGTCATTTAAAGCAGGTTGCATAAAACAGGTGTTTTGTTAACACAACAACACCAGGTAAACTGGTGTTGCTGAATCAGAATTATCAAAAATATTAATCAGTAAAGACTAGTGTCTGAAGTGTCTCTGACCGGTCATTACCATAGCCAGGTTATGCTCCTTACAGTATTCAATGCTGTCTTTATCGCGGATAGAACCACCCGGTTGGATAAAGGCAACAACACCTTCTTTATCGGCCATCTCCACACAGTCATTGAACGGGAAGAAGGCATCAGATGCCAGTACAGCACCATTCAGGTCAAACTTGAATTGTTTGGCTTTCTCAATCGCATGACGCAGAGCATCTACACGGCTGGTCTGACCACAGCCTTTACCAATCAGTTGTTTATCTTTTACTAATGCGATTGCATTACTTTTCAGGTGTTTACAAACGATGTTAGCAAACGTCAGTTCTGCTTTTTCGGCTTCGGTAACCGTTCTGCCACCAACATCTTCCCATTTCTCGAAGTTACCCTGATCTGCGTCCTGTACCAGTGTACCGTTCAGGATAGACTTAAAGTTGGTTACATAAGAAGCCGTTTGCTCGTTCATCGCCAGTAGGATACGGTTTTTCTTAGATTTCAGGATCGTCAGTGCTTCTTCATCGAAAGAAGGTGCCATTAATACTTCAAAGAAGATCTCATTAATCGCATTAGCCGTAGCTACATCAACAGTTTTATTGGTAATCAGTACACCACCAAAAGCACTTTCCGGATCACCGGCCAGCGCAGCATCCCAGGCTTCTTTTACAGTAGCTCTTGCAGCCACACCACATACATTGGTATGCTTAATGATCGCAAATACAGCATCATCAGCCGCTTTGAAATCGCTGATCAGTTGTACAGCAGCATCAACATCAACCAGGTTATTATAAGACAGTTCTTTACCGTTTACCTGGTTGAAGATTTCGTTCAGGTCACCGTAGAAGCTTGCAGACTGATGAGGGTTCTCACCGTAACGCAGGCTCTGCTTATGTTTCAGCGGTTGTAAAATAGTACCGTTAAAGTAGTTGTTGATCGCAATATCGTAGTTCATTACTACTTCAAATGCTTTGGCAGCAAATGCTTTACGTTGTTCCAGACTGGTTTCACCATTTTGCTCACGCAGCATGTTTTCCAGTACAGTATAATCATTCTTATCGGCCAGTACCACTAAATCTTTAAAGTTTTTAGCCGCCGCACGAATCATAGAAGGTCCGCCGATATCGATTTTCTCGATGATCAGTTGCTCTTCGTTAGTATTTTTTAAAGTCTCTTCAAATGGATACAGATCTACAATCACCAGGTCGATCTCCGGGATATTGTATTCTTTCATTTCTTCCAGATCCTGCTCATTGCTTCTTCTGCCCAGGATACCACCGAATACTGCAGGGTGCAGGGTTTTCACGCGGCCGCCCAGGATAGCAGGGTAGGTAGTCAGGCTTTCTACCGGAACACATGGGATGCTCAGGTCTTCAATAAACTGCTGTGTACCACCAGTAGAGTAAATGGTTACTCCCTGACGGTGCAGTTCCTGCACCAGCGGTGCCAGACCATCTTTGTAGAATACGGAAATTAAAGCCGATTTGATCGATTTTGTAGACATATAATTGATATTGAAATATTAGCCAATTGCTTTGGGCTGCAAATTTCGGTATTTTTTGCAAGTATTCAAAAAGTACCTTAAACAGGCTACTAATCACATCCGGCCATAAGCCGCCGCAGACTACAGCACTCCATTAATCAGCACATTGATGTATAAATAATGCTCCAGAAACAGGACAAAAGAGCTGTTTTCAGGTGTATTTGACAGGATAGCAGCATTTTTTTTATTAAAATAGATTTTTTCTCAAATAAATGAATTAATAAAAACCATCTTATTATAAATTATCAAAAATAAATTATTTTATTTTTTCTCTGTTTCATGAATTATTTGTCACAGTACTGTTTTATTTCACATTTATATGATATACCTTAGCTTTAGTTAACGGATTTATAAAGAGAAAGGCGTAAAACTGATCACTGAGGCCTGAAAAAAATCAATATGATGCAGTATAAAAAGAGTTATTACTTTATTAAAGGAAATGTGCTTGTCGGCGGAAAATATGAAATCATTTATTCCACTTTATCCAATAAACTATATGCCCTGGATCAACAGATCGGCGGATTGATAGAAGAAGGACAGTTTGAACAGATACCGGAAAATATCCTGAATAAGCTGGTGGAAGATAAGTTCATACGTTTATCGGAAACAAACGAACTGCAGGAGCACATTACGGTAAACAAGCAGGCTATCGATAATGACAGCTATACCTTATACCAGTCTATACAGCCCTCTGCGAACTGCCAGTTAGGATGCAGTTACTGCGGCCAGTCTCACAACAAAAAGACGATGGGATTCTTCCAGGAAGAGGCGATCCTGAGCAGGGTAGTACATAACCTTACTAAGAAGGAGTATAAAGCACTGGGCATTTGCTGGTTTGGAGGTGAGCCGCTGATGGGGATCAAATCTATCCGCAGCCTGAGCAACCGGTTTCAGGAATTATGCCGTGAGCAGCAACTGGACTACAGTGCAAAGATCGTTACCAACGGGCTTAGTCTAAAACGTGAAATCTTTTTTGACCTGCTACTAAACCATAAGGTAGATGAGTTTGAAATCACGCTGGATGGTACGGCAACCTATCACGACCAGCGCCGGCATACCAAGGAAGGCAACCAGACCTTCGATATTATCCTCAACAACCTCAAATCTATTGTAAATGATGAACGGTTTGCACAGCATAAGCCAACTATGATCATTCGTTCCAATATAGATAAGAATAACTACGAGAGCATTACTGAACTGGTAGAACTGCTGGAACAGGAAAATATATTCAAGTACGCGAAGTTCTACCTGGCTCCGATCCACTCCTGGGGTAATGATGCACACTTTACCTCGCTCTCTGATACTGAATTTGCAGATATAGAGCTGGAGATGAAGCTGCAATTACTGGCCAAAGGCTATCCGATACAATTTGTACCCGGCCAGCAAAAAAATATTGTGTGCATGAGCCTGAAAGATAATGCGGAATTGTTTGATGCCGAAGGCAACCTCTTTAACTGTTCCGAAGTATCTCAGGTACCGGTATATGAGACGAATAATCATCAGCACCGCATTGCACAATACACTCATTCTTCCAACGAACTGATCGATGAAACCTTCCGTCCGTTCAGCAACTGGAACGACACTATCCTGAACGGAGAGGTGCCTTGCTCTAAATGCAAGATACTACCTATATGCGGCGGACAATGCCCTAAGCTATGGCATGAGGGTATACAAGCCTGCCCGTCTGTGAAGTTCAATTTCCCGGACCGCATTGTAGCACAGTTCTATGCCAATAATATGCTGGATGCGGATAAGAATGAAGTGAGCTACCTGAGCATAGGCTAAACCGGCACTGCCGGCAACCAACCTGATATTTTCTAACCCCCTAAATACATATCAATTATGAACAGTTTCGAACAACTGAAGAAAAAGCTGGAAGTAGTAAAGCTGGAAGAGCGCCTGGAAATGGTACAAATGGTGCCTTCTGCAACCTTAGAAGCAGGCGATAACGGCTGTTGCTCCTTCACCGACTCCAGCTGTAACCCTAAAGAAGTTGTAAAACCAACTCCGAAATAGTATTTATTCCTAACCCCTAAACAATAACAATTATGAACAACAGTTTCGAACAACTGAAGAAAAAACTGGAAGTAGTAAAGCTGGAAGAGCGCCTGGAAATGGTACAATTAGTAGCATCAACTGCCACCCTGGAAGGTGACAATGGCTGTTGCTCTTTTACCGATTCTAACTGCAATCCTAAAGAAGTTGTAAAACCAACCACTAAGTAATTTTTTTCCTAATCCTTAATCAACAAAACTATGAACAACAGTTTCGATCAATTAAAGAAAAAACTCGAAGTAGTAAAACTGGAAGAGCGCCTGGAAATGGTGCAACTGGTACCATCACAATCTTTAGAAGAAGGCAGCAACGGCTGTTGCTCATGGACTGACTCCAGCTGTAACCCTAAAGAGGTAGTTAAGCCGACACCTACGACTAAAGGCTAGTCCGGAATAACCACTTATTATCATGAATAATTTCGAACAGTTGAAAAGCTGCCTGAAGTAGTAAATAATGAAGGAGTGCCTGTATAATGGCGCAATAAATCCCTTCATAAACTGTACCCAATAGCAGCAATACTGCATCCGTACAGGTGCGGGTCATAACCTGAGCGTGAAAACCTGCCACAACTAAACAGCGCAAACGATTTTATCCAAGATACTAAACCGGCCAGGGTTCGCCACTGTATAAAGTGGCCCCTGGCTTGTTTTAACCATACTATACCGACCATCTTAATATCAGCACGTATGAATTTATATAACGAAGCACTGACAAAGGCCACGCTGAAGCGATTCTTCCGCGAGGATCATGAATCTATTTATGAACGGTATCAGGACTACCTGTTATTCAATAACGAACATTGCCTGAAAGAGCATGATTTTGAGAATGTATTTACACTCAACAGCCAGTTGGGTAACCGGTTATATTTCTCTTTTCACTTTGGGCCGTTCTTGTATATTCTGTACCACCTGATCAAAAGAATGGAGATAGATGTTATTTTTATTGCCTCGCAGCATTCGCGCGACAGGGTTGAGCATTTTATTGAGTTCTCTAAAACGGTAGATCTTAAGTTTAATGAAAATACGGTTATATACGCCGATTCGTATACAGGCTTCCGCCAGATTGTAGAAGCCATGAAATCCGGTAAAGCTTTATTCTCGCTGATTGATATCGGATCGGGATCGAATGCTATTGACAAAAGTAATAATGTAAAAGAAATTGAGTTGCTGCACGAGACAATGCTGGTGCGCAACAGCTTATTTGAGATCGCCGCCAAACTGAAATACCCGATTACTCAGGGGCTTGGCTACTGGAAAGACGGGAAGCGGCATATCGAATTAAAGGACATTGAGCCGGAACAGTTTTCTATGGCTGCTGTCTGGAAAGACTTTGAAAAAATGCTGGTACAATATCCAGAACAATGGGAATCGTACCATACTATATATAAATTTATGAAACCTTCCCTGCCCGGCGATACAGACCATATTGCCCGGGAGCAGGACTATACCTTCTGCAAAGACCGGTATGACATCCTTAAAGACAAAGACAATAAGTACCTTTTTACACAGGAGTATTTCTCCTTCTTTAAGATCAGTGACCGCACTACAGAAATTATTGAGTACTGCGAGACCAATAACCTTACTTTTAAACTGGACGAAATAGAGGAGCTGTTTGAGCACAACGGATTTGTAACAGACCTGATCAAATATAAAATTATAGGCACATGTTAGAGCGATTTACAGAAAATGTTGCAGCAGTACAACTTCACCATAACCAGTCTGAGGAGCGTTATTTTATCGAGTTCAATAATAATTTTTTCCTCATCAGTGAGTTCACTTTCGGCTTTATAGAATACGTCAAAAAGAATCCGGGTCTTAATTACGGCAGTATCGGAAATCAATTTCAGTTAAGTCCCGAAGAGACTACTTTTATTGTAGAGAACCTGAACAATGAGGTGCATGACATCATCAGCACAGAACACAAAAGTTCGGTTAAGTTAAAGATCACTTTACTGAATGCCCGGTATGTCAATATTATATCCGACAAGCTCAAATTCCTGATCAGACCCAGCCTGCTGCAGTTTATCATAGGCTTGCTGGCTGTAGTGGCTATGTATATCGGGATGTATTATTACCTGAAAGGGCATATCACAAAGGTGACAGGGGTAAACTATTATATCCTTTATCCCATCTTTCTGTGTACCCTCATCATTCATGAACTGGGCCATTCGGTGGCCACCAAGAGATTCAATCTGGCACCACGCGAAATCGGTTTCGGACTCTTCTTTATCCTGCCGGTATTATATTCCAATATCAGTTGTATATGGGTGCTGAATAAGGAAAAGAGAATCATCGTCAACCTTTCGGGAATCTTCTTCCAGCTGTTTTTCACACTGGTCATGAGTATTATTTTCTTTGCTCATAAAGAATTCCTGTTTGTATTGTATAATATCAATATTGCGGTAATCTTCTTTTCCCTGTTTCCTTTTATTAAAACAGACGGGTACTGGGTATTATCAGATTTCTTTGGCAAGCCCAATCTCTTTGAAAATTCTAATCAGTACCTCTATAAATTATTCAAGAAAGAAGTGAAGTTTGATCTGTTCTACTTTTTCTACAGCATTGCACATTTCATTTTTATCTTTTATGTATTGAGTATATTTATACGCAATATGTCCGGTGTATTGGACATAGACTTCCATAATATCACTTATGTATCCCTGTTCAAAGGCATATACTCTTTGATATTCGTATACTTTCTTATTAATAGTATCATCAGTAAATTCAAATCATAAAATGAGCAAACGTTATATTGTATACCTGATGCTGGCCTGCGCTGCCGGATCGCTGAGTGCCTGCCGCTTTTTCAGTAATGGCAATGACAAGACCAATGTAAACGAAATTAAATACAGCAATAACCAGCTATCGCTTAAAGGCAATGCAACAATTACTGTATTGCGCACAGACGATGATACCGCGAGCATCCGCATTTTAAATGAGGATAAATACAAGGTATCCAGAACCGGTTCTGAGGTATACCTGTACCAGGAACCGGGAAAGGGACAATCAAAAGCCACAACAGAGAAAGATCAATACCCGCGTATAGAGTTTCGTGTGCCCAAAAAAACGACCAGCTTAAACCTGGAGTTATTAAGAAATGGTGACATTATCCTGGCCGACAGCTTTGACCTCAGTGAGCTTACCTTAAGTCTGAATGGCAATGGGGACATTTCAAGTCCTTACAAAACAAAAGTCGGTACCTGTACCATGACCCTGAGCGGAAACGGAGATATAGCCTTCAACCAGATCGAAGCGCAGACCATCAATACAACCTTGAATGGTAACGGCGATATCCTGCTGGAGGGAACGACCAGAGTACACAATTCAGACAATAATGCCGA
Organism: Edaphocola aurantiacus; assembly: GCF_019797745.1. Taxonomy (GTDB): domain Bacteria; phylum Bacteroidota; class Bacteroidia; order Chitinophagales; family Chitinophagaceae; genus Edaphocola; species Edaphocola aurantiacus. The sequence goes on along the minus strand of NZ_VOSI01000003.1, from coordinate 482,957 downwards.
CATCAATACCGAACGCTTAGTGATCTTAAAATAAAACCTTACATGAATTATAAAGTAATACTGACTACCGGTGCCGCCAGCTTATTCCTTGTGACCGGATATGCCCAGAATAATGATACGATTGCATCTACCGCAGATACCAGCCAGATGATCAAAGGCCAGAAAATGAAAGAAGTGGTCGTTGAAGGCCGTCGCAGCCTTGCCATCGTAAAAGCTGACCGGACAATCTTCAATTTTGCCGGTCATGATTTTCTGACCAACGGATCTACCCTAGAAGGATTAAAAAAATTACCCGGATTACTGGTTTCTGATGTGACGGGTGTGGTATACCAGGGCAAACAACTCACGGTGTATGTAGATGGCAGACCGGTGAATCTCTCCTCCGGCGACCTGAACAATTACCTGGAAGGAATGCCCGGCAACTCGGTAGACAGGGTAGAGGTAATTACCCAACCCGGGGCTGAATTTCCGGCTACAGGTGGGGGAGCCATCGTTAATATTATTACGTCCAATAATTCTATGGACTATTTCTCGGCTACCTATGGCAATGGCATCAGTTATGCACCCGATAGTAAAAACCTGAGATTTAATAATAATCTTTCCCTCAATTCAAGGATAAACAATGTAGGACTGCAATTGCAGATCGGGCAGAACCATATTGAGCAAACGCAAAACAGCCGTTTCTTTAAAGAGCAAAACACTTATTCAACGAATGATGTTGACCGTACACTCAATTACACTTTCCTGAATGCCGGCCTGAAATATTATTTCAAAAGAGACCGTCTTATCCTGAACTACAGGCTGAGTCATAACCGGGACAAGTCATCTATATACTCCTTCAGTACCGGTTTCCAGTCCGACGACAATGGCCTGGCCAACCGGAATAACCATGACCTTGCGGCGACCTATCAGAAAAGATTTAAACATCCTGGTCAGACCCTGGATGTTAACCTGAGCTACAACACCAACCGTAACCTCAATAACCTGGAGTCTAAACAGCAGAACACTCCAGCATTGCTCGACAATGAAAACATAAGCGAAATCCTGCTCGCCAAAATCGATTACAGCCAGAGTCTTACAATCGGCGGCCTGCGCGAGTCCAGCATTAACGGAGGATTGCTGATGGAAGGTGTCGATTTCAGAGCCAGCAGTTTCGAGATCAGGAATTTTAAATACCAGAGAAATACACTGGCTGCATACCTGGAACTTAAAGGTTCTTACCATAAATGGGATTTCATCCTGGGCAACCGCCTGGAAAAATATGATATAACCGGTACGTTCATCACAGACAAGGTACCTTCCTACAATAAGCTGCGGTATTATCCTAATGCTACCCTCCAGTATAATATCATGAAGGGGATACACCTCAACATGAATTATAACAGTAAGATTACCTTACCTAACCTGGCAGCGCTGAACCCGAATAATGTCAATTATGTAAACCCTAATTTATCCTTCGGTGGTAATCCGGGATTGGCGCCTACACTTTCTGACAACTATGAAGTGAAGCTGAGTGCATTCAATTACTTTTTCGTGTCCTATAATATAAGACATGCCCGTAACTTCATCACCGACAGGTTGGTTGATGTCAATAGCACGGTAAATAATGTTATGGTGAATGTTCCGGAGCTGATGCATTATAATTTCAATATCGGTATTCCTGTTCCGTTCATGATCTTCACTAAAGGACTCAAGCAGACGTTGCGATTCAACTTTAACCCTGATGAAATGAATTTTCTGTATGCCCAGGCCGGAAACAATCGTTTTAATATTGAAGGCATTACCTCTAAATCCATCTGGAACCTGCACCTCACGACACAGCTGGTACTGCCATTGAAAGTAAAACTGATGGCACAGTATTATTCCTCATCGAAAGGCGGTAATCATTATTACTTCATGATACAGCAGCCATTGAATAACCAGTTTGACCTGAATCTGTCGCGCCGTTTCTGGAATAATAACCTCTCGGCATCTGTATTTGTGTATGACCTGTTCAATACCAACCGGAATGCGCTACAGGATATGGGTTCTGGTGTAAGCTATTACAGCAAGTATGACACCAGGAGAGTCGGACTATCCCTCAGCTATAAATTCCGCTCCAGTCACTCCAAAAAAACCAAGGAAGATCAGTTTATAGAAGAGCAGCCAAGAACGGAAACACCAACCAATATTGTTCAGTAAAAAATAAAAATATCCGGTATGCTACCGGATATTTTTATTTTCAGAAGGCTGCAAAATCACATTAACATATTACATCATATATACATCAGCAACAGTAAGCATATTATCTTATCGTTAAGGATATAAGTGCCTGTATATTAATAAATTGTTGTTTCCCTGCTCAAGTGAATCATAATTTAAATATTGGTCTAATTTTGCGATTCAGTTCAATTATAATATGAAAAAATTATCTCTACTGTTGCTCTGTGGTACGCTTGCTGCATCCACATTAACCTTTAACGCCTGCGTTAAAAAAGGACATGACGAACCTATTGACAATACAGGAAATGATCCTAAGATTCCTGTTACCCATACAATTGCACAAGTATTAGCCATGCCGATTGGTACAGCTATTACGGCAGATGTTGTGGTATCCGGTATTGTAGTAATGGATGACCGCAGTGGTAACTATTATAAAAAGTTCGTTATCCAGGATGAAACCGGCGGACTGGAAATCAACCTGGATCAGAATAATATATATAATGATTATCCTGTAGGTCGTAAAGTATATATTAAATGTAAGGGCCTGACAATGGGTACTTATGGTGGTATGATTCAACTGGGCTATGGTCTCGATGAAAGACAGTCTATCGTAGCTATTCCATTTGCAATGGCCGATAACTTTATCGTAAAGGCTAATTATCCGAACCCGATCAAGGTGGATACATTCTCTTATGATGAGCTGGCTAATGCTGAAGCAAACGGAGCCCGCCTGAATACGCTTGTAGCCATCAGAAATACGCAGTTTACCAATCCTGGTCAGCCTTATGCTGCACCAAGCGGAACAACCAACAGAGACCTGGAAGGTTGTGGGGCCTCTGGTACCGGTATTGTATTAAGAACAAGTAACTACTCCCGCTTTCAGCCAATGACTACTCCGACAGGTAGTGGTGTTATTGTGGGTCTGTATACCAAATTCGTTTCCGGCAGCCGCAGCACACCGCAGTTATTCATCAGAGATACAACTGACGTACGCTTCTCTGGTGCGAGATGCGGATCGGCTAATGGGGTAACCTTATTCAGTGAAGATTTTACCGGTGGTGCAGCCAATGCGATTGTAAGCTTAACCGGCTGGGCTAATGTAGCCGAAGCAGGAAGTATGCAATATGTATATGGTGGTTCTAATCCGTATGCTAAGATCACCGCTTACCAATCGGGACAGTCTGATGTAAAATCATGGCTGATCACACCAGCTGTAAACTTAAGCGGGTACAGCACGTATGCTTTATCCCTGAGGTCTACTTATGGCTTCCCTGATGCGGCAACACTTAAAGCTTATGTAACAACAAGCTATAATGGTGACCCGGCGGCTTCTTCATGGACAGAGCTGGATGCGATTACTGTATCCGGACAGGCTAACTGGGCATGGAAAGATATTAATGTGAGTATTCCGGCATCTTTCGCAGGTCAGCAGGTATATATCGGTTTTAAATATACCGGTAGTTCCAGTGGTGCAACAGGTACTTTTGAGGTTGATGATATCAAAGTATTAGGAAACTAATATTCCTATAAATTATTGTGATAAAGGTTGCTTTATATGAGCAACCTTTTTTTATATCTTTGCGGGGCAAAACAATATTGTTATCTTTTATCTTTCTTTATGAAAATAGGTATTGTGTGCTATCCTACGTTTGGAGGGAGCGGTGTGTTGGCGACAGAATTGGGTATAGCATTGGCCGACAAAGGCCACGATGTACACTTTATTACTTATCAGCAGCCGGTTAGGCTGATCAATAGTTTCAGACCGAATATCTTTTTCCACGAAGTCAGCGTGCCGGTTTACCCGCTGTTTGACTTTCCGCCGTATGAGACAGCACTGGTCAGCACCCTGGTAAGTGTAGTAAATAACTATGACCTGGATGTACTGCATGTACACTACGCCATTCCACATGCCTCTGCAGCATACTTTGCCCAGCAGATCCTGGAGAAAGGCGGCAAAGGTTTACCTTACATTACCACACTGCATGGTACAGATATTACCCTCGTAGGCCGCGACAAGACCTATGCGCCAGTAGTAACGTTCTCCATGAACCAGTCTTCGGCGATTACGGCAGTATCGAACAACCTTAAAGACGAAACGCTGGCTTACTTCAAGATTGAGAAGGAGATCGATGTAATCTACAACTTCGTTGATGTGGATCGCTTCCAGCGTAAAGACAAATCTCATTTCAAAAAAATGATTGCTCCGAACGGAGAGAAGATCATTGCCCATGTCTCTAACTTCCGTAAGGTAAAAAGGGTAGATGATGTGATCAAGATCTTTGAAAAGATCCGTAAAGAGGTGCCCAGTAAATTACTGATGATCGGTGACGGACCGGAGCGTATCGAGGCAGAAGAGCTGGTAAAACAGTTCTGTAACCTGCAGACGGACGTTCGCTTCCTGGGTAAACAGGAACAGGTTGAAGAGATATTCAGTGTAACGGACCTCTTCCTGCTGCCATCAGCATACGAGAGTTTCGGGCTTGCCGCACTGGAAGCTATGGCCTGTGGTATACCGGTTATTTCCAGCAATGCAGGCGGTTTGCCAGAGATCAATACTCATGGTGAAACAGGGTACCTGAGCGATGTTGGTGATGTAGATGATATGGCAGACTGGGGCATTAAATTGCTGGGCAATGAAGATTTACTGAGCAAAATGAAAGAAAATGCGTATAATCGCGCTCACAGCTTCACAATTGATAAAGTAGTTCCTCAATATGAAGCCTTATACAACCGTGTGATCGACGAATACAAAAAAAGCAAGTAATTTTTTTCATGAGTGTACCTCCAGCACCAAAACCATACAGCCAGTTCCGGGCATTCCTGGCTTTAACCAAAGCCTCTATTAAGTCAATGCTGAAGAGCCCCTCATCGGTGGTATTCAGCCTGGCATTCCCACTGGTCTTTATCCTGGTATTCGGATTTATGGGGGGTAGCAGGAACAGCATCAGCGTGGCGCTCAACCCTAACAGTGATACTTTAAATCCTATATACAGGGAGCTGAGTCATAACCCGATTGTAAAATTCAACCGGGATATCAAAGACACCGCTGAGCTGAATGCACAATTACAAAAAGGTGCCCTGGCTACGGTATTAAATATCCGTAAAGACACAAAGCAAAACGGCAGGTATATCGTAGATATCCATTCCAATGTAGCGAAGATGGCCAATGCAGAACAACTGCAGGCTATTATCAATCAATCGATGCTGGATGAAGACTCCTTACTGCACCATCGTTCTGCGGAAATTGTAGCGGTAAACAAAACCGTTATCCAGTCCCGCCAGTTCAAAACCATAGACTTTATATTACCCGGACAATTGGGGTTCTCCTTATTGGCAGCCAGCGTATTTGGCACAGCATTCGTATTTTTCCATTTACGCCAGATGCTGGTACTGAAGCGCTTCTTCGCCACACCTATCCGACGCAGCAATATGCTCCTGAGCGAGGGGGTAGCCCGGCTGATCTTCCAGTTATTGGGCGCATTACTCATCATCCTGATCGGTAAATATTTCTTTGATTACACCCTGGTCAACGGGGCGAGTACCGTATTTTCGATGCTGGTGGTTTCGGCTATTGCCCTGCTGGTATTCATGAGCTTTGGCTTTGTGATCAGCGGTATTGCCAAAAGCGATGCAACTATTCCACCATTAGCCAATATCTTTACACTGCCGCAGTTCTTACTGGCCGGCACTTTCTTCTCTATAGATGCTTTACCGAAATGGTTGCAGTTCTTTGCTAAACTGATGCCATTGACCTATTACAACAATGCACTGCGGGCGATTGCCTTTGACGGAGCCAGCCTCTGGCAGGTGAAATGGGAGATCCTGGTGCTGCTGATCTGGGGCGTGATCGGGTATGGTCTTGCAGCCAAGCTCTTTAAGTGGGAGTAACACAAATTTTAAAAAGACAATTATGATTCAATTCGATAAATTTACTTTAGCCAACGGTCTCCGCGTGATCGTACATAAAGACGAAACCACCCCTATGGTGGCCGTAAATGTACTGTATGATGTGGGCGCACGTGATGAAGAGGAGCACAGAACAGGATTTGCACACTTATTTGAACACCTGATGTTTGGCGGTTCTGTCAACATTCCTGAATATGATGAGCCATTACAGATGGCCGGTGGTGAGAATAATGCCTATACGACTAACGATTTCACCAACTACTACATTCAATTACCAAAAGAGAATATCGAAACGGCTTTGTGGCTGGAGAGTGATCGTATGCTTTCCCTGGCATTTAGTGAAAAGAGCCTGGAAGTGCAGCGTAAGGTGGTGTGCGAAGAGTTTAAAGAACACTATATCAACAAGCCTTATGGTGATGCCTGGAAGCATGTACGCGAGCTGACCTATACTACCCATCCTTATAAATGGATGACCATCGGTAAAGAGCTCAGTCATATAGAAGAGGCGCAGCTTGGAGATGTAAAAGCATTCTTCCAAAAGCACTACAATCCGTTAAATGCGATCTTGTGTGTAGCGGGCGATGTAGAGACCGAAGCGATAAAAGTACTGGTAGAGAAGTGGTTTGGAAATATCCCTTCCGGAGAGAAATATACCCGTCAACTGCCTGCAGAACCGGTGCAAACCGAAGATCGCAGAGAAACCATTACGGCAGATGTACCCCTGAATGCACTATATAAAACCTGGCATATCGGTAACCGTTTAGATAATCAATACCATGCGGCTGATATTATTACAGAAGTAATGGGCAGCGGACAATCGTCCCGTATGTACCAGGAGCTGGTTAAGGAACAACGCCTGTTCAGCAACATCAGCTGTTATCATACCGGCAGTATAGATCCGGGCATTATCGTGGTAGAAGGTAAGCTGGTAGAGGGTGTGGCTATTGAAGATGCAGAAGCGGCTGTGGATGCAGCCCTGAAAACACTACAGGACAAAGGTATTACGGAAGAAGAACTGCATAAATCCATCAACAGACTGGAATCTATGGTTGCTTTCGAAGATATGAACCTGCTGGCCCGTGCCAATAACCTGGCGTTTTATGAACTGCTGGGTGATGCCGATATGATGAATACCGAAATGACGAAATATGCACTGGTAACTGCTGCTGAGGTAAAAGAAGTAGCCAGGGAAATTTTCAGACCGGGCAATAGTAATACATTGCACTACCTGAAGCAAACCAATGAACCGATTGCAGAATAGTATCATAATTAATATATAAACAGACAAGGCTCCGGAAATTCCGGAGCCTTGTCTGTTTATATATTAGGGCCATCGCATGTAGGCAACTCTTTTATTCGCCCTTTTGTCCGGCGTTAAGAAAATCATTGGCTCGGTCGATAAAGCCGTAAACCACTGTCTGAGCGCAGCGTTCTGGTTTGAGACCGACCGACATTCAATGCCTCAACTAAAACCCTAAAGTCAGGGTCAGCAAATAATTGCGGCCTGCCTGAGGGAAGTAGTAATTAAATGTTTGCATACCACCATACAGGTAACTGAAGGTATAACCCTTAGATTCATATTTCTTGTCCAGGATATTATTTACAGAAAGGCTGATGCCCGCTTCTTTGACCCAGCGGTTACGGATCGAGTAGTTCAGGCGTACATTAGCCAGTGCGTAAGGGTCAATGCTGCGTGCAGTATTAGACGTATTGTCCAGGTACTGACGGCCCACATACTTACCGATCAGGTCTATGGTGAAGTCCTGGTCTATATCCATCTCAAACGGACAGAAGGATAGGGTAGCACCCGCGATGGTATTAGGCGACAGGGCAATGTCTGTATTGCTGTGCTGCACTTCCAGTTGCCCGCCGTTATCATAGTCATCAATATATTCGGTAAATGATTTGATCTTGTTCTGAGACAAAGTCAGGTTAGCCTGTACGCTCAGCCACGGAGATACTTGCGAAGAACCGAACAGCTCCAGACCACGACGATAGCTCTGACCTACATTGCTGCGGGTATACGCACCTACATCATTGATCTTACCGGTAGCCACCAGTTGGTCTTTATACAGCATATAATACAGCTGTGCCCCCAGACTGGTACGGCCGTTGTTGTACTGGTAGCCCAGTTCAATATCATTCAGCTGCTCCGGCTTAGGAATCTGGTTTACACCAGCTTCAAAATCATCACGATTAGGCTCTTTATTAGCCATCGCATAAGAACCAAATACTTTATGTGCACCCTGGATATAGCTCAGACCAAACTTCGGGTTAAAGAACAGGTATTGCTCGTCGGTAGATACACCCGGATTTTTGCGGAAGCCGTTGATCTTGTATTGCACCGATCTCAGCTGCAGGTCAGCATATCCGTATAGATGAGTAGCCAGCTGCTGTTCCAGCTTGGCATAGATATTAGCATCTGTTTTATGCGCGGTAAGGTTGTACCAGCGGTAATCGGCCGGCACACCACCTTCCTGTGCCCAGGTTACATAACCATAGTGCTTGGCATCATATTGCGATAAGGCACCACCCAGTACCAGCTGCGTTCTGCCCCTGGTATACATCAGGGAAGCCACCGCACCATAGTTGTAGTTGTCCAGCCATAACTGGCGGGTCAGGGATGTTTCAGTCATGGTATCGGAGCCCACAATCCTGTCTGGTAAGCCATAAGTACTATAGCTTTCTCCCATGCGGTATTCATTATAATACCCTCTGCCGCGGGTCAGGTACAGACCTGCATTCAGTTTCAGGGAATTATTGAACTTATGATTAAAGAACAATTGATAGAAATCCTGCTGGTAATTATCGGTCTGGTTGTTATAATACGTACCGTCATCTTTCAGGCCCAGCTCATTGTATGTACGATTGGTTGCTAAAGAATCCTGTGGTACACCATTCCAGGACTGACCGGTCTTTTCCTTACCGGTAAAGAGGTTGAACTTAATATTGGTACGCTCATTACGACTGGTCCATCCGGCCAGTAACTGTGCCGATTTCAGATCAGATGCACTGCGGTCAACATAACCATCGCTGGAGAGTTTGGACAGGCGCACATCTATATTAAAGCCGCCTTTCAGACGGCCGCTTCCGGCCATCAGTGTATGTCTTAAGGTATTGAACGAGCCTACCGTATTGATCGCGCGGGCCGATGCCTGGTTCTGCTGATCCATATTACTGATATTGACCGTACCACCGAAGGCACCGCTACCATTAGTACTGGAGCCCACACCACGCTGTATCTGTATACTTCCGGCAGAAGAGATAAGATCAGGTATATTGACCATAAACGAGCCCTGCGATTCCGCATCGTTCACCGGTATACCATTAATGGTAAAATTGATTCTTTGCCCATCCGTACCACGCACCCGTATATCGGTATAACCAAGCCCGTTACCGGCATCGGAATTGATCAGTACCGAAGGCGTCTGATCCAGGAGATTGATTACATCACGGCCATCATTACCTTTGGCAATGTCCTGGCGGTTGAGGGTAGTGGCGGCAAATGGTGCTTTGGTACTGGCCCTCAGGGCAATTACCTCTACAGGAGTCAGCTCCCGGTTACGGGTAGTGTCCTGCTGTGCCTGTACAGCAGTAGTGCAGGCCAGGCCTGCCACAAGAATTGAGGCTTGTTTCTTCATATCTATTACACAATTACAATTATTGACGTATGCATACGGGGGCACGGTACAGTCTCCTGTCCTGTGTAATGAGTAAGTATGTCAGCTAAAACTTTAGTACTTCCCATTCCTAACCAGCATTACCTGGTCCAGGTTCTACGAGTATGATCTCAGCCTGATAGTAAGGCACCCCGTGGTCGATCCCGAAGGATCTTGCGCTGCAAAGCTACTCACAAATATCCTGTTCTGCAAGAAAACAGGGCAATAAAAAAAGGATAGCCAGGCTATCCTTTTCTACAAAACCATTATCTGATATTAAGACTGCATAGCACCCTTAATATCATTTCCGGCATTTTTAGCAGTATTTTTCATGTCCTTAACGGCATCAGCAGCGATATCAGCGGCTTTCTCTTTTTTATTGATCAGATCCTTGATATAGGTCTCTGCCTCGGCCCAGTATTCCTTCAGCGCATCGGTACCTTTGGTACTCAGCTCTGCAAAATACTCCTTGGCCTTATCAAAAGAAGTCTCGGCATCATCTTTAATCTTGTTTGCCTTATTCTTCAGATTATCGGTCAGCTTTTCTTTATCTTCTTCACTCATGGTCGCATACTTCAATGCCGCAGCACCTGCCGCTACACCTAAGAGGAAGGTAGCAATGTGTTTTGGTTTTACGTTCATAGTACTCATTTTTGAAAGGTGGATAATGAATTTTTACTAAAATTATTGCTTTTTGTTTGCTAATCAGCAAAATGGAGCAGGATTAACGTTTGCTTACAAAAGAAATAAAATTACCTTAACAGGGAATAAGTGAAAAGAATACGCCAGTAGGGGAACTATACCAGTTTCTTAAAGCCGGATACTCCCTTATTTTCACATAGACCGGAGCATTACACGATCATTTTCCAAAGCGAAAAGCCAGATTGTCCAAAACGGAACACATAAAGGAGTAAATACTCTATAAAATAGCCAGCTTTCTATCAGAGGTTAAATGAAAAAAGGAGTCAAAGTAGAAACTTTGACTCCTCATCTTTTATACCATACTTTTATGTTAAGGTTGATAAACAACTTTGTATACGAGCTGGCGTTCATGATCTTTGAAGGTGAGCAAATAGGTTCCCGGTGGTAAAGATTTCAAAGAAATTTCTTTATGCTCTTTCGCTCCGGTAATTACCGCCGCTACCTGCTGTCCTAATATATTCAGCACCTTACATTCTGCCTCTTCCCAACCTTCATGCAGTTGAATAGTAACCTGGCCGTCTTTCGTTATTGTAGGAAAAACGCTGATTCCTTCTGCACCTTCTTTAATCTTCACATTCAGTACAGGGCTGTATTTAATATACCCATCATTATTCTTCCAGTACAAACGATAATAATTCATCCCTTTTGAAGGATAATCATCTATGATCTGATATGTATTTGTACCCTCAGATAATTTTACAGAAGCTACTGTTCGGTCAAAATGCCGTGCATCCGTTCCCTGGCTGGCATACAATGTAATATCCGGAGAAGTGGCATTCATGATAAAATCAAGCTGAACGCGATTATTAGCAATGGCTTTTGCCTCGAAATGATTCAGACTGGCGGGCAATGGAATGGGCAAAAGTACAATCTGAATATTATTATGTTCGGCATAGGCCTCTACTCTGATCGTGCTATTAGTATCCAGTATACCAGTCCAGATATTATTTATGGTAAATGCATTATTAGGACTTATATACTGTGTAGTTGTGCCATTATTAATGGTCATTTTCAATTTGCCGGCTGCCCTCAAGAGGTTGATCTGGTAGATGCCTCTCGTAAATCCTTTTCGCTTATATACTGTTGTAACAGCAGATGCGGTTGAAAAAGCACAGCCATGGTAACCGGGAGCATTATGTGGCCCAGTGCCGTACCATGTATAATAGTCATTACTGTTAAAGCCCAGGCTGTCGGTACTGAACTGTCCATAATATTTGGGATTGGCCCCATAGAATGGATTACTACTGGTATTACCTACGCTATAGGCAGAAACAAGCCATTTAAAGTTACCCCAAAGTGCCATGTCAGCAATATTGGCCTCTCCGCGCTTTATGGTATAGGTAGGACTGGTATAGATACATCCGTTCAGGAAAGTGCGGAAATAAAAGTTGCCGGTATCCGCAAACGTCCGCGACAACTGCACTGCCGTTGATACCTGGGCGTTGTTAGCGGCATTATACCAACGTACACTATCGTATTGTAAATTACCAATGCCCCATTTCACTGTATCTTCATAACAGAGGGTTGATAATGCCGGGGTGCTGCCGCTGTTGATCGGATCTGTAAGTATAGTACTGATCGGTAAGGTACGTACACTAAGTGCGCCGCTGCTATGCCTTGCTGCTACAGCAAAATACTGTGTTCCATTCCATTGCTGCCCTGCTCCCAAAACAGTAGCGGCAGACAGTAATGCTTTATTTGCCGGATGCAGTACACTATCTACCGGCTCCATGTATTTATTTCCAAGCCTGTAGATAATATATTTACCTCCTGCATTAGCAGCCACCGTATCCCAGCGCAGGCCTATGGTATCGGTACACATGCGGGTCAGAGAAAGATTAGTTGGTGTAACCATTACATGAAAATAATCACTGGTATCTACCAGACCGGTATTGCGCTGTTTGACAACGATACGCGCTGTGGCACTATTCGGAAAAGAGGTAGGTACGGTATACTCATAATATCGTTTATTATAATCCAGAGTGGCAAGTTGTGTAAATGACTCGGCACTGCTGCGCTGCAGGTATACCTCCAGGCTATCTGCTGTACCCGCCTGCTGGTTACTGATATTCCAGGTCATCATGAGTCCATTACCCTTAGGCATACGGTACGCTGCAACCGGACTGGTAATCTCAATCTGGTACGGAACCATATCGTAGGTCAGTGCATAAGGCTGAGGTCCCTGAGGTACTGCTATACCCTTAACATAAACCGTATAATTACCCGCAAGCGGATTATCTATGGTTACCTGTTCTACATTATTCAGGGTATCTGTTTTTCGCAAAGGAAGATCATAAACGGTAGCCCCTGTCGGGTTCAGTACCCAGGGCCGCAGGGTATCGCCCACAGGACTGATCACAAAAACATCCAGGTTATTGACCAATGCTTTTACCGCACCTACAGCCCCCTGGTAATCGTGCCAGTACAGCATAAACTTGGCTTCGCTGGTGCCCGCCGGTACGGCGATCGTATATTGGGCAGCACCACCAGATCCTTGTGGCATTGAGCCCGTCATCAGGTGCTGTTGCTCTATAGCTCTTTTTGCCCGTAAAGGATTCATGGTACCAAAGCCGGTTTTAAAGTCTATCCCTTTCTTATCTATATCGTAGGCGGTATTCAGCATTACGGCTTTTACCACATCGCTACGCGGCACCGTTGTGCCATAAGTTGTATTATACACCTCAAACAGTAAGGCTGCAAACCCCGATATGGCGGGAGCTGCATACGAGCTGCCATTTATGCCTTCTGCGCATATATCAGGCTTCAGACGGCCATCTCTTGTCGGGCCTTTACTGGTCCAATCGCAATGCTCACCCGGCTTTGCGGAAGAGTGTACAGTAAAATTGTTTTTGCTGACTTTAATATCCCCCGTCAGATTGGCCCATCCGGCAGGATATCCCAGGAAAGGTCCTGAACCTCCGCTGTTACCTGCCGAGTAGCTGTGCAGGTATCCGCCCAGGGTTCGGGCTATGCGGTCCAGTTCCCGGGCATCATTATTATAGGTTACCTGACCATCACCCCAACCCACGGAGTGGTTACTCAGCATTGGTTTGACATTATTGTTCAGGTAATAATTTTCTGCAGTATTGTACCAGCCTACATACAGAGAGGTAACGCCCGGTGCCGTACCGCGGTCATCAAACTCATTGTAATTATTGGCAGCACCTACAATTGCTGCAATGGTTGTACCATGTGCACCTACACCCGTTCCGAAATATTGCGGATGCTGCCGTCCCCTCATGTTTAAATCGTATAAAGTGTCTTCTCCGAACGTTTCATAATTACCAAAATAAACACCATTACCGGCTGCACCAAGATTATATTGATAATTGGCCGCAAATACCTGATTGGCAAACATCCCACCTGCCAATGTATTCTGAGGTTCGCCTGCATATATTTCAACAGACGCGACAAAGGAAAGCCGGGCTATGGATTGTATTTGTTCCTGACTGAGGCCGCTCAACACCAAGGCATTATCGCCACAATAGTCTTCGCGGGTATATTTCAGGCCTGTTGTCTCGAGGTATTGCTGCAGGGAAGAGATATCTGCCTTGTCATATACAGAGACCATAAGCTGTGCTGTGCTTGCATCCTGTAGCTCCTGTAGTGTTGTACTGATCTTTACGGCAGTGGGCAGATCATTAACTCCTGTCAGGGGAATAAGTCGCTTACCTGCCAGCGACTGCAGCTGATCGAGGTTTTGAGACAGGTTACTGATCTGGGCGATATAACTATTGCCGGGATACCAGTCTTTCAACTGTACACCTGTGGCCTCTATACGGCTGCGCTCTTCGGCAGATAGTATATGATTGAAGGACAAGAGTACATAGTGCTTTTCTTTGGTACCGAAATCTACGGTACGCATAGTTAAAAATTGTGTAGCGGATCGGGATTGGAGCGGGAGGGTTCCTTTGTCCGTAAATAGCTGCTGCCCGGAGGCCTGCAGCACAGAACCTGCAACCGCTGCTCCAAGGAGCAGGGTGTGTAAAGCGTGTTTCATATTGAGGTGTTTTATTGATTTTAGAAAATAAATTTCAATGCATAAACAAATTGTTTTATACATCAATTAAATCTCAAACATGAAACGGCTTAATAAAGACATTACATTTAAATGCAAAATCCTTTATTGTGGGGCGAAATAAAGACAAAATATCTTAAGGTCCAAATTAATTATCCAACGGAAATCACATTACTCTTTTGGCTTTCAGGTGTAGTTGTGGCACGCTTTTGCGCTCCTATAAGCCTCTGCTTATATAACACTCTGATTAGGCACGAAATACATTTCTTCGCACACCAGAAAAGCACTTCAACTATTCCCAAAAATTGCCCGCAGGCGACAAAACCGGTATACCATCACCATTTGGGTTGGTATACCGGTTTAAGCGGTGCATGTTCCGGCAGGCAGCTTTAAGTAAAAAGTAAGCACATCCATCATATCAAAAGAAATGGAGCTTTAATATTTACCCATATTGCTTCTTGAGCAACTTAAGACTTACCCGGCTTCTGTACAATATACGGGTCGTTGAAATACTTACCAGGCTTCATGTACACTACATTGTGCTGAAAGTCCAGAACGGTATTAAAACGCTTGAGGACCTCATTACCCAGGATGTGAATATTCAGCCCTACTACAGGCTTATTCGCCGTCTGTACCTGTACCGGCACTTGTTTCAGTGTATATTTACCCAGGCGCAACTGATCAAGGTTTGCCGTAATAACCGGGATCTCATTGTTCCGTCCATCTCTCATTATTACCCTGTTCAGTTCCTTCATCTGAGCCGCAGGAAATTGCGTCTCTTTCAGCAGATCATTATCCAGCATAGCCGTACGCTGGTATCCGCTGTCGTAGAGGAACCAGAAAGGCAGCTTTGCCTTGCCCTGTTGCAGACTGCTTCGGACCAGAAATATATTATCTACATAATGCATCGGAAGCTGGCTATACTTTTTGTCGGAGGATATTCCTTGTGGCAACTGTCCGTGCACCACCATAATACCCTTATCGTAGTTCAGTTCCACGACATAACCGTCAAAGAGGTTCCAGCCGAAACGTCCTTCTGTACCATGTCCTGACAGCTTAGTGTCAGAGACCGTACTGGTATAATGCCGCGTACCAATCTGCAGATCATATGGCTTGCGGTACAGGTCCAAAGGCGTTTTTAGCTTTGCGATTGTTTCTTCCTTGAGTGTTATATCACTGGAACCGGTATCGAAATTGAGCCAGAGCGTATCTGTTCCGTTCAATACCGCCGCTATATACATGGTATTGTATTCGTTGATATACATCGGAATGGTATCATGCAGGGCAGGGTACTGCTGGCTGAAATCCAGTGATGCCGGACATTGTATGCGGGTCAGGCAGGAATCTTTATCATTCAGTAGCACGATGAAGTCCTTATGGGTACCGGGTTTCAGGGTAAAGGCAATAGAATCGCTGTCTGTTTTAAAACGGATCTGTTCTGGTCTTGCCATCTTGGGTGTTTCAAACACATCCAGTTTTTGAGCCGGTTCAATATTCCAGCGCCTGCCGGGACGATCCTGCATATAGATCGCCGCTTTGGCAGATGTCGCCCTGATCACTGGTAGTGATTCCTGTGCAAATGCAGGAGTGGATAAACTAATGAGGGTAGCAAGCATGGATGTTTTCATGTATAATCAGCTTATGGGAATGAATAATAGGATCAGGTAAAGTTAGTAAATGTTTGTATCACCATGTGGTGATAATTTGCTAATTTTTCCATTACGCCTTATGAACTCATACCCTGAGGCTATCAAGGGGTACATTCCCAGCCGTTCATATAAAAAAAACTGACTACCCGCATGTAGGCAACTCTTTTATTCGTCCTTTTGTCCGGCAACAAAAGGACCAAAAGTGCCTTTGTTTTCATCAAGGCGATTGCATAGCACCGTCATTTTGTACCGTTGCGTGCATTGATCGTTTGAGCTTAACATGTGATCCGTTCGGTGCTCAACGATCGCAGCTCCACTCCAAAATGGCTATCGCTGTGATGAAAACAATAAGCGATCCGTACAGAACAGATCGCTCGAACGGCCTTATAAATCCGGCGTTAAGAAAATCATTGGCTCGGTCGATAAAGTCGGAAACCACTGTCTGAGCGTAGCGAGTCTGGTTTGCGACCGGCCGACACATTGATTTTTAGCCAGGGATTTATACAGCCTTGATTTTTTGGCGCTACCTTTTGCATCAAGGCAAAAGGTAGCAAAAGATATAAATAGACTATTTAAATCATAATGCTAAACTTTGTTTCCTTTAAGCGGAATACTCAGTTAAAAAAAAATGCCTTTTTCTTTGATTACTTTGAAATACAAAGTACTTTTGAATTAGAAATTAAAACAAAGAATCATGAAAAAGTCAATAAATGTATCTCGTTCTGCCGGCATTGTAGGGCTGGTAACCTTATTACTCCTTGCTATTCCTTTTATCGCTATGCAGTTTACGGCTGAAGTAAACTGGGGTGTTGGAGACTTCCTGATTATGGGTGCACTCATTTTCAGTACCGGTATGGCCTATGTACTGCTGAGTAGCAGTATGCATATTATATTTAAGCTGGCCGCTGCTATGGCCGTGGGCACTACCTTCCTGATGATCTGGGCCAACCTGGCTGCAGGCTTAATCGGTGCCGGGCCCAATGCCGCTAACCTGATGTTTATCGCCGTAGTATTTATCCTTATTTTCGGTTCGGTCCGTTCCGGCTTTACAGCATCCGGAATGGAAAAGAGCATGTATGCCACAGCCCTGAGCCTGGCGGTACTGGCCGTGATCGCTTTACTGGGCAATATGGATCAGTATCCCGGCACCTCAGCCAAAGAGATTATTGGCATATGTGGTTTCTTTGCCGGGCTCTATGCCATAGCCGGAGCTTTGTTTCATTATGCGGGAAAGGGTAGGACGGTGCAGGGAATATAATTTTGTTATCGTCATGTCGGCCGTAATGGAGCCATCTCTATTGCTGTAGTATTTTCAGACTGCTCGACGCCGATCTACAATATTCGAAATGACGGGAAGGATACTTACGCTGAGGTATTTAAGTAATGAATAGGGCCGGAGATTCATCCGGCCCTATTCATTAGTAGAAATTATTTATGATCTTAAAATCTTCTCCATGGTCTTACCCTTGGCCAGTTCATCGACCAGCTTATCCAGGTAGCGTATCTGGCGTATGAGCGGATCCTCAATCTCCTCTACACGATAACCACAGATCATACCAGTGATCTTAACCGCATTCGGATTAATCTGCGGCGCCTGGGTAAAGAAAGTTTCTATATTGATTTTATGATCCAGCACTTCCTGCAATCCTTTAGCATCATAGCCCGTCAGCCAGAAAATGATCTCATCCAGTTCTTCTTTAGTACGGCCTTTCTTTTCCGCCTTAGCAATATAATGCGGGTATACCCCGGCAAAGGACATTTTATAGACGCGTTCAACGTTTTTTTCGTGCATGGTAGAATGTTTGAGTAAAGATACGAGACATATGCGATGCAATAAAAATTCCCTGAAATACTAGCATAAAAATAGGGAGATAAATCTCCCTATTTTTATGCTAGCTGGATTAAAATCCATGTAACTGCTTTTCCTCCATATGGGGGCATCGTGTTACCTTTAGCAATTGGAGCTGTCGTACTAGGACTACCTTGTACTTTCCAAACTCCACTTTCTGGACAGGTTTGACCTGTGCTGGCTGTTCTTCCTACTGCCATTTCTTAAATATTAATTTGTCCTCGAAAAATGAGAGCGAGAACTTTCTCTCTTTTAATTTGCGTTTGTAAAATATAATAGGTATAAATAATTTGAAACAGGAAAAACACCCATATATTCTCAGTAAAAAACACGTAAGATAGATTTTGCTTTAATTCCCTTTTGTTTCCCCTAATCTCTTTACCGCCCATTCCCCCTTCCAAAACAGGTGTTTTTACCCTTTTATGACAAAGGGCAGGATCGTACTTTGCTGAATAATTCACAAACTAAATAATTATTCTTCATGAACGCATTCAACAAACGATCCTCAAAAGAGGCTGCTTCCGGTGCTGTACCCGGATCTCAAAATAATCTGGACCCTTTATCACAGCCTACGGCCAATGATGTGCCTTGCTGGGATAGCGAAGGCAGCCTGGACATCGTAACCCAACGCCTCAAAGAAATGTTTGTGGAGATGGGGCAGAAGACCCGTATTGAAACGGGACAGAAGCCTGCTGAGCGCGCTGTGTTCCGTAAGCAACACGGAATAGCTTATGGTACCTTCACGGTAAACAAGGATATTAATCCGGCTTTTCGCAAGGGTATCTTTGCCGGTGATCACTATGAATGCGTAGTGCGCTTTTCGAGTGATACCGCACCTACGGCTCCGGACTTACATACCACGCTGGGACTGGGCTTGAAGCTGTTCGGTGTTGAAGGACCTAAACTGGAGGGAGAGGGCGATACTGCTGATTTCATCTTTCAGAATATAGACCGCTTTTTTGCCCGTGATGCACAGCAGATGTGCAGCTTTACCACTGCGGGGGTGATCGACCATAATTACGACGCCTATATTGACAAGCACCCTGAACTGGCGGAGATCCTCAATGCTATGAACAAGGTGGAGGCGAGCTGCCTCAGTGCCGGCTACTGGGCTATCCTGCCATTCAAACTGGGCGAAACGCAGATTGTAAAATACCGCCTGGTACCGGTAGATACGGACCGTGGCGCACCTGTAGATAATAATAATTACCTGGCCCTGGACCTGCAGCAACGCCTGCGCAATAAGCCGGCTACCTTCCGTTTCGAAATCCAGCTGCGTACCAATGACAACATGCTGATTAACGATGCGCAACAGGTATGGAGCGTGGAGGAGAGTCCTTATATCGCGATTGCAGAACTGCACCTGCCACAGCAGGATATCTGCGCGATCGGTCAGCCCGAATTCGGCAGCAATCTTGCCTTTAATATCTGGCGCACTTTGGCGGAGCATGAGCCCTTAGGTTCGATTGCCCATGTACGTAAAACGGTATATGCAGCCAGTGCGGAGGCACGTCATCAGGCGAATGGTCAGCAATTGCAGGAACCCAACATCGTCAACCCTAAATTTGAGGGCAATACCGATGAGGATAGCGAGTGTATTGTTACCGCAGGCATTTATCCGCCGATTGGCGTAATGCGCGTGGGTAATAGTGAAAGAGAATATTTTATCGGACCATTGGTTGATGAGCCGGAGGTAAAAACCGATGATTATGCCTATCGTGACCATACCGGTGCGCTGAAGCGCCAGGCGGCACAATTCCGAATCTATGGCTTCAATGCTGCAGGTAAGGCTGTGAAAGAGCTGACAGCCGATAATGCCGAGATTATCTGGCACAGTCATCTGGCCAATCAGAAATCATCCTGGTACCAGTTCCAGATGGCGCTGGACATCCCGGACGCAGCTACTGCACCGGCTTCTATGCTACGCAATATCAATGTGGCCGATCGTAAATCGTTGCTGATTGATGGCGGGGCGCGTTCGGTAAAAGGCAAGAATATTAACAGTGGTCATGAATTTAATGGAGAATTCCAGGGCATACCGGTTTACCTGGGCGAGATGCACACGGATGATAAAGGCCGTCTGGTGATGCTGGGCGGACGTGGGGTAGCGGCCAATGTGGACGGCGATATTGCCATCACTTTTGCCAATAATGAAGGCTGGTACGATGATATTTCTGATGGTCCGGTTACCGCCGAAGTAACCTATGGCGGTGTGGCCCTGAAAGTAGATCCAGCCTGGGTAATCTGTGCTCCGCCGGATTATGCACCCATGCAAAAATCGGTACGCACCATGTGGGATTTGATGCGCGATGTAGCCATTACTGCAGGTATGATGCCGCGTCCGGCTCGTCCTTCTTTCACTAAAGATATCCTGCCGATATTTCAGCGTATGACCGATCTGCAATGGGTGAATGCCGGTTTTGCCGCAGCCTTTGGCTGGGGTGGTCAGTTTGACTATACTACGACCCAATGGATCAAAAAACTGAACGATCCTTCTGCGGCCAATATGGAAATGCGCCGTACGATTTCTAACAATTTCCGCCGTTACGATGTATCCGGTGCCGAAGCTCCACAGCTCTGGCCTTGGTTGTATGGCGATGCCATCAGCATCCCAACACAGGGTTCGGTACGCCAGCATGCAGCCTTATCTCCCTTACAATTATCCTTCCTGGATCAATGGGTTAAAGGTGACTTCGATGCCGACTTTATCGACCGCACCGGTTGTCCGCATGTACCGGAACCTATGACTATAGATAAACTTCCGGTGGCCGATCAGCCCGATATGCTCACCAAAGCCGCTATGGACTTCTGTCTGGCCGATGCCTTCCACCCGGGTTGTGAAATGACCTGGCCGGTGCGCAGTGCGGGTATGTATATGGCACCGTTCCGATTCAAGCATGCGCCCAAAACACCTCCGGTGAACTCCTGGTATTATGGCCCGGTAATGAACAGCGATGTATTTACCCTGGCCAAAGGCCCTTTAATAGGCGGACAGGTTGCTGGTGGCATTACCCGCTGGATGGCCATTCCATGGCAGACCGATACCGCTAGTTGCCGCGATGGATATACTTCTTCATACGATCCTTATGTGCCTACCTTCTGGCCGGCAAGGGTACCGAATAATATCCTGGACGAGACACGTTATCACGAGACCATGGACCCTAATATGTCTGAAGAGACCCGCCGCCTGGCCTTTGCCTACCGTGCTGCCTGGCTCAATGATCTGCCACTGGACGGACAAGCGCCGAATTATACCAACCAGATCAATTCCATGATCAAGTACTTTGACAAACTGGCCATCGTACAGCCACGTCCGGGTGTGCCTGGTAATCCTTACTTCCCGGCACAGATGCAGGTGGGTATTGTACCGAATGCTGCACAGGATCAGGCACTGCTGGAAGAGTCTATGGCCGAACTGCAAGGTATTATTGCCCGTAAAGGTGCAAGCCCTGCTACAAGAACACTGCTGGGTACTGTGGTGGATCATCTGTCTACCGAAAACCTGCTCAATGAGCAAGACCTGGTGAGTACAGCCAAAGATCAGCTGGAAGCCCTGGCTGAGCATATGCTGGAGACCGATTATAAATCTACTCCTGCGGTACAGAAACTGCTCAAACTGCTGGCTACGAAAGAACCGAAACCGGTAACCGTGAAACCGGAGCTACCGAAGAAAGTCGGTGCCGGCGTACGCGAGCTCGATCGTTTCACCAATTTCGTACCCGATACCCGCAATTAATGAATGTTATAAACAACAAAAACAAAGCAGAAATAGTGATCATCGGAGGGGGCGTGGCCGGCTGTACAGCCGCTATCGCCCTCTCCGGGCACTATAATGTCGTGCTGATCGATAAGCTGGCGGCGCCTGTAGCGCGCGTTGGTGAATGTCTGCCACCTGCTGCCCGGCGCATCTTCAGGCGACTGGGTCTGCCCGAAAACTGGGCACAGGATGGGGCAGGGCAGGTCTCCTCGATTAATAGTATGGGCATACAATCCTACTGGGGCAGCGATCGTGTGCAGATTGCAGATCACCTGCGCAATCCCGATGGATTTGGCTGGCACCTGGACAGACAGGCCTTTGAAGTATATCTGCGCAAAACCGCCCTGGAGCGGGGCGTACAGGCCATCTGGCCTGCAAAACTGCATAGTGCACACTATGAGCAGCAGCGCTGGCATATTACGACTGTAGATGATATGGCCTTAAACGGCAGGGAAATGCATCATATAGAAGCCAGACTGGTGATCGATGCCAGTGGCCGGTCATCACACTTTGCCCGTAAAGCCGGTGTGGCGCGACAAATACAAGACAAACTGATTTCCTGCTGGGCTGTATTGCCCGATAAGGAAGACCATAAACTAAGCACCATTTCTGCAGCTGCCAATGGCTGGTGGTATAGTTCCGCCTTACCCGGAAATAAGCGGGTGCTGGCTTTCCAGACCGATGCTGACCTGGTCGACCGTGCGGCACTCCGCAACACCAGCGGTTACCTGGATCTGACACAGGACAATCCACAGATCAGCGCCTTACTGGAGCGTGTTGATGGCGCTATTGATTATAGAGGCACTGTAGCCGCCAATTCCAGTTGCCTGGAACAGTTCGCCGGGCCGCAATGGGTAGCCCTGGGCGATGCCGCCATGAGCTTCGATCCCTTATCCTCACAAGGTATGTACAATGCCATGGCCGGAGCCATGCAGCTGACCGAACTGATACAGCAGACCCAGGTACTGACAGAACATAATTTAAAAAACCTTGACTTATTCCATACTACATACACCAACCAAATGAATGCCATTTGGCAGCAATATCTGCGGCATAAGGATCTCTTTTACCGTCAGGAGCGGAGATGGAGTGGGGAAGCGTTTTGGAGGAGGAGGGGTATGTTTTAGTGACGGAGCTAAATAATAATAACAGATCAATCTTTACATATCATGTTTATAAAAAATGGTGAAAGCCTGCGCAGGTTTTGCGGGGTAGGGGCTTTACTTATTTTGAGTGCGTGAGGGATAGCAGCGGATATCCCGCTGAAGATAGATTATTACGATGTTTAAAAGCTTGTTATGCCAATTCTGGAGATGTGACTCGCATATTTATTACCAAGCATATCCATTATTTCCTTCTTTAAAATAAACAATGGCTGCCCCAAACGAGGATCATCTGGTTTTGCTCCAAAAACATAATTAAGATTAAGCCAAATATGATAATTAGAGCCATTGTGATTGAAACTGCATCCTCCTAGGTGATAACAAGCTTCTGGCCTGCTTTTTAAATTTAAATCAAGTTCAATGTTTGAATTCAAATTTGAAGTTAATACACCCAAAATATACTTATTGATTCTCTCTTTTTTATTTGAATAGTCACATGCAGCACTAATTTCAACTGCAATTAATTTTGAATTTTGTAAAATAGAAGTTTTTCTGGCTTGATGTGTTGCATTACCTTCCTTAATTGCCAATAATTTGGTTATCCAAACGTCAATATCAGCAATATTGAACGAATCCAATGTAGCATGAACAGCTTTGTCAATCTCTAATAAGCAACCACGAACATCCTTTGAATGACCGTTGAAGTCTTCTATATGATAAAAAGTATTTACTTTATTCTGAATTTCATTATCTGGGCTTACCAGGTCACCAACTTTAGTGGCCCCATTTAATTGTTTAACTATTTGATTCCAGTCCAATGAACTTTCACTATTTAAAAATTCATAATTCACCACAGGCATTAAACCCTCATACACTGCTTTTTTAGGGTTTTCTTTTGCGTGCTGAAAACCTAAAGCTGAAGCTGCAATTTTTGATAAAACTTTATCCAAATTTTCAAACACTTGTATGCTTTCTCCCCATTTATCACTTTTAGGCAAAATACTATATAGTCTATTGAGTGTATTTTCGCCTGCAATACGTGCGTTATCTTCCAGATCAAATAAAAACTTTATCCTATTGTCTGCATTAAGCATTTCAAGTACAGTTTCGGCTAAATTTTTACCGCTACCATCAATGTTATATTCAGCTTTGTCAATACTCTCTATAAGAATGGGCGATGCTGTATCTTTGAAGCCTCTTTCGTCGTCTTGCATGAAAAGCTTAAATGCATTAACCACTTTTTTATTTGCGGTCCAGAAAATTAAAACATAAGGACCATTATCTTTTGCTATATAAAGATTTATTGCATCTGCTAATGCATTAAAGACACTAGAATTATGTTTTAAAATATCTTCATCAGAATCATATGCTGTGTCTACCGCTATTTCAGTTAGGTTGATATCAAAAAAGGCAATTCTCACATTTTTTAATGGCTCATCGTAGGTGGGATCATATAAAAAAGTACGACAGCCTAAACCATTTTCAAAAAATGATTTTCCAAGTATTTCTAATTGTTCCTTTATATTATCAACGATGATTATTTTATTTTGCTTTTCTAACATTTTTTTCTGGTTTATTTGGGGAATACTAAAACAATACAAGCTCCATTATATGCTGCAGGAATTTCGAGGTCGGATGCATCAGGAAAGATAAGTTTGCCGCCAATCATATTCATTACAAGATCAGCAAAATACAAACCTAATCCCATGCCTCCTTCTTTTTTGGTTTTAAAAGGTTGAGTAAGGTATTCCGGCTCTACTGAAAAACCAGGGCCGTTATCACATACAATAATAGCGGGGCCTTCAAATGTATAGAGATCAGTTCCTATATAAATCGCAGGCTTATAGGATTTGTCGTTTCGTTGCTGATCCCGCTTTGATCTTGCCCAATATATGGCATTATCTATTAGATTGGAAACAGCAGATATCAGAAGATTCGTAGGTACTTTAACATTGAAGTCTTCGTTTTCTCCGGTCAATACAGGACAAGAAAAAATTATTTTGTGATAAGCAAATCTGTTCTCATTACGTCTTTTGGCTATTTCCAGAATTTTCTTAGCAGAAGATAACGCAGGTTTATTTTGCCTTAGGATAGGCGATAAACTTTCGAGAATCTGAATCAAATTTCTAACTTTATCTTTTACTCCGTTTATGTCTATATGATCGGCATTTAGGTCTGCATTAATAAATCTTATTTCTCTGTCAACTTCATGAAAGGCTATACCTAAGTTCAATCCGGTCATACCAGAGTTCACCATTATATCGCGCATTTCTGTATAGTCTTTATCAACACGGGTTAGCAGAGGCTTTAGTTCTTTTTCAAGATTCTTATCTTTAATTTTCTCTTCAAGCTCTTTTATAGTTTCGCTAAAACCTACTTTTTTTATTGGCCTTGTTCCCTGAATATACTCTTCAACTAAATCTTTATCCCTCTCTGCCTCTCTTTCAAAAAAATTATAGACTTCTTTGGTTAAAAGATGGAAGCGATTATAGGTTTCATTATCAGTAAAGCCTTCCCGGTTTGTTTTTTCAACTAAACCTTCGTTACTGCTTTTCAAATCCAATTCAATAGCTCCTACGGTTACTTTTTTTCCAAAGTGATCTCCAGTTCTTTGTATTTTATCTAAATCAAGTCCAAGCCAGTCATCATAAGGTTCTCCGTAATTATATACTCTTATATTATCACGAAATATTTTAACGCCTGAATTTTCTTTGATAAACTGTTTTACTGCATTAACCTGTCCTCCGAAATTCTGTTTTAATATAACAGAGCTTTGATTAAACACAAAAAAATTTCCTTTGAAAGTACCTATTCCTTTTAGGTCTTTATTTCTCAGAAACATACAATAATCCTCTTCACCATCAATTTCCTTAAATAACTCCCCAATGTGAAAATCAGTAGTTTCTCTGTTTCTTGATATTCTCTTATCAACCTTTATTTGCACAGGTGGATTAAAATAATAAAGCCATATGAATTTTGCAAAATCATCAGGGTTTTCGCTGCTAACTTTAACCTTAAAAGAGAATTTATAAAGGCTGTCGTTTAATATATTCGTAGTACCAGCTACCTCGTTTATCCATTCCTGATGAAAATCGTTTGCTTTAATTTTAATATTAAAATCCGGATTAGGTGTAAAAGGATTTTTAATATTTTCTATTTTTCTTACTAAGTCTTTCAGTGCCTTCTTTGTCCACCTTTTTGTTGTCAGATTATCTAAAATAATTCTTGTGCCTTTACCCTTGGGGAAAGATATTCCTGAAACCGTTTGTATATTTACTTCTAGCTCTTGGATAAATTCTTTTGATGCTATTAATTCAGCCCAATCAATTATCAGACGACTAGCGAGAGCCTCACCTTCTGCCTGTGTTTCAAGAGTAATTTTTTTGGCCAATTTATGAACAGCTAGCCGTCCAACACCTTTGTTACCAAATGAAACTCTTTTATACTTTTCACTTTCCTTTCTGTTTTTGCCTCTTTTAAAGTCTGTGCCAATAGTCAACCATACATCTTGAATAACGGAATTATTCATACCATGTCCGTCGTCCTCAATGATTATTTGCTGATTTTCCTGATTTAAGTCTATAAATTCGACAGTAACATTTTCAGCATCGGCATCATAAGCATTTTTCACTAACTCAAAAATAGCGAGGCTATCACTACCTATAAGTTCATCACCCAATAGGCTTAGGATATGACTCTTGGCTTTTATGTTATGTTTTTTAGAATCTGTCATAATAATATTTCTCTCACTTTATTTGCAATCTCATATGCCATTAATGGAGGTACAGCATTGCCTATTTGTTTAAATGCAGGAGTACGGTTAATGCCATCTTTTACACCTTCAAAAAAGTAATCATCCGGGAAAGATTGTAACCTTGCGGCTTCACGAATCGTAATTGAACGATTTTGTTCTATATCGGGATGTATATAATAATGACCATCCTTGGCAATATGTGCAACCACAGTCTGCGAAAAAGGTTCATTTGGTGCCACTACTTTAAACCTGTCAAAAAATGAACTCCTGTTTTGGTGTGTCTTTAATTTTTCCGGCAGATCGTTATAATTTAACCGGGCTTTTTCGGTATTCCATTTTTGTACTGCAATACGATATATCTCTTTATCCTGATCTGTATGAGGACGAGCAATATGCTGTGTAAGAATGTCTATACCATTGCGTATTGCTTTCCCTGAAAGGTACTCGTTGGTTTTTGAACTATAATTAAGATATCTACTACCTTCTCCTGCCTGTATTTTAGGCAGATCGTTGAACAGAGATTGTACTGTATGAGCTGTAGCCATCTTAACCATTTCAAGATCTGGCACTTCTATATCCAGCTCACTTTTCCAGCCAATTATAATAATACGTTTTCTGTTTTGTAAAACCCCAAAATCATTGGCCTCTAACCGGAACACCTTCATATCATAGCCTTTTTTAAGAAAAAGCTTTCTCATATTTTCGAGATAAACACCTTTTCCGGCAGATAACAGGCCCAGGACATTTTCAAATACAAACATTTTGGGTTTATATCTTTCCAGGTATTTCCCATATTGTACATACAGGTAATTTCTCTTGTCTCCTTTCATCCCGTTCTTTGAACGCGCACGTCCAGCTAACGAGTAAGCCTGGCAGGGTGGGCCACCAATAATTAAATCAACTTCTTCGTCTTTTAACTGTTTTTCTATAGCTTTATGAATAGCAGGATTATTTTCAGCACCAACAGGAAGATTAATAACAGAGCCCAGGAACTCTGCAGGTATTCTACTATAAAGTTCTTTTCTTGATATCTCTCCTTTAAGGTAAGAAACATATTCTGAAAAGCGGTTTTCTGATTTCAGATAATGATATGCTACACGGGTTTGCAGTGTATAGCACGCTGCTTTATCCATTTCCACATGGGCCACAGGTTTAAAGCCCGCACGGATAAATCCCTCGGACAAACCACCGGCACCGGCAAACAGATCAATATATTTAAGACTCATTGTTTTGTTTAAACGTTTTCATTAGATTTTGTAATGTGTCATCCAGCTTACCGGGCTTAAGCTCACATTCCCACACTACTATTACTTTCCAGCCCAGTTGCTGTAGCCTCGCAATACTATCTGCATCCTTTCGGATATTGCCATTTATTTTGGTAAGCCACCATTCTGTTTTTGTTTTAGGTACCACATAATATTTGCAACCTTCGTGCCCATGCCAGAAACAACCATGTATAAACAGCACTGTTTTGTACTTAGGAAAAACTATGTCTGGTTTACCCGGTAGCGTTTTATCATGCAGTTTATAGCGTAATCCTTTCGAAAACAAAAATTTACGCACCAGCATTTCAGGTTTGGTATCCTTGCCCTTTATGCGGCTCATATTAAAACTTCTTATCTCTTTAGAGTGTACATCGGCCATATGTAAGTCTCCAGTAATAAAATTAAAATATATTTCAGGTACAAAAACGTGAAATATACTGTTTTTTTATCCGTTTTTTTTACTTGTTATTTTTACTCCCAGATTCTCATTTAATAACAGTTTCATATATACAAATACAATTCAACTATTCATGATTAAGATGTAAGAGCATTTTCCATTGCATTGTTAACTAGGCTACATTTGTTGTACTTTGTAAGCAACATTTTCGTAATTATTTCGAAAATTCAAAAAATTAATAAGGGCAAATTTAATTATTTTTACAGCTGTAAAATACACATTATAGGGAAGCTGGCAAACTCTTATATTTCTCTGTATGGGTGTTTAATTATACAGCATTAATATTATTTCCACTCCTTGTCCTATAATTTACATTATGTTAAGTAATGAATTATAAAACACCACTCCTATACCTTTCCATACGCTAATCTTCTGTATTGCCCTACAGCCACCTCTAACTACATCTCAGTGCTGTTTCTAAAAGCTCCTGCTTACTATTTCCAATTTTACTTTTTCATTATGAGATTAAACTCACCTTTTGTTGTATTATTGTGTGGTATGAAGTCTGTATTCTTTTCATTTTTGTTCCTGTGCGGCACTACAGTGTTGTATGCGCAGAAGCCTGCACTGAAATCTGCTGTGGTGACTATTGGTGTATCTGCCCTGATTGAATCTAATGAGCTTTGGGTGTATATACACGAAGAGCCTGAAGATGCTTTTGTGGTGGTGGATTCTTTCAAAGCTGATGCGGAGCTGGTAAAACTACTGCGACAAGGTCGCGTACCTAAGAAACCGATTGATACAGTTACACTGCAGGTCAAGCAGAAATATCCTAAAGCGGAAGGGATTATTATCCGGGAGCGCAAATTGGAAGGTGATGAACAGGTGATGGTATTTATGTTCAAGTAAGCTACTTAACATAATATAGAAGGCTCCCCTTTAGAAACATTTTAAATTCATTTCCCGGTGTCTGATTGCTACCTTTTGCTCTTATGGTAATTAAATGAGGAGATTTCCCGACGTCGCTACGCTGTGCTCGAAATGACGAGGAGGATAAAGTCTGTTATGCGTGAAAAAGACTGTTTCGTAACGCCGGATTTATAAGGCCATCCTAAGCGATCTGTACGGTACGGATCGCTTTCTTGTTTTCATCACAGCGATAGCACCCTTCGATGTCCTCAGGGTACGATATCGGACGCAAAAAAATATGCCACAGGAACGTTTTACGGCTCTGCAGCATATTTTTTTCGAGGCAATATTTTTGATTATGCCAGTTTCTGTGGCGGCTCCATAATGGTGCCACACTCTGTGCAGGTACGTTTTGCTTCGTCTGCATAAAAGGCATTCATTACCGGCGGTAACTGCGTTACGATATCGGCTACCGGCAGGAATTCTTCGTATAACTTATGAGAACAGTTCTCGCAATACCAGGCAAAAGAATCGAGCATGGTATCGGGACGAACGCGTTCAATTACCAGGCCTACTGTATTGGGTCCGCGCTGCGGTGAGTGTGGTACACGTGCCGGCAGCAGGAACATATCCCCTTCCTTAATTTCAATAGGTACGATCTTTCCGTCTTCAATGATGCGTACCACTACATCGCCTTCCAGCTGATAAAACAGCTCTTCTGTTTCGTTGTAGTGAAAGTCTTTACGGCTGTTGGGGCCTCCTACGACCATTACGATAAAATCATCTACCTGCTTGTACACTTGCTGATTACCTACCGGTGGTTTCAGCAGGTGACGGTGTTCATCGATCCATTTGTTCAGGTTAAAGGGACGCTGTATAGCCATAATATCTTTAGGTATGCTTTATGAATATTGAATGCTTAAAGGTAATGCTTTTTTTATATTTCCGTTTATCCTTTACGGAAAATCCATTTGCCCACTTCCTTAAAGGTTACTTTCTTACCATACATCAGGATACCGGTACGGTAGATCTTTCCGGCCATTGCGGTGGTACCGATGAAACCCAGTACCAGACAGGCTGCGGAGGTGAGCAACTGCCAGGTCGGTACGCCAAACGGTATACGCGCCATCATCACAATCGGTGAGGTCAGCGGGAAGATACTGCCAAATACGGCCATACCACTGTTGGGGTCTTTGATCACTGCAGTCATCAGGATAAAGCTGAAGATAATCGGTAACGTAATGATGGTGGTAAACTGCTGTGCATCCTGCTGATCTTCGTTTACCAGGCTACCCACTGCTGCAAACAATGCTGCGTACAGGAAGTATCCGCCCAGGAAATAAAAGATAAACCAGCCTGCAATACTGAACCAGTTGATGCCACCCAGTGTGGTACTGATCATCTGCATCATTTCGGCCTTACCGCTACCCTGTGCAGCTTGTGCGATCTGTGTAGCCTGCTGTGCATCGATCTTTCCGGTCATCATAGATCCGAATCCGATAAAGATTACGCCCAGGAATACAACCCAGATCAATACCTGTGTGAGTCCTACCAGGGCTACGCCTACAATCTTACCCATCATGAGCTGGAATGGTTTTACAGAGCTGATGATGATCTCTGCAATGCGATTGGTTTTTTCTTCCATCACACTGCGCATCACACTCATGCCATAAAGGAGCATAAAGAAGTATAAAAGGAAGCCGGATACGGTAGAGATCCCACTGGCAATAGCAGAGTTAGATTTTTTCTCCTCCTGCCCTACTTTGTTTTCAAATGTAAGTGTGGAGCGGCTTGCGGCTTCATACTGCTGCTGATTGATACCCGCGCTTTGCAGGCGTTCGTTACGCAACTGATCATTCATCTGATCAGACAGTTCGTTTTCTACTTCGATACCGAGTTGCTCGTTACTGAAAATATTTACCGTCTGTTTCTGTTGGATGTCGAATGCCGGCACATATACCAGAGCATCGAACTCCCCTGCTTTTAACTGGTTCTTCAGGGAATCGAGCGGACTAAGACTGAATTCGAAAGCAATATTCTTGGTTGATTTTATTTTATTGACGAAGTGATGGCTGTCATCAACAATCTTAACGGTTTTTGCGCTGGAGCTCTTTACGGTCAGGTAAGTGGTCAGTGCACTGAAACCGATGAATAATAAGGGTAATAATAAGGTGGTAATGATAAAAGAGCGTTTCTTGACACGGGTCAGGTATTCGCGTTTTATAATGATTCCTGTTTTCATTGGAAGTATTGTTTAAAGGGAAACTTAATTGCTGTCAAAAGGACGGGCTGTCGGTGTAGTACCAACCAGGCGTATAAAGATCTCGTTCAGTGAAGGCAGGTGCTCCTGAAATGCCAGGATATTGTTCTGCTGCTGGATGTAATGCAGTAACACATCATTGGCCGAACGCTCTGCCGGTAACTGGAAACGTAAGGTATTTTCCTTGCGATCCAGCACGGTAATATCTGCTGGTACCGTCTGCGCGGGTTGAGACAGGTGCAGGTTGAAGATATGTTCTTTATAATCCTGTTTTATCTGGTATACGCTACCGTCGAGCAGTTTGTGTCCGAGGTTGATGAGTACGATCTTGTCGCAGATCTCTTCTACCTGCTCCATACGGTGGGTACTGAAGATAATGGTGGTCCCTTCTTTGGCCAGGCGGAAGATCTCATTTTTGATCACCTCTGCATTAACCGGGTCCAGTCCGCTAAACGGTTCGTCCAGGATCAGGAGTTTCGGCTCATGAATTACCGTAGCAACGAACTGCAGTTTCTGGCTCATCCCTTTACTCAGGTCTTCCACCTTTTTGTTCCACCAGCTGCCCATCTCCAGGCGCTCGATCCAGTATTTGGCCCGCTTAATAGCCTCTTCTTTGCTCAGGCCTTTCAGCTGTGCCAGGTAGAGAATGTGCTCCCCTACTTTCATTTTTTTATATAAGCCACGCTCCTCGGGCATATAGCCGATCATGGCTGTATTTTTCAATCCTTCAAACGGCTCTCCGTCCAGGGTAATGGAGCCGGAATCCGGGTAAAAGATACCGGTGATCATGCGCAGGAGGGTGCTCTTCCCTGCCCCGTTCGGTCCCAGCAATCCGAAGATGCTGCCACGTTCAATATCAAAACTAATGTCGTCTACAGCCTTATGTGCAGCGTACGATTTGCTCAGGTTACGAACAGAAAGTAAAATGTTGTTGTCTTGCATTATGCGTAAATCCTTAGTGTACAGAATAAATCTTATTGCGCGATGGCAATCACTCAAAGATAGCGGAGAATTTTTAAACGGAGATGGCAATGAAAATATATCCCCTCATATTTCACCCTTTTTGGATTTACATTGATTGGCAGTATCCCTTGTATAACAAGGCCCTGCCTATAAGACAGGGCCTTGAATATTGTTACGTATACACTTTTAGTAAATAAGGACTTCCCTTATTCTTTAGCTTCCATTTGATTATTGCAACCATTTAAGGTAGCACCAAAAAATCAAGGCTGCACAAATCACTGGCTGAAAATCAATGTGTCGACGCCGAGCCAACGATTTTATGAACGCCGGATTTATAAGGCTGTTTTGAGCGATCTGTATGGTACGGATCGCTTCGTCATATCGACTGAAGCGGAGCGGAATGGAGATATCTCATTTGTACAGGGAAAGGGAAATTTCTCGACGCCGCTGCGCTGTACTCGAAATGACGGAGTGTCAATAGAAAAACAGCAATATTTTAATCCTTTTGTTGCCCGACAAAAGGACGAATAAAATAGCTGACTACATGCGGATAGGCAGTTAAATATATTTTCAGCTTTATCGCAACAGCGTTACATCTCCCTTGAATGTTTTGGTAGAGCCATCCAGGAATACAATCGTGACGAGGTAGCAATACACATCCTGGCTCTGAAGCTGTCCTTTGAAGGTACCATCCCAGCCAATATTGACATGTGCAGTAGAAAAGAGTAATTGTCCCCAGCGGTTCACAATTCTGAAATCGGTCAGCTGGTAACCATCGTCTATAGCCAGGACCGGCATGAAAACATCATTAATCCCATCTCCGTTAGGCGTAAAGGCATTAGGCATCATAACCTCAGGACGGTATGGCCTTACGGCAAAGCTTACTTTAGCGGTATCGGTACAGCCCTCTTCACTGGTGCCGGAAATGATCACCGTCATGCCAGTTGTTGCTTTAAAACTCTGGGAGAGACTTTGCTGATCGGAAAAGGCGCTGGCCGGTGTCCAGGAATATATCGAGTACGGTTGTCCGTCTGCACTGTGGGTGCTGATCGTCACCTCCTGCCCTTCATAAGGATTGTCCAGATTGATGCTGGCCTGCAGATCAAAATGTACGATACGGATATTGATATCCCGGATCGTACTGTCGCAGCCATGCGATGTTTTGAAGGTATCTTTCACCAGTGCATCCTGGGTATAGGTCACTCCATTGTACACAAAATTAGCACAACTGGTGGTATCAATAATCTGGGTGATATGGTATTCGGGATATACCGTAAGCTGAGTAGTACGATATATGCTATCGCAGCCATATATGGTATGTAGGGTATCCTGTACGGTTGCATTGCCGGTATAGGTAACACCGTTAAAGATAATGCTGCCGCAGCTGGTCAGTGACTGACTAGCAGTTACCGGGTTTACCGGTACGACATTCAGGTTAAGGGTAACAATACTGTCACAGCCATTGGCATTGATCAAGGTGTCCTTTGCGGTATTATTCGGAGTGGTATACACAATGCCGTTAAACGTATAGCTGTTACCGGCACAGATTGTGGCTTGCTGTATGCCATAAGTTTTGGAATGGACTGCCAGGTTCAGGGTGATGATACTGTCGCAGGCATTGGCATTCGGTATGGTGTCTTTGACCCCGCTTACAGATGCAGTATAGGTAATGCCATTAAACGTGTAGCTATTCCCTTCACAAATATGCACATTCCGGTTACCCGTAAGGTATGGCTTGATGACAATAGTCATGGTTGTGGTGGTAGCACATTGTCCTGCAGTCGGAGTGAAAGTATATGTTGTGGTTGCTGTATTATTGATAGCCGGGCTCCAGGTGCCACTAATGCTGTTATTTGACGTAGTTGGCAATGTAGCCAATGGCGTATTGATACATACCGGTGGTATCTGGGTAAATGCCGGAACGGTTGGCGGATTCACCACAATAGTCATCGTCGCAGTGGTGGCGCATACACCGGCTACGGGGGTAAACGTATAGGTAGTGGTTACGGTATTATTAATAGCAGGTGTCCATGTACCGCTGATCCCATTATTAGAAATCGTGGGCAATGCATTCAGAGCAGCTCCGGCACAGATGGGTGCCACGGGTGTGAATGTAGGTGTCGTATTCGGATTCACCGTAATGGTCATAGTTGTGCTATTGGCACACTGACCGGCATTGGGCGTAAAGGTATAGGTAGTGGTAGCAGTATTGTTCAATACAGGTGTCCAGGTGCCGCTGATCCCATTGGTGGAGCTGAGAGGCAATGCTGCAAGTGCCGCTCCGGAACAGATCGGTCCCACTTGCGTAAACACGGGTATCAGAATAGGATTCACTACTATTGTCATAGTCGCCGGTATTGCACACTGTCCGGCCGATGGCGTGAATGTATAGGTTGTAGTTGCGGTATTATTCAATGCAGGAGCCCATGTGCCGTTGATTCCGTTTGTTGAGGTTACCGGCAATGCATTCAATGTAGCTCCGGAACAGATCGGTGCCACCTGTGTAAATGCAGGTAGTATATTATTGTTGATCTGTATCGTCATCGTCGCTGTAGTAGTGCATTGTCCCGCTGTTGGGGTAAAGGTATACGTTGTGGTTACCGTATTGTTCAATGCCGGGCTCCAGGTGCCGGTATATCCGTTCAGCGAGGTAGTCGGCAAGGGTGCTAAAGTCGTACCCACACATACCGGTGGTACCTGGGTAAAGGTTGGGTTAATATTCGGATTGACGGTCACCGTCATTGTGGTGCTGGTCGCACATAAACCGGCATTCGGCGTAAAGGTATAGGTAGTGGTGGTGGCGTTATTCCAGGCTGGTGCCCAGGTACCACTGATTCCGTTGGTGGAGGTATTGACTAATGGTGATGCTGCCGTTCCGGCACATACCTGTGCTACTTGTGTGAACGTGGGCGTGACATTCGGGTTGACGATAATGGTCATACTTGCGGTTGTAGCGCATAGTCCCGCCGTCGGCGTAAAGGTATACGTCGTGGTCGCATTATTGTTCAATGCCGGACTCCAGGTACCGGTATATCCGTTCAATGAAGTAGTGGGTAATGCACTTAATGTGCCTCCGGCACAGATGGGTGCTACCTGTGTAAAGGTTGGCGTTATATTCGGGTTTACCGTAACAGTCATGCTCGCTGTTGTCGCACAGGAGCCTGCGCTCGGGGTAAAGGTATAGGTTGTGGTTGCCGTATTGTTTAATGCCGGACTCCAGGTACCGGTAATGTTATTAGTGGACGTAGTCGGCAGAGCCGCCAATGTACCTCCCGCACAGATGGGTGCGACTTGTGTAAATGTTGGTGTTACATTCGGGTTCACCGTAACAGTCATGCTTGCTGTTGTCGCACAGGAGCCTGCGCTCGGGGTAAAAGTATAGGTGGTGGTTGCCGTATTATTCAAAGCCGGACTCCAGGTACCGCTAATACCGTTAGTAGCAGTTGTGGGCAATGCCGCCAGAGCACCTCCGCTACAGATCGGTGCCACCGGTGTAAATGCCGGTGTAACGGCCTGCTGGATATTCAGGTTGATGACAAAATTGGTATCACATATATTGGCTCCGGTTACATTGATCGTATCATAATTAGACTGTGTTGTAGTTCCGGCAGGAATTGTAAGCCCATTCCATGTTACAGGTAGCTGATTGCTGCAATAGGAAAGCGTAATGGGTACATACGGATTCAGGTAATTTATATTCAGTGTATCATACAAGGTAGTGACTGTTGTAGAGTTACAGCCTATAGTACCCGTGTATTTGGCTATATAATAATCCGTTGCCGTATCAGTGGTAATGGACACACAGTTTGTGTTAGCATATGGTGTAGTACTATTGCCTTTATACCAGGTATAGCTACCGCCTGCATTGAAGAATAGTACCGGTGCATAGCTAATACTGCTGGTGGTATAGGTACTACCCGATGGAGTGAATCGTTGTGCTTCTGGTACGGTTACGGTCCAGGCGGCACTGGTTGGCCCCCTGCCGGCAATAAATACCCCCGATGCACTAGTCATTCCCCTTACTCCCTGCACTCCTTTACCTAAGGCGGTAGTACTGGGCCAGCTGGTACAATTTTGTTTTTTATTGATGTGCATTTCAATCACATTGCTGGTCTCATATAAGATCAATTGATTGATCGTCTCCATACTGGTGCACTGGTAATACCCTACCCTGCAGAACTCAACCACAAATCGCCTGTTCGGGGCTTTGCCCGTAGTCATATACCGGATCGTACTGGCCGGGTAAGTAGCTACATTCAGGTCCTGGAATGGGAACATGATCACATTATTCAGTTCTCCCGCTGTCTCTGCGCTGGCATATACATAGTCACTGTGCTGACCGGCAAGTGCTGTATTGAAAGAAATGAAGTTATTGTCTGAAATAACACACTGACTATAGTTTTGCCCGTAAAAATTGAAAGGAAAACCTATATTGATCACCGTAGAGAACTCATCATCAAAACTGATATTGGATAAGGTACTGGAAGGGGTTGCCGCACAAACATTAAATGTGGTGGCCTTACATACAGTCGTATCACTGATCGTAATATCCATCTGGGCATGGACGGTAAAGCTGCATATCAATAGCAGTATCCAGAATATACCATAGCAGCGTTTTGTCATATATGGAAGGGTATTTTTACACTTTTATATTCTATAAAGATATTATAATATGTTAAAAAAGAAAGCATTTTTGAGGTGTATCAATGCGTTATGCAGGTTAAAAAATGTTAACTGCATATCCGCATGTAGTCAATTATTTCATTCGTCCTTGTGTCCGGCAACAAAAGGACCAAAAATGCCTTTGTTTTCATCAAGGCGATTGCAAAGCACCGCCATTTTGTACCGTTGCGTGCACTGATCGTTTGAGCTTAACGTGTAACGCGTTCGCTGCTCAACGATCGCAGCTCCACTCCAAAATGGCTATCGCTGTAATGAAAACAATAAGTGATCCGTACCATACAGATCGCTCAAAATGGCATTATAAATCCGGCGTTAATAAAATCATTGACTCGGTCGATAAAGTCGCAAACCACTGTCTGAGCGCAGCGAGTTTGCGTTTGCGACCGACCGACACATTGATTTTTAGCCAGGGATTTATACAGCCTTGATTTTTTGGCGGTACCTTTTGCATCAAGGCAAAAGGTAGCAATAAATATATAAGCTACTTAAATCATAATGCTAGTCTTTGTTTCCTTTAGGCGGACACTCCGTAAATGTTAAATAAAAGGGCCCCGTTCTCACAGGGCCCTTTTATTTTTTAAAGATTAATTTATCTGAGCAGCGTTACATCTCCTTTATAGAATTTCTTCGTACCATCCATCAGCACAATAGTTACTGCGTAGAAGTATACATCCTGGCTTTGCAGCGCTCCTTTAAAGGTACCGTCCCAGCCTATATTGACATGTGATGTAGAGAACAGTAACTGGCCCCAGCGGTTGAATATTCTGAAGTCTGTTAACTGGTATCCTCTATCAATGCTCAGCACCGGCATGAACACATCGTTTTGTCCATCACCGTTTGGTGTAAAGGCATTCGGGATCATAATCTCCGGTTGGTAAGGTCTTACTTTAAAGTCCACCACAGCGGTATCGCGACAACCTCCCGGACCTACCCCGGTAATGATTACATGCTGTCCGGTTGTGGCTGTAAAGGTTTGCGACAATGCCGTCTGATCGCTAAAGAAGGAGAACGGTGTCCAGGAAATTACAGCATATGGCATGTTGCCTGAAGTCTGAATATGTACTTCTTCGCCTTCATAAGGATCTTCTGGTGTTACGGTCGCCTGTAATTCAAAATTGACGATCTGTATATTAATGTTATTGATCACACTGTCACAACCATGTATGGTATATAAGGTATCTTTTATGGTAACACTTTCCGTGTAAGTAACCCCATCATATACCAGTTTACCACAGGCTATAGTATCGATCGTTTGTCCGTAGTGGTATTCCGGATACACCGTAATGTTTGTGGTGCGGTACAGACTGTCACAACCCAATTGAGTATGCAAAGTATCGTGTACCACTGCATTGTTGTTATAAGGTTGTCCGTTGAAGTATACAGTACCACATCCTGTCAGATTATAAGTAGCGCTGATCGGGTTAACCGGCACTACCGTTAAGTTCAGCGTAACAATACTGTCACAGCCATGACTGTTGACCAGTGTATCTTTCGCCGTGCTGTTGGATGTAGTATAGCTCACTCCGTTGAATACATAAGTATTGCCCTGGCAGATGGTTGCCGTTTGGGTACCATATGTTTTCGGATATACATTCAGGTTCAGGGTGATGATACTGTCACAGGTATTCTGATTAGGAATAGTATCCTTAACGCCGTTTACAGAAGCGGTGTAGACAAGACCGTTAAAGGTATAACTACCGCCTTCGCACATAGATACATTACGTGTGCCCGTCAGGTATGGATTAATGACAATGGTCATGGTGGTACTGCCAGAACATTGTCCGTTGCTAACAGGAGTAAAGGTGTAGGTTGTAGTAGCCATATTGTTTATGGCCGGAGACCATGTTCCGGTTACTCCGTTAGTAGATGTGGTAGCTAAGGGACTGATTGGCGTTCCTGCACAAACCGGTCCAACTGGCGTAAATACCGGTATTACATTCGGATTTACAGTAATCGTCATGGTTGTCGGTAAGGCACACTGGCCGGCAGCAGGAGTAAACGTATAAGTAGTTGTAGTTGTATTATTGATAGCAGGGCTCCAGCTACCACTGATACCGTTGGTCGAAACCGTAGGTAAAGCAGCAAGCGGTGCACCACTACAGATCGGATTTACCTGTACAAAAGCAGGTGTCGTACTTGGAGTGATCACAATCGTCATTGTGGTACTGATGGCACATTGTCCCGCAGCCGGTGTGAATGTATAGGTTGTGGTCGCCATATTATTGATGGCCGGACTCCAGCTACCGTTAATACCATTCAGGGAAGTGGCTGGTAAGGCACTTAAAGAAGTACCGGCACATACCGGCCCAACTGCTGTAAATGTTGGTGTAACGATTGGGTTTACCGTGATGGTCATGGTTGTGGTATTCGCACATTGACCTGCTGTTGGTGTGAACGTATAGGTAGTTGTAGCCGTATTATTCAGTGCAGGTGCCCATGTACCGCTGATACCATTAGTCGATGTTATAGGCAAGGCATTTAACGTACCTCCGCTACAGATCGGTGCCACCTGAGTGAATGCCGGTGCCAGGTTAGGGTTCACCGTAATGGTCATCGTTGCAGTAGCAGCGCACTGTCCTGCAGTTGGCGTGAAGGTATACGTAGTAGTCGTTGTATTGTTCAGTGCCGGTGCCCAGGTACCGCTGATACCATTGGTAGATGTGGTAGGTAAGGCACTCAAGACGCCTCCCGAACAGATTGGAGCTACTTGTGTAAACGCAGGAGCAACATTCGGATTTACCGTAATGGTCATCGTTGTAGTTGTCGCACACTGTCCAGCAGCTGGTGTAAATGTATAGGTTGTGGTCGCTGTATTGTTCAGTGCTGGTGCCCAGGTACCGCTAACACCGTTGGTAGATGTTGTAGGTAAGGCGCTCAGTGCAGCTCCCGAACATACCGGCCCAACCGCAGTAAACGTCGGTGTAACGACCGGATTTACCGTAATGGTCATCGTTGTGGTCGTCGCACATTGACCTGCTGTTGGTGTAAAGGTATAGGTAGTGGTCGCTGTATTATTCAGCGCTGGTGCCCAGGTACCGGTAATGCTATTAGTAGATGTCGTTGGTAAAGGACTTAAAGTCGCTCCCGCACATACAGGTGCTACTTGCGTAAAGGTAGGTGCTGTATTATTATTTACAGCAATCGTCATGGTTGCAGTGCTGGCACATTGACCTGCAGTTGGCGTAAAAGTATAGGTAGTGGTCGCCGTATTATTCAGTGCTGGTGCCCATGTGCCGCTGACACCATTCGTAGACGTTGTCGGCAAAGGACTCAAAGTTGCGCCGGCACAGATTGAATTGACCTGGGTAAAGGCCGGTGCCACCAGAGGATTTGCCGTAATAGTCATCGTAGTAGTAGCAGCGCACTGTCCTGCTGTTGGCGTGAACGTATACGTAGTAGTCGTGGTATTGTTCAGTGCCGGTGACCATGTACCGCTGATGCCATTATTAGACGTAGTAGGTAAGGCTCCCAATGAAGTACCCGCACATACCGGTCCGACTGCTGTAAACGTTGGGGTAACGATCGGGTTTACCGTAATGGTCATCGTTGTGGTATTCGCACATTGACCGGCTGTTGGTGTAAAGGTATAGGTAGTGGTCGCTGTATTATTCAGCGCTGGTGACCAGGTACCGGTAATGCTATTAGTAGACGTCGTTGGTAAAGGACTTAAAGTCGCTCCCGCACATACAGGTGCTACTTGCGTAAAGGTAGGTGCTGTATTATTATTTACGGCAATGGTCATGGTTGTTGTGGTAGCACACTGTCCGGCTGTTGGTGTAAACGTATACGTAGTGGTCGCTGCATTGTTCAGTGCAGGCGCCCAGGTACCATTGATACCATTCGTAGACGTTGTAGGCAAAG
The DNA here is from genome assembly GCF_019797745.1 of Edaphocola aurantiacus. Classification (GTDB taxonomy): domain Bacteria; phylum Bacteroidota; class Bacteroidia; order Chitinophagales; family Chitinophagaceae; genus Edaphocola; species Edaphocola aurantiacus. The sequence continues at coordinate 442,020 of NZ_VOSI01000003.1, read as the reverse complement.
GACTCAGTGTTGCGCCGGCACAGATTGAATTGACCTGGGTAAAAGCCGGTGTAATCAGAGGATTTACCGTAATGGTCATCTGGGCAGGATTGGCACATTGTGTAGTATCCGGGATAAAGGTATAGGTTGTTGTCGCCGTATTGTTTATAGCCGGACTCCAGCTACCGGTAATACCGTTGTTGGCTGTAGTCGGTAATGGATTTAAAGTGCTGCCTGCACAGATCGGAGCCACTTGTGTAAATACAGGGTTCACAATCGGGTTCACTACGATGGTCATAGTGGTCGTAGTAGCACACTGTCCGGCATTAGGGGTAAACGTATAGGTAGTAGTTACATTACTGTTGGCTACCGGGCTCCAGGTACCATGTACACCATTCAGAGAGGTAGTGGGTATCGGATTGATCTTGGTACCCAGACACACTGAAGGTTCCTGTGCAAACTGTGGCACCACAACCGGATTTACCGTAATGGTCATGGTTGTAGCAGCAGCACACTGTCCGGCAGTTGGGGTAAAGGTATAGGTCGTTGTAGTGTTGTTGTTTATAGCCGGGCTCCAGGTACCGGTGATACCATTGTTGGACGTTGTAGGCAATGCCGCCAGCGGTGCGCCCGCACAGATAGCAGGCACCTGCGTAAATAATGGTGTTGCACTGTTTACGACAATCGTCATCGTAGCAGTGGCAGCACATTGTCCCGCTGTTGGAGTAAAGGTGTATGTAGTAGTCGTGTTGTTGTTGATCGCCGCAGGACTCCAGGTACCGGTGATACCATTGTTGGAGGTTGTAGGCAACGGAGCTACAGTAGCCCCCTGGCATATAGGTCCTACCTGTGTAAATGACGGAGTAGTACTGTTTACAACTACCGTAAGGCTTACATTTCCTATGGCACATTGTCCCGGATTAGCGGTAAAGGTATAAGTAGTGGTTGCTGCATTATTCCAGGCAGGACTCCAGGTACCACTGATACCATTGGTAGAAGTCGACTGCAGTGGATTAGGCGCACCGTAACATACCGCAGGTATCGGTGCAAAGGTTGGCGTTACACTGTTTACCGTCACAGTCATTGTGGTATTGATGGCACATTGTCCGGGCTCAGGTATAAAGGTATAAGTTGTGGTTGCTGTATTATTCCAGGCCGGACTCCAGCCTCCGTTAATGCCGTTTGTAGAGGTTGGAGGTAGCGGATTAGTTGTGCTGCCATAACAAACCGGTGGAATGGCATTGAAGGTAGGTGTGATTGTATTGGGTAATACCACAATAGTCATCGTTGCAGTATCGGCACACTGTCCCGGATTCGGCGTAAAGGTATAGGTAGTTGTAGCACCACTGTTAGGGGCCGGGCTCCAGGTACCGCCAAATCCATTATTGGAAGTTGTCGGCAAAGGTCCCAGCACACCACCGAGACATACAGGAGGTACCTGTGTAAATGTAGGCTCCAGGATGGGCAATACCTGTACGGTCATAGTAGTAGGTACTGCACATTGTCCCGCGTCCGGTGTAAATGTATAGGTAGTAGTCGCCTGGTTATTCATAGCCGGACTCCAGCTACCATGTATATTATTGGTAGAGGTGGTTGGCAATGCTCCTAATGGTCCGCCGATACAAATAGGATCTACCTGGTTAAAGGTAGGTACCGTATTATTATTGATCTGTATGAACATCGGGAAGGTAAGCGCACATTGCTGAGAAGTCGGATGAAATGTATATAGATCAGAAACAGTATTGCTTACAGGAGACGGTGTCCAGTAGCCGCTGATCGTTCCGCTCAGGTCTGTGGTCGGCAAAGGTGGAATAGTCGCTCCGATACAGAATGGCCCCAGCTGTGTAAAAAATGGTTGCACATTTGGTTTCACTGCTATGGTCATCGTCACAGGTACCGCACAGGTGCCGGCATTTGGAGTAAAAGTATAAGTAGTGGTCGCAGTATTATTGATTGCCGGACTCCAGGTACCGCTGACTCCGTTATTGGAAGTGGTTGGGAGTGGCGCTAAAGCGGCAAGATAACAAATCGTATCTACCTGCGTAAAAGCAGGAGTAACTGCCGGGATAATATTCAGGTTTACTGTAAATGTAGTATCGCAGGTGCCTCCGGTGACCAGTACGGTACCAAAGTTATTCTGACTGGTAGTACCTGCAGGAATGGTCAAGCCATTCCATGTTACGGGTAATGCTGCCTGGCAGTAGGTCAGCGTTTTGGTTGCAGTGATATTATTATGATGTACAAATACGGTATCCTGCGCCGTCATGGTAACACTGGAATTACAGCCGATCGTACCGGTATACACCGCCACATAATAATTTACAGCCGGATTCGTCGTAATACTGACACAGTTGGTCGTTGCAAATGGCGTACTGCTGCCCTGGGCATACCAGGCAAATGTTCCGCCAGGGTTAAAGAAAGGTTCCTGATTATAGCCGATATTGCTTACAGTGTAGCTTGAACTGCCGGATGGCGTAAAACGCATACCTTCTCCGGATGCAGTCCAGGTTGTACTTGCAGGGCCCCTGCCCGCTGCAAATACCGCAGTTGCATTTGAGGTAGCCCGTACTCCCTGTACTCCCTTTCCAACCGAAGTACCGATTGGCCAGGTTGCACATTCCTGTTTCTGTGCAATATGCATCTCAATAGTATTCGTACCCTCGCTCAGTATCAGCTGATCGGTAGCCGTAATACTGTTACAACTATAGTATCCAACATTACAAAACTCAATGATAAACTTCCTGTTTGGTGCACTGCCAATGGTTTTATAACGAATTATACCATTGCTGTTAGAAGGGTTCAGATCCTGGAAAGGAAACATAATCACATTATCCAGTTGACCGGCACCTAAGGCATCCTGGTACTTAAACAGGCTTACCTGTCCTGCCAGACTGGTATTAAAGGAGATAAAATTGTTGTCTGAAATTACCAGTTGCGTAAACGTTTGGCCGTAAAATGTAAATGGAAAGCCAATGCTGATCGCTGATGAGAATTTATCATCCATGTCGATGTTTGGCAATGTGCTGGCCGGTGGTGTCGCGCAAACTGAAAATGTTGTTGTCTTACAAACTGTTGTGTCCGTAACCGTCATGCCTAGTTGTGCCTTAGAAGAAAAACATACCAGGCAAAACAATACTAGTAAATGTAGATGCTTTGCCATACCCCTGTAAAATGTAGTTGAAAAAAAATGTTAAAACCTTAATATGTTAAAGTTCTATAAATTTACAACACATATATAGCAATGTCAATTATGTTTGCGTTAAGCGGGGCATTTTTGCAAAGAAAATGAGCGGAGTTAACCTATGTTAATCAGTTTTGTTAACCATTGTTAATTAATTAGATAGCTTACCCTTCTTCAACAAGAAATGAGGCTGATAAGTCAGGAAAAGACTATAGTTGTAGTTAAGCTTCTGATAGTTAAGATCATAGAAAGGTTCAAGGCGTACATCGAGGTCAATCTCTTTCATCACCTTGCGCTGGTATGCCAGACCCAGGGTGATCAACTTTCGCTCTCGTGCCGGCAGCTCCTGCTTGTTGGGATTAAAGCTCTGGGACTGGAACAGGACTCCTCCTGTTGGTGAAATGAATTGTCTCCCCTGCCAGTAGCTCAACGTAGCGTAAAATCCGTCTTTGAAGCGCACATTGGCATTGGCATAAATACCAGAACCGTTACGGTAAGGCATATCGCTGTTACCTGCAAGATCTTTATAGTAGAGATAATAGGCATTTGCGCCTATTCCTTTGACAATATTTCCTGATTTAAGTTTATGTGCCCAGTCCAGACCAACCGCTGCATTAAACAGGGTTACAGTCGGCGCACTGGTCGTATCCCACTGGCCCCCGTTATGGCTGGCCAATAATTGTACCGGTATACTGAAGCGATGTGCTTTATCTCTGGAGGATAGTTTAATACGGGTATGGTTACCCACTGTAAACCGTTCATTATAGTTTACCCCGTAGTACTGCTGCTTTTGCCAGTCTACCCAAAGGTCGGTGTAGATGTGTTTTTTATCGGCTTTCAACTGGATGCCATGCTCCTGGTAATTAGTCATCAGTCGTTCATACCCATACATTGGATCTATCATGCCATGGCCGATATTCCCGGCGAGGTTGCCGAAAGTGAGGCTGTAGCCATTACGATGCAAGTCCAGCTGGTACCATGGGGCTACCTTAACCAGACCATCGGTGCCGAAATCTTTTTTGAGATATATCCCGCCCTGCAGGCTTACATGCTTATTGGGCTTATAAGTGAGGGCAAAAGTATTCTGGGTACCGAATAATGTATACCCGCTCAGTGAAGGCAGGAAGTACTCATTATTCTTGAAAAAATTATTAGAGTACACGCTGAAGTACAATCCATCGTCCAGTTTTCGCAGTGCGCGCATATCCAGCTGCTCTGGCTTGTTACTGATCTGGGCATGTGCCAGTGATGAGCTGGATAACAACAGCAATATTGCATAAAAGCGTGTACTCATGTAATATTAGTTAAGCTTGGTTTTCTTTAACGATATATTTTCTCCATTTGTCGATCACTGCAACCATATCGTCCGGTAGTTCGGAGCTGAAGAGCATTTGCTCCCCGGTAGCCGGATGCACAAATCCCAGCTCTTTGGCATGCAGCGCCTGACGCGGCATTAATTTGAAGCAGTTATCTACAAACTGTTTGTATTTGGAATAAACCGTTCCTCTTACAATACGATCTCCACCATAAGTTTCATCATTAAACAGCGGATGGCCTATCAGGCGGCTGTGTACACGGATCTGGTGCGTACGGCCGGTCTCCAGTCTGAACTCCAGCAGAGAAACATAATGGAATTGTTCCAGTACTTTATAGTGTGTTACAGCATGCTTACCATAATCTCCGTCAGGGAAAGCATCCATCTTTTTGCGAAAGCGCATGTTGCGACCGATGTTGGCAGTAATTGTACCCTCCGGCTGTTCGAAGTGGCCCCATGCCAGCGCAATATAACGACGGTGGATGGTATGTGCCTGAAACTGTAAAGACAGGTGTTTGGCTGCCGCTTCGTTTTTAGCCACAAGGATCAGGCCACTCGTATCTTTATCAATACGGTGTACCAGCCCTACTCTTGGCAGTTCTATAATACGGCCTTTATCCTCAGGAGGATTCAGGTACCAGGCTACACCATTGACCAGCGTACCGGAATAGTTACCGCTGCCAGGGTGCACCACAATACCAGCCTGCTTATTGATCACCAATACATCATCATCTTCATAGAAAATTTCCAGATCCATTGGTTCTGGTATAATATCAGTACGGTCCGGACGGCGGTTGTCAAAAACAACAACTTCCATACCCGGCTTTACCTTAAAGTTAGACTTCACCGTTTTGCCATCAACCAGTACGTGGCCTTCGTCAATAGCAATCTGTACCTTATTCCGCGTAGCACCTTCCACACGATTCATGACGAATTTATCTACACGCAGGGGTTCCTGCCCTTTGTCTACTATGATGCGGAGGCGTTCTTCCAGCTCCTGCTCCTGTTCACCGTCTTCACTTTCCGTCAATTCCTCGTCTTCCCATTCTTCTGTATGCATACATTCAAAAATTTAAACCGCGAAAATACAACATCTATATTAGTTAAAAATTTATAAAATCACAATATTAGTTTCATCGGGCTGTTTTATTTCCTATTTTCGCTGTGAATGAAAAAAATGTTCGCCATATTAATGCTGTTTATGTACAGCCTGTCCGTTTCCGGATCGGTAGTACAAATGCATTTCTGCGGGCAGGAAATAGAGTCAATCAGTTTCCTGGAGTCGAACAAATCATGTTGTTGTGCAGCTGCTGCAAAAGATAAATCTGCGGATCAGCATATCAGCAAACAGGATAAGGACTGCTGCGACAATGTAGCCATTTCTTTAAAAATCAGTGCCGACCAGCATGTAGAGGCTGCCAAACAGTTACAATTACTGCAGACAGTAGCCGCCGTGCCACCATTACTGCATTATGCCGTATATGAGGCTCCCTATGTGACCGGAGTAGAGCAGGCATCATATGATGCCAATGCCCCTCCACCCGGGCTCTGGCAGGACATTCCTTTATATAAATTGTTTCAGCGCATTGTGTATTACGGTTAAAGCTTCACTTGAATGTTTATTATTCATTTGAATCTTTTTACTAACCCGATACATAATTCATTAAACAATGAGACAGTCTATTATAGCCTTAACGGCCCTATTTACAATATATTCTACCCCAATCTCCTCATTTGCACAGGAGTCTTCAAAGATCAAATCTGAAACCATTAAGGTAAAAGGTGTATGCAGTATGTGTAAAAAACGTATTGAAGATGCCGCGTACATTAAAGGAGTTAAACGTGCCGATTGGGATCAGAAAACCCAGGAACTGAAACTGGTATATAATTCAGACAAAACCGATCTGAAAACAATCGAACAAAGTATAGCCCGCAAAGGACACGATGCCGGAGATATACTGGCCGATAAGGATCAGTACAAAAAACTTCCTTCCTGCTGCGCATATAATGATGGTGCTGAATGCGCCCATTAATGCATAAAGCAATCCCATTAAGCTTTGTCTTTGCCCTGGGTTTATCGGGTACAGTCAGCCAGGCATCTGCGCAGGATGCAGTGGCAGACACGATCGTAGCTATGCAAACAGTTACGGGTCATGTATTTGATGCTCAGCAGAAAGATGGTATGATCGGTGTGACCATACATACCCCGGACAATCGTCACCACCAGATTACGGACGAGAACGGAGCCTTCACCATACAGGTACCTGCCGGTACCAGCCAACTGATATTCAGTTTTATGGGCTACCGCACAGAAACGGTTTCCCTTGCTGCGGGTACTGCTGCCATAGAGGTGAAGATGCAGGAGGCCAGCCTTAAAGAAGGTAAGGAGCTGGGTACTGTAGAGGTAACCAGCCGCCGTAAGACAACAGAGATCGGCCTGAGTGGCGCTATGAAAGTAGAGAAGATCGGCAGCGGCGAACTGATGAAGGCAGCCTGCTGTAACCTGAGCGAAAGTTTTGAAACTACTCCTTCTGTTGATGTCGGCTTTACCGATGCAGTAAGTGGCTATAAGCAAATCCAGATGCTGGGTCTGGCGGGAGCATACACAACATTTACCAGAGAAAATATACCTGATATCCGCGGACTGGCTTCCATTACCGGCCTTAGCTTTACTCCGGGTACATTTGTCGAAAGCATGCAGCTGAGCAAAGGTACCGGTAGTGTGGTAAATGGTTATGAGGGTACTGCCGGACAGATCAATGTGGAATGGATCAAACCATTTGAAGATAAGGCCCCTAAATGGCTCATCAATGGCTACCAGAGCACACAGGGCCGTTCCGAAGGCAACCTGGTGTATAATCATAATTTCAACAAGCATTTAAGTACAAGTGTATTGCTCCATGGCCGTTCCGACTGGATGAAGGTGGATATGAATAATGATGGCTTCCTGGACAACCCGAGAGGGAATAACTTTGTCGGCAGTAACCGCTGGTTTTATTTCGGAGACCGTGGCCTCGAAATCCAGGGCGGCATTAAAGTCGTTAACCTGAATACTATTGGCGGACAGACTAATTACGCCGAAGGTACACCACAGGTAGCCGGTAATCCATGGGGTTATGAAAATAAGGTGAATCGTCTGGAAGGCTGGGCCAAGATCGGCAAAGTATTTCCGGCAAAGCCTTATAAAAGTATGGGGTTGCAGCTTGCCGCAACCATTCACGAACAGGATAATCAATATGGTGCCCGTAGTTATAATGGCCGTCAGCAGAGCTTTTATGCCAACTATATCTACCAGACTATAATCAATAATACCAATCATACGGTCAAAGGTGGGGCAAGCGCTCAATATGATGCCTACCAGGAAACATTTACCGGTACGCCACTGAAACGTACCGAAGTGGTACCGGGAGTATTTGCAGAATATGCGTATAAGTACCTGAACAAATTCAATATGGTAGCCGGACTGAGGGCCGATTATCATAATCTATTCGGGGCTTTCCTTACGCCTCGGCTGCACCTGCGTTATGCACCAGCTGAAAATACCGCCATTCGGGCCTCTGTAGGAAGAGCACAGCGTACGGCCAATTTCCTGACAGAGAATATGGGACTAATGGCTTCTTCGCGTGCATTTATGATCAATGGCAATGATATCAGTACGTTAAATAGTAATACTTACCCCTTCAAGCCCGAAGTGGCCTGGAATATGGGTTTGAACCTGACGCAGAAGTTCAGACTGAACTATCGTGACGGTAGCTTTGGTGTAGATTATTACTTTACCGATTTCACCAACCAGATTGTGGTAGATATGGAGGAGTACAACAAGGTAAACTTCTATAACCTGAACGGAAAGTCTTATTCGCACAGCATACAGGCACAGCTGGATTATGAACTGATCCGCAACCTGGATGTTCGCCTGGCCTACCGCTTCTATGATATCAAAACACAGTACAACAGCGGACTGAAAGAGAAACCACTGGTAGCGGCCAAAAGAGCCTTTGCCAATATCGGTTACCGCACCCGCAATGACTGGAAGTTTGACTATACCGTGCAATGGATCGGGGCCAAACGTGTGCCACAACGCTATAACGATCATGAGCAGCATGTACACGGTTCTGATCATTCGCCCAGCTACTGGATGATGAATGTACAGATCAACAAATCATTCAAAGAGGGTAAATATGAAGTGTACCTGGGCATGGAGAACATCGGAAATATCATGCAGCATCCGCTGATAACCGACGCATCCAATCCTTTTGGTAATAACTTTGATGCTTCACTGGTATGGGGTTCGGGAATGGGCAGAAATATCTATGCCGGTTTCCGCCTTAATTTGAAATAGGCTACGTGTTGCATGCCCGCTATATCCTGTGTCTTACGCCAACTGCAGTAGATAATCTTTGATACCTTCGCTATCCTTTGATCGCTTAGGGCCGGCCTTATAAATCCGGCGTCAAGAAAATCATTGGCTCGGTCGATAAAGTTGCAAACCATTGTCTGAACGAAGTGAGTCTGGTTTACGACCGACCGACACATTGATTTTTAGCCAGGGATTTATACAGCCTTGATTTTTTGGCGCTACCTTTTGCATCAAGGCAAAAGGTAGCAATCAATATATAACAATAAGATTTTATAGCACAAACCAGGCTCATTTCTGAGCCTGGTTTGTGCTATATGCTCATGTATTATCAATATATTATCATACCAGGATGCCTGCTTTATAAAAAATAAGATAAATTTGCTCAAATGTTGAACATGAGAAAAGTTGTAATGACCCTTATCCTGGGGGCATTTTTATATCCTTTTACCCTTTCTGCACAAACTGAAAATTCTCCGGAACTGCAGCAAATCATTACCAGTGCCGGAAAGTTCCTGTCGCAGAATGATTTTGATAATGCCGCAGCCATGTATACACAGGCCATCCGCATGGCGCCGGAAAATGTTGCGCTGCGCCGGGATCTGGCCTATACTTACTTTCTGAAGAAAGATCTTGACCGTGCAAAACAGACGATTGAACCGGTATTGAATTCTCCTTCTGCCGATGAGCAGACCTTCCAGCTGGCTGCTGCTATTGAGCAGGCCAACGGAAATTTCGCCAAAGCAAAGAAAATTGTGTCCTCAGGACTGGATAAATTTCCCAATTCCGGCTTATTGTATAATATGAAAGGCAATCTGCTGATTGTAGATGCCAAGAATAACAGCAGTGCCTTAAAGGAGTGGAACACGGGCATTCAGAAAGAACCTGCCTACCCTACCAATTATTATAATGCGGCCAAGGCATATTTCCAGAACGGGGAATATATGTGGGCACTGATCTATGCCGAAACCTTCATTAACCTGGAGCCGTATACGGCCAAGACGGTAGATATGAAGCGTATGCTGCTGGATGGATACAAGAAAGTATTCAGCCAGATGAGCGATAATACCCTGCCGGAATTCAATAACAGCAAATCAACTCAGAAACAGAAGAACGATTTTGCCGGTGCCTTTAAACAATCCATTAATACCAATATTTCCACCATCAGCGATGGGTTTGATGTAGATAACCTTACCATGTTGCGCACCCGTTTCCTGGTATACTGGAACAGCCATTTTGCACAGCAATATCCGCAATCATTATATACATACCAGACCCGCATTGTAAAGAACGGCCATTTCAATGCTTATAACCAATGGTTGTTTGGGGCGGTAGATAACTCTCAGAATTTTACCGCCTGGGCTACACAGTTCAAGGATGCTATCAGAAACTTCGAGATGTGGAAACAGAGCAATCCTTACCTGCCTAATGTGGCAGATGAGCACCCGGCCAAATAATTTTAAGCTTATGGCATATTATTGAATATGCTTTATTACTTTTGCAAAAATTTTTTCAGATAACTATGGAATTTAATCCTTGGCACACCGTAAGCTATGGCGATAAAGCGCCTGAAATAGTAGATGCGATCATCGAGATCCCAAGAGGATCCAGAGCAAAATATGAATTAGATAAAGATTCTGGCATGTTGCGCCTGGACAGAGTATTATATCACTCTGTATACTATCCGCATAACTATGGTTTTATCCCTAAGACTTACTGTGATGATAACGATCCGTTGGATATCCTGGTATTGTCTCAGGTAGACATTCACCCGATGTGTATCGTTTCTGCGAAAATCATTGGTGTAATGCGCATGGTTGACCAGGGTGAGGCTGATGATAAACTGATCGCAGTTTGCGAAAAAGACATGAGCGTTGCACACATCAACGATATCAGCGAATTACCGGCTCACTTACTGAAAGAAGTAAAACAATTCTTCGAAGAGTATAAGCGCCTGGAGAATAAAGAAGTAGTGATTCAAGACTTCCACGGTGCAGAAAAAGCACGTGAAATCCTGCAACAAGCGATCACTGACTACAATGTAAAGTTTGGTAAATAATTCTTTTACATAAATAAAAAGTCCCGGAACAAATGTTCCGGGACTTTTTATTTATCCTATTCTCTTTTGTTTTACGATCAGGGGTATTATCTTGTTGCTCAAAAAACAAACCTATGATCCGTTCTGTATTTTTAGGAATCTTATTAAGCCTGTGCAGCATATCTGCAGAGACCGCTCACGCAACTACCTATACAGTTATTGCGAATAATCAGCCGGGCTTTACAGAACCTATGCCGGAAGCGGCTTACTGGAAACTGATCGAATCATCCCTGCAAAATACCGAAACGCTGGAGGACCAGGAAGAATACCTGTCAGAAGCCCTTGAAAAAATGACACCGGAGCAACTGGCCGGCTTCAAACTGCGTACCGATCAGCTGTTGATGGATAGCTACAGTTCTTCTTTATGGTGTGCGGCTTACCTTATGAAAGGCGGCTGCGGAGAAGAAGATTTCACATTCTTTCGCTGCTGGCTGATCTCGCGCGGACAAAAGATTTATACTATAGGCATACAACATCCGGATGATATAGCCTTTGCGGTGCAGACCAATGTCAATAGCGCATTTGATTTTGAGGCCCTGCAGACCTTACCGGAAACAATCTTTAAGAAGAAAACAGAACAGGAACTTAATACTGCAATTGATTATACGCAGGTACATACCCGTCCGGAAGATTATCCGGGCCTGGAAATTAACTGGAGAGAGCAGGTGCCCGGTACTATGCAGGCAATATGCCCTAAGCTGTACCAGCTGTTCTGGGAGCAGCAGTAATGCTCCTTATTCATAATAAAAAAGCGCAGTACTATTGAGTACTGCGCTTTTTTTATTATGAATGTTTTATTTACCCTTAATCGTATTCCAGGTTTCAAACAGGATATCCTGAGAAGGGCGATCAGCCGGCATTTCGCTCAGTGGTTCACAGGCACGCCAGTGTTGTTGCATATCCAACGGCAGGCTCTGGTATAATTGAGTTCCTTTTGTTTTCCAGGCAATCATATCATCGCTCACTTCTTTAATGATCTTGGCCGGATTACCGACAACCAGGCTTCTGCGGGGAATAATGGTATTGGCATTGATAAAGGATAATGCCCCTACAATGCTCTCCTCGCCTACCTCTACATCATCCATAATCACCGCATTCATCCCGATCAGGCAGTTGCGGCCGATATGGGCACCATGAATGATGGCACCGTGACCGATATGGGCACTTTCATCCAGCTTAACGGTAACACCGGGAAACATATGTATCGTACAGTTTTCCTGTACATTACAACCATCTGCAATCTCAATACCGCCCCAGTCGCCGCGCAATGCCGCTCCCGGTCCGATATATACGTCCTTCCCAATAATAACATTACCCGTTACAATTGCCTGCGGGTGTACAAAAGCAGTCGGATGCACTACCGGTATAAAACCTTTGAATTCGTATATCATATGCTATAAATCTTTTTTTAATGGCACTTAAAATGTTCGAAGGGCTCTTTGCAGTCCAGGCAACGATACATTGATTTACAACTCGTAGCCCCGAAGCGGCTTATCAATTCGGTATGTACACTACCGCAGTGCGGACAAGGTACTTCATCCTCCTCGAACAGGCCCAGGTCATCTTTTGAGCCACGCACCGGCGGCACAATATTCAGGGCCAGCATTTTGGCACGACCACTTTCCGTGATCCAGTCTGTAGTCCAGGCCGGACTTAACTGCTGCTCAATATGCACCTGCTTTACGCCTCTACCCAGTAAAGTCATCCGTATCTGCATGGCAATAATATCCATAGCCGGACAGCCGCTGTAGGTAGGGGTAATGGTGACCCGAACGGTATCTTCGTTTACTACAGTCACCTCCCTGAGTATACCCATTTCAGCAATGCTTACTGTTGGTATCTCCGGGTCAGTCACCGTTTCCAGCCAGGATTCTATCTGCTCCTTAGACCACATATTAGTTTACTTCTACAATTAAGAATTTCAGGTACTGCGTATTCGGTACGTTCCACACAATCGGGTGATCGGCAGCCTGGGTTTGCCAGGTTACCTGTCTGATCTGCTTTTTGGCATCTTTAGCCGCAGCTTCGATTGTTTTCAGGAACATATCCGGAGGTACCAGGTTGGTACAGGATGCCGTTACCAGGAATCCACCAGGCTTCAGCAGTTTCATACCGCGCAGGTTGATTTCTTTATAACCGGTAACCGCTTTCTGAATATTAGCGCGGCTTTTGGTAAAGGCCGGAGGGTCCAGCATAACCGTATCAAAACGTCTGCCCTCTTTTACCCATTTCTTCAGTACATCAAATGCATTTACACATTCAAATGAACAGATATCACTAAAGCCGTTCAGTTCTGCATTACGTCTTGCCGTATCAATGGCCTTGTCCGAAATGTCCAGTCCCAGTACACTTTTAGCACCATAACGAGCTGCATGGTTGGCAAAAGTACCAGTATAACAGAACGCCTCTAAAACATCTGCATCTTTCACCACAGGAGCAATCGCACGGCGGTTATCCTGCTGATCGAGGAAGTAGCCGGTTTTTTGTCCGTTTACGATATCAACGTGAAACTTAAGTCCGTTTTCATTGATGATGATATTGGTATCAAACGGATCGCTCAGGAAGCCTTTAACCTGCTCCATGCCCTCCAGTTCGCGTACCGGTACATCATTTCTTTCATAAATACCCTTCGGCTTGAAAATAGTATTCAAAGCCTTTACAATAGCACCTTTCCAGCGTTCGATACCCAGAGACATAGTCTGGATCACGAAATAGTCATTGAACTTATCAATGATCAGCGCCGGTAAATCATCTGCCTCTCCGAAGATCAGGCGGCAGTTTTCAATATATCCCAGTCGCTGGCGGTAAGCCCAGGCCTTCTGTATTTTATGTAAAAAGAATTCGTCATTGATCTCTTCCTGCTTGCGGGTAAGCAGGCGTACTTTGATCTGCGACAAAGGATTGATATACCCTTTACCTACAAAAGAACCATTAGAAGAAAATACATCTACAATATCTCCCGATTCATAAGCACCTACTTCGTCTCCGATCTCATTGTTAAAAATCCAGGGGTGTCCGTCTGCAATTCTGCTGCTGATCTTTTTGTTTAGAAAAATTTTGGCCATAGCGCAAAATTACGTGAAATAAGCGAGTTATCTAGGGTTATAGCCCATATGCAGATTGTTAATTAGCAGATTAGTTAAGATTCAGTCCAAAGGCCAGACCATACCATATTCTGTTCTGGTACATCCAGTCTTTACGGTTGCGGTCCAGCAGGTAATCATAACCGGAAGAAATGCCGACTGTAAAACGGTTGACGGCTATAATACCGGCAATACCCCTGGACCATACAATGCCATCATAATCGGGCATGGCCGGATTGGTAGTTGTATAGGTATTGATGGCTGTATTGCCCGCCCCGGTAAATAACCCGACGGAAAAACCGAAGTGATTGATGTTGCGCTGAGCCTTTCCCAGGGGGCTTTTCTCGTAATTGACCCGGTACAGATCGGTACGATAACCCAGGTACAATGCACCGTTCAAATTGGTATTCAGTTGTGGCGCCATTCCCTTGCGTGCCGGACGGTATTTTAAAGGAATCGTCAGCACATCAGCATCAAAAGTATGCCTGCTGAAGGTGGTAAGCATCTGTGTATTATCCTGCAATACCATTGGGAATATAAGCGGGGCAAGGCTGGTATCTGCGAGGTGTGTATTTGCTACCGTTTTATGAACCCGCAGATCATCATCCGCTATATCCACATAGACCTTGCTATGGGAGGAATCGGTATGCTGTATGTAAAATGCATCTGTAAATTCTGTTTTGGAAGACTTCTTTAATAACGCGCAGCTTCCTGAACAGAAAGTGATGATCAGTATTAAAAATAGGTTCGCTTTCATATGTATATACTCTTTTATCTATATTGATGGTTTAGCACGCCGGCAAAGATAAGGGCTCTGCCGGCGATGCCGGCAGAGCCCTTAATAAAGAATGATTACTATTTTTTTATAATTTACCGGCCTTCATATTATTCAGTACTTCTTCCATCTCTTCCAAACCGTCTGTTACTTCAGCAGCTTTCAGTAATTCGATGGCAGCAGTTTCCTGTTTAATCGCCTCTTCTTTCTCTCCGTTGGCAAATAAAAGGTGTGCATAGGTATCCATACACGCTGCACGCATAGAAGGATTAGCGCTACCAATCAATTCAACTGATCTTTTGCTCCATTGCAATGCTGTTTTATATTGTGCCTGATCTTTACCTTCGTAAATGCCCCATGCCAGTTCATTCAGATCATTGGCTGCATTAAAAGAAATCATATTATTAATCATCGGGTTTTGCTCCAGTACGCGTGCAATCTGCGCCTGTTGCTGTTCTGCTGGCACATTGGCCGCGATCATCTGGTTCTTCATAGAAGCAATAGTCTCTCCTTTCTTCACCTCATCATCATTGGCATATGCTTCAGCAGTTCTGCTGCTCAGGAATTGTCCTTTCTCCATGCGGAACTTCTGCATCGCTGCTTTATCTCCTTTCGCTCTGTAGAAATATTCGCGATAGAACATCATATCAGCATCCGGAGTTTTACTGCTGCGCTCTACAATAGGACGCACAGTAGCATCGAAGCGGGCAATGGCACCTTCCTTACCTAACTTTTCAGCTGTAGGTACCAGCAAGGTGCTGGTAAAGTTGTTGAAGAAATCAGGCACTTCTTTTGATTTTAGTGCATTGATCTTATCTGTATGGTCAGACAGTAATGCATAAGCCTTATTGTCTATCGTTTGAATGTTGTCTGCCAGGTAAACCAGGTCTTTATCGGCCGGGTTTTTAGCATTGACATATTTGGTTACATATTTATCCAGGGCAGCATCATTTTCTTTACCCAAGCGTTTCGCTTTCTGCAGGTACTGCGTCAGGAAGTCTTTTGTCTCGTTGCCTTTTTTAAAGCTTACAGCATACCAGTCCCAGTTGTGCGGATCTTTATTTTCCTCAATAGCCACATCAGCATTATGCAGGAATCCGTCCAGATCGCTGATGCCCATGCTGGTATAGACTACAGAACCATCAGGTTTCAGGTACAAACTGGTTGGGTAGCCACTCACATTATACTTCTGTGCAACCTGTATACCCTCTCCTTTTTCAGCATCTATCTTATAATTGACAAAAGCAGTATTGTATTTATCTCCTGCTTCCTGGGTAGGAAAAAACTCCTTGGCCATTTTTTTACATGGTCCACACCAGGTAGTATAGATGTCTACAAAAACAATCTTATTTTCTTTCTTAGCTTTAGCCAAAGCTTCTGTAAAAGTACCTTCTTCAAATTTGATACCCTGTGCCCAAAGCATAAACGGGCTGACTGCTGCCAGAAGCAGGCTGAATACGGTTTTTTTCATGCGATTCAATGTTGTATATGTGATTGTGGTATACACACAATATTACGGAATTTAAACCATTTCAGCAGGCTTAACTTCTTTCAGGTACATGGCTTTTAAACGGTCGTAGAATGGATGTTTGTCGGCAAAGCTGGCGATCACATTGGCAATGATTGCGCCCAGCAAAAGGAAAAAGATCACACTGTGCCGGTCCGTCATTTCAAAAATGATAATGGCCGAGGTAAACGGAGCCCTTGTCACCCCGGTCAGGAATGCGGTCATACCAATCAGGATCAGCAGATTGGCCTCTGGTCCCGTAAAGTGCATCCATTCTGCGAGAAAAGCTCCTATCGAGGCTCCTGAGCTGAGTGATGGTGCAAATACACCTCCTGCACCGCCAAAACTGAATGATGCAATAAGACCATTCATCCGCACAAAGGGAGTATACCATTCTACGGATTTGTTGCTCGTAAATAAGGTACGTTCCATTAATTCCTTACCGGACCCCATAGCCTCTGTGCCCAGAAAGAATATAAAGGTGGCTACAAAAAGACCACAAAAAATAACTATTGCGACCTGTTGCCAGGTACGGGTAAACCGTCGGAACAACTGCATCACTTTGAGCAGGAGTACACACATCTTGCTGCCGAAAAATCCAGCAACAATAGCAGTAACGATTACTCCGGCTGTCAGCAACCATTCACTGCTATCCAGCTTAGGATAACCAAGGTAAAGATAAGATCCGCCCAGTCCCTGCGCCGTTAATCCCGCTACAATAACGGCAATAAACAGGGGTGATTTATAATGTTTGACATGAAACTTTGAAAGCTCTTCTATTGCAAAAATAATACCGCCTAATGGTGTATTAAAGGCCGCTGCGAGGCCAGATGCCGCACCGGCAATAAGGATATTGCTTTGAGATATGGGAGGCCACCATTTGGGAAGCCATTTGTGTACCTGGTAAAAAATAGAACTGGCAATCTGTATCGTAGGGCCTTCGCGACCGGCTATTCCTCCGCCGACTACCTTAACAGCACTGGATAAGATCTTTACAATGATGATACGCAGGCTCAGGAAACGGCGAATAAGTTTGCGCTCCTGTGGTTTACGTAGTTCGACTGCAGCCATTACCTGCGGTATCCCACTACCCTTGGCATAGGGTGCAAATCGGCGCACCAGCCACCAGGAGAGTAAAAAGCAAATGGGTGTAACTGCAAAAATCAGGTATTTATTCAGCCGGAACAGGTAGCCCGATAATTCTTCGGAATAACTGAACACTTTACTGTACAGCACAGCAACAATACCGGTAGCCAGAGAAGCTACCAGGAATGGAATAAACTGGAGCAGCTGCGTTTTAAGGCGTGTATTGGTTTCTGTTGTGCGATCGTATAAATCTTTAAGATAGCTCCTTGTGTACGCCACTGCAGCATTATTCTTTAGTCGGATGATTGTTCCTAAATGTTTTATGTTCAAAACAAGCAGCGTTTCTTTAAAGATTAGGAAGTATATGAAATAATAAATGCCCGAAACCGGGCACTTATTTATTTATGATTAAAGTATTTCTTTTAATTTTTCAATAACCGTATCAATCTCTGCTGTGGTATTGTGTTTGCAGAAAGAGAATCTCACCGGTACCCTGTCGCTGCCCGGATCAATGCAGTTGATCACATGGCTGCCTACACTGGCCCCACTGGAGCAGGCGCTGCCGCCGGATACACAGATGCCGGCCATATCCAGGCTCATCAGTAACATTTCCGATTTTTCCGTTTTAGGGAAAGATGCATTCAGTACTGTGTACAGAGATTGTCCGTCCCAATCACCATTGAAAGATACATCGCCAAGCTGCTGCGGCAATTGCTCTGCCATATATTTCTTCAGGCTGCGGATATAAGTAGAATCCTGCTCATAGGTTTCTGTAGCCATTTGTAATGCTTTGGCAAAACCTACAATACCATAAAGGTTCTCGGTACCGGCACGCATATTACGCTCCTGACCACCACCGTTGATCATTGGTTTGATGCTTACTTCATCACTGATATACAGGATACCTACACCTTTAGGTCCGTGGAATTTATGTCCTGCACCGGTAGCAAAGTGTACATTGATCTGTGACAGATCTATCGGGTAGTGACCTACTGTTTGCACTGTATCGCAGTGGAATACGGCATCATGCTCTTTACAGATCTCCCCTACTTCCTGTATAGGCAGTAAGTTTCCGATCTCATTATTGGCATGCATCAGGGTTACTAATGTTCTGCCTTCGGTATGTGACGCTAATAAATTACGTAAAGAATCCAGGTCCACATGTCCGGTCGGAAGAATGGTTACATAAGACACTTTAATGCCCTGATGTTCCCAGTATTCTGCACAGTGCAGTGTAGCATGGTGCTCGATCGGTGATGTGATGATGTGGTTACAGCCCAGATCACGGATGGCTGCACGGATGGCCGTGTTGCTGCTTTCTGTACCTCCTGAAGTGAAAAATATATTACCTGGTTTGGTATGTAGTATTTTAGCAACGGTTTTTCTGGCCGATTCAATGCCCATTTTACTCTCTCGCCCGTATGAATAGATAGAACTAGGGTTACCGAACTTCTCCGTAAGAAAAGGGAGCATTTCTTCTAATACTTTGGGATCCAGCGCAGTAGTAGCTGCGTTGTCGAAATAAATACGTTGCATAATTAAAAAATAATGGCCAAAGTTACAAAAAAGCACTTATTTCCCATAGTCTTTTCTACGCTTTGATATTTTTTTAAGAAGTCTTGATGAACTGCAGGTTTCGTTGTACCCCTTTCCATTTGGAACGCTTGATCGGGGAATGCCTGAGCAGCACCTTAAAGAAGTCCTCATCCAGCTGCTCCCAGTCGCCTGTGGTAAAATTGAGAATTTCTGGTATAGGAGTAAAACGTTCTTCTGTATTGGGACTGGAAAAACGGTTCCAGGGACATACATCCTGGCATACATCACAACCGAACATCCAGTTCTGGAAGGTGCCAGCCAGTTCGTTCGGGATCAGTTCATCCTTCAGCTCAATAGTGAGGTATGATATACATTTATTGGCATCAATCACAGATGGCGATACAATAGCCTGCGTAGGGCATGCATCCAGGCAGCGGGTACAAGTACCGCAGAAGTCCTTTGCATACGGATCGTCATAATCCAGCTCCAGGTCTACAATCAGCGTAGCCAGGAAGTAAAAAGAACCCGAAGATTTGGTAATGAGGTTTGCATTTTTGCCGATCCAGCCAAGCCCGCTCTTTTGGGCCCAGCGACGCTCCAGTACCGGGGCGCTGTCTACAAATCCTCTCCCCTCTACCTCACCCACCTGTTCCCGTAATCCGGCCAGGAAGGCATGTAATTTAGCCCTGATCACCTCATGATAATCCTCTCCGAAAGCATACTTGGCTATTTTGGGCGCATCTGCAGACTGTTGCGCTTCAGGATAGTAATTCATCATCAGCGTAATGACCGAACGGGCACCGGGAACCAGTAGTTTGGGATTGGTCCGCAGATCGAAATTGCGCTCCATATAACTCATCCCTGCATGGTAGCCCTTGTTCAGCCAGGCTTCCAGCCTGCGGGCATCCTCATCCAGATGCTGTGCCTGCGCAATGCCACAGTAATCAAATCCCAGCTGTTTGCTGAGTTGTTTTACCGTTCGGGTATATTCACTGATAGTTGTCGCCTGCATATCTGCTGCAAAAATAACCAGAGATTGTCAATATACCCTAATTAGCAAAAATGATTGATGCTCAATCTGCCAAATCTGTACCTTTGTGTCTTTTTCTAAATTATTTCCTGTGAGCTTTGCACGAACCTTCCTGGCGAAGAATGAGTCGCTGAAGAACAAAGAGTTCCTCTACTATCTGGTCATCCGTTTCGGACTGATCTTTGCCCTGAGTCTGCAGTTTACTGTTATTACCTATTGGATTTACCAGATTACCGGGCATAGTAAAGTAGCCCTGGCTATGGTGGGCCTTGCAGAGGTAATCCCGGTAATAGGCAGCTCTTTTTTTGCTGGTTATCTGGTCGATCTGCGGGAGAAGCGAAAGCTGATGATCCAGATCATTACAGCCTATATCTTCCTTGGTGCGGGGCTTTTATACCTTTCCACACCTATTGCCGCGGAGCACCTGACGCATGATCTTCGCATAGTCCTTATATACCTGGTTATCTTCCTTGGTGGTATTATCCGTGCATTTCTGGGACCTACTTCTTTTTCGCTGGTCAGTCTGCTGATTCCCAAAAACCAGTACCCTAACGGGGTGAGCTGGGCCAGTATGGCCTGGCAATTGGGTGCCGTGCTGGGACCGCTCATATCTGGTGCAATCATTGCTTTATCAGGACCCATCACCGGTATGACTACCGTGGTAGTCATAGAAATACTACTGCTCTTACCGGCCATAGGCATCAAACCCAAACCTATCCTGCAGAAAGAGCGGGAGCCGGTACTGAAAAGTATTGGCGAAGGTTTACGTTTCGTATTCAAAACACCAACCTTATTAGGCGCACAATTGCTGGATATGTTCTCTGTATTGTTCGGAGGGGCTATTGCCCTGCTACCGGCTATTCAGCAGGAACTATTTCCGGCTGACGGCAGCTTTTTCAGCGGACCGACGGCCTTTGGTGTATTGCGCTCTGCGACCGGTATAGGCTCGCTGTTGACGCTGGGTATACTCGCATTTCTTCCCTTAAAAACCAATCCCGGCAAAAAGCTTTTTGCCTGTGTGGCGGGCTTCGGGCTCTGTATTATCGGCTTTGGATTGTCTACCAATTTCTTTCTCTCCTTCTTCTGCATCCTGCTTTCGGGTATGTTTGACGGGGTAAGTGTTGTGATCAGAAGCACCATCCTGCAGCTGGTTACACCAGACGAGATGCGTGGACGGGTGGCCTCTGTAAACAGTATGTTTATCAGTTCTTCCAATGAGCTGGGCGATTTTGAAAGCGGGATGATGGCCAGCTGGCTGGGCACGGTACCCGCTATTGTAACAGGCGGCTGTATTACCTTACTGATTGTAGCGATAACCTATTTCCGCACACCACAGTTACGTAACTTCAAATTCGAGGAGCATCACGAATAGTACAGCTTTAGATACTTAAACGATATTAAACAAAACGGGAGCGATATTTATCGCTCCCGTTTTGCAAATGGCATGAATACAATTCCGGCATGAAACCCAAGCCAGGACTTATCATAAGAAGGTTTATCCATACTGATTGTTGTACTCAGCTGATAAGGTGTTTTAAATATTTCAAAACCGGAAGGATCACTGATGCCCAGCTGAGGCGGTAAACTGTTCAGTGCAACCGTCTGATCGCTGGCTCCGAAATAAAACCATGTACGCATATGGTTAAACACAATACCAACCTGTAGCCCGACTGTTTTGCTGAGTGCATATTCATAAACCAGGCCGGCTTTAAAGAGATTAGCCTCGCTACGGACCGTATTCTCTATGCGTATCGTCAGCGAATCCGGTGGAATTATGGAGTCATAAAAAACGCTTGTACTGGCTTTAGGCTGACCCCAGCTCGCATACACGCGTACCGTGCTTTTAGCATCAAGCTCCTGCCGGTAACCAATTCCATAACGCAGATGCGCACCGGTATTGCGGTATGCATAAGACAGGGAAACATACAGACCATTTGTGCCGACAGACAATTGCGGATTCAGGTAGAATAACTCATCGGCATACAGCATCGCTTCTGCAAAAGGGCGCAATGCCAGTGCCGGTCGAAATGGCGCTGCTCTTAAGCCTTTGGAGCGGAACAGCTCACGGGTATTCACACTACTTTCAGCAAGCGCTGTTGCACCAGCCGGAACAATCTGCGAACTGCTGTCTGAAAGTGTATGCACACTGGGTTCCCAGACCAGCGGGCCAATGAATGCTTCCGGACTGATGGCTACTTTTGACAATATGGTATCCTTCCGCGTACCCGTTTTGACTACTGTGGAAATGTTTTTTCGTTGTGCCTTTTTCCGGCCTTTTGTTTTATATAGTACAATATGTTTGCCTACTATGTGGTGCCCGATATGGTATTGCTTCCGGAGATGGGCAAAGAGCTGATCCATGTCTGTATATTGTCCTTTCAGTACGATAACCATATCGCCATTCAAGGCCTTCGCATTGTAAGAAAAGGAAAGTTGCTTTTGGTGCTTCACCTCCTGCATCAGCTCATAAAGTGTATACCTGCCTTTGGGCAGATTGACCACTTTATTGGCCAGGTATACCTGAGCATGCATGTTCATTGTAAACAGACAGCAAAAAATGAGGCTAATGATATAACGCATAGGATCAGTACAGGGAATAAACAGTGTCGTTTTCTTTTTTAACCTTGCAGGAAATAGTGGCACTCAGCATCTGCAGCACCTCATCTATACCGGCATGATCGGCTACCAGATCTATCCGCTCTTCTTTGAGCGCTGCGCTACTGATACGGATAGTATAGCCCAGTCGCTGCTGTATAATCTGTACGGCTTCCTGTAAGGAGATATTCCTGAGGTTAAAGTCGGCATAAGGTGCAAACCTTGCCGGTGGCATCAGTCGTATAGATTGCCCTGCAGCCAGCAGAATGGTATCTGATGGCATATACAAAGCTACGGTTCCTTCCTGTACCCGTACTACAACACTATCATTAGTATTGCTCAGCAGGAAACGCGTGCCGACATCTTCCAGGCTCAGCGTATCATTCAGGTGTAAGAACAGTCTTTGCCCTTCCTTATGACTGATGCTGAACTGCCCTGTACCGGTAAACCCTGCATTTAGGATATTGTCTTTGATGTTGAATGCGATAGCGCTGCCCGTTTGGCAATCGATACGGTGATCGCTGTTCAGCAATATGCTGGTATCAATAGCAAAAAAGTGCGTCTCACCTTGTGTAAGGTATGGCCTGTTACCCTTTTGGCTGATGAAATACCAGGTTACCAGTAATGCCGGTACCAGTATAGCAGCCGCAATTTTCGCCATAGCAAAACGGCGCTTTTTCGGAGCAGTTGCATCATTATTTACGGGCAGCTTCGCCTTTAACTGCTGTAGGCTATGATCCGGATCGGCCTGCAGGTATTGGTCCTGCTGGTTCCAGGTCAGGAATAATTGGTCAAAATATTCTTTATGGCGCAAGTCTGCAGCACACCAGTCATCGATGAGCATCGCTTCCTCCGGACTGGCTTTGCCATCCATGTACTTAAGCAGGAGTTCGAAACTTACTTGCGGCATATGAATAATATAAATAGCATGGTGGTAATAGTAGATTGCGGTTGTCCCTGCAGGAAAGAACGAATGAGCTTAAGGGCTTTGGAGATATGCCCTTCTACAGTTTTGGTAGAGATGTGCAGCTCTTCTGCAATCTCCTCATATTTTTTATGCTCCATACGGCTCTTCTCAAATACAATGCGGCATTGCGGTGGCAGACTATCCAGGATCTCATTGGCCATACGGTAAAATTCTGTGCGGGTATGCTGGTCGATCAGTTCTTCTTCTTTGTTAGGAGTAGATTGCTGCTGGGCAGAGAAGTTCCGGCCAAGGGTTTCCTGCCGGCTGCTGTTCCGGATCTGTTTCAGTGCATGGTTGTGAATACTTCTGTATAGATAGGCTCTTGCATTCTGCACTTCCGTTTCCTGTTGTATCCATACATGATAAAAATTCAGGAACACATCTTGGGTGATATCCTGTGCCAGCGCTGAATCTTTAACAATCGTAAAGGCATAACGATATAAAGATTCAAAATGCTGTTTGTATATATGTTCAAAATCAGGCAAGCGTATGGATAAGGGGTTGATAACAAAACTAACAAAATATTCTCATGTTCCTATATGTGCTCCCCATCCCCTTTCTTTGTTAATATTTTTTAAAATTAAGTTGTGTACAATTTAATTTTAAAAAATATACTACTTTTGCATTGAAGATTAAGAGAAACGATTATGCAGGAAGCCCTTCTTTTAGAAAACCAGGTATGTTTTCCCATTTATGCCCTATCCCGGCAGATTATACAATATTACCGCCCCATGCTGGATGAGCTGGATATTACCTATCCACAATATCTGGTGATGATGGTATTGTGGGAACATGATACCCAAACGGTGAATCAGCTGGGGGCGCTGCTGAAACTGGATAGTGGCACCCTTACCCCACTGCTGAAAAGACTGGAACTGAAAGGATTGATCATTCGTAAGAGAAGTAAAGCAGATGAACGTGTAGTAAATATCAGCCTTACCCCATCCGGCAGGGCAATGAAAGAAATGGCCTGTTCGATTCCGCACCAGATGCTGGAAAGTATGGGACTAAGCCTGGAGGAAATGCAGCAATTGAAACAACTGGCAGAAAAAATGTTAAACAGATAAATAAGTTCACAAATATAAAAACACTAATAAATGAAAACATTGTATACAGCAGTAGCTACTGCAAAAGGAGGCCGTAACGGCGAGGTACGTACCGATAATGGTGTACTGGATCTGACTGTCAGAATGCCTAAAGAACTGGGTGGTGCCAATAACGATCATACCAACCCTGAACAATTATTTGCAGCTGGCTATGCCGCTTGTTTTGACAGTGCATTAAACAGAGTGATCCAGATGAGTGGTACAACAACCGGCGAGACAAGTGTAATGGCCAAAGTGAGCATTGGTCAGATTGGTAATGGTGCATTCGGACTGGCGGCAAACCTGGAGATCAATATTCCCGGTGTAAGCACAGAAGAGGCGCAAATGCTGGCAGACAAAGCGCACCAGATTTGTCCTTACTCTAATGCTACCCGTAATAATATGGAAGTATTAATAACTGTAACCAATAACTAAAAACATATCCTATGCTGTCTGTAATCGCCAATATATTAGTTGCCGTAGTAGCCCTGGAACATCTGTACATCCTGTGGATGGAAATGTTTGCCTGGGAAACAGCCGGCAAAAAGACCTTCAAAAGTGCCTTACCGGAAGCCCTGTTTAAGCCTACCAAAGGCCTGGCCGCTAACCAGGGATTATACAACGGATTTCTGGCCGCCGGACTGATCTGGTCATTGCTGATCTCCGACCCTGTATGGTCGGTTAATGTAGGTATCTTCTTCCTTTCCTGTGTAATTGTAGCAGGGCTCTACGGTGCGTTTTCCGCAACAAAAAAGATATTTTTCGTACAGGCATTACCCGCCATACTGGCTTTATTGTTTGTATTACTGGCCAGATAATCAGCATGTTGATATAGAATAATTACATTAGGGGTTAGTATACCGGTCGTCCTTGTGGTGGCCGGTATTGTTTTTTATACAATAGCAGGCTCCAGGCTAAACAGCGTTACCTCCGGCCTTACATTAAACCTCAGGGGCCACAGGTGCCCTAAGGCACGGTTAATGTACAGAGTACGCTCCTCCTCCAGTTCAATCTTACCGGAAGTGTATCTTTTGTTCTTTACCGGAAGGATCAAGGGATCCAGAAATGGTGGCTTGGCCTGTCCGCCATGTGTATGTCCGGCCAGTATCCATCCCTTATAACCATTCCAGACATCCAGGTCGCAAACATCCGGGTTGTGGCACAAAACAATACCGGCCTGTTCCGGATTATATGCATTCATTACTTTCCCCGGATCAAAATATGGCCCCCAGTAATCATCAAAGCCTATAAAGTTAAGTCCTGCATATTCCTGCTGCTCATTGCGCAGCATATGAATGCCCAGTTGCTGCAACAATGCAGCGACCTCATTGCCTACTTCTTTCTCTGCAAATTTTTTGCCGTAATCATGATTACCCATGATGCCTAAAGTACCGAGACGCCCTTTGGGTGCATGCTGCATTACCTCTTCCAGGGAATGGAACAATACCTTATCCTTATATGTACTGACATAATCTCCGGTAAAGACCACAAAATCGGGCTGCAGCGCCTGCGCTTCTTTGAAGGTTTTAATGATATAGTCGTAGTTAAACCGTTTGCCGATATGAATATCACTGATCTGCATCAGTGTCTTCCCGACCAGTGCAGCGGGCAGATGACGCACCGGCATTGGCAGCTTTACCCAATCTACCCAATACGGTTCAACCTGCCATGAATATAAGCCCAGTCCTAATCCGCCGGCACCAAGAGCCAGGCAATAACGCATAAATTTTCTGCGGTTCATCATAAAGTATATCAGCAAATCTGTATAAAGATAACGGGTACACAGTTGTTTCATTATATACAGAGCAGAAAAATAGACAATGTATCGATGTAAGCCGAGAGTTCGCTTTTACCATAAATAAAAACTAAAAAAAATATCCCGTCAGAGCAAGGGTATTTTTAATCATCGGGGTCATAGGGGCAAATCATCGACCCATGTATCACTATTTATTAAGAGTTCTACCCCGCCCTGTATTAATCGAACTCAGCGTACGCCTGCGCAGTATTTTAGAATTACTGTACCAGGGCAATCGCTTTACCGACCCGATCAATGGTAAATCATACCGCAGCTTCCTGCCTTACGGACAGGTCGCGCAAACCAAACGTCACAATGTGCTGGCACCAGGCACGCTTTCACTGGAGCGGCACCGGCTCATGTGGTTATACCTGCAGCAGGAAACCGATTTTTTTACGTCCAACGCTAAGGTACTGCATATTGCACCGGAGCAGTGTTTTTATAAACGGTTCCGCAAGCTGAAACAAGAGCAATATATTACCGCAGATTATAATTCGCCTATAGCAGATATACATTTCGACCTGCATCATGCACCTTTTGAGGACAATAGCTTTGAGGTGATTTTCTGTAATCATGTGCTGGAGCATGTAGAGGATGATAAGCAGTGTATGAAGGAATTATACCGTATACTAAAACCGGGAGGCTGGGCAATATTACAGGTGCCTGTCGATTACCATAGCGCATTCACCTTGGAAGATGAACGTTATAATACCGATGAGTTAAGAGAAATACATTATTGGCAGAAAGATCATGTACGCCTGTATGGCCGGGATTATCCCGATAAGCTACGGGCTGCGGGCTTCTCCGTTGAGGAGAATGACCTGGTCAGCAGGCTTGATCCTGTGCTGGTAGAACAGTACCGTCTGGATCGTAAAGAGATCCTGTATATAGTCAGGAAGTAATCATTATTGTATAAAAAAATGAGGAGTCAAAGTAGATACTTTGACTCCTTTTTCATTTACTCCTCTAATAAATTATGGTTAGCCGCCATAAAAGTTATTTTATTACAATCACACAGCTCTCGTTTTGATCTGTAAAGAAGAATAATCACTTCATACTTCAAATAGCATTATACTTAAATCTGTAAAGTTTAACCGCCTACATAATACTATATGCCAAAGCCGTGCCACAATTTATTTAAGCTGATAATCAATAATTTACAAAGTACACAATAGCCAATTTGTTCCATTTCTGGGAATTATATTCTGTACTTTGGAAAATGCACTTTGTATCTTTTAAGATGTAGTACCAAAACGTAAAACGTCGGAGTAGACACCCCGACGCTTTTTGCATTTACCTCCTCTATGATTATGGCCTGAGCCATAAAAGCTTTTTACACATCACACAGCCTTCATTGTGATCTGTACAAAATAATTAGTTACACTTCAAATAAACACTCTCCTATTTAAATCTGTAAAGTTTAACCGCTTACATAATAGTATATACCAAAGCTGTGCCACAATTTATTTAATTTGATAATCAATAACTTACAAATAAAACAACCATTTATATATTCCATTTTCAGGAATTATATTCTGCACCTTGGAAAATGAACTGTGATAACCGTATTATGTACCCCGGAGCATAAGCCGTTGAGGTGACGCTACGAAAAATAAATGCCCAATAAAAGTAAAGCGTCGGAGTAGAAACCCCGACGCTTATGCATTTACCTCCTCTATGATTATGGCCTGAGCCATAAAAGCATTTAACAAATCATACAGCTCTGTTTTGATCTGTAAAGAAGAAATAGGTTAACTAAACTTCAAATAAACACTCTCCTATTTAAATCTGTAAAGTTTATAACTGATAACATAATAGTATATGCCAAAGCCGTGCCACAATTTATGGAAGCTGATAATCAACTATTTATAAAATAAACTTCGGTCATGTGTTCCATTTTCGGGAACCAGGTTCTGTTCTTTGGAAATTGCATTCACTGAGTACCCGCTTAAAGGAAACAAGAACTAATATTATGATTTAAATAGTCTATTTATATCTTTTGCTACCTTTTGCCTTGATGCAAAAGGTAGCGCCAAAAAATCAAGGCTGTATAAATTCCTGGCTAAAAATCAATGTGTCGGCCGGCCGCAAACCAGACTCACTACGTTCAGACAGTGGTTTCCGACTTGATCGACCGAGCCAATGATTTTCTTAACGCCGGATTTATAAGGCCTTTCGAGCGATCTGTACAGTACGGATCGCTTATTGTTTTCATCGCAGCGATAGCCATTTTGGTTGGAGCTGCGATCGTTGAGCAGTGAACGCCTCACACGTTAAGCTCAGACGATCAATGCACGCAACGATACAAAATGGCGGTGCCCGCAATCGCCTTGATGAAAACAAAGGCACTTTTGGTCCTTTTGTTGCCGGACAAAAGGACGAAGAAAATAGTTACCTACATGCGGATAGTCAGTTTGAATTTTACATGCGTCCTTACTGTCTAAAAAAAAAGATCGCCAGAGTGAACACTCCGGCGATTACTACTCCTCTATATGTTATGGTTTACATATGCTCTTTTAAGGTCTTACCTTACTGTAAAGAAAGCGGGGTTGAACCCTCTTTTAAAAATATGCGTCGAAGTAGAAACTTCGACGCCCTTGCATTTACTCCTCTATGTATTATGGATTACCCATAAAAGCTTTTGCTACAAATCATACAGCTCCGCGCGATCTGTAAAGAAGAATTGTTTTACTTCATACTTCAATTAACTTATATACTTAAACCTGTAAAGTTTCTTAACTGCTTACATAATACTATATACCAAAGCCGTGCCAAACCTGAAATTAATTGACAATCAATAATTTAATTTCTTATTATTTAATAATATGTTCCATATTCCGGAATATATTTCTCTGTAAAGGAAAAAGGATAAAATGTTGTGTTTCAACATAACGCATAAAAAAAGCGTCCAAGTGGAAACTTTGACGCTTGCATTTACTCCTCTATGTGTTATGGTTTGCCATAAAATTTCTTTAGATACAGATCACACAGCTCCGTTTTGATCCGCAAAGAAGAATAATAAAAATTGCTTCATACTTCAAATAAAATCATACAACCCACATTCAAAATCTGTAATTTGATGTCTTTGCTCAATTAAGTATATGCCAATTCCGTGCCAAACTTTAAAATAACTGATAATCAATTATTTAAAAATTAATTATCATACAATGTATTCCATTTTTTGGAAAATTTTTCTATATTCTGGAAAAAAATCGTTAATATAAAGTATATGCACTACTTTTATATATAGATAGATGAATCAAAAATGAGTAAAGGAAAATTTAAGATTTTTATAGTGGATGATGACCCTTGGTACGGGGAGATGCTGGAGTATTATTTATCCATGAATCCGGAGTATGAATTGTGTCGTTATACCACTGCCAAAGAGTGCCTTGCCAACCTGCATCAGAAGCCGGGATTAATTACCCTGGACTATGGCTTGCCGGATGGTAACGGAACTACAGTACTGAAAAAAATATTGCAGACTGATGATACTATTCCCGTTGTCATCATCAGTGCACAGGAAGACATCAGTACTGCCATCGGCCTGCTCAGGGCCGGTGCCAGAGACTATATACCTAAAGACGAGCATACCAAAGACCTGCTCTGGAATGCGGTGCTCCGTATACGTGAGCACCAGGAATTAAAAGAAGAGGTTGATCACCTGAAACAGGAGCTGGGACAGCGTTTCAGCCCGGACAAAATGATCAAGGGAAATAGTACAGCCATGCAGAAAGTATTCCAGATGATGGAAAAAGCAAGGCATACCAATATCAATGTATCTATCTCCGGAGAGACCGGTACCGGTAAGGAAGTAGTGGCCAAAGCGATACACTACAACTCTAACCGGAACGCTAAATCTTTTGTGGCAGTGAATATGGCTGCGATACCTAAAGAGCTGATCGAAAGTGAACTCTTCGGACATGAAAAAGGATCCTTTACCGGTGCTGTTGCCCGTAAGATCGGCCGCTTTGAACAAGCGCACCAGGGCACCCTTTTCCTGGACGAAATTGCGGAACTGGACCTCAGCCTGCAAGCGAAACTGCTGCGGGTGATACAGGAACGCGAACTGGTACGTGTTGGCGGCAATGAGCGCATCAAACTGGATGTAAGGATCATTACCGCAACGCACAGAGACCTGGCACAGGCAGTACAGGAAGATACTTTCAGAGAAGATCTGTACTACCGGCTCATCGGTCTGCCGCTTACCCTGCCTCCATTGAGAGACCGGGAGAGCGATATCATTCTCTTAGCGAAGTCTTTCCTGGAAGAGTTTTGTAAAGCCAACAAACTACCTGCATTAACGATTAATACTGCTGCCAAGAACAAACTCATGAGTTATCCTTATCCCGGCAATGTACGTGAGCTGAAAGCTATAATAGAGCTTGCTGCAGTCATGTCATCCGATGGGGAAATACGGGAAGAAGATATTACCTTTACGCCTGTTGGCACCTCTAAGAGAGGCCTGATCTATGAGGAGAAGACTTTGCAGGAATATACGATTGATATTATTTCGGCCTATCTGCGCAAGTATGATAATAATGTGGTACGGGTTGCGGATAAACTGGATATTGGCAAATCTACTATCTACAAATTGATCAAGGACAAAGCCATCGTTATTTAATAAACGTTGTTAATACTTATACCTCAATGATCGTAGAACGCTACTTATATCATTCCGGAAAGTGGGCCGGCAAAGATAACCAGGCTTTGGACCCCGATTCTGTGCAACTTGTCCTGGCATTCAGTGCCAAAGAATACTTACTGGAGGATGACTGTTACCGGGATCTTCGGAAAATGTTTCCGCATGCAGAAATTGTACTCTGCTCTACTGCCGGCGAAATATTCGATACTGAGGTGTATGAAAACAGCATTGCTGTAGTAGCCATACGATTCTCGACCACATTGATTAAGACAAGGTCGATTACCATTACCGAGGGAGAAAGTAGTTATGATGCTGGTCTGCGTCTGCTGGAATCCTTTCCCAAAGAGGATCTTACAGCCTTTTTAGTATTATCTGACGGAAGCAAAGTAAACGGCAGCGAACTGACCAAAGCCCTGAATCATATTGCCATTAAGAATGTATCCGTTACCGGCGGACTGGCCGGCGACGGTAATCGCTTCAAGGATACCTTAGTTGGATTGAATGAACAACCGAAAGAAGGTGTAATCGCCGGTATAGGCTTTTACGGCCCTGACCTGAAGGTGTCTCACGGCTCTGGAGGCGGGTTTGAAACTTTTGGTCTGGAGAAGAAAGTAACCGGATCGAAAGCGAATATCCTGTATGAAATCGACGGAAAAAATGCATTGGAATTATATAAAAAATATTTAGGCCCCGAGGCGGAACTCTTACCGGGTGCAGCTTTACTCTTCCCGCTTTCGGTAACCTTACCGGAGACCGGAGAGCAGGTGGTGCGTACCATTTTATCTATAGATCAGGAAGAAGGATCGATGACCTTTGCCGGAGATATACCCCTGGGTGCCAATGTCCGTTTTATGCGGGCCAATTTTGATAAGATCATTTTCTCCGCTGCATCGGCCGCCAGACAAGCCCTGGCAATGCATAAAGAAGTACCGCAACTGGCTTTACTGATCAGTTGCGTAGGAAGGAAACTGATCCTGAAAGACCGTATTGAAGAAGGACCGGAAGCCATCAATGATGTTTTCGGTGGTAAAACACCCATCATTGGTTTTTACTCCTACGGAGAGATCGCTCCCCTGCTCCAGCATGGCCCCTGCAGCCTGCACAATCAAACCATGACAATAACTACCTTTTATGAAGCTGAATAGATTACTGCAAAGGCAATTGAATAAATACCTGCCGGAGTCCTGCAAGGACAACGAGGAATTGCAGGCGTTTATTCAGGCAGTACATAATTCTTACGAGTCTTTTGAACGGGATCTGCAACTTTCCGAAAGGGCATTCCGTATTACAGAAGAAGAATACCTGAGTGTCAATGATCAGCTTAAGCATGAACTTGAAGTAAAGAACGACTCTATACAGCAGCTGCGCTCAGCACTGGTTTCTCTTAAAGGAGATCAGCCTATGACTGAAGAGGGCACCTCAGAAGTATCAGATCTGGCCAACTTCCTGACCGAAGAGATCAAGCGCCGTGTAGAGACGGAGAAACAACTGGAGATACAGCGCGCATTTTATGAGCGCATCCTGAACCAGATACCGGCAGATATTGCCATCATTGATGCCGATCACCGTTACCTGTTTATCAATCCCAGTGCGATCAAGAATGAAGAAATCCGCAAATGGATCATCGGTAAGACCGAGATAGAATATGCCGAATACCGCGGAAGACCTGTAGAGCATGTTGCAGAACGCATGCAACGCTTTAATGAAACCATAAAAGGTGGCGTGCGCAGAGAATGGGAAGAGGTGATCACCCGCCCTGACGGTGAGGTAGAATACCACCTGCGTATACTGCACCCTATTTATAAGGCCGACGGAACACTGGATATTATGGTGGTATACGGCTTCAACCTGACCGAACGCAAGAAAATTGAAGAAAAGGTAAAACAGAGTGAAGCCAAGTATAAAAGTATATTCAATAACAGCCAGGCACTGATCTGTACACATGACCTGGAGGGTAAGCTGATCGATGTTAACCCTACGGCTATTTCCGTATTCGGATACAGCAAGGCGGAGCTGATCGGCCGAAATATAAATGTGTTGCTGCCGCATGGCAAAAGAGCAGCATTCAATAACCTCTACTTATCCAAAATATTAGCCGAAGGTCGTGCCGAGGGCATTATGACGGCTTATAAAAAAGGCCATAAACTCATACACCTGCTGTACCAGAACTATATGGTTAATGAGGATGGGGCGCAACCTTACATCATTGGTTTTGCGCAGGACATTACACAGAGGATACAGGCTGAGAAGGGATTAAGGGAGAGTGAAGAGAAGTATCGTAATATTATTGCCAATATGAATCTTGGCCTGGTTGAAGTAGACCGCGACGAGAAAGTGAAGTTTGTAAATAACTCCTTCTCCGAAATGAGTGGCTATCCGCCGGAAGAACTGATTGGTGAAAATGTGGGTACGCTGCTGATGAGAGGTGTAGATAATGTACAGGCACAGGAAATCATGGAACGCAGAAGCAAAGGTATATCCGATGCTTATGAACTGCGTGTAGTGAACAAAAACGGCCAGCGCAAATGGTGGCTGATCAGCGGTGCACCGGTCATTAATAGTGAGGGTGAGTTTAAAGGATCGATAGGTATACACCTCGACATTACCCCGCAAAAACAACTGGAAGCAGAGCTGCGCAAAGCCAAAGCTGCGGCAGAGCAATCCTCTTATGCCAAAGAGGTATTCCTTGCCAATATCAGTCACGAGATCAGGACGCCGATGAATGCGATCCTGGGTATCAGCCGACTGTTACAGAAAACTCATTTAGATAAACAGCAGAAGCTGTTCCTGGATACGATCAGTTCTGCATCCAATAACCTCCTCGTGATCATTAACGACCTGCTGGATCTGTCTAAGATCGAGTCCGGTAAGATCATCCTGGAGCATATCACCTTTGACCTGCACCAGGTCGTACAGAACGTTGCCCATATACTGGAATATAAAGCCAGTGAGAAAGGGATACAACTGCATATCGACTGGGAGCCGGGTATCCACAGGGCCGTTTGGGGCGATCCGTTCCGGATCAACCAGGTGCTGATCAATCTTGTAGGTAATGCGATCAAGTTTACCGAAAAAGGAACAGTACACATCATCTGTGCACTGGAACCAGTGACGGAGCACGATCAGCAATGTGTATCATTCCGGATTAAGGATACCGGTATTGGTATGAATGAAGAGTTTAAGGAACATCTTTTCGAAAAATTCACGCAGGAAGATGAAAGTGTTACCCGCAGGTTCGGGGGTACCGGACTGGGTATGAATATAACGAAACAGCTGGTCGAATTAATGGGCGGAACGATTGAAGTAGACTCTGCCAAAGGCGTGGGTACAACCATCTCCTTCTCCCTGTTGTTTGATTATGGCACACTGGACCCTGTACTGGCTGCCCGTAACTCTACGGTTGACGAAAGTGCGCTGCAGGGCTGCAGAGTGCTGCTGGTAGAGGATAATGAGATGAATCGCCTGCTGGCTAAAACCATAATGAACCAGCGCGGCGCTATAGTTGAAGAGGCAGAAAACGGACGTATAGCGGTGGAGATGCTGCAAAAAGATGCAGCATATGATGTTATACTGATGGATGTGCAGATGCCTCTGATGGATGGTGTACAGGCGACAAGATATATACGCCACCAGTTACAGCTGGAGATTCCGATTATTGCACTCACCGCCAGTGCTTATAACAGTGAGCGCAGTAAATGTCTGGAAGCAGGGATGAACGATTACCTGGCTAAGCCTTTTGATGAGGAGGACCTGGTAAGGATCATATTTGCCTGGGTAAATCACGGAGAGCGCAAAAACTTTGTACAGAAAACAAGTGCCGAGCCGGAAGCAGATGCCCTTTATGACCTGGGTAAGCTGCGGGATATGGCCGATGGTGATGAAGTATTCCTGGAGCGTATGGTGAACCTCTTTATCAAGATCGTACCGGAATCACTGGTACAATTACAAGAGGCCTACACACAACAGAACTTCACACAACTGGGGGCTGTGGCACATAAATTAAAACCTTCTATACTGAATATGGGTATCAGTACCCTCAGGAGAGATATCCTGCTGCTGGAAAATCGTGCAGAGACCGAAATGGCCGATGCCGTGGTTGAAGATGCTTTGCAGCATATTACCGAAGTACTGACCACCGTTGTGGAGGCACTGAAAGTAACCCGTCAGTAAAGCTTACCTTTTTCGCAATATGCACCACAAATATCTTTATGATTTTGGTGGTGCATATTCGTTTATTGACGAATATTTAAACAAGGTATTTGAATAATTACTGTTATATTTGCCCACTGTAAATCATTGCATTTTATATCTTATGAATACTAAAAAAATACTGGCTGCTTTAGGCATTGACAAAGTTAATGAAGGTACTTCAACCGGAAGTAAATGGCTGAAAAGCACAGGCGCCAACCTGGACTCTTTTTCACCTGTAGATGGCAAACTGATTGCCTCTGTAAAGCAGACATCTGCTAAAGATTATGAGAAAGTAGTAGCCAAAGCGCAAGATGCATTCCAGGAATGGAGAATGATCCCTGCTCCGAAACGCGGCGAGATCGTTCGTCAGTTTGGTGATGCACTGCGTAAACAAAAAGACAATTTAGGAGCCCTGGTTTCTTACGAAATGGGTAAAAGCCTGCAGGAAGGCCTGGGTGAAGTACAGGAAATGATTGATATCTGTGACTTCGCCGTAGGATTATCCCGTCAGTTATATGGTATGACTACACACAGTGAGCGTCCGGGCCACAGAATGTATGAGCAATGGCATCCGCTGGGTATCTGCGGTATCATCTCTGCATTCAACTTCCCGGTTGCGGTATGGAGCTGGAATACAGCCCTGGCATGGGTTTGTGGTGACGTGTGTATCTGGAAACCTTCAGAAAAAACACCTTTAACTGCTGTAGCCTGTCAGAAAATCATTGCACAGGTATTCAAAGCAAACGGTGTGCCAGAAGGTGTAAGCGGACTGGTAATCGGTGGCCGTGAGATCGGTGAACTGATGAGCCATGATGAGCGCGTACCTATCGTTTCTGCTACCGGTTCTACCCGCATGGGTAAGGAAGTGGCTAAAGCAGTAGCAGGTCGCCTGGGTCGTTCTTTACTGGAGCTGGGTGGTAACAATGCCATCATCGTTACAGAAAATGCAGATCTGGAAATGACCCTGATCGGTGCCATCTTCGGTGCTGTAGGTACTGCAGGACAGAGATGTACCACTACCAGAAGACTGATCATCCACGAAAGCAAATACGAAGAACTGAAAAAGAAAATTGTAAATGCATACAAGCAACTGAAAATCGGTGATCCGCTGGATACTAAAAACCACGTAGGACCACTGATCGATAAAGATGCAGTAGCCCTGTACGAAGCAGCGATCAAAGCGGCTGAACTGGAAGGCGGTAAGATCGTTGTGAAAGGCGGTGTACTGTCCGGTAAAGGTTACGAAAGCGGTTGTTATGTAAAACCTTGTGTGATCGAGGCAGAGCATAACTTCGAAGTAGTACATACCGAGACCTTTGCACCTATCCTGTATTTAATCAAATACAGCACACTGGACGAGGCTATTGCTATCCAGAATGAAGTGCCCCAGGGCTTATCTTCTGCCATCATGACTACAAACCTGCGCGAAGCAGAATTGTTCCTGAGTGCAGCGGGTAGCGACTGCGGTATTGCCAACGTAAATATCGGTACCAGCGGTGCTGAGATCGGTGGTGCATTCGGTGGTGAGAAAGAAACAGGTGGTGGTCGCGAGAGCGGTTCTGATGCCTGGAGAGCGTATATGCGTCGTCAGACCAATACGATCAACTACAGCACCAGCCTGCCATTAGCACAGGGTATTAAATTTGATCTGTAATATTAAAATTATATATTGCATCCCATGAGCATAGGAGCACAAATTTTTGAAATACTGAAATACATCATTCCAGCCATTATTGTACTGATCGCTTCTGTAGTGATCGTCAATAAATTCCTGGTGGGTGAGTTTAAACGCAAACAACTGGCTGTATTCCGCGAAGGACAAGGTACTACCCTGCGTCTGCGCCTGCAGGCATACGAGCGCCTGATCCTGTTTATCGAAAGAGCACATCCGCGCAACCTGGTACCGAGACTGTATGTCAAAGGTATGACAGTTAGCGAGTTGCAGGCTTTAACCGTAGAGCAGATCAAAACAGAGTTTGAACACAATATGTCACAGCAGATATATGTGTCTCCACAGGTTTGGAATACCGTTATCTCCGTTAAGGAGCAAGAGATCGCAATGATCAACCAGATTGCACAAAGCCTTAAACCGGAAGATGATGCCAAGGAGCTGAATGCCCGTATCATTAACTTCATTATGACCCGTGAAGATGCGACTCCTACAGAGATCGCACTGGAGATGATCAATAACGAAGCTAAAATGGTGATGTACCAGCAGGCATAATATCCTGAAAAATATATTTACAACAAAAGAGGCTGCCCGTGGGTAGCCTCTTTTGTTGTGTTAAGCGTTCCAGTCTGGCGCAGGTTTGCAACTTGCGCCTTCAAAATGGAGTGCATTTGCCATGCGCTAAAGAATTCCTGCTAGAAAAGGAGATCTCTCCATTCCGCCAGGGCTCCGGTCGGGATGACGAGGTGATTGTTCCCGTCATTTCGAGCACAGCAAAGCGACGTCGAGAAATCTCCTAAAACAAGATACAAAGGGAGATACTTCCGATCCACTAACGTTTCGGTCGATAAAACGAACAGGCAAAGGGTAAAAGAGTTATCTAAAACCGGTATCCCAGCAATACATCCATATTTACATCAGTGTACAACGATGAATGATCCAACGCAAGCCCTACCTGGAAGCGTTTATCGATCCGGGCACGTACAGTATAAATACTGCGCAGCTCCAGTATCCTGAGGGCATAGGAGACCTGTATCCTGTCCTTAAAGCTCAGGTTCAAACCTGCATCAAGGTTCATATTTCTTTCTGAGTAGAAGAGTAGGAATGGTGCCAGTCCTACTTTACGTTTAAACAACCTGAAATCATAAGAGAGATTGACATACAGTTCGCGCTGGTCTTTGATCAGGTCCAGCCCATCTTCCTTAACCGAGCTGGCAAACAGGTTCTTGTATCCCACTCCGGCAGTAAGCCCTTTCCACTGGTATTGGGCACCAAGATCAAGATCTGCATTAAACCGAAAACGGGTATCCAATACGGGTCCCAGGCCGAGCTGATCAGGGTTGATGCTATTGAAATTGAGTACCGGCCTTATGCCCAGGCTCAGGCGGTTATCCCGCCCCCAGCAAAGGGTACGGCTATAGCCAAGATATATGATATTCCGTTTATAGAAGGAGTATCCGTCATAGAGATAAGATACATTAAACGAGTTCTTCTGATCCAGATTATAGATATGATTCAGGTACAGGTTCAATGGCTTCTCCCAGGTATCTTTGTTTTCATCCTGCACAAATTTATTCCGCGCATAGATGTCTACAGAAGCCTTTGCTGCCGTATCATCCAGGCCCGCAGCCGCATTATAGTAATGCATGTTGTGGTAATAAATACCGGGGCGCAAAGTATTCTGAGCATACATAGCTGTAACGGCAGCACAGAGTGTAGCGGCAAACAGGTATATTTTCTTCATCGGTATTTATTTTAAAGCATTAAAATCAGTCAGGGTATTGCGTACATAATTTTCCAATTCAGAATCGTGGGTACCACCCGGATAGCTGTGCAGGGTTACATCACCACCAGCTGCGGTGAGCCCGTCCCGTGCATCAGTAGAATTAAAATAGTATACAACATTATCTGCCTCTCCATGATGCAGGAAGACTTTGCCTACCGGCTTCCAGCCATGATCATAAGTATTCTCTTCCATCACCTGTACAAATTTAGTATCTGTACCATCCATAATGCGTTTGAGAAAATACTCATTCAGCACTTTTGAAGGTGTTTTGGATGGAGGAAAAATCGCGGCGTACTGATCGTATACCGGATAGGAAAAAATCTGATCTGTAGGGCGTTGCAGCTTATCGGAGAATTTGTTCAGACTGTATACACCCCAGGAAAAGATATTGATGATGTTCAGTTCATCATTACGTTTAGACAGAATGGTATCGATAAAGCCCTTAAAATTATATGGTCCTGCCAGGCCTGAGCTTGCCGTAACGGTAAAGTCGGAAGCATATTGCTCCTGTATGTACTTATGTGCCGAAAGACAGGCGCCCCCACCCTGCGACCAGCCGCTGAGGAAGATACGGTTGTCGTAGACTGTTCCCTGGTTCTGGATAAATTTCTTCGCGGCCAGCAGTCCGTCTATATTGCATTTGAACATTTCGGGATACATCAGGTAAGGATGCTCTTTATCGCTGGTAGCTCCAAACCCGATATAGTCGGGCAGGAATACCGTATAACCGGCCGAAGCCCAGATCAGGGCTATATTACGAGTCTCCAGGAATCCCGTACTGCGCCCGTCGTAATTAGAGGGCGATTCAAATTTGGATTGATAAAATTCGCCAAGGTTGATAGGCAGATGGGTACCATGAAAATAAGCCAAAAGATAGGTCGTATCAGCATTGTCAGGGATCAGCAGCAGCCCCCGCGAATCTATAGGCTGTCCTTTATATACCGTCCGGTAGGTAATGG
Source organism: Edaphocola aurantiacus (assembly GCF_019797745.1). Classification (GTDB taxonomy): domain Bacteria; phylum Bacteroidota; class Bacteroidia; order Chitinophagales; family Chitinophagaceae; genus Edaphocola; species Edaphocola aurantiacus. Next base: position 402,384 of record NZ_VOSI01000003.1, on the reverse strand, counting down.
AATGATAGGTTACTCCATGGCTCACCATAGGTTGCGCATTGAATTTATCTGCATGAGCAGCAATTTCTGCAGCAGTAAGATGTCCTATCTTGGTGGAGGAAATAAGGCTACCCCGGGCCTGGGTATCGTTGGGGGTATGATTTTTGGTACAGGCTCCGAAGAGCAATGTACAGCAGAGCATGAGTAGTGGTAATGCTGCTTTCATACGAGAGATTATTTGAATAAAAATAAGTCAAATAGAACAGTAAACATAGTAAAAGAACAATATGTTTCATAAAATTGATCTTTGTTGCACTATGTTAACCGGAAAATAAAAGCAGCATTAGCCTGACCTGTATACACTGTGAAGGAGATGCAGCACATCTGCTAACTAAACCCTAAAAAGAACATTGCTCAAAATATGCATCCCTTTCGAGCCGAAGGAAAGCTATAGTTTCATCAAGACCATATAACAAATAAAAAAGCTGCCTCAGGGTATGGAGACAGCTTTTAGTACATATAATGCAGGTTAGTTTTTAATAAATTTAGTCCGCAGCATGGTTCCGGATGTATTTGTAATTGTTATGAAATATATGCCGGGAGATAGGTGCTCTACTTCAATTGTAGCCTTGCTGTTGCCGGTTTTAAGTGTATATAAGCTCTGACCTGTCGCATTGCTGAGGCCGATCGTTACATCTCCTTTCAGGCCCTCAATGTTCAGTTGGTCCTGCACCGGATTGGGATAAATATTAATAGCTTCCCTGTTGAGACATCCGTCTGTCTTGATAATGTTACTATAATCTGTATGCCCATCCAGATCGACCATCAATAAGCGGTAATAATGCGCCACATCACTTCCTGCATCATCTGTAAACTGATAATGACTACCTGTTGCCAGATTCTGCGCATTTACTTTTCCGATATGCTTAAATGCCATCCCGTCTTTGCTTTCCTGGACCTCAAAATAGGCGGCATTAATTTCACGGCCCGTTTCCCAGGTCAGCTGCGTGGTACAATTATTGGTTTTTGCACTTTCAAAAGACTTTAGGATCACCGGCAACACCACAGCTTCTTTTTCTAAAGATATGCCCAGGATATAATTATCCGTACTTACGGTAGATCCGGCATATGAGGTACTTAAAGGACTGGCTGCCCATATGGGACCGAGTCCGGCATTGGCCGTAGTTACCGCGCCTGTGGCATCATTAGTCACCAGTCCTCCATCTCCTCGGGTATAGACCTTGAAGGTAACTGATGTGATATTTGTACCCAGTATAGCCACACTTCCGCTTGCAGCGTAGCGTAGAGGGCCATTAGGCACAGAGCCAGTACTCCCCTGCGCACTTCCTGCGATCAGTGTAGCTGAATTACCGATAGAGGTTGATCCTACACTAAGCACCGCATTGCCTGATAATCTGGAAAGGCTTAGTCCCGGTGTTACTAAATCGAATTCCGTGGCAAAGCCCTGTGTGTAGGTCTTACCTCCGGAGAAATAATAATGGTTTCCGCCCAGACCCGAAAGCTGCAATACGGGGTTATTTACCGGGCGACTAAAACTGATCGTAAGATCTGCCATATACACCCGGGAATTTAAGGCTTGTATATTTGCACCCGTATCATTGATAAAAGCATCAGTTGTGCTGCACAGGTACACCCCGTAACTGGTTGTCGCCATTGCTCCGCTTCCTGCTGCACAGCTATAACAGGGCGTAAACATGGTATCGGCAGGAGACCCGATGTAATCCATCCTCCTGTAATATGATACGGGTGTAAACTGTGTATCAATAACAGTATTACTTGCATTACCAAAGGATGCAGCACTGGCAGCAGGTATGCCCTGTACCGAACCGGGCCCAAACTGCTGATTACTGAGACTGAATGTAACGGTGGTTGGAGGTACTGCCAGGGCATTTGTGCTGCCATCTGTAAAGATGATGGTTTTAGCCGTAATGTCTGCCCCCGCCCCTTTTCTTGTACCTGCTCCGGCGGGGCCGCCGGTTGCACCAAATTTCAGGATAGTCTGTGCATGGCATATACCTGCAGCAAGCATGGACACAAAAAGACAAAATGTTTTCATTTCAATTTAGTATTTAATCATTACTCTTTATACAACTCAACTCCACGATACGGTACCCATACCAGAGCGGTTTGGGGGCAATCGTTTCATATTAAGAAATGCAAAATTCTTATAATTAAAAGGCCTGAACAATCCTGCAAACAGGGGAATCTTTATCAGAATAAAATGAGAAAACTACTCTGTTTATAGTAGACTTAAAAGATATGGCGCTCTGTATCCAGAGCGCCATATAGAGAAATGAGCTGTGATTCTGTGTTTACTTTTTCACAACTTTAAGGGTCTGGATAAACGCACCATCTTTTGTACTGAAGGTTACATAATACAAGCCCGAAGACAAGGCGGAGCAATCCACCGCATGATCACCTGCTTTAAAAGATTGCCTGATCAATACTTTCCCCTGTACATCTGCCACAGCAAGCTGTACATCTACCAGGGAGGATATCATCAGCTCAGTCACGACCGGATTAGGATAAATACTGATTCCGGCTTTAGCCTGCAGATCGTTAAGACTCAGGGTATTCACATTAACACCGGCAGACATACTCCGGCAACCAAATGCTGTTCGCACCTCAACAGTGTATATACCATTGGCCGCAGGTATGTACGTAGCCGCTGTGGCTCCGGGAATAATTGTCCCGTTAAGATACCACTGATAGGCAGCATAGGTACTGCTGACAGACAGACTTATAGCGCCACCAGAACCGGATTGGCTGATCACCGGAGTAGCAATGGTGCTCACCACAATATTCTTGACCTGTATATTCGAGGTATCCATACAGACACTGACTACTTTTACACTTAATGACCCGCCAGTATTGTTCGGTACAACGGAAATAGTATTCGCATTCAAGGTACTGCTCCAGCCCGCAGGCACATTCCAGAGGTACGTCAGGGCATTGGATATACCAGGCATGGTATAGGTAACGGTATCTCCCGCACAAACGGTATCCTGTCCTGTGATTAAAGGCAGGGATGCAATAGGTGTACATGCTTCTATCTTCCACAGATCATTACGGGTAGCATAAGGTGGGAAATGCCCTCCGAACACCCACACGTTATTGCTTTTGATGCTTCTCCAGGCCACTTCTGTACCCCGGCCGCCAACCTCATTTGACGGACTGGCCACACCCAGGGTATTATAAACCGGGGCAATATTATTGGTACTATCCCCTTTCACCCATGTCCATTGATTGACCGCAACATCATATTTCCATATATCATTCACCGCATTGGTCATAAAAGTACTTGTTGTGCCTCCGAAGAGCCAGAGATTACCGGACATATCGGTCCAGGTAGTGGTTGTTCTCCTGGTTTTAGGTCTTCTTTCGGGCGAACTAATTCCCCTGCTGATATACAGCCCCGGATCATTAATCACATTAGTACCCTGCATCCATACCCATTGGTTCAGCGCAGGGTTAAACTTCCAGAGGTCATTTAGCATACCGGATGTGGTGGTTACATAGCCCACACCGCCCATCATCCAGAAATTACCGGCGGTATCTTTCCAGCTTACCGCGAGGTATCTGCCGCCCGGAATATTGGAAGGACTCATTACGCCCTGGGTACCATAATTAGCTGCGGGACTGGACACATTGGGTCCTCCCATCCATGTCCACTGGTTAGCGCTGATATTATACTTCCACCAGTCCGATAGTCCCGTTGCAGCAGCACCTGTGCTGGCCTTGCCCTGGCCGCCAAAGAGCCATAAATTTCCGCTGGCATCTGCCCAGCAGGTTGCTGCCGATCTGCCGCCCGGTGTATTACCAGCTGCTGCTGTGCCCAGGGTTCCGTAAACGCCTAAAGTGTCCTGTGTAGCAGGATTGCCCCTGACCAGCGTCCATTGCCGGGCATAAGGGTTAAACTTCCATAAATCATTGCCACGTGTAGCTGCAGTAGGCGTAATCACCCCACCAAATACCCAGAACATTCCGTCCTTGTCGGTCCAGTAGTTGATCAGACTGCGGGCTGAGGGGGTATTCGTTGCTGCAGGTATGCCCGGCGTACCGGTCACGGCTGCACCATTTACGGTAGAATCTCCGGAGACCCAGGTCCATTGTTTGGAAAATGGACTATAGCACCACAGATCATTTCGCAATGCCTCGGTTACCGTCGTACTGTACACCCTGCCTCCGAATAGCCAGAAATTGCCCAGGGAATCTGTCCAGGATGCCGCCTGACTGCGGGCACCGGGTTTATTGTTCGGACCGGGTATACCTTTTGTACCATATAATCCGGGCTGTCCTACGGTTGTATCACCACCCATCCACACCCAGGGTGTATTTGCAGTAATTTCCTGGGCGCTCACCCGGGTCATGGGCAGACCTATGGATAAGCAGAGAAGCCAGGTTTTTGCATTTTTAAAAGATTTGTACATCGATTTCATTTACGTTGTTTAAAATGGTTTTTAAGGAAATACAAATTTCAAAATCAGCAGACTGGCATCCAATCAGCCATAAGAGGTAATTTGATCATCATAACCATGATATAAATACTCCATTTATAGTAGATAAAAAGTGATATATGTATTGTAGTTTTGTAGTTCAAGTGTATCAAAAAATAGACATACCCGCCGTTAATATCTTACTGATAGATGACCACTCTTTAGTCGCTGAAGGGTTTTGTTCTCTATTAGATAAAATGCTACCGGAAGGCAGTATTATTCATGCCGCAGATACACTGGAGAAAGCCGCAAATTACCTGCAGCAACAGCATTATGATTTTGTATTGACAGATCTGCTGATGCCCGGAGAACAGGTCAATGATTTCATCCGGCACATCCATAAACAGTACCCAGACCTGATTATACTGATTGTGAGTAGTGTTAAGGATACCCATACTGTAAAAGAGTGTTTTGCACTGGGCGCAAACGGGTATATCAGTAAGGGAGTGAGCAGAGATGAGATTAAAATGGCTTTAGAAAATACATATAAAGGCCGGAAATATATCAGCAGCGACCTGAGCGGCAGACTGGCGGCCAGCGTATTATTTATAGAAAACAGCACCCTTACAAAGAAAGAGCTGGAAGTATTGCGCCTTATCGCCGCAGGGCACCAGACCAGAGTCATTGCAGAAATGCTGCACATCAGCCCTGTAACTATTATGACACACAAGAGAAACCTGATGCAGAAACTCAATATTCATTCTGCCGTCGGACTGGTGAAGTATGCCTATGACCATCACCTGATATAAGCGGCCTGTAGTTTGTATTCAAATGAATTAAACATTCCCGGCAATACCACAAATCATTTTTTATGTTTCCTTCCGCCGCCACATATCGTCCTTGCCTTCGGATAGTCTGCCTCCTTTTCCTGTTCATATGCCTGCAATATCCGCTTTCCGCACAAACAAATCAGAAAGACTGGACTACTTTAGAACAACAATATAAGCAGGGCAAACTAAGCGATACCGCTTATCTGAATAAGGCAGAGGCCTTATCAGAAAGCTATTTAAAAGAACCCGATTTCCCCAAATATATGACTCTTTATCAAAAGATAGCCTGGGGTAAAAAGCAGTACCAGCCTTACCGGGTAAAGTACTATAGCATACTGGCCAACCATACATCATTTACCCACCAGGAAGGGGCATCACTTTATTATTTGCAAAAATCAGAACAGGAATTACAAAAAACAAAACCCTATTTCCCCTCACTCAATGAGCCCAGATTCCTGCTGGTTGTCTATGGTAGTAATGAACGACTAAATATAGACAAGCGCAAAGCGGTCTTTATAAATATACTTCCCTTTCTGAAACAGCTGCCACAACTGATCAGGAACCAGGATGTCCCGGTCAATACGAGCCTGAATGCCATGACCATCCTGAATAATGTATCGAGACTATATGCACGGGAACAGGACGCTTCAATGGTCAGGACTATAGTGGATATATCCGGGAAAATATATCAGCAACTCAGTTTTAAAAATATAGCGGACCAGGGCAAGCTCAAACAATGTTTGTATTTGAATTACCAGGTACGGTATACCGCAGCATTGATGCTGAAAGACATAAACCATGCCAAGAGCATATTAGACAGCAGCCGTACGCTTGTCCGGACCAGTGATGAGATCAGGCAGATATGGGCACGATCGGCAGAACGGGCGCTCATCCGCAAATACATCGATTTCTTTATCGCCCAAAAACAGCCAGACAGCAGCAGGTATTATATGCAGCTTTTGGCCCAAAAGATCAACAAAAACGATCCGGGCGACGGAACGGCACAATTGCGCTACAGTGCTACTGTCAATGCATTGGATCATCATTATGCTCAGGCATATACCGATCTCCTAGGGGCCTATGAAATAAATGATTCGGTAATCGGCCTTAAAATGGCGGATATCAATAATAATATGTACGCCCGGCTGATTGCTGAGGAGAAACAGGGTGAGATATTACAATTGAAAGCCCAGAAGCAAAAACGGAATATCATCGTTGCGATTGCCGCCCTGCTCGCAGTAAGTGCGATAATCCTCTTGTACCTGTACATGAAGCGGAAGGACAGAAATGCACGAAAAAAAATTGAAACACTGCGGCAGCTGACCCAGATAGAAATAGCGGAACTGGAAATCAGGGCAAATGCCATACAGAAAAGACTGGGCATGGAATTACATGATGATCTTGCAGGCCAGCTGGCCTCTCTGGGTTACTTTATAGAACTACAGCTCCTGGATGAACAGGATCATAAACAGCAGGAGCGCTTAGAAACCATTAATCTAAAGGTAAAAAATGCTTACCAGAATACCCGGCAGAAAAGCCATGAATGGTATACCGAAGGGGCTAAAGAAGAACAGGATTCTTTTGCGGAGAGTGTACAGAAACTGGCAAGTTATGCCTTGCCCGAACAGCAGTTCGAGAAAACAATTGACATAGATAATCCCTCTCTTCAAAAGGTATCGCATCGCATAAAAATTGAGCTGCTGCGTATTATACAGGAAGCATTTATCAATATACTGAAGCATTCCGGAGCATACAAAGTACAGCTGTTTATGTATGCAGATGAAGGTATGCTTTCTTTACAGATCAACGATAATGGTAAGGGTTTTGATGTATATGCGCTACCCCAAACCAAAAGCCTGGGACTGCAATCCTTACAGAACAGGATACAGGATATGAATGGTACAATGGCTATAGAATCTACTAAAAACGGGACTGCATTAAGTGTGGAGGTACCCTTGAGTCAGGGAAAATAATATAACACCTCCTTTACTGCTGACATACCCTTGTCTCCGGCAATAGTATCTTTGTATCAAAATACATTCATATGGACTACAGCAATATACCGGAGCATGCTACCTATTACGCCCCTAATCGTGCAGACTGGCGCCGCTGGCTGGAAACCCATCACCAGCAGGCCACATCGATCTGGCTGGTTTGCTATAAACAAAAATCAGGAACGCCCAGCCTCAGCTGGAGTGATGCTGTAGATGAGGCCCTCTGTTTCGGATGGATTGACGGCACCCGTGTATCTGCCGGAGAAGATCGTTTCATGCAGTATTTCACCCGCCGCAAACCAAGCAGCGTCTGGTCTAATATCAATAAAGATAAAGTGAGCCGGTTGATCGAAACCGGGTTAATGATGCCCGCCGGACAGACCAGTATAGACCTGGCGAAACAAAACGGCTCCTGGACCATACTGGATTCTGTAGAGGCCATGATTATTCCCGAAGATCTGCAATGCGCCCTGGACGCTACTCCCGGTGCTATCGATGCCTTCCATAAACTCAGTAAAACCGTGAAGAAAGGTATCCTATACCAGCTTATTGCCGCCAAGCGCCCTGAAACAAGACAGAAAAGGATTGCGGGGATTTTGGAGCAGGTAATGGGGAATTAATAAAAGAGAAAGAGCGTTGTACATAGATACAACGCTCTTTCTACTTCTTACTTCTTCACCCTATCCTGCTCGGTCTCCGCACCGGTAGCAGTATGTTTGCGGTCATTGTTCATTGCTTTACCAAAACGATAGCTGAAGCTAAGTATGGCCTGACGGGTATCCAGTTTATTGGTCCAGTGCGCATCGGTCAGGTAGAGGTTATTGATAATACCGTTATTGGCATTGGTATAGAAGATATCATTCACACCTAATTTCAAGGTGGCTTGTTTGCCTATAGCCTTTTGCAGGCCTGCATTTACACCACCATTACTCAGGATCACAAACTGTGCTGTGGTCACATCAGTGATATAGCGGCCACTCAGCTCTGCCGTCCAGCCTTTGCCCAGACGGGCCTGTGCCATAGGTTGGACAAACCAGTAAGTACCTTTATTGTCCAGTATGCCCGTATAGAAATTACTGCGGGAATGGATGTTACATAATTCTGTATACGCACTCAGGGTAAGCCAGGAAAGTGGCTCCAGGTTGGCATCTACAGAAATACTCTTCACTACATTGCGACCGATATTACCCGGACGGCTAAAATAGGTATTGCCAATCATCTCAATGGTTTCCTGTACTTCATTGCGCGTACGACCATAAGACATGGTTACCGTAATGCGGTTATTATAGATATAAGACAGGGCTATGCTATTGGTGAAAGAGGGCTTCAGGAAAGGGTTTCCGACATAATAGGTAAACTTATCCAATGGCGAAATAAACGGATTCATATCCTGGTAATACGGACGATTGATGCGGCGGCCGTAATTCAGATTCACCTGGTGTTTAGATGCACTATCCAGTTTATAATTCATATACAGTGTAGGAAACAGGCTCAGGTACTCTCTGCGGAAGGTGGAGTCCGGCTTCATCGCATTACCCAACTGATGTCCGTCCGATAAAGTATGCTCCATGCGCAAACCCGCCTGCACGGAGAAACGGTTGAATTCCTTATTGGTATTGATATACGCGGCATTGATATTCTCCTTGTAAATAAAGTTATTGCTCTTATCGTAATCCGGTGTAGTTACATTGTCTTTGGTATACAAGTACTCTGCCAGGTTATCGGTCTTGATGTAGCTTGATTTCAAACCTGCGCTGATCACAAATCCGCTTTTGGTCGGACGGGTATAGTCGGTCTTTACGGAATAGATATAAATATCCGAAGGCAGATTACCATTCAGCTGATCACGCTGCGATACTGCACCATCGGGCATATAAGTGGTATTGAGGAAGAGCTGATCGTTATGGGTGCGGTAGCGGATATAATCCAGGTCTGCTGTCCATTCATGACCTGCATTATCGAAGCGATGGCGGTAATTGGCATTGACGCCCACATTACGAAACTGGTCTTTTTCCGTATTCAATGCTTTGATCACAGAATCGGTCTGACGGCCGGAATTTAATAGATTACTGGTATTATCATTGACCTGTTTACCCTGGTTTAGTTGTCCGTTGAATTGTACGCCCCAGGTATTATGCTCATCCTGGTAGAAGTCTGCTCCTACTCTACCGGTATACCCATCTCCTTTACGGCGGATATAGGTATTCTGTTCAAAGAAGGAACGGGTACTTTCATCGGTATCTTTATACCGGCGGTATATATCCAGGTCATTAAAACTGTTCTGATGGCTATAACCCAGGCTGGCAAAGACATTTACCTTGTTCTTTCTCCAGTTCAGGTTCAGGCTATTATTGCTGCGGGTATACTGTCCCTGGTTCAGCCCCAGGCTTACGTTCCCGTTAAAGCCATTGGCCTTGTTCTTTTTGGTACGGATATTAATCACCCCGCCACTACCTGCCGCATCATACCGGGCTGGCGGATTGGGCATCAGCTCAATTTTTTCCAGGCTGGAAGCCGGCATAGAACGCAGGTAATCCTGTAATTGTGTGCCGGACATATACGTGGGTTTATCATCAATAAAGACCATAACACCGGGCTTACCTTTCAGACTAATGCCTCCGTTCTGATCTACCCGTACACCGGGAGACTTCTCCAGTGCATCCAGTGCGGAACTGCCTGCATTACCAATCAAAGCATCTACATTCACCACCGTACGATCTACTTTCTGTTCTACAAAGGGAGGCCTGGCCACCACACTCACTTCTTTCAGCAAACCATTGCCCTGCTTTAATTGCACAGCTGGTAATTGTATTGTAGCACCACTGACACGGAAGGTATCACTTTTATATTCTTCATAACCGACTGCACTGAGCCAGATACGGTACAGTCCGTCGGGTACGGCATCCAGCACATACTGACCGTTTTCATCGCTCATGGTCGATTTGATAACAGTTGATTCGTCCGGGCTGATCAGTGCTGCAGTAACCGCCATTAAGGCTTGTGCGGTATGGTCGGAAACCTTGCCGTTAACAGCAGATGATTGCTGCTGGGCAGCGCCATTCAGGCTTGCGGCCAGGGCAGAAGATACCAGGACCGTTTGGGTAAACAGTTTATTCATGTGATGATTTGAATTAAATTATTCGGGTAAAATGGGTTGTTTAATTTGTAGTCTCTCGTTCGTAATTGACCTGCCAGTCTCCCTCTGTACCGCTTAAGGCCACATAGTGATCCTGGTATTTTCGCGACAGATCCGCTCCTATGGTAATGCCATTCACGACCACAACATTATTACTGATCCGCACTTGTACATTCGGTGCGTTGACCGCTACTAATCCATCCTTTTCCATCTCTACCACAACAGTCTCTACAGGATTAGTATCTTTTGCTGCAGTACCGGATACGGCAGCTGTGGAAAGGGTCATATTATTGGCCACAGCTGTTTCAGCATGCGCCTCCTTGCTTGTTGTTTTTGCCGGCGGCGGCGGACAGACATCTGCTTCGGTCGCTAAACCCGGTAATGCAGGTGGGATAATATTGCTGGCTGTTGCAGCCGGTGTACCAGACGCCGGTAAAGGTTTATAAGTGTAACTATATAATGCTGTAGCAGCCAGTATGAGGGTACAAAGACACATGCTCAGGATTGCTTTTTCGGCACGATTACCCTTTCGGTTGTATCCGGAAACCAGGCGCAGCACACGATCCTTCAGCTGATGCCCTCTACCTGCAAAGGATAAGGCATAGGCTGGTGTAGCTATTGCATATTCCTCACAGGCAACCAGTGCCTGCAGGTATTGTTTCTTATTTTGCGTCAGCGCAATAGCGACATCATCACAGCAATGCTCCCTCTCTGCCCGCAGTAGCGAGGATATCCACCACACTGCAGGATTAAAGAAATATACAGTTTCAACAATATGCTGTAAAAGGTTGACCAGGTAATCTCTGCGGCGGATATGCGCGAGTTCGTGCGCCAGTATAGCCTCCAGGTCTGCAGGAGAAACCCTTGCCAGTAAACCGGCAGGCACCAGTATTAATGGTTTGAAATAACCCAGTGTCAGCGGCACTTTGGTAAGACCGGAAATGGCCAGCTGTACACCACGATGAATGCCTAATGTTTGTGCTGTTTGTTGTACATAATGTTTCCATTCGGCAGGAACAGCATCTGCTGCACTGCGGCGTAAGGATCGCATACGATTCAGGCCCAGTGCCAGTTGCAGCATACGCAGACAAATAACAGAAAGCCAGACCAGCACAATCAGACCGGCATGTGTGTTCAACCAATAAGTGAATTGGCCCACATAAGGCCAGGCCATCATACGATCAGTGAGCTGCTGCATCCATGCCGCAAAAGAAAGATCAGATCCGTGTGTAACACTTATCGATACCCGGTAATGGCTGATATCTTGTAACTGGTATATAAAGGTAAAAGTGCTGCCCAGTATAAATAAGAGCAGTGTTCCTAATAAAAGATTGTATCGCTTTGCTGGTGCGGCTTTTCGGGTAGTGCCGATGATGATTGCCGTCAGCAAAGCCAGCAACATGCCCTGCCACAGAGAATGTGCCAGGCTGTGATATACCGCTTTGATCAGGCCGGAAGGGATTGAATTCATGGTGATCTGTTTACCGGTTAAAAAATTATTGCTTAGGGTCCATTTTATCGAGCATTTTACGGATCTCTTCCAGGTCTTTAGAAGAGGTGCGTTTATTGCCCAGTAATTGCATAACGAGTTTACTGGCCGAACCTTTATACAAAGTCTCTACAAATTTGTCCAGCAAATGTGCTTTGGTATCCTGCTCGGCCTCCGCCACACTGTAAGTATGTTTCATACTACTTTCATCGCGCGTCAGGATACCTTTCTCCACCATGATCTGCATGAGCTTTAAGGTGGTGGTATAATTTACTTCCCGGCTTTCATTCAACCGGTCGTTCACAAAACGCACGGAAGCACTGCCGTGTTCCCACAGTACATTCAGTATTTCCAGCTCTGCCTTGGTTGGTTCGGAGGTGGATTTATGTTGTTGTTTTGTACGCATGAAACCAAAGGTACGAAACTTTTCGTACGAACAATATACTACTTCACAAAAAAATGTAAAAATTGTAAACTCCCCATAACATTCAGGGCGCCCGGCTATGCCGGGCGCCCTGAATGTTATGGCTTTTGCAGTGAGGCCTTCAGCTCCAGGAAGGCTTCTTCAAATTCCTGTGCATAGCGATAGCCCAGGTCATAGATCTCTTGTATTTTCTTGGAGTCAAATGTGCCGTAATGGTTAATCTCATCCGGCTGTATGTAGATATCACATTGCTTCTCCCCGATATTATACAGCCTTGAGGTTGCGATACGGATAATACGGCCGATCACTTCTTTATAACTGATATTGCCTTCCATGCGGCTAATCGGGTTCACATTTATCCCGATCACTTTATTACAGGAAGCCCGCATCTGTTCTACGGGGAAATTATTCATAATACCTCCGTCACAGAGATACACATCTTCTTTATATTTTACGGGTTGAAAGATCAGCGGAAAGGAACAGGAACATTTAATGGCAAAGGATAATGATCCCTGGTTGAACATAAGTGATGCTGCATTGGTCAGATCGGTAACGGATACATAAAGGGGTATTTTTAATCCTTCGAAACTATCGTGGGGAATATACTTCTTGACGATACGCTCAAATACAATGGTATTAAACAAACCACTGCGCCTGGCAGACAGGAGATCGGAATAGCTGAAGAATTTTTCATCCTTACAGAACTGTAATATCTCCAGTGGTTTGTACCCTTCAGCAATCAATGCACCTATAAGCGCACCGGCACTGGTTCCGGACAGTTCATTCGCTGAAATACCCAGCTCTGAAAGGAATTGCAGTACTCCCAGATGGGCTACCCCTCTGAATCCGCCACCGGATAAAGTAATACCTAATCTATGGTTCACGATCATATTGCTAACATACGCATTTTGCCGTAAAAATCCCACATCTGTCCATTAAAGTGCTGTTATCAAAACCAGTCTGCAGGGCATAAAAAACCCGGCCAAAGGGATGACCGGGTTGGTGTGTGTTTTCTGTTTTTGGGTATGTTGAAAATGCTTTTACAGAGTATTGCCGGAAGTTTTATGCAATGAGTATTAAGACCTGCTGCACATCCGGACTACAAAAGAATAAGCCGATCCCTGCATTTCCAAGCCTTTACATTCATTTGAGGCTGAAGTAACACATTATTGAGCCTGAACCTGCTTTCATCGCTTACCGGAACATTTGGGACACAGACCGGATACGGTAAAGTTCATGCTATGTACTACATACTGTCTCGGTAACTTAAACTCGGGCTCTACCTGGTTCAGGCAGGTTACAGATTGACACTCTTCACAACGGAAGTGAATATGGTTATGCAAATGACGACCACTACAATCGTGACAGGCCGCATAGGTAATATTACCATCTACATCTGCGATCTTATGGATCAGGTGCTCCTCCAGCAAACGGTCCAGCACCCTGTAGATCGTAACACGGTTACACAAATCGCCTAGAGATGCCTGCAAATCTGCATGGGACAAGGCTTCTCCCGCTTCCCTAATCAGGTTCAGTATCTCTGTACGCGCTATAGTATTTCTTGAGTTGCTCATTTTAACACAAATTTTATTAATGCAACTTAGTTGCAATTAATAATGAAGCTTTATTTTTGCAACTAAGTTGCATTAGCAAAGATACTGCAGCAATCGTTAATCCTCCATTAAAAATCTGAATTATGATACAAGAAATAAATACACAGCAACCCTCTACCGAAATCCTCTATGATGCAGTCGTTATCGGCGGCAGCTATGCAGGTTTATCGGCTGCAATGGCCCTTGGCAGGGCATTGCGTAAGGTACTGATCATTGACAGCGGCATGCCCTGTAATCGTCAGACACCGCACTCGCATAACTTCCTGACCCGTGACGGAAGTACACCTGCAGAACTGTCTGCCATAGCACTGGAGCAGGTGCTCGCCTACCCGACCATTAGTCTTTGCAAAGACATCGCCATTAATAGTGTAAATGATGCAAGCCTCTTTACCACAACAACAGCTTCAGGAGACCTGTACAAAAGCCACAGACTGGTGCTGGCAACGGGTATTAAGGATATGATGCCGGAGATACCAGGTATCGCCGAATGCTGGGGCATCTCTGTTATTCACTGCCCGTACTGTCACGGATATGAATACCATAGCCAGCCTACAGCTATACTGGCAAACGGGAAAATGGCTTTTGAATTTGCCATGCTGCTGTACAACTGGAGCAAAGAATTATACCTGCTGACCAATGGTCCGGTTACCATGACTGAAGAGCAGATCAGCCAGCTGCGAAAGTTGTCTATACATATTATAGAGCAGCCACTGGCCTCGATCAGGCATAAGGAAGGCAAACTGGAGGAGATTATTTTTGATGATGACACCAAACTTGCATTACCGGCTATGTATGCACGCCTGCCTTTTGTCCAGCATAGTACCATTGCCGCAAACCTGGGCTGTGCTCTTACAGAACAAGGTCATATTGTTATTGATATGGTGCAGCAGACTTCTATAGCAGGAGTCTATGCCTGCGGGGATAACAGTTCTGGCATGCGCTCTGTTGCACAAGCAGTATACAGCGGATCTATGGCGGGTGCAGCACTTAACAGGGAACTGAATGAAGCATTACTAAAACAGCGACTGGTATAGGTTTTGTGCGCATAGGGGTGAAACCCCGGTAAAAATACGGGTAAAACACCCTCTGGTATCCGGATATGCGATCCTACCTTTGCATGGGACAAAAAAGAATAATAGCACACGGACTAAACCCTATCACACACCGTTTTCATTTACTTCAAAATAATTAAAACCTAAACCTCAGACTGTCCCTATATCGTAACCGTTATTGCGGTATGCGGACAGCAACAGGCTTATACCTATTTGGTATAAGCCTGTTCTTTTCTACGTTCCATGATTCGCTCAGGAGTCTCTGTGACTTTAAAGCCAAATTGCTGATAAAGGCCATGGGCATCAAGTGTAGCCAGCATGATTCTTCTCAAACCAGCCATCCAGTCCAGGTCCATGATGTATTGCATCATTTCTTTAGAAAGCCCTTTACCTCTGTGTGCAGGCAGAATATAGACATCTGCCAGGTAGCCAAATGTGCTGTAATCCGTTACCAGCCGGGCAAACCCGATCTGCCTCCCCCCGGTAAAGACACCGATACAAAATGAATGCTGCAAAGATCGCTGTACCGTTTCAAAAGGTATACCTTTTGCCCAATAGCTCTCTTGTGATAAGTAGTGGTGTATGGCCGCAATATCCATAGCCTCATAGCCGGTATGTATACTGTATTCTTTATCCATATAGTCTTTTTTTATAGAAACGACGGAGTTAATCTATTCAGTATCTATTTCTAATCTTAAAACAATCTAAAATAAAATATACTATTTTTGTTATGTATTTTTTAATTATAATCAATACTTTATATCAAAATAAATTATCAAACCAACTAAATTAAAGGCAAAAAACCCCTTATACAGGTTGAGAATAACCTGTATAAGGGGTGCTATATCTTTGATTAAGAAAAGAGGAATTACTTTTGACTCTCCGCTTCTTTGTAAATCAGCTCCATCATTTTGGACAGTGCTGTTTTAATCGCCTTTCTGCCTTTAGGAGCATTCAGGTCAATCTCACAGAACGTACTCCCGTTTGATAAAGCATGAAGAATAAGATAGTATATACCTGCGATCTGTACAGCCATCATGGCTCTCAGGTTAATATCTGTCTTAGCAAAGTTTGCATCGGTAAGTTTAAATAAATGCTTGCCTAACTCTTCACGGTTATCTGCCAGCTCTCTTAATCTTGGTTGAAATTCACTGATTTCCCAATTGAGGATTTTTTGCAAATCAGCAGACTGAAATACCTCATCAAACATGGTATGTAAGATGGCAGTAATTTCATTCTGACCGAAGTTGTCGGCGGCTTCCATAATCGCCTGCGTCTTCGGACTGATCTGGCTCATCCAGTAATCCTTTTCATTCAGATAAGTCTCAATTAACTGATCTACTCCTCCGAAATACAGATAGATTAACCTTCTGTCTACTCCAGCAGTCTCAATGATGTTGCGAATAGTTAAACCGGTGTAGCCCTTCGTACGCAAGACCTCTCCTACTGCATCAAGCAGTTTTCTCTTAGTACGAGCTTTGTTACGAATAGCGCCATCCGTTACTTTACGCGCTTTTGTAACTTTCTCCTGGGATTCCTTATTCATTGTTTTCATTACTTCTAAATTATCGTATTATTACTATTAATACCCTTTCAATTTGCAAGTTCCAACTTTTTATTTATAAATTCAAATGCTTCAAGGGCTTTACCTAATTGTTCACAATTATGTGTAGCCATTAAACTCATTCGTATACGGGCATCCTTCTTAGACACGGCAGGATAAAGTATAGGATTGGCATATATTCCAAACTCCAGAAGCATCTTTCCCACCTGCCCTGTTTTATGCGGATCGCCTATTTTTACCGGGATAATGGCTGAGCAGGTATTACCCACATCCAATCCCATATCAGTCAGTCCTTTTTTAAAATATTCAATGTTCTCTCTCAGTCGATGACGCCATATAGGCTCCTCATCAAATAGTTCCAGTGCCTTTACTACACCACTTATAGCCGGTGTCGCTGCCGCAGAGAATGCATATTGCCGCGACTGATACTGCAGGAAGGCGATCATTTCCGGAGAAGAGATCACAAATCCACCAATATTACCAAAAGACTTACTCAGTGTTCCGGTAATGATATCTATCTCCTGCAGGAGGTCCAGATGTTCCAGCACTCCTCTTCCGTTTGCTCCGATTACACCGATACCATGTGCATCATCCAGCATCAGCAAAGCACCATATTGTCTGCATAGCTGCAGGATCTCCCGCACATGTGCCATATCCCCGTCCTGCGAATATATACCGTCAATGATTACCAGTTTATTCCGATATTTGAACTGTGCATCTTTCAATGCCATCTCCAGCATCTCCAGGTTATTATGCAGAAAGCGCTTGGTATTGGTCAGCAAACACCCCTCATACACACTGGCATGCACTGCCATATCCATAATCGCAATATCCTCTTTCTGCAAGAGCGCCTGTAAAGTGGCACTATTAGCAGTATAGCCAGTGGTAAATACAAGAGAGCAGCCTTCCGGACGACCAAAGAAATGACATAGCTTTCGCTCCAGTTCTTCATGATAATCATAATGACCACCGATAAGCGGAGAAGATCCGGCGCCCGTTCCATATTGCTGAATACTATCGATAGCAGCCTTCTTTACGGCCGGGTGTTGCGAAAAGCCAAGGTAATCGTTGCTCACAAGATTGAGCAATTCCTTTTCTTTTCCATCAGGTCCAATATGCCTTACCATTGGCCCCGACATATCATAATTGATCTTCCTGTAATGATGCCTGTTGTTTTCTTTCAAGTATAAAAGAAAGGCATTAAGCTCTTTAGCCCGCTCAAATATTCCCATACCCGGAATATTCTCAAAGTCCTTAAAGGACGCGTTTTCGAATGTACTTTTCACGTTCATACCCCAAAATTTATTAGTGTATGATAAAAGTAATCCTTTTATTGTGATATAATTAACCTAATTGCAAGATAAGTTTCACATTTATACGCATAATTGTTAACCCAAGTATATAAATATTTGAATCTAAATCATTAATGCTCCCGGCCTGGGAGCATTAATGACAATTAATAATTTCAATACTTATTTATGAATTAATTTTCCTCCTGGTCTCCATTGGCAACTTTAGTACCTACGGTCTTAAGCCTGTTTTTGATACGGCTGAGTGAAGGATTCTCAATACCAAGGAAGGAAGCAATATGATATTGCGGAATCAGGTCCGGCAAATCAGGGAAATTCTCCAGGAATTGCTTGTACCGATCTTCTGCATTCAGGAAAACCAGGTTTTCCATGCGGTTCAGTAATTTATAAAACGCATCCTCCGCAATCGCACGTCCTACTCTTTCCCATCCTTTTGATTTACTGTAGAGTGACTCCAGGTCATTGATGTGGATGCTCACAATATAAGAAGGCACCAGCGCCTGTACATAATAGATACAGGGTATGCGTTGCACCATACTGCGGAAAGCGGTTACGAATTCGTTTGGAGTATAGATAAATACAGTATTTTCTTTAAGGTTGTCATCAATATAGTATGTACGGAAAATTCCGGATACTATAAAGCCCAAGTGTTGACAAACATTTCCGTACTGGTTAAAATATTCTCCTTTTTTATAAGAGAACTTCTTCCAGTAGGGTAAAGAAAGTGCTACATCTTCTTTGCTCAGTTTTAAATGATTTTCTAAGTAGTTGGCTAAGGCCACAAACTCTAGTTCCATACACAAGTTGATATTATTTGCAAAATTACAATCACACCTCCAAACCAAAAAAACAATCTTTAGCCAGTAAATTTTACCCTTTTATTTACCTGAAAGGGTGTGAAAATTTGACTAAGATAACAAAAACTTTTAAGTTAACGGCATCGTTTATAATGATATAGAAATAATAGCCCTTGTATAAAATCATAAAGCCCCTAAAAAGGGGCTTTCTTTACAGATTTAAATATGAGCTGTATGAAGAGTACAAATTTATGGGAATTAAGTTTCATCATTCAAAGTCAGGCTACACTTGCTTTTCAGCTACCTCTTTAACTTAATTCTACAACAAAGATAAATAACTGTTTCAACAATTTATTTAACTTAGGTTAACAGATTGAAAAAAAATTATTTTTTTCTTTCTTTTCTGCTAAATGCGGCTGAAACATTCCGATTCCATGATAATCTTCTTTATGTCAGCGATCAGGAAAGATACTGCATTGATATATTCATCATATTCGAACGGACGTTGAACCTCGTCTAATTGCATGACATCGTTCAGGCAATTAAGACCAAATATACGGGCAATTATCTGTCCGTTAAATACTTTTTGCGCCTGATTTTCGTTTTTATCTAAAATGGAAAGATCAAAATTGGCATGTTTCAATCCGAAACGGGTCTTATCATAAGTAGCCAGGAAACGGGATACCGGAATACCTTCACTTAGCTTCAGGCAATACTCCGTAATCTGCTGGTACAGTAAATCGTTGGTTCCGTCGAAGACAGTATACACCCTGCTGTCCAGGAGCGCATATGCTGCACTGTTATTCGGAGCATTATAACGATAACCATCTCCACCGCATATCTGCTGATAGTTCAAGGCTCCTTCCAGCATCTTATCTGTAGATAGTGCTTTGATCGCCTGCGCCTCGAAAAAATTCTCCGTAAGTACATTACGGAAATCATTATAACGGCTTACAAATGAAAGTAAAGCCTGTGATATTGTTTTACCGGATCCGATCAGCTTCAAACGATATTGTACATAAGCGATATCCTGCAGCGCACCGTTACCGATTTTACGCTGTGCCGCTCTTTCTGTGGCTTCCTCATATATACGGCCAATAAAGCCGCTGGACATAGCGCACATACTAAGGCGTGAAGCACAGAGCATATCTATTGCTCCGTCAAGGCGTTCTGCAGATACATTCAGACGGCGATAAGCCGGTACATATGCATCGATCTCATTACGACCATAATCAATCGCTTTAAGTCCTAATGCATTATATTCTTCAACATTTCTGAATCCCTCGCTGCGCTTGACGATAAAATAACCGAATTCGTTATTATTCTCTGCATTTTTAGCGGCAATCAGCCACCAGTCTGCACTGAGACTGAATGCCTGCCAGTGTTTCTGACCGGTAATATGATACCTGCCGTCTGCCTCCTGGCGATATACCGTACACATACGGGACAGGTTAGAGCCGCAGTGTGGCTCTGTAAGTGCAAAGCCGCCAACTAATGCCTCGGTACTGAATAAAGGTAATACTTCGTCTTTAAGCTCCTGAGATCCGTATTTAGCAACATTCCTGATGAACAGTAATGTTATAATCATTGTATACATGCTTAATGGCAGATTATATTTTGCCATTATTTCAATCAATGCGCAGATCTCTTCGTGACTGTCTCTTCCTCCATATTCAACCGGGATCATAGAAAGCAGCAAACCATTGTCCGTCAGCCTTTTCCAGTCTTCACGTGGAAATGCTTCATTCGGAAATGTATTAGACCTATAATGCGTTTGCATTATAGATTCTATCGTGTGAAGAAAGGTAACCGTTTCTTGAGTATGATGCTTATCTATAGTAACCGATGAAGAGCCCATATAATTTTCAAATTATACTACTTAATTATTATCGTAAAAATATACCGTGTTTCGTTGAATTCCGTTAACCTAGGTTAACAAAATACTAATTTCATTCTTTATTTTATTTATTATACCCTCAAACCTCGTGCCAGCCGGGACATATAATCGCTAATATTATATTTGTTCCCATACAATATTTACTTAATAAATACCGTAATTAACTTAGCTTTGCCCTTCAAACCAATTGGTTTAACAGAATTTGTGCCCAACCATGACTTTAAGACTGTACGTTTCTCTATTACTGTTTTTCGCCTGTTCTCTTTCCTATACTCCACTCCGGGCCCAAATCAGCCCCACGACCAGCACCGCTGAGGCAAACCCGTTTGCACAGGCGGCCAAAGATACGGCACTACAGAAGAAAAAGAACACGGACTGGGACGAAGCGCCTGCCCGTATACAATATACATATTATAATAGTGAAGTGCCGCATTATTTCGACAGTTCCTTATTATTTTTTCATCGCAATCAGTATACGCAACCGGTGTGGTACAAAGACCTTGGCAACTGGGGTACAACAGCCAGAAATCTGATGTTTACCACAAATACCCGTCCGGGAATGTACCTTGGTTATAATGGATGGGATGTGTATAAATACACAATCGACAGCCTCCCTTTCATTCACACTACCCGACCATACACTTCATTCTCTTTTATGCTGGGCAGCAAACAACTGCAATGGGTTGAGCTGATGCACACACAAAACATTAATCCCCGCTGGAACTTTACCTTTAAACTGGCGAATAACGTGTCTGATGGTTTTTTCAACCTGCAACGCACTTCGGGATTTAATGGTTTCTTCAGCACCAACTATAAAAGTCAGAATGAACGGCTGCGCACAAAATTCGGTATAATATTTAACAATTTCAAACAAGATGAGAACGGCGGCATCCGAAATGACAGTTTTTTAACTGAGCCATTATACAGGAATCGCATTAGCATTCCAGTAAGGTTTGATAATCAAGGCATTGCAGCAACAAGATCCGATGTCTACAATCGTCAGCGGAACAATCTTTTTTTTCTGGAGAACAGCTATGCCTGGGGAAAAAAGGACTCAATCTACAATAATGACTCCACAAAGGTGACCTACAGCTTCACCCCGCGATTCTCTATTAAACATGTCATCAGCCTGGATCATACCCGTCACCAATTTATTGATGGTAGTCCTGATTCTGTAAATTACCTGTATGCCGGCAATTTTAGTTTTAAGGTATCTGATACCCTGAAGTCAATTCAGAACTGGACTAGCCTTGACAATAAATTTTCGCTCAACACCTTTCTGGGCAAGGACAGCCAGCAAGTGAAGATAGAAGCTGGTATTGGCTATCGTAAAGATTTTTTCCGTACGATTGCATACATTCCGAACATCAAAGACTCTCTGTTCAATTTCGACAACGTCTATTTATTCGGACAGATCGGAAAAGAGGCCTTAAAACCTGAGCAATGGACCTACCTGGCCAATGCAAGTTTTTTCTTCCTGGGGCAATCAGCGGGCAATTTGAATGTTTCGGGGACTTTATCCAAGCGATTCCTCAATTTGGGGCAAATCACTCTGGGCGCTATGCAATCAATCAACGATCCTGCATACTATACCCAAAAATTCAGGACCAATTTTTTTGAATTAAATAACTCCTTCGATAAACAAACGACAACAAAGGTATACGGCAGATTGCTGATCGACCGCTGGAAGCTGGATGTAAATCTGAGTAATCAACTGATCTCGAACTATATTTTCCTGAACAGTGATCAGCATTTTGAGCAATACAGTCCTGCATTTTCTATCCTGCAGTTATCGGCCCGTAAGCGATTTACCTTCGGAGCGTTTGACCTGGACAATGAAGCAGTATGGCAGCAGGCTACCAACAATGCACCGGTACATGTACCTGTTTTGATGCTGCGCCATCAGCTGGCGTATAAACTACCCATCTTTAAAGGAAGACTGGATGCTTACCTGGGGCTTGAAGGCAGATACCATACCGCATATTATGCCGATGGCTACAGCCCTTTCTACAACCAGTTCTACTATCAGGATAATATACTGATCAACAACAGACCGGAGTTATCGGCTTTCTTTAATTTCAAAGTAAAACGACTGAGGGCTTTTGTTACCGGAGACCAGCTGCAGCAACTGTTCTGGACTAAGAATGTAATGCAGGCACCGGGCTATCCGGCTCCGAATGTATACCTGCGCCTGGGATTCAACTGGGTTATGATGAACTAACGTGAATAAGAAATATTATTATAATAGAAGAGCCGGGCATATGCCCGGCTCTTCTATTATAATAATAAATTGATGTTTATTTTGCATAAAACTCCTGTTCATATACTGCATCTACCAGCAGGTTTCCGCCATCGGCAGCGGTTGTAGCCAATACATCACAGCGGTTGTTGTATGGATTATCGGCATGGCCTTTTACCCAATGGAACCTTACCTCATGTTTACGGTACAGCTTCAAAAAACGCTGCCACAGATCCGGGTTTTTCTTTCCTTCAAAGCCTTTTTTCTCCCAGCCGAATACCCAGCCTTTTTCAACGGAGTCAATCACATATTTAGAATCGGAATAGACCATGATCTGCAGGCCGGGACGGGTAAGCACCTCCATGGCTACAATCACCGCGAGTAATTCCATGCGATTATTGGTGGTCAGGCGATAGCCTTGTGACAGTTCTTTTTTGACTGAACCCCATTGGAGAATAATACCGTATCCTCCCCTGCCCGGGTTGCCTCTGGATGCGCCGTCTGTGTAGATGATTAATGACAAATTAAAGCGTTGCGTTTAGTAAATTAAAGGTAATTTTGGCGGCAAAAGTACAATTTTGAATCGGAACATAAAAGTTACTGCGGTAAGCTATCTGAATACAAAACCGCTATTATATGGCATTGAACGCCACCCTGTCTTATCCCGCATAGACCTGAATGTTGCCTACCCTTCGCAAATTGCTGCCCAATTACAGAACGACACTACAGATATAGGCCTTGTGTCTACTGCCGCTATCCTGACTATCCCTGATGCACAGATCGTTACCGACTATTGTATTGCTGCAGACGGCCCGGTTGCCTCGGTATGTATTTACAGTCATTGCCCGCTGGAAGAGGTAGAACAGATCTATATGGATTACCAATCCCGTACTTCTGTAAAACTGGCAGAGATTTTATTAAAACATCACTGGAAAAAAGATGTGGTCATACTACCTGCACCTGAAGATTTTATCGATCATGTACAAGGTACTACAGCAGCAGTTATTATCGGTGATCGTGCCTTAAAAGCCAATCACCACTTCCCTTATATCTATGACCTTGCAGAACATTGGAAAGCCTTTACCGGCTATGACTTCGTATTTGCGGCATGGATTGCCAACAAGGCGCTTCCTGAAGATTTCATCCGTGAGTTCAGTGAAGCAAATGCTTTGGGACTGCAGCATATTGATGAGGTGATCGCGGCAAATCCATTCCCGGAATATAGCCTGGATACCTATTATAGACAAAATATCCGCTATCAGCTGGATGATAATAAACGTAAAGGATTGGAGTTATTTCTTCAATACTTAAAGGAAATGCCTTAAAACAAGTCCAGTACTTGTTTTAAGGCATATTTTTGCTGATCGGTAAAGATCAGTTCTACATCATAATTATTTTTACTTCCGTTTTTACGGCCTTGTAGTTGCAGCGTTTTAAAAGGCTTCAGGTAAACTGCTGCATCGGAAAAGACAGGCAAACTGCGCAACTGGTCTACATTACACCATAAGGACAAATACAATCCCCCATCGGTAACGGTTTCCGGTTTAAGATCTGCAGCGGAAATGTTACTGCTCACCAGAAATTGTTCTCCATTATGTACGGCATATTGCAAGCCAAATAAAGGGAATATGTTTTTAGAAATGCTATCCGGCGGAGTAATTACCGATTCCTGTTGCAGTATGGTAAGGCTTTCCGGGCTGGCCAATGTGGTGTGCAGGTATACGCCGGGCACTTGCTTTTGATGTACACTTACCTTCGCAACCTTTTCAAAATTATCATCAAAATCGTAGGTCACTACAGATTCCTGCTGGCTTTCTGTCCCCTTGATATACAGGGTATAACCTTTACTAAATACCGTTTGTAACCGGTCCCAATGCACACTATCGGTACGTTCTTTGAGCAGACCGGACAGGTCGGCTACCAAATTAGCACCAGAATGCAGGGCCAGTGCCTTATCCTGTGGCGCAGCGATGACAGTATTGCGTTTTGTGGTATCTGTATCCGTCCAGTGTGTACGGATACGTCCTTTTTCAAAATTAAGGTATCCACTGCCCATATCCCCGGCAATTGATATATCATCAGTTGCACTACGCAAGTTGTTCCATTTGCTATTATCTGCTAAAGCAACTGTATTTAATCCAGACAAATATGCTTTTGCTGCGGCCATCATTTTCTCATCCGGCCGGGTGCTCGTCATCAGGATAACAGTCTTTTCATTATAGATGCAACAGAATAGTTTGCTTTTATGTACAAAAACGCCATTACTGTAATCAAAGCTGGTTTTCAGAAAAGCCTGAAAATCGCCATTATTACTGATTTCCCAGCGGCTCAGCATAAAACCTGAAGGCATATCCTTAAGTCCGAACAGGAATACATTAAACGGTAATTCCAATCCGTATTTTTCCTTTTCCCCACTTTTCTTTTGTCCGGATGTTTCAGCACCTCCGGAAAGCAAGAGATCTATTCCGATCTGTTCTACATTAATACGCACGGCATTTACCGCAGTTGTGGGGACGGCAATATTAAAGGACTGTGTCCGTTTATAATACATAAATCCCCATACACTTACCGCAATCAATACCGCAATAACCAGAATGGAAATGACAATCTTTTTTACCATGCCTTTCTCATATCATCCAGTAAATAGATCAGGTATTCCAGAGAGTTTGTACGCTGATTCGGAATGTTCAGGATATAATTGGCCTCTACACGTCCTTTCTTGTTTTTCTCTGTGGCAAACTGCATCTGTCCTACATTATTCAGTAGTTTATTCATGCGCAGTTTACGCATAGAACCATCTTCTTCCTCCATGATCTTATCTACCAGTTTATTGGCATAGAACCATCCCGATCCATTGTGCTTCATCAGTAAACGCTTGTCTGCTTTGGTCAGTCCGCCACGTTGTGCGCCGTCTTTGATGGCCTGCATTTCTGCGGCATCGGTACCGATGAATACAATACCGTCTTTGATCAGGCAGTAGTAATCAAATGGATCGTAGCTTTTCTTATCACTGATTTTATAAATCCCGTTTTCCAGGACCATCAGGTTCTTTTCAGTAGCATAGTCCAGCAGTTTATGGAATATATTATCATCTTTTGTGGTAAACATCAGCAGGAAGTTCGGTAAGTTCTCCTGGCGCTCCACTTCTTTTTCTGTAGAGGCATAAGTTTCCTCATCCCAGATATATTCTATCGTCTTGTATGACTTCTTCTTGATGTTGGTAAACACAAAAGCAGCATCACCGCTGATGGCTTTGCCAATAGCTTTTTCATCGACCACCAGGCTGAATACATCGGCCAGCAGGGTTGCTTCCTGGCTTCCGTAAGTGTTTAGCTGGTTGAAGGCATCCTTTACAATACCCGGCATTTCTTCCAGGTAATTCTGTGTATTGAAGGCCATAGCCAGTACACCAATATCATTGCTGCTGTTAATGTAGCGGGCAAATTTCGGATTCAGTTTGCGTTTATAAATACGGCTGATGCGTTTTCCGTTGCGTTCATCGGTATGGGTTACCGCGTTTACTTTAACGGCATTGCTTTCAAAATTAAGCTGCAACATTACCCAGTTATCCTCACTGGTTTTCTGTTCCTGATGCTGCTCTCTGAACCAGCTGTTTACTCCGTAAAAGTATCCCATCCAGGAGGTAACCGGAGAGGCAGAAGCATTCATATAAACAGTAAAAGCACTATTCGCTTTAGGACGCTCCAGGTCTTTGAAATAGTTCAGCTGCTGGTATGTACCTGTATTGGCCATAACCATATTTTCCAGGAACTGTTCCTGCCAGATATTCATTACAGAATCTACTTTGCGCTCATATACTTCGCGGTCTGCATTATAGCGCTCCTGGTCAAAGTTACTGCTGTACGCTACCGGGCTTTCGATAACCATAGGCGCTTCCATAGGATATGGTGCAGCTGAATCTACTGCTACAGCTACGGCTGCAGCATCCTCATATGCGGCCACTGCAGCGGCTTCAACAGCTTCTGCTGCCTCTTCTTCCTTACTTCCTTCATAAGTTACTATTGCTACTTTTGACGGTGGTGGTGGCGGAGGTGGGGCAATTTCCACAACCTTTGTCATTTCAGTCTTGGCACCTTGTTTCTTTTTGTTTTTCGGTACTACAGGTGGCGGCGGTGGTGGTGGAGCGATCTCTACTGCTGTGGCTTCTGTCACCTCTTCGTCTTCATTCAGATAGTAATCACTGTACTCAACCGGCGTAATACCATAACGGGCTGCACGTACACTATCCTCAAATGCTCTGTAGCGCTCACTTCCATCAATTAAGATACCGTATGCACCAGAGTTGGCTATAAACAATCTTTTATCGCTGTCTTTAATAAAGAAGATACGGCCACCGTTTATTTCTTTAGACTGCTTGCGCTCGTTTACATCCATTACTTTTTTGAACAGATCTACATTGGCAATCGGTAACAGGCGCACTTCATAGTTTACACTGTCCGTCATCACAAAGTGCATATAAGCTTTGCGCTGATGGTCGATACCGGACTGAGTGATATCCTTGTCTGATTCATAATTATGATTCAGATCGAACAGGGCTTCGTATAGAGAACGGGCACTCTCCGACTGATCAATATGATGTATATCTGTCTGTGAAAATATATAGGGAAGGTTGATCTCTACAACATAATCAGCTCTTTTCGGGGCAGGTATTTCGTTTTGTTGTGCGTTGGCTGCGATGGGCAGTAAGGCACCCATTGCAATCAGGTAGGTAATCTTTTTCATGATGGGATATTATTGTAAAATGATAGTATTATTAACGGAGGTTCCGTAGTTGACAATATTGGTAATGGCGGTACGAAACATAACTGCTTTTTTAGACCCGGATAGCTTGGCTTCTTTATTGGTCTGAGCTTTTACCGGTGCATCAAATCTGTATACAGAGGTATACAGTGCATTCTTAAACACTTCTTTATCTTCCTGTTTCAGGTCCATATATTGCTTCTTCGTTTCCGGGTTCAGCTGGTATGTTTTGATAAATGTTTTGGCCGCTTTGTTATACTGGTAACGGGCTATGTTGTATGCCGGTATTTTATACTGCTGCAGGATCTTTGTTGAAGCGGTATTGATATTAGATACCTCTTTGAAGTCGAAGGAGACAGTAAAAATGTAATTAGAGAAATCATTAGTGGTTTTCACATTGCTGATGCCCGGCATATTTCTTAAGGCTGCAGCGGTTTTATTCAGTTCGGCCACAATTTCCTGCTGGCTGGGCACTTTGTATCCGTTTACTGTTTTCAGTTTCATCAGCGAGGCTACCTTAGCCTTGCTCTGCGATACATTCAGGGTAAGGATCATGCGGCCGCTACCATCACTATTCAGGTTAATCTCTTCAACGGTTTCAAAACAGGAACTGAACATGATGCTGCATAAAACAATGAGCGCCAGTTGTATAATTTTTCTCATGAAGTAAAGTTATTTGCGATGGCAAATATAGCCCATAAAAAAACTGCGGCCGTTTTTCGGCCGCAGTTTTGCAAAAAATATTGAATTATTTCTTCTCGTAACGTTTTTTGAATTTTTCGATACGACCCGCTGTATCTACGAATACTGATTTACCAGTGTAGAAAGGGTGAGAAGTATTAGAGATCTCAACTTTGATCAACGGATATTCTTTACCATCTTCCCAAGTAATTGTCTCAGTAGTATGAGTAGTTGATTTAGTTAAGAAAGTAGACTCGTTAGACATATCTTTGAAGACTACGAAACGATAATTTTCCGGATGTGTACCTTTTTTCATTTTATTTTTTATTTAGCGTATGGTTTCTAGCCATACAATTGTACAATTAAGATTGCAAAATTATATAAATATTCCTATTTACACAAATATTTTTCTAATAAGACAGCAAATACGCAATCTTATCCGCTACTTTCTGCGCGTTAGGCAGCATTTCAGCTTCCAGACCCACATTCAATGGTACAGCCGGCAGGTTAAGGGCGCCGATGGTTTGTACAGGGGCATCCAGGTTACGGAAACACTCCTGGGCAATGCGTCCGGCCAGGGCTTCCGCAAATGAGTTATTCAGCTGCTCTTCAGTCAGGACGATACATTTACCATGTTTTTTCACAGTTTCATATACCAGTGCCTCATCCAGCGGGAAGATTGTTCTCAGATCCACCACCTCTACTTTACCAACATGTTGTTTAGCTGCTGCAGTAGCCCAGTGTACACCCATACCATAAGTAATGATACATACACTCTCTCCGTTATCAACCTGCTCCTCATCTGCTTTCAACACTACATTACCAATACCAAACGGCAGGATGTAATCCTCGGCAGGTTCGATCGTTTTGGCAGCTTCTGTACCCGGAACCTTGCTCCAGTACAGGCCTTTATGTTCCAGCATTACGACAGGGTTATTGTCGTAGAATGCAGCTTTCATCAATCCTTTAAGGTCAGCAGCATTGGATGGGTAGGCAATCTTGATTCCTTTAATCGTAGCCAGTGTACTTTCCACACTACCACTGTGATAAGGACCACCACCACCGTAAGCACCAATCGGCACACGGATGATGTTGCTTACCGGGAATTTACCGCAGCTCAGGTAGCAGGATTTAGAAATCTCTGTTACCAGCTGGTTCAGACCCGGATAAATATAATCGGCGAACTGTACTTCTACAATCGGTTTCAGGCCCACAGCACTCATACCTACGGTAGAACCGATGATATAAGCCTCCTGGATAGCGGTATTAAATACACGCTCATCTCCGAATTTCTGTGCCAGTGTTGCGGCCTCTCTGAATACACCGCCGATACGGCCACCCACATCCTGTCCGTAAAACAGGGCTTCGGGGTGCTTACGCATTACCTCTTCAATGGCATGCAGTGCGGCATCTACCATCACTACTTTTTCACCACCTTCAGGTACACGTGTACCGCGCTCTTCAGTGATCTCCAGCGGAGCAAATACGTGATCAGAAACAGTTGACAGTTCCGGATCAGGTGCATTCACAGCACGGTCAAATTCTGCTGCAATAAATTCAGTTTCTTCTGCTTCGATCTTATCCAGTTCCGCTACCGTTACACCCAGTTCTATCAGGCGTTGCTTCAGTTTTGGTCCCGGATCATCCAGGCGGTGTTTCTCCAGGTCATCTTCGGTACGATACCATTCTCTGCGCACACCGGAAGTATGGTGACCAATCAATGGCACGGTAGCATGCACCAGTATTGGTTTACGCTGCTCCCGTACATAATCGAAGGCCTCCTTCATGGTATTATATGAAGGTTCGAACTGGCTGCCGTCTACGGTCAGGCGTTCAATACCTTTAAATCCTTCAATAAATTCATAAGCCGTCATTGTTCTGGCCTCATCGCTGGACACAGATATACCCCAGTCATTGTCCTGTACCAGGAATATAACCGGCAGCTGATGTAATGCCGCAAACTGGAAGGCCTCACTTACCTCACCTTCGGTAACGCT
The DNA here is from genome assembly GCF_019797745.1 of Edaphocola aurantiacus. Lineage (GTDB taxonomy): Bacteria > Bacteroidota > Bacteroidia > Chitinophagales > Chitinophagaceae > Edaphocola > Edaphocola aurantiacus. The sequence goes on along the minus strand of NZ_VOSI01000003.1, from coordinate 372,164 downwards.
GCCGTCGCCGAAAGAACACACCACAACAGGAGGTGTATCGAAGGTTCTCAGTTGCTGAGATTCAATATAGGCAATACCCTGAGCGACGCCGGTTGTAGGAATAGCCTGCATGCCGGTAGCGCTGCTCTGGTGAATGATCTTTGGAAAATTATCTCTTTTTATATTTGGATGGCTGTAATAAGCACGACCACCGGTAAACGGATCGTCACCCTTGGCCAGTAATTGCAGCATCAGTTCATAAGGACGGTAACCCATGCCCAGCATCATGCTCTCATCACGATAGTAAGGGCTTACATAATCGTCCGGCTTCAGGTGAAATGCCGTAGCCAGTTGTATTGCTTCATGTCCACGGGAAGTACTGTGTACATATTTACAAATGGGTCTGTTGGCTTCATAAATATCGGCCATAGCTTTAGCCGACATCATGAGTCGGTATGCTTTTAAAAGCAAATCTTTATCTGTCATGTAACAATTTTGTGCTATGAGGGAGCAAATTTAAGGTTTTAAATTGATTAGGAAGCCTAAAGCTTATGAGACAACATCTTACTAATAATGATCCAGTATAAATGAGCGTAAAAATGCCCAGCCTTCATTCACTACCGCCTCTTTATTGACCAGGCGTGTATAGCGCAGCTGCATTTTGCGGGTCTCCACAATTCCGGCACTGTTGGCTACGGCCAGCCACACCAGTCCCACAGGCTTTTCCGGGGTCCCGCCTTCGGGTCCTAAAATACCGGAGAAAGATATAGCAATATCGGCCTTCAGTTCCTGCACCGCACCAAGGGCCATTTCTCTTACGGTTTCTTCACTCACCGCTCCGTAGGCCACCAGGGTACTCTGTTGCACGCCAATCAGGCTTTCCTTAATGTCATTGGCATAAGAGATCACGCCTCCTTTATAATATTTAGAACTACCGGCTACATTAGTTACCTGGTGTCCGAAATAGCCACCGGTACAGCTTTCTGCCGTAGCCAGCAATAGATTTTTCTCCAGTAATAAACGGGTTGCATAAATATCCAGCCCTACATCCTCAGTACCGATTACATATGCAGGAATGCGCGCTGCAATCTGTTGCATTACCGCATCCATTTCGGCAGATAAGGCCGTAGGATCAGTAGCCTCTGCAGTCAGGCGCAGTTTTACCATTCTCAGCGAAGGCAGGTATGCGAGGTGCATATATTCAGGTAATGCTGTCTCTATATCTTCGATACGCTCTGCCAGTACACTTTCCGCGATACCGGAGGTTACTAGGTGGCGGTGCAGTAACTGTACGGAAGATTGCAGGCGGGCCTGTACCACAGGTACCAGTTCCCGGTCCAGGATATGCTGCATCTCAAAAGGTACTCCCGGAAGCGAAGCCACCAGCTTGCCCTCCTGCTCAAACAACATACCCGGTGCTGTACCCAACTGGTTAAACAATACAGTACAGACATCCGGCACATCGGCCTGGCGGGCATTACGGTCCAGCATAGGCATATTCCGTTTACTGAAAATCGCCTCTACATGAGACAATACCTGCTGGTTGCGTACCATAGTACCACCAAAATAATCGCAAAGTACCGGTTTGGTAATATCATCTGCCGTCGGTCCAAGCCCCCCGGTAAATATTACCAGGTCGGCTCTGTTGAGTGCATCATCCAGGGCTTCAATAATGTCTTCTTTTTTATCTCTGATCGCAACCTTACGGATGACTTCAATATTAATTCCACCAAGGGTTTGGGCAATGTATACTGAGTTCGTATCGAGGGTCTGACCGATCAGCAGTTCGTCGCCGATAGTAATGATAATAGCTTGACGTGGCATATAGCAGTGTTTAGGGATACCAAAGATAAGTGTCGGACAACAAAAAACGGTTCCTTAAAAAAGAAACCGTTAATGTGTAACCATAAATCACCTTATTTTTTCGCAAAAGGTATTATAGCATTTTTACCATTTTCGGCATTCAGTCTGATGAAGTACTGACCAGCAGCCAGATTTCTGGTATCGATTGCATTAACTGCAGTCTGACGCAGAACGATCTGTCCGTTTACATCCATTACCCAAACATTCAGCGGGCTGCTGTACTCGAAATACAACATACCGGAAGTAGGGTTAGGATACAGCTGTACCGACAATGTATTGATATTTTTGATACTGTTAGGTTGTGTAGTGAATGGAACAGACTTCCATGCACTAAAGCTCTCTTCATAAGGGCAGTAAGCTCTTACGTGTGCATAGTAAGCAGTATTCGCAGTTAAACTTGCTGCAGCATAGGTCAACTGGTTAGCAACAGTATGTACAACATCTGAAGTACCTACTGTAGCAGACTGATTGATTACTACTTCAAAAGAATCGTTACCGGCATAGGTTGTATCGCCGGAATAGATCCAGTTTACAGTTGCCGCATTTGCACTGATGTTAGAAACAGTTACCGGGAAGGTATCGGCACATACTGCACCTGTTTCCATTGTAACGAAATTGTCCATTACAAAATAAGAAGGGAAGAAATCGTCAGAAGAAGTCACGCGGAAAGTGAGGCTATCGACATTACCCAAAGACTGGAGATTTAACCATTTCCAGCTATCCAATGTTCCTCTCTGCGCGGCAGGAGTAACACTGCGGTAATCGGCCAGGTAGAACTCTACAGAGTCTGTACTTTGCACATTATTATTAAATCCTTTTACCGTCAGCTTAGCCCATCCGTTTGCTGCTGCATAAGTAGCATTGGCATAAGCGTAACCCCAGCTGGTATTGGACAGCATGAAACCTGCTACAGGATGACCCGCTGCGGCACCGCTTAAAGTAGCGATAGCAGGACTGTATGCGTAGGCTACAGCATATTTATCAGATCCGTTATATCCTCTACCCTCACGGCCGGCATACATATAATGCAGGTCGTAACAATTATTACATTGTGTGGTATCGAAGATATTAGAATAGCTGAAGCCATCTGTAAGTGTATAACCCTGGTAGTCCATCATGCTTCCCTTCAGGCCAACCAGACCGGAAGACACCGTGTACCCGTTTGTTGCAAAATCAACATAAAGGGTATCACTGTTGGGCAATGATAAATTCTCAAATGTAGCTACAGTCTGTGCCTGTGCCTGCGCCGACAGCATAATAGCTGAGGCTAATAGTAAACGTTTTACCATAAATATATATTATTATATCAAATACTTATTCCGTTTTCCTTTTTCCCGAGGAATTGGGTATGATACACCAGGCAGGTCTTCTGACTCGTTCTCTTATCTGTCACCTTCCCGCTATTAAAAAGCAGTGGTAAGCAGTAATACAGATAAGTAATAAACAGAACTTACAGCAACGGGTATTGTTTTGGATTTGCACCAAATTCCCTTTTAATTCATCCGGATCATGACGATCCGATCGAAACCAAATGCACGGCGAAGGTATAAAAAGTATTTTTAAAATGAATATTTTTTATATAAGGATGCTGCAATACTTCCTTTCCGGAACATGATTATACAGCCAAATATATTGAGTAACTTTGCACTGCCGGGTGTTTCCGGCATATAAGTATTATAATAATAGTAAGAAATGATATATAATGTAATCGGATTGATGTCCGGCAGTTCTCTGGACGGGCTGGATATTGCTTTTGTTGAAATTACTGACGTGCGCAATGACTGGAGTTATCAGATCAAGGAAGCGACCTGCATTCCCTTTGAAGACGGACTGAGAGCACAGTTAAAACAAGCTGCGGCACTGCCAGTACCTGAATTTCTGCGCCTGCATACCCGCCTGGGCAAATGGATGGGTGAACAGGTAAATCTGTTTATCGAAAACAACCAGTTACACCACAAAGTACATTTTATTGCATCTCACGGACATACTGTATTTCATGAACCGCAAAACGGCACCAGTACTCAGATCGGAGACGGAGCGGGTATTGCCGCCACAACCGGTTTAACAACGATTACCGACCTGCGTAATATGGATGTGGCGCTCGGCGGACAAGGTGCACCTATTGTGCCCCTGGCCGATCGCATGCTGTTTAAAGAGTATCATTTTTGCCTCAACATCGGGGGCATTGCTAATATTACCGTCAATACGGAACATCCTGTTGCATTTGACATCAGCCCGGCCAACCAGCTGCTGGATCATTATGCTCAGAAGATGGGCCGCAGCTATGACGAAGGCGGAGACCTGGCCCGTGGCGGTACCGTAAACCAGGAACTATTACAGCAGTTGAATGACCAACCTTATTATACCCTGCCGGCTCCTAAATCGCTGAGCAATGATTTTGCCGGCACGCTTCATCAACTGGCCGATGCAAGCGGACTGTCTTCTGTAGATATACTGGCGACCTATACCGCGCATATTGCAGCGCAAGCCGCGAAAGCGATTGCTGCTTATCCGAAAGATGCCGGTCAGAAAATGCTGATCACCGGTGGTGGTGCATTTAATAGTTACCTGGTAGAGCAATTGCAGCTCGCATTACCAGAGCTTGAATTAGTCGTACCGGAACAGGCGCTGATCAAGCATAAAGAGGCACTGGCTATGGGCCTGATCGGAGTACTGCGCTGGAGAGAAGAGCACAATGTGCTGTCCAGTGTTACCGGTGCCAGCCGCAACAGCATTGGTGGTGCGGTATGGTTAGGTAATAACTAGGCTGAGCATTTTAATACAAATAATACCCTTATAAAAAGATTCCCGCCTTACCGGCGGGAATCTTTTTATAAGGCATATTCAAAAAATACCACATTACTCCCTAAGCATCAATCGGTTAACGATTTACTAATTAAGATTTCCTGTTAAAATATTCGTTCTATTTTTGCCCTGTAAAAACAAACAGAAATACTAAGTTTTATGAAAAAAGCAATCTTAAGTATTGCAGCGATTGCCGGCTTTACGGCTGCTGCGCAGGCTCAAATCAAATTTGCACCGGAAGTAGGTCTGAACATTTCTACAATGAAATACAGCACAAACTCTACTTCAAGTGAGAGTAAATCTCTGACCGGCTTAAAAGCAGGTGCTTTTGTAGAATTACCTTTCAATAAAGTGGTATCACTGGAACCAGGTGTATTCTACAGCAGAAAAGGCGGCGAGTATTCTAATATCCTTGGCACGACCACTACTACCCTTGATTATGTTGAAGTTCCGGTAAACCTGAAATTCAGCCTGCCCCTAGGTATCGGCGGCAGACCATTCGTCTACGCAGGTCCTTACTTCGCATACGGCGTTGGTGGTAAGAACACACTTTCCAACAGTTTAGGCACCGTTAGTTCTGACGTAAACTTCGGCTCCGGTTCTGCACAAATGAATCCGCTGGATATTGGTGCACAGGTAGGTCTTGGTTATCAGTTGCCGGTGATCGGCTTATACGCCAGAGCACAATACGGTATGGGCTTTACTAACCTGAGCAATGCCAATAACGTTACTTCTACCAATAACAGCAACTTCTCTGTAAGTGTAGGTTGGCAGTTCTAATTCAGAAGAGAATATATCATCATAACAAAGCCTGCAGCATGCTGCAGGCTTTGTTATGATGATATATTATTACTTACGTGGTGTATACTGCAGATGCTCCAGCGTCTTACCGGCAAACTGTTTTTCACCGACAGGTTCGAAGCCCAGCCTGAGATACAGGCGTTTCGCAGCAGGATTATCTTTATCGACCAGTAGGCCCAGGGTATGCCCCTGCTGGTGTGCATACTCCTCTATCAGATGCTGCAACATCGCCGCACCTACGCCCTTGCCCTGCAATACAGGATCCACACCCAGTGAATCGATATAATACTCCCCTGCCGCAGTTTCGGCTCCGGGATCGAAATCTTTCTCCAATACTTCACGGATATACTCCGCGACCGGCTCTCTTAATATATCGAGCATAGCGCCGTCATATACACTGACTGCAGCCTGTACCTTACCCTCTATTTCTGCAACCCTGCAATGCTGGTACGAATACTGGTTGCCCTTTCTTGCCGTAAAATAATGCAGAAAGTTCAGGGCCTTATTCCGGTCTGCCGTTCCGATAAAGTCATACACAATATCTTCCATGGCCAGCAGCAGGTATGCCGCAATATGCGGAGCATCCGATTGTTTAGCGTTCCTGATCATCATATATACTGCAATTTACGCATATCCTTTAAGTGTGTTCTTTAATTTATTCTGATCAAAGTAGCGCAGTGCAATCCCGTTGTCCTTTTTAGAACCTTTCAGGTGCAGCAACAATGTTCCGTAATTGGCTTTACCCATGTATTCGATATCTGCTTTCAGTAATTTATACGGAATATGATATTTGCGGTCAAGGGCATTGATCAATTGTTCAAAAAGTACCTGTCCTTTCAGTTCTACTTCGATCAGTGGAAATAGCCCCGGTTCATCCTGCTCAGCCTGTGGCTGCAGCGCTTGTATTGTGCTCATAAAAATATTTTTATTTAATAATGTAAAACCTTGTTTTATTCTGAGATGCGGCTACCCGCGGCCCATCTTCTCTGGTAAATTTTATTGCGTACCGGGGCAACGATCCAGCTATGAATATAGCAGCCGGCGCATACGTTAAAACAGGACTCCAGAATGGCCAGTGTAATGAGGGCTACGCCCGCAATGGTAGCTGCTTCAACCGGTACGGTATACCAGAGCACCAGTATTAATGCGGTAAACCCGAATCCCAGTGTAGCGGCAAATTTTTTAGGCGGTGCAAATATGGGCAGTGCGGGTAAGCCTACCCAGTTCACAATAATCCTGGAGACCAGTACCAGTGGCGATGGCCAGTAGGTGAAGGCTCTTAAGGCAAAGTCGGCAAGCAATATCCATAACAATATGCTCCAGTGACTAAGCAGGAATGCAATAACTAATGTGGCAGTCTGTGCTGCTGTAACCCTTATTACGCGGGCATCGGCGTATAACTGTGTTTGCAGGGGCGTGTTCATAAACGTTTATTTAATTTGTTTGTTTTTAAGAGGTGCCGATCGGACTCGAACCGATGTAGCAGCTTTTGCAGAGCTGCACCTAAGCCTCTCGGTCACGGCACCATGATTTTAAAATTGATGATAAAAAAGAAGGGCTTCACGATGTGTCGTAAAGCCCTTCCTGTTATAGAAAAATTCTTTAATTCAGACACAAATAGTTACCGCACATCCACACATGACAACAACACATCACCTTCGCCACATTATTAAAATAATGTGCCGGCTTAGTGGACATAATATGTGTATATGTTGTATTCATTCTTATTTGATTTACTGATGATATGCTGCTAAAAAAAACTCCCCCGAAACAGTATCGGGGGAGTTGGTTGTATAAAGATTATTTTATTATCTACATATTATCCAATGGAACCGATACAATGATATGCCACAGGCACACAACACCAGATCATCTTCGATGACTGATTGGCGTTAAAGTATGTATGGATATTTGTATTCATGTTCTGTTGAATCTGCGTTTCGTTTTTGAACCGCATGACTGCAAATGTAGGAGGAAATTTCAATTGACCAAATATTTATAAAAATATTTTTTTGTTAAAAATGAATAAATTCGACTACACTGGCCGGAAAAGCATGGTACAAAATTGTTTATCTTTATATCACTGACCATCAATGATTATATCTATGAACAAAGAATCTATAAACATCCGAAAAGCAATACCAACGGACCTTGAAGCCATTTACGGGTTTATATGTACGCTTGAAAACGAGGCACTGGATAAAGAGCGCTTTGCACAGATATTTGAGTCCAATTTACTGCATAATGACATCCTGTATCTCGTCGCAGAATTTGATCAGAAACCCGCAGGATTTATTAGTTTTCACGCACAGCAATTGTTACATCATTGCGATTTTGTGGGTGAGATCCAGGAATTTTTCATAGCGCAGGAATACCGGAACAAGGGTATCGGTCACCTGCTGATGGATGAGGTAAAGGTATACGCAGCAGCAAATAATATCCGTTATATAGAGGTGACCACGAATAAGCGCAGAACAGAAAATGTGCAGGTATATGAAGCACTGGGATTTCAGCTGACACACCATAAATTCACCCTGCCCCAGCCTTAACAAAGGTTCTTTTGCAGACAATTGAAAATTGATTTCTTTTTTTCACATAAGTTTATACCTTTGTAATGATCCCGAAAACCGGGAAGGCATATCGTATTTATTACAACATACGTACATGAAGAAACGTTTATTATTACTGACTGCAGCAGCAGGTATTACATTACAGACACAGGCACAGGTAACCGTAACTCCGGAATTCGGTTTTTTACTGACCAAGCCTACAGGCTATACTACTGAAAACGGTATGAGAAATACAACCAATTATGATTGGAGTATGGGCGTACGCGGAGGATTTTCATTCGACATTCCTATCGGTAGCAAAGGGTTTTCTTTTGAACCAGGCCTGTTTTATAATTCTAAGAACAGACACCAGGTTGAGAACAATGATAACTCCGCAGTAGATATGCGCTTCTCTGTAAATAATGCAGAGCTGCCGATCAATCTGAAATACAGCTGGGAAGTGGGACAATACAAAGGCAAATTATTTGTGCATGTAAGCCCATATGTATCTTATTCTTTCTCCGGAAGAAAAAGCGGCGACATTACCATTAAGAAGCCAATTGCGATGACCACAACAATTGATGAACCGATCAATTTTAAAAGTGGCACCTCACAGGAAATGAAACCTCTGGACTATGGTATGTATGCAGCATTCGGATACCAGTTCCAGATGGGACTGCAACTTAAAATGTTCTACGGCACTGGCTTTGCCAATACTTCTGTAATCGACGGAATGGGCTATAGAAACGGGGCGATGTTCGGTATCAGTGCAGGATTTGTACTGGGTCGCAAAATGCCGGGCAGATTCTATTAATCAGGTAATCAACTCATAACCATATTATCAGCGTGTATCCTTCATTCATAAGGTACACGCTGATTTATTTTACGCAGGATTACCGGATGGATAAATGCCCGCGAATGCTTACTTTTGCGATTATTTTTCAGCAAACAGAATACGATATATACTTTAAAGATGAAATATAATTTTTCAGAAATAGAACAAAAATGGAAACAGTACTGGAAAGATCAGAACACCTATGCTGTATCCAATGATATTGATAAGCCGAAGCATTATGTACTCGACATGTTTCCCTACCCAAGCGGTGCGGGCCTGCATGTGGGTCACCCATTAGGGTATATTGCTTCTGATATATATTCCCGTTTTAAAAGAATGCAGGGCTATAATGTACTGCACCCTATGGGCTTTGATGCCTTTGGTTTACCGGCAGAGCAATATGCACTGGATACGGGTCAGCACCCTGCGGTAACTACAGAAAAAAACATTGCCCGTTACAAGGAGCAACTGGACAATATCGGATTCAGCTATGACTGGAGTCGTGAGGTACAGACCTGCGATCCTAAATATTACAAATGGACACAATGGATCTTTACCCAATTATTCCATAGCTGGTATAATACCGCAACGGGAAAAGCGGCACCTATTGCAGCACTGATCGCGATCTTCGAAGCAGAGGGTAATGCACAGTATCCTGCACCTAAAGGTACCGTACAGTTCACGGCTGCAGAGTGGGCATCTTATGATGAAACGACCCAGCGCAATGTGCTGATGCAGTACCGCCTGGCTTATCTCGACCATGCTGAAGTATGGTGGTGTGAAGCCCTGGCAACGGTGCTGGCCAATGACGAAGTAGTCAATGGTGTATCAGAGCGCGGTGGCCATCCGGTTGAAAAACGTAAAATGCGTCAGTGGTTCCTGCGCATCACTTCTTATGCAGACAACCTGCTGCACAGCCTGGATAAACTGGAATGGAGCGAAGCGATGAAGGAAATGCAACGCAACTGGATCGGTAAGAATGAGGGTGCACAGATTACGTTTGGCATAGATAATAGTGATGCACAGATCGAGGTATTTACAACCAGACCGGATACTATTTTTGGTGTGGACTTCATGGTACTGGCGCCAGAACATGAGCTGGTATTGTCCATTACTACTGAAGAGCAAAAAGCGGCTGTGGAGACCTATATTGCATACGTTAAGAGCCGTTCTGAACGTGAGCGTATAGCAGAGAAAAAAATCAGTGGTTGCTTTACCGGTGCTTATGCTATCCATCCGCTGAGCAAAAAGCTGATCCCTGTATGGATTTCTGAATATGTGCTGGCCGGTTACGGTACCGGTGCAATCATGGCAGTACCATCTGGTGATGAGCGTGACTTTGCCTTTGCACAGCATTTCAATATTGAGATTACCAATATCTTCGGCACACACTTTACCGGTGAGAAAGCCTATACAGATAAGAATGTAACGATTGAGAACAGTGAATTTGTAAGTGGTATGAGCATTGCTGATGCTACACAAGCAGTATTGAAATCAGTAGAAGAAAGCAATATCGGCCGTCGCACAACCAATTTCCGTTTGCGTGATGCCGGTTTCAGCCGCCAGCGCTACTGGGGTGAGCCCTTCCCTATCGTATACAAAAACAATATTCCGTATACCATCGATGAGCCTGCACTGGATCTGAAAGAAGCCGACCGCAGCCTGCCGGTATTATTGCCGCATGTGGATACGTACAAACCGGGTCCTAACGGTGAGGGTCCTCTGGCTAATATCGACAGTTTCGTAAATGTTACGAATAATAAAGGAGAAGTATTGCGCCGCGAAACCAATACCATGCCTGGTTATGCCGGTTCTTCATGGTACTTCCTGCGCTATATGGATCCGAATAACGAACACCTGTTCGTACAACCGGAACTGGCACAGTACTGGAACCAGGTTGACCTGTACGTGGGTGGTACAGAACATGCTGTAGGACATCTGCTGTACAGCCGTTTCTGGACTAAAGCATTACACGATCTGGGCTTCATCACTTTCGATGAGCCATTCAGAAAATTGCTCAACCAGGGTATGATCCAGGGTAGCTCCAGGTTTGTATACCGCGTTGCCGGTACAAATCAGTTTGTATCCAGTGGATTGAAAAATGAATATACTACCAATGCACTGCATGTGGATGTAAGTATGGTAGATGGTACAGAACTGGATATGGAAGCCTTCAAAAACTGGAGAGCTGAGTATGCTGATGCGACCTTTATCCTGGAAGATGGTAAATATATCTGCGGCAGCGAGGTGGAAAAAATGTCCAAATCGAAATACAATGTCGTGAATCCGGATGAGATCGTGTCACAATATGGTGCAGATACCTTCCGTCTTTACGAAATGTTCCTGGGACCTATTGAAATGAGTAAACCCTGGGATACTAAAGGTATTGAAGGTGTACATCGCTTCCTGAAAAAACTGTGGAGATTATTCTTCGACGAACAGACGGAGCAATGGCTGGTAACCGATGAGGACGCTACAAAAGAGGAGCTTAAAGCACTGCATAAAACGATCAAAAAGGTATCTGATGATATTGAAAAATTCTCTTTCAATACTACGGTAAGCCAGTTTATGATCGTGACAAACGAACTGCATGATCTGAAATGCCATAAGAAAGCCGTGCTGGAGCCGCTGGTATGCCTGCTGGCCCCATTTGCACCGCATCTGGCAGAAGAGCTGTGGCATAAACTGGGTAATGAATACAGCATTGCACATGCTGCCTTCCCGGTATATGATGAACAATACCTGATAGAAAGCAGTAAGTTATACCCTGTTGCCATCAACGGAAAACACCGTACAAATATGGAGTTTGCCATGGAAGCGGCACAGGACGATATCGAAAAAGAAGTACTGGCTAACGAGGTTGTACAAAAATGGATGGAGGGTAAGCCTCATAAAAAGATCATTTTTGTAAAGGGCCGTATGATCAATGTGATTGTATAGTCTGTGTAGCAAATCAAGATAAAAAGAATAGGGATCGGCTTAAGCCGATCCCTATTCTTTTATAAAACCATTCATTAAATTATCTTTTTCTGAAGCAGCTGAATACAAAATGCTGCAATGTATCGAATGGCGTAGGATGATGTACCGAACGGCTTTTGACCTGTTCGAAATCAGCTTTCAGGCAATTGTTCAATGTCTCTTCTGAGTATTGTCTTATGTCTATACCACTGCACTTGGCCGGGCCATCCAGGGCAAATGTTCCGATCAGCACATTACCGGTTACAGCCAGTCCATCATTGACAATCTGTACATATCGTTTTACATCTTCATCATCGATCAGGAAGTGAAAAGCGGCACGATCATGCCAAAGGTCATATTGCCTGCCGGGTACAAAATCCAGTATGTCACTGACAATCCATTTCACCTGGTCTGCTCTATGTTCCAGCCGCTCCTTTGCCCGTTGAATCGCCTGTTCGGAAATATCCAATACGGTAATATCTTCATAACCTAAATCCAGTAAATGCTCTGCCAGGAAACTATCACCGCCTCCTATATCAATAATACGGGCATCCAGCGGCACTTCCAGCTCATTAATGAACTCCAGGGAGGTTACCGGTATCGGCTGATACCAGCTCACCTGTTCTAAGGGCTTGGTGTGGTATATTTTTTCCCAATGGGCTTTCCGATCGAATGATTCCATAAAATAATGTTAAAAACTTGTTACAAATGTATAACACTAATTGCTAATTAGTTCATTTATCAGTCAGAAATAAACGGAATTGTGTAGTAAATTTAAATTTTTGGATCAGAAATGATCAATTGCAACATTGCATTATTGCGATAAATAATAAAACAAAAAAATGCTAGCAGCATTGTTCTGTACCACTCCATTCTATGAAGAAGCCTGCAAGCTCTTTTCGTATATCATTCCAGACAAGGCTGTTTACACAGTAGCAAATACTTGTTCCTTCAAGTGTTCCTTTAATAATACCGATGGCTTTTAATTCTTTAAGGTGTTGTGAAATGGTTGCCTGAGCTAAACCCAACTCCTCAACAAGATCGTTGCAGATACACGCTTCCTGGCGTATAATATGCTGCAGGATTGCAATACGTGCAGGGTGCGCTAATGCTTTCAACAATGTAGCCAGCCTGTTCTGTTCCGGTGTAAATATCTCTGTTTTAGTAATACCCATAACCCTCAGTTTCTATCGCAATATTATGATTGATTGTTTATATGAACAAATTATTGTTTGACCGGGGTATCTACAAGCACCTCCTTAACCGGTTCTGCTATAGAATCTGCTATGGTCATTTGCGCCCGGGTGAACAGGTCTTTAAGATTGCTGAATGATTTACGGTACGAGATTCCTACGCCCTGCCGCGCTATATTCTGCTGGAATAAGGCATCGTAATTGCTGGTACGGAAAATATTGAAGCGAATATGTCCATCGGGCGTAATCAGGTATTGCACCCTGAAGTCTCCGGCCAGATTGGAGGAGTAAGCTTTGGCACCAGCTGTAGCCGGTCTGCCCCAGTCATAGACACCACCTACATCTACAAAAAGGCGGTTATTGAGGAAGTTCTTACGCACATTCAGTTTGGCCTCATTACGATTCAGATAAGATAATGAAGTGGGGTCGCTGCTGTTGCTCAGGTTATAGTTTTTATACCCTACACCCACATGCAGATCCTGTACCTTAAACAGTTTATTGGCCATATTGGTCAACTGCGAAGAGGCTACTGAAGAGAAGATATCGGTCATGTTATTGATCGTACCCGAAGAAACCGCAGCGGTATTGTTCATAAATCCTTCCGGCGGTGCAAACTGGTCGAGCAACAGCAATGAAGCTACCTGGTTCAGTAACTGCTTTTCATCATTATTAATCCGCTCCAGCTTCTGGTAGGCATAGGTACCGATAGAGCGGTTTTCTGAAAGTTCTATTTTAAAATTCACCTCCGGGTTCTGCAGGGTACCTGATGCATTCAGGCGCACATTCACCATCTGGGCAAGTTGTGCATCCCTGATTTCCTGGTTGGAAAGATTGATGCGGTTGATCTCATTACTGATCAGGTCATACAGCCTGGCTTTAACAGTGGTCACCCCGGTTACATCGAGGTGGGCATCATAAAGATCTCCGTTCCAGACGATGGTACTACCCTGTGCGATAGAGAAAAGCCTGTTGTAATTCAGAATCTGCATCTTACGGAACGCGAAATTATATGTCCCCTCATCTATTTTGTAAATACCATTCAGGCGTATATCACCATCAGACGGTATTTCCAGCACGATGTTACCGGTGCCTTTAGAGATCAGCTGATCTCCTGTTTTAGGATCGAGAATAATGGTGCTGACAAGGTTATTGTTTATGGTCGCATCAATGCGCACATTATATTTATTGGACAGTTTCAGCTTTTTCTTTTGCTGCGCTACATCTGTTTCCGGTTTTTTGAAGCGGATAAAGTTATACTCACCCAGATCGCTGGAAAAATCGATCGGAATAATGAGGTTGGACTGCTCAAGCGGTATAGCAGAGATCACGACATTCAGGTTCTGAGCCGGTCCGAATATACGGGCTCGCGTCTTTGCAAATACAGTACCATAAAAGCGCTCCCCTTCCATACGATTCAGGTTCAGTACCCGCAGCTTATCACTGTTCATCTCTATATTCAGCAGGAAAGACTTCAGCTTATTATGCGTGATATTACCGGTAATGCGCCCCATGTTCTTATCCTGGTCTTTGATAAACATGGTACCAATCTCAATGGTATTTTCATTGACAGCAATAACAGCATCATCTACCGTATATGTTTCCCCGTTTATTTCCGGGCGCACCACAACCTCTTTCAGTGATAATTGTCCCAGGGTGAGCGGGTGTGCTGCATTGCCACTGATTGTAACCGCGCCATTTACTTTACCATTGAGGTTATTGACAAAACCCCTCAGAAAAGGACTAAGCCAGGAAAGCTGTGCATTATTAAAATTCAATACTCCGTCAATAGATTGTACGGAATTGGTATCAAGCGAGAAGCGCCCGCTGAGTGTTGCACTCCCACCTGCGGCAGATACACCTGTATTCGATAAGAGCTCTACTACCCCATCGGCCACATCATAGTTACCCTGCAGGGATATTTTCTGAAGTGTATCATCATTGAAACGGGTGTCGTTGGAATAGAGATTGAAATCAATTTTCTGATTGCTCCATAAAGAACGGATCTGGATACCGCCATTAATTGTACCTCCTCTGATCATGTCCTCAACATCCAGAAGGCGCGCCAGTGGCGCATGAGAGAGGTTTTTAAGGTCAATATATGCGGTATTATGCTCTACATCATTTTTGCTGATATAAATCTGCTGGTTACCGGAGCTGATGGATAGGTTCTCTATATCCAGTGCTCCGTTTTCATACACGATACGGTTACCGGAAGCAATATTCCATTTATTATTGTTCAGGAAAAACTGCGAAGGCAGGATATTCAGTGTAAAGCGATCATCTTGTAAAAATCCCTTTCCTCTCAATTTGGCGGTACCCAATTCTTCAAACGTAGAGGTCGTCATATTGAACTCCAGGGAGTCGCGGTACCATTTGGAGTCCAGGCTCAGGTTACGTAAAAACACATTGCTCCCTGCTCCGATCTGTGTTACATCGGCATTTACAGACAGGTCTTTATAATCTCCCTGACCATTAACCAGAATGGTATCCAGCACAATTCCGTCAAAAACGACTTTGGGCAATGAGGCCTGAAGCACCAGCTGGTCATTCTGTGTATTTAGTGTACCCTGTACCGTTCCGCCCTGAGGCAAAGACAGATCACGGTTAAAAATCGACAGCAGATCGGAAATATCTTCGGTCTGCATATCAAAATGGATCAGCTGATTCCGGTTATATACAGCGGGTGCATCAAAATAAGTAGGCAGGTAGTTGGACAGTACATGTTGCACTGCGCCGGGAAGATCAAATAATTTATAATTACCCCAGATGCGGGCGTTCACATTATTGGTTCCGGCATAAAGATACTTTTGACCATCCTCTATAGCAGAACGCAGGTAGATGGAATCAATATCGAGAACGGTAGAATCGCGGAAGATCTTCATCTGCTGCAATACTGCTGCACCGGTAAAGTTTTCAATACCCGTACCCGTAAAATGTCCCTCCAGTAAGCCTTGTGCCCGTACCGATTCGGTAAGGATATGCAGCTTCTGCAGGTCTATATATCCGATATTGGCCTTAAAGTCGGTCTGCGTAATATTCTTCGTAAACTGCACCTTACCATCAAAGTCCAGTTTTGCATTCGGATCGTTGAGCTGTGCTACTCCCTGGAAATAAGTAGGTGTTACCTCACCCATTACTTTCATGCCGGTGTATACATACTCTTCAAACCCAAAACGGCTGAACTGCCCTTCTGTATAGATACTCATTTTATCCAGATCGAAATGCTTACCCTTGAATGTAAAGGCACCATCAGCTTCATGAATACTGGATTGTGTCAGGAAAGTACCCAGGTTAAAACGGGTAAGGTTTAAGGTTCCTGCATATACCGGTTCAGGGCTCATGATTTGCTGAATGCCCATATTGGTCTGGATTTTACCCAGGCCGGTAAGTGCATCGGCATTGAATCGAAAATCATGAATCGTTCCTTTAAAGTCGAATGGTACCCTGATCTGGCCCAGTGCCATAAAGTTCAGCTCTTTGGTATCTGTCAGAAACGGGAAATAGTGATACAGATTAGCCCCGGAAGTCTGCAGCAGAGATTGCTCCAGGACAATAGTAGAAATATCTACATCCGGCAGGTTATTCATGGTAAACTTACCTACATTCAACTGGCTCTTGCCATCGTTCAGTACAGCATTGTTTGCATAAAGGTTGTCTACCGTGCCACCGCATTGCCCATTCACCTTTACTTCCATATGCTCAAACAATTTCATTTCGGGAGCAAAGAAAATGATGTCATCAACAGCGACATGTGCCTCCTTTAAATGGCCCTGCATGCGCACTTTAGCAATATAGTCGAGAAAGTCGGGGAAGCGATTGTAATGCATGGCATAGTAATCGCGAATGATACTGTTATTCGTCTCCAGGTAAAGATCGGCACATTCAGAGATGCGCGGGGAAACCCTTACGCGGGCTTTCATCTTTTTAATTTTCAGGCCGCAACGCTCATCAGCAGAAAGATTCTCCAGGTTAGCACGCAGGGTATCTCCTTTAATCCGAAGATCTGTGATGTTTACCTGCACATTGCGCACATCCATTTTCCATTCGTCAAACAATCCGGCTGGTGCTGTTTTCACATCCGGATTATCCATGAAATAACGGGCATCTTTCAGCTCAATCTTCTTAACGCTTACGGTCCATTTATCAGGATTAAATGCAGTAGTGTCTATGTAGTCCGTTTTACGACGGCGCAGGCTATCGGGGCGGCCACCCTTATAATCCCTTAACCCGAAAGTGGTACGGGTACCGGTAATGCTCTGCACTCCGATATGTTTGCGGTCGAAATCAACACCGTCCATGTTAATGTTCAGCTCCTGCAAATCCATGACCATATCATTCCCGATCCATTTATCGATGGAAGAGAAACGGATGTCTTTTAACCGGACTTTTTTCAGGTCGAACTGTATGGGTTGGGGATCTTTTTTCTTTGCAGCCGGCTGCTCTGATGCAAAAGCATCTTCGAGGAAGCGGTAGTTCCATACAGAATCATTTACCGGTCTTTGCAGGTTGATAAATGCGCCGTCCAGTCCTACGTAATGCAGTACCGGCTTCTGTTTGAAGATAAACCAATCGGTAATATTCAGTTCTAGATGGCGTGTATACAACAGGGTATCTCCCTTTTGATCTGCCATGAACACCCCGTCCAGCGTCACTTTATCCAGTAAGCGCAGGCTAAATCCGTCAATAGATACTTTGGTATGCAGGCGATCGGAGAGGTAAGATGCAGCAGTTCTTGCCACATATCTCTGTACTCCGGGAATATTAATGAGCACTACTATGATCAATAGCAGCGACAAAAATATACCCAGCACATATTTTGATATTTTGAGAAATCTTTTCAGCCTGTGAAATTAGAATGCAAATATACTGCTATTCGGACAATTGAATGATAATAGAAACCTTAGAAATAACCGAGATAGGTCATAGAGTGTTTGGCAAATTCTACACTCACAATTTCTCCGGCCTGAAAGGCCATAAAGTCATCCTGGCTGACCTCTATACTGAGCAGTCCCGGGAAGTTGAGGTGAAAGTGAAAAGTATTGTTTTGCGAGACAAATTGTTTCTGCTGTATCGGGATGCCGATGATCAGCTTGCGCCCGTCTTTAAGATCGTCTTTATACTTGCGGGAGAATCGCTTTTTGCCATAGATGGCCAGACTGTAGATCAGTATAAAAAAACATGCTGATGCAAAAATGTATTGCGGCAGCGAAAACTTTTTCTCCAGCTCATTTTCAGGCTTTGCCAGGCTTGCCAGCAGACCCACCACCACAACCAGCACAGCACCGATGATACCGATCAGTCTTAAAGTCTTGAAGTAACCGATCGATTCAGCATCCAGTAAAGCACTGATATATTGTTTTTCTCTTTCGGTCATGGGTTCTTCATAAGAAGCAAGCATGGGCAATTCTATTTTTTCAAACAAGGTACAAAAAAAGCGTTATACCGAAGTATAACGCTCATTTGATATTTGTAAAATACAATTGGATTAGAATCCGAATTTCAGGTCTTTACCCGGATAGTAAGCCAGTGCACCCAGTTGCTCCTCGATACGGATCAGTTGGTTGTACTTAGCCATACGATCACTACGTGATGCAGAACCCGTTTTGATTTGTCCGCAATTCAGTGCTACAGCCAGATCTGCAATAGTTGCATCTTCTGTCTCACCGCTTCTGTGGCTCATGATGGTATTGTATTTAGCACGCTGTGCCATAGTTACCGCATCGATCGTTTCGGTCAGAGAACCGATCTGGTTTACTTTAACCAGCAGACCATTTGCCGTATTTTCTTTAATACCTTTTTCCAGACGCAGAACGTTGGTAACAAACAGGTCATCACCTACCAGCTGTACGTTTTTACCGATAGCATCAGTCAGGGCTTTCCATCCTTTCCAGTCGTCTTCATCCATACCATCTTCGATACTTACGATAGGGTATTTTTTAACCCATTTCTGCCAGTATTCAACCATTTCTTCGCTGGACAATTTTTTGCCATCGGATTTATGGAAGTGGTATTTTTTAGATTTAGCATCATATAATTCGCTGATAGCAGCATCCATAGCAATCATTACATCTACACCTGGTTTGTAACCGGCTTTCTCGATTGCTTTTAATACTGTTTCAATTGCTTCTTCATTGCTTTGGATATCCGGTGCAAAACCACCTTCATCACCTACGTTGGTGCTATATCCTTTATCGTGTAATACTTTTTTCAGAGAGTGGAAGATCTCTACACCCCAGCGTAAACCTTCGCTGAACGTATCGGCACCTACCGGCATTACCATGAACTCCTGGAAGTCGATTTTGTTATCGGCATGCGCACCACCGTTCAGGATGTTCATCATCGGTACAGGCAGCGTTTTAGCATTAGTACCACCTACATAACGGTATAAAGGCAGACCTGCTTCTTCAGCACCCGCTTTGGCTACCGCCATACTTACCGCCAGGATTGCATTAGCACCCAGTTTAGCTTTGTTGCTGGTACCATCCAGATCAATCATGTACTGATCAATACCAGCCTGATCAGCTACGTCAAAGCCATACAACTCGTCGGCCAGCATTTCGTTAATGTTCTTCACGGCTTTTAATACCCCTTTACCAAGGTATTTTTTCTTGTCACCATCACGTAATTCTACCGCTTCATGCTTACCGGTAGATGCTCCCGATGGAACAGCAGCACGACCCATAGCGCCTGAATTGGTATAAACATCAACTTCAACCGTAGGATTGCCACGAGAATCCAGGATTTGACGAGCGTGGACTTGAGTAATTATGCTCATAAGATTGTTTGGAATTTGGATGCAAAGATAATTTTTTTGTTATATAAATATTGTAAGGATACAAAAAAACTCCTTGTTCTTCTTTCCTTCCGTGTTAATTACACTGGCTGCTGCTTAAATAATGTGGTTTAGTGTAATAGCTTCTTTCATAAAAGGGCAAGTGATAGTATTCTTTCAGGCCCTTGATAACATGGTCATCGATGTTATCGTCAAACTTACGGGCAAACAGGTTTTGCCCCTGCTTCAGGAAACTGATATCTGCAGTGGTATATGTTTTAGGTCTTAACTTGATGGTGCCATCCGGTATCCAGATGATAGCCCGTTTATCATCATTAATCAGCTGCCCGCTGAAGGAACTGTTCATTAATACGGTTTGAAAAAAGGATTCATCGGGAATCAGCGTATTCTTATAATAATCCCTGAATTTATCCACTTCCTTATTATGACACAAGAAGGTACAACACTCCCGTGTCAATATCATCCATTGCCCTCCGATATAGGGTGTTATCCCTTCCATATAATCTCTTTTGTGGGTCTCGTCAGATATAGCGCCGTCTTCTTCACTAAAGTAGTTTTCGATCCGGTTTAAGGTCTCCGGACGGGTCTGTGCCTGGTTGGCAAATTTCAGGAAGCTCTTGCCTTTGTTTGCAGCCAGGAAATCACTGATGATCCGCTGAGATTTAAGGGGATAATCCTGTCCGCTCAGGTTAATGAAGTAATCCCATTTTTGCTCCAGCTTAAGCAAGTACTGCATTCCGCTCAGTTCGGCCTGCACCATACTGTAGCCACCCCATACCACCGTTTGATTTTCGAGTATGTGAATGCCAGGAAACTTATTTATAAAAGACCATATTTGCTGCTTGGTCAGGCGATCGGCTTTTTTGTCAATATTGATAAGGTAAATATTATCGGGATGGTATATCGCACTAAACAAACGCCTGAATTGTTTAGATAAGCGGTGTACCATAATAAGGTAGGCAATTTTAACGGTTGGTGTCTTTGGTGTTTTAAGCGCTGAAAGATTTGATTCGGTAAGTAACTGAAGTGATTTCATCATCTGAAATGTATTAGGAATATTTAATAATTGTATCCCTTCCTTGTAAGGTACGACTATTAATCGGCTAGAGGGTTGCCTCATTTTGTAAAGTCTGTATTAAAACCATCGAAATGCCTGAATACTCTGCTTTTATAGTTTATCTTCATGGAACAATTTCTTAAAATGAAAGATCTACGACTTGCGGTGCTTATTGATGCAGATAATGTGCCCTATGCCAATATTAAAGAAATGCTTGAAGAGGTCTCTAAAAACGGGACTCCGACTATAAAGAGGATATATGCAGACTGGACGAAACCTTCCCTCTCCGGATGGAAAAATGTGTTGCTGGAACATGCCATTACACCGATCCAGCAGTATAGTTATACCACGGGCAAGAATTCCAGCGACAGTGCGCTCATTATTGATGCTATGGATATCCTGTATTCAAACAAAGTAGACGGATTTTGCATTGTATCTTCTGACAGTGACTTTACCCGCCTGGCCACAAGGCTAAGAGAGGCGGGCATGAAAGTAATTGGTATCGGAGAGCAAAAGACTCCCTACCCTTTTATTACAGCCTGCGATAAATTTATCTACATCGAAATCCTGAAGTCCTCTGTACCGGAAATCCCGGAAACAACCCCGGATAAGAAGAAGGTGAGTTTATCTAAAATCGACAAAAAACTGATCAGGTTATTGTCAGACAGTGTGAGTGACCTGGCTGATGAAAGTGGCTGGACTTACCTGGGCGATCTGGGCAACTTTATCCTGAAAAAGAAACCAGACTTTGACCCGAGAAACTATGGTTTCTCCAAGCTGTTATTATTGATCAAAAGTACCGATACCTTCCTGATCGAAGAACGGGAAACGAGTACCAAAACGGTGAAGCATATTTATGTGAAAATAAAGTAGCGCTTTCCTTCAAAACTACCCGGGAGGAGCCTACGTATACCCTGTTTTAATAAAGAAATAATAAATCCGGTTAAGAATCAATATTTCTGTATAATTTTGGCAGGCATATCCTGCACCGGTATTTTACCTAACCATATATACATATTTACAGCAATAGTAATGAACGCATTTGACACGTTAAAACAAGTTATTGAAGGCCGCAGAACAACCAAACCGGCACAGATGAATGGTCAGAAAATATCTGATGAAGATGTAAAAGAAATACTGGCACTGGCAGACTGGGCACCTACGCATGCCCGCACTGAGCCCTGGCGCTTTTTTGTACTGACCGGCGATAATCTGCAGAAATTCTGCGAACATCATGCCGATCTGTACTGGGCCAACACCTCTCCGGAAACCCGCACAGAGACGAAAAGAGATGCCTTACTGAATATGGGTAGCAAAGCTTCTCACCTGGTCATCTCCCTGATGCGCCGCACACCGGAAGCTAAAATCATTACTGAAGAAGAGTATGCTGCTGTAGCAGCGGCTACGCAAAATATCCTCCTGGGTGCAACAGCTAAAGGCATTGCTTCCTTCTGGAGTACCGGTGGTATGACCCACCACCCTGCCATGAAACTGTACCTGGAACTGAAAGACGAGGACCTGCTGATGGGCCTGCTTTACCTGGGCTACAGCGATGAGCAGAAAGAAGGTATGCGCAAAATTCCGCTGGATGATAAAATCATCTGGGTATAAAAAAACATTTCATTTAATTACATAATACTCTATAAAAAATACAAATTATGGAAGCCTGGAAAGCATATTTGGAAGAACATAAAGATCGTTTCCTGGAAGAATTACTGGACCTGCTGCGTATCCCGTCTGTAAGTGCAGACAGTACTTACAAAGAAGATGTGGCCCGCTGTGCGGAAGCTGTAAAAAAAGCTATGCTGGATGCCGGCTGTGATACTGCCGAGGTATGCCCTACCGACGGACATCCGATCGTATACGGCGAGAAAATGGTAGACCCTGCATTACCTACTGTACTGGTATACGGACACTATGACGTGCAACCTGCCGATCCTCTGGATCTTTGGACCAGCGGACCTTTCGAGCCGGTGATCAAAGATGGTAAGATCTATGCACGCGGTGCATGTGATGATAAAGGACAGTTCTATATGCACATTAAAGCATTCGAGGTAATGGCCAAAACCAATACCCTGCAATGTAATGTGAAGATGATGATCGAAGGTGAGGAAGAAGTAGGTTCTTCAAACCTGGGTAAATTCCTGGAAACACATGTTGATAAACTGAAAGCAGATATCGTATTGGTTTCTGATACTTCTATGATCAGTATGGAGCACCCGTCTATCGAGACTGGTCTGCGCGGACTGGCTTACCTGGAAGTGGAAGTAACCGGACCTAACCGTGACCTGCACAGCGGTGTGTATGGTGGTGGTGTGGCTAATCCTATCAACGAGCTGTGTAAGATGATCGCCTCTCTGCACGACGAAAACAAACATATTACGATTCCGGGCTTTTACGATAAAGTACAGGAGCTGACTGATGCAGAGCGTAAAGCCCTGAACGATGCTCCGTTTGACCTGGATGAATATAAGCAAGACCTTAAGGTAAATGATGTAGCTGGTGAAAAAGGTTACAGTACGATCGAACGTACCGGTATTCGTCCTACTCTGGATGTGAATGGTATCTGGGGCGGTTATATTGGTGAGGGTGCCAAAACAGTATTGCCTTCTAAAGCATACGCTAAAATCTCTATGCGCCTGGTACCTAACCAGGTTTCTGATGAGATCACGGCCATGTTCCAGAAGCATTTTGAAAACCTGGCTACTCCCGGCACTACTGTAAAGGTAACTCCACATCATGGTGGTGAGCCGGTGGTTACACCAACCGATGGTAAAGCATACCAGGCTGCTGCAAAAGCGATCCAGACAACATTTGGTAAAGATCCGATCCCTACCCGTGGTGGTGGAAGTATTCCGATCATTGCCTTGTTTGAACGCATTCTGGGCCTTAAAACAGTATTACTGGGCTTTGGCCTGGATAATGACAACATCCACTCTCCTAATGAGAAGTATGATGTAGCCAACTACTA
The DNA here is from genome assembly GCF_019797745.1 of Edaphocola aurantiacus. Lineage (GTDB taxonomy): Bacteria > Bacteroidota > Bacteroidia > Chitinophagales > Chitinophagaceae > Edaphocola > Edaphocola aurantiacus. The sequence goes on along the minus strand of NZ_VOSI01000003.1, from coordinate 348,360 downwards.
TAAAGGAATTGAAACCATCCCTTACTTCCACAAGTATTTTGCGGAGTAATAATATAGTTATAAGATAAAAAAAGCTGCCCGAGGGCAGCTTTTTTTATGCCAGGCCCTTCAAATGTAAATGATTTGCTAACGGGATTGTATAGCGGCGTTAAAAAGCACTCATTTCAATGTAAATACTGTTCTTTAACTTTTTATACATAGCTAATATGCCTAATTTTAATTCAAACAAAACCAAATATTATGAGAAGCATTCTATGGTTAGTGGCCGTAATCTGTATTATCATCTGGATCCTGGGATTGATTGGTGTTGGAGGCGGAATGGGCTTAGGAAATTTGATTCACATATTACTGGTTATTGCGATTATTGTTATTCTGTATAACATCATTTCGGGCAGAAAACCATTAGATTCTTAATCTGCCGTTTTTTTATTGTATCCACCCTTTTTTATAACCTTAAAATTTACTCCACATGAGCACATTACAAGACAAGCTGAAAGGCAACTGGAACATCGTAAAAGGAAACCTGAAACAACAATGGGCAAATCTGACAGATGATGATTTGCTTTATGAAGAAGGAAAAGAAGATGAACTGGTTGGCCGCCTGCAGCAGAAAACCGGTGAAACAAAAGAGAAGATCAATGAATTCATCGATCGCATGAAATTTGAATAATCCGCGAAAGGTGATCAAACGAGACCACATTTCTAAGTATGCCAAGGTCTCATTTATACGGGCAACTCCTCCCGAATAAGGCAGATTATCTATCCGGATTAATAAAAAAGCACCCGAAACCGGGTGCTTTTTATATGTAAGGTTGCAATAGTATCAGGCAATCTGGATCCAATTATTGCGCAGGCACTACAGCCATCATCGGAAAATATTCATAGCGGTTAATTGTAGCAGCGGGGTCACCGGCAATAAATGCCTTAACTTCCTCCTCATCTTCTGCGGCAATAATACCCAGGCCATATACTGCAGCAGGATCCAGCACCGGCCCGAATGCCAGCACTTTTCCCTGGTTCATTAATGCGGTCCAGTAAGCAACATGCTCCATCATTACAGCTCGTTCCTCGGCACTCATTGTTTGTGCAAAATCCGGTCTTGACGGAAGCAGGTGCAGTACAAAATACTTTTTGTCCATGTATAAATCAGTTCGTTGTTATCAGCAATATATACCGCATCATCATTTTTAGTTCTGTGCAGACTGTATCTGTATCAGCACTGACGAAATGGTCTGATGAAAGGTCTCATAATCGGTATAGCCCTTAGCCAACAGGTAAAACTTGGAATCTGATACCTGCAACAGTACCTGCGGATAGCTTTCTACCTTAAGTTGCTTTACCAGCTGGAACTCATAATAGGCTTTTTCCTTGTATGTTTCGCTGCGCAATCTGGTATAAAACTCGTCCGCATCGATATTATATTCGTGTAATAAGTGTCTGTATGCCTCATCATCAGTCAGGTCGCGGCCTTCGTAATAAAGAGCATATTGCAGATCGGCAGCGATCTGTACGGCCTTATCCGGCATGTATTCTTTCAGGACACATAAGGCGATAGCGGGTTTTTCTGAATTGGGAAACCAATCGCTGTCCTCTGCCCTATTGAGATGAAACATAAAATCGGGACCAAACTGTGCTCCTGTAAGCTCTCCTACTCTTTTACAATTATCCTTCATGAAATCGGCAATCACCGTAATCGGCTGCGGTTGCTCCGGCAGGATCATTCCTCCGCTCAGCACCTCAAACCGAAACTCTTTCTGAAACTCTTCTGCAATCTTCTTGATTACCGGGCTAAAACCATAACACCATCCACAATACGCATCGTAACAATATATAATAGTCATATTGCAAAATAAACTGTTTTTGCAATATTTAAATATAGATCTTTGTAAAAAAAACTTAAATGGGACCACAGGCAGAGCTACTTACAGAACTCTTTGAACTAAAAATGCCTTTTGGTAAATACAAGGGTACCTATATCGGCGACCTTCCGGAACATTACATTTTATGGTTCAGCCAGCAGGGTTTCCCTAAGGGTAAACTGGGTTTACTGCTGCAAACTATGTACGAAATCAAGCTTAATGGCCTGAGCTATCTGCTGGAGCCGATCCGCAAACAAAAACTGGGCGCAGCAAGATAAGCTGTTAATTTCCTAAATTTGCCCCTGTTACACAACAATTCATGGCAGGACATTCTCATACACATCCTCAAAAACGCACTCTGCAGACAACATTGCTCTTTACAATGTTGCTGCTGTTTGTTATTGTGTATAACCGTAACCTGATCGCGAAAGAAATCTACCCGGATTATGTAACACAGAAGGTCAGTAATGAAAAGCTGAATCGACCGGTAAATGTGCAATACATCAATGCGGCTATGGATACGCTGAAAAATGGTTACCTGGTGACCATATCCGGTAAGGATACTAAAAGCGAACTGTTCAGTAGTGTGAATCAGAAGGACAAAACCTATGCATATGCAGGGCTGGTATTTATCGAAAACAATTATCCGTTCATTTACCATATTGCACTGCCTTCAGGCAATCATCCCGGCGGGCTGGTCAGGGATTCATTTGAAACGTACATCGGATCTCGGAATGTAACCGGATTCGGTATATACAAATTACCTTTAACCCAGTCACAGGTCGCCTCTATGCAGCAGATCATCAAAGACTTTTACCAACAGGGGGTATTGTATGACAGTCAGTACAGACTGGATACCGATAAGGAGATGTACCCGGCCGAATTTGTATATAAGGTACTGACCCGTGCCACCAAAAACGATAAATTTATTGCCTATACCAAAGCAGGACCCTACACATTTATTTCGGTAGACAACCTGTTCCTGAGGCCCAAAAATCAAGAAATCTATACAGCCGTTTTTCAATAATCTATCATGCGTTCAAAAATCAACACCTCCCTCAGTCTGCTCCTATTTTGTGTATTGCTGTTTTCCTGCAAAAGCACAAACTCTCCCAAAGCCGTAACCGAAACCTTTCTGGTAAGTGTTGCACGCCTGGACATGAATATGGCCAGAAACTACTCCACAAAAACCACATGGGATTTTCTTAAGGTACTGGAACGATCAACAAAAGATCTGTCGCCGGAGCAGAAAGAAAGTTATCTTGAAGGATTTAAGGTGACTATTCTGAACGAGAAAAAACTGAATGACAGTACCTATATGGTTAGCTTCAATACCACACCGGAACTATTCCCCTTCCATGAGCTGGAACTCAAAGCAGAAAAGAACCTGGAAGGAAATATCAAATGGAAAGTGAACTATTCTGCCCTTGCATTTGCACAGGCAGATACCACGATACAGGAGGTAATGGCGCCCGGTATAGATTCGCTGGAAGATCAGCTGCTGCAGCTCGATTCTGTTAAGTCTAAATAAAATTATTGATTTAAATATTGTTTAGTACTTTTGATCCTCCTATTTATTTACTTCGTAAAACACATATAATAAAGTAATGCCTTATTTATTCACTTCTGAGTCCGTTTCTGAAGGACACCCGGACAAAATTGCCGATCAGATTTCTGATGCATTAATCGACAACTTCCTTGCATTTGATAAAAACAGTAAAGTAGCTTGTGAAACCCTGGTTACAACAGGACAGGTAGTACTGGCTGGTGAAGTAAAGTCTAATGCTTATCTTGATGTACAGGAAATCGCTAGAAATGTTATTCGTAAAATCGGATACACGAAGAGCGAATATATGTTCGAAGCTAATAGTTGTGGTATCTTATCTGCTATTCACGAACAGTCTCCTGATATTAACCAGGGTGTAGACAGAAAAAATAAAGAAGAACAGGGTGCTGGTGACCAGGGTATGATGTTTGGTTATGCAACCAACGAAACGCAGAACTATATGCCGCTGGCATTAGACCTGGCCAATACTTTACTGATTGAGCTGGCTGCACTGCGCAGAGAAAATAAAGATATCAAATACCTGAGACCGGATGCTAAAAGTCAGGTAACACTGGAATACAGCGACGACCATAAACCGCAACGCATTGATGCTATCGTAATCTCTACACAGCATGATGATTTCGATTCAGAAAAAAGCATGCTGAAGAAGATCGAAAAGGATATGAAAGAAATCCTGATCCCGCGTGTAATCAAGAAATATCCTGAATACAAGCACTTCTTCAATAATAAAATCAAATACCACATTAACCCGACCGGTAAGTTTGTAATCGGTGGTCCGCATGGTGATACCGGTCTTACCGGAAGAAAAATCATCGTAGATACTTACGGCGGTAAAGGTGCACATGGTGGTGGTGCCTTCAGTGGTAAAGATCCTAGTAAAGTAGACCGCAGTGCGGCTTACGCAACCCGTCACATCGCTAAAAACATGGTTGCTGCCGGTTTATGTGATGAGGTACTGGTACAGGTTTCTTACGCTATCGGTGTAGCTCAGCCAATGGGTATCTTTGTGGATACAAAAGGTACTGCAAAAGTGGATATGAATGATGGTGAGATCGCCAAAATCATCTCTTCTGTATTTGACATGAGACCATATGCAATCGAGACCCGTCTGAAATTAAGAAATCCGATCTACAGTGCTACTGCTGCTTACGGGCACATGGGACGTGTTAACGAGGTGAAAGAAGTTGTGTTCTACGATCATAACAAAAAACCTAAAACGATCAAGGTAGAATTATTTACCTGGGAGAAGCTGGATTACGTTGCTAAAGTGAAGAAAGCTTTCGGTCTGAAATAGTAATTTTCGAAATCTTTTGTATATCTTTATAGAAATTATAACAAATTTCGGATATGAGAAAAACCCTGTTTCTCCTGATGCTTGGCGTAAGCACACTTACGGCTTGTAATAAAAATGAAGGTAAAGCCACTTCTGATAATGTAGGCAAAGTTCTGCAACAGAAAACATGGCGCATGACCATTTATTTCGATAATGGTGATGATAAACTGTCTAACTATACAGGTTATGCTTTCAAATTTTACCAAGACGGAAAAGTGGAAGCAGTAAGGAATGACGTATATAAATATGGCACCTGGAAAGATACAGTGCTCACTGATAGTACAACCAAAACCGATATGGCTTCATTCAAAATGGACTTCGGTAATGATAAACCATTCCGTGACCTGAATAAAAACTGGGAGATCGTTAGTAAAACGACCAAAACAGTGCATCTGCGCCTGAAAGACAGACCTGTTGATGCATATGATGAAATTTATTTCAACCTGAATTATTAATTCAAGAATTATATTATATAAAAAAGCTGCTCTTAATAAGAGCAGCTTTTTTATGTCTTCCGAAACAGGATCACAATCGGGAATCGGCCGTACTCTACTTCATCGCAACCTTCATCTTTTCCACTTTCTGGCCGATCTGTTTCAATTGTCCTTTTTGATGTGTGTTTTCCTTTTTATCAAAGGCTTCTTTTTCTTTCAGATTCTTATCCTCCAGTTCCTTCCTTTTCTTTTCCGACTGTTCCATATAAGTCACCAGTTTATCCTGGCGGTTGTATAATTTAATCAATTGCCTGTAGAGTTCTTTATGCCGGCTTACATAATCCAGATGATCTGCCAGCGTCTGCGCACAGGCTTTACGATAAGATTCGTATTGGGCCATCTGGCTGCCGTATTGCGACAGGAAAGCGGCATTATCTCCCTTACGCTTATATCGCTCTATATCTTTCAGGTTCTGATGACATTTAGTCGCCAGCTCTGACTGCATTCTGCGCATGCGTTCGTAGTAGGTACCAATAGAGTCATTAGTGGAAAGGTATCTTTTCTGTATGCTATCGACATCCTGCAACCTAACTGTTTTTACCAGGCGGGTCCATTGGAGGACCTCTTCATCATAGTTATCATACATACGAATACGGCTACGCGTCTCTTCGACCAGGGCAGAATCAGCCAGTGTAAATATCCCCGCCAGTGTATCCAGCCTGAGGTCATTCATTTCCTGCACGGCAGACAGCATTGCCTGGTGCGCAGTTAAAGATTCCTGCAGCACTTCCATACGCTCCATACGCCGGTCTACAGAATCTTGAAGCATCTGCATCATAGCAGGATCTGTCTTTACTGCTGTAGTAATAGTATTGAGTTTGCCGGCATCTACATCCTTCCCCATCTCCCTCAGTTTAATCCTGTTCTTTTTTATGGTAGTAATGCGGGTATCTGCTTTTTTAAGATAGCCTTCGCACTTGTTCACCATGCGCTTATTATTGCTGTGCAGGCTACGCATATATTGTGTGGCCTGGGTATTTTTGGTTTTATTTTTGGATTTGAGGCTTATGTATTCCGCATTGATGGCTTTAGTCTGTTTATTCACTTCAGCCTCTGCACTTTTAATTTTCTCATTAGCAGTAACAAGTGTACCGGAAACGGTTGCCGGTGTACTGTTTTCAATAGCTTCTTTTGCATCAGCAATATACTTGGCAGCCATTACTACGTGAAAACGGGGATTATATTTCGAGATACGTTCTGCAGAAACCTGTATCTGTTCATCTTCACTCAGTGCACTTAATTTACGCTGCAGGGCACTATTCTGTTCCAGTGACGGGTTCTCTCTGTTAAAATCAATAATCGCTTGATCTCCGGCTTCGAATACGGCTACCGGCATAAAGGAATCAGTAAGTTGCCATACGGGATCGGATGGCAGGTGTTTCAGGCGAAAGTCCAGCGGATTGCTGAGAAAATATGCCGGATCATATTTAAAGCGGAACTTCAGTTTTCCGGAAGTCGCTGTTACTGCTTTTTTCGATGTTTTATTCAGCTGTCGTTTCAGCCATCCGGGTTCCTGTGCAAGATAGCCTGCACCCCAGGTAGCATCTACGAGCTGCCATTTCTGATCTACATACACAATATTCCAGGCATGTCTCGGGATGTATAGCTTATCACCATCATCAAACATCCAGTCCTTCGAATAACCGCCTACAGTTACGGCAGAGATCCCTACTTCTTTACACATTGCTGCAAACAATACAGAATATCCACCGCATAGTCCTTTACGTTGCTGAAATACTTTTTTAGGATCATCTTCTTTAAGCTTGCCTTGCTGCAGGGCTTTTACATCATACTTGATATTATGGGTGATCCAGTTGTAAATAGCATTGGCCTTGGCGGTTTCTGTAGGCAGATGATCGCAGAGAGCATGCGCCAGGCGTTCGTATGACTTATCGGCGCCGGAAGGAGTGCTGACACCGATGATGGTGTTTACCTGCACCTGGGCATTTGAAGAAGTGGTAAACAAGCTACCAGAAACCAGTAGTATGCTTAAAAAATTTCGTGTACAGAATATTCCCATAGATTTGTTAAAATAAAGCGTAAATATATCAATTTATCTCTATTTTACGTTGTGTGGACATAATATCTCCATTACACAAATAAACAGGTCCGGAACAATGTTCCGGACCTGTTTATTTGTAGCAATATCTTGTATTATTTCGCGCCGTTTTTTGTTGCACGCAGGGCATATACCATAGGTATTGCCTTCTCGAGGTGTGCAATACGATACCTGCCGGGAGCAATTTCCTTTACATTGCGGAAGCAGGGATAAGGGGAATAATCATACTCTCTGAAGGCATCCAGTACCAATCCGCTGTGCAGCAAGCTGGTGAAGACCTCTGCGAGGCCGTGATTCCAGTTTACATTTGCGAGCTCCAGTTCAGCATCTGGCTGTGCGTAAGTACCCTCTGTAGTCTCTACAATGGTCTCATAATTGAAATAATCATAAGCCACTTTGGTAAAATCATCATCAAACATCCATACAACGGGATGAAATTCTGCAAATATGAAAGTACCACCAGGTTTAAGGTAGCGATGAATCAATGCCGCCCAACGATCTGTATCGGGTAACCAGCCTATGGTACCGTAACTGGTAAATACTATATCAAACTGTTCGTCTAGGTGCTGAGGCAGATCATAAAGATCACAACACACGAAAGTTGCATCCTGCCCTGTCTGTTCAGCCAGTTCGCGGGCAAGGGCAATTGCTTTGTCAGAAAGGTCTACACCGGTCACACTGGCGCCCATGCGCGCAAGAGATATACTATCCTGCCCAAAATGGCACTGTAAATGCAGCACTTTCTTGCCGCGGATATCGCCCAGCAAGTCCAGCTCTATTTCCTTTAAGGTTTGCTTCCCATCCAGAAAGCCCTGCTGATCGTAAAAGTCAGATGCCAGGTGTGCTGCTACCCTATCATTCCAGGAAGCTCTGTTGATGTCTATATATTTCTTATCTGTATTCATAGGTTATCTCTTCTTATTCCGTAAATCAGTTCATCTTCAAATATCCCGTCCTTATAGATCACTTTAGGGATATTAGACTCCAATACGAAACCATTTTTAAGTAACACGTGTTGCGAAGCGGCATTACTGCCGAAAACACGTCCATATAAGCGTTCAATATCGAAAGTTTTAAACGCATAAGGCAATATTGCAGCAATAACGCTGCCCATAACGCCTTTACCCCAGTACCGTTCTCCCAGCCAGTACCCCAGCTCAGCATTCTTGCACATAATGTCGGTCTGCGGGTGAATACCTACACCTCCTACTGCTTTGCCCTTTATTTCAATAGCAAAGATCCGGAATGGTTCAGCAAGATTGGCAAATTCGATAAAAGCAAGCCCGTTTTCGCGGGAGTAAGGGTGAGGAAACATATTGGTCATGTACCGGGCGATGTGCTGATTATTAGCCTGTTCTACCAGGCTGTCCAGGTCGTCGGCATGCCAGGGCCTAAGTTTGAAATCGGTCATGGAATAATGTGATTAGCGACTGATTCAAATATACTGCAAAATGTCCTAAAAAGTGAAAGAGCGGGTAAAAACCCGCTCACACTCAATCCTTCATGCACCACTAGCAATGAAGCAAAAAATGAAACACTCTTTTACACCAGTTATAGTCCACTATCCTCTAACGGTGCCTAATACTTAAATTAGAATATATACATTATTTTAGCATAAATATTAAAACCGGCAATTACTTATACTTAAAGAAGTTTAATAATTTGAGATAAGGAACGTACTCCCAATGTCTATGATGCAAAGTAGCCGAAACATTTACGGAATACCAATAAATCGGGGGTTACAAATGGATTACAGTACCGGAAATAATGGTATACAAATGGACTACAGCAATATAACTACATAATAATCAAATAATTATAAATAACCTATTTACACAAAAGAGTGAAGTATATAATCAAAAAACAGTATACAAGTTGCGTTTTTATGCTGTAATCACTATGATTTTCACAAGCATGTAACCCGGAAAATATACCGCAACTTATTAATACACAAGCTTTTTAAGCTGCAGGATATATGTTATGAATAAATTCTACCAGATCAGTCTCTGGCTCAAGATTCAACTTTTTCTTAATACGATAGCGGGACATCTTCACACTATTATAATCAATGTTAAGGAGGTTGGCCGTTTCTTTAATGCTCATATTCATTTTAATATAGGCACAATGTTTTAGTTCATTAGGCGTAAGCTGCGGACAAATCTCGGTCAGACGGGCAAAAAAATCGGGATGCACTTTTTCGAAATGTAGCTTCACTTTATCCCAGTCATTATCAAAGTTGATCGAGTGCCTGATGTTTTGCTGTAGTTTCTGTAATCCGGCTTTCTGAGTGCCATCTGAATGTATAATGGCCTGCTCCAGCTGCGACTTCAGTTCTTCCAGCATTTTGTTCTTTTCCTGCAGGAATAAAGTTATGGTGGTGAGCTCTCTTTGTGTAGAAGCCATCTCCCGCTCCAGGGCCAGCCGCTCTTCTTTATGCAATTGCTGTTCCAGCAACGCACGCTCTTTATGATCCTTCTCCAGCTCCCTTTCGTAAATAGCATTTGCTTTTTCCTGCTCCAGCAGGCGCTCTTTACTTTTAAAATATAACTGACGCAGGCGCAGCGTTTTACGGGCACTGCAAAACAGGTATAATCCGAGTACCGCCAATAACAGCATCATCACAATAAGGCCGTTTTTCAACCGCGATTTTGACTGGTATCCTTTCAGCAGTGTTTCTTTTTCCAGGTCTTTAAACTTATATTCAATTTCCTTTAGTGCAATGGCATTGCGGGTATTAGCGATAGAATCCTTAATATCATTGACCATAACGATCTGCTCTGCAGCCTTTCCAAACATACTTACCTGTTTGTAATAGTTGGCCAGCAGGTTACGGATGCTATATTCCATATATTTATTCTGGCTGCGGGTCACTTCAGCCAATGCGGTCATAAACAACTGCTCCACTTCAGGATTGAATGTCTTATTTCCGTCGCTGAGCAATTTAGCTTTACTACCCAGGTACTGGGCATAATCAAAGCCTTTCTGTTTAGCCAGCTCGATTGCAGAATCGACATACTGCATAGCCAGCCGGTCATTGCCCATAGCATACTGAACACTGGCCATATTGAAATAGAAATCGCATAACTCCTGCAACAAACCGTTCTTACGAGCCAGCTCTATACCCAGCTGGTTGAACCGGTATGCTTCCTTTACATGACCCTCTACCTGCAGCAATACGGCATAGCGATTGTAATAGTCAGATATCAGCAGCGGAATCTTCTTATCCCTGATCTTTTCGTAACCCTGGTTATAATAACGCTTTGCTGTTTTGAAATCGTTGGCAATAAAGTACAGGCGTCCGATATTTCCTTCCAGCTGACCGACAAAACGTTCATCATTAAGCGACCTATAAATCTTTATCGCCTCAAAATATTGTTTCATCGCCTTATCCGGCAGATTCATGCGATCATACGCTAGGCCCATCTGGTGCATCAGCATAGCCTTAGCACGGGGCTCCTTCACATGCTCTATTCGTTTCAGGCCTTTTTCAGCAAATTCGACAGCGAGGGAAAAATTATAATCATCGATCAATATCCAACCCATTGTGGCATTGGCATGTGCAATAGCCAGATCATCATGGGCACGCACAGCTATACTCGTGGCGCTATCGGCAAGTGCCATAGCCCGCAGGAAGTTTTTTCCTTTACTGAGATTTAAAGCACTGTCACACAAATCATTGACAGTACCATTCTTCGAAGTGAAGATGGGAGAAAGCTGCGCTGATGAAGAGCAAAAGACACAGCAAAGCAGCAGACAATAGACATATCTGGTAAAACACATAATTTGTACAACTCGTCACCTGCATGATACAGGCGCTCTTTTTAATTATGATTATTCACTAATTACAAGTCTGCAGTTAGCAGTTTAGCGGAGTCGCAAAAACATACCATACGAGTACTGGCGTTATAGAAATAACAGAATGTAGACTCTATAGATATGTAATAGTGATTATATACTAACAAAGAAATAGTCTTTTATGGTAAACAAATGTAGATATTTTGCAAAATGGATGTTATTTTTTCAACCCAACACAAGATATCAACACTTTATCTATTCATAAATTATATCATTTGTTCAATAACAGGTTGATGGCTTCTTTATAACCGTCTAAGCCCATGCCTGTGACCATGTGTAGTGCATGGGCAGCTGTGTAGGTATGGTGGCGAAAGGACTCCCGTTTATAGATGTCAGAAATATGCACTTCCACTATCGGGATAGTAAGGCAGGCTAAGGCATCGGCAATGGCAATGCTCGTGTGACCATAAGCAGCAGGATTAAGGATGAGCGCGTCATACCCGCCCTCTGTCAGCGACTGGATCTCATCAATCAGTGCGCCCTCATGATTACTCTGAAAGTAAGACAATACGACTGGCTTAAAGTCTGCCTCCAGTTGCAATAGATAATCTTCAAACCGCACATTTCCATAGATATGCGGTTGCCGGGTACCCAGCATATTAAGGTTGGGACCGTTAATGATTTTTATTTTCATATACAAAACAAGAATAATGCACAACCGTGGAAAATCCCCCGATTTTTACCCCCGTCAGGGTATGCACTTATCTTACAAATAAACTACTTTTACACTTAAAATAAAAACGTTAAAGATGAAGTTTTCAAAATTAGTTATTGCAACTTACATCATGTGTGGCAGCGCAGCACTGAACAATTTGCACGCTCAGGCCCAACTGAATACAGCTGCAAAGGACTTTAAATTTATTGATCCGACCAATATGGATAAGTCTGTAAAGCCCGGAGATAACTTTTTTGAATATGCCAACGGAACCTGGCTTCAAAAAACAGAGATCCCTGGAGACAAAACCCGTTGGGGATCTTTTGATGAGTTGAGAGACCGTACCAATAAAGCAGTGCAAAACCTGCTGGAAAGTGTAAAAAACAATACCACAGCAGCAAAAGGCTCTAAGGAATATAACGTATCTGCTTTTTATAACAGCGGTATGAATGTTCAGGCCATCAATAAATTAGGGATTAAAGCAATCGATCCTGAATTAAAAGCTATCCAGGCGGTTAAAACACCGGCACAATTACTGGACCTGGTGACCAGCCTGAACCGTAAAGGTATTCCTACCATCATCAATGGCTATATCGGACCTGATGATAAGGATGTAACCAAAATCATTACTCAATTCGGACAAGGCGGACTGGGCTTACCTTCTAAAGACTACTATACTGATAAAGATGCAAATGCTGCTAAAAACAGAACTGCTTATATCAAGTATATCACTGATATCCTGATCGCTTCAGGGCAAAATAAAGTTGATGCGGCTAAAAATGCTGCGGCTGTATTTGCACTGGAAAACAAGCTTGCAGACGCATCTTTCTTCCCTACTGAAATGCGTGACCCTCAGAAAATGTATAACAAATTCAACATTAATGCATTTTCGAAAGAGACACCAAACATTAACTGGGCTGATGTATTTACTAAATTAGGCATCCACGGCGAAACAGAAATGCTGGTAAGTAATCCTGGTTATTACAAAGCATTATCTAAAGAGCTGACGGCAACACCAATCGCTACCTGGAAACAATATATGCTGTTCCATACGATCAGTCATATGTCTCCTTACCTGAGCGAGCAGTTTGAAAACCTGAGCTTTGAGTTTTATGGTAAAACAATGAGCGGCCAGAAAGAACAAACTCCACGCTGGGAGCGCGTTATGGGCGTAATCAATGGCAATATCGGCGATCAGCTGGGCCAACTGTATGTTGACAAAAACTTCAAACCGGAAGCTAAAGAAAAAATGCTGGAGCTGGTGAATAACCTGCAGGTTGCATTTGGCGAGCGCATTCAGCAACTGGACTGGATGAGCCCGGTGACTAAAGAAAAAGCCATGACCAAGCTGAACTCTTTCATGAAGAAAATCGGCTATCCGGACAAATGGAAAGACTACAGCAGCCTGACCATCACTAAAGGTAACTATGCACAAAACGTACTGAACGCCGCTGCATTCAATTATAGCGAAGAGTTGAAAAAACTGGGTAAAGCTGTAGATCGTATGGAGTGGTTTATGACTCCGAATACGGTAAATGCGTACTACAACCCAGCGTTCAACGAGATCGTTTTCCCTGCTGCTATCCTGCAGTACCCGTTCTTTGACTTCAATGCTGATGATGCGATCAACTATGGTGGTATCGGAGCAGTAATCGGTCACGAAATGACCCATGGCTTCGATGACCAGGGTGCACAATATGCTGCGGATGGTAACCTGAAGAACTGGTGGACACCGGAAGATGAAGAGAAATTCAAAGCGAAAACACAGGTCGTTGTAAACCAATTCAACAGCTACAGAGTGCTGGATAGCGTACCTGTAAACGGTGAGCTGACTTTAGGTGAAAACATTGCGGATCTGGGCGGTCTGGCGATTGCTTACCAGGCATTCAAAAAAACCGAACAAGGCCAGAGCAATGAAATGATCGACGGCTTCACACCGGATCAACGTTTCTTCCTCAGCTGGGCACAGATCTGGAGAGGTAAAGCTACCGATAAGAGAACGCTGCAACTGATCAAAATTGATCCGCACTCTCCTGGTGTATGGAGAGCGATCGGACCTCTGAGCAATTTTGAACCATTCTATAAAGCATTCAACATTCAACCCGGCGATAAAATGTACCGTCCTGAGAATGAGCGTGCAAAAATCTGGTAATACAAGCTCCATATAAAAAGTAATGCCCCGGTCAATGACCGGGGCATTACTTTTTATATGATTTAAAATCTGTTTATGCTTAATGCTTAGGCAGTGTGCATTTTTTGCTCCTGCTCCCATTGTGCTTTACCATATCCTGGTATCACATGCTTTTCGCTATGGTAAGAAGAACGTACCAGCGGACCGCTTTCTACATAATCAATACCCATTTTATATCCCTCTTCGCGATAGAAAGCAAACTCATCTGGGTGCACAAAACGCACTACCGGTAAGTGTTTCGGAGTTGGTTGCAGGTACTGGCCTATGGTTATAACATCCACTCCATTCTCTTTCAGATCATGCATGGTCTGCAATACTTCATCCTTTTCTTCACCGATACCCAGCATGATACCGCTCTTCGTACGCACGCCACCTTCGTGCAGGCGACGAATCACTTCAAGGCTGCGGTGATATTTGGCCTGTATACGCACTTTACGGGTCATGCGTTCTACGGTTTCTACATTATGAGAGATTACCTCAGGGGCAACATCAATTACATTTTGCAGATTATCCCATATCCCTCTGAAATCAGGAATCAGGGTTTCCAGTGTAGTATCGGGATTTAATGCTTTTACCGCTTTAATTGTATTGGCCCAGATAATAGAACCACCATCTTTCAGCTCATCACGGTCTACAGAAGTAATTACGGCATGTTTCACTTTCATCAGGTGAATCGCTTCCGCTACACGTTGCGGCTCATCCCAGTCTACCGCTTCCGGACGGCCGGTAGCTACAGCACAGAAGCCACAGCTGCGGGTACAGATATTACCAAGGATCATAAAGGTAGCCGTACCTTCGCCCCAGCACTCTCCCATATTAGGACAGTTACCACTCTCACAGATCGTGTGCAGCTTATGGTTATCCACCAGTCCGCGCACATGTTTATATCCCTCCCCGGTGGGCAACTTCACCCGTAACCAGTTCGGTTTTTTAGGCTTTCCGTTTACATAGGTCACTTCCTCTTCTTTGTTTCTTGCTGCCGTAACAGTAGAAATCACCGGTAATTCTATCATGTACTATATGTTAATTCAATAAAATGCCTGGCAAAGTTCCTAAAATTTTAGTCGCAAACCAAGTCCGTTTTCACACAGGCCTAACTCCAGCTGTTTACTACGCGCTGTAGTTGACCCTTGATTATAACTGCTGACTGCTCTACGCAAATGCTTTTTGTGCGCAATCTCCAATGGAATGGTGATGGCTACAGCAGCCAGACCCGCACCCAGCAGGTACTTATTAACAGGCTGTCCCGTTATTACATTACCAATCTGCAAGCCAATGAGTCCGCCGCCAATGGCTCCAAACACTACTGATGCTACATTATTGGTGCCTGCCCTTGCCACAGCATTATAGGCGACAGGATTGTTTTTAGTGATCTTCAGCAGATCCTTATGCTTCTGCGGCCAGTTATTATAATATACTTTACCTCTGTAAAGCCTCAGTGTGTTATATTCCGGTGTCTGTGCAAACAGACCTATTGCCGTAAGGCAAAAAAGCAACAGATAAATACCTGCTTTCTGAATCATGTAATCGGTTATATAAATTATTGTTTACTTCTTCCAGCCCAGCTCAAATGAAGCATAAGCGTTAAAGAAGAATGATTTCGGATCCTGGAAAGCCATCTGGTGTATTTTTTGAAAATACACTTCTGCATTCACCCCTACTTCCAATCCTGCCAGTCTTTGTCTCCTGTCAGCATAGTCAAACTTCAGGCCAGAGCGCAGATGCAAACCCGGCACTACCTTAATCTCATCCCAACCTCTGCGAAATCCATATCCACCCAGAAACTGTCTTGAGCCCAACTGTTGCGCCACACTATCCGGATTCAATTTTATAGAGCCCCCGGCATCCGTCTGGAAGTAATAAGGCTTTAGCAGCCCTAAACTTACCCCACCCACTGTAGACCAGTGTATGGATACAGTATGTGGTTCCGGCTTACCCGCAATCAGCTTCTTATAGCCCACTCCGATCTTGGCCTGGTAAAAAGTATTGATCTTACCATATCGGAACATTTCGGTGCTGAATAAAGATAACAGCGGGTTTTGAAAAGAAGATCCTCCATCGTAGCGAAAGTCACGCACCTCTTTAGGGTGGCGCTTCTCGCCTATCTCCAGTTGCAGAAACAACACGTCAAAATAACGATCTATTTCGTACTTGGGGCCATCATTTTTCTTGATAATACCATAATTATAATACGCATTCCAGCCATCCGTATTGGCACGGAACCCGATAGCATGTTCGCGGCGCAGGGGCTTAGGTCCCTTTACCTTGGCTTCCGCTTCCTGGGTATTGACCAGTACAACAGTATCTGCTACCCGGTTACGGTACTGCATTTTCTTCAATTGCGCCTGAGCAGCAATATTTCCGGAGACAACAGCTGTAAATATTATGGAGAATTTTACAAACAAGTTCATTGATAGAGATTTATCTTTGTAAATTTATACAAAATTCTGCAATGACCTCGAAAATTATTTACACCGGAAACTTAAGAACAGAGGCGTCCCATCTGCAATCTGGACACACGATTGAAACAGATGCGCCAGTTGACAATAAAGGTAAAGGAGAGCGTTTTTCCCCTACCGATCTCGTAGCTACCGCACTGGGTTCCTGCATGCTCACCATCATGGGTATCGCTGCAGAAAACCACCAGATCAATATCGTGGGTACGACCTGTGATATTACAAAGCGCATGGCTGAAAGTCCGAGACGCATCGGAGGCATTACCGTAGCCCTGAATGTAACCGGACAGGACAACTATTCCAGTAAGGAAAAAATGATCCTGGAGCGTGCCGCATTAACCTGCCCGGTAATGGAAAGTATACATCCGGAAATCGAAAAAATCGTAACCTTCTCCTGGAATGGTGTAGCAGAAAACTAATATAGAATTGCCGAACACATTGACTATAAATAAACAATTACAATCACTTAAAGACAGGTTGGCTAATGAAATCGTAGAACCCGCATGGGGCTGGGGTTTTCGTGTAGCCATATCCGTTATTGTGCCTGTTATAGCCAGTATTGTATCGGCCAATCCGAATTACTTCTGGATGGTGATCGCTGCAGAAACAGTATCCATTGTAGAGCTGAAGGGATCGGCTGGTTTCCGTTCCCGGCTGCTGGTTGCGGCTATCATATTTTCTGTACTGTTTACATTTATTGGTAGTATTGCCGCTGCAAATATCTGGCTGGCGGTACTGCTTATGTTCCCCATAGCACTGGGTTGCGGCCTCATGAAAAACCTGGGAGACTGGGGGCTGGGTCTGGCGATTAATATCTATCTATTTTACCTGATTGCTTCTGCCCACGAAGTACCCTTCCCTGTCGTAAAGGAAAGAATGTATTTCGTAGCCCTGGGTGGCCTCTGGGCCATGTGCATAGGGGTTTTCAGCTTTTCCTTCCTGCCACAGGGCAAACCTTACCGGAGAACCATTGGTAACATATGGAAGGCCGTCGAAAACCTGATGCTGCTGGTAGCCAATGACTGGGACCCCAATAGTAAAAAGAGCTCTATACGTGCCCTGTATCTTAAAGAAAAAGAGATCAGAACGGCAATTGATGCTTCTCTGGCATTGTACGGTCAGCTGTATGATGAAAAAAGACAGCAGCCAGATCAGGAGAAGAAACTGAGCTATGCCCGCAGATGCGCTTCTATGGCTAGTCTGCAGATCATCAGCATTGCCAATAATGCCGTACTGTTATTTAAAAAACCACTGAGCGAAGCATTTATATTGCAGATGCATACCATACTTAAAGTGGTAGAGCAGGTATCTAACCGTATGGCATTTTACTTCTATACCCGCAAGGAGGAAGAATTATTACTCATACAATCCCGCCTGGAGCGGCTGAGCAAGTTCCGGGAGCATCTGTATACGTTTGAAGAAAGCCAGCTGCCAGAATGTGAACGTATCGTACGGCACATCAACCGGTTTACCAACCTGGTAGAATTATCCATTAAAACAGTATCTACGGAAAAAGAGAAATTAATGTTCAGCCAGTATTCGCTGATGCAGACACTGAATATCCTGCATCCGAAGCACCTGCAAAACAATATCAGACAATTTCTCAATTTCGATAACCTTACCTTACGCTATGCCCTGCGCATGGCCATCACCGCGACTTTAGGACTCGGTATTGCACAAATCTGGTTTCCGCATCACGGGTACTGGCTGCCCCTTACTGTCATCATTGTAAGTCAGCCGTTCTTTGGTGCAACGTTAAAAAAGGGAATAGAACGAAGTATTGGTACTATTGCTGGGGTTATACTGGGTTCATTGATCATGTTGTTGCCCTATGCCCACATTACCCGGCATTTCATGGTGCTCTTCGGTGCCACCCTCATGATCTATAACCTGCGTAAAAACTATTCCTGGGCCGCATTTTTCATTACCATATTCCTGATCGGTCTGCTCTCTGCAGAGAACCAGGTAAGCACAAATATATTGCTGGAGCGGGTTATTGTAACGGCTCTGGGAGCAGTTATGGCCGTTATCTCTGGGTTCCTGTTATTCCCTTCATGGGACAAAAAATTATTGCCCAATTACCTGGGCAAGGCAGTTATTGCAAATTATAAGTACTACCAGTTCCTGATGGGTGTCCGCGAAGCAGAACAGCAGCAAAAGCCCTGGGTTATCTATAAGATAGCCGCAGAATCCAGCAACAGCAATGCTTTTGACTCCCTTAACCGCTACCTGACGGAACCTAAATATCGTGCTAATAAAAATATTGGCGCAGCCTACTTTACGGCTATCACTTACAATATCCGTATTACGCGTGAGCTGAATGCTTATGTAGACGAGAAAGAGGCCGGAGAAGCCAGCCCTACCATAAACCTGCCTGCCGATAAACTGATACGGCAGATAGATGACTTATTTCAGAAAACAATAACCCTGCTTAAGGGTATGCCCGATATCACCATCGATGAAACGGGCATATACCCGGAGATGAGCTATGCAGCCATAATGGTTTCTGCACAGCAAAAGATCAACCTGGAGCGGCTGCATATTGAATTGAGCGCGCTGTATTCCAGCCTGATACATTAGTGAATTTTACACGTCCATTTCGCGCAGTACTTTCTGGTTATTTTCAATCAGTTGTACCAGCTTTTTCCGATCAGCATCGGTGAGGCTTACAGAATCATCGGCCAGCAGGCGGCGCAGCTCTTCCAGTTCATCTTCTTTTGAGCGGAAGATGCTGTCGAATTTAGATTTTATACCGCAAGCCACATTCGCTACTGTCTTACGCGTTTTAGAACCATTAGTAGGGGCAAATAAAAATCCAAGCACTACTCCGCTGATCACGCCCCATGAAAATTTTGACATCGCCATAGTATTCGATTTTATTCGTAAAAATAGGGATTAAAGTGTTGGAGACCATGCCAATTTTTTGCTAAAGAGCGCACGTTTTTTTAACCTAATTTTCTCGAAACTTAGCTGTATTTTAATTAGGTTTGCAGCATTACTCAAAACTAATTGATATCATGACCAATACTACTGTACAAGCCGTTAAAGAAAGACTGGACAACGGAGAGCAATTAAACATTATCGATGTAAGAGAGTCTGCAGAATATTACAATGACAATATCGGTGCTATTTTGCTGCCATTAAGCAAACTGCGCAATTTCGATTCTGAAAACCTGGAAGAAATTCAGGAGCAGGAAATCATTGTACATTGTCAGGCCGGTAAAAGAAGTCTGGAAGCATGCATGTTGCTGGAGCAAATGGGATTCACCCATGTTGTAAATATGGAAGGAGGTATCCTGGCCTGGCGCGCAGCTTTCGGGGACGCAAATATTTAATATGCAGCATATAGAACCCTATTATCAATGGCGACACCTGTATATGTCGGAAGAAGATCCTCTGTCCCCTTTTTACGGAAGGGAGTACAGCGAATTTGAGTTCAGCCAGACGATATACAATTATTATATTCACCCGCAATGGGACGATTTCGGGTCCAATACATTATACCTGAAAATCCTGTTTGCAGACTATGAAGAAGGTTATGCTATCATAGAGCTGCTGGGCGAGTGGAATGATGCGATTAACAATGACATCATGACCCTGAAACGGGAAATCATAGATCTGTTGATCAATGAAGGAATCTATAAGTACATCCTGATTGCAGAAAATGTGCTGAACTTTCATAGCAGCGATGACAGCTATTATGAAGAATGGAATGAAGACATCAGCGATGAGGGCGGCTGGATCGTTATGCTGGGCCTGCCGGGACACCTGTATCAGGAAATGAAACAGGCTGGTATACCCCGTTACATATTCTTCCAGGAATATGATGAATGGCGTACCCATCAGCCGCAGATGGTTTTTCAGAAAGTAGAAGAACAACTCTTAAAAAGGATCGGATAAATGAAGCAGCAAGTGCAAGTAGATATTTTTATACCTTGTTTTATCGACCAGCTTTTTCCCGAAACGGGATTGAATATGGTAAAGGTATTGGAGCAGTTAGGTTGTTCGGTAAATTATCCCAAAGGCCAGACCTGTTGCGGACAGCCGGCCTGTAACAGCGGCTTCCAGGATGAAGCCCGTTCTATTGCCAAAAAGTTTTGTAAAGACTTTGGTGGCACGGATCGTTATATTGTAGCTCCATCGGGCTCCTGCGTAGGCTATGTTGTCAACCAATATGATCACCTGCTCAAGAATGCAGCCGAATACAATACGTATAAGAAAATCAAACCCAGGATATTTGAATTTGCAGACTTCCTGGTATCCGTTTTGAAAGTGAATGACCTGAATGTATCCTTCCCGGCTAAAGCCACTTACCATGACGGCTGCGGTGCACTCAGAGAATGCCATATCAAAGATCAGCCAAGACAGTTATTAGCACAGGTACAGGGACTGGAACTGACCGAGATGAAGGAATGCGAGACCTGTTGCGGTTTCGGCGGAACCTTTGCCGTTAAGTTTGAACCTATATCAATCGGTATGGCGCAGAATAAGGTGGAGAGCGCATTGGCTGCCGGAGTAGAGTACATCATCTCCAGCGATATGTCCTGCCTCATGCACCTTGATGCCTACATTCAGAAACAACATATTCCTTTAAAAACAATGCACATTGCCGACGTACTTGCGGCTGGCATATGATGCAACAATTAATATACATTCATGTCTCGTTTTTTTGTTCTTGCAGCAACCCTATTTTGCCTGCTTTTTACTAATAATACTGCTTCGGCGCAGCAGAATTCCGATTCTGTTATCCTCTCCCAGATGCGTAAACTTTTTTATGGAATAAAGTTTAACGACATCCGTAACGATGCGCTGGTGACCATTAAGGATATGCCCAAAGACAGCCCGGTGCTGATCATTTATTTCAAGACAGATTGTGGCCACTGCCGCCTGGATGCAGAGCGCATGAACCAGCTGGCACCGGCCTATAAGATACCGATATGGATGGCTTCTTATATGGACAAAGCAGAGCTGCAGACCTTCTCTAACGAATTTAAACTCGACAAGATTAAGAACCTGCGTGTCTTACACGACTTCAGTAAAGGCATGCATAACTGGTTCGATTTTAAATATGTCCCCTTCATTGTACTGGTCGATGGCAAAGGGAATTTCATTAAAGAATTCAATGTATTGCCCAGCCCCGAAGAACTGGAGGAAGTAATCCGTACCAATGACTTCCTGGAAATGTATCAGAAATAAAAGATAACATACTTTATAACAAAAGGCAGCTATACAGCTGCCTTTTGTTATAAAACAAGAAACCAAAACCAACCAGTGCAGGTTTATTATTTCCCCAGTGCTTTGCGCACTTCCGGAGCCACTTTGGTACCGAATAATTCAATTGATTTCATCATTAAAGCATGATCCGGTGCGCCCACATCCATATGCCCGATAAAACGGGTGATGCCGAACATCTCATGCATAGCCAGTATCTTGTCGGTAACCTGTGCCGGCTCACCGATAAACAGTGCTCCTTTAGGAGAACGTCCGGCATCATACTGTGCTTTAGAGTATGGAGGCCATCCTCTTGATGCTCCGATACGGTTCATCTGTCCGGAATAGTTTTTAAAGTACTGATCCGCTACCGCTTCTGTTTCACTCACGAAGGTGTGAGAATGAATACCCACCTGCATTTTAGCAGGATCATGACCACTTTTCAGATACTCTGCTTTGTAGAACATCACCAGGTGTTCAAACTGCTCCGGCATACCGCCGATGATCGCCAGGATCAAAGGCAGACCCAATCTTGCAGCGCGCAGGATCGACTCCGGCGTACCACCTACCGCAATCCATATCGGCAACTGACCATTTCGGGTCGCACGTGGATACACAGATTGGTTTTCCAGCGGTGCCCTCAGTTTGCCCGACCAGTTCACCACTTCATTGTTATTAATGTTCAACAACAAGTCCAGTTTCTCTTCAAACAGACGGTCATAGTCTTTAAGGTCATAACCAAACAGCGGGAAGGACTCAATAAAACTACCGCGCCCTACTCCAATCTCGGCACGGCCACCAGAGATCAGATCTATGGTAGAGAAGTCCTGGTATACCTTTACAGGCTCTGCAGAACTCAGTACCGTAACGGTACTCATCAGTTTAATATTTTTAGTAATGCTGGCCGCAGCAGCCAGTACAATTTCCGGTGAGGATACTGCATAATCAGGACGATGATGCTCTCCCATACCAAACACATCCAGTCCTACTTCATCGGCCAGTTTAATTTCTTCCAGTATCTCTTTCAGTTTCACCTGTGGGTCCTGTGGTTTGCCCGTATTGGGATCAAAAGCCAGGTCTCCGAACATGCCTACACCTAATTCCATATGATTTTCCTTTTTGTGATTTTGTTACTGCAAAAATACGAAGCTTAACGGGCCTCCGGCATTGATGTATGATAAGTATTCCTTAAAGGGAATCCTTATGTTTAAATGAATAGATCCAATACAAACTCGCGCGAGATAAGTATTACATAAAAAAAGCTACCCTTCCGGATAGCTTTCAAATATATTTTAATACTATTTAGCGGTTATAAGCCAGTACCAGGAACTCTTTTCCATAAGGATCGGTATACTGGTGCAGGGCTTCGAAGAAAGACTGTCCGTATTGCAGGTAGAATGGCATAAAGGTATCGTAACGTTCCTGCAGACTGTCTTTAGGGAAAGTATGTTCCTTCAGTTGCTGTATCTGCTGTACCCTATCGGCCATCTTGCGCTTGGCCGCTTTGCGCACTTTTTTCTCCAGCACCTCAGCCTGCTTTTTTATTTTGGTAAATACGGCTTCTGCGCTCAGGTGCAATTGTCCGTCCAGGTCAGCCAGCTGATCTATGGTTTCCTGCTCCAGTGTCTCCAGTTGCTGCTGCAAAGCCGTTACATTCCAGGAGTCATCACCGTACTGTGCTACATAGTTATTGATCAACGGTTCTGTCTTTATAAATAATTCTTCCAGCGAAAGATTCAGCTTCTGTTGCATCGCCACAGATTTAGGACCTACAATCATTGCAGACTGACGCAGCACGATAGCCGGGAAGAATGCTTTGTAATGGGTAAAGAGGTCTTTTAACTGCATCCAGTAGGCTACTTCACTACCCCCGCCTATAAAAGCCACATCGGGCAGTATGGTCTCCTGGTACATTCCTCTGAGAATCACATTCGGGCTGAAACGCTCAGGATGTTCCTCAACTTCCTGCATCAGCTGTGCTTCATTAAAAACAATATCCGTATTCAATACGAACCATTGGTCTCCATTCCGCTCAATACGCTCTCTAAGTCCCTCTTTCATATAAAAAAGGTTGATCGGACGCACAAATGCCTGAGCAGTGTATTGTGCATTCAGCGCTTCTGATGTCTGCGTCACCACCTGCTGTGCGGTATGTTGCAGCAGCTCTTCTTTCATCACCGGAATAAAAGACTTTTTCAAACGGGCATCATTGGCATCCAGCACTACGACACCGAGAAAACCCAGCAGCTCATTAACCAGGATACGGGTAGCCTGTGCAATAGTATGGCCGCCGCCATAAGCCGTACGGATAATACGTTTGAGCGCTTGCTCCTCCACGCCTACCGGCCCCAGTACACGGAACAAATCTGAAATCAGTTCCTGCAGATCATCGGTATGCATACTGCCTACAGCACCGGTCTGTGTTGTATTCCAGCGGTAGCTTTTACCTTCATAGCGGAATACACTCAGCTCATCCAGGTCATTATCTTCTGAACCGATATAAAACACTGGTACAAACTGCGCCTCAGGATGCTGTGCAGACAGGTGTTGTGCCAGTTTAGCGGCATGAATGATCTTGTAGACGAAATATAAATAGCCGCTCATCAGGTTAGGCTGATGGGCGGTACAGATGGTATATGTATTATCTTTTGCCAGCAGTTCAATATTCTGCTGTACGGCATCGCTCACCTCAAGGTGTGCATACTGCTCCCGCAACACCGACACCAGGGTATTCCGGTCTACCGGATGCGCCGCTCTGCTGTGTATAGCCTCCTTCATACCCGCATCATCCGGCGTAAACGCATAAAAAGGTCTCAGGCCAGGCGCTGCTTCAAGATAGTCCTTAATCAGGCTTGAAAAGTAACCGGTATTTTGTATAGGAAGGTATTGAGCAGTACAGTCGGCGATATTGTCCATTAGAACGAGATGTTTGCGCAAAAATAAAAGAATATAGCAAATGTGATTGGCAATTTTTTCCTAAAAAAGGAAGCAATACCTTCTGGTATTGCTTCCTGATAACTAAATAGTTACGTGCAGGCATTAAAAACGGCTGGCATATTCCTTTGCAAAATCACCGATTTTGATCTGACCATCTTGTGGAGCACCCTTGCTTTCAAAATCAGATTGCAGTTTACCTTGGCGGATCGCTACGCCCATTTCCGTATACAGACCAGCCATCTCTTCCGGTAATCCTGCTCCGGTCATACCTTCCATAGCCTGCTCATCGGTAAAGGCAACCCAGGGCAGTGTTTTGCCCAGGGCTTCGCCAAATACAGAAGCCACATCGGCTGCCGTCACATAATCACTGACGATATAACGAACGTCATGTCCGGTAGTTTTTTGCTGTAAGGCATCTGCCGCAGCCTGTGCAATATCAGCCGGGTGTACCAGCGGCAGTTTTACATCGGCGGCAAAATTAGAACCCAGTATGCCGGCATGCTGAATCATTGGAATATCGTTGTAATAATTGGTGTAGAAATAGCCTGCACGTAAATAAGTTACCGCGACATCTTCTAATTCACTATACAGCTTTTCGATATGATGCAGTCCTGTAATAGGGCCTGTACCGTCTTCAAAATCAGCGCCCACACTGCTGAGCATCACGACACGTTTCACTCCGGAATTTTTGATTGCAGTCGCATAAGATCTGCCGGCATTAACGGTGTGCTCAATAATGTTCTGTCCACCCATATTCGGAGGGGTCATGACAAATACCGCGTCGGCATCCGAAAAGGCCTGTTCCAGGAAAGCTGTATCGGTAATGGAACCAATAGCTGCTGTAGCACCCAGTTGCTCAATGGCGGCTTTTCTATCAGCACTGCTACTGATCAGGGTTACCTTATGTCCTGCTGCTACCAGGTTTCTCACTAAATGTTGTCCTATGTTCCCCAGGGAACCGGTAAGGGTAATATTCATCAGATAAAATATTTTGGTTAATTGATAATGCAAAAGTACTTTTGTACTTACTTTTATACAAGTACTTACCCTAAAGTATGTATCATTATGACTGCTATTAAATCATCCTCGACCATTCAGCAGAACAAGAAAACGGCACTGGAAATGTGTCCGGTAACCTTTACGATGGAGAAAATAGGAAGCTATTGGAAGCCCATTATTATTTACCATCTATCAGAAGGCAGTAAACGCTATAGTGAGTTAAAAAAGGCAATACCTGCCGTTACGGAGAAGATGCTGATACAGCATTTGAAGCAGTTAGAGACAGATGGATTGGTGATACGGGAAGCCAGGCCGGTAGTACCACCCTATGTTACCTACCAGCTCAGCGAATCGGGCAGACAGCTGCTCCCGGTGATTCATGCCATGGCCACCTGGGCCACGGCACATATGTAATCATTTACGATACCGGCATTACCTCGCGGTAGCTGCTTGGGGTCTGGCCATGATGTGCTTTGAAAATCCTGGAGAAATGTGACACATTTTCAAAGCCCAGGGAGAAACAGATATCCGTTACACTCATCTGCGTATGCTCCAGCATTTCTTTGGCTTTGACCAGGCGTTTCTCGCGGATCCAGCTGGCTGGTGACATGTTGTATATGCGCTGAAAGTCGCGCTTAAAGCTGGAGAGGCTGCGCCCGGAGAGATAAGCCAGCTCTTCAAGATTGACCGGTGAGGCATAATGCTGTTCTACCACCTGGCTCACATCGGTACGTACCGGTTGGTGTAATTGTAAGATCTGGAAAAATACATTTTTATTATACTCGGCTACATCATACAGCAACTCCATCATCTTTAACCGCAACTGGCCGGGATTCACACCAGACTGGTTATTGAAGTATGGTTTCAGGGAATGCACAAAGGCAACCAGGTATTCGTTTATAGGATATACTTCACTCTTAATCTCCCCTTCTGCCTTTAATTTCGGAATCTCAATCTGGGCTGTAGACAGGAATGATTTCAACAGATCATCTTTCAAAGAGAACATCATGCTCTCGTATATATTATCATTTTCCGGATCACCGGCTTTCTCATACTGTACAGCAGTAGCCTTTTTGAGCAGGATCATTTCATTCTTACCTACCACATAGGTCTGCTTTCCGTAAGTCATCTTATTTGTTCCACCCAATACGAACAATAACAGGTGCTCTTCGAGGTACATTGTACCACTCGCACCTGTACTGTGTACACACTGCTGCACCACAGAACAACCTTCCAGCTCCAGTGTAGCCTGTGCGGCATCGCAACTAACGAGTGCTGTAGGCACCTTAACCATTTTTGTAACCATAAAGTATTTGCTATCAGCAACAAAAGTACGAAATACAGGACCATACACTTTTCTTTCCGGTTCATATAATTATGCTAAAAAGTTCAGATCCGGATACAATGATTTAATACTGGAGTATTAGCTTTGTGGAGCACAACAAACACCCGGACCTAAAAAGAACAAAATATTGAACTGCTGAGTACAAGCGGTTTCCCCGGGACCGCATACTTTTGTATCATCAAAAACAATTAAAAAAACAACAAAAAGATATGATCGCAACAAAAGGCTATGCCGCTATGAATGCCGGCGAGCAATTAACCGAATGGAATTTTGAGAGAAGAGCTGTTGGCCCTAACGATGTACAGTTCGACATACAGTACTGCGGGGTTTGCCACTCTGATCTGCATCAGATCCGCAATGACTGGTTTCAGGGTATCTTCCCGATGGTACCGGGACATGAGATTGTAGGAAGAGTGATCGCTGTAGGCGAAAATGTAAGCAAATTCAAACTGGGCGACCTGGTGGGTACCGGTTGTATGGTAGACTCCTGCGGACACTGCAGCTCCTGTAATCATGGTGAAGAACAGTATTGCGAAAATGGCAGTGTATCTACCTACAACGGCCTGAATAAATACACTGATGGTATGCCGACTTATGGTGGTTATTCTAAAACCATTGTGGTAAAAGAAGATTTCGTACTGAATGTACCGGAAAACCTGCCGCTGTCAGGTGTAGCACCTTTATTATGTGCCGGTATTACTACCTACTCTCCTTTAAGACACTGGAAAGTTGGCAAAGGCCATAAACTGGCAGTACTAGGCCTGGGTGGCTTAGGTCATATGGCCGTAAAATTCGGCGTGGCATTCGGTGCTGAAGTAACGGTATTAAGTACTTCTGAAAATAAGCGCGAAGATGCGACGAAGCTGGGTGCACACCAGTTTGTAGTAACCAAAGACGAGGCACAGTTCAATGCGGTTAAAGATTCATTTGACTTTATCCTGGATACCGTAAGTGCTCCACATGATATTGCTGCATACATGGGTCTGCTGAAAACTAATGGGGTACACATCTGTGTGGGCGTACCTTCTGAGCCATCTGTAATTCCTGCATTTGCGCTGATCGGTAACCGTAAAAGCCTGGCAGGCTCTATGATCGGTGGTATCGAAGAGACACAGGAAATGCTGGACTTCTGCGGCGAAAACAATATCGTATCAGAAGTAGAAGTAATCGATATGGCTTACATCGATAAGGCATACGAACGCATGGAGAAAAACGATGTAAAATATCGCTTTGTAATAGACATGGCTACTTTATAAATATAGCTGTAATCACAAAAAGCCCGGGTACATACCCGGGCTTTTGTTTTATAACATGTCAGCGTTATTTCTTTCTTTTCTTTCCTTCAATATTCGGCAGGAAACCCGTAACCATGCCTATCAGCGGCAGGAAGGCGCATACGGAGAATACATATTGAATACCCTTCTGATCGGCCAGCCATCCTAATACAGCAGAACCGATACCACCCATACCAAACGCAAAACCGAAGAACAGGCCCGCAACCATACCTACCTTTCCGGGAATAAGTTCTGTAGCATATACCAGGATAGCAGAAAATGCAGAGGAAATGATGAGCCCTATAATAACGGCCAGTACAATGGTTCCGAACAGGTTTACATGAGGCAGCAGCAGCGTGAACGGAGCCGCACCTAATATAGAGATCCAGATAATCCATTTACGTCCGTAACGGTCGCCCAGC
The DNA here is from genome assembly GCF_019797745.1 of Edaphocola aurantiacus. GTDB lineage: Bacteria > Bacteroidota > Bacteroidia > Chitinophagales > Chitinophagaceae > Edaphocola > Edaphocola aurantiacus. The sequence goes on along the minus strand of NZ_VOSI01000003.1, from coordinate 319,703 downwards.
GGGCCTCCCAGAATAGTACCCGCAGCAACGGCAGCCAGGAAGGCAAATAAATAGACCTGAGATTGCTGTACACTTACCCCGAACTTCTCTATCAGGTAGAAGGTAAAGTAACTGGTCATAGAGGCCATATAAAAATACTTGGAGAAAATCAGTACCAGCAGAATTATGATAGAGATGATCACTTTATAGCGGGGTAATACAACCCTTTCTGTAACTACTTTTTGTGGTTGTGCTGCTTTCAAAGCCATATGCTGCTGATACCATTTACCAATAATGGTCAGGATGATGATAGCCACAATAGCCAGTACACCAAACCAGCCGATATAACGTTGCCCGAATGGAATGATGACTAGTGCTGCGAGCAATGGACCGATCGCACCACCGGCATTACCACCTACCTGGAATATAGACTGTGCAAGCCCTTTCTTGCCACCGGATGCCAGGTGAGCCACACGCGATGCTTCCGGATGAAACACCGAAGAGCCAATACCGATCAGACTTACAGAAGCCAGTATGGCAGAAAGATTGCCCGCAAAAGCCATACAGATCAGTCCCATCAGGGAGAAGAACATGCCTATAGCAAGGGATTTTGGATTGGGTCTTTTATCAGTGTACAATCCTACGAAAGGCTGCAGAATAGAGGCCGTAAGCTGAAACACTAAGGTGATAATACCTACCTGGGTAAAGGTGAGTGCATAATTATCTTTCAGCAATGGATAAATTGCCGGAATCAATGACTGCAACAGGTCATTGAGTAAATGGGATAAACTGATGGCAAACAAGATCGGATATACGGTCTGGTTGGCTTGTAATGTGCCGGAAGCGGCAATAGGTTCTTTCATAAAAAACAAGTCTTAAACATCAGGTCATCTGATGTTTGTTATTAAAAAAATTAAATGATGCCGATAATAGATTGTGCAACGGTTAATGCTTTGTCAGCATTGCGCTCTTTAATATGCAGTAGCAATGCCTCATGCAGCTCCTGAGACTCGATAAAGGAGGTGGTATCCTTGTATACGGTCAGGAAAAACTTGCTTACATGTGTCGAAAGGGTTTTGTACAATTCACACAGGATCATATTGCCGCAACTCTCCGCAACAGTTGTATGAAAGTCAATATCGGCCTGTATACAGGCTGCCATCTCCCCCTTAAGGGCATAACGCTTCCGTTCTTTCAGTGCTTTACTCATCTGGCTGAGCTGTGCTGTAGTCCGGTGCGTAGCGGCCTTCTCTACTACCTTTATCTCCAGCAATTGTCTTACTTCAAATATCTCTGCGAACTTGGCATGCTCAATTTTTGCATCCAATGCACCATTACCGGTATGGCTGATCACAAAGGTGCCCAGCCCCTGCTGTACAGATACAAAGCCGGACTGCGCCAGGTACTTGATCGCTTCGCGAACAGTGGAGCGCCCTACCCCAAACTTTTTCATCAGTTCGGGCTCTGTAGGCAAGCGGGAGTCGACAGGAAATACACCCCGTTCTATACTATGCTGCAGCGTATCGGCCAGTTCCTGCGCCAGAGATTTTTTTTGTAATTGCATCATACATCATATCATCAGATGTTTGCAAAAGTAATTAAATTATAGAATATAATATCATCGTTTTGTAAAAACAAAAGCGCCCATGCAATGCATGGGCGCTTTTTATAAAATAAAGAATCTTAGTCTTCTTTTACCGCTTCACCTTTGATGAAAGCTTTGATCCAGTGTGTATCTACAGACTTAGGACGCTCGATAGGGAATCCTAAAGCTCTGTCCCAACATAATCCTGCTAATACACCCAGTGCACGGCTTACACCGAAGATTACTGTGTAGAACTCTTCTTCAATCAGTCCGAAGTGTTTCAGTAATGCACCACTGTGCGCATCAACATTCGGGAATGGGTTTTTGATTTTACCGGTAGCTCCCAGGATCTCCGGAGCCACAGCATATACATTCCATACGGTTTGTACCATAGGATCATCAGGACAGTGTGTTTTTGCAAACTCCATCTGTGCTGTGAAACGTGGATCTGTTTTACGCAATACTGCGTGACCGTAACCCGGAACTACTTTACCTTCAGTTAATGTTTTCTTGATATAATCGCTGATCTGGTCTTTGTTCGGAGCATTTGTATTCAGCTCCTGACACATATCTTCGATCCATTTTACCACTTCCTGGTTAGCCAGGCCATGCAGCGGACCTGCCAGACCGTTCATACCGGATGCAAAACACAGGTAAGGATCAGACAGCGCAGAACCTACCAGGTGCGTTGCATGTGCAGATACATTACCACCTTCGTGATCGGCATGGATCGTTAAATACAGGCGCATTAATGCATAGAAACCTTTGTTATCGTAACCCAGCATGTGTGCGAAGTTACCCGCCCAGTCCAGCATTCCGTTAGGTTGGATATGATCGCCGTTTTTATATTTTCTGCGATAGATATATGCTGCAATGCGCGGCAGGCGTGCAATCAGGTTCATACAGTCTTCAAAAATATAAGACCAGTATTCTTTTTTGTTGATGCCGTTTGCGTATTCTTTAGCGAAGATAGACTCTTTCTGTAATGCAGTGATTGCAATAGAGAACTGCGTCATCGGGTGTGTAGAAATCGGTAATTTTTCAATTACATCAAACACATAATTCGGTACATGAGATTTTCTGGCAAATGTTGCAGATAAATGCTCTACATCTTCTTCAGAAGGTAACTCACCGATCAGCATTAAATAAAATAAGCCCTCCGGTAATGGTTCTGTACCACCTGGGGCCTTAGGTAATTTTTCTCTTAATTCCGGGATCGAATAGCCTCTAAAGCGGATACCATCTTCTGCATCAAGTAAAGATGTCTCGGTGATCAGACCGATAATACCTCTCATACCCTGGTAGGCTTGTGCGATAGTGGTTTCTCCTAAAACTTTATTTCCGTGCTCTGCAATAATTTGTTTGATTTCTGCTGCTACTGAATCAGCTTTGACTTTAAACCTGTCTTTTACGAATCCCATATTTAAAATTTATTTTAATATAAAAAGGGCCCATTTTATTATGAGCGGTACAAAGTTAACTAATTAAAACATAAATAAAAACAGCACTTCCCATTTCTTAACAATATCACCAAATTAAAGATCGGATAGCCTGTAACCCTATCTACACATATATATAAACACTATCTATACACTTAAAGGTGTGTAGTTGCATAAAAGAAAACAGTTGGTTTACCGGATCGGTAAACCAACTGTTTTGTGTACAAAATTGTATACAATTATTTAGAAATACTAAAGCGTCTGTACGCCGTACCTTTATTCGTTTCGATACGCATAAAGTAGTTGCCCGCAGGCTGGTTCGTCACATCAATTTCTTGTCGGGAACCACCAGTATACTGTAGCTCTTTCTGTACCTGACCCAGTGTATTGCATATAGTAATGTTCATGATTTTAATATCGCCGGTTTCTGACAGGACGGTCAGTTTATTTGCCGCCGGTACCGGGAATACGTTCAGATCATTTTTACCAATCTTGCTTTCACGCACACCCAGTGCCATGTCTACATTGATCATCAGTGCAGTATCCATAAACCCGCAATCATTCTTCACTTTCAGGCTTACAATATAATCGCCTTCTGCTGCAAATACATGAGACGGTTCTTGAAGTTGAGAGGTATTGCCATCACCGAAATCCCAGTAAAAGCTATCTACGGCCTGCGCATTGATCGGGGCAAAATCTACCCTGCCCTGCTGTATTTCAAACTTCGGAATGAAGTTGAACCCGTCAGTAGAGGCTTCCAGTCGCGCACCGATAACGATCTCATCTGTAGTAGTACAGTCATAATCATTGGTTACCGCTACGGTATAAGTACCACCGGTCAGTGTCGTGATAGACTGAGTCTGCGCACCGGTACTCCAGAGATATGTAGCACCCGGATTACCCGCATCCAGTGTCAGTGGCGTATTGGAGCAGACAATGGTATCGTTTCCGATATTCACCTGTAGTTTAGGATTTACCGTTACATGTACCGTATCACGCTTAACACAACCATTGGGACTGGTCACCTTAACCCAGAACTGGTGCTGCACACCGTTTGTAGGAGCCACATCCAATGCTGCTGCAGTACTGTTATCATTCCACTGATAGATATAAGTTGCCGGATAAGAAGGGCTGGTGGTTAAGGATAAAACATCATCCACACAATAGGTACCATCGGCCACATCAATACTCAGCGAAACGTTGTCTACAATTATCTGTACCGGAATGCGGGTTGTCGCACAACCATTTCTTCTGCCTTCGACGTACACAGTTGTATTGGCAGTATATACGGGAGACGTAACATTATTACCTATTCCGATGATCGTACCGCCTGTGGGTGCAGACCACCAGACAAGCGAACCTCCTGTACCGTCTATACTGGCGACTAACTGCAGGCTGCCGGTACCGCAACGGGAGATACTGGGTGCTACGGTTACCACAGGTGTTACACATCCGAAATTGGTTGTCAGCTGTCCTCTTGCAGAGGTTACCGTCACCGATTGCGATTCAAAAAGGTAGGTCTTTGCATTCTCACAAAAAATAGTAGGTTGCAAGATCCATTCCATCTCGGTACGTTCATCGACGTTCAGGTTTAATCCCAAAGCGGGCGTATTCTGAGATACGATCTTTCCGGCTACATATGTGCCACCGGTAGCAGTGCCCAGCTGATTGGTTGTGTTGGTACCATGTGGTGCTGCGGCACTGGGCACCAACACAAAGTCATTCGTAGTTGTTTCTGTTATAGGCGTCCAGGTAATGCCGCCGTCTTTAGAATAAGCAAGGCTCTGGCCCAGTGGTAAGGAGCCGCTGAGACCAAAGGTGTAATACTCTGTGCGCAGGCGCAGCGATTCATTAAAGTTGGTTTGCGTAACAGGTGTATTCGCTGCGGCTTTCCAGGTGGCAGCTGCTTCGCTGCCATTGTTATTGCGCCAGCGGTACTGCGTCTGCTCCAGGCTATTGACCGTAGGAAGGGCAAAAGCACCGGTACAAACCATAAGTAGTAATGAAAGTAAGTAGTATCTTTTCATACTTTTTTAGGGGTGTTTAGAGGGTAAATCAATAATAGAAGAGAGAGTAAATAAAAACAAATGAAAAACAAGGGATACCGGGCATAGAATGTCATGGTATCATTTTTAGAAAGGGTTACCTGCTCCACAAATCCGGCCTCCTCCTTTCTTTTAAGCAGCTCAGTACCCATGCTGCTAAAGGCTCCTGAATAACCGAGGTTACTGTTTACTACAATATCCTTCCGATTAGCCACAGCGTGCATGCGGGCGCTGTAGAAGTGCTGGCGCAGCAGGTAATCGCTGTTTCCGATCCAGCCATCATTAGAGATCACCACCAGGAAATCGGCATGCTGCTCTGCTAAACCGTAATAAGCCTTATCGACAAGAGATTCGTTACAGACAGTAATACCCGCACGACCGGCCAGGGTATTAAAAACAACGCTGTGCTGCCCTGGCCTGATGATCACATCTGCCCCTTTAAGCAAGGGCATAGCACCTATACTTAAGGGTACCTCAGCATAGGCAAGCGGAAACCTTTTATCGTAGCGCTGCACCACACCATGCATATCTTCCAGGTAATAGGCCGAATTATAAAATTCTGTACCGGCACCATCAGTCAGCAGGCCAATGATATGTCCGCTGTGGTGACTGCTATCTGCACCCACAATAGCGTTCAGGAAATCATCATCTTTACGGTAGGTCCAGGGAACAACGGCTTCTGTCCATATTTTCAGACCAGCATTTAATTTCGTGGCTTCTGCATTCAGCCGAAGCATTTCCTGCACAGCCTGGTTACCTGTTTGCTCATCCCATTTCTGGTGTACAGGCTGATTGGTATTAATGACCGCTATCCTGGTCTTTTCCGCATCAGCAGGTTCCGGATACATTAGTAGTGCTGCACAGGATAAGCCCAGAAAAGCCGCAAAGATCAGCACCGTGTATCCGAAATATTTCCGATGCGGATCAAGGAGCGCCAGCGCCAATGCAGCATTGACCCAGGCACAAAAAAAAGAGATCAGTATGCCCCCACCAAAAACGGCCGGTTGAATCAAAAAATTAGTGGAAACAAGTCCCTTATATAATGCAGGATGAAACCAGAAAGAGCCGGTCAGAAAGTAGCTGAACAGGAATTCAAAAACAGCCCAGGCACTGGCTATACCCAGACTACGCAGCAGGAAACTGTGCCGGTTATTGACAAATTTATAGAGCACTGCTGCTGCCAGCAACAGCACCAAACCCAGGAGTACGCTGCTCAAAATATAGACACCGGCAGCTACAAGCCATTTTCCATTACTGAATTCTGTAACCGAATACAACATCCAGTAACTGGTAAAGAGACTCAGCACACTACCACTTACAAAACCTAATGCCAGTGCTTGTCTGAAGCGTACTTTATGAATTGCGATAATAAGGGGAACCAGGGCTATGAAGGAGCACAAAGGATTATTCAGGATCACCAGCACCGCCATCAGGATGCCGGATAGTACAGACAATAAAAAGCGTTGATTAAGGGTACAGGTATGGAGCACTGTTATGTTCATAATGTGTTTGAGCCAATTGATGCTATACAGCACAGGTAATATGTATTATCTGACGGGCATACCAATATCACTCAAAATCATCCGGAGCGCTTTTATACAAAAGCAGTAGCATTCTACTCCATAATCAGTTCTCTAATATATCTCATAATTTTTAATTATTTTAATAAAGAGCCGATTTTTTATATTTTAAAAACAGTGTATATACAAGTATAATATTGTGTGTCTTATATGATGAAATAACAAGACTACACAAACCTTGATCTACCATAAAAGCACAAAATGACTTAGCCCTGATTGCCGGCAAAAGGTAATCAAGGTGCACATGAAGGGCTATAAATATGAAGAAAAATGCCGGTCGGGAGCCATACCGGTAAAAAATTACTCGAGGTATTCCAACGTAATCAGTACCATGCCGGGCGGCTGTACGTCTGTTCCCGCTTCAGAAGGAGCATCTTTGGCCACCTCCCAGATATTATTCGTGATATACTCCTCTGTAACGCCTATTTTAAACAGACATTCTTTCAGCTGGGCACTGTAATCATATAACCAGCCATTATCTGTACGCAAAACAAAACTATTCAGTTCCAGACCGGTGATCTTGCCGGAATAAGCTGCCAGTGCACGGTTCAGCACCAGGCAGAAACTATCCTGCTGTAAGAGCGCGCTGTCTGCCATATTCAGCTGCAGTAAAGTAATTGTCTTTTTATTGGGCACATAACCTTTGGGCAACATGCGCAACTGAAGCGTATCCATGGCGCCTATACCATATAGCCTGAAGGTATCGGAAAGGTCATTATAATATCGCTGTGCTGCACTTACCTGGTAGGTTTTACCGGCAGGTAAGGGAAGGTAAAAACTACCATCACCTTTATTACTTTTTAGATTGTACACCACCTGCGTTTCCTGTGTCTGAACAGTAATATCGGCAAGGGTGACCGGTGTACCGCTTTCAAAATCTTTTACAGATCCGCAAAGCATAGCCATTTCTACCGGACGAAAATCTTTAGGCAGGTCTGTGGTATAAATATCAAGTCCGCCATAGCCTCCGGGACGATTGGATGCAAAATACATTGTGTCCCCTCTCAGGATCACGGTACCGCAAAGCTCATCATAATTTGAGTTTGCCGGTGTACCCAGGTTCATGGCCTTAGCCCATTTACCATCGGGTTGCTGGCGGGATACAAACATATCAAAACCGCCGAAACCACTGTGGCCTTTAGATGCGAAATATAGTGTCTTGCCATCGGCAGCGATTACCGGAGTGAGCTCATCTTTATCTGTATTGATACCGGGGCCAAGATTCTCAGGCACCTGCCAGTATCCTTTTTTGAAATAGCTTACCCAGATATCTTTGCCGCCATACCCGCCTTCTCTGTCGCTGACAAAATACAATGCCGTCTCATCAGAAGCAAGTGCCGGCATGCCTTCATATGCTGTGGTATTTATGGTATATCCAAAAGGACGTGGTACAGACCAGCCAAAGGCTGTAGCATAGGACAGGTAAAGATCACAACCACCCATCTCCCAGCCATTGGGACTACGGTTATCGCACTTTTGATAGATCATGTACTTATCATTAAAGGAGCGTACCTGTGCACATTCAGGAAAAGGAGAATTGAGCGGGAAACCCATATCCCGGGCCAGCGTCCAGTCTCCGCAACTATCCAGCGTGCTGATGAAAAAATCTTCATTCAGGCCATTGCTGCGGCGGGTAAAAATAAGGTCTTTACGCACCCCGGAAAATGAGGGAAAATAATCGTCATCGACACTATTCACACTATCACCCAACAAAGTAACTTTTACATTGTATTTATGATACCCGATCAGGCGGCCAAAATCTATAGAGCGTTGCAGGGCTGCTACCTCTTCTTTCAGTTGTGGTTTGGCCTGAGGAGATACATGATAGCTACGCAGCACAATACCTGCTTTCTCCGCATTACCGGACCGCATCAGTGCATTGGCAAGAGGAATAGCAAATATCTGTGTACCACCGGAACAGGATTTGGTGCCGGATTCGAATACATAAGAGGCATCCTGGTACCGGCCCTGGTCGAAATAAAACTTACCCAATATACTGTACACCTCCGGCGAATGCGGTGCTGCATTGAGTGCTTTTTTATAGAACTGTTCTGCTTTACGCAGGTTCTTTTCCCCCATAAACAGGTTTGCCCTGGTAAGGTAACGATCAGCTGCCGATACACCTGTCTGTGCTATTCCGTAGCGGAAAGGCAACAACAGTAACAGCAATATGAGGGTATACCGCAGCAATATCTGGAGGGTTAAAAGGGTTACAATTTTCTTCTTTGAATTTCTTTTTTGATCAGTGACAACTCCCGGCCGGTTTGTCCTTTTACTGAAGTATTTTCCTGTGCACGGCGCATCAGGTAAGGGATTACATCTTTTACCGGACCGTAAGGAAGGTATTTAGAGGCATGGTATCCTTCATTGGCCAGGTTGAAGGTCATATTATCACTCATACCGAACAATTGCGCAAAATACACTTTAGGCGTATCGTTTGGCAATCCTTTTTGTTTCATGATATCAGCCGCAATCAGGCAGCTGTCTTCATTATGTGTTCCTATAAATGTAGCGATTGCTTCATGATGATTCAGACAATACGATACTGCTGCATTGTAATCTTTATCAGTAGATGCTTTATCTGGCTGAATGGGGCTCTGGTAGCCCATTTCAATAGCACGGCTTCTTTCTTTTTCCATATAAGCACCGCGTACCAGCTTGGCACCCAGTATATACCCTTTGTCTTTTGCACGCTCATGCGAAACTTTCAGGAAAGCCAGGCGATCGTGGCAATATAACTGGAAGGTATTGAATACAACAACTTTCCCTTTGTTATAGCGCTCCATCATGGCGTCAGTCAGTTCGTCTACCGGTCTTTGTATCCAGGATTCTTCTGCATCTACCAGGATCATGAGATTATGATCATTGGCAACGCTGCAGATCGCATCGATACGATCCTGCACTCTCGCATATTCTTTTTCTTCGTCAGCATTCAGAGGTACCTGCGCATGCACTTTTTCAAGCAGGCTGAAACGGGCAAAACCGGTAACTTTTATGGGAATAAAAGGGATATTCTTTTGAGAGGCCGCATATTGTATGGCCTTAATAAATTCCGGAACAGCTTTATCAAATTCAGCCTCTCCCGATTTTCCTTCCACACCATAATCCAGTGCTACGCCTACATTGTACTTCGCCAGCATTTCGGCAGTGTTGGCCACTTCCTGCAGGGTCTCGCCACCACAGAATTGTTCAAAAATGGTACGCTTAATCAACCCGGTAATAGGCAGGTTCATCTTTAATGCCGCGCTGGTAAAGGCGATTCCTATACGGGTAAGCGTAGAAGAAGACATTGAGTTGAACAAGAAATTAGCCTGTTTCAGTTGTTTGTCATTTTTGTAGCGGAATGCGATCTCGGTGTTATCGAAAGAAAGAGACATTGAAAATAATAGTTATGTAATCAAAATTTATCCGCAAATATAATCATATAATGGAAAAATGCACCCTACCCTGCTTATTTTACATGAACGGCAGATACTTTATATGGCAGGCTGCCGTACCTTTGCTTACAAAAATTCCGATCCGTATTCATGAATCCGATCAAACGTATACTGGGACATCTCTATTTCTTTTACGGCATGCTCCTGTTCCTGATCACTATGGTGATCATACTGATCCCTGTCGGCATTGCATTGTTATTTTCCGAACCGAAACGCGCACGGATCATACATCCTACATATAAAATATGGATGAGCATATTCCTGCCGCTGGTTGGCTGCCGGGTAAAAAGAAAAGGAAAAGAATATTTTGAACCCGGCCAGAATTATGTGGTAGTGGTTAACCATAATTCGCTTGTAGACATCCCTGTATCTATGCCCTGGGTACCCGGACCAAATAAAACTCTGGCCAAAATTGAAATGGCCCGCATTCCGCTGTTCGGGATCATCTATCGTGCAGGTTCTATACTGGTAGACCGTAAAAAGGAGCGCAGCCGCAGTGAGAGCCTTACACAGATGCAGGATACCCTGAAAATGGGGCTGCACCTGACTTTATACCCTGAAGGTACCCGTAACAAAACCGACAAACCACTGCAACCTTTTTATGAAGGGGCATTTATGAATGCCATTGCAGCACAGAAGCCGGTCATGCCGGGCCTCATCTTCGGCACCGGCGAAATATTGCCGCATAATATAAAATTCTGGGCCTGGCCCCACACCATAAGATTCGACTTTTTACCCCCGATTAAAACAGAGGGTATGGAACTGAAAGATAAAAAACAGCTGAAAGAGCAGGTGTTCCGTTTAATGGAACAGTATTACATCAATAACCGTTAAGTATGATGAAGATTGTTATCCTGGGTACGGGAAATGTAGCCCGTTTTTTTCTGCAGCAACTTGCAGATCAAAAGGTTGATGTTGTGCAACTGTATAATCACCGGGCAGAAAGCGCCCAGGATCTGAGCACTCAATATGGCATTCCACTCGTTACCGAAACAAATGCGATAAATCCTGATGCAGACCTGTATCTGTTCTGTATAAAAGACCAGGCTATTACAGGCCTCGCTGCAGGTATCAAACTCAAACCAACACAAACGGCTGTACACTGCGCCGGATCTCAATCGCTGGATCTGCTGGCGGCTACCGGCATTAATACCGCTGTGGTATGGCCATTGTACTCGATCAATAAAAATAAGCTGCCACAGGAGCGAACTGTGCCCCTGGTTGTGGAAGCATCAAATAGTTTTGCTGCGCAGCAGGCCGAAGCATTTGCCGCACTGATTTCTAACCATATCACCCCTGTAAGCTATGCACAAAGACAATACCTGCATCTATCAGCGGTGATGGTCAATAATTTCACCAATCATTTACTGGCTATAGGAGCGCAAATCTGCGCAGAACAATCGCTGCCATATGACCTGTTAAAACCGATTATTGCGCAAACCTTTACCAGTGCTATGATACAGGACCCGTCCAGCTTACAGACCGGTCCGGCAGTGCGTAATGATGTGCGTACTATGGATGTACATGTTCAGCTGCTACAGACCCATCCGGAATGGGAAAGCCTGTACCGGGCGATCAGTAATTCTATTGAAAAAATGCACACCTGATGGCTTATTATGATTTAAGCAAGGAGGAACGTGCAGGAGTATTCAGTCAGATGACAGAAGTCGTCTGTACGGAAACAAATGCCGGGCAATGGAAGCTGGGTTACGCATACTTCGCCGACCCGGATACGTACATACGCAAAAATGCCTATCTTGCTACAGGCCGGCTGGTGCAGGCCGGGACGATATCCAAAAGCCGCGTCATACAGATACTGGAAGAACTGTTTAAGGATGAAAACCAGTTGGTACGCCAGACAGTAATTAATGCTGCAGGCGAGATCGGCTGTTTCGACTTTGAAGCGGTAATGCCTTTTTTTGAAAAAGGACTATTTGATCCGCACCACCAAGTGCGTAATGCCGTAATCGGTTCGATCAAAAAGATGGGACAGAAGAACCCGGTGCCGGTACTGGCTTACGCGGAACGATTCCTGGAGCATGAGCAATTTGAGATCAGGCGTGAGATCGTGCATGGTATTGAATTGCGGGGCCGTACACATCCGCAGGATATCCTGCCCTTGCTACGCAGACTGGAGCATGATCAGAAACCCCGTGTACGCAATACGCTGGTACATGTACTGGGACAGATTGCTTATAAAAAGGGATGCCTGGAGACGGTTTGTGCAGACCTGAAAACGCACTGGCAAAATAAGGAACTGGTAAACGATGCCCTGGAAGAGATTATTGATGTACATTATCGATACCGTAATTTCACCTGCTATACACAGGACGAGGCCAGGGCATACATTGAACAATATTTTAGTAATTAAAAAGAAGACATGAATATTTTATCACTATTCGAACATATCAAGGTTTTTGTTTTTGACATTGATGGTGTACTGACGGACGGTATGCTGCATGTACAGGAGGATGGCGAATTGCTTCGCCGCATGAATATCAAGGACGGTTACGCATTGCAGCTTGCGGTTAAAAAAGGATATCATGTATGGGTTATTTCCGGCGGGCTCTCTACGGCTTCTATGCGCAGATTGAACAACCTGGGTATCGAAGAGGTACATATAGGTGTGAAGGATAAACTAGCCCTGCTAAAAGCAAAGCTGGCTGCAGTTAAGATCGGCCCGGAACAGGTATTGTTTATGGGTGATGACATGCCGGACATTGCGGCACTTGAGTATTGCGGACTCGCGACCTGCCCTAACGATGCGGCCGTTGAGGTAGCTAATATTGCCGATTACATTTCTCCGATTAAAGGGGGCGCAGGCTGTGTACGGGATGTCATTGAAAAGGTTTTAAAAATAAATAAACACTGGGAATAAAAAAGAGCACCTTTCGGTGCTCTTTTTTATTATTTGAATAATTCAAAACCATATTGAGCATCGGCCCAGAAGGCATCTAATGCAATAAGCCTTGGTTTAAAAAAAGAGATCAATTTACTCCAGTCTTCCTTTTTAAAAATGTTTACATCATTGATGGTATAACTAATGCGGCTTACCATGCGTCCGTAATCATTCTCAACATCTTCTTCCCACTCCCACTCCTCTTCCAGGTTCATCATTAATAAAGCCCGCAGCTGTTTCCATTGCTCAAACATCAATGCACGCATACCTGCATCAGGGTGAGACATTTCAATACTGACGGTCGCTTTCTTACTCGTCGCGTCGGTTTTGAAATGCAATTGCTTGATGCCAGTCTTGTAATTGATCCAGTTTACCCTTAAGCCTTCTGCCGATGGCACTACTGCCATATACTGACCAAAAGTGCGCCAGAACTGCTCTTTTATCGCCGCTGCTTCTTCTCTTGTATACACTCAGTATTTTTTCTGCAAATTAAAAACATTCTCTCCGCAAATATGTCTTCTCTGCGAAAAATACGTAGCCGTAACGACTGATACTTAACGTAGGTTCATTGTAAATGCAAATAAAAAGTTATTACACAGTTCAAATGAACTAACAGATGATAAATATCTTATATTACACTTCCGACCTATACGGTTCGAGTTGTATAAAACCAAATATGAAGAGTATGAGTAAATTAATCATACTGGCTATGTGTATGCCTTTCCTCGCCGCATGTACCAATGAAAGTGAAAAAAACCATGATCTGATGATCAAAAAGTATTTTAAGGCCGCTACCAGCAATGGTATGGATTTTCAGATACGAAGAATCAATACCCAGTCTCAAAAGCATACTGCTTACACATCCTTTATTGAATATCAGTATATCAATAAAGAAGGGAAAACTGTGAAATCTTCTGTTACGATCGAAACGGTAGGCACCAATCAGAATTACATTGTGGTAAACGGGGATTGCATCAGCACAGATCAGCTGGCATATGAGATAAAGAATAATATTGAGCCTGCTCCTGCAAGCCAACCTTCTTCCGGAAACAGTCGCCGGGAAATGGATGGTAAGTATATGAAAAATACACCGGAGTATGTCCCTTTCCGGTAACACTTTCTTTGATCAGACTTCCCTAAAAGAAAAAACCTCCTTAGACAAGGAGGAGGTGAGTTGTATAAAAGAGTGTTTACCTACTGCAAATATAAGCTAAGAAGAGTTATTTTGTCAAGTCTCTGAACATATAATTGTTTTTTAATATTGTAAATCACCTAAGACCACGCAATTTAAACAAAAACGAAAATTATAATAATGTGTTTTTTTCACTAAAAAGTGTAAAATTAGATCGTTTTTGATCTGATAATTGATTTTTATTCCCTTCCTCAAAGCAATTTCCGGCACTGCATCATCGTACACTTTATATTACATATAAATTACATAAAAAGTAATATTCTATACGGACAAGTTAAAAATATGCAAAAAAACAATTACCTTTATTGTCCTATATATCATGTATGAAGCGGTTAATTTTTACCACTCTTGCTATTGTAGCAAGTTTTCTATCTTATTGTCAGCCCGTATGTAACGGTTACTGGGGGCAATATCTTGTTAATCAAACATTTGGTGCAGGCAATGCAACCAATAACTGGTACGGCCCTCTGGCCACTTTCGCTCCTGGTGCCAGTACTTCCACAATCTTTGTAGGCGCAGCGGGTCCTCCAACCGGGACTTTGACTGACGGCTATTCCGGTTTGGCTAAAAATCCGAACATAGCAGGTCAGGGTGCTAACTGGGTCAGCAAAACAGACCACACAGGAGACCCTAATGGTCTGATGCTTCTGGTTAATGCTCCTTCGACTGCAGCTACCGTATTCTTTGAATATACTATGGACAACCTGTGTCCGAATACGACATTGAAGCTTGGCGTGTGGGTATTAAACGTCAATTCCGGCCTGGTACTAACCAGTACCTGTGGTGCCAGTACCCAATACCCCAATATTACACTTAGGGTTGTAGATCCTGTAACCAATGCAGTTATTGCTACATCCAATACAGGAAACGTACCACTTGATACGGCCTGGCATCAATACTCTATCGTGTTCAACAATGCTGCAAATACTTCTGTAAAACTGCAGCTGATCAATAACTCTGTAGGTTCTGGCTGTGGTAATGACCTGGCACTGGATGATATTACAGTACAGCCTTGCGTACCCATATCGCAGGTATTACCTAAACGGGATACCCTGACCTGTTCCAACACTACTGTAGATATGCATGCCAATGTGATCAACAGTCCTTATAATCCGGCGGAGTACCAATGGCAGTACAGTTCTGACGGAGGAGCCACCTGGATTAATGCAGGTGCCGCATCCGGCAGTCCTGATTACACCTTTAATACCACCGGTCTTGCACTGGGTCAATACCTGATCCGCTACCTGACCGGAGCAACCGGTACTACCGGCAATACGAACTGTATCGCAATCAGTGATACCTCAAAAATCTATGTAGACTCCATCCCGAAAGTAAACCTCGTGGAGACGATCTGTTCGGGCCAGATTATGGATTTCTATGGCAGAATTCTGACGACAAGTGGTATTTATGATACGATAATTCCGGCTGGCGGTATGACCTGCGATACACTGGTTACGCTTGACCTTACTGTTGCCCAAAGCCCTGACCAGATTATGATGTCCGATACGATTATTGCCTGCCAGTATGATACTGTGGCCATCGAATCGAACACACTGCCTTACAGTGGTAATTACACATACAACTGGGTTCCGGCTACGAACCTGAGCAATACTACAGATCCTAATATATGGTTCAATGCTGATGCCAGCCGCAGATATGTACTGACCGTTACCAATACTGTCAATAATGTATCCTGCAGCATTTCCGATACGATAGATCTGATTGTCAATCCTGGAGATTTCCTTCAATTGCCTATTATAGATTCGGGAATATGTCCGGGTGATACTGTACAATTAAGCGCCAGCGGTGCCAGCACATATCATTGGTCGCCGGGTACTTATTTAAGTAATGCAAATATTGCCAATCCGGTAGCCAGAACAGAAACCTCTACTTTATATACCCTCATAGGTACAAGCGACAAGGGCTGCCGGGATACCCAAACGGTTTATATCACCGTACATCCTGCTGCGGTACTTGAATTACCGGATTTTGTCAATATTTATGCAGGTGAGGTATATAATATGCAACCAGGCACCAATGCTATATATTTCCAGTGGTTCCCTAACTCAGGATTGAACAGCAACAGCATCAGCAACCCGCAAATGAGTCCGGAAGTTGATACGCGTTACTTTGTAACTGCACGCACGGAGTATGGCTGTTCAATTACCGATTCGGTTGACTTCCGGGTAAAAGAAACAGTGCTGGATATGCCTAATGCCTTTAACCCGAACAACAGCCGATTCAAAGCGAGCATCCGCGGTATAGCTACCTTAGAATCTTTTGAGATATATAACAGATGGGGACAGAAAATTTTTGAAACCAATGATATCAATAAAGGATGGGACGGCTTCTTCAATGGTTCTGCACAACCGAATGGTGTGTACATCTACCAGATCAATGCCACAACCAGGGAAGGTAAGCGTTTCCAGAAAACGGGCAATGTAACCCTACTTCGATAATACTTTTATAAAATGCAAAAAAGGCTGAGATGATCTCAGCCTTTTTGCATTTATGGAGTATCCGCTTACAGGAAACAAAGATTTACCTTTTTCCTCAAGTTCCTTTTTATGGCTACCTTTTGCCTTGATGAAAACAAAGGCATTTTTGGTCCTTTTATTGCCCGGACAAAAGGACGAATAAAATAGTTGACTACGGATAGTTAGTTTTCTTATTTAAGTCCGTAAAATTGCATCCGGTTATTCCCTACGCAGACAGATTAAATGTAAAAAACATGTAAAAGGCCTATACTTTATTTCATTTTCCAACATTTTTTCGTTATAATTGTAAAAATCGAAACATCACGAAAACACTATTATGGAAAACAATCGTTATTTGTCTTACAATCGCATTGTGAGAACCAGGAGTAAAGAGAAGACATTAACTCTTTTAATCGCATCAGCAGTTATTATCGCCATAGCCGGAGCATTGCTCCTCAGCTCAGGATTGAAGTAACGCTTATTTATAGCATCAATAAAGCCCCTCATTGAGGGGCTTTATTCGTAAAATAGTCTTTAGTTTAGAAGATAATGGCTGTAGCATTTGCCGTGGACGTAGCCTGGGCCCAGGCGGCTGAGAAGTAAGCACCTGGTGGCAGGCAAGGCGGTGTGGGTTGCCCCATTGTGTTGGAACTCATGTAACCCAATCCGACACTACAGGAAGCGAGCCCGGTACCGCCAGACATATATATAATTTTGATTGAATTAATATCAAAACCGGCCAGGGAAGTAAAAGTTGAAATACCCGGCGGTATGGTAGCGATAGCACCGTAGCCCGTCATAGTGGCTTCGTAGGTACAAGCTGTAAGGTTGTTTACCGTCACGATATTAGCCTGTGCTATTCCCGTCGTTCCGAGCAATATGCATGCTCCCAGTAATAGTTTTTTCATCATTTAATATTTGAGGAGTTAATAATACTCAAATATAGGAATAAATAAAACGAAAACAGGGGATTAAAATTGAGTAATTTTGATCTTTAAATACTGATAATCAATATAATAAACCTTAATCTATATGCTGATCAAGTCCATAAAATATATCTTGTTAGTATGCTTTCTTCCTTTCTGTATCCATGCCCAGCAAGCTGGTTTGGATACAGAAGCTCCTGATCCGGGATACTGGCAATTGTCTGCCGGTGATACCGCAGTCATTTTTACAGATATGGCCTATATCCGCAATAGTCCGGGATTAGAAGGCTCTATGGTAAGCGATTCTCTGCAGGCCGGCACAAAGGTGGTAATTGTAGGTGAGGCTTTGAGCAGTAGTACCATAAAGGGTTTTCGGGCACCCTGGCAGGAGATCCGCTACCGTAAAGACGGACAGGAAAGGCATGGCTATATCTGGCTGGGACTTCTGGCTATAGGTCAAACTACGATAGATAATGGACAGATCTGCCTATATGGTTTTGACCGGTATGTTCCGCTACGGGGAGATCGGTATGCGGCCTTTAGCTGCGCGATAAAACTGATCGATCCACAGCAGCAGATCCTCGCCAGGCATCCCTTCTCCTTTGGCTACACCGAACAAAGCGCTACTGAAATAAAGGGCTTGAATGGCATGGGATTAAAAGGCCTGCGCAATATTATACGGATCGGTTTCCTGGGCGAGGCATGTGCCATATCTTCTGATTACTTTTACTTCGGCTGGAACGGAAGTACTTTTATTCCTCTGCCGGGAGCCTATAGGGTGAGCGATGCAGGTGTGTTCTACCATAGCGAGCAGATACTTTTTCCTTCAGAGCATAAAAAGGCGGCCAATACCATCTATAAAATGATAGAAGAAGGCGTATCCATTGAAGAAGGTGAAGGCAAGGAGATTCTGTACAAAATCAAGAAAAAGAAAGAGACTTATCTGTGGAATGGGAAAGGATATGTAAAAGTAAAAGGGCCAAAATAACAGGTTACGTTTGTGTAACGAGCATAAAAAAAGCGCTTCCGCATTAACTGCTGAAACGCTTGCCTCTATTAGCGTGGTCCCACTCGGGCTTGAACCAAGGACCCTCTGATTATGAGTCAGATGCTCTAACCAACTGAGCTATAGGACCAGACAGCTACAAGAGCTGTACTAAAGGATTGCAAAGATAATGAAAATTATTTCTCTGCAAAATTTAAAGACAAAATTTCAAAAATT
Organism: Edaphocola aurantiacus; assembly: GCF_019797745.1. Classification (GTDB taxonomy): domain Bacteria; phylum Bacteroidota; class Bacteroidia; order Chitinophagales; family Chitinophagaceae; genus Edaphocola; species Edaphocola aurantiacus. The sequence continues at coordinate 300,922 of NZ_VOSI01000003.1, read as the reverse complement.
CAACCAAAAACCTATATTTGCTTCTATATTACTTAATCATCAAAATATAATTACAATGTCTGAACAACAAAATCAAGACCAGGGAATCAATATTGAACTGACAGACGAGCAAGCGAACGGTACTTACTCTAACTTAGCTATCATCACTCACTCTTACTCTGAGTTCGTAATGGACTTTATCAGCGTAATGCCGGGTATGCCTAAAGCTAAAGTTAACTCTCGTATTGTTATGACTCCGCACAACGCGAAACGTCTGATGAGAGCGCTGATCGATAACATTAAACGTTACGAAACCCAAAATGGTCTGATCAAAGACGAACAAGATGGTGGTGTGCCAATGAACCTGGGTGGAACAACTGGTGAAGCTTAATTTCAACATTAACATGTATATCAAAGAGCTGCTGTTTTACAGTGGCTCTTTTTTATTCCCGGCCGCGTTTCGCGAAACGTAAAATAAATCGTAATTTTGCACAACATTTAATCATTCCATTTAGGCCAAGCCTTTTCTTCGACAATGACGGAAAAAATTTTAATTCTTGATTTCGGCTCTCAGTACACTCAACTGATTGCCCGTGCCATTCGTGAACTGAATGTGTATTGTGAGATCGTTCCATGCTTAAAACCAATAGAGATCACTCCGGATATTAAAGGAATTATCCTTTCCGGCAGCCCTTTCTCTGTTAATGACCCGAATGCTCCTAAACCGGATATCAGCCAGTGGAGTAATCAGGTACCGGTATTGGGTGTATGTTACGGCGCACAGCTTATTGCACAGCAAAACGGTGGCCTGGTTGCGAAATCAAACAGTCGTGAGTACGGAAGAGCGCATCTGGTGATGGAAAACCAGGAATGTTTCCTGAGTAATATCAGTGAAGGTTCTCAGGTTTGGATGAGCCATAGCGACAGTATCAAAGAACTGCCGGAAGGTTTTACCCTCTTGGCAAAAACAAACAGTATTCCTGTAGCGGCTTACCGCGTAGATAAATATGCACAACCGGTGTATGGTATCCAGTTCCACCCGGAAGTGACACACAGTACTGAAGGCCGCAAAATGATCAAAAACTTTGTGGTTGATGTATGTAAATGCAGCCAGTCCTGGACTTCTGCAGCTTATGTTGAAGAAACAATTGCTAACCTGAAAGCCCAACTGGGCGACAGCAAAGTGGTTATGGCACTGAGCGGTGGTGTAGATTCTACCGTTGCAGCTACCCTGATCCACAGAGCGATTGGCGATAAACTGTATTGTATTTTCGTAGACAATGGTCTGCTGAGAAAGAATGAATATGAAGATGTACTGGAAAGCTACAAGGTATTAGGCCTGAATGTTAAAGGTATTGACGCTAAAGACCGCTTTTACAGCAAACTGGATGGCGTAAGCGATCCGGAAGGCAAGCGTAAGATCATCGGTGGTTTATTCATCGACATCTTCCAGGAAGAAGCACATCATTTAGAAGATGTATCCTTCCTTGGTCAGGGTACGATCTACCCTGATGTTATTGAATCAGTATCTGTTAACGGTCCTTCTGTAACCATCAAATCACATCATAATGTGGGTGGCTTACCGGAAAAAATGAACCTGAAACTGGTTGAACCACTGCGTTTCCTGTTTAAAGATGAAGTACGCCGCGTAGGTAAAGAACTGGGTATCCAGGCTTCTTTCCTGGAGCGTCATCCTTTCCCTGGTCCGGGTCTGGGTATCCGTATCCTGGGTGCTGTAACTCCTGAAAAAGTACAGATGCTGCAGGATGCTGATGACATCTATGTAAAACTGCTGAAATCGACCGGCGAATATAATAATGTATGGCAGGCAGGTACCATCCTGTTACCAGTACAGAGTGTAGGTGTTATGGGCGATGAGCGTACTTACGAATTTACAGTTGCCCTGCGTGCAGTGACTTCTGTAGATGGTATGACTGCTGACTGGGCACACCTTCCTTACGATTTCCTGGCTAAGGTATCGAACGATATCATCAACAATGTAAGAGGTATCAACCGTGTGGTATACGACATCAGCTCCAAGCCACCGGCTACCATTGAATGGGAATAATCCGATTATTAAATCATATTTTTGAAAGCCATTATTGTATAATGGCTTTTTTATTGTAATTGAACATGAAATTATTATTTGCTGCGAACCGTTTTCCCTACCCTCCTTACCGGGGTGATAAGCTGAAAATATATAACCTGGCCAAAAGAATCGGCCGGCAGCATGAGATACACCTGCTTACGTTCCTGGAAGATGAAAGCGATCTGCAATACCTTCCGGAACTGGAAAAGATATTTAAAACAGTACACCTGGTACGCCTTCCCAAAGCGAAAAGTTATGGTAATGTGCTGAAGGCGATTGCAGGCAGTACGCCTTTTCAGGTAGCCTATTTCGAATCGGCAGCCATGCACGGCAAAATAGCCGAACTGTTGCAACAGCACCAGTTTGATGCCATACATGTGCAGCACCTGAGAATGGCACAGTACTTTGCAGCGTATCCGAATGTACCCCGTATACTGGACCTTCCGGATGCCTACTCTCTGTACTGGAAACGCAGGATAGAAGCCACTTCCGGTATTAAGAAAATTTTTAACCGCATAGAATATAACCGTGTGCGCCGCTACGAACCGGTACTGAACCGCTTTGAACTTACGCTGGTTTGTTCCCGTGAAGACCAGTCCTGGCTGATCAATGAGCAGCATATCGGAAATGTACACATCCTGCCTAATGGCGTAGATACCTCTACATTCTACAATGAGGCGCATGATTATGCTCAGGATAAGATCGTGCTTTTTACCGGCAATATGGATTATGCTCCGAATGTAGATGCGGTACAGTATTTTGCGAAAGACATCTTCCCTACCCTGCAGGAACGCCATCCGGGACTGCGTTTCATCATCGCCGGACAAAGACCGGTCGATGCCGTAAAAGCACTGGAAAGCGAATATATCAGCGTGACCGGTTTTGTGAAAGATCTGAAAGAGGTATACAAAACTGCAGCTATCGTAACTGCCCCGCTGCGCTTCGGTGCCGGTACGCAGAATAAGGTGCTGGAGGCTATGGCTATGGCCGTACCCGTAGTGAGCATGAATGTGGGATTCCAGGGATTAAATATTGACTCTGGAGAAGGGGTCATCCTGGCGACCGATACGACTGCATTTATTGAAGCTTGTGATCAGTTGCTGAAAGACCGTTCGTATCGTGAAAAAGTAGGTACAGCGGGCAAAAGAGTTATTGACACACAGTTTGACTGGGATGTAGTCAGTAAAAAACTTGAAGATTATTTCACACAGATTATTGAAAAAAAATAATCAAAAAAGAATAGTTTAGCGGTTTATTATAAACCCCGAAACAAATGAACAAATACATGAGCATTATGGCTACTGGTATGCTCTGCCTGGGCCTGTCTCTAACCGGTTATGCACAGCAAAAATCAGTACTGACGCAGATATCAAATCCGGGAAGAGTATTTCCCAGTGCAGATCTGGAGTCATATAAGCCACAGCTGGAGCAGCAATTTGGTGTTGAGAAAGCCACAAAAATCCTCCATACAGTAACCCAGGAAGGATGGCCGGAAGCGATCAATACCATGGACGAGCGCCTGGGAGATCCTGCACAGAATACTATAAAGAAATTCAAGGTAAGAACCGTTGCCATGATCAATAGCAATTATTGCCTTGTATCGGTGAGTCCTGCAGATAATCCTGGTCTGGATGATACATATTATTTATCCTCCGGCGAGCCATTTTATATGTTAGTAGGTAAGGACGGTATAAAAAATCCGGTTGCCCCGCCGCTGGCAAAAGCAAAACCTGCCGGCGCCACTCCGGCGAAAAGTGCCAAAACACAAAAATCAAAATAGCAGAAAGAGCAACCCTGGGTTGCTCTTTCTGCTATTTATACGCGGACGCTACCGGCATATTATTTTATGATGATCGCTAGGAAAAGCTGATTTTAATATATACTTTAGTACTAATATCAATCCTGAAAACATATGAAACAATGTATTACTTTTTTAAGCACATTATTGCTGCTACTCTGCCTGCACGTTCCGGGCAATGCGCAACAATCAGTAGTAACACAGATTTCAGATCCGGGAAAGCTGTATTCTACCTTTAACCTGAAAGATTATAAGGCACAGCTGGAACAGCAGTTCGGCGTTTCCAAAGCCGCTGAAATGGTCAAGTACGGGCGCGAAGAGACCTGGCCAGAGGGTTTAAACACTTTCGACAAACGTATGGAAGACCCTTCTCAGGAAGCCCTTAAAAAGTACAAGGTCAGAACGGTAGTTGCACTGAACAGTAACCAGATTATGATCTCTGTAAGCCCATCGGACAATAGTTTCATGGCAAGCAGATACCTCTTATCCGGACAAACCTTTTACATCGTAATCGGTAAAGAAGGCCTGAAGAACACCACTGCACCACAACTGAAAGAGGCTGAATCCACAGAATCGGATGCAACAAACAGGGTAAAACAATTATTAAAATCCAAGTAAAATACAAAAGGGGTAACATTACGTTACCCCTTTTCATTTCCATCATCAATCAGATAGTATTAACCCTTCACCAGCTCTGTATTGATTACGATTTCAACGGTATTACCTACAGCAGAGATACCGCTTGGTAATTTATCGTTGTAAGACAAGTTAAAGTCCATACGATTTATCTTTGCTTTTGCTGTAAATCCAGCTCTGGTTTTACCCCATGGATCGGCGATGATACCACCGTTTTGCACCACATCAAAAGTTACTCTCTTCGTTACATCTTTGATAGTCAGATCAGCTACCAGCTTATACTGGTTGCCTTTTACTTTTGTAAAAGAAACCGATTTCAGAGACATGGTACCGTATTTGGCAGCATCAAAGAAATCAGGGGATTTCAGGTGACCATCACGGGCTTCGATACGGGTATCAATGCTGTTTACATCAATAGAAAAGTTGATCGCTGCACCATTAAAATCTTTATCTGTTTTTGCATCTACTGCACCGTTTACTTTAGTGAACTCACCATCAACGAAGCTTATGCCTAAATGCTCCACAGAAAAGCGTGCATTGGTATGTGCCGGATCAGCAGACCATTTAACCTGTGCGAAAGTAGTACCTGCCATCATCAGGGCAGCGGCCAGTAATTGAAATCCTTTTTTCATATTATTTTTCTTTTTTGTTTTTTTAATAGTGCAAAGTACGGACGTCTGAACGGGTAAAAACTTGATGTATGATAAGTTTTTAGACCTTTTTTATTTCTATTCCAAATGATTAAGCTGTAATTTGCTGCATGTCCCGGTTACTCTATCAAAGTTTTCTGCAACATATTTCCTTATCGGAAGAGGATTTCCAGCATATCCTCCGGCACTTTCATCCCAGGACGATTAAAAAGAAAACGTTGTTCCTGCGGGAAGGTATGACCACAACCACCATTGCGTTTATCCTGAAAGGAACGGTACGCGCCTATTATCTGAGCGATGACGGTATCGAACAGGTAAACCAGCTGGCCCTGGAGCAACACTGGATCGGCGACCTGTATGCCTTTCTGAAATCTGAACCGGCGCGACAGTATATTGAAGCACTGGAAGACACCGAAATACTGGCAGTCAACGGCCATGATTTAGAGCAGCTATATACTGAATATCCGCAGCTGGAGCGCTATTTCCGCATCCTGTTTCAGAATGCCTACATCCATACGCAACAGAGATTAAATGCCTCACTGCATGTACCCGCAATAGAGCGCTACCGGCAACTGATCGAACGCAATCCGGCCATTGGCCTGCGCGTACCATTAATTCATATAGCATCTTACCTGGGCATAACCCCGGAGAGCCTGAGCCGCATTCGAAAACAACTGGCACAAGTATAAAACAAAAGCGACCGGATAATTCCGGTCGCTTTTGTTTTATGTTTATTGGTATCAGGATACAGCAACTTCTTCATTGATATGCGCTTCACTAACGATCTCCTGCTCCTGCATCGCTTTCAGCTTCAGCTGCTCTTCTTCGTATATACGATATTTATCACTGTTCATTCTGCTACCGTCATGACTATAGCCCGGTTTGTCGAAGAGATAACCCCAGCGCTCTTTCCAGCTCAGACCCGGTTGGGTAACATCTTTATACATCTGTATAAATTCATGAAACACTATTGTTACCGCATTTGGCTTCACAAGGTTCTCGGTAAGTCCGTAACGGATCGGTTCATACTCTTCTTTGGTCAGCTCTTTCTGGAAAGTACCGAACATGCGATCCCAGATAATCAGGAACATACCCATATTTCGATCCAGGTACTTGGCATTAGAGGCATGGTGCACACGGTGGTGTGAAGGTGTTACAAAAATATATTCCAGCGGGCCCAGTTTACCAATTGCTTTGGTATGTACCAAGGTACCCCAGATCTGTGTGGCCGAAAAGATAAATAAGATATCTAAAGGCTCATAACCCAGGAAAGCGATTGGCAGGAAATACACAAAGCGATACAAAGGTTCGAATACAGAAGAACGGAAACCTACAGAAATATTATAATGCTCGGCACTGTGATGGGTCACATGTGTCGCCCAGAAGAATCGTATAAAATGGTCATTGCGGTGCAACCAGTAGAACATAAAGTCCTGCAGGAGTATAAGACTAACCCAATACATCCAGCCCTTATGCTCAAACCCGAAAAAGGCATGCTGGAAACACCAGTTATAAGCCCAGAGGGCAACCAGCCGGAAAGCAGCATCGATCAGGAAACAAAGGAAAGAAAGGTAAGCGCTCTGAATGGTCTCCTTTACTGTATAGAACTTCTGCTTACGAACATTGGACAGAATTAATTCTGCCCCGATCACGATCGCATATAGCGGTATTTGTGATAATAGTAATACCTGTTCTCTTAAATTAGTTATCATAATCTCACAAGGATTAGCAGGCACTGCTGCGCTCAAAAAACGCTGCAAATTAGCTAACTTTGCGCAATTCTGCGATTTTTTGGCAGAGTTTAACGATACGCATACAAAAACACCATGTCTTTACTGAACATCAATTTCAAGCAGATGTGCATAGCTGCATTGACCTTTTTCCCTTTCACTGACACTCTTGCACAAACAGCTCCGGCACAAAATAATAAAGAAGTCTACAAAGTAGTTGACAGTATGCCCAAAGCACCCTACAATATGGGGGCATACCTGAGTAACCACGTGCAATACCCGCAGGCCGCAATCGACAGCGGTATACAAGGCAAGGTATATGTTCAGTTTATTGTAGAAACAGACAGCAGTATCTCCAATGTAAAAGCTACCCGAGGAGCAGAGCTGGGCGGAGGCTTACCTGCAGAAGCAGAAAGGTTGGTACGTGAAATGCCGAAATGGGCGCCGGGTACACAAAAGGGCGTGCCGGTAAGGGTTTACTTTACCATGCCGGTTAATTTTAAACTGGAAGCTCCTGTTGAAGATACGATCTATCGTTCCGTAACTTTTCAGCCACGAGCTCCATATGACTGGAACTCCTATCTCGCTAATAATTTGAAATACCCGGTTGAAGCAAGACAAAATGATATACAAGCCAAAATATATATCAAATTTGTAGTAGAAAAAGATGGCAGTATTACTAATGTAGCAGCCACAAAAAAAATAGCCATAAAGCCGGTTATGCCTGAAGCGCAGATACAATATGGATTGCCAGAGGAAGCGGAAAGGGTAATACGGCAAATGCCTAACTGGACTCCAGGCATGATGGAAGACAAACCGGTACGTACGTATTTCACTGTTCCTATTGTCTTCAGACTCCAATAGTAAATATTCAATTGTAATAACGAAACGTAAAATTTAATATATTTACCTTTCAAAAATATGATCATGAAAAAATTAATCCCTGCTTTACTGTGTTCTGTGCTGGCTACTGGTGCATTTGCACAGGAGGCTGCTCCTCAACAGGCAGAACCTAAAAGAGAAATATTCCGTACCGTAGAGCAAAACCCGGAACCAGCTTATGATCTCATGGCCTACATTAACGAGAAAATGCAGTACCCTGCTGAAGCGAAGAAAGCAGGTATTGAGGGTCGTATATATGTCAGCTTTGTTGTAAATAATGACGGATCGATCAGTGATGCAGAAGTGGTTAAGGGCAAAGAACTGGGCCATGGTCTGCCGGAAGAAGCGAAAAGAGTGATTATGAGTTTACCTAAATGGAAACCAGGTAAACAAAACGGCCAGGCTGTAAATGTATATTTCACAATGCCCTTAACGTTCAAACTTAAATAATATGCCTGCCCGGAAATATATACTGACCGCGGTGTTGGGCCTGTTGTCCATAACAGCAGGGCCATTTGATGTGGCAGCCCGGCAGCAAAAAACGGTGTTTAATTGTGGTGATGATATAGCCATACCTCCGGTTGACCTTAAACAATATATCAAAGAACATCTTCGATATCCGGAACAGGCTGTAAAAGAAGACATACAGGGCAAAGTATATATCTCGTTCATCGTAGACACCGCCGGTATGATGCATAGCTTCACTATTGCTAAAGGAAAGGAGCTCGGACACGGACTTCCGGAAGAAGCATTGCGCGTGGTACAGTCCATCCCAGGTAAATGGAAGGCCGCCAAGAAAGGCGACCAGCCTGCTCCCTGCTATTATACGGTGCCGGTAATCTTTATGCTGGAATAAATATTTCATTTCAAAAGTACAGAAAGAGGATGGCTGCAATACTGCAACCATCCTCTTTCTGTACACACATAAGCGCAAGCTAAATTATAGTAAACTCAATATCAGATGTGTATAAAAAAATTCCAACCTTAAGGAAAAATTAAAGGTCTTTCATAATAACATCAACCTTATTATCATGAAACGACTTTTATGCATTCTCCTCGCTGCGGGCAGTTACCTGCAGACCAATGCCCAATCCTGGCAATGGTTACAGTCTCCAACTGTAAACGGCAACAGTACTTTTAAGAAAATGGATATGGATAACAACGGTAATATATACACCGTAGGTAATCTGTACCAGGACGCTACTTTCGGTAGTACTACTATTAACAGTCCGGGCAACTATTTCAGCCTTTACTTAACGAAACAGAGTGCCAGCGGTGTATACCAGTTTGCCCAGAGAATATGGTCCGATGAAGGCATTTACACAGCAGTGGTCAAAACTGACGATCAGGCCAATGTGTATGTATTCGGTACCTGCTCCGGCTCGCAGCTGCACCTGAGCAGCACCTACAGTGTTACCTTTACACAACCTAGCAGTGGCTCTACGAACAAAATGTTCCTGGCTAAATACAGCAGTAACGGTACTTTGATCTGGGCTAAAACTGCCGAGTCTCCTCAGCTGTATGCCAACGCACGCAGTATTACCAACATCGGTGGTGATATACTTATTGGCGGTGACTATTACGGTTCATGTGCTTTCCTGGGTGAAAACTTTGCCTCAACCCAAGCCAATAAAGCATTCCTCATGCGGGTAAACCCAAGCGGTGCATCGCAATGGTTACAAATCAGCGAGAATAACGCTATGGTATTCATCACCCGCATTGTAACAGACGGCTCTTATGTTTATGCTACCGGAAAGTTCCAGAACGTGATTAAATTCGGAGTACATAATGTGACTAATCCTGGTTTTACTCCAGGTGGAGAACGTATTTTCCTGTTTAAATTTGATGCGTCAAACGGTACGCCTCAATGGGGTAAAGAAGAAGGTGGCCCGGCAAACTATGTCACTACAGGCGAAGAAGGCAATAATGCCAATGCACTGGCTTGTGATGCCAATGGTAACGTATTTGTCGGCGGCTCTTATCAGGATGCTGCAGGCAGTGCGCAGAATATGCTGCAGAAACCTTTTGTATCTAAATACAATGCCTCTAACGGCACTAAACTATGGACTGTTAATTTCTCCAGCGCGGTAGAAAATGCAATCAACAGCATGGCTATAGATTCAAATAATAACCTGATCTGTGCGGGAGAATACCTGGGCAGTTTCAATGCGGGTTCCATCAGCTTACCATCAGACATCGCCCGTAAGGGAATGATTCTGCGTATGAATAGCAGCGACGGTTCTGTAACTTCTGCTACCTCATTGGGCAATACAGGCTTTAGCGCAAACGCGCAAGACCTTCTGCTGGCGCCGAACAAAAGCTTCTACCTGATCGGTGGTGTGTACAAAACCAACCTGAATATCGGTACTCTTGCAGTTACCTCACCAGGTATGGCTACTCCGTTCAGTGCAAAATATAACCTGGGTAATTCAGTATCAACACGCGACCTGAATAATGCTATTCAATACAGCTTATACCCTAATCCATGCAGCAACCTGTTACAGGTTTCCCGTTCGGATAATGATGCAGCAACAATTACCATTACTGACCTGAGCGGCAAAGTGGTATATACACAACCAAGCTATACCAACCAGACCGGTATTGAGGTAAGTAACCTTGCTGCCGGACAGTACTTCCTGAAAATCGTTACTGCAAAAGGTACCGGTATAAAGGCATTCTCTAAACAATAAAGACGCTTCATACTTCAAATTAAGGGGGTTCCGGCTTTGGTGTCCGGGCCCCTTTTTCATGAGCGGCTATATCCTAAAAATACGCTATACAAATTGTATGATTAATAGTACCTTTGCCCTCTCAAAACACATTTATGTTTGCATTAAATAATCAGACGCATTTTTATAAAGGAAAAGTAAGAGACGTATATACTATAGCAGATCAATACCTGGCTATGGTAGTGAGTGATCGTATTTCTGCATTTGACGTAGTACTGCCCCGCCCTATCCCATTCAAAGGACAGGTGCTGAACCAGATTGCTGCAGCCAATCTTGACGCAACAAAAGATATCGTACCAAACTGGGTTATTGACAGCCGTTCTTTACCAAATGTAACCATCGGTAAAAAATGTACCCCGTTTGCCGTAGAAATGGTTATCCGTGGCAACCTGGCTGGTCATGCCTGGAGAACGTATAAAAGCGGTGACCGCACTTTATGTGGTGTTACCCTTCCTGAAGGATTAAAAGAAAATGATTTCTTTCCTGCGCCAATCATTACCCCATCTACAAAGGCACATGAAGGTCATGATGAAGATATTTCAAGAGCAGAAATCATCAGCAGAGGTATCGTTTCTGAAGCAGATTATGCAGAACTGGAACGCATTACCAAAGCTCTTTTTGAAAGAGGCCGTGAACTGGCAAAAGAACAGGGCCTGATCCTGGTAGATACCAAATATGAGTTCGGTAAGATCGGTGATACCATTTACCTGATTGATGAGATCCATACACCGGATTCTTCCCGTTATTTCTATGCCGACACTTACGATGCTTTACAAAATGAGGGACAACCACAACGCCAGCTGTCCAAAGAATTTGTAAGAGAATGGCTGATGGAAAACGGATTCCAGGGTAAAGACGGACAACAGGTACCGGAAATGACTGATGATAAAGTGCAGGAAATCTCTGACCGCTATATCGAGTTATATGAAAAGCTGACGGGCAATGCATTCGAGAAGCAAATACTGACTGAAGCAGAAACCGTTGCGAAAATCAATGAAATTATCAGTACTTTACCTGCATAGGTAAATCCTAACATACTAAAAAAGGCTGCCTTATGGCAGCCTTTTTTAGTATGTTAGGATTTTGGTATTATGTCATCAGGATCACAGTCGGCCCTCTTTTTACACTCCTCTATTTCGGCCTTTAACTCCTCCGTATTCTTACTGGCTAATGCGCTGAGATCCGCATTGGTATTCTTCAGATGCTCTTCAGGCATCTCTGTTTTATTCAGCGCTTCTATAGGTGCATTTTCCATCTGTACCTCAATGATCTTGGTCGTTACGGCATACTGGTTAGGGTAAATATTATTACCATAATACACTGCCCAGGCTTTGGTAAATTCTGCTCCGAAATAAAGAATCAGAGAAGAATAGTATACCCAGGCCATCAGGATAATGATCGCTGCTGCAGGTCCGTAAGTACTACTGTAGTTACTTTTGCTGATATAGAAAGAAATCAGGAAGCGACCAATCAGGAACAGCACGGCTGTTGCAACTGCACCGGACATTACATCTCTCAGCTTAATACGCGCATCGGGCAATACTTTAAAAATGACCGCAAATAATACGGTAATAATTATGAAGGTCAATAGCACATTCAGGATATAGAAGAATACGACGCCCACATCAGGATAAATGTTCATCAGCCGGTCGCTTAAAGCATCAACCAGTGTATTCACACCCAAGGATACGATCATCAGGAAACCGATACTAATGATTAAGGAGAAAGAAAGCAGCCGGTTCAGGATAACTTTGATCCAGCCCTTTTTAGGCTTGGGTTTAATGCCCCAGATGATGTTAATAGAATCCTGGATTTCGGCAAATACAGTCGTTGCACCAAACAATAAAGTTGCACCGCCGATTACCGCAGCCAGCGTAGACTTTCCGGAAAGCGATGCACTGCTCACAACACTCTGTACCTGGCTGGCCGCATCGTTGCCCATATAGTTTTGCAGGTAGCCAAAGAGATGCCCTTCTACTGCATCATTGCCCAATACAAAAGTTAAAATGGCCAGAAGTACTACAAAAAAGGGAGCCAGGGAAAACATGGTGGCATAGGCCAGAGAACCACTCAGCTTGGTCACTTTATCATCACCAAAACCGGAAAAGGCATTTTTCAATACGGTCCATATCCCTTTAAACGTTATTATCTTTCGGTTATATTCCATAAAATCTGGTGTTTGTTCTATAGCTAAAATAATGATTTTGAATCTTTTACAGTCAACACAAACGTTAAATTCAACAAGCCAATACATTTTTTTATTCTTACGCAGAATCAATTAACTTTGCTACCCATAAAAAACAGAACGATGATTAACCTGACTTTTCCCGATGGTGTAGTGCGCAGTTATGAAAGCGGCATATCGGGCCTGGACGTAGCCAAGACAATTAGTGAAGGGCTGATGCGTAAAGTATTAGCCGTAGAACTTGATGGTAAAACAATAGATGCTTTTGGACCGATTACGACGGATGGTGCAATCAAATTCCTGACCTGGGACGATGCAGGTGGTAAATCTACATTCTGGCACTCTTCTGCTCACTTGCTGGCAGAGGCATTACAATCTTTCTACCCGGATACAAAATTCGCTATCGGCCCGCCGATCGAAAGAGGTTTCTATTACGATATCGATCTGGGCGATCAGAAAATCTCTGATGAAGACCTGCAAAAGATCGAAAAGAAAATGAAAGAGCTGGCTGGTGAGAAAAACCGTTACAGCCGTAAAGAAGTTTCAAAAGCAGATGCGATTACTTACTTCACCGAGAAGCAGGATCCATATAAACTGGAACTGATCGACGGTCTGGAAGATGGCAGCATCACTTTCTATACACAAGGTAGCTTTACCGATCTGTGTCGCGGACCACACATCCCTAACACCGGATTCATTAAAGCGGTAAAACTGACTAATATCGCAGGTGCATACTGGCGCGGCGATGAGAAAAATAAAATGCTGACCCGTATTTACGGTGTTACCTTCCCTTCCAATAAAGAACTGGAAGAATATACTATCCTTATGGAAGAAGCGCGTAAGCGTGACCACCGTAAGCTGGGTAAAGAACTGGAATTATTTGCCTTCAGTGAAAAAGTAGGTGCCGGTTTACCATTATGGTTACCTAAAGGTGCTATGCTACGTGAGCGCTTACAGCAGTTCCTGCAGAAAGCACAGATCGAAAGCGGTTACCTGCCGGTTATCACCCCGCATATCGGGAACATTAACCTGTACAAGACTTCCGGTCACTATGAAAAATACGGAGCAGATAGTTTTCAGTCTATTAAAACCCCACACGAAGGTGAGGAGTTTTTACTGAAACCAATGAACTGTCCGCACCACTGTGAAATCTACAAAACATCACCTAAGTCTTACAAAGACCTTCCGGTACGTTTTGCAGAATTCGGTACGGTATACCGTTACGAGCAGGCTGGTGAGTTACATGGCCTGACCCGTGTACGTGGCTTTACTCAGGATGATGCGCATTTATTCTGCCGTCCGGACCAGGTAAAGGATGAGTTCAAAAAAGTAATTGATCTTGTATTATATGTATTCAATTCACTGGGCTTCTCTGACTATACCGCACAGGTATCTCTGAGAGATAAGGTGAACAGAGCTAAATATATTGGTGAAGAAGCGAACTGGGATATTGCTGAAAACGCTATCCGTGAAGCTGCAGCAGAAAAAGGTCTGAACACTATTGAAGAGTACGGTGAAGCCGCATTCTATGGTCCTAAACTGGACTTTATGGTGAAAGATGCAATCGGCCGCAGCTGGCAGTTAGGTACCATCCAGGTAGACTACAACCTGCCTGAGCGTTTTGAACTGGAATATGTAGACAGTGACAACAGCCGTAAGCGTCCGGTTATGATCCACCGTGCACCATTTGGTAGTATGGAGCGTTTCGTAGCAGTATTGCTGGAGCACTGTGGCGGTAAACTGCCATTATGGTTAGTACCGACTCAAGTAAAAATCCTGCCGATCTCTGATAAATTCATGGAGTATGCAGAGCAGATCAAAAAGGACCTGCAGAAGAAAGACATCCGTGTGGAGATCGACGACCGCCAGGAGAAAATCGGCCGTAAGATCCGCGATACGGAACTGGATAAAATCCCGTACATGCTGATCGTTGGTGAGAAAGAAATGGAAAGCCAGACCATTGGCGTACGTAAGCAATCTGTAGGCGATCTGGGTAGCCAGTCCGTTGAAGAGTTTGCTACACTGATCCAGAAAGAAGTAGAAGAAAAGATCGGATAAACAAAGAATAATCAAAAATAAAGCGTCTTCCTTATGGAAGGCGCTTTATTTTTTTAAAATATATAGTCCGTCAATATTATATCACCAACAAGTGCGTTATAAATATACATCAAACCCATAAATATGAATCGCATCTCTAAATGCTTAACCCTCTTAGGTGCTACACTGGTTGCTGCACCTGCACTTTTTGCTCAAACCGCCACCTGGAACGGCTCACAGAACAACAACTGGAATAATGCCGCTAACTGGACCTGGTCTAACGGAGCCAATGCGGTTCCTGATGCTACGACTGATGTTATTATTGATTCAGGTGTAGTTAATATCCCGAGTATTGCCGGACAAGATTCCGTTCATTGTAAAAACATGTTACTGATCGGCGAGCTTAACCTGGAAGGCAATGGTATATTGAACATCCACGGAACCTCCTTAAACAGGCCTGCAGGCAGTGAATATGGCTATATCAGCTCGGTGGAATCAGCCAGCGGACAGTATGCCCTGTCTACAAAAGTTAATTTCACCAGCGCTCAGGCCGTTACAATAAATAACATATACTTAGAAGCCGGCAAAATTAATATTGATTGTGACAACCTGGATCTGAAACAATCGAATCTTAGTATCTATACAGAAATCCTGTTTTCAAAGCCCCCGGTGCCTTTTGGCAGTCCGGCTAAAGGTAATCTTATCATCGATACCAACAGCCTCCTGATCGTGTGTCCTCAGGTAACATACACGATGCTCAACTCGTCGAACGGTCCGTTTACACAACCACATATTATTACCTCCCGAAATATCGAGGCAGGAATTGACCCGTACGGCACCATTCTCATTTACGATGTTGTTAATGACAATGGCCTGCAAGGTACAGTACAAATACCGCTAAGTCCAAGTGACAAATCGTTCAATTCCATAGCGCTGCAGTACTTTGAGGGAGATTATCCCTGGATCATTTCCAGTAGCAGAGGCCTGCCCGAAACCTGTACCAATAATACCTTTGATAATAACGAGGCAGTACAGAATGTATATGATGTCTTTGCACTGGCCGATACCCTGGCTACCACTCTTACCGCACCGGCGCAGATCATGCTGGCCTTCAACAGAAGACCTATAGCGGAAGATGTATTATCAGGGTTTAATCCCAATCAAAGTGGTATAAAAATGTATTCCGTGAACAATCAGGGTTGCTATGATCAGCTTTCGGCAAGCTCATCTGACACAATTCTGTTTCCTGAGTACACACAGGTCTTTTCAGGCCAGATAACCAAGGTGGGTAAATTTATCTTAGCACCTGCAGACCCATCCTCTCTACGGAATCTCAGCGAAATAGAAGGGTTGAATACTTACCCTAACCCGGTACAGCAGTCTCTGTCTTTATCTCTTTCTGCAAGCCATGATCCACTGAAAGCCAAGTTGCTTAATGTATTGGGACAAATAGTATGGAGTGCTGATTTCAAAGCTAATGCCCTACAGCAAGGATATACCATCAATACTGAATCATTACCGGCAGGAACCTATATCCTGCAATTACAATCCGACACACAGTACACCAGGAGAAAAGTGATCAAGAAATAAATATAAAAGGCCTCTGGAATCCCCGGAGGCCTTTTATATTATCATTCAGCCGGCTTAAGCACAGCCGTACACAACCATACCCTCGCGCCCAGCTCTTCCTTTATTTTCTGTAGTGCATATTGCTGATGCAATTCCTTTTCCATTTCCGGATCTTCTGTAAGTACATAATCTCCGGGTGCAATCTTTTTATCACGGCTATCCCAGACCTTATATCCCTTTCTTTCTGCCATACGCATATAAAGAATCATCTGCGGATAGCACTTCTCATCATGCAGTACGATCTGCTTTAGCGTATCCTGTTGCAGGAACCGATCCCGGACATAATTACTGGTGTTATAAATATTCAGAAAAGTGGCATCTTCTTTTCTCCAGCCATTATCGACCAGTATCGTCACATAAGTAATCAGGAAAAGTAATGCAACAAGCACAAAACCCGCTTTACGGAAGACAGGCTTTATGACCGGATGATATAACGCCTGTATTAATTTCAGAATACCATAAGCACATAATACTGCAAGAAAAGGATATGCCGGTGCTATGTACCAGAACAGTTTGGTCTTGGCTACAGAGGCTACTATAAAAAATCCTAATCCCATTAAAGCACTGTATTGCAGTACCCTGGATTCGGCAGTGGCAGGCATCTTACGCGTAAACCACAAGCCTATGGGTACAAATACAAACCAGGGCACAAACATGCGCTCCACAACATGTTTTAGGTAATAGTACCAGGGCTGTCCATTATCCTCATTCGCTACCAGGTATCGTCCGCCCCACTCGTTCTCATTAACCGCTTTGATGTATCCGGGATTATAATGCTCCCGTATGAGGTAAAATGGTACAGCAATCAACAGAAACAGGATAATACCAATATAAAAATGCTTGCTCTTCAACAGTGCCGGCAATTGTTTCCTGAATACAATATATAAGAGCATACAGGGACCAAACATAAGTCCCGCTGCACTCTTGGTCAGTACCGCCAGACCCATACTGATAAAGGTAATATACAGATTCCGGGCTGAATTATGCTCACAGTACTTCCATAAACTGATTCCGGCAATGGTGGTCCAGAGCACCAGTAAGGCATCATAATCTGCTGTACGGGCCACATGCATACCAGCATAACCTCTTGTGGTCACCAGTATCAGCACCGTAAGCGCAGCCCATAAAAACGATTTACCCTGCCGTTCCACAAATCGGAATATCAATATGCAGGTGAGCATCGACGCAACTGCTGAAGGAAGCCTTAGGGCCCATTCTGTCAGACCAAAAGTCTGCAGGCTCAATACCTGTATCCATATAAGTAATGGTGGTTTGGTATTCCACATATCCGGTACTCCGAAACAGTACGTGACCCAGAAGTTGCGGTTCGCGTACATCTCCAGGGCATTGGCCACCAGCCTGCCTTCGTCCCACTTACGGATTGTCACAGCATCCAGGCAGGCAAATAAGGGAATACCTACAACAATAGCCAGTAATAATACAAGCCAGCGATATAATTTACCTTGTGGCTGAAAGTGTCCAAATCCGGGATTCATAGACTAAGGATTTCGATAGGTGATCATAAAAAAGACACTGTATCAATGATACAGTGTCTTTTGATGTAAAGGATAATTAGTTTAATAAAAGATCTGCAATAGTAAATATGGCAAAAACCATGCTGATAATACCATTTGTAGTACCAAATGCAAGGTTAACTTTACTCAGATCATTGGGCTTAACCAGGGTATGCTGGTATACCAGCAGAGACAGTACAATTGCTGCTCCGATCCAGTAGATCCAGTGAAATGCTGCATAGAAACCTACACCGATAATCAGTGCTGCGGAGATCACATGCAATACATTAGATACCATCAGGGCATTCTTTTTACCCAGCGCTGCCGGAATAGAGTTCAGCTGATGATCACGGTCAAACTCTTCGTCCTGCAGGGCATAGATAATATCAAACCCGGATACCCAGGTGAGTACAATAAAGGAGAAAAATAAAGGTACGGGGTCAAACTTGCCGGTAATTGTCAGATAAGCGCCGATAGGTGCCAAAGCCAGTCCTACCCCCAGCACAATATGGCACAATGCCGTAAAACGCTTGGTATAGCTATAGAATAATACTACAAAGATGGCAATCGGAGACAAGTAAAAACACAGCGGATTGATGAAATAGGTAGCCGTTACAAACAGCAGTGCATTAATGATGGTAAAAGTAAGTGCACTCTTCGGGCTAATCACACCTGCTGGCACTTCACGCATAGCCGTTCTCGGATTTTTTGCATCAAACCTGCGGTCAAGGTAACGGTTAAAAGCCATTGCGGCATTACGTGCTGTAACCATACAGGCCAGCATCAGCAGCAATGTTCTCCAGTCAAATGTATACTGCCCGCTATATAAAACTGCCAGTGCGAATCCGATAAGTGCAAACGGTAAAGCAAAGATGGTATGACTGAACTTTACCAGGGAAAGGTACTTCTTCAAAATGGGTATTTCTATTATTTTACAGTAGCTTTAAAGTGCAGCGGAATACGGTCCTGGTCTGCATTAGAGATCACCGTAATGCTTTTGCTTACATTACCGGCTTTCCCTTTGGAGTTAAAGGAGATTTTGATCTCTCCGTTCTGCCCCGGGGGAATTGGTGTTTTGGTATAAGAAGGAATAGTACAGCCGCATGTTGCAATGACATCGTCAATCATCAGCGGGTTTGCTCCTGTATTTCTGAATTTATAGGTATGTTCTACCAGATCGCCGTCTTTTATGACGCCGAAATCAAAAGTATCTTTATCAAATTTTACGGATGTCTTCGGACGATCTTTGATGATCGTTTTAGACGATTCCGGCACCGTGGTTACCGTAGCCGCATTGGCACTGTTTTCCCGTAAATTAAGCTTATTGAATAAAGCCGTTCTGCTCACACCGGAAAGTTCGATAAGTGCTATAGTGAATGCAGATAAGGTCAGTATTGTCAGCAGCGCAGTTTTCAGGTTAGCATTCATAAGAATTGTAATTTCGTATTTTCCTGTGCAAATATACCACTTTTAAGGTACAATACCAGTGAATTATAAGGGTTTAGCATCACTATTACCAGCTTCCGCTGGCCCCTCCGCCACCGAAGCTTCCACCACCGAATCCGCCGAATCCTCCACCTCCGCTACTTCCTCCGCCCCAGCCGGATCCGCCACCCCAGCCTGAGCCACGGCTACTACCGCCACGCATCATTTCACTCAGGATAGAACCCATAAAGATATCGGTGCCTCTGCGGCTGATGTATCTTCCGCCGCCACCGCCACCACCGCCGCGAGAAGCGATAATGATAAACAGCACAATGAAGATTATAATGGCCACTATTGCGATTGAAGGCAATCCTTCTTTTGAGGCTTCAGGTTCTGCTTTATATTCTCCCTGAGAGACTTTAATGATCGCCTCTGCCCCATTCAGTAATCCCTGGTAGTAATTCCCGGATTTAAAGAAGGGGGTAATCTCATTCCGGATAATGCGTCCGGCAAGCCCGTCCGGCAATACGCCTTCCAGCCCGTAGCCCGTAGAGATATTAAGTTTACGGTCACTGATTGCTGCCAGTATCAATGCTCCATTATCTTTTCCCTTACGGCCAATGCCCCAGCGATTGCCCAGTTCTATAGCGTATTGAGAAATATCATACTGACCGGTACTCCGGATCAGCACGATCGCGATTTGTGTAGAGGTTGCCTTATCAAAGCTGTCCAGCTTGGCTTCCAGCTTATTGAGGTCTTCAGTACTCAGAACACCTGCCAGATCATTCACCAATCTCGGGGGATTAGGTTTGGCCGGAAAATCCTTGTCTGACTGTGCCTGAGCGAAAAGCGGCAGCCAGCAGAGTAAAACAATACAGATCCTGAGGAGGCTGCGTTTCAGTATAGGTAAATAATTCATTATGCTTCTTGCTTCAGTTTTAATGTCCGAATACGATATCGTCCGGAATTTCATTTTTATCATCTCCCGGAACAGCAGGAAAATGCTGCACCAACGCTGATCCGATTTCTTTGACTACGGTGACCAGTCCCTCTGCCACTCTACCCTCTGCACAAAACCTGCGCAGTGTATCCAGTTCAGCTTTCCAGTATTCCTCTTTACCTACTTTCTGGTGTATACCTTCATCACCTACAATAGCCGCCTGCCGGTCTTTCAAGGCCAGGTATACCAGTACGGCATTGCGCTCCTGGGTCTGGTGCATCTGCAATTCAGAAAAGACTTCCCAGGCACGGTCTGCAGCATCTACAAAGCTGCAAAACGACTCAATATATACACGTAACTCTCCTGAGGTACGCTTTTCAGTATCCCTTATGGCCTGCACCACACTTTCGGCCTCTTCGGCCGCCAGCAATGGCTTATTCGGTTTGGAAAATATAGACAAGGTGTTATTTTTTTTAATCTGATCTCAAATGTAACATTTAAAATCAAATCTGAGGCACAAAAACCGGGATTATACAAGGGAATTTCAGCATAAATCCGAAGCCTTTCGGGCATTCACAAAAATTGATTAACTTGCGGGGATTCAGCAATCTAAACATTTTATGTCGAAAATTAAACAGAAAGAAATCAATGTATCTTCAGAAACCGGAACTTTAAAACGCCTGCTGGTACACAGCCCTGACAGTGGTCTCGGAAAAGTTGTTCCATCAAAAGCACAGGATTGGTTGTTCGAAGACATTGTGCACTTAGACACTATTCGCAGAAAAGAATACGATTACTATACCAAGTTACTTTTATACTTCCTGGATCCTGAGAAAATCAAAGGCAGACTGAGCAAAATTGACGATCCTAAAAATAAACGCAATTTCTACAAGCCAGGTCATAAAGACTTCCACGCATCGGACAAAGTAATAGAATTACAATTATTACTGAGCCAGATCCTGGAGCAGGAACATATCCGTATCAAACTGATCGCATCGGTTTGTGCAATCGAAAACTGCAGTTACGAAACGCAGCAGAGATTATTGGGCTATGAGCCGGATCAACTGGCTAAGATCTTCATCAGCGGTACACACAACGAAAATGAAATGATCTTCCCGCCGATTCCAAACTTCATCTTTACCCGTGATATCGGTATCACGATAAATGAATTTATCCTGCTGAATAAGCCGGCAAAGAAAGCGCGTACCAGAGAAGCATTATTGTCTAAATACATCTTCTTCAACCACCCGTTTTTTGCAGCATACAAAAATAACATCATTGAACTGCCCGATCTGCAGCATCACTTCCTGTTACCTAAAGAGGCAGAAGACCATAAAGTAACCCTGGAAGGTGGTGACGTTATGGTGGTGAGCAAAGATCACCTCCTGGTTGGCGTAAGTGAGCGTACCAGCTGGGATGCGGCATATCAGACAATCAAAGTATTGTTTGACCGTAAAGTGGTTAAGAAAATCACGATTGTAAAAATCCCGCGCAAGCGCGATTATATGCATATCGATACTGTATTTACACAGGTTAAAAAGAATGTATGGGTAATGCTGGGTATCTTCTCCGACAAATCGGTGAAACACCTGGACGGAGACAGCATTCAGAAGACTTTGGGTATTGTTCAGAAATCCAAAGATGATAAACTTAAAATCATCCAGTTCAACAGTAAAAACGTTGATAAACCGGTTTATTTTGAAAGCCTGGAAGAGTTACTGATCGACATCAGTACCAAAGATCTGGGTTGTAAAGAAAAAGAAGTAAAAATCATCTTATCCGGTAATGATGAGTTCCCGTACGATGTGCGTGAGCAATGGACAGACAGCTGTAACCTGTTAGCCATCAAAGAAGGGGTGGTACTGGGTTACGACCGCAATGACAAAACAGTAGAGGCATTTGAAGCTGCAGGATTTAAAACTGTAAAAGTAGAGGACCTGATCCATGAACTGGAAGCGGGTAAAATCGAGACTAAAGATATTACAGATACACTGGTACTGATGCCATCTGCCGAGCTGTCCAGAGCCCGCGGTGGATTCCACTGTATGAGCATGCCTTTATTAAGAGATAACGACTAAACATAAACCACATAGATCATGAGTAATTATGCTTTATTGATGGTACGCCCTTCCCGCTTTGGTTTTAATGCCGAGACGGCGGTGAATAATGCCTTCCAGGTAGCGGGCGACCAAAGCAATGTACAGGAAAAAGCATTGCAGGAATTTGACCATTTCGTGCAGACCCTGCGCGATAATCATATTGATGTATTGGTGATTCAGGACACAGAAGAGCCTCATACACCAGACAGTATATTCCCGAATAACTGGATCAGTTTTCATAAAAACAGTACCATTGTACTCTACCCTATGTTTGCCGAAAACCGCAGACTGGAGCGCAAAGAAACGGTAATGGATGCGATCCGTTCCCGTTATAATATCGACAATACTATAGACCTGACCAAAAACGAAGCACAGGACATCTTCCTGGAAGGTACAGGCAGTATTATACTGGATCGCAAACAGAAGATTGCCTATGCCAATATCTCTCCGCGTACAGATAAAAACCTGTTTAAGGAATTCTGCGAAGAGATGGGCTATGAACCGGTGATCTTTGAAGCGAAGGACGAGCATGGAAAAGACATTTATCATACCAATGTAATGATGTGCGTGGGTGATCGCTATGCGGTTATCTGCCTCGACTGTATCCCTGAAGCGCAGCGTGAAGGTGTGCGTGAAGCCCTGGAAAACAGTGGCAAAACGATTATCACCATCAGCTACGACCAGATGAATCACTTTGCGGGTAATATGCTGCAGGTAGAGAATACTGCCGGTGAGAAATTCCTGGTAATGTCTACCCAGGCATATGAATCGCTGAGCCCGGAGCAGGTTAGTGCAATCGAAAACTTTAACCCTATTATACATGTACCCCTGTATACCATCGAGCAAAACGGCGGTGGCAGCGCAAGATGTATGATGGCAGAAATCTTATTACCTAAAAAATAATTCAGCAGCAAGCCGTGTTACAGAAATTACTGATCAGGAATTATGCGATTATAGATGAACTCACGATTACGTTTGATGAACACCTGAACGTGATCACGGGAGAGACCGGCGCCGGTAAGTCTATCATACTGGGTGCCCTCTCGCTCATACTGGGTGAGCGTGCTGACACTTCTGTGCTGATCAACGCATCGGAGAAGTGTGTAGTAGAAGCCCATTTCGATACGGCAAAGCTGAAAACCTTCAACCAGTTATTACAGGAACATGAACTGGATGCAGAAGCACAGACCATCATTCGCCGTGAAATCAGTACCTCCGGCAAATCGCGTGCTTTTGTAAACGACACGCCGGTTACGCTTTCCGTGCTGAATGAACTGACTTCTACCCTGGTAGACCTGCATCGCCAGTTCGACAACCGTTCTCTGGATGACAGCCAGTTTATGTACGAGGCGCTGGATGCAGTAGCCGAAACACAGGAATTAGCCGATGCTTACCGCAATGCCTATAATACATTTAAAGCATTACAGCGCAGGGTACAGCAAATAGAACTGGAACAGGTATCCTGGCAGAAAGAAGCCGATTACAACCAATTTCTCTTTGAGGAACTGGAAGCGGCAAACTTTCAGGAAAATGAACTGGAAGACCTGGAAGTACAACTGAAACAACTGAGTAATGCGGAACTGATCCGCAATACGCTGACCGAAGGCTGCATCATCCTTTCTGAAGGGGAGCAACCGGTCAATACAGAATTGCGTCGTGTTGCACAACAGATACAGCAGTTAAGTGCGGTATTTCCTGCTGCAGAATCGCTTGCAGGAAGGCTGAACAGCGCTTACGAAGAATTAAAGGATATTGCACAGGAACTGTCGCACCTGCAAGAGAGTGTAGACCTGGATCCGGAACAACTGACGGAAATGCAGACCCGTTCGGACCTGGGTAACCGCCTGCTGAAAAAGCATGGTGTTAGTGAGACCAATGCCTTACGCGATATACACCAGCAACTGGCCATGACCATTGCACAGCAACAGAATGCCGATAGTACCCTGTCGCAATTGAAAGTTGAACTGGAACAGGCAGAAACAACCTTAAATGAGCAGGCTTCACAATTGCTGGAACAAAGAATGGCTAAAGCGGGCAGTTTTGCTGCAGACATTAACCAGTTATTGCAACTCATTGGCATGCCTAATGCAGTATTGCAGATTGTACTGGAGCCGGCAGATCATTTTACCCCACACGGTAAGGATCGTATCCAGTATTTACTGGATGCCAATAAGAGCGGCAAATTTGCCCCGGTGCAGAAAGCTGCATCCGGCGGGGAGCTGAGCCGTATTATGCTCAGCATCAAAACCCTTACGGCAAAAGCACTTCAGCTCCCTACCCTGATCTTTGATGAGGTGGATACCGGTATTTCCGGCGAGGCGGCCAAACAGGTGGGCGTACTATTACGTTCTCTGGGGGCTTATCACCAGGTAATGTGTATTACCCATCAGCCACAGGTAGCGGGCAAAGGACACCTGCACTTCTATGTTTACAAACAAATGGAAGAAGGCAAGATCAAAACCCGTGTACGTGCACTGAACACCGAAGAACGCATACGCCTGATCGCGCAAATGATCGGAGGAGAAGAGCCTTCGGAAGCAGCACTGAGTAATGCCAGGGAATTGGTTACGGTTTCTTAAATAAGCATTTATAAACTTATATATAATAATAGCGGTGATCTTTTGGTCACCGCTATTATTATATATATAACGTTCCGGATGCAGGTAAAACATCTTCCTTATCCCTGGTAGCCAAAAGGGATATCACCAGAACCGAACAGATCTATGCTCATTTTCTGAAAGCAGGTATCCATTAGATCAGTATTCCCTTACCGGTAATTTATATTCCTTTATGGAATATTGCCCATTTGGCATCTATAGTAGCTTTGCGCAACGCTCTATGTTTATGTATTGTAGTTTTGCACGGGACAGCCACATGGCTGTCCCTTTATGGATACTGCATATGCCGGATTGTGTGCCCGCAAAGCCTTGCAAACACTGAAAATCATCGTGGTTCTAAAAAATAAATTCATTTTTATAATTGACAATCAATAAGTTACAACAGTATCTTAAAAATAAGTAATAAAAATATTGGTAAAATAATATAGTCGATGTACCTTTGCGCTCCGTTTGCAAGTAAATGCTCCGGCATAGCTTGCTTAAGTATCAATTATAATTTTAAAACAGAAACAAATGTCTCTAAATCAATTGAGCTACAGAACACAGTCTGCAAATGAGAAAATCGTAAAACGCGATTGGTTCGTTGCTGATGCAACTAATCAAACATTAGGCCGTTTTTGCTCTAAAGTAGCTGCTGTATTACGCGGTAAAAACAAAGCGTATTTTACTCCACACTTCGACTGTGGCGATTATGTAATCGTTACAAACTCTTCTAAAATCGTTATGACCGGTAAAAAACTGGATCAGAAAGATTATCAAACTTATTCTGGTTACCCTAATGGTCAGAAACACGAATTAGCTAAAAACTTATTATCCCGTCGTCCTAACGCTGTTATCGAGCGCGGTGTAAAAGGTATGTTACCTAAAAACAAATTAGGTCGTGCTATGATCAAGAAATTGTTTGTTTACGAAGGTGCACAACATCCGCACACGGCACAACAACCAAAAGAATTCAAATACTAATATATTTCTCTCTGAGAATTCAAAATATTATAATATAAATGGAAAAGCAAACAAATGCAATTGGTCGTCGTAAAGAAGCTGTAGCCCGCGTATATATCAGCAAGGGTTCAGGTGCTATCAAAGTAAACGACAAGGAATATACTAACTATTTCCCATTAATCTACTTACAAAATCAAGTAGAACTGCCATTCAAAACTATTGAAGGTGCTGACAAATTTGACGTTGTAGTAAACGTTAAAGGCGGTGGTCCAAAAGGTCAGGCTGAAGCGATTAAATTAGCTATTGCCCGCGCTCTGTGCGAAATCAATGCTGAATATCGTCCTTCCCTGAAGAAAGAAGGTTTATTACACCGCGATCCACGTGCTGTTGAGCGTAAGAAATTCGGTAAACGTAAAGCACGCCGTAGCTTCCAGTTCTCTAAACGTTAATTCGCATATTACACTTCATTACTTATGGAGTGTGCATAGTAAAATTTTTTTCAAAACAATACTTAATATATTCCAACAATGGAAGAAAATAAATCATTACATCAGCAGTTATTGGAAGCGGGCGTTCACTTTGGTCACCAAAGAAAGAAATGGAACCCGAAAATGTTACCATACATCTTCAACGAGAAGAATGGTATCCATATCATTGACCTGAACAGAACAATTGAAGGTTTACAAGAGTCAGCTGCAGCACTGAAACAAATCGCGAAAAGCGGTAAGAAAATCATGTTCGTAGCTACTAAAAAGCAAGCTAAAGAAATCGTTTCTGAAGCAGCTGCTAAAGTAAACATGCCTTTCGTTACAGAAAGATGGTTAGGTGGTATGCTGACCAACTTCCAAACTATTCGTAAGAGCGTTAAGAAAATGCAATCTATCGAGAAAATGTTAAACGACGGTACGCTGGATAGCGTAACTAAAAAAGAGCGTCTGACTTTAACTCGTAGCAAAGATAAAATGGAAAAAGTACTGGGTGGTATCTCTCAAATGGGTCGTACTCCTGCTGCTCTGTTTATCGTTGACATCAGTCACGAGCACATCGCTTTATCTGAAGCTAAGCGTTTAGGTATCACTACCTTCGCTATGGTTGATACTAACAGTGATCCTACTAAAGTAGATTTCGCAGTTCCATCTAACGATGATGCTACTAAATCTATCGCGATCATCACTAACTACCTGACTGCTGCTATCATGGAAGGTCTGGAAGAAAGAGCACAAAACAAAGAAGTAGACGATCAAGAGCAAGAAGTTGAAGTTGCTGAGCGTCTGCGTGGTCTGGATCTGGATGAAGAAGAAGCAAACAAAGATGGTAAAAAAGCTACAGCGGGTAACCGTCGTGGTGGCAACACTGGTGGTGGTGCTAACAACAACCGTCGTGGTCCTGGTGGTCCAAACAAAAGATAATAAAATTGTCAACAATTTTATCGATACATTAATAAAGGCGTTCATATATGAGCGCCTTTATTTGTTATCTTTGTATCATATTATTAACGCATTATTTTATCATTATTATGCTGCCCGAACGATCTGCTGTGCAAGGAAAAGAAGCATTCTTATTAGCCCAGGAAGCGCAAAAGCCGGAAAGGTTTTTCTGCTCCTGTATCCGACAATGCGAACTGAAAAAATGTTGCAAGAAATACAAAAGGGGTAAACGGTGCAAAAGTTGCCCGAAGAGATAGTATACCCCATTAATAAATAAAGCAGGACTTATAGTCCTGCTTTATTTATTAAAAGTATATTTAGAAAGGAACGTCACCGTCGTCCGGAGGTGGTTTGAAACCTTTAAACTGGTTTCCTCCCATTTGATCCTCATCGTCAAAGTCTACAAAGTTATTGGCTTTGGACTGTAAGGTCTTAAATCCGCCGGTATCTGCACCGCCCTGTGTATATACACCACTGTTGCCGAAATCGTCCGCATTTTGTATGCCAGTGAACGAAGAGCCACTATTGCCTCCCCATTCCTGCTCACCCTGTAATTCCACGAATTTCTGGTATTCCAGCTGGGCAACCAGTTTTACACTATCCAGGCGACCATTACGATGCTTGGCTATATTGATATGTGTTTCTCCTTTTACGGTTTCGCCATGCTCATCATTGCTGATACCGTGGTATTCCGGACGATAGATGAACATTACCATATCGGCATCCTGCTCAATCGCACCGGATTCCCTAAGGTCACTCAGCTGCGGGATCTTACCTTTATCACCGGAACGCGTTTCTACCGCACGACTCAACTGTGACAGGGCAATGATCGGGATACTCAGCTCTTTGGCCAGCCCTTTCAGCTCTCGCGATATTTTGGAGATCTCCTGCTCACGGTTACCACCATCACCGGTACCATGCATCAATTGTAAATAGTCAATGATAACTAACTGAATGTCATGCTTCACTTTAAGACGACGGCATTTTGCCCTCAACTCAAAGATATTCAGACCTGCCTGGTCATCAAGGAATAAAGGTGCTTTTACCAGGCGATCCATACGCTCGGTCAGCTGCACCATTTCATAGTCTTCCATTTTACCCCGACTGATGCTCTCCAGCTTTACTTCCGTTACCATACTCAGCAAACGTTTTACGAGCTGCGTATTACCCATCTCCAGCGAGAATACAGCAACACCCTTGGGCTCGGCACTTAGGGCCGCATTTACCGCCAGATTGAGGGCAAATGCCGTTTTACCCACAGCGGGACGGGCGGCAAGAATGATAAGATCCGTTTTCTGCCAGCCACCGGTAATTTCATCCAGTGAAGGGAAGCCGGTTGGCACACCGGTAAGGTCATCTTTCTTTTTACGGGCTTCTTCGATCTCATCCAGGGTACGCACCAGGATATCTTTGATCGATTCTGAATCTTTTTTCAGGTAGCTGTTCCCAATATCGAACAGGTCCTGCTCTGCTTTATCCAGCAGTTCAAACACATCCGTCTTATCTTCGTATGAATCCGCAACAATATCGCCTGCAATGCGGATCAGCTCACGCTGAATGTATTTCTGCATTACAATACGGGCATGCGATATCACGTGAGAGCTGGTTACAACCGACTGTGTGATTTTCGTCAGCTGGTATGCACCACCAATCAGTTCCAGTTCGCCGGTACGGCGCAATTCTTCCATTACCGTCAGCAGGTCGATCTCGGATTTTTTATCCTGTAATCGCTGTATAGAGGCATAGATAATCTGGTGGGCATTTACATAGAAGCAATCCGGTTTAGGCAGGATCTCCATCACATCCGAAAGCTTGTCTTTCTCCAGCAGAATGGCTCCTAGTACGGCTTCTTCGATCTCGCGCGCCTGTGGCGGGACCTTACCGTAAATAGCAGACGGATCTGTTGTGGTTTTTGACTTTCTTCCGGGATTCAGATTCTTTTTAACGTTCACATCCATATGGCCTAAGTGTTTTTTTCAGGTATACTAAGAGGAGTACCTTTCATTTTTGGGATAGCGAAGGTAAGTTCAAAATCGCTAATAAAACCGCTTTAAAGGAAGTTTAATTTTCCAATCGTAGGTGTTCATCTTATGCACATAAAAGTAAGGTTATCAACCGCACTACCGCTCTTTTTAACATATTTATACCATTATACACATGAAATAAACATTATATCAACATAGTTATCCACCATATTAAAATCGCTCAGGGTATAGAAAGTACTTATTGAATTTTGATTTCATTCCCCGAAATAAGCTGTACCTTTACAGGCTATTACAAACCATCAAATCCAACATACACAATGGCTTTAATAGCACCTTCGATCTTATCGGCAGATTTCCTTCAGTTAGGCAAAGACGTAGATATGGTGAACAGCTCTGCAGCAGACTGGTTCCACCTGGACGTTATGGACGGCCGTTTTGTACCTAATATCAGCTTTGGACTGCCCGTAATCAGCGCGATCAGCAGACAGGCTAAAAAGACCCTGGACGTACACCTGATGATCGTGGAACCGGAAAAATATGTACAAGCATTTGCTGCTGCCGGTGCACACAACCTGACGGTACATATCGAAGCCAGTACACATTTACACAGAACCATTCAAACCATTAAAGCAGAAGGTATGAAAGCCGGTGTTGCTGTAAATCCGCACACCCCTATTCACCTGCTGAATGATGTTATTGAAGAACTGGACCTGGTATGCCTGATGAGCGTAAATCCGGGATTCGGCGGTCAGCAGTTTATTCCTCAGACCCTGAAAAAAATCCAGCAATTACGCCAGCTGATCAATGAAAGCAACAGCAATGCCCTGATCGAAATCGACGGTGGAGTAACGCTGAACAATGCTAAGACAATTATTGATGCCGGTGCAGATGTACTGGTTGCAGGCAACACTGTATTTAATGCCGCAGACCCGATTGCGACTATTGCAGCGCTGAAGCAATTATAATATTACTCGTTCTTATGGACATGAAAAAGGCCTGTACAGTGTACAGGCCTTTTCTATAATCGGTATTTCTTAATCAACAATTTCCATAAACTCTACACCACACTTCTTCAGTTCCTTCAGTATAGGCACATATACTTCCGGCATAACCGGTATATGCACACCAGTAAGGTATTTTGAAGGTAATCCATCCTGGATAATGCGTTTAGCCAGTATAGCCATCGGCAGACCAACGGTCTTCGCCATCGCACTGAACAAACGGTTTTCGCCCTTAACCACAAGGTTAGACGTCAGCAATACCGGAACACCTTTACGCTCATATGCAACCTGGTGCTGCATTACAACCATGTCCTTATCCAGCACATGCAGGTTCCATTTATCTTCCAGTACATCCTGTATGATATCGGCAGAGCTGAACAGGCCCTGGCGTTTAATCTGCTTTTTGGTATCAAACATATCCAGCCATTCCAGCGCTTTCAATACCTTATCATCGATACCGTATTTTTCAGCAACAGCTATTCTGAAATTGTCTGTAATCGGGAGATCTGTTTTGAAGGAGATCCAGTCTGCATAAGACTTTCCTGACGTATCGAAAGCATCTTCTTCTGTAGTCAGTCCCATCTTGATCACAAAGCTCCAGGCTTTAGAGAATGCAGGGTGACGTAAAGTTGCTCTCATAAAAGTACTGACCTCACTCAGGTCATACAAATCTACATATTTGAGAGAATCGCGGTTTGGATAGTAACTTAAGGTACCCAACCCTTCTACTTTAATCTTTTTATTATTGACATACAACTGATCATAGTCCATCTTCTGCACCTTGCCATTTTCCATCCATTCGGCACCGGCTTTACCTGCCAGTACTACATTACGCGGGTTCCAGCTGATCTTGTAATGCCAAGGATTATCATCGCTTTCCGGAGCAACTAATCCACCGCAGAAACTTTTAAAACTTTTGATATCTCCTGCAATTTTCTGAATGCTGTGAATGATCTGCATGGCAGACATATGGTCAATACCCGGGTCCAGTCCCATCTCACACATAAACAGCAGACCGGCTTCTTTTACGGCCTCATTCATGGCTTTAATTTCCGGAGAAACGTATGAAGAGGTAATGAGGTGTTTTTTATATTTAAGGCAATCCTGTGCGAGAAGAAAATGCAGACTCGGGGGCAGCATGGATATCACCAGGTCGGAACCGGCTACCAATGCCTCTCTCTGCTCATTATTGTGTACATCTATTGCCGCTGCAACACCTTTTGGGTGATTGTTGAGTTTTTCCGCGATAGCCTCAGCAGAAGCGTCCATTACCACTACTCTCCATTCCTGCCGTGCATTCTTCAACAAATAATCTATCAGATAGGATGATGATTTTCCTGCACCGGCTACTAGAATCGTTTTCATTATTTTTATGGTCTGTTTTAAAGAATCTTTATTGATAGGAAATGAAACTCATTTGTAAATTTGCTGCAATTTCCCAAAAAGTATCCAAAAAAGGGCACTTTATTTCAAAAAAGTCTAAAATTCAAATAATCGCAATATGATCTGGCATGATGGCATCCCTACTCTCGAGGCTGTAAACGAGATGTCCCGAAACACTTTGGGCGCTCACCTCAACATGATTTTTACCGATATCGGAGCTGATTACATAACGGCCAGTATGCCGGTTAATCATACGACGCACCAACCTATGGGATTACTGCATGGCGGCGCTTCTGCGGCCCTGGCAGAGACTGTAGGCAGTGTAGCCGGCTGGCTCTGTATCAATAAAGAAAAGCAAAACTGTGTAGGCCTGGAACTGAACTGCAACCACGTAAAAGGCAAAAGAGAAGGTACCGTGTATGCAACAGCAAGGCCGCTGCACATCGGGGGCAGTACGCAGGTATGGGATATCAGGATACTGGACGAACAGGATAAACTGATCTGTGTTAGCAGGCTTACGATTGCGGTGATCCGTAAAATTGCTCCATAAAAGATCGGGACTAATAGTCCCGATCTTTTATAAAATCATCTATGTTTATCTACTGATCTTGGTAACCATATGTCCGTCCTTTTGTCCGGCAACAAAAGGACCAAAAGTGCCTGTTTTCATCAAGGCGATTGCTAGGCACCGGCATTTTGTACCGTTGCGTGCTTTGATCGTCTGAGCTTAACGTATGGTCCGTTCGCTGCTCAGCGATCGCATCTCCAACCAAAATGACTATCGCTGTGATGAAAACAACAAGCGATCCGTACAGAACAGATCGCTTAGAATGGCCTTATAAATCCGGCGTCAAGAAAATCATTGGCTCGGTCGACAAAGTCGGAAACCAAAAGAGTAATATTGGGTATTACTTGCTAAATGCAGGTAATCAATTCCATTAATTCTGTACAATTAAGCATATTCCTGCATGGCTGCTTCCAGTGCACTTTCCTGGTCAAATAAAGAGACCAGCCTGCGGATTACATTTTCTACCTGTGCATCCGGGCAACTCGCTCCTGAGGTAATCATTACCCGCAACGGATTTTTGCCCATCGTATAATCTGCAGTTGTATGCTCCTGCTTATCTGACAATACGAAGTGACGGATATGCTCCTCGTCGATCAGACAGGTTTCATTATTGATAAAATAGGTCGGTAGTACCTCCTGGCAAAGCTCTACCAGATGAGAGGTATTGCTGGAGTTATATCCACCGATTACCAGTGCAATATCAGCCTCATGCTGCAGCATTTCCGTAACCGCATTCTGATTGTCATTGGTAGCATAGCACAGGGTATCCCGTGTATCGGCAAAATGATTTTTCAGCTGATCGTCATCCAGCTGATAATGCGTTTTAATGGTTTGCTTCAGGTATTCTGCAATACCTTGTGTATCGCTGGCCAGCATGGTAGTCTGGTTCACCACTCCGATGCGGCTCAGATCTTTTGCCACTTCAAAGCCGTTTGAATATTGTCCTTTAAATTCTTCATAAAACTGCTCCTCCGGTAATGCTCCGGTTATATATTGCGCCAGTCGCTTTGTCTGGTTCATATCCTTCACCACTATGGTTGGTGTATTGGCTTTACTATGCGAGAAGGTTGCCCTGGTCTCTTCATGATTCGGCTTACCATGCACCACAATAGTGTAGCCCTCATTACCAATTTTTTCGGAGCGATTCCATACCTTTTCTACAAAAGGGCAGGTCGTATTATAAAGGGTTGGTTCGATTCCTTTTTCTTTCAGAATCGCCTCTATTTCAAGCGTGGTGCCGAATGCCGGTACAATCACGATATCATCTTTATGCAATTCATCCCAGGAAATCAGCTGGTTGCCCTTGGTATCCATGATAAACTGCAGTCCTTCTGCAAGCAGATCAGCATTCACCTGCGGGTTATGAATCATTTCGCTGAGCAGGAAGATACGCTTACCCACGTTATCGTGAATCGCCTTAAACGCAATCTCAATCGCATTCTCCACCCCATAACAAAAGCCAAAGTGTCGGGCCAGGATGATCTCCAGTTTATTCAGCTTGAGTATACTGGGTGCAAAATCTTTCTTTAATTTATCCAGGCCTTTGCGATGTGCTTTAATGGAAGTGATGATCGGACTTCTGTAATGCAGGGGTACTTCAAATGATTTCATTGCTGCAAAGATAGGTTTTTCCGTGATGACAAAAAGAGGCCAATTTTACATATCTAAAAATAAACTATGCCAGCATAATCAATCCTAGCAAGGGTTTTAATTAACAAAAAAATATAAAATAAATTTGGTTATGAAGAAATATAGTCTATATTTGCTATTAACAACAACAAAATTTTCATCATTTAAAAAACATAAAAGATTATGAACAAAGCAGAATTAATCGACAAAATCTCCAAAGACGCTGGAATCACTAAAGTGCAAGCCAACGAAGCTTTAGATTCTTTTACAAGCAGCGTAATCAGTGCGTTAAAAGGTGGCGATAAAGTTACTTTAGTAGGTTTCGGTACTTTCTCTGTATCAGAACGTTCTGCTCGTAACGGCCGTAACCCACAAACCGGTGCAGTTATCAAAATCAAAGCTCGCAAAGTTCCTAAGTTCAAGGCGGGTAAAGAATTCGCAACAAAAATCGGTGGTAAGAAGAAATAATTTTACCCATTTACATACGTAACATGCGAAAAGCTTTTCAGGAGTTTTTCGCATGTTGCATTTCATAGCAAGTATATCGTAGGCTGAAGAAGAATGCCAACATACTTTTTCTGTATCACCTTTTTTTTATACATTTGCACAAATTTCATTAACGATTAAAATTTATTACCATGGGCAGAGGTGACAACCGTTCTAAAAGAGGTAAAATTTCAAATGGTACATTTGGAGTTAACCGTCCGAAAAAAGCTAGAAATGCTAAAGCAAAAGCTAAAGCTTAATTTCCATAAAAATCTTTCCTGAATAAATATTAATTTTAGGGAAGATTTTTTAGTTTTAATCAGTACCGTCATGAACAATCCGATTCTCAGGTTAAGAAGTTTTGTAGAGTATCAGGCTTTCGGTGTATGCACCAAGCTGGGTGAAAAAATGGGTATCGCCTCCGGGAAGATCCGTTTATGGTTTATTTACATCTCTTTTTTAACACTGGGTTCTCCGCTGATTATCTACATGATAATGGCCTTCATCATCAATATGCGTCAATACATCTGGCTTCGCCGACGCAATCCACTCCGTGCCTGATTTATGATTTAAGGTTTCCTTAAGCAATTAGGCCATTATATTTCGTTACTTTTGCGCCGGATAAACCCTACTCATAAGGCTCATGGACGCAATTCTCGATTTTCTGCATAATCTTACCGACCCCAACTGGATTATTGACCACGGTGGATACTATATTGTTTTAGCAATTGTATTTGCCGAGACGGGACTGTTACTGGGTTTTATTCTTCCCGGCGATTTTCTCCTGTTTATTACCGGTACGATTATTGCAAAACCGGAAGCCCTGACGCCATTCGACAACCATATGCAGAATATGGTTTTCTGGGAACTGATGATCATACTTGCAGCCGTACTGGGCAATATGGTCGGATACTGGTTCGGCCGCAAATCGGGTAAATATCTCTTCGAAAGAAAGGACACCTGGTACTTCAAAAAGAAACATATTATACAGGCAAAAGACTTTTATGAGCGTAAGGGCGGCGGTGCAATTATCCTTGCCCGTTTCCTCCCTATTGTTCGTACCTTTGCGCCAATTGTAGCCGGTGTTGTAGGTATGAATTACAAAAAATTCATGCTGTACAATGTGATCGGTGCCGTGATCTGGGTGGGCCTGCTGGTAACTGTAGGTTACTTTCTGGGTCGTAATCCATGGGTAGAACGCAATCTCGAGTACATTGTATTGGGTATGGTTCTGGTCACTACGGTACCGGTGCTCGTCAAAATGATCTTCGGCAAATCGAAAGCCGGCGATCAGCTCCCGGCCAATGGCAAAACTGCTTAGTCTGAGAAAAATATATACATACCTTTTGGCACTCTGTTGCCTGCTGCCCATCGCCCCGCAAGCGATGGGTCAAGTATTTAAAGACACCCTGAAAGACGTGTCTGTTACCGAACAACGTAAGGTATACCAGCAGGATGTGAAAAGTACTTTCCAAACCGGACAGACCCGCATCAGCATAGACAGCATAACCCTGCTGCAATACCAGCAGCTCTCCCTGGCCACACTGCTGGCACAGCAAAGCACTGTATTTGTCAAGTCTTATGGCATCAACAGCATGGCTACCCTATCCTTCCGCGGCGCCTCTTCGGCCCAGTCGGCGGTACTCTGGAAAGGTATACCCATCCTGAATCCGGCACTGGGTGTATCGGATGTATCGATGCTCCAAACCGGATTGTTTGATAAAGTAAGCCTGCAATATGGCAGTAATGCCGCTATGCTGGGCAGCGGAAACGTAGGCGGGGCATTGCTCCTGGAGCAGCAATCGGAATATGCAAAAGGCAATCACTACCGTATCGGCCTGGGTGCCGGTAGCTATGGCCGTAAAGAAGTCAATACTCAGGTCATTCTGCAGCCTAAAAAATGGCTGATCAAATGGAATGCATTCGGTCAGCTGGCCAATAACAATTTCCCCTATACTGATCTTGACGGAGCGGTGGTACACACCAGCAATGCCGGGTTAAAAGCCTTTGGCAGTATCCTCTCTGCAACATATAAGATAGATCCGACACAGCACATCAGTGCTGATGTATGGTACCAGCGTTATTACCGCGAGATACCCAAAGCAATGTTCGAAGACTTTTCGGCTAAAGTGCAAAGGGATGCTTCTTTGCGCACTTTACTGCACTGGGAAAAACTGCATCGCCAGAACACCTTTTACGCTAAATTCTCCCTGAATAAAGAGGACCTTCACTACACGGACTCCTCTTTCCTGATGGATAACCGTAATACAGTATATCAGTATTACCAGGAACTGGGCTGGAAAAATAATTTTCATATCGGCGGCACAAAGGCCATGCATACGATCCTCGTTATGTCACCCTTTCAATATGCGACCATACAACTGCCGGGCAATGAACGGCAACAGCAACAAAGACCGGCACTGGCAGCTGCGTACAAGTACCTGAGTGGCAATGAGCGTCTTGGTTTACAGGCCAATCTGCGCCAGGAATGGAATATGGGTACAGCCTTCCCCATACTACCGGGTATAGGAGTACATTATGCACTGGTGCGAAATGCACGCTGGCAATGGTCATGGGATGCTACCCTGCAAAAGACATACCGCTTGCCTACCCTGAACGAACTCTATAACTTCCCGGGAGGCAATGAACAATTGAAACCGGAACAGGGCTGGAACCGCGAGCTGGCCTATACTTTACACTGGAACAATACCAAAGGGACGATTCAGTTCGATCAGCAGGTCAACTATTTCAACCGCCATATCAAGGACTGGATATACTGGCTGGGTGGCGCCATCTGGACTCCGCATAATATTGCTGAGGTGCATAACCGCGGTATCGAAACGCATAATACCCTGCGCCTGCAACTGAGTAAACCGCTGCAGCTGCAACTGGGTTTACGTACGGCTTATGTACTCTCTACTACCGAAAAGAGTGATATGCCTAATGATAACAGTATTGGCAAACAGATCCCTTATACCCCACGATATAACGGACAGATCAATATAGGCTTGCACTGGAAGCAATTGTTTGTAAATTACAACCACACGTATACCGGTTACCGCTTTATTACTACGGATGAATCACTGTATACCCTGCCCTATAACCTGGGCAATGTACAGGCTTTATATACCTTTACGGCAGGTTCTGTAAAAATGCAGGCCAGCCTGCAGGTACAGAACCTGTGGAATACGGCTTATGTAGTCATCGCACAAAGACCTATGCCACAGCGCTATTGGGTTGCCGGACTGCAGTTTGAACTTTAAAGATAAACACATGATGTATCAGGATACCATAGTAGCCCTGGCTACTGCCCCAGCCGCCGGGGCCATCGGCGTCATCCGTCTTTCCGGAGACCAGGCTGTGCCTGTGGCCAATGCCTTATTTAAAGGCAAGGACCTCAGCAAACAGGCTACGCATACCCTGCATTTCGGTACGATTATACGTCCGGATGGTGAGATCGTGGATGAAGTCGTGATCGGCCTGTTCCTGGGTGGTAAGAGCTATACCGGGGAAGATACGGTAGAGATCAGCGGACATGGATCTTTATTCGTCCTCAACCAGATCATCGAATTATGCGTAGCGAAAGGCGCTCGTCTGGCCGCACCGGGAGAGTTTACCCAAAGGGCTTTCCTGAATGGCAAACTGGACCTGGCGCAGGCAGAAGCTGTTGCCGACCTGATTGCAGCAGAAAATAAGGCCTCTCATCAGGTTGCCCTCAGCCAGATGCGCGGGGGTATCAGTACCGAATTACAGGGCCTGAGAGATAAACTCATACAATTTACCGCATTGATCGAACTCGAACTGGACTTCTCTGATGAAGACGTGGAGTTTGCAGATCGCACAGCATTCAAGCAATTGATTGCTGATATACAGCGCCATACCGGACAGCTCATCGATTCATTTGCCTATGGTAATGCGATCAAAAATGGTGTACCGGTAGCCATCATCGGTAAGCCCAATGCCGGTAAATCCAGCCTGCTGAACGCTTTGCTGAAAGAAGAAAGAGCGATTGTAAGCAATATTGCCGGAACTACCCGTGATACCATCGAAGAGGTAATGAATATTGAAGGCATTCCTTTCCGTTTTATCGACACCGCTGGCCTGCGTGAAACAGAAGACGTGGTAGAGGCGATCGGTGTGAGTAAGGCTAAAGAGAAAATTGCACAGGCACAGATTATCCTGCATTTGTATGAAGATAATGATACCGGATTATTACAGGAACTGGCCGATAGCCTGCAGGGCAAGATCGTGTTCAGCCTGCGCAATAAGGTAGATACTCCGGTTACCGAAGAGACGAATGCCATGCAAGAGGAAGGTAATATGTATCTCATGGATATTTCCGCCAAAACCGGCTACCATCTTGAGTTGCTGAAGCAACAATTATTAGAATCGGTACGCGGCGGATTTGCGGACTCTTCGGTGATCATTACCAATACCCGTCACAAAGAGGCCCTAATGCGGGCGCAGGAAGCCTTAGAAGCGGTGACCCATGGCCTGGAGATAGGGCTGAGCGGTGATCTGCTGGCTTTTCATCTGAAAGATGCGTTACTGCACTTAGGCTCTATTACGGGTAAAATTGATATTGACCGTGACATCCTGGGTACGATCTTTGGAAAGTTTTGTATTGGAAAGTAGTGAAAAAACTGGCTTGGGAGCATTAACAGATCAGGGATTTTGCTCCGTTCTAACTCAGCATAGGCCTCTGTTGTCAAATTATTATAGGGTGCAGGCCTTCATGATACTGGCTGACTCTTTGATCAGCTGCTGCATGGCCTGGTTAGCAGGTCCCATGCCCATCCGATACGAAAGCACAATAGGCCTTTTAAGCCGCCTACCCAATTCTGCTTTTAGGCTTGTGCAGGTGTGCCGAGGCTATGTAAATGTCATAGGAGGGTAAATGTCATAGGAGGGCAAAAGCTGAATGTGTTTGAGGGATTGTACTGTTGAACTTTCGCTCCAATATTCTTTTAAAAGCAATGATGTATTTAAATAGCCGCTAAGACTACTGCTATTTAAAATAAAACTGACTATCCACATTTAGTCAACTATTTTACTTGTCCTTTTGTCCGGCAACAAAAGGACCAAAAGTGCCTTTGTTTTCATCAAGGCGATTGCAATGCACCGTCATTTTGTATCGTTGCGTGCATTGATCGTCTGAGCTTAACGTGTGATTCGTTCGGTGCTCAACGATCGCAGCTCCACTCCAAAATGGCTATCGCTGTGATGAAAACAATAAGCGATCCGTACAGAACAGATCGCTCGAAAGGCCTTATAAATCCGGCGTCAAGAAAATCATTGGCTCGGTCGCTAAAGTCGGAAACCACTGTCTGAACGCAGTGAGTCTGGTTTGCGACCGATCGACACATTGATTTTTAGCCAGGGATTTATACAGCCTTGATTTTTTGGCACTACCTTTTGCATCAAGGCAAAAGGTAGCCATAGAAATTAACGCGAGGAAAAAGGCAAATCTTTGTTTCCTGTAAGCGGATAATCAATTAACTGAGTCTCCGCTTTTAGGAAACAAAGAAAAAGAGGTACACCTTGTGCCTCTTTTTTCTATTTAGGAGCTAATAAAAGTAAAGTATTTTATTGTCAGTCAATCAGTACGACATAAATTGGCGTATGACCTACCTACTTTTGTATCCATAAGAAAAGGATATGAAAATATTAGAATTTATTAGACGATTTAAAGATGAGTTTGCATGTAGAGATCACTTTAGAGACGAAAGATTAAAACAAGGAATTACATGTGGAAGGTGCAGAGTAAAAACCAAACATTATTGGTTAGCCTCAGTAGAAAAATTCCAGTGCTCAAGATGTCGTTCCCGTACGAATCTTAAGTCTGGTACAATGTTACAAAACACACATATGCCTTTTCATACATGGTATACCGTTATTCATTTGATGACTACATCTAAAAAGCCATTTTCTACTTTGGAAATGCAACGTCAAATAGGATGTAATCGTTATGAAACTGTATGGAATATGATGATGAAGATTAGAAACTCTATGGGTAAACGTGATGGAAAATATATGTTAGAGGGTGAAATTGAAATGGATGAGGGATTCTTTGAGGCTGTTACTTTAAGTGATTCTGTTCAAACTGAAATGATAAATAACAATGACTATACAGTTGAAAAGACGTTAAAGCGGGGCCGAGGTAGTCAAAGACAAGCAAAGGTATTAGTTCAGGTTGAAAGCCGTTCTACTATGCAGGAGAAGCCCCATGATAAGAATAGAGTTATGGGTTTTGCTAAGATGACAGTTATAAATGATGCGAGTAGTAATAGTATTAATTATGAGGTTGTAAAGGGAGTAGCGAAAGGAACTATTATTAATACTGATAAATGGGCTGGATATAATTCTTTGGGTGAATTAGGAATGATCCATAATGCACAAGAGGTAAAAGGTAAGGATGCGATGAAGAAACTGCCTTGGGTACATACTGTTATTGCTAATGCCAAGAGACAATTTTTGGGTACTCATCATTCAATTAGGCTTAAGTATCTACAGGGTTATTTGAATGAGTTTGTATATAAGTTGAATCGTAGGAATTTTACTTTCAGGGATAATTTTGATGGTTTGATTACTGCTGCGGTCGCTACTACTTGGTATTAACTGATTAAAGCAAAAGCAGTTAAATGAACTACTTTCGCTTTAATCAGGTTTTATACTTCTTTTATCTTCACGACTTCTTTACTCGTTATAATCAATAGTAACTTCATTACCACTAATCGTAAATGAATTTAATTGTGATATTATATCCATTCCAATTATAATATCGCATCCATTTCTCTCACTACCCATTGTTGTTAATCCCTCCATTGAGAATTGCCCGTTCTGAGTAATACCTATTACACAAGTACTATGTCGATTAGCTTGAACTTCATCACCGTGTGCATTAACTTGAATAACAGGTGGCAAATCAGCTGAAATCTCAAGTTCTAAACTATT
Source organism: Edaphocola aurantiacus (assembly GCF_019797745.1). Taxonomy (GTDB): domain Bacteria; phylum Bacteroidota; class Bacteroidia; order Chitinophagales; family Chitinophagaceae; genus Edaphocola; species Edaphocola aurantiacus. The sequence goes on along the minus strand of NZ_VOSI01000003.1, from coordinate 259,607 downwards.
AATTGCCCTTTGGCTTATTGTTGATTCAACAGCGCCCGTATCCCATAATGCAGATATTTCAAAAGAATTTTCTTCCTTATTTGGGTTAGTAATGTATACTTGACTAATTATTTTTCTATCTTCATTAATTGTATTAGTTTGTATTGGCATATTTTTTTAACAAAAATAAGAAATAATTATTAATACTTAAAATCAAGTCCTAATAAATCAATTATCATATTAGAATGCACTATATGAGTACAAATTTTATTAAAAATTAGTGGCTCTCTTCTAAACTTTTCAGGGAGTTTATCTCCAACTGGTATTTTCTCGATGACTTTTTCATCTTTTTTTGGCAAATTACTTTTACTCATAACTATACAATTTTTTATTTATATATTAATTTGATTGCATAGCTAAGAATGTGTATCATTTTCTTGATAAGAATCTAAATATATTATTGAAATTTATCCCCAAACCTGCAATGTTTGGTTCTAAAATTATTGTGTCATTTAGAATCTTGCCAACTCCTGCCTTAAGTTCTTTCTTCACTTTGAAATCTTTAATCTCTTTACGCTCTTTAATATCCTTAAAGATCTTTTCAATAATCTTTATAACATCCTGTGGTTCTTTACAAGTTTTCCTTAATTCAATAAATACAAGTTTATCTTCAGGAATATTCTCGTTCTCATCCGGTACATTATGTCTATCTAAAAAATATCTTGGATGAATTGTTGTAATCATTAGGGCTGGCAATAAATCTTCGGGATTTATTCCATTGACAGCTTTCCAAGACATCAACTCCGAATAAAAATGGCTTTCAGGAATACCCTGAATAGCAACTGAATCATTTTCGGCGGCAAATTCTGCTATCTTATCGAAGCTATTGCGTAATGTTTTACTTATTGGCTCATCCCAGTTGTAATAATCAAGAATATATAAGTAATAACTTCGCTCTACATTCTCTGGAATTGATGCTATAGTACTAACTTTTAAACCCATATTAATTTTCTATTAGTTTCGCTAATTCAGATGAAATTTCTTCAATGCCATATAGGGCGGTATTTAAAGCTACTTTATCAGCTAATGTAGGACTAAAGGAAAATACTTCATCTCTTGTCACATTATGCCATATTGGAAGTATTACCTTAATGCCGTACATTTCTTTTGCTACCATACCATTCAATTCATATTCAGTCCAATTTTTCTTAAAGAAGTCACGAGAAAGAACAACAATACCATACTTAGACAATTTTAAGCCTTCATCAATCTTCTTTCTTAAGCTGTCTCCTATTTTGAGTTCAAATTCATCGTACCATATACTTAATCCTTTTGCCTTCAATATATCAGCTAGTGGCCTAACAAAGCTATCTTTATCCTCTGAAGCATGGGATATAAAGAAGTCATATTGTTTAGATGTCATTACTTGGTCACTTGTTGTAGAATTAGCATTATGGATTTGATGGACAAGAGTATTAAGTGCTTCCTTTTGAATGGAAATATCAGACTGTAGCTTCCTTTGGAGATTTTCTTGCTCCCGTTGAAATCGTTGTTGATCTTGTTGAAAATTCATTTGTTCTCTTCTAAACTGCTCTTGCTCCTTTCTTAATTTATCACTTTCCTTTATTTCTTCTTTCTGTAAATCTTGCTTTGCTCTTGCTAATTGACTTGTTTTATCAGCTATTTGCTTATGAATGCTAGCTTTGTTAGTCTGAACCTTAATTATGTCATTCTGGTAACCTTGTATCTGCCTATTCTTACTTTGCAAACTAGATATGGACGTAGATTTATTAATTGAGCGATTTATACTTTCAATTTGTTTTTGTTTATCCACTTCCTTTTTTGTTTCTCCTGCAATTTTGTGTTGTAGATCGGAAATTTCCTTCTCAAGTCTGCTTACTCTGTCATAATAACTACTCAAATTCATATTTGCAAATATTTATATAAATACAATCAAATTTAACAATTAGAAGCGACTTGGCACAACATTGGGATAAATTATTTAAGCATATTATTTGGTCAGTAAAATTTATACCCTTATACTTTTCGCAAACAAATCAATAAGACATGAAACAAGTATTATCATATCTGTATCAAAACAAAAGAATGGTTACATTTAGTGAGATAAATGCTCAACTTGGCATCAGTGAATCAGAATTAAAGGATATTTTTCATCTTGCAAAAATCCAATTAGGAATGTTTGTGAGATTTCATTTTGCTGGAGAAAGTGCTGTCTTTATGGGTGGCAATCGAAGTAAAATAGCTGAATTTATAGGTTTATAATAAGAGGCAGGACTAAAATCCTGCCTCTTATTATAAACGCAATAGTTGCCTCTCCAGACTTGTAATCTTCTCTTTTGATGCGAGAATACGTTTTTCAAAATCCTGGTCTTTCTGTGCTTTGCTATTTCTCATTTCCTGAATAGCAGCTTTCTCTTTTTTAATTTGCTCTTTAATTTGGTTTTTCATTGGCAGCTGTACTTTACTTTTATATATTTCTATCCCAATGAAAAAAGCATCATTTTAAGCACATTTAACAAAATATTACAATATATAAATAGGTGAAACAATTCTTTCTAAAAGGCTATTCTCACTAAATTTTAATTGCGGTTAAACTCTCTTATATCATTAGTTAAGTTCTCCATGTCATTTAATGTTTGCTGTACTTGTCTATCTAAATTATCAAGATCAATTACATTAGTGACATTAGTTAAGGAAGTATCCGAAAAGAATCTCAAACGAGATACATTCATTGCCCCATATCTGTTAGGTGCTCTGAATTTATGATCTATTCTATAGCCCAATATGAGACCAGTTTTCATATGCTCATTGTTATACTTTATTTGTTTTTCCATATTCTCATGTATATCAAATAAAGAGTCACTATATTTTTCTAGTCGTTTTGATTCTTGTTCAGTTACGTCTCCAGCATATTGATATTTATGATAAGCATCAGACCATACCGATCTTAAACTATCTGCTTTTCCTTGTGCGATCTTAGATGCATCAGTGTCTTTATAGTCCTGATATATAGTGTCAACTTTTGACCATCCTATACTTTCATATCTGGCAAAGTCATTTAAGTTACTTCTTAAATACTCAGTGCTTATTTCATTCATTCTCTCATCTATTGTCTTCGGTGGTTTGGGTATTTCTTCATTCGTTGTTACTTGATCGTTAGGGGCGTTTTTGCAGCCTATTCCAAATGACATGAGGGATAAGGCCAATATGTATTTATGTTTCATTTTTGGTATATTAAAATTGATTAAATGATAGGTTAAGAGCAGGTATAAATACCTGCTCAATTTTTATAAACCAGTAATTAAGGATTTAATAAACCTTGATAGTTTATTCCAGATACATTTACCGCCGTCTTTACATGTACGGGTATATGCAGATGTTGAAATGTGACCACACTTGGTACATTGATACTTTGACATGATTTTGAATTTTTAATAGTTCGGAAATAATTAAAAGAATGATTGTTAGGATCAATCATTAAGGTGGGAATTTAAACGGTATGAGAACCATTTGTGATTGTGGTGATTTCACAGATTATACGTTGTATTAACTGTGTCAGGAGTTCCAATGACTGGATGAAAAAAAGAAAGGGGCAGGAACTCCATTTCTTCGATCTAATCTGAAAGGATCACCACAACCCTATACAACAAGATGAACAAAACGAAAATTCCACACCCCAGAAGGTGTGGTAATATTTCATCATTCCCGTTGTATTCGATATTGTGTGGTGATTTATCAGAATGGAATTAGAAATTACCTATCTCTATATGTTTGTACTATTTTACTTCTTCTATATTCAAATTTTTAGAACACAAAGTTATGAAAATATTTGCGTTCCAATTTTTTGAATTGTATTTTTACACAAAAAAGAGAAATATGGATGAAATAATAAGTGATGATTTAGCATTGCCTTCAACTTATATTGCAAAAGGTTCAGATATATATACCGCTACAAATACTTGCATGCTTACGATTTATAATATGACCTTAAGGCAAGGAAATGGGCAACAAGAAAAAAGAATAATTATCAGATATAGAAACGCAAATAATCGTCTTTGTGAACAAGTTTGGACCACAAGAAGATCGAATAATCGTACTACATTTAACCCTTTCAGAGGTAATAATGTAGTGTATACCCTTTCTGCTGGTGATACACTAAAAATATGTAGACATGTCAACCCAACTTTCGAAATTAATGGAAATGAAGACGTATATTTAGAGTATAAAGTAGAGATCATTAATTAAGCTGAATATTCTATGTCACAGTATTCACCATTTACTATTTTATAGCTTGTTATAAACTGAGGAAAATGAATAAGGCTTTCAAAAGCTTTTGTAATCTCTTCTTTACCATATCGGCCTGAGGCAATCTCAAATATGTCATCTACTGATACAAAAGTTTCACTCTTCTTGTTCTCATTACATATCTCATAAATGTAGTGTATTGACTCTAGTAATACTTCAATTTGTCTTTCCATAGCAAAATATTTTCTTTTATATAGTAAACATTTATTCCTTTCGTTATACTAATAGTTAGTACCTAATAATTCCCATTTAACCCCGGATTAACCATAATCCTAAATGTTAAATGGGAATTATTTTTAGCTTTGTTATACCAAATAGTGAGGTGGGTTTCTTTACAGGTTTATATGAAGAGTGTACAATTGCAATAACCAATTAAGAACCTAAACAGAAGTAAATGAAATAGAAAAGGAGCAGCTTATAACTGCTCCTTTTTAAATAAATTCCTATTCAATATTAGTTGATAAAACCAGTATGTAATAAAACAAAATATCGATTATTTTTTTGTCTTCAACAATAAATAATCCAAGCCATAGAATACAATACTTAGAATCAGAACTATAGCGATCCCAGCTAAAAGGTAGTTTATTGTAAATATATTCTTATGTTGAATAAATTTCTGATAGCCAAGAAATGCGAAGTATAGAAATAGTGAGTATCCTACCCACTTTGACATTGATATTTTATTCTTTTTCATAATCGTTTGTTTTTAACCAAAGAAGTCAGAAATCCAACCAAATTTATCTTTTAATGGCCCGATAAGGATTGCAGTAGCGAACGAATTACAAACTGCACCACCAGCAGCACCCAGTATTAACCCAACCGGGCCACCACCTGCACCAGTCCAACCACCTTTCACTGCTCCAACAACATCTGCATATCCAACAGCTTTTTGTGATGGAGACATTTTTTGTGCATTATTAATATCGAGAGTTCCATATGTACTAAGATTTTGCTCCCAATATAAAGTAGAGTGCTTACCAACTGTTACAGCAGCACCAATGATAAATTTCTCATCACCCATCAGATTATAACTTCTTTGTTGTAAAGCTGAAATCGCGTCAACAAATTGATCTTGACCGATTTCATCTTCTCCATATTTCTCCATTACTGATTTGAAATCAGACATAATTTCTGCTGCTTCGGGACTCAGTTGAGATTGATCATAATCATTCGCCAACTGGAAAGATGATAAGTTGTTTACATCATAACCATTAACCTGCATGAAATGCTGCATTGGTAATAACAACATTTGATCAAATTCGGCCTTTGTCGTTGGTGTCATGTTTAAGTTAACCAAGTGCTGTACTTGTTCTTTCATGTAGTCCATGCAGGCATTATGAACAATACCAAGATTTTCCATTGCAGCAATATATTCACTATTGGTCATATTAACAGACACATTACCATTCATTGTTGAAGCAGCCGGTTTAGATTGCGTAGTCTCAACTTTTGGCTTAGAGCATGATGTAAAGAAACTTGAAAATCCAATTAAGGATACACCTAATACTAAAAATACTTTTTTCATTTTTTAAATAGATAATTAATAATTAAAGAAATCTATAGTGCGCACTATAGATTTAATTGCTATTAATCGATTAAAGCGTCTGCAAGTAACAATTATATTTTGAATAAAAAGTCACAACTTAGAGATATTTTAAATCGTAACTTATAAAACATATATTGAGGAAAAAATGAAATTTTAAAAACGCCTAGACAGTGGCTTCATTACTATTAATTAGTGACACAAAATGCTTTCTCTTATTGAAAACAGTACAAAAGTATGGGCCAATTTAAAGATCAGGCACTAAAAACAGTACAAAAGTTAGTATTTGCCCCTTCTCTATCCAAATCAATAGCTAGACCTTTACTGTATGATAACAGTAATAATAGTAGAAGATCAGCCAGAGCATCAACATCACTTTAAAACCATTATAAATAGCAGCCAATAATTTAACTGTATTGGTATTTATGGGAATGGAACAGATGCAATGGAAGGTATTCTAAATTACAAACCTGATCTAGTTATAATGGACATTGGATTGCCCGACATATCTGGGGTGGAATGTATCAGAACCTTAAAACCATTAGTCGAAGATGTAAAATTTATGGTCTGTACTGTATTTGAAGATGATGACAATATATTCGAAGCACTAAAGGCTGGAGCTAGTTCTTATATGGTAAAGCGAAGTAAATCCTATCAAATAACGGATGCTTTACTAGAAATGCATAATGGAGATATGCCAATTAGTAGCTGTATTGCTACTAAATTACTGAACTATTTACCTCAAGAAGATGAAGAAAAACCAGAAGAAAAGGATTATACAATTACCAAACAGGAAGCTAATATATTGGGATTACTAGCAAAAGGTTATACAAATCAAGATATTGCAGATACAATAGTTATTAAGATAACAACTCTAAAATGGCATATTTACAATATATTCTTTAAAATGAAGGTCAAGAATAGAATAGAAGCTATCAATAAATACTTCGGGTAAGTATATCCTTTTGTTCTGTTTTGTCTATTTAACTAATGACATTTAGCATGATATAAATAGCTATAAATGATAAAAAGGGATGTCATTCAAACGAGTTAAATGGTATCCCTTTCTTACATTGGGGGGTAATGCAATACAAATATATTAAATATATTTAAGATGAGAAAATAAAAAGGCACTCTGAAAATTCAGCGTGCCTTAGTCCAAAAAATGAACTATTTACAACATTATTTTTTGACGATTTTTACATATGTCATTTTTCCATTATCTTCTATAATGACAATGTAATTCGCCGCTGGAAGATCACCAAGATTTACTTGCTCTAAGTTAGAACTAATTTTTGATTCCAAAACAACACTACCATTAATATTTATAATTCTTACACGGCTATTTAGCGTAGCATTTTGGATGTAAATTGAATTATTGGTTACTGTTGGTAATACCATAACATCCTTATCACAATTAACCATTGCATTAAGTACATTACTGAATGTATAGCTGTTATCATTATCGACCAGTTTAAGGCGATAGAACAATTTACCTTCTGCTGTTACATCCCGGAACATATATTTACTATTTGAGCCAGTAGGAAGAACTGTTGCGATAGATTGATATACCTTACCATCATTACTTCTTTCTACGATAAAATGACGGAATTGTATTTCCCTGCTTGAAGACCAGGCTAAAACTACATTACAATCTTCGACTACTAATCCAAAGTAAGTCAATTCAATGGGTAATGGTTGAGTATAGGTAACAGTATAAGTTGCCGGGGTTGGATCAGGCAGGTTAGCAGCATCATATGTTACATATGTAAATGATGTACTTAGTGTACCACCCGGAGTGGATAATGATGGTGCAATAGATAATAATGAAGGATCATAGCTTGTAATGATGCTTCCTGCAACCAGCACTGAACCGTTATATTTCAAGTTAAAGCCATTTGTTGGCAATGTAACTATTTTCAGTTTTTTGCTGTTCCAGTTTACCTGAACGCCCGCATTATCTTCCATATCTGAACCTTGCATAGCAACATCACTTAATGACACATAAATATTGTAAACAGGTGCGCCAGTAACGTTTTTACTCCGGTTATAACTTTCCGGTAAGCGATCATATCCGAAAGCGATCTGCGTAATATCAGTAGTCGTATTAACAGGAGAGACGATAATCATCGCATTTACTGCAATAATATTACTTCCTGAATTGTTATTAACCCCTGAATTACTTCCAGTAAGAACCCAGTTTGCAGGTAATGTACCGGAGAATATAGAACCATTTAACATACTCGTACTACTAATGGAAACTTTATAGGTTGAATATGCTGGAGCGAATAGGTTGAATGAACCATCAGCAGCCACAGTTGTACTTCCCAAAATATGATTGTCATCAGGATCAATGAGATATGCATATATTGGTGAACCGGAGAATGTTCCGATTGTGGCCCCATCAACAATAGCGTTTTCAAGACCATTGGCATCATTGTATACCCGTCCTGATATTTTATAGGATGATTTACGCAGGAAGAAATTGTCAAAATACGCATCATTACCGGCAACATCAGAAGAGGTCACCAAGAAATATACTCCATAAGCACCACTGTTATTGGCAATAAAGTCTGTGAATGCCTTATTCCATCCTATGTTCACACTATCAGTAGCATTACTGGTGGTTGGTACTACCGAAATAGAACCTAAAGCCGCAGTATCACCAGTAGATATCCTTTTTACAAAATATTTTACTACCGTAGGTTTGGCGACTGCTGCACCTTGCTGCCATTTATTGGCTGATTTACCGTAGAATCCCATAGAATAGGTATTTCCTGCATCAAGTGTAACTGTATCCGCGAATATGCGTGCATTTAAACTAGCATCAGTCAAAGAACTACCATTAATAGCTAGGAATCGGTCATTCCATGCACCACTTGTAGCACCTGTTGATATTCTCCATCCGAATGTAGCGTTATTAAGGATTCCTTTTAACTCCATATCTGTACCACCAGCTTCAAGAAACACGGTTCCTAAAAAGTCAGTAACTAAGTACTTACCTTCATCCCAAAGAAAACCATTACTACCATAGTTACTTCCACCTTGATAGCCATAGTTACTTCCTGTTGTATACCCGGTTACATTAGAATATAATTCCGGGTGTGTGGAAGTCAAAGAAAAATACTTCGCATTTGGATGGTTCAGTACAAAATTGTTTCCGGTTGAATCGGATGAACCAAATGTACCATTAAAGGCATTGGTTACAAGATTGGGATTTTCTAATACCGGGCCATCAGTGGTTACTTTTGGGTCTAAGAATCCGAAGTTGATTTCTCCTGATTGGCTATACTGATTAGCGTTGATGTTAGAAAATAAGAAGCTGCCATCAGCCGTCAATGAAGGAAAGTTTAGTCCTGACTGGGGCATTGGTTCAGTTCTTGGTTGCAAACTACCTGTAGGAGCAGCAGCTACAGCAAAGATTTCTAAGCCGTTCAGTACAGAAGCATCAAACAGATACGTGCCGTCTTCTCCTGATGTCGTCATGGCTACTGGTGCTACTGTAGATAGCTTTTTAATCCATACTTTAACACCGGGAATTGCTGGTTCATCGCCACTTTTTATATTGTTCAGATTATAATCTTTGAATACTTTACCACTAATATAGAAGTTGTCAAATAGTTCCATTTCACTCACACGCATACTAACTACGGATAAATTTACTATCCTGTAATAACGATATGCAGTGTTGTTGTTGATCGCAAAAAACTTACGGGATGCTGTTGTTTTTTCCCATGTGTTTCCCGCACGTGTATCAAGTGTTACATAACCAGTAGTTGCGCTGTTAGAACCTTCAATACGCCAATTGGTTGGGAGATTGGTGTTGTTGTCCTGGTTGGTCAGGCTATAGCCATTAATCACCTTCGCAGTACCCAAATCAATTCGAAATGTAGCACTAGCAGAGATGCTGCCATAGTTGTCAGAAGCATTGTCTAAAATGTTGGAAGCACCGCTTCCAGAACTTAAAGAAACAGGTGTTGACGCTGTGGTCACATCTGTTAAAGGGGTTTGGGCTGTCAGTGCATGACTTGACAGCAGGGCACTAAGTGCCACAACCCAGCGGAGGGTAGGATCTCTCTTCATATACAGTCAATTTAAAAACTGATCAATATGATTGAAATTCCCTTCGTTGGGCTTTAAAGTGAGGTCAAATTCTAATAATAGAGTTCGGATACTTTGAATTTCGGATTATCATAAAATACCTTAGCTCAAGGTGATTTTATGGAATCGTGATATAGCGACAAGATGGAATTACAACCATAATGTTACACTAAGATGAATGATATATGAGAGGAGGTGCATATAGTTAGACGTGATAGCGTAATTAACAATACCTGATATAGTCTTACCCAGCTCAAAGAATAAGGCTAAGTAGGTATTGGATACTTTTGTGAGTTATGCCATAGAACTTTTGTTTTTCTAGTACAAAATTAAACGTTTTTAAATGATAAAAAATAATATTTATTCTAAGGTAATTTAAGTATATTAAAGAAATTGTACATACAATTTGTCGCAGTTTTATGACCTATATTTTACTATAAAGATCTTATAAATATGAACATTGTAAATGATACATAATACTTTAATGTCTATTTACATACGGTTTCTGGATATACCTGTGATTTGTAATTAATGAAGCTACTCCTTTTTTGTATGTCTAAACCAAAACACTGTAAAGGTGCTTTTTTCTATTTAATATATAGATCATGAAATACATTAAGACATTCAATGAGCATTATTGGGACGAAATACCACTTGTAGGTACTACTTATAGGGTTGCTATGCCGGAAACTAGACATAAAGAAGTGAGAGAAGAGGAAAAGGAAGAAAATGAAAATTCATTAAAGCATATTGCTGTAATGAAGAACATAGGTCAGATCATGCAGAAACAAGATCAAAAGCAAATAAGGAAACATATGTTTGATTAAGCATGAAATTCGTTAAACTAGAATAGCAGACAATTGACTGCTATTTCTATATTCTCAATATCCCATTGATTTTCTATGTTCTTCCTCTTGCTTCAATTCTTTTTCCATTTCCTTTTCAGCCTCTTCTCTTTCTCGCTCAAATTCGGCCATAGCCTTTTTATCCCTAGCCTTTTTATTATAATCCACTGGCGGACATATATGGTTATAATCATTAAATGTCTCTAAATACTTCATATACTATATAGTAGATTTAATATCACTGTATATTATTGAATAAATTGATCAGCTAAAGGTTCATGATTATCAAATAGCCAATTAAAAATTGGACTTGGGCCTTTAATTTTTTCAATAAATGCACTAATAGTCTCAAGCACAGTGTCTTTGCCTGAAAATTTGCTTTCATATACCACAACAATACTATTCAACTGCCTATCTAAGTATAATTCGTAAAAATCAAATAATTTTTGCTCTGCCAACTTCTTTGTTTTATCGTTGTTTAAAGTATTAACGTAATCATATAAGTTTTCATAAGTTCTAATAATAGATAGAACATAATATGTTGATTTAAAGTTTTGTAACCTTAATCCATCATCTTGTGATATACTTGTTTCAAAATCCTTCAACTGTTTAATAAAGCAACTAAATGCTACGATTCCATATTCATTCTGTTTACTTTGGTCGGCGTACTGAAATAAAAAAGTGTTATAGGTGCTCTTCAAATCCTCAAATAGAACAAAAAATGTTTCAATTTCATTCTTCTCTGATGAGAGTAGGTTTGCTTCTCTTTGTCTATTCAAAGTTATATAGAGCAATATAGTTGATGCTATGCCAATAACGGGGGCAGTCAAATTATCAATTATACTCGCAATTTTTGTGTCATCATTTGCCAATGCCATACTACTGCAAAATGCCTTAAGACGAAAGACAACTACTGAGAGCCAGCATAAGAAGACAATCCCACCCCCAATTAGCCAATTTTTAAAACTATCATTAATTTTCATTTAATAAACTGTCGTTTTTGTATTTTTGAACAAAGTCTCTTAACCTATACGAATTTTCATCTTGATAATGTTCAAACTGTTGAATCTTATCACTTAACTGCTCTAATGGATATTGTAAATGGCTTTTGTAAAATGAGTTCAACTTTCTATACATTACTTTCTTTACTTTAATGCTAGAAATATCTATCCTTTCTTTAACTAACTCAAATGAATCAATAATAAGCATTATTTTATCTGCTTCATGTCTATTAGAAAATTTGGGCAAAGGAAAAGAAACTAATCTAAATTCGAGATTATCAATAAAGGTCCAATATTCAACCATGCCCGGATGTCCATAGTCAATTCTCGTTGCTTCTCTTTCCGTTCCCTTATTTATTAATGTTAATCGGTAGAACTTATTTAGATCAGCGTCTAATTGAGCCATTAAAGAAAAGATGAAATCTATTTCATTCTTTTCTGATTGCTCCCGGTTGCCCTGCATTTGATAGTATAGAGTACTTATCAATAGAACAATAGTTAATATGCCAATTATCGGAGCTGTTATTCCACCAATAGCACTTCCTAAACTTCCGGCTTCGGTAAATGTGCCTGCTTTCACATTATAGGAATATTGAATCAGGAAAAGGGAAACTACGATACTAGTTAATATACCAAGCGTACCTGTTATAAAAAGTCTTTTCTTACTACGATCCATTAATGTTTTTCTCAAAATTACATTAATACTACATATTTCCTATATGTGTGCATATTAAGTGGAAAAAGTGAATCTTAGTTTTGTTTAATAACCCAAGATTTTCTAAATTTAAAATATTCTCTTTTTTTACGGTTCAATAACTAAAACAATGAAATATGACTTACAAAGAACATTTGAAACAGTTAAGTGATAAATTTGACAAAGCGCTAGTAGAATTTGAAAAGCTTGATAGGGAGATTAGTAAAGCAAAGGGATTTATTGATAAAAATATCCAATCGAAATATTTTGAGGCTGATAAACTCCGTCGAACTTGTCATCAAGAGTATTTGAAGGCTATAGCATATATTAGAGATAATAAAATCGACCCTAATGATACTATGAAGTCCTCATAATATAAGAAAACTCATTGCTTACAAAAATAGCAGTCAAATGACTGCCATTTTTATATTCTCAATATCCCATTATTCTTTTACGTTCTTCCTCTTGCTCCAATTCTTTTTCCATTTCCTTTTCTGCCTCTTCCCTTTCTCTTTCTAATTCTGCCATAGCCTTTTTATCCCTAGCCTTTTTAATATGATCCACTGGAGGACAGATATGGCTAAAATCATTAAATGTCTCTAAATACTTCATAAACTATATAGTAAAAGAGAGGGCCTAAATGCCCTCTCTTATTTTTTATAACCTAATTTACTATATAATATACAGGGAATGTACTCTTTTTTCCTTTGTTTCCTAAAAGCGGAGACTCAGTATCAATTAAATAAAAAATACAATTTTGGCTACATTAAAACAAAAAAGAGACTATTGAACAAGTCAGCTGTGGCAATGGATACAGGCACAAATTTAACTGCGGTATTTCTTCTGAAATACTTTGGATATTTCCAACTTATACTCGCTGAGGCTTGCCTTTCCTTTAAGCATCCGAACCAGCCTGTTGATACGAGTGATCTTGGTTTCCAGCAGATCAGGGTGCACCAGGGGGAGTATTACATTCTTAGACTGCTTAGCCCCGGGAAAACGGTTAAGTAAGCGTTCGGTTTCTGTTGTATTCCGGGTATTTACGGCCACGAACATATTCTGTTTATACCAAAATTTCACTTCAGGAATATTCCAGATCAATGGACGGATCACATCATAGCAATCATAGCCTTTAGCATTAAACAGCTTAACCCAAAAGTCGGGCCATTGCTCGTTCAGGTGGTTTTGCCCGCCCTGGCCTGGGATAGCGGCAGAGAATACCACAACATCTGACATGCCGGTAAGATCGCCAACAATTTTTTCAGCGTATTTTTCATAAAGATGTTCTGCAAACTCAAAACTGATCGAGAGATCAAAACGTTCTTTCACCTGGAGATCTTCCATTAAGTTTTTAAGTAACAAGTCATCTCCTTTCAGCTTCTGCAACTTATTATTGCTCCACTCTCCGTCGATGCCTAAGACTTTTTTTACGCCGCACTCCTTGAATTTATACAGGAAATTACCAATACCGCAACCCAGGTCCGATACCGATTCGGGAGCAAAAAGTTCATACAAAATGGGAGCGATTACTTCGGGGTCCACGTCATTATGCTCGTCACTAAGGTGCAAATACACGTCTTTAAACATAAAAAATTGAGTATTTATATATTTCAAAAGTAGAATAAAAGGTAAATATAGCTATTCATTGTTTAATTCTTTGTGCTAAAAATAAGCTATAGCAAGTACAGGCTCCTTTGCGCCTATCTGTTCTGTTCTCTCCGACTCAAACCGTTTGTCTTCGCTACGCGCCACATCATATCACCCGCAGCGGAAACATTTCTTTGTCCCTATAGGACTACACGTCATCAGGAGATTGCTTGCGACACTCCGCTTGCTCGAAATGAGGTAGTACGGAACACTATTTTCTGAGCCTTCGGACATTACAGTACCACCACCCTTTCTCCATCAGCCGCCCACCGCCTGACATTTTTATGTTATTTTTTCAGTCATTTACGTAATAAAAATTATGAAATGTTTTTGTAGTAGTTTTACTACCAGAGCAATTAAATAATATATATTTATATACATTATTTAATTGATTATTAATTTGTTATGAAAAATTAAATGTGAAATAATTTGCATTTTACACTTTGAAGTGAGTATATTTGGACCGCAAAAAACAAATCCACTTTCAATCCCCCTGTATGAAGAGAATTTTTACGGCATCGCTCCTCCTCCTGCTATGCCCGCAACTGCATGCGCAGACCTTACCGGTAACCAATGGCCTGCAACTCTGGCTGGACGCCTCTGATGTAAATGCTACAGGTACCAACCTGTCCAACGGCAGTACGGTGACGACCTGGAAAGACAAGTCTTCCGTGGCCCGCCAGGCGATACAAATCGGAAACCAGAATGCCGCAGTCCTGAAAACGAACCAGATCAATGGCAAACCGGTACTGCATTTTACCCGTACGACCAATACCAAAGGTTCGGTTTTTAATGTGGCCAACCTGGACATCCGTGCAGGCAGTATGCCCGCAGTTACCATCTTTACCGTGTACAAACAAGGTACCAATGTTGAATCGCAGCAAGGTATCTGGGGTTGTGACAATGGTGGCTGGGATCGCTTCTTCATGACTATCTTCGCGAACAACAGTAGTGACGGTGTAGTCGCTATCGGTCCCGTTGCCCCTTACAATGTTTCTATTTCAGGAGCCGGTGTAACTGGTGTAACTAAATTGCTGACTGCAGTATATGACCGTGGTGTATCGAACGGTTCTACGATCTATTACAACGGCACTCCTGTACAATCAGTTACCGACAATACAGCCCTGACCGATGCCCAAAACTCTTTCTATATTGGCTGGGACGGCGATGACAATACCTTTGACGGTGATATCGCCGAGCTGCTGGTATTCAATCGCAAACTGACTTTATGTGAAATTCAGCAGGTGAATAAATACCTGGGTACGAAATATGGTTATACTTATTCTACCGTAAGCATTACCCCAGGAGGCAGCACTGCGCTGTTCCCGGGCAATAGTGTTAGCCTTAATGCCAGTACCGGTACATCATACCAGTGGCTGAAAGACGGCAGCCCTATTAACAATGCCACTGCACAAAGTTATACGGCTACCGTTGCCGGCAGCTACCAGGTTATCGTAACTAATGGTTGCGCAGATACTTCTGCGGCACAGGCTGTTACAGCAGCAGCTATGCCTGCTCCGGGCCATGCCCTGAACTTCGCAGGTGGTGCTAGCGGAAATGATTATGTTGATCTGGGAAATATCCCTGCTACCAGTGTAAAAACTATGGAATGCTGGGTGAAGTTCAACGACTTTACCGGCAGCCAGGAGATCATGAACCGCTCTATTACCGGTTATGGCATTGAGCTGTTGTTATACAACAACAACCTTGCTTTCTTCTGTATGGATGGTACGAATAACTCCAGCGTAACCTATGCCAATACCGGCGAACTGACCATTGGTCAATGGTACCATATTGCAGCAACCTGGAATGGTACAGATAAAAATACCATGAAACTGTACATCAATGGTAAAAGCGTGGGTACAAAAAATATCGTGGGCAGTGCAATAAGTGGGGTGAGTAATACCGCTGCGTCCTTCAAACTAGGCCGCTGGTCAGAATCTGCTACCCCACGTTCTTTCAATGGTGCGATGGATGAAGTACGCATCTGGAACACAGAACGTACCGCTACAGAGATTCAGAATAACATGTACACTCCGATGAGCCTGCCGCAAACCGGGCTACTGGCCTACTATATGTTCGACAACGGTGCGGCTACCGCAAATGGAAACAATGCTGCATATACCACAGTATATGACTATACCGGCAATGGCAATACCGGCACCATTACTAACTTTGCCCTGAATGGTACTACCTCTAACTGGACAGAAAGCTATGCGATGGTTCGTCCGATTCCAACCGGAACCAGTAGTTATAGCACTTCTGGCTTTACCGCTAACTGGTCAGCTCCGACAACCGGTACAGTACAATACTACAGACTGGATGTCGCTACAGACAGCATGTTCAATAACAAACTGACTAACTATAACAGCCTGAACGTAGGTAATGTAAACAGCTACAGTATAATCGGGCTGAATAATAACCAGACGTATTATTATCGTATTACGGCTGTTAAAACCGGTACGGACGGGGTTTCTGCACCTTCAGAAGTACGCGCGGTAACTACCGGCACTCCATTAGACTTTACGCTGACCACTTTCGAAGCGAAAGCACAGCAGCAGTCTGTATTGCTGAACTGGCAGACGGCAAAAGAAAAAGAAACACTAGCCTTCGAGATCGAGCGCAGCAGCAATGGCACTGACTTCAGCGCAATTGGTCGCGTGAAAGCTGCAGGTAATGCCGCAGCTGCAACAGATTACCAGTTTACCGATGCACATCCGGCAAAAGGCCTGAACCTGTATCGCCTGAAGATGATCAATGCAGATGCGACCTGGTCTTACTCTCCGATCCGAAATGTACGTTTCCAGTCAGCAGCGACGGCACACCAACTGTACCCGGCTCCGGCAAGCACTACCGTACACCTGCAATTAGCTAACGCACCGGCAGCGCCGGTACAGGCTTACCTGTACGATATGCATGGTCGTGTGGTGAAGCAACTGAGCATCAGCCAACAGGATACCCTCATCGATATCCGGAATATCGCTACCGGCCAATACCTGCTGGTACTGAGCGATGGCAGCAGCCTGAAAGTGGAGAAAATCTAAATATAGTAACCTAACAAAGTAAAGCCGGGACGAGTTCCCGGCTTCTTTATTTTATGTCGATTACAGCTTCACTTGTAGTTGAGGATTATATTTCCTTAGCTCCGAAAGAAATTCAGGTACATCCTCTACATAAGTATCAATATGCTGTACACCCAATAGTGGAGTTTGTTTATCCAACAGATCCTTAGCCAGCAAAGCCGCTACCAGCGCCGTCACTGCTCCTTCTCCATAACCGCTTATGGATGCTTCTTTCAGTACCCCATGTGAATGATACGATTGGGCCTTTACGGCAAATACATCCGTGCCCATTTTAACCTTCCGGAATAGTTTGATCATGATCCGCTGTACCCAAGCCAGGCGCATTAAGCGGGTAAACCCTAGCTTGCGCATGCCGGCAATCAGCGCCGTTATACCTTTATGATCGAAGGCCATTCGGGTAGATATACTATCCAGGTTTTGTGTACGCGCCAGTATATGCTGATCAGAGAAATTGAATAAATAAAACTTCCGTTTGCCTAACAGATCTGTTGTTAGGGGCTGTGTAAAACTCTTGACCTGTTGACCTTTTCCTTGATCCTGAATAGTATATTCCTGGTGCAGGTTATCGAAGGTCCATTGAAAAGCCTGCTCCCCATGATCCTCTCCCAACCCCAGCAGGACAAACAATTGCAGCATCTTCTGGTCTGGTATAGATTGCGTCACCCATTTCCCAAGCAGGTTCGTCAGTCCCGGAGCCAGACCTACACTCAGCAAGAGCGTAACCTTCTGAGCTAAAGCCTTATCCTGTAAGGATTCCAGCCGGTGCAGTACTGCCGGCGTTGCGGATATATCTATATAATGCACTCCTTTATCTATACACAACTCCGCCAGTGCACCTGAAGGCTGGTCTATGCACATGATCAGCAGTGCAGCATCTGCTAAAAATGAAACATTCTGTATATGGTCGATATCCAATTGCAGGATGTCCACTGTATGCTCCAGCTTTTCCTGTAAGTTCTTTGCTTTTTGCAGGCTCCTGCCCGCCACTACTACTCTTCCCGGATACCAGGCGCTCAGCCATTTGGCAACACTGCTGCCCACTGCTCCATATCCACCTACAATCACTATTTTATCTTTTGCCATATCTGTAAAATTTCCAGCAAAGTTGCGTCGGATGGGCCTTTCCACTGTTACAGGATTATGGGGGATGTTTGTAAGATTTGGGGAATGGATATTTCACTTTAAGCTATATAGTAGAAACTACCCTATTAATAAGGGTATAATTCCTTAACTCAGCAACAGGAATATTGTAAGGGAAAGTATAAATTCGCAACATAATTTTAGAATGCTATAAGCATAAAATTGGGAACTGCCCTTGTTCTAATAAACATAAACTTGTATCAATAAAATATGGTAACTACTTACGAAAGTATACCAAAAATGGGGTTGAATGTTCAACCCCATTTTTTTGCCTTGATATAAAATTACTTAATTTTTATCGAAGAATAAATTAATTAACTTAATTATGGTTTTGTATTTTACTTTATTTAGTTTTCTTCCACATCGTCATCTTTATGAAAAGGGTTAATATCACTGTTCGGTAAATCATCGATATTGTTGATATCATCTTCATCCTTTTGTTGATAGTATGTATCTCTATGCATTTTGATAAAGTCAGAGTCCTTGCTTTGATGGTTATTGATCGCCTTTCCTTTGACAAACTGGACGTGTTCAAGGTATGTCATTACGTACTTTCTCATAACAATATATAATAAATTTTAACGAGAAAAACTCAAATAAATATCAAACACATGTGCATATCTTTTTATAGCTTTAAAGTGTAATATGTGTTAATTTTAAAGAAAATATGATATTATGTTAGAGAGAATAGAGAATATGATAAATCAATTAAAAGAAATTCAGAATCATGGAATACCAGTCACATTTAAAACTGACGATGATGGTTTTCTTGATAGAGAGTGTCCAGATGAGACATGTTCAAATCAATTCAAAGTTTTGTTAGCGGACTGGACTAAATTGTCAGATGACGCAAGTGTATATTGTCCATTATGTCGTCATGAAGCAGGAGTGGAAAGTTGGTCTACGAAAGATCAATTAGCTCATGGGAGAAGTGAAGCGATAAAGTATGTTAAAAGTAAGATTGGAATATCATCAGAGAAAGACTATAATATTGCTGCGGCACCTGCGATAACTTTGGTGTATAAAAAAGAAGAGTGTGAGGTGTGTAAATCACATTACTCAGTTATTGGTAATGCTCCTTATTGTCCTTGTTGTGGCAATAAATCTGATAATACATAATCATTACAAATGCCTGAACAGATATTTAAAGAGTGTACTACTTAGTAAAAGCGAAGTAATGCACCAAATCCACCTAAAGATATCAAGCATTAAGTAAAAAAAGGCGAACTATAATGGTTCGCCTTTTTATTCAAGTGGGAAGTCAAATGTTATTACATTTATAAAAGCAATTAATTCATTAACAGCCGACTGTTTCATTTTATTCGAATGAGCATTTGGAACAATATGAGTGTCTTCAAAATTTGTAATCAAATGGCATCTTGCTTGTGAATATTTTCCATTATGATTAGTTACCATTTCTTTTGTTATCTCAAAACTAAAATCATCAATGTGAGTACTTTGTGTTAGCATAACCCCTATATAATAATAATCTTGGTGATATACATCTTCATGCGAAATAATTACAATTGGATGGGGTTTTGGATTTCCTTGATTTGGTAACTTAAAGTATATTTCTACGATATCCCCTTTCTGATATGTCATTTATTTAGTCGTTTATCTATTGTAGATTGAGATAGATGAATTATTCCTTTTTTTAACTCCGAATCGTCATTTTCACTTTTTATACCGGAGTATACAATTTTATGTAATGTGGCTTTCATCACATAAAGTTTTTTAGCGGTATTTAAGGCGTTTGATTCTATCTTCTCATTATCTAAATAATTGATTTCTATTAAAGCATCATGAAATTTATTAAAATGTAAAATTGATGTTGATACAATTTCCTTAAATCTTGATGCATCTCTTTTATCAATTCCTTTCTTTAGCAGTTTATAAGTTAGGTCAGTATTTTTTCGTACTTTAATTGTCAAGTTTAATATTTTCCTTCTTAAAAATTTACGTTTTAATTTACGGAATATGGACGAAAATATAGGAATATTAAAAGTATTACGAGTCTTTTCTAAAGCCTCATAATCTTTTTCTATCTCATCATTTAGAGACAGAAATTGACTCAAATCTAACTCAAAGTTCATAATGTAAAAATACTTAATTTATTTGGTATGAAAATACTATTGATCTTCATCACGATAAGTTTACTCAACAATAAGTCATATGCTCATGTTTGCCTTATTATATAGTAGTGTTATTCTTTACTTTTTATCTAACATATTTAATTGTCCCAAGTATTTAGTTGTGGGATATGAATGGTTTCTTTTCTATAACTACACTCTGTTTTTCAGAAGACTTTTCATAGCTTTTCGTCCAATATCCTAAAGTATAAACTCCCGGAATTATAGTAGAAATCAAAAAGATTAACCATCCCTCACTCATTCTACTTAAAAAATTGCCTTTTCGATAAACTCCCTTACCATCAACAGTAATGATGAACATTCGTAGAAGACTCGTCAAAGTTGCCTTATAATACTCACTTTCTATAGACGAGGTTTTAATGCCAAAAATACTCTGATATTCTTCAGAATCTTTACCAAATATTTCTCCTAGTAATGAAAGAGTAGCCAACCAATGATGTCCAATATTCTCACAATTAGACAATTGGTTTATTTGACCTCTTAATATACGTTTGGCTTTACGTTTTGTCATTGTAATATCGCTTTCTATAAATATACAAAAAGCAAATAATTTAGACACAAAAAAACGAACTACAATAGTTCGCTTTTTTTAATCTTTAATAGTTGAAAGGTCTTTTAAAGAATCTGCTAATCTGTCTCCAAACACATCTTAGTCCGTCTGACGGACACTTCCGAGATGTGGTACTAAACTGTGCTGTTCCACCGCACTTTTGACACTGATACTTCGCCATAATATTATCTGTTTTATGTAAATGAATGCCTACTCTTTTTGACAGTTTTCGGCTGCCCTGTAAACTTCGTTTTTAATAATCTATTAAGCTTTAAATACTGTTCTGATGATGTATTTGATGTTATCGTGTTTGATGTATATTCTTAAATAGAATCTTCTGTCTGTTGGTGTATTACTGAGTAATTGTAGCTTCATGCTGTATTCCTGATATAGATTAGGGCTATTATACATGCCTTGTAGGATGCAATGTCCTAATCCAAAATACCATGTATAATCCGGCATGTAGACAATAGTTCCACTTGTGTTTGTTTCTGATAATTTATAAAAGGGTGTTTGTATACTATTTACAATGTCATATGTACTACTAGGCAAGCTATCAATATCAAGAATCCCAAAATTTATTTTAAACGCTGCTGGACGATAGAGATTCATCGTCATATCCTTGGAATACTCAAAGTTTAAAAATAGATTCTGTGAAGCGGTTAAAGTCCCTCTTAATTGACCATCTATCTCAACTTCATATACTAATGGTATATAACTCCTATTCTCAAATACTGATCTAAAGTTTGAAAAGTCATTGGCTTCCCAATAGAAAATATCTTTCCCAGTTGCCCAGTTCACGGTCGTATCTACTGTTCCGTTACTACCATTACCAAACTTCGATTTTAAGGGCTGTACAGTGCCTGTATCGACCGGATTTGTAGTCGTATCATTGGGGTTAGGATTACACTCACAAGTGGCCGGGTTCATACCGTATTCACACTGTTTCACAGGACAGTCGGTGCCGTGCGACTTCTTACCACACGAGACCAGGTTAAACAAAGAGATGGTTGAAAGCAGGATAATGGATAGTTTCTTCATATCAATAAGATTTATTTTGACACAAAGGTTGCTTGTTTATGGCTATTTTATGTAACCGTTAGTTGGTTGAATTGTCCAATTATTTGGTTAAATTTCCCAAGAGAAGATTTTTTAATTAATTTGCGTTTAATATAACTGCATTTATATGAAACAGAGTACTGCAAAACGCTTAGGAAATAAGATAAGGATGCTGAGAGAGGTACATAACTATACACAGGATTATATAGCTGATGTTATTGAAGTATCACATAATACCTATTCTCAAATGGAAAAGGGAGTGGGGCAATTTACTATTGAACGTATCGAAAAAATTGCTGGATTCTATAAAATGGATGTTGCAGACTTACTGAATATGAATGATCAAAATATCATGCAACATTTTACAAATTCAAACGGTATTTGTTCAAGTGAAAACTTTACTATTAATAACGGACTACTGGCCGAAGAAAAGCAACTATATAAGGATACTATAAAGCGGCTTGAAGATCAAAACCAAAGGTTAGAGGAGCAGAATATCAAACTGATGAATCTTATTGATAAATTATCAGAGAAAATATCATAAATAGAAAGAGTTCACTTATTGTATCTTCTTTCCATTTCGCGTTGTAAAATAGATTAATTTTTACAATTGATGTGCATTGCCTATTAATTTTGTATCTATAAAACCTTTTGATATATCAATTTCAATATGCACAGTACCTGAATTATGATCACCTATTCCGGTAGAATAAAAATTTCCTATATTATTCTTATAGTCACTTATCAAGTCAAAATTTGGTAAATTATGTTGGGCATAAACAGTCGTTGCACCAAAAGGAATTGTCTGCAATTCATTTGCATTGATTTTAGTTAACAGTGAAGAAGAAGAATTTGATGTATGATGGGGTGTTTTAATAAAAGAAAGATTTCTAAAATAGCTTTCGTTTATGCGATTTATTGTTTGGTTTTCAATGTCGCCACCAAAAAATAAATTATACATTCCAATTCTAAATAGTGTTGCAATAGAGAAATCATTCTTTTTCCCAATTCTACCATTATTATTTCTTCTTCTCAACAACGCAGAATTTGGAGCAATTGCAAGTATTTGGAATTGCGAAATATCTTCACTATTGTTATCAATTAGTGAGTAATTTAATATATTACAAGAGCCTCCATCAGGAATCGTGATTGTATTAACAGAATAACTAGTCCCAACATTGAAACTATTTATTAATTGCATACTATTCATTACTTCAACATTATAATTTACTAAATCGTCTACATTACCATTTATAAATTCAGGTAAGTAAAAGTAAGTATTTTCATTACAATGATTATTTATTAAGTCACATATACCAATTGAATGGTCATCATCTGTATGTGTCCAAATAAAAATATCTAAATCTCCGATGCCAAGTTCACTTAAAATTTCAGTAGTTCGATTAAAATTATTGTGGCTGTAACAATCTATTACACATGAAAAATAAATATGCCCTTCTTGATTTCTAAGTATAAAAATTTGGCTTTCTCCCTTAGTCGGATAACCAATAATATATACATCAACAAACAAATCATTTAATTTTACTAAAATCGCTTTTTCCATTAGGTCTTGGTCTAGCAATCGCTGCTTTAATATTAGAAGATATTATCCGTTTTCTCACATTCTCTGGCTCATTCGGAATGAAAATATGTTCCCTCTTCGAAACTGCCTTCTTTTTCTCCTCTTCTTCAAAAGATATAAATATTATTTTAGTCATAAACTAGGTGTTTTTTTTGAAAGAAAGTTATTGGTAAAAGAAAGTTTAAATATATTAAAAAGCACTACGTCGTTAGTATATTTTAGTAAATCCACTAAATCACTTAATTTGGAGTATGATCGCATTTTCTCCCCACTTAAGCTTCCTGACAAATCAAGTATTGCTCTATATCCAGCCTTTTCTTGTTTACCTTCAGTATCAACAATTTTACCAAAATCAATTAGTCTTAAAAAAGATATTTTTAAATTTGTTTCTTGATCAATCAAAGTATCTTCATTTCGATATCTTGATAATTTTAAGCCCAATTCTGATTCATTGACAAAAGAAAAATATTTTGGCTCAAAATCATTATGTAGTTCACTTAAACTATCATAAATATTAATGTTTATTTTTCTTATTTCGAATTTTTTTAGAGAGAGAAAACTATTTTTCTCAAATAAATTTTTTAAATATTCAATAATAAAGTCCATATAATGATCAATTCCTTTATAATCAATACATTCTATTTCTAATAAAGTATTATAGTTACTTATCTTCAGAGTAAGATTGTCTGAACCGAATGAATTATCACTGAATATATGTAATATTTGTTTTCCAACCTCTGCAACAGGTATAGATATACTTTGACTAATAGATTCTATTTTTTCCAAATTAAAATCAACATGCATACTACTTTTATAGTAATCCTTAAATTTAGAATGTAGGTATTCTGTAATTTCTATAATAAAAGTATCAGAATCTATCATCCCTTGATAATCGAAGGAAAATATAATCTTTTTTAGAATATTATTGTTGATACATTTTCTACTTAGATCGCTCTTTTGCATATAATTTTAAAAATTTGCTTTACAAATTTACCAATAAAGCAATTATTTATAAAAATAATTGTGGCTTTATTTTTATATCTATATATAAAAATAATTCATTAATTTAACATTGATATTGTTTATTATATATAGCTATCAAAGAGGATATTTTAGAAGTAAATGAATGAAAAATCAGTTTAACACTTCTCCCTTTTATAACGTATTGTTCAATATTTCAATTAATTCAATCTTCAATCCCAATATGCTTTTTGAAAAACAGTTTATAAAGAAAAATCTTATATTCTTTATTAAAATTCTCGGGTTTGATATCAAGCTTTTGTTTCCAAACCCCATACTGATCAGATATAATTTTTTTCATTCCCTCTAATGAAAAATTATCATAAAAATAGGCTTGACCCTTTGTCGGACTATTGGTCAAAAGATTACCCTTAGAACAAGTTAACTCTAGCAGATTATTATAGAGGTCTTTACTTTCACCCCAATCTTTTATTTCGATTAGCTCTTTATCAAATTTCGCATTAACTTCCACTTTTGCTTCTTCAAATGGTACATATAGCAATTTGTCTTCATGTTCTTTTAGGCTTTCCTGAATAAATTTTTTCAGCGGTAAACGAGAATTAAATTTATCAAGGTCGAAAAGTGAATCTAAATATGTGGACTTTAACCTACTATTCCTAAATTCACCATTTGAATCAAAATAAACTTCATAAAACATACCCCCAATAACCAAATTAACGGTCTTCTCTTCGTGATTTTTAATAAAATTACCGAGACCTTCAGAAATTAAATCTATTGAAGTAAAGGCCCCGCCACATGCTGATTGATATATATTTCGCCCCACTACGAAAAGACGGGAATAAGCTTTTACATCATTTAGTTCATATGTTTTTAGCCTAGAAAGAAAATATTCTAATCCAGCATTCTGAGTATACCAATTATAAGATTTGAGCGAAATTATTGCGTCAACAAGTAGGTCTTGATCATCCGAAAGATCAATGTCCTTATCCTTAAATGCCCATTCATCTAACTGGAAATAGTCACCATGTATACTTGAAGGAACTTCCTCAACAGCCTTATGTTCAATAGCAACCTCCTTGTCAATAACTGTCTGAGAAGATATATCTAATTTAGGGATTTCCGATTCTAAGTCGCCTGTACCAATGACACCTTCACCTTCCTCGATATCCTCGATTATTTGAAGAGCTTTGCCTAGTTCCTTAAAATTTCCGGGAAATTTTTTTATAAGTATCTGTCCTAACTGCTCAAAGTTCAATATTTCGATTTCGTCCGAAGTTGTTACATTGTAAAACTCATGAACAAGTCTCGGATCAATTATTTTATATTTTGGATCACTATTACCTTTCGTTTGATTTCCCTGCTTCACTTTTAATGGTGAATAAACCCAGTCTTTTTTCTGATCATTGGTCAATATCAGTACTTTTTTGACCTCATGTCCTTTGCAGTGCGCAATTATTTCATTCCATATAATCAAATCGCCATAATCATTATTTCCTTTCCCAGAATCTTTAAATCCCGGAGGAAAATTATGTTGGTATCTTAGTAATGCACCAGGATCGATTCTGTCGAAAATAGAGTCTAAATGGCTGTTTATATGGCATTCATTCAACAATATCTCTATCTTACTATGTACATCATGGATAAAATCATCCTTCACGCTATTAGTAAGAAACTTCATTTTATTAAAGAGACTATATACTTGTGCTAAATCAGATTTGAAATCTAAAACATTAGTATACATTCCACCCGACTTTTTTACTGCATCATCATCTACATGAAGACTTAAAAAACTTTGTAGTTGTTTATATTCTGCAATAACTGCCTTAAGCTTATCTAATGGTGATAGAAACTCTTTTATCTTGTCCCTAATGAATCGACTTGTATACTCCGAAACTACCCAGTTAGGCACCTTTAGCCTCTCTTTTTCCGCAATGGTTTTCAACCAATTAAAAATCTCATCTCGTGATGTGCCATTAATTTTGTAGAATGTTGCAAGGATGTTAGTATCAATAAAAATAATCGTTTCATCATCATCCAGCATTTGTTTTAGCTTTTCTTGGTGGGCTGGTATGTCTATAATAGATAATGGAAATTTCATGCGATTTTGGGAGCTGTTTAATTACTATATACCAATAACAAATACAAATGATAAATTATGGAAAACAAAAATGCCAATATTGAATTATTACGAGTAGTTATAGAATTAATTGAGAAGAAAAAAGAAGAATTGACGATTGAGAATATTAAAAGCTACTATTTAAAATTAAGTGGTGCTCTTACATATTCTATTTAGTCAAAGTAGGTTCTAAAAAGCTACCACCTGCTTGCTGCTTATTAATGTCAAGCCATTGACAAAAGTAAGAATAACAGTCATACCAATTCCCGTCCCTTTGTGGTTCAGTTTTTGATGCAATAGCCATCGGTGTTTCTCTTTTTTCATCAGATTTTACGAAGACAACATCTCCCGGTTCAAACATAATTATGTGATTTAATAGTTAGTGATATATCAAATATATTACTAACTATTAAACGCCCAATATATCGTTATCAAAAACGGGATTAATACCCTTTTTTAACCGGGAAAATCTTCATGTTGCACTTTTTTAATCAAATCTTTATATCGCAACCTTGCTTTACTTGCCTGTTGCAAAGACATCATAAATCTTTCCATTGGACTTTTATTCCGAGTATTAAATCTATATGTAAATTCATCGGCATAACGCTGTAAATGTTTCTTACTCATGTAGTGATAAATCCCGATGTAACCTCTTTTAAATATACTCCAGAAACCCTCTATACTCTGTGTATGCACTAAGTAACCATCCTCTTTTCTTACATACTCTTTCTTCGTATGATTAACTGAATAGTGTCCCCTGTATTTTTCATCCAAATCATTATAAGCATCATATTTATCCGTCATCATTACGGCATCCATTCTGACATTTCGATCGATAAGACGTTGCAAAGTTTCTTTATAGGTATCACTGGTAACAAAGGTTCTTAACATTCCATGACGTTGTAATAACCCAAAAATAGATGACTTATATTTAGATCGTCCTTGTGATTTCTTAGGCTTTTTGGATTGATGCATGTTCTTTACTTTACCACCAACATAGGTTTCATCGGCTTCAATGATATTGGTCAGAAATGAGAAATCTACTCCTTGTTCCATTGACTTTCTGATACGATGATTCATGAACCATGCTGTCTTTTGACTTACCATCATTTGAGAACCTAATTGAACACTACTAATTCCTTTCTTTGATGTGCATAGTAGATAGATACTGGTGAACCATACACCTAAAGGTAACTTTGTACTGCCAAACATTGTTCCACTTGTAACACTGAATAGCTTCTTACAATTTCTACTAGCACATTGATAACCTCCTCCGCTACGAGAGGTACGATTTATCTTATTATGACCGCACTTTGGGCAGGTAATATTACCATTCCAACGTACCTTTTCGTAAAACTCCTTGCATCTTTTCTCGTCTTTAAAGAAAATATCTAATTCTCGGAGGCTTTTAAATTTTAATTCCATGTCGTATTATTTTAATCCGATACAAAATTAATACGCCTCTACGTCAAAATGTGACGTATTAAATTCATCCTGAAGGAATTATACACAATAAATTAATTAATTTAATTTTTGACTAAAAAGAATGGTCGCACGATGGCGACCATAACTTGAAAAAGAAATATTAATTTATTTAAAGAAAATACGGGAAATACTTTATAATATATTTAACTTTTCGAACATCTATTGACTAATCCCATATAAGCTAGTAGGGATGTACTATTTAACCGAATTAGGTATACTTTCGTAAGTAGTTACCTTTTTTAAATGAGGGCATTGTAGCCATTGGCTGGAACGAAATGGGTCCACTAAACCCACAAGAGGATATTCATAAGTTGAAAGATAAGTTCAAGACTACTTATCCTGAGGATAGTCGAGGCCGTGTAAACCAATGTGTTGGCCAGCTTTCAAAGTTCTTATACGATTTCAAAATTGGTGATACAGTGGTTACTTATGACTCGTCAACAAGAGAGTATTATACCGGAAAGATAATATCAGAATATCATTTTGACCCAACAAAAGAATATCATCACTATAGAAAGGTGGAATGGAATGATGGAGCTATACCTAGAGATCCCTTATCTACAGAAGCAAAAAACAGCTTGGGTTCTATTTCGACCGTATTTGAGATAGCCGCCCCTGTTGGAAAAGAACTTATAGAAAAGACGATGTAATATTTCGATCTCAGGAATTCATTAAAGATATTATTGCTGGCCTTTCCTGGCAGGATACAGAAACGCTGGTTGCCGGTCTATTAAAAACTATGGGTTACAAAACCCGAATGACGGCTAAATCCGGAGGGGATTTGGGTAGCGATATTATTGCTTCCCCAGATGAACTTTTCTTAGAACAGCCTTTGATAAAAGTTGAAGTAAAAAAACGTACAAAAGATAAAATCAGTGCACCTGATATCAGAAACTTTATTGGAGGTATGCGAGGACATCATAAAGGAATTTATGTAACGACAACCGGCTTTTCTAAAGAGGCCATTTATGAAGCCGAAAGAGCCAATTTTGCCATAACGCTAATTGATTCAGACTGGTTAGTTGAATTATTAATATCAAATTATGACAATCTGGAGCCAGAGATTAAGGCGCTTGTACCCTTAAAGAAAATTTATTGGCCTGTATAACAAAAGCTCTCCACATTATCTGTGGAGGGCTTTCAATTTATCCTACTTCATTCTCATACCCGGCATCGTATCCGGTTGTGGAACCGGTGCTTCCGGTGGCATAGGAATGCTGATCGTATCCCTCTTCTGATCTTTGAGGGTTCTTTCATTGATGTCTCTGCTTTTGTCTTTTTTGCGGGGCGTTTGTTTTTTCGGTGTGATGGTATCCTGAGGAATCACCCTGCTGCTCTGTACCGTATAAGCGATATGTTCGCTGCTGGTATAGCCCAGTCCGGAGGTGTAACCCAATGTGGCGCCCATAAACGCCATCAGCATCGTCGTAATAACCAAAGTGCTTTTCATAAGTTTCATTTTTAGTGGTGAACAAAAAAATCTAACGCTGTCTACACTCCGCAATGTCTTTATTTAATCCACGAAGGATAAGGATATAGGTTTCTAATAAGGGTAAAATAGGTTTAGGTTTAAGTTATATATAGGTTGGTGTATGTTACCGGTGCAGGTTTTACCTTTAAAATATCTTGAATATAGGTTTTATCGGTGTGGTTAAGTTCAGGTTTTAATAAGGGTACGCATCTGTAATGCTTACCATTCAGTATCTTTTTCTTTAACCGGTATCTGTTTCAGGAATTCATCAAATGCGGCGGTATGATCTGAATAGATACCATAAATGTCCAGGATATACCCTATCTCGCTGTCCTTATCCTGCGTGAGGTATAAAGCCGTATTATCTGCCGGATCGGAGATGCCCTCGAATCGGAAGGTTTTAATAATGGTGAGATCTTCCGGATTATAGATTTTATTAGAATTAGCCGATTGCATTTTTCCGTGATCTGAAAAGGTTAGTTCATTGTCGTAACCTTTATTTTTCAGTTTGTTCATGACCTCGCTCAATGTGCGCATTTGCGAAG
Organism: Edaphocola aurantiacus; assembly: GCF_019797745.1. Classification (GTDB taxonomy): domain Bacteria; phylum Bacteroidota; class Bacteroidia; order Chitinophagales; family Chitinophagaceae; genus Edaphocola; species Edaphocola aurantiacus. The sequence goes on along the minus strand of NZ_VOSI01000003.1, from coordinate 229,309 downwards.
GTGTCGTTTCATCTGGTAACTGATCATTCTGTTGGTTCTTTTTTTCTTGTTCCTGGTTCATAAAATCTGCTGTTTGGTTTCAATAATATAACAACAAGGATGATGCCATAAAAGTGCCTAATGCATTGATTAGTCCTCAATGCAATCAAATAAAACTAATAATCAATGACTTAAGCATATCCAAACAACAAATAACATTAAATACAATCTAAACAAGATCCGCTGAACGGGGCCTAAAAATCCACACTTCGGGGAAAATGGGGAATTTGGGGAGCAGGTACAAAAAATAAGCGCAGGAATGAACCCTGCGCTTATTTTTTGATTAAATTTCTATTTAGCTGAATACGTCTTTGATTTTCTCAAAGAAACTCTTCTCTTTTTTAGCATCTTCGCCCGGTTGAATATTCGGGGAATCTTTCAAAGATTCGATCACCGCACGCTCTTCATCAGTCAGGTGCTGCGGAGTCCATATTTTCACCAGGACCAGCTGATCGCCACGGCCATAACCGTTGATATCAGGGAATCCTTTACCTTTCAGACGGAAGATCTTACCACTCTGTGTTCCCGGTGGAATTTTGATCTTGGCCTTACCATCAATTGTCGGCACCTCGATCTGTGCACCAAACACAGCATCCGGGAAGGATAAAGACAGTACATATTGTACATCATTACCATCACGGCTCAGTTCTGCATGTCTTTCTTCCTCGATCAGGATAATCAGGTCGCCTGCAGGGCCGCCACGCTCGCCCATGTTACCACGGCCGCTCATGCTCAGCTGCATACCATCCTGTACACCTGCCGGCACATCGATAGAGATTGTCTCTTCGCCATATACCCTGCCCTCACCTTTACAGCTGGTACATTTGTGGGTAATGGTACTGCCCTGACCGTTACAGGTAGGACATGGAGATACGGTCTGCATCTGCCCCATAAAGGTATTGGTTACACGACGCACCTGTCCGCTACCGCCACAGGTCGCACATTTCTGTACAGAGTTACTGTCTTTGGCACCAGTATTATTACAGGTGGTACAACCAACATATTTCTTAACCTTAATCTTTTTATTTACACCATGCGCCATTTCCGCATAAGTGAGCTTCAGCTTTACCCGCAGGTTAGAACCGCGGTTTGACTGCGCACGACCACCGCCGCCGCCAAACATATCGCCGAATCCACCGCCACCGCCGCCAAAGATGTCGCCGAAGTGGCTGAAAATATCATCCATATTCATACCGCCGCCGCCAAAGCCGCCGCCGCCACCTGCGGCACCACTCATACCGGCATGTCCGAAACGATCGTAACGGGCTTTCTTATCCTCATTACTCAGTACATCGTATGCTTCTGCAGCTTCTTTAAATTTCTCCTCTGCGGCTGCATCGCCCGGGTTGCGATCCGGGTGGTACTGTAATGCCAGCTTACGGTAAGCTTTTTTAATCTCATCAGCAGCCGCCGATTTGCTTACCCCTAACACCTCATAATAATCTCTCTTACTCATGGTCTGTTATTGCCCTAAGGCGGTATAAATTGTAAAAAATTCGGGTTATTATATTATTTGCCTACCACCACTTTCGCGTGACGGATCAGTTTATCGTTCAGGTAATATCCTTTCTGCAGCTCATCGATCACTTTACCCTGCATATCAGGAGTCGGTGATGGAATTTCCGTAATAGCTTCATGGAATTCTACGTCAAACTCGGTGCCTTTGGTTTCCATAGCTTTCAGGCCTTTAGACTCCAGTACACGTTTCAGTTTGTTTAATACCAGGATAGTACCACTTTTAATCTGAGCCACATCATCAGACTGCTCCATTTGTTGCACTGCACGATCACTGTCATCCAGTACTTCCAGCAGGTCAATCATCAGGTCTTTGCTCGCGGTTTGCATCAGTTCAATGCGTTCTTTAGCATTACGCTTACGGAAGTTATCAAACTCTGCCACCTGGCGCAGGTATTTGTCTTTCATGTCTGCCAACTCGGCTTTTACTTTATCCAATTCCGACATTTCGTCACCTGATGTGGTGTTTGCAGCATTATCCTGTGCGGTATTTTCCGCCTGCTGTTCCTGGTTCATTTCCTGCTCCTGGTTCGTGTTTTGCTCCGATGTTGCCATATATAATACGTTTATATTGTTAGGTTGATGATTTACGCTACTACATATGTTCAATTTTGTTGCCAAAGCCTGTTTTTTGTCAAAATGTCGGTATACAGCTATGCTCATTAACGGATTAATTGTATTTGAATCCTTGCAGCTACCGGATAAATAGTACCTTTGCGCCCGTGCGTTTCCTGCTGTATTTTACGGTCTGTCTACTGTTACTGGTGTCTCCGGCTCCGGCACAGCAGCGCGTGTGCATTGATTCGATCATTTTCGAAGGCAATCACCGCACACAGGCCACTTTTATGGAGCGCGAACTCAATTTCAGCCAGGGACAATGCCTGCCTGCCGATTCACTGCCCCATATTTTAAAAGTAGCAGAGCAACGCTTATTCAATACCCAGTTATTCAACCAGGCGACCGCCGATACCTTCACAACAGAAGGCCGGTATGTAGTTCGTTTTACAGTTAAAGAGCGCTTTCCCATTTTCCCTAAACCTAATCTCGAATTTGCTGACCGCAATTTCAATGTATGGTGGACAGAGCAGCACCGCAAGCTGAACCGGCTGAATGTGGGACTAACCCTGCTGCATAACAATGTAAACGGCAGAAGAGATATACTGGGTGTCGGCGTACAGATCGGGTATACAAAGAAATTCCTGCTGAGCTATGAGCGTCCGTTCATCGATGCCCGTAAACAGCACGGACTGGGAGCATCGGTTCAATACCTCCAAAACCTGGAAGTCAGTTATATAACCGACAGCAATAAATTGCGCTTCGCACGATTCGAAACGCAACCGGCGCTGCGACTGGCCGAGGCTGCCGTATGGTATACTTACCGTCCGCAGTTTGCCACACGACACATCTTCAAAACAACCTTACAACAGTATTCTATACACGATAGTATTGCCAATCTGCTGAATCCGGATTACCTGGGTAATGGCCGTACATCGGCTACAGTGCTGAACCTGGAGTACCGGTTGGAACACAATAAAGTAGATAACTGGAACTACCCGCTCAAAGGCTCCCGTTTTATCGGCATTGCAGCTTATCAGCAGGTCATTAAAGGAGCAGGCATGCCTTCCCTGCACCTGCAATATGATTATTACCGTAACCCCTTTCCGAAATGGTATATCTCCAGCATCAGCAGGGGCCGTATCGCTTTTAACAAAGAGGTACCCTATATCTTCCAGCGCAATATGGGCTATGATTATGATGTGATGCGGGGTTATGAATACTTTGTTATGGACGGCAGTATATTTGCCCTGACCCGTGCCAGTATAAAACGTACACTGATTGACCGCAGCATTAAATTACCCATCAAATATTTCCAGGTGGTGCCTGTACGCGTGTATGCCAAAGTCTTTGCAGATGCAGGCTATACTTACCGTAAAGATATGGGCAACCAGTACCTGAACAATAAATTCCTGTACAGTTACGGAATTGGACTGGATATTGTAACTTTATATGATATTAAAATCCGGCTGGAGTATACATTCAATCGCGAAGGCCTTAAAGACCTGTATATACATAAGTCCGGAGAATAATTATACGCATGAGAATAGCACTATACAACAGGGTTTTCGAACCGTCTGATATTCCATTTTTCAAGCAGCTGATCTCGCTGCTGCATTCTTACCGTTTCGAGATCGTTCTCTACAAAGACTTTTACGAACGGCTACAAAGCAGTATAGAACTGGATTACACGCCTACCCTGTTTACTAATCATACCGACCTCAATCATGATATAGACCTGATGCTGAGCCTCGGGGGTGATGGTACGATGCTGGATACCGTATGTTTTGTACACGATTCCAATATTCCTACACTGGGTGTAAACCTGGGCAGGCTGGGCTTCCTTGCCGATGTAAACCAGGACGAAATTGCCATTGCCGTAAAAGCGCTGGCATTGGGCTCCTACTCTATTGAGAAACGTTCGCTTATACACCTCGACTCCAGCGAGCCATTGTTTGGAGATTATCCTTTTGCCTTGAATGAGTTTACCCTGCATCGGAAGGACTCGTCTTCAATGATCAAAATACATACTTTCCTGAACGGTGACTTCCTGAATACTTACTGGGCCGATGGCCTGATCGTCGCGACTCCAACGGGTTCTACGGGTTATTCTCTAAGCTGTAGCGGGCCGCTGGTCTTCCCTACTGCCGGAAACTTTATCCTGACACCGGTTGCTCCGCATAACCTGAATATCCGTCCGATCATTGTTCCGGACGATACCATTATTTCTTTTGAAGTAGAGGGCCGTACCGATCAGTTCCTGTGTACGCTGGACTCCCGCGTGGCTACGATTAACAGTAAAATACAGCTTGCAGTGAAGAAGGAACGCTTCGGCCTGAACCTGATCCGCCTGGATGAACATAACTTCCTCAATACAATTCGCAAGAAACTGTTCTGGGGCATCGATACGCGAAATTAATTCCGGTCCCGGACAGGATTTTATATTATGGATTATTGTACATTTGAGTAAATAATTAAACACAAGAAATATGAAAAAACGCTTATTACCTTTACTGAGCCTGCTGGCTGTAATGTTCTTCTTCAGCTCCTGCAGTTATAACTCCATGGTGAAAAAAGATGAAACGGTGAAGTCGAAATGGGGAGAAGTACAAACCCAATACCAGCGCAGAGCCGACCTAATCACTAACCTGGTGAATACAGTAAAAGGCGCTGCTGCCAATGAAAGAGGTACACTGGAAGCAGTGATCAATGCCCGCGCAAAAGCAACGCAGATCACCGTAAACGCTGATGACCTGTCTCCTGAAAAAATCAAGGAATACCAGGCTGCACAAGGCGAGCTGAGCCAGGCATTAGGCAAACTGATGATGCTGACAGAAGCTTATCCGGACCTCAAAACCAATCAGAACTTCCTTGCTTTGCAGGATGAGATTGCCGGAACGGAAAACAGAATTGGCGTAGCCCGTAAGAACTTTAATGAATCGGTACAGGAGTACAATAGCTCTATTCGCAGCTTCCCGGCCAATATCACCGCAAAAATGTTCGGCTTCAAAGAGAAAGGATATTTCGAAGCTGATGCTACGGCACAAAAAGCACCTGAAGTAAAATTCTAAAATATCAATACATAAAAAATCTGCGGCGCTGTTTACAACAGCGCCGCAGATTTTTTATGTAAGTACCATTGTTGCAAGCATGAAAATTTTGTCTGGTACAATTTGTAGATCAGGTTACCATCCAATAAACACCCTAAGGCTCGAAGGGTACAATATAGAAAGGTTCCCGCGGCTGCGCCGCGGGAACCTTTCTATATTGGTTAAATGAAATGATTATTTATTGTGCTTCGCTGATCGCTTTCAGATCCTGTAAGCCTTTTCCGAAATCTTTATCCAGGAACTTCCCCATAAAGGTTCCGAATATAAAGTTCATCGGGTACTGATAATCTGTATCGAATGTCCAGGTCACACTTGTATGCGTTTCGTCCCCGCTCAGCAGCAGGTCTGCTTTTGCCGGCGTTTTACTCGGTCCAAACTCCAGAGACAAGCCTGTTTTATCCATAGGCACCAGGCTGGTTATGGTCATCTTGCCATCGCCCATTTGCTCGCTTTTCCATACATAAGCGGCTCCTACATTACCATCATCTCCGGTAATCTGCGAGGTCATTTTCGGATCCATCTTCATCCATGGCATCCATTTAATAATAGCACTCAGGCTATTGACATTGTTCCAGACTTTACTCTTGGCAGCAGCAATCTCTACTTTCTTTTCGAAATGATAATGCTTCGGCGCAAAGAGTCCCCCGACCAGTACTACTGCTATGATCAGCAGGAGTATAATCCCGATAACTTTTAAAACTTTTTTCATAATCCTCCTATTGTTGTTACGGCAAAAATACTACTTTTAACAAAACCGCATAGTAAGCGACAGATAAACATGAAACTAGTAGTACAAAGGGTAAAAGAAGCGTCCGTTACCATTGATCATAAACAGCACAGCCACATCAATCAGGGACTACTGGTTCTACTCGGTATTGGTACAGATGATACGGAAGATGATATACGCTACCTGAGCCAGAAACTGGTACAGCTCCGCATCTTCAGCGATGAACAGGGTTTAATGAACCTTTCTGTAAAAGATATTAATGGTGAGATAATGGTTGTAAGCCAGTTTACCCTGATGGCCGCTACACGCAAAGGTAACCGACCATCTTTTATACAGGCTGCCCGCCCGGAAGCGGCGATTCCATTATATGAACAATTTTGTGCCGCCACTGCTGCCCTGCTGGATAAGCCTGTAGCCACCGGGATATTCGGTGCCGATATGCAGGTGGGCTTAATTAACGACGGTCCGGTAACGATTATTATAGACAGCAAGCAAGCCTAGCGAACCAGTTTTACATTGTCAGGCAGCTCCTCTGCAATACGCTTCAGCCGGCCTTTCCGGCTGTCTGCACGGCCGGTCCAGTCATAAGTTTTGCCGCCGGTCAGGATACGGACGCCACATTGATTACCCTGTTCATAAATTGTATAAGTAGCACCTTTATTTTTAAACTGCAGGGTATTGTCTTTGGCATTATAAGTAAAGTCTGCTGTGCCCGCCGATTCCGGATAAGACAACTCTACCCTTTCTTCCTTATCCTGCAAGGCATAATACAGCGTATTATCCTGCAAGAATAAAGTGAGCAGTTTATCATTCTTCTCTACTGTAAAAGCAAAGCGAATAGTCACCTCATCTATAGAAACAATCTCAGTTACAGTAGTCTGCATCTTCTTTCCATCCCAATGCCTGCGGGTAAGGGTTCCGAAAGGATAGCGTCCGCCGGAAAAATCCTCTTCTACCACTTCACGTTCTTCCGGCGTATTATTGACTACTTCAAACGAAGAGAGCTGATGCCAGCAGCAACCACTTTTAGTCATGGTGTACAACCTTTTTTCTGTTTCATTTACCTCAAACAGCCCGCAGTATTCCTGTGCCAGGCGGGTGAATGATGGACTATAGGTAAATCCTCCTTTATGCCCCAGGTATATCTGGAAGGAGGGGCCGTGATAGCAACTGTTCTGTCCATCTTCTATAGCCAGGTCCTTGATGCCGTCAAAGTTTACATCCAGGTACTGCACCACGCTTTGTTCTCCGTATGGCAGCTCGCGGATATTGGCTACAACTTTGCCGTCATGCAGTTCCAGTGCCAGTTCTTCCGATTCTACCTTCAGTAATTCCTTATCCTGCTGGTTGTATACGGCAACCCAGCCGGGGCTGAATACTTCTGCGGTATCCTTAATAAATACTTTGGCATAATACTGATCTGAAAAATGATCAATCTTATAGGTTGTCTGTGCGGTAACCTGCTGCAGGCCAGCCAGAATACAACATGAGACAATAAGGATACGGTGCATATATAGGAGTATTTATACCCTGCAAACTACAGTATTTTTTACTTATTTTTGAATACATACCTCACTCAAGATAATCATCATTACTATGGCTACTCATCATCAATACCAGACACATATTACCTGGACCGGCAATAACGGTACAGGCACCAGTGGTTACCGCGAATATGAGCGCAGCCACCTGATTGACCTTCCCGGTAAGGCGCCTATTGCGGCCTCTTCTGATCCGGCTTTCCGGGGCGATGCGGCCAGACACAATCCTGAAGAACTGCTGCTGGCCTCGCTTTCCTCCTGTCATATGCTGTGGTACCTGCACCTGTGTGCCGATGCCGGCATCATTGTACTGGCTTATGAAGATGAGGCGAAGGCAACTATGGATGAGGTGGAAGGCGGAGGGCAATTTACGGCTGCAACGCTATATCCATTGGTTACTGTTGCAGAAGAATCTATGATTCCGAAAGCGTATGCCCTGCATGAACAGGCACATGCTTCCTGCTTCATTGCCCGTTCGGTCAACTTCCCCGTTACGCAACAACCTAAAATACAAACTCCGTAATGCAGGCGGATACTGCATTACCGCAATCATAAAAGATGGTATATTTCCAAAGACTAGCCGCCCTTTTACCGGCTGTACTCCTGTCTGCCTCTGCTATTGCCCAGCAAAGTAAAGCCACAATACAGTCATACCTGCCTGCAAAAGCCGCCGCCTATACACAGGCCAGCGGACTGCCCTATGCTTATAAGGCTGACCAGTATGGTACTACAGAACTGATCCTGCGCTACACCAGCACATCTGGTAATTTCAGTTTTGTGTTTAACCGCATTACGGTATCATCAACCCGTTATATCGATTATAAAGACGGAGCGGTGGCGGAGCGGTATGATTTCGCCAACCGCAAATGGGTAGTGGAAGAAGGAAGCCATCAGCATAGCGAAATGACAGGTAAGGCGATAGATACCAGCATCATGCGGGAAGACAGGCTGTATGCCTTTGTACTACAAGAGCAACCGGGCGGACAAAGTATAGAACGTGTACAGTTCAAAGATTTCGGCAACGTGGTATACTGGCCCGATTATGTCCTGGATCTCTGTGCTATTGAGGATGCCGATAAAGATGGCAAGCCTGAATTTTACCTTACTTATTTCGGAGATAGCGATGGCCTGGATGCTAAAGAACTCAAACAGATTGTGTATACCATGCCCGTAAATACACAGGACAAACTGGTAAAGTCAAAAGCTACGGCATACTACCCCGTAGATATCGGTGATGAAACCGACCCGCAAACCTATCATGAAACATTTGACAACAACTGGAAAGCCTTGCACAGAGCCATACAACAGAAGAGCAAGTACCTGATGTTGCAGTATAAAAAGAAAAACAGAGGATAAAAATGGAGCGAAATCATTCGCTCCATTTTACATTCATAAGATTTATGGCAACTATTTTACGGCTCCACAAGTGTGTAAATCATAAGATACTTGTACTTCCTGTGCCTGGTCAAAGTAATAAGACCAGGTTAGTCCTTGCGGATCTTTCGTATCTACCACTTGATTCATAAAGCAGTTACGCTCATCCTCGGATACAAAATACAAGAAGCCTCCGATAAGGATCGGAGCCACATCGGAAATTCTTTTGTGCGCAAAAGCCGTAGTTGGTGCATTTGCATTGCGCAATGCGGGAAAGGCATTAAGCGTTCCGGAAGCGGTGATTACAGGCTGTTCCGGCTGGCCGGCAAAAGCCATACCTGTAACAGAACATAATGAAAATGCCATAATGGCCATACTTTTCAACATAGCAGAATAATTTAGTTGCTCAAATATATCAAAAATAAAAACACAATAAAGAGAAATAATATATTTTCCCATATTTAGAGATGGGAGAATATACAAGAAAAAACCGCGCACCCAGGTACGCGGTTCTTATGTACACTGCAGCAAAGCTGCAACAGATATTCTAATTAAGTATTAAGGTTGGAATATGAGCTGTGCAGTACTCTGACAGTTTGTAGCCGGTACCCAGATAGCTTTCGTAGGTCCGGCAGGAGTACAGCCAGGCAGTACGGTCACATAACCATAAGTAGTAGGCAGTCCGCAAGGAGGCTGTCCGACAGTACCACCACCAGGACTACACACAGCCGGGCCATTCAGAATTTTAGCACCCACAATTCCTTTCGGTACTGAAGGAGGATAGCTACCGCCAAGTGTTGTACTATTACCATAACTAAGAGTGGTCATAGGTGCAACCATAATGGTCACACTGGTATAGGTCGAAGCACAAGGTCCACACACTTCCCCACCGAATATCACACATTGCTGTGGCCATGGGGTCTGGTTTTGGATACGCAGGCTGTATGCAGATGGGGCTTGTGCCCAAAGCGCTACCGGCAGGATTAAAGCCAGTAAGAAGAAATATAACTTTTTCATAAAAATTTAGAGGAGTTAAATGTAAAAACAGAGTGTATTAAACCGGTACATTGCAAGGCAACCGGTGGTGCCCGTTTTGTTCACAGCATAAGGTTTCCATATACACTAATACCAAATTTGAAGTATCTGGTCATTACGGCTGGAAAATCAGCTGAGCCGGAAGCTCACAGTTCTGAGCAGGTATCCATGTTGCTTTGGTAGGTCCGGCAGGAGTACAGCCTGGCACTATGGTTACATAGCCATATGAAGGCGGTAAACCACAAGGAGGCTGACCTACTGTACCTCCACCAGGGCTACATACAATTGGTCCGTTCAGGATTTTGGCCCCTACGATTCCTTTATTCATTGTTGGAGGATAGCTACCGCCTAATGGTGTACTGTTAGGATAGGTAATCGTACTCATTGGTGCAATAGTCAATGTAACGCTGGCGTAAGTTGATCCGCAAGGTCCGCAAAGCTCATCACCAAATATAACATACTGCTGAGGCCATGGCGTTTGATTGAGTACTCTCAGGCTGTACGCCGATGGCATTTGTGCCCACATAGCAACAGGCAGGATCATTGCTACTAAAAAGAAGTATAACTTTTTCATAACTAAAAATTAAAGGAGTTAAAAATTTTTGTTTAGCTATACCGGCCAGCTGCAAGGCAACTGGTTTTTCGGGTGATGAATAATGCCTACTCGTTTCCACGGGTTTTCGGCTTTGCCCGTTCTGTTCACAGAAGAGATTTTTTATTTTTATTCACACAATTGAGAAGTTGAAGGTAAAATGATTTTTCAAAAAAAAGAACATTTTTGAAAAATAAATTACACAAATGTGAAAAATGTACAGTACAGGTAAACAATGCAGTACATATAATAATGACTCAACATTTACCCATTTTGAGATAAAGAATATCATAAATCAAATATGATATATACTATACCTACAGTTCATTTAAGCCTTATTTTTACTCCTTTATCTGAAAGCTCATATTATGCATTATAATTTCGACGAGATCATTGACCGTAAAGGGACAAACAGTGTCAGCTTTGAAGGCTGGAAAGGCTATATGTTTGGTAACAACGGAGATAAACCTTTCCCGTTTAAAGAAGAAGAATATATCAGAATGTGGGTAGCGGATATGGATTTTGCAACACCTCCGGAAATACTGGATGCGATCAGGGCCCGACTGGACAGACAGATTCTGGGCTACACCCTAATCTTTGATCCCGCCTATTTCGACACCCTGAAACAATGGTTCCTGAAAAGGTATCAATGGACAATCAATACCGATCATATCGTCACCGCTCCCGGCGTGGTGCCAGCCCTCAATCGCTTAGTCAATCTGCTGACCGGCGCAGGAGAAAGTATCCTGATCAATACGCCGTCCTATACCCCATTCAAAGTGGCAGGAGATATCAACAACCGTACAGTGTATTACAGTTCACTGATGCGGGTGGATAATGCTTACGAACTGAATTTTGAAGATATCAGACAGCAACTGGATGATCCTGAAAAAAACATTAAAGTATTCATCTTCTGCAATCCCCATAACCCTACTGGCAGGGTCTGGACAGAAACAGAACTGCGTAAAATCGGTGCAATATGCCAGGAGCGCAATATCTGGCTGATCTCTGATGAGATTCATTGTGACCTGCTCCGTAAAGGTATCCGTCATACGCCACTTGCAAAACTATTTCCCGATAATGAACGCATCATTACCTGTACCGCACCCAGTAAGACTTTTAACCTGGCCGGCAACCTGATGTCTCATATCTTTATCCCGGATGAGCAGGTCCGCAAACAGTGGCAGGTATTGTATTTCGACCTTTTATCTCCATTAAGTGTTGCCGCAGTCCAGGCTGCTTATGCGCATTGTGAAGACTGGCTGGAACAGCTGAAAGCCTACCTGGACGGCAATTTCGCGTATTTATCCGAGCAACTAAATACCTATCTGCCTGAATGTAACTTCAACATACCAGATGCTACATACCTTGCCTGGATTGACTTTTCGGCATATATACCACATATTCCCTACAGCAATATTTCGGAATTCTTTGCAACGGAAGCGGGCGTACTATTAGAGGGCGGTAATATGTTTGTAGATAACGGAGATGGTTATATACGGCTAAACCTGGCTTGCCCGAAATCCTTACTGACAGAAGGTTTCAAGCGTATCATACATGCTATACAGCAGCATATATCCTAACAACAATTTAGTCTATACTGATATGGTTAAAATAATTATCTCAAATCATTTTAATTAAATGTTACTTTTCTAAAAACAATGCCATACCTTTGCACCCACACAGCGCGAGGTAGAGCAGCGGTAGCTCGTCGGGCTCATAACCCGAAGGTCGTTGGTTCGATTCCAGCCCTCGCTACTAACAAAACGGTGATTGTAAATGTCTTTACAATCACCGTTTTTCTTTTGGATCAATTCTTACGGATTACCCCAATAAGTACAAAGCAGATAAGTATGTCTTATCTGCTTTGTACTTTAATCTAACATCTCCACAGGCAGGCGCTAATGCTCATGCCCGCCGGTATTGCTCATCGCAGCATTGATAAAGAATGCTCCCTTTACGACAACTTCTGTACCTGCAGGCAATTCCCTTACCGGTGTAATAGCGGTATAACCCATATCGGTAGTACCTTTCAGCACTTCTACTTTTTCAAAATTCATACGACCACCCTGACTTTCGGCATGTGCCGCAGCGGCCGGCTCATCTTTATGCCCATGCCCTTTCTCCCCTTCATCATGGGCATGACCATGATCATTATGTGCCTCAGCCTCTTTTACTGTCCGGATAAAAATATAGTATTTACCATCGGCCTCTGCAATCGCTTCTGCAGGCACTGCAGAGGTCAGCACATTATTGATGCTCACCATACCGGTAATGTTCATACCATCGATCAGACCTGACTTATTACCGGTTACCGTACAGTGTACGGCTACAGTCTTGCTCTCATTCTCAAAAGAAGAACCAATATTATAGACCTTAGCAGTATAGGTGGTCTGTGGATTATTGGTGAGGGTAAACAATACCGTCTGTCCTACTTTGATATAGGGCAGATCCCGCTCAAATACCTGCAGGTCCAGGTGCAGTAAACCATTGTCCACAATCTCCACGACAGGAGAAGACACATCGACATAACTGCCTATAGTAGCAAACTCCTTACTGATCGTACCATTTATAGGACTGGTCACGACCAGTGCAGACCTCAGATTGGATGCATGAACAGAAGACGGATTAATACCCATTAATTGTATCTGTTTTTGCAGGGAGGCTCTACGCGTACGCAAGGTATTCAACTCCATCGTTGCATTTTGCAGGTTTTTAAGCGCACCGGCATTCCCATCCGTCAGTTCTCTTTGCCTTTGTAACTCTTGCTCAGCAAGGGTTATACGACTTCCTGTCGTCAGGTATTCTTCCTGCAATTGTATGAACTGCGGATTTTCTATAGTGGCAATCACCTGCCCTTTGCGGACATAATCGCCCATTTGCACCTTAAGGCTTTTGATCACTCCCCCATACAGAGAAGTGGCATTGGCTTTATTATTATTCGGCACCCTTAGTGCACCGTTAGCCTTGATGGATGCCGTCAGGTTTTTCTGTTCAATGCTCCCCAGGGTTATTCCGGCGGCCTTTATCTGTTCAGCAGTAAGACTGGCTATAGTTTGCACTGCTTCTTCGTGTGCAGGTTCTTTCTCCGGTGCTGCTGCTTTTGCCGCTGTTCCATGTGTATGTCCATCACCTTCCTTATGCTGTTCACCGCAGCTGTTGAGCAGTATGATACTGCATGCTGCAAGCAATATTTTTATCTGAATTTTCATAGTATCTTATTTATTATCGTAGTAATTGATTTGTATTACAGCCTGATTGTAGAGATTCAGTGCGTCCAGGTAGTTCTGTCGTATACCAATGGCCTGACTGAGGAACTGGCTTAGTTCTGCGAAGCTGATGGCACCGGATCGGTAACTGAGTGTTGCTGCTCGAATAATCTCCTCCGACTGTTTTAATCCCGATTGCTCATAAAATTTCAAGAGGACATTATGCTTATCCAATTCAATAAGGGCCGCAGCTCTCTGCACCTCAAATTTCAACTCCTGGTAGGCCAGACTCTCCTCCTGCACTGCTTTCTCAGCGGTTGCAACTTTTACGCGATTGCGGTATGCATGAGCTCCGAACAAAGGAATTGCTGCGGTAACAGAAAAGCCTGTAAAAGGGTCAGGCGCCCCCCAGAGTCTCTGACTGAACACCCTGCCTGAAAACTCAGGCATATTAGTGTTTTTATACACCAGGATATTAGCCGCTGCAATGTCTACCGTTTGTCGTTGCAATGCAATGACCGGATGCTCCGTACGATCCGATGACTGCAGGGGTAACCTTTCTAAAGGTTTAAACAAAGGCATATAAGGCACTGTTTCATTCAGCAATATCATCAATTGCATCTGCTGCAGGCTTATCTCTCTTTTATTCTGTTCCAGAAGCGCCTGTAGCTCACGTTGTTTCGTTTCTGCCGAGATCTGATCAAGCGTTGCGGCATCTCCCGCATGAACCCTTACAGATGCTGCATCGGCAAGATTGGTATAGACGCTATCCAATTGAAAATAGAGCAATTCCTTATCCTGAAGGTAACAGAGCTGGTAATAAGCACTGCGCACATCTCTTCTGATCACGCTCTGCAATACATCTTTATTACGCTCGGCATACTTCAGTTGCTCCCGAAGGTACTCCCGTCTGGCTGCATACAAACCTGGCCAGGCAATACTTTGCGCAATACCGATCTTTAGGATACCGTTATGATCCGAAGGGCGCAGATCTTCGTTCTCTGCAAATACACCCGTTTTAGGTATATCTGCAGCAGTCCCGACATTAAGACCTGCACTACGGATTTCTTTCTCATTAATGCTCAATTGCTGATTATTGCTCAAAGCTTTATTCAGCAATTCTTCGATACTGACCCGCTTTTGCGCAGAGGCACCGGTGATGCCTATCAGCAGCAGTAAGGCGGTGGCAACAGACTTCATCATACCTGTTTTAAGATTGACTTTTGAATTAAAAATGATATACAGGAGGGGCAGGACAAATAAGGTGAGTAAAGTAGCCGTCACCAGACCACCGATCACTACAGTGGCCAGCGGCTTCTGCACCTCTGCTCCCGCACTGGTGCTAATCGCCATGGGCAGGAAGCCCAGAGAGGCGACCATTGCGGTCATTAATACCGGGCGCAAACGCGCGACGGTTCCTGCTTTCACACGTTCATGAACATCTTCCATGCCATCTTTTCTGAGCTGATTAAAGGTACCTATCAGCACAATTCCATTCAGTACTGCGACTCCGAATAAGGCGATAAAACCAATACCCGCACTGATACTAAAAGGCATTCCACGCAACATCAGCGCAAACACACCACCAATGGCGCTCATCGGAATAGCCGTAAAAATAAGGCTTGCCTGCTTCAGCGAATTAAAGGTAAAATACAGCAGCATAAAGATCAGCAGCAGCGATACGGGCACTGCGATCATGAGGCGACCACTGGCTTCGCGAAGATTTTCAAACTGACCGCCATAGGTAAAGTAGTAACCGGAGGGCAGTTTTACCTTTGCTCCCAATTGTTGCTGGATATCATTTACCACACTTTGTACATCTCTTCCCGAAACATTAAAACCGATCACAATACGGCGCTTACCCGCTTCGCGGCTGATCTGTGCCGGACCCAGTTTATACCTGATAGTAGCAACCTGTGCAAGCGGTACCTGTACCCCGGTGCTGGTCGGGATCATGAGGTTACTGACATCTTCTATACTGCTGCGATGGGCACTGTCCAGCCTTACGACCAGGTCAAAGCGGCGCTCATTTTCATAGATCTGTCCTGCACTTTTGCCCGCAAATGCAGTACTTACTACATCATTGACATCTTGTATGGTCAGCCCGTAATTCGCAATGCGTGTACGATCATATTCAATATTGATCTGCGGCAAGCCACTCACCCTTTCAATCTGAGGTGCGGTTGCCCCTTCTACGGTCTGAATGACGGCACTTACCTTTTTGGCATAAGCGGATAACGTATCTATATTTTCACCGAATATCTTAACTGCCACATCCTGCCGGATTCCGGTCATGAGTTCATTAAAACGCATCTGTATCGGCTGGTTCTGCTCAAAGAATACGCCGGGGATCACTTCCAGTTTTTCCATGATTTCATCGGACAATTCCTCGTAACTACGACCCGACTTCCATGCTGCCTGGGGCTTCAATACAATGATCAGGTCGGTGGCTTCGGGTGGCATAGGATCCGTAGGCACTTCCGCGGCACCTGTCTTACCTACTACCATTTTCACTTCATCAAATTGTTTGATGATCCGCGATGCCTGCATGGAAGTTTCTATACTCTGGCTCAGCGAACTTCCCTGCGGCAGAATACAGTGAAAGGCATAATCACCTTCCTGCAACTGCGGTATAAACTCTCCGCCCATGCGACTGAAAAAGAATACAGACAAGGCAAACAGTCCGACTGCAATACCGACAATGGTATATTTAATTTTTATGGCCTTTTGCAACAAAGGCTGATAGATGCGCTGCAACCAATCCATCATCCGGTCGCTGAAGTTGCGTTTATGGCTTATGTTTTTAGATAAGAACAAGGCACACATCATGGGGATGTAGGTCAGCGATAAGATCAATGCACCGAAGATGGCGAAGCCTACGGTCTGCGCCATAGGGCGAAACATCTTGCCTTCTACCCCAACCAATGTAAGAATGGGAATGTATACGATCAGGATAATGATCTCTCCGAATGCAGCGCTGGTGCGGATGCGTGAGGCAGATACAAACACTTCGTCATCCATTTCCTGCTGACTTAATCTGCGTACCGATTTGCGCAGCCCCAGGTGATGCATGGTGGCTTCTACGATGATAACGGCACCGTCTACAATCAAACCGAAATCAATCGCACCAAGGCTCATCAGGTTAGCACTGACACCGAAGACGTTCATCATGCCCAATGCAAAAAGCATAGCCAGTGGGATAGCAGATGCTACAATGAGTCCTGCACGGAAGTTGCCGAGGAATAGTACCAGGACAAAAATCACGATCAATGCTCCTTCTATCAGGTTTTTTTCTACTGTTCCGATTGCTCTGCCCACAAGGTCCGTACGATCGAGGTAGGCCTCTATCACTACATCATCGGGCAGAGAATGCTGAATAGTGGCTAGTTTCGCTTTAATACGCTTCACCACTTCATTGCTGTTCTCTCCTTTAAGCATCATCACAACGCCTCCTACTGCATCTACTTCACCATTATAGGTCAGTGCACCATAACGCACAGCATGGCCAAAGCGTACCTCTGCCACATCTTTGATAAACACGGGTACTGCTCCGGTCGTCTTCACGGCAATATTCCGGACATCGTCCAGAGAGGTGGCCAGACCTATGCCACGGATGAAATAGGCATTGGGCTTTTTATCTATATAAGCTCCGCCGGTATTCTGGTTATTTTTTTCCAGGGCGGTAAATACTTCAGGTACGCTTACCCCCATGGCCCGGAGCCGGTCCGGGTTTACGGCTACTTCATATTGTTTCAACTCTCCGCCGAAGCTGTTCACTTCTGCGATACCAGGTGTGCCGTACAACTGCCGGGCCACGATCCAGTCCTGCATCGTACGCAGGTCTTTGGGATCGTACTTCTGTTCGCTGCCTTTCTTTGGATGTATAATGTACTGGTATACCTCACCAAGGCCAGTGCTGACCGGGGCCAGTTCTGGGGTACCCGCTCCTTTCGGTATCTGGTCGACGGCTTCTTTAAGGCGCTCATTGATCAGTTGCCGGGCGAAATATATGTCTACGTTTTCTTTGAATACCACTGTGATCACCGAAAGTCCGAAACGGGAAATACTCCTGGTTTCTTCAATTCCGGGCACAGTTGCTATGCTTTGCTCTATGGGAAAGGTGACCAATTGTTCTACCTCCTGCCCTGCCAGCGTAGGACTGGTGGTGAGGATCTGTACCTGGTTATTGGTAATATCAGGTACCGCATCAATAGGTAGTTTTGTAGCGCTCCACAAGCCCCATATAATGAGCAGTAAAGTCATCACACCAATGATGATCTTGTTTTTGATACTGAATTTTATGACACGATCTAACACAATGTATTTGATTAATTGCTTAACAATAAATACCGGCTTACTGTGCGGGGCACAATAAGCAAAATGATAAGGATACACGAAGCCAGGTACTATTATCTCAATAGAGCCTGTACAAACGAAATGCCTTAAATAATAATGTTATGCAGTTAATCTTGGCGGTTGCCATATATTTCCGAAGTAACCGGAGGGCAGGAAGTGATCTTTGATAAAGACCTTTGGGGTAGCAAAATCAGGAAGTGTCCTTTCAAATAAGGAGACCAGCCTGTTATCGGTAAGGGTAATACTGATGCTGCAACAGGTGCAATGACAAAAAGGAGTACAGTTATCGTCACTGTCTTCCTGGTGGTCATGTTCAGTAGTTAAACTGATCTTATATGTATCAGCACTATCTGCACAGCGATTCACTGCATCGCTGCAGGGTACGAATGACAGTACCACGAGATAGATAGCCCATATGACCTTTAACCAATACATAAGGATACAAATATAGGAAAAAACGAATGCAATGCTATTGCAAAAATTCGGGTCTATCATCAACTTGATAAGGAGTCTCCGGCAGCAGCATTAGGAGCCGAAAAAGCACTACAGCAATATTTCTGGCGTGCAGCAATTGCGATCTGTCACTATCTCAAAATTTGATTACATTTATCCGGCAAACCGTTGCTTGCTTTATCTTAGCCCTGTTACAAAATATCAGCATGAAAAAAATTCTTATTACCTTTTGTTCGCTCCTGCTTACCTGCTCCGTATTTGCACAGGTAGACAAAAACACGGCACTGTATAAAACAATTTTATCGAGAGATAGCCTGCTCTTCGATGTCGGGTTCAACCATTGCGACATTACACAGTTTGAACAATTACTGAGTGATAAATTTGAATTCTATCATGACAAAAATGGCATTGCAGACCGGAAAAAATTCTTATTGGATCTCAGAACAGGTCTGTGCAAGGATACGGAACAGTACCAGGCCAGAAGGAAGCTCTTAGCAGGAAGTACAGAGATATTTGCATTATATAATCCCGGAAACCCTGGTGCTGTATATGGCGCTATCCAGAATGGTGTGCACCAATTTTATGAGCAGCAAAAAGGCCAACCGGAAAGCATTGGGGGTTCTGCACGATTTTCTCATCTCTGGCTTTTGGAAAATGGCGTATGGAAGCTGGCTAAATCATATAGCTTTGAGCATGTACGCGAAGCCGTAATTACAGATGATGCACTCCCGGATCAGGATTCAGAAATAGAAAAATGGCTACAGGACAATAAGGTTCCGGCACTTGGAATCGGCATTATTGAACATGGAAAACTACAGCAGATAAAAGTTTTCGGCGCGCGAGCGACAGGAAATGCAGCACCATATAACACTATATTTAATGTTGCCTCTCTGACCAAACCGGTTACGGCATTGGTTGCCTTAAAACTGGTGAGTTCGGGAAAATGGAGTCTGGATGAGCCGCTGACCAGGTACTGGACCGATCCTGATATTGCCACAGATCCCAGGGCGAAGTTGCTGACTACAAGATTTGTACTTAGCCACCAGACAGGCTTTTCAAACTGGCGCTGGAATAATGAGGATAAGAAACTGAAATTTGCATTTGATCCAGGAACCAGATACCAGTATTCCGGAGAGGGATTTGAATACCTGAGAAGAGCCCTGGAAAAGAAGTTTGGCAAATCGCTGCAGCAACTGGCCAGTGAGCAGATTTTTACTCCATTAAAACTGAAAGACACCCGTTATACCTGGAGCGAATCGATAGATACTGCCCGGCTGGCTATAGGATATGATGCAAATGGGAAGGCCTACAACATCACCAAAAACAATACACCTAATGCGGCAGATGACCTGACGACAAGCATTGAGGATTATGGTACCTTCCTGGTCAGTGTACTGAACGGATCAGGACTGAGCAGTACTGTGTTTAAGGAAATGAGCACCCCGCAGGTGGCCAGTGAAAAAGGAAAGCACTTTGGCCTTGGATTTGAAATCTATGATCTCGGCAACGGAAATTATGCCTTATCACATGGCGGATCGGATGATGGTGTGCGTACAATTGTATTTCTTTTACCCAAAATACAAAAGGGATTACTGATTTTTACCAACGGTGATAATGGTGCACAACTATATGCACCACTGATCAGGAAATACCTTGGAGCAGATGGCCAGCGTATTATTGATATAGAAATGAAGCAATAAGTTGTACCGGATTCTGTCTTTCATATGGCGACAGTAAAATAAACGGAGTATACTCTTTAGGAAATAAGGATTTACATTATTCTTTAGCCTCCATTTGTCATTATTACTACCTTTTGCCTTGATGCAAAAGGTACCGCCAAAAAATCAAGGCTGTATAAATCCCTGGCTAAAAATCAATGTGTCGGTCGGTCGCAAACCAGACTCGCTACGCTCAGACAGTGGTTTCCGACTTGATCGACCGAGCCAATGATTTTATGAACGCCGGATTTATAAGGCCTTTCGAGCGATCTGTTCTGTACGGATCGCTTATTGTTTTCATCAAAGCGATAGCCATTTTGGCTTGCACCATGGGAACCACAGCAGCAGAAGGCATCGTACCCTTATGTACTCAAAGGGTAACCATCCACAAGCACGCAATAACAGAAAATGGCGGTGCTTTGCAATCACCTTAATAAAAACAGGTGCATTTGGTTTTCTTGTGTGGCAAAAAAGGACGAATAAAATAGTTGCCTACATGCGAATAGGCATATAAAATAAAAAGGGGCCATGTATTACATGTCCCCTTTTATAATTAAGGCACTACTTAAATAGTGTATCCTTCGGTTTTATTTCTTGATAACCGTTCTTGTATTCACACGCTGACCATCTACAATGGTATTGAGGAAATAAGTTCCGGCAATTACATTCTGCAATCCGCTGAGTTGCATAGGCCAGGTTCCTTTATCAGCCTTGGTTTCCTGTTGTGCTACTGTGCGACCAGTAATATCTACCAGCTCCAGGCGTACTGTTCCAGGCGCTTTCAGCGTTGCTGTAGTGCTCAGCACATCAGAGAATGGGTTAGGATATACGGTACTTGTTCCTAAATCTAAAGTAACATTGTTTTTAAACACTACATTACCCCATTTATGGAAGGCATGGTGCAACTCGTCCAGGTAAGTGCTGCTCGCATCACGATTATAATAAACTGCATACATGAAATCCGGAGTCAGGTCTATATCAGATTTGCTGAACGCAATACCCGTATTAGGCAGATTGGAGTATGGAGCAGAAGTAGATCCGTTCGGCAGTTCCCAATAATCCGGGTAGCCAACTATGCCAGTTCCATCTGGTTTCATTTCCAGGGCCAGATAGCCATTATAGCCGCTATTGGTAGCATACCAACCCACAGTTATATCATCATTACCAGAGCGTCCGCCACCATAGTGTAAAGTCGGAGAGTAAACATTGTATCCCGAAAGAGGTGCATTGCCCAGGACACCGGAGTTAACACTCACATCACCGGTAGTTCCGTAGTAATCATAACGAACAATTACATTGTCATGCGTCTGATCTGCAAAAGTATAGGCCCAGTTCTTAGAATCATCGGCATCTTTACAATCCAGTACAATCTTAGAACCTATACCATTAATCGGATAATGAACATCAGCAAAGGAAGGCGTAACAAAACCTGTAGAACCGTACAGAGTGGTAAAATCAATAATGCTGGAATTGATTTGCGTACCTGCAGCATTCTGGTGTACAAAACGAACATAAGTATCTCCGCCGATCTCTGTCAGAGCCAGATCCGGTCCGATTTCTCCGTTAGTACCACTCAGGAAAACAGGACTACTCCAGTTACCATCCAGACAAGCTTTAGCAAAGATACCACCACCACCAGGGCTAAACGGATCTTCATAAACAACTGCTGCTTTGCGCAAGTCAGTACTTTGCGCATCCAGGCGAATGCGGTGTCCGAAATAACCAAGTGTAGAGGTAATAGGGATGGTAGTATTATATACTACCGGATTTGTAGGAGATGATGTAATATCATACACGTCAATTTTATAACCTGCCCACTCATAAGCCACCAGGATCTGTGTGTTGCCTGTAGCTGCATTATACACGGCCCCTACCTGGAAAGAAGAAGCATCATCGTAACGGAATGTTTCATGATACACAACATTGGAAGGATCGCTTGGTTTGGTAAACTGTACTGTAACCTCACTCAGCCCGATACCCCATCCGGCAAGATATACATCTACCTCTCCCCATGCGGTAGTACCATATACATTTCTGAAGGAATAGCAGGATGCCTCATCTGACTGACTAACAATGTTGCCGTTGAATACATGTTCATAAGCATTTGGCGGTACAAATGTCTGTGCCTGTGCAGCAGTAGCACCAATGCATAAAGGAAGTGCAAGCAAAGAGGCCGCTTTTAAAAATTTGTTCATAATGGGTTGTTTTTTGGTCGTTTTAAATTTATATAGAGTGAAGAAAAATGCGTCAAAAAAAACAAAATCTCACCGGATAGTGATTTTATTGAACGATGCACAAAATAATCAAACCAACATTAATTCCAAATAAAATGATTTAAAAAATGACATGACTTAACTGCCGTTAATATGGGCTTTTGAAACATTTGTGAATAGATATATGTAAATAAATTCAACCTGAGGCATCACCAGAATATTTTTAATTGAGTATCCGCTTAAAGGAAACAAAAACTAATATTATGATTTAAATAGTTTATTTATATCTATTGCTACCTTTTGCCTTGATGAAAACAAAGGCATTTTTGGTCCTTTTGTTGCTAGACAAAAGGACGGAGAAAATAGTAGACTACATGAGGATAGTCAGTTATTTTTTAAAAATGAAAGCACACCAAAAGATGTGCTCTCATTGTATACAGCGGTTATTTACTACGATTCTTCTTCTGTTCATGAGTTGCATGCAGCTGTCCGCAGGCGGCTTCTATGCCGGACCCAAACTGTGTTCTTCTGGTAGCATGTATGCCGCGGGATTGTAATTGCGCGACAAACATGGAAACCTTTTCTGCAGTTGGTTGCTGATAAGCGGCATTGGCACCAAATGCCTGGTTATACCGGATCACACTGATGTGGTACAACTCAGGCCGGTACTGTGCCTTCACCATAGCCACCAGCGCATCCAAGTGCTCCTCTGTATCATTGAGATCTTTGATCAGCAGGTAAGCGAGGTATACCTTGCGGTTGTATGTGCGCACATATTGATCCAGGACTGCAAGATTATCTGCCAGGGGAAATTTAGTTTCCAATGGAATGAGTTCTGCCCGCTGTTCAGGGAATGGTGAATGTACCGATAAGGTAATGGTTACATTAGGAAACTCATGGACCAGCCGCTCCAGATGAGGTGCAAAACCAACCGTAGACACGGTAATCCTTCTTTGAGAAAGGCCTCCGTAACCTTTTGTGGTAAAGGCTTTGATGGCAGTAAATATATTAGGATTGGCCAGGGCCTCTCCCATTCCCATAAAAGCGATACTGTCGGGCAATTTCCTTTGCCAGTGCGAATGAAATACCTGTGCGCAGATTTCGTCAGCCGTAAGATTTCTCATCAGCCCCATTGCGGCAGTAGCACAGAAACTACAGCCCAGGCCGCATCCGGACTGGGAAGAGATACACATGGAGGTCCATCCGCTGCGGTAGTGAGACAGGACGGTTTCTATTTTTGCTTTCGACCTGGTTTCAAACAGTATTTTCTCTACCTGCTTTGACGCATGGCTTTCCACTATAGTCAGTGGCAGCGGTGTAATGCCGAATCGGGATACCAACTGCTCCCGCAAGGGCTTAGGTAGCTCTTTTACATCTTCAAAGTTTACGCTACCCTGCTGTAAAGCGTGTACCAGCTGCCTGAAACGGTACGAGGGTATATCCTTACTGGTCAGAAATGACTGTATATGTTCTAATATGCCGCCACTTGGCGGACTGGGTAAGCTGGTGATATTCATTTTGCATATTGTATTTAAGCTCCTGTTTTCAGAAAACCTGATCAGATATTGCTGCTCCATGATTTTAAAGCAGTGTTTCGTTTGGATTTGCGGCAATAAAGAATCGTCAGGGATAGTGCCCATGTGGCCTAAACATAAATACGCTTACATAAAAATGTACGCACGCATGAAAGCAGGAAAACCGTCGCAGAATAATATTCAGCCAAAAGAAGTGTCCGGTACTTGTTACAACAAGACTATACCCTGGTTGTGTGTCACACCAGGTATATGTATTGAAACCGTAAATCTTTGTTGGGCTGTATATTGGAAAGGACTTGTACAATAAGCATAACTTCTATCCATAAACGTTCATAAAGTTCGTGCCGGAATGTAGCACTGTCTTTATTCGCCAGAAAGAAATTATATTTTACATGCTTATTATATTTTGTTTGAAGAATGCAAATGTACAAAAAATACTAAAGTAACAGGCAGTTGCCTTAACAGCATTCACTGCTACCATACATAAATAAGGGAACAGCGATTTGTCAAATCGCTGTTTATGGTATTCATTTTGTCTTACAGACAACGAATCGTACCTCCATCGACCCTTAATACCGCACCGCTGATATAATCAGCATAACGGCTGCAGAGATAAGCTACGGCGCCTGCAATTTCTTCAGATGTTCCGAATCTGCCGGTATCATTGGGAATGAGCTCCTGTACTGCTTTATACCTGATTTCCTCCGGATCACTACCCCATCCGAATTTCGGTGCAGCCTGCTCCAGCCATTGCTCCACCATAGGGTTGATGATGGCGCCCGGAGATACCACATTGGACGTGATGCCGGTTTCTTTAAGCTGCCTGGCCAGTGATACAGACATATTATGACGCGCCGCCAGCGTTGCATTATAATGCGGTTGTTCTTTAATCGGTTGTATGCCCAGTCCGCCACCGATGTGTATGACCCTGCCCCATCCGAGCAGTTTCATCTGCGGAACAATCCGCTGTACCATGCGCACATAAGAAACCACATTGGTATTATACAGATCCAGCCAGTCTTCGGCACTTGCTTCACCCCATGACTGATGCGATGTTGCTCCGGCATTATTAATCAGAATATCCACCGGCCCTGACCTCAACGCTGCGGCGGCTACTGCATCCGCTCCTTCATTTGTAGAAAGGTCTCCTATGGCAACCTCTGCCGATCCGCCGGAGGCTATAATTTCGGCGGCAACTTCTTCGGCCCTTTTACGATTACGTCCATGTATAATAACCATGGCCCCTTCGCCGGCGAGCATTTTAGCAATGGCTTCGCCTAAACCGGAACTTGATCCGGTGACCAGGGCACGCTTGCCCTTTACTTGTATGTCCATCTTTTAATTGATTTTTATGCTATGAATATTTTTTATTTGGTGCATAACCAAAAGCCTTTTTATAGGCAAAAGAGAAATGTGAGAGATCCTCGAAACCCAGGTCCAGGTACACATCAGAAGGTTTTTCTTTTCGCTCTTCGATCAGGAAACGGGCGGCTTCCAACCGCTTTTGTACCAACCATCTGCTCGGGCTGATATGAAATATTTTTTCAAAATCGCGCTTGAATCCCGAAAGACTACGCCCTGTAAGGAAGGCAAACCGATCCATAGGTACATTATACCTGTAATGGCTGTTCATAAAGGCTTCCAGGTCTATCTTGCCCGGCTCACTAAAGTCGAAAAGTGCATTTTTAAACCCGGGATTATGTTGTATAAGCAGCAAAACAAGCTCTCTTGTTTTCAAAGCAACAATGCGTTCATCTGGCTGTTGCTGCTGGAGATAAGGAACTAATGAGTCAACATAACCCTTCAACAGGATATCGGACTGTATCAGCATTGGTACTTCAGGAGGAAAACTTCCGTCGGCCTTCAGCCCGTATTGCTCGCTCATCTCCCTTAATGTGGACTGATCGATATGTACGGCTATAGACCTGAAACTGCCGTCAGTTGTACTTTTGACGTATTTAGTAAGCTGGTTCCTTCTGAAGAAGCGAAAGTCTCCTTCACGATAGGCGTATTGCTGATCGGCAAGCCAGACATCCTGTTTACCCTGCAGGATATAACTGAAGATATGGTCGACCACAAAAGCTTCACCTTCGATATTGGCACCGGAATAGCTATTCAATACTATTCTGGGCCCCATACCGGGATCCTTTACACTATTTCCTGAGTGGTCATTTTTGCATTCCATAATGATCAGCTGATGATTACTTTTGGTTCTAATTGTTCTTCCAGTCCATAAACGCCTCCTTCTCTGCCTACACCGGACTGTTTAAATCCACCGAATGGTGCCCGTGCATCATGATAGATGGTATTGATGGCCACCCGTCCTGCATTAATCTGAGCGGCAACTTTGCGGGCCCGTTCCATATCTGATGAACTTACATATGCATGCAGGCCATAAATGGTATCATTGGCAATGGCGATAGCCTCTTCTTCTGTTGTATAAGCAATAACCGATAATACAGGACCGAAGATCTCTTCCTGAGCAATTGTCATATTGTTATTTACTCCTGTAAATATAGTGGGTTTGACATAAAACCCGTCCTGCAATCCCGCTGGTTTACCCGGACCACCTGCTAAAAGTTCTGCCCCTTCTTCTATACCCAGGTTGATATAATGCTGTATGCGATCAAACTGTTTCTGACTGGCCATCGGACCTATGACTGTATGTTCATCGCGCGGATCGCCTACTGTTTGTTTGGCAACGGTCTCCAGCAGGATGCGCTTAACCCCGGGCAGCAGTGCTTCCGGCACCAATAGCCGGGTACCTGCAATACAGGCCTGACCGCTATTCATAAAGGCGGCATTTACCGCCATCGGTATAGCGGTCTCCAAATGGGCATCATCAAGAATGATATTGGGTGATTTGCCACTGAGTTCAAGCGTTACGCGTTTCATGGTATCTACTGCATTCCGCGCAATGATCTTGCCGACAAAGGTAGACCCTGTGAACAGGATCTTAGCTACAGCAGAATGTGTAGATAATACGGTACCCAGTACATCGCCTCTACCATGCACCATATTGATCACTCCCGGAGGAAGGCCTGCACGATCAAAACATTCGGCCAATACCTGCGACTGTATAGCGCTCATTTCACTGGGCTTGATCACCACAGTACACCCTGCAGCAATAGCCGCAGCCAGCTTCACGCTGATAGACCCCGAATTGGCATTCCATGCAGTCATGATTGCAGTAACTCCTACCGGTACCATGGATATGGTAGACTGACCAATGTTGCGCTCAAACTCAAAATCCTTAAGGATGTCTTTAAAATACAGGAACGTTTCTGCTGCATACTGGTTTGACCAGCGGGACCGCTGTACTGTAGCACCATACTCGGTCGTAGTTGCCTCCTGCAGATCGTCGATCCGCTCCATTAGAGCATCATGCAGGCGCTGCAGATAATCCATACGTTGTGCGCTGCTTGTTTGCGCAAAAGTGGGCAAAGCAGCCGAAGCAGCAGCTATTGCAGTTGCTATATCCTGCTCATTGCCCAATACTACTTTACCAATTAGGCCACCATCAGAAGGATTGATGATGTCCATCTCCTCTGTACCAGTCGAAGGAATGAATCTTCCATTGACATAATGCTGATTGATTATTTTCATTTTGTTGCTTTTAAAACGAGCCACAAAGAGCATCGTTATTTCAAACACAAAATTACTTCGATAAGCATTCTGCAGGTTTGCCGAAAAGCCCAGATTTCTTTGCTTAAAAGCCCGCTATTTTTTATCTATAAAGCCTCCAAAACTTATCTTAATCCAGTTTAGCCACAAAACAAATACCGCCCGAAACCCGGACGGTATTTGTTTTCACTGATTTAAAGGAATACCTGCATTACTGCTTTTCCCATTCCTTTTCAAAATCTTTCTGCGTCTTCTCCGGTGCGAAGTAATGATTATGGTGCTGGTTTATATCGTATGCAATAGCTTTATTGATAAGCATATTTATTTCGGGTATTACCCATTCCGGTGAACCTTTCTTTTCCTGTCCGTTCGTGTAGACTTTTACAGCCCGGCCATTGTCCATATCTACTTTCATTAATATGGATGGTCCCATAAGGCCTGATACACTGTAGCCCGTATAGACCTCTTTCTTAATGCTTCCGTCTGTGAATATTAGTTTCAACTCAATATAGTTATGTGGTTTTGTAGACTGCACACCATAACGGGCATAGCCCTCAATAGAGCGTAATGTTTTCAGGTAAAGGACTACATTCTGCCTGCTTTCCGGAATATAACCCGGGTAGCTTGCACTTTGCGTATGGTTATCTATCTCTTTATCTATTTCCGTATTGAACATAGCAATCATTTTATCATTGGGCTTGTCTACAACATCAAATTCCGAGCGGGAAGAGAAGATGGTATCGGAAAAAAGAATGAGTAAGGTAACTGCCACCAATACCACGATCATTATGGGACTGAATATCCTTGTTTTGTTTTTGTTCATATCGCAAAGGTTTAACTCATGAGATTGATGCATTATTATACTATAAATATAAGCATAACCAATCATAGCGCAGCTATTCTAAGACATCCCGGAATGCGAAACATCATGCGCTATGTTAAAATATTTTTATTAAATAGACAATTCTGTCTATTTAATATCTATCTTTGCATAATGAAACAAAGAGGACAAGTCGTTATTGACAAGATTCTTGATACTGCAGAGCGTTTATTCTATACTCAGGGCTATAGTAATACCGGCATAAACCAGGTTATAGAGGAAGCTGATATTGCCAAAGCATCTTTGTACAAACACTTCGAGACAAAGACGGATCTGCTGGTTGCTTATATCCAACGCACACATGAACGCTGGCATAGCCGCCTGCAAGCGGCCATAGATAAGGTGACCGATCCTAAAGATAAGCTGCTGGCTATTTTTGATTACCACATCGAACGCCAGGAGATCAGACAGTTTGGAGGATGCCCGTTTATAAAAGCAAATGATGAGGCCGGAACCAGCGACCCGCGTGTATTGGCTGAAATACAGGCTACGAAAGTCCATAGCAAGTCTATTATCAAAAAACTGGTTGCAGCCTCCGGCCACCAGAAAAACCTGACTGATCAGGAACTGAGCGAATTAATATTCTTCACCCTGGAAGGGGCGCTTACCAGCGTATCGGTATTTAAACAGACTGCGGAACTGAAGGCAGCAAAAAAAATCATTAAAAAATTAATCTGATGAAAGATGTAAAAAACAAATGGCTGGAACTGGCCATTGTATTATCAGCCCCTTTACTTTCCGTTATAGACGTATTCATTATAAACATTGCCGTACCCTCTATTAAGAAAGGGGTACATGCGACAGATGCTGAAATCCAGCTGGTCATTGCCGGCTACCTCCTTGGTTATGCAGCATTCCTGATTACTGGTGGTAGAGCGGGCGATCATTTCGGACGTAAGAAGGTTTTCTTCTGGGGTATGTTTGCCTTTACGATAACCTCCTCCCTCTGTGGCTTGTCTGAGTCTGCCCTGCAATTAAATATTACACGATTCCTGCAAGGGCTTAGTGCTTCATTTATGGTACCGCAGACCATCGCTTTTATACAGGTACTATTTACCGAAACTAAAGAACGAGCCAAAGCATTCGGCCTGTACGGTATCACCCTAGGTACAGCCGCGGTAATAGGACAGGTGCTGGGCGGTTACCTTTCCGAAACCCATTGGGCCATTGAAGGCTGGAGGCTGATCTTCTTTATCAATCTTCCGATAGGCATTGTTACCCTATGGGCCACTCATAAATATGTAACCGAAACGGAAAAACATCAGCGTACTAAATTTGATTATACCGGTATCTTCATTCTGACAACAGCCCTGTTCAGCCTGATCTATCCATTGATCGAGGGACGTGAAGCGGGCTGGCCCTTATGGAGCATTGCGTTATTTGTCTTATCTGCAGTACTCTTTGCATTCTTTATCTATAATCAGCGCATGAAGCTGAAGACTAACCGTAATCCCCTAATTGATGTACGTTTATTTAAAATTAAGGACTTCAATATCGGCCTGATAGCAGTGCTGTTCCACTTTATGCTGCATACGGCCTACCTGTTGCTGAGTGCGGTATACATCCAGAACGGTCTTGGTGTTTCGGCTGTAGATTGTGGTCTGTATTTTATCGCTCCGGGCATTTTGTTTATCATATCATCTGTACTGGCGTCAGGGATGATCGTAACTTATGGCAAACGGGTATTACAGGTGGGTGTTCTGGTACTGGCCGCTGCATTTTATTTGCAGATGACTGTATGGAAACCGGGCATCAATACCTGGGCTATTATAGGCCTGATGGGCCTTTGGGGTTTTGGTAACGGATTGGTACTCCCCTCTCTGCTGAACCTGGCCCTTAAAAATGTACCTTCACAATATGCAGGTGCAGCAGCGGGAATCTATTCCACATTTCAGCAAACAGCCTCTGCATTGGGGGTAAGCATCATTGGCGGCATATTCTTCTACTTCTCTCAACAGAGCTGGCAGATGGCATATAAGGCCGGTGTAATTGCAATCCTGGTCTGTGTGGCGATGGTAGGCATCATGTTGCAGTTATTGCCTTCTGCCCGCACCACACGTCGTAAAAACAGCAAAGAACTTATTCATGAAAGCGTCGAACCTTTTGAACTATAAAGACATGCCCTCGCCGGTTGGTACCATACGGCTGGTGGCCTCTGATAAAGGCCTGGTGGCTGTTTTATGGGAGGGCGAGGATTATTGCCGAACCAAACTACCCGGTGCAGTGCATAGTGAACATGCGCCTATACTACTGGCCGCAGAAAGGCAACTAGGAGAGTACTTTGCGCGGATAAGAACCGGTTTTGATTTGCCGCTCGACCTTCAGGGAACGGAATTTCAGATCAGGGCATGGGAAGCGCTGTTACAGATTCCTTATGGTAAAACAAGAACCTACGGAGAACTGGCCAGGATACTGGGTGATATAAAAGCGGTACGTGCAGTCGGTGGTGCGCTGAATAAAAATCCGGTGGCGATTATCGTTCCCTGTCATCGGGTGATTGGCGCCTCGGGCAAACTGGTCGGTTTTGCCGGTGGCCTGGACCGTAAGTCCCTGCTGCTTTCCCTGGAACAGGAGCTCAGGATGCCAAGCTTATTCTAAGCCTTTATTCCTAAAATATATTTGAACAAAACTGCAAAATTGATTCTATTTGTATTTCAGCACTGAAGCCGGACTGATCGGGAACAGTGCTCCAGTGTACAACAATATTTCTAACAGCATATGAAAATAGAAGCCAGCTCACCAGAGCAATATATAGATCAACTGCCGGAAGACAGAAAACAGGCCGTATATGAACTGAAACGGGTTATATCCAAAAATCTGCCTGAGGGCTTTTCTGAAACGGTAGGTTATGGAATGATCGCTTTTGTGGTACCACACAGTATTTATCCAAAAGGCTATCACTGTGATCCGAAACTAGCCCTTCCTTTTATCAATATTGCCTCACAGAAAAATTTTATTGCCTTGTATCATATGGGACTATATGCCGATAAGGAATTACATGACTGGTTTGTAAACGAATACCCTAAACACAGCAAAACCAAGCTGGATATGGGAAAGAGCTGTATCCGATTCAAAAAACCGGATCAGATACCCTTTGATCTGATTGCTGAACTAGCTACAAAAATGAGTATTGCGGATTGGGTAAGCATATACGAGCATAACCTGCAACGATAGGCATCAATGCACTACATAAAGCGGTATACCGGTAAGCCTATAGCTCGACGGTATACCGCTTCATCATTTTTATTGAGTATTTGCTTTCAGGAAATAAAGACTTACATTACTTATTTAGCTTCCATAGATAAGAAGAAAAATAATTGCCCACATTACTGGTAGCCATTCTAATTTTCACTGACTATCCGCATGTAGTAACCTATCTTGTCCGTCCTTTTGTCCGGCAACAAAAGGACCAAAAATGCCTTTGTTTTCATCAATGCGATTGCAAAGCACCGCCATTTTGTACCGTTGCGTGCATTGATCGTCTGAGCTTAACGTGTGATGCGTTCGCTGCTCAACGATCGCAGAGCTCCAACCAAAATGGCTATCGCTGTGATGAAAACAATAAGCGATCCGTACCGTGCAGATCGCTCCAAATGGCCTTATAAATCCGGCGTTAATAAAATCATTGACTCGGTCGATTAAGTCGGAAACCACTGTCTGAGCGCAGCGTTCTGGTTTGCAACCGACCGACACATTGGTTTTTAGCCAGGGATTTATACAGCCTTGATTTTTTGGCGCTACCTTTTGCATCAAGGCAAAAGGTACCAATAAGTATAGGTGGAAACCAAAAGAGTAATATTTAGTATTGTTTCCTAAAAGCGGATACTCAGTTACTTTTTATGGCCTGCTTATACTTCCTTTCCTTCTCTATAAGGCTATCCATGCTGTAGGTAAATACTTTCTGGCTGCTTAATAAAAAGGCTGCTGCACTACCGACCCAGACAGAATAGTCGAATGTTGATTTTATACCTAATGTTATGGTCATGGAAATGGCAAAGATCATGAGCAGGATACCTGTAAGCATGGCTACCCATCTGGTTTTAAAGCCTGCGATGAGCAATAGGCCAAGGATTGTCTCTGCAAAGGTCGCCAGGTTAGCATTGATGTTCTGCATTCCCGCAGGCAGAAAGGAGGTGATCTGCCCTGTGTATTCGATAAATTTATCCATATTACCCCAGACCGCATATTCTACCGGCCACATGCCCAGCCGGTCTGCAACCGCCGATAATAGTGCTAAGGAAAGCGCGATCCTTAAAAATAGTTGCGCCCAATCGCTGCTGTGTACATGCTTCATATCGACTCCGTTAAAGTGCAAATGTAGACCTGCCTTGTTTTTAAAAACTTAAGCTGGTTTAAGAAAAACGATTGAGCGTAGGGAAAGATTAACACAAAAAAAGAGACATGCGTTATACATGTCTCTTTTGCGGAGTAGCGAGGGCTGGAATCGAACCAACGACCTTCGGGTTATGAGCCCGACGAGCTACCGCTGCTCTACCTCGCGCTGTTGTGGGTGCAAAAGTAGAACTCTTTTTTTACTCTGCCAAATCTTTTTGATAATTAATCCAAAAATAATTTGCATCCGCTATCTTTGCATATACATGGATACACAACACAAAGCCGGATTTGTCAATATCTTCGGACCGCCCAATGCTGGTAAGTCTACTTTACTGAACGCAATGATCGGTGAGTCTCTCGCGATCATCTCGCCTAAGGTACAGACCACGCGCCATCGCATACTGGGCTTTATCACAGAAGAAAATTACCAGATCATCTTTTCAGATACGCCGGGCATCATTAACCCGAAGTATAAACTGCACAATAAAATGATGCAGCAGGTAAAGAGTGCGATGGAGGATTCGGACGTGGCCCTGTTGATGGCCGATGCGACAGAAAGCATTGATGGCTTTGCGGAAATCATTTCCATCCTGAAATTAAAATCGCCAACCATTCTGCTGATCAACAAAATAGACCTGATCAAAGATAAAGCAGAACAGGAGCGCCTTATAGCGGCATTTACGGAGAAAATAAAACCTAATAAAACACTGGCGATATCAGTTACGAAAAAGATCAATACCGATAAAATTCTGCCTGCAGTACTGGAATTCTTACCGGAGAATCCGCCTTTCTTCCCTGAAGATGATATCTCTGACCGGCCTACCCGTTTCTTTGTTTCGGAGCTGATCCGCGAAAAGATATATATGCTGTATGACAAAGAGATTCCATATCACACAGCTGTACTGGTACAGTCTTTCAAAGACCTGCCCCATATTGTGCGCATCAGTGCCGATATCGTGGTGACCCGCGAAACCCAAAAAATAATTATGCTGGGTGACAAAGGCAGCATGATCAAAAAACTGGGTACGAAATCGAGGGAGAGCATTGAGCAGTTTCTGGGCAAAAAAGTATTCCTGGAACTGTTCATCAAAGTGCGCCCGAAATGGAGGGAGAATGATACTTACCTGAAAGAGTATGGCTATTGATCTGCGGCCTGAAATCCGCATACAGCCTATTAATCACCCTATAAATCGTGCTGCAGGTATCTCTTTGAGCATCCTGCGGCTGGATGAAATTCATCCGCAGGTATCAGGCAATAAGTGGTTTAAACTACAGGAATATATACGGCTGTTCCGTGAAGGTGATTATGCTTTTATACTAACCTTTGGCGGAGCACATTCTAATCACCTTATTGCTACCGCTGCAGCCTGTGCGGCTTTGGGGATTCCCTGTCGCGCATGGGTAAGGGGTTTTCACGGGCAGTCCGCTGAAACAGAAACCCTGAAGGAATGCCGCAAACTGGGCATGGAACTGCATTTCGTTGGCCGGGATGTCTATATTCGTCATGATGAAACATTCCTGCATGAGGTACAACTGCAATACCCAGGTGCATTAATCATACCGGAAGGCGGCTATGGTGCCATGGGTATAGCGGGTGCAGCGGCAATTACAAGTTATATACCGGCAGAAACAGAACTGATATGCTGTGCCATCGGCTCCGGCACTACCTTCTGTGGCATTGCCAATGGCTTACTACCCCATCAGTCCGCACTGGGCTTTACTGTTTTTAAGCAGGGAGCAACTATTGCAGAGGAGCTGCAGGCACAGATACCCCATCAGCGCTGGGCGCTGGCTACAGACTATCATTTCGGAAAATTTGCCCGGTACACACCTGAATTGATTGACTTTATCCGTTATATGCAGCAAGAGCATGATCTTCCACTGGATTTTGTATATAATGCTAAAATGCTCTGGGGTCTGCTGGAGATGATAAAGCAGGACAAGATCGCTGCGCAGCATATATTATGCATACATACCGGTGGCCTGCAGGGAAACCGCAGCATTGCTCATCTGCTGGAAGCGTAAAGGTTTTACTAAAAATAGCGCTACGCTGAAAAATCTATTGTGAATTACTTATTTTTGAACTCATGAAGCAAATACAATCTGTCTCTATTAAAGGTTTTATATACGCGTTATTACTTTTATTCAGTTTCCAGGCACAAGCACAGGAAGAAGGCCCTACTCCGACACTACCCGACTTTAATGCTGTGACCAAAGACGGAATCAATATTTTATCATTTATCAATCCGTACGAAAATGGCGTAAAACTGATCACCGTTCAGCGCTCTGCAGACAGTAACTATAATTTTACCACTATTGGTACTGTGCCAAAAACGGGCAAGGGTGCTGCTGCATTCGTAGATCCGCATCCGATGGTGGGTAAAAACTGGTATCGTATTGTACTGGAATTCGGTTCCGGTATTGACTTTAAAAGTAACCTGAAATCACTCTACCTGGACAGTGCGACTATTGCCAAGCAAAAGCTGATCCCGACATCTTCTGAGGAGCTACAGAAAGTGATCAACCAGAATACATCAACGGAATCTCCAAAGCAAATTGTGAATGCGGTAGAAAAGCAAGCGCAGGCGGTAACCTATCCGAAATCGAAGTATGTATATACAAATCCTTTTTCAGGTAATATCAATATCGAATTGCCTGATGCACTGAATACAAATTATTCTATCGAGTTCTACGATGCCTCTAAGAAAAAGGTGCTGACGATACCAAGGGTAAATGAGAAAGTGATCATCCTGGACAAACGCAATTTTAACCAATTAGGTTTATACCAGTTTACCATTTTCAAAGAGCACAAAGAATTTGAAAAAGGATATGTCACTATATTTTAAATAAACGAAAATGGGAGCCCGCTCCCATTTTTTCTTTCCATAACTATTCAATATACCAGATTATCATGCTGACCGTATCTGTAATGAATGCCCTGTTCAATGTGCCTGTAGGCCTGTATCCGCAGGAAGCACATACTATGAATAAAATACAGGTAGACCTGAGGGTAAGTGTACCTGCAGATATTCAACAGCTACCGCTTATAGACTATACAGTCTTATACAGCCTGCTGAAGGAAGTGATGCAACAGCCGCATAAAACACTGGAAACGATCGTTCGTGATGTTTATGCAAAAATCAAAGGGTTGCAGGATGAAAGTAAGGTAAGCATCAGTGTACGCAAACTGAATCCTCCTATTTCCGGTATCGTGGATTATATGGAGGTTAGCTTTTCTGATTAGGTAATACTCCTGAATACGGTATAGGAAAGGAGTAACTCCAGTGCCAGTAAACATACGCCCAGCAAGGCAAATGGCCAGTACCATTCTTTATACTGCATATTACCACTGCCATCGATCTTGCTCTTTTCGAGCTGATCAATCTCATTATAGATTTTCTTCAGGGAAGCATTATCTGTTGCACGGAAGTACTTACCGCCGGTCTGCTGTGCAATCTCTGTCAGCAGGGCCTCATCGATCTGTACCGGCATAGCCTGGGTATGCATTCTGCCGGAGGCATCCTGCACCGGGTACATGGCTGTCCCCTTGGATCCGACACCAACTGTATATACCCTCACCTTATAGGTTTGCGCAATACGCAATGCCGTTTGCGGATCGATATAACCCGAGTTATTGACCCCATCTGTAAGCAGGATCACTACCTTGCTCTTAGCCGAACTGCTTCGCAGGCGATCTACTGCTGTAGCCAGTCCCATACCAATGGCGGTACCATCGGCCAGCATACCACTTTGCAGGTTTTCCAGCTGTTCGATGATGACATTATGATCGGTAGTGATGGGTGCCTGGGTAAAACTCTCCCCTGCAAACACAACAAGACCAATACGATCTGCCGGCCGATCCATCACAAAATGTTCTGCCACTTCTTTTGCAGCTTCAATGCGGTTTGGCTTAAAGTCTTCTGCCAGCATACTTGTAGACAAGTCCATGCTCAACACAATATCTATACCTTCATTATATTTATTGTCCGGGGCATTGGTCTGCTGCGGACGACTCAGTGCAATGCAGCATAAGACTAATGCGGCTATGCGCAAATAGTGCAGCCATTTGCGGTAGCGTACTTTTGGTGCATCGGGCAGACCAGCTAAGGTCTTCGTTGTGGACAGGTGAAAAGTCATCTCCCGTGACAACTGCTTTCTGCGTCTGATCCAGAGCCAGAGCGGGATACAGAGCAATAATAAAATATATGCCGGGCTATGTAAGGCTATATGGGTACCGGGTATCTGCATCATACTACAGCGCCCTCCTTCGGCTCACGGCTTTTTGTTTTATAAATGATCTTGGTTGCAGCATCCATACACGCAACCTGCTCCAGGTGTTCAGGGGCAGCTTTGGCAAATTTGGCCAGATCGGCCATTACAAATATTTGTTTCAACTCCTGTCGTATCTTCTTCAGTTCTCTGTTCTGTTTGGCCAGTTTCAGCAGATCGTCCGTAGTCAGTTCTGCTGCGGCAATGCCATAACGCTCTTCCAGATAGGTTCTCAGGATATTGGTCAGGTCGGTATAATATTCTTTAAGTAATCCTTCTGCCTCATAAGGTTTATGCGACATTTCTTCCAGCATACGCAGGGCTTTCTCATGTGGCTGCTCTACAGGTCTACGGAGCTTGCGCGGGGTCCTGCTGCGTTTACGCAGCCATCTCCACAAGAAGAACAGTACTGCGGCTGCAAGCAATGCCCCTACAGCCCATGGCCAGTATTCCCACCAGGCCTTAGGCACCTGTATAATATCTTTGAGCGGACGTATAGGCTTTTGCAAGTCTACCAGGACCGTCTGTATCGTAACAGATGTACTGTCCGTATTCAATACCTTTTCCTGTCCGTCCGGGCTTTGCACCGTAAAGGCTACCGGCGGTATAATATAGGTACCGGAGTCGAAGCCGGTCAGGGTCAATTTTTGTTTATAGAGCACTTGTCCGTTAGCTCCGGACAGGGAATCTACCTTACCGGTGTCTACGATTTCGAGGCCGCTGAGTTGTGGTACAGCAGGCCATACGAGCTTTCCATCCTGCTCTTTATGACTTACCTCCAGGAACAGGTGCAGCTGTTCGCCTATGGCAATACGGCGACTGTCCACGCTTGCTTTAACCGTAGTCTGTGCCATTGTCACAAAGGGTTGCAGCAGTATGCTCAGGAGCAGCAGGCATCCAAGTGTTAGGGGGAAATAATTCTTTCTGTTCATCTGCAAATGCTATATTCTCGCTCTGAAAAAGCCTTGTAGTGTTTTGATATAATCCTGGTCGGTGCGTACAGAGAGCAATTGCGCTCCGGCCCTAAGGAATGTTTCTGTATTGTATTGTTGTTGCTTTTTGAATCCGGCGGTATAACTGATGCGGGTTGCAGGATGCGTGCTGTCTATCCAGCGGCTGGCACCGGTTTCGGAATCCTGTACCTGCAGCAGCCCGGCATCAGGCAATTCCATATCCATACGATCATACACCTGCATGCCCACCAGGTCATGCCTTCTCGCAGCCATTTTGAGCGGATACTCATACTCCTCCGAGATAAAATCGCTGATCAGAAATGTAATGGCGCGTTTGCGCATCACATTATTCAGGAACTCCAGGCAGCAACGAATGTCGGTACCGCGGTTCTGCACCGGTTGCATAGTGATGAGTTCACGGATAATGCGCAGTATATGCGACTTCCCTTTTTTAGGTGGAATATATTGTTCAACTTTATCACTGAAGAAGATAACACCTACCTTATCATTATTGGTAGTTGCCGAAAAGGCAAGCACCGCGCAGATCTCGGTGATCATTTCTCTTTTATTGAGCTGTGCTGTACCGAATAAGGAACTGCCACTGACATCTACCAGCAGCATTACAGTCAGTTCGCGCTCTTCTTCAAAAACCTTTACAAAAGGGGTAGAGAAACGGGCAGTCACATTCCAGTCAATAGTGCGCACATCATCGCCTGGCGAATATTCGCGCACTTCACTGAAGGACATACCCCTTCCTTTAAATGCGGAATGATACTCGCCGGAAAAGATATGACTGCTCAGCCCTTTGGTCTTGATCTCTATCTTTCTTACCTTCTTTAAAATTTCTGCAGTAGTCATTAAAGCTTAGCCTGTTGAATCCTGGTCAAATAAAAGATGTATTCGTAATGATTACGAAGCCATGTACCTGCTAAGGTACTTCTACGGCATTCAGTATTTCATCGATAATGTTTACAGAGGTGATATTCTCTGCTTCTGCCTCGTAGGTAATGCCGATACGGTGGCGCAGTACATCATAACATACTGCACGGATATCTTCCGGAATTACATACCCGCGGCGCCTGATAAAGGCATATGCCTTGGCAGCAATGGCCAGGCTGATACTCGCTCTCGGCGAACAGCCAAAGGCAATATAAGGCTGCAGTTTCTGTAAATTATAGTCTTTGGGATAACGGGTGGCAAATACGATGTCGATGATGTATTGTTCGATCTTCTCATCCATATAGACTTCCCGAACCAGTTCACGTGCCTCTACAATCTCTTGTGCAGTAACTACTGCATTGATTTGATTCTTGCTCTGTGGTTCTATATTCTGACGAATGATCAGTCGCTCATCTTCTTTTTCGGGATAACCGATCACGACTTTCAGCAGGAAACGGTCTACCTGTGCCTCCGGCAAGGCATAAGTACCTTCCTGTTCTATAGGGTTTTGTGTAGCCAGTACGAGGAATGGCTCTGCCAACTTATGTGTGGTATCACCGATGGTTACCTGCTTTTCCTGCATGGCTTCCAGCAGGGCCGACTGTACCTTTGCCGGGGCGCGATTGATCTCATCGGCCAGTACGAAGTTGGCAAATATTGGTCCGCGGCGCACTTCAAACGTATGCTCCTTGGGATTATAGATCATCGTACCGATTACATCGGCCGGTAATAAATCGGGGGTAAACTGGATGCGGCTGAAACGCGCATCGATAGCGGAAGCCAGGGATTTGATAGCCAGTGTCTTGGCCAGTCCCGGTACACCTTCCAGCAGTATGTGTCCATTGGCCAGGAGTCCGATCAGTAATCGCTCTCCCATATGCTTCTGTCCCACAATAGCTTTACTTAATTCTAACAGCAACATATCTACAAATGCGCTCTTGGCATTGATCCGTTCATTCAGCGCTTTGATATTCACTGAATAGCTGCTCGCAGATAACTCCATAAAATAATTCGATTGTATTTTCTGTATCTAAAACTTTTCTTCTTGGAACTGCAATTTATGCGTTTCCTGTAAAATAAACGATTTATTGGCAAAATTATGAGCAAGGGAAAGTTAAATCCTGCAACGGTTTTGCCGGTACTTCAAATGGTAGCAGAACATACTCAAAATTATCTGTTTCCGACCTACAATATAGTCTTAATCGGGTAACTTTCCACGCTATTGTAGTATTTTCACTACAAACTAAGTGTAAACCTGAAAACATTCGATACTACATTCTTTAATACACTTAACATTCTATACATTTGCGCCGCACCAGGATTCAATTCACTTTCCGGTGGCTATTAGCACTGCTGTACTCAGGCAACTATTACTATATAATGCCGGTAAAATGGCAGCAAAAGTTTGTTGTAAGAGGAATATTCCTTACCCCAAGAACGGAATCTCCTTACACAACATTCCATATACACAAGAAAAGGTTCGTATTGTCTAATACGAACCTATATTTTACACCACTCATTTGCTTCTCTAAAAAGACATACCTCCGCTATCGGCTGGCAGGATGAATAGTTGTAGCAAATAACATAGAAAGTATACCGCTGCCCTGCAAACCGCTCTTAATTGCATAAAAAAGCAGCGTAACGGGTACGCTGCTTTTTTATGCAATTCATTATTACTTATTCGTAAGATTTTAATTTAGCCTTGTATTCTGCAGATTTAGCAGGATCATTTAATGCTGCGTGGATCTTACCCATTGCCTGTAATGCTTCCAGCAGGTATCCTTTTTCATCAGAAGAGATGCTGTTTGATTTTTGTTTTGGCTCCAGAATTCTTTCTACGGCTGCAAACGGAGTTAATGACTCTTTCAGGTAGCTGTTTCTCAGGTTGAATAAACCATCGTATTTGGCATTATCTGCTTTGGTGCTACCTAATTTGTTCATCTGGTTTGCGATATAATCAGATTTCTGCACAAACATATTACCTAACTGATACTGGTAAATCGGGTTGTTGGATTCCAGTTCAATAGCTTTCTTCATTTGCGCTTCCGCTTTTTTGAACATATCTTCTGCATTGGCTGGTGTATTACCATCCTTGCCGGTAGCCATGTTTAAATACAGGATACCCAGGTTGCTGATATATTGCGGATTTGAAGGATCCTGCGCTACTGCTTCTTCGAATTTTTTCACCAGCAGATCCTGCTGTCCCTGCGCTACATAATAGTTCAGCTCATCGGCAGCGATATCTTTATTGCCCGGGAATTTTTTCTTAGCGGCTTCAATAGTAGCCATTTGTTTTGCATTATTTTTCTGCTCACCATAGCTCATTGCTGCAACACGGTACAGATCTACTGTTCCTGTAGTAACAGGGTTAGCCATTGCGGCTTCCAGTTTTGGAACTGCTTCATCATATTTTTTCTGGTAGTATGATGAATAAGCGCTGTACATATTGGCCTGTGCCAATACGGTATCATAAACGGCTTTGTTATCTTTGATATAGGCACCGTTTTTGTACCCAAATGCTTTTTTGGTTACATCAAATGCTGCGATAGCCGCATCATAATTACTTTTATTGAATTCAGAGATACCATCGTTGAATGAGAAAATACCTGCATTCTTAACTACAGCATCAATACCATCTGTTTTATTTTCAATTTTAGCATCCAGGGATACTGCTTTTTCAAACGCATCAAAACCAGCTTTGTATGCTTTCTGATCCTGGAAAGCAGGCAGTTGTGACATGCTGATATACGTAACCGCTTTTGCCATCCATGCAGAAGCATTACCAGATGTTTCTGCATTAGCCACAGCTTCATCAGCAGCAGCTTTCGCCTTGTTTAACTGCGCTTCAGCTTCGGCTTTATTGTCCGCAATCAGCGCCAAGGTTGCTTTATCATAAGCATTGTTTGCTTCTTTGATCTTTGCTTTCTGGGCATAAGTGGTACCTGTAGCAGTAGCCAGTACTAAGCCCAATGTTACAAATTGTTTTTTATTCATGATCTTTTTCTTTTTTCCCCTTTTAATGGTTTTTTGTCCACGCAATTTAAGATAATTCTGATGAAATCAAGCGTAAAAATTCAGAACGGGTTTCATTTTTAAGGAACTGCCCGCTGAATGCTGAAGTGGTTGTGGTACTGTTTTGCTTTTGTACCCCGCGCATCATCATGCACATGTGTTTTGCTTCAATTACGACGGCCACGCCCAATGGTTGCAGGGTGTCCTGCAGTGCTGCCAGTATCTGGTCGGTCAGTCTTTCCTGTACCTGCAGGCGGCGGGCATATACATCCACTACCCTGGCCAGCTTGCTGAGCCCGGTGATATAGCCATTCGGAATATAGGCAATATGTGCCTTACCGATGAATGGCAGTAAGTGATGCTCGCACATAGAATACAGTTCTATGTCCTTCACAATAACCATTTCATTATAATCTTCCTTGAACTTTGCCGAATTCAGGATTTCCCTTGCATCCAGCTGGTAACCATGAGTCAGGTATTGCATCGCCTTCGCCATGCGCTCTGGTGTTTTCTGTAATCCATCTCTCTCCGCATCCTCTCCCAGCGCAACAATTACCGATTTGTATAAAGAAGACAATTCTTCGGTAGTGTGTTCGTCGTACGTTTCAATTTTTTTATAAGCCATTCTTTCTTATTGATTAACCGTAGTACTCTACGTAAATATTTCTTGTTTCCAGTAATTTAATGCAGTGCAGCAGTACGCCATCTTTTTCGATGTGCGGCTTCAGCTGATCCCAGATACCAATAGCCAGGTTTTCAGCGCTGGTAAATTTGCCTTCCATAAAGTCCACATCAAGGTTCAGGTTACGGTGGTCTATTTTCTCCAATACTACGTCTTTAATGATCTGGCTCAATTCTTTCGCATTATACACAAAGCCGGTCTGAGGATTAGGCTCCCCTTTTACGGTTACATGCAATTCATAATTGTGGCCATGCCAGTTAGGATTGGAACATTTACTGAAGACTTCAAAATTTTTCTCCGCCGACCATTCAGGATTATACAGTTTATGGGCGGCATTGAAATGCTCTACTCGGGTAAGATATATCATGTATATATAAATATAATCACGGCAAAGGTAAAATGTTTTTCTTGTTTCCGTTTCTTAAATCTTCACAAAATAAGCAGCCGCAGGTATCCTGTACGGACGGCCTGCGGCTGAGCAATTGATTGTTTAACTATAAAAACTTACTTCAATACGATTTTACGGTGTACCGACCCTTTATCTTTAGTGTTGATACGCAATATATAAGTACCCTTGCTTACATTGTTCAGGTCTACCGTTGTTTTGTTGGTGCCCGCTTTATACTCCTGTACAAAGACCCTGCGACCCAGCATATCCAGTATTTCTACTGATTGCATCGCAATGCCATCAAGCGCAATAGTTACCTGATCAGTAGCCGGATTAGGATAAACGGACAGTTTGCGGGACAGGAAATCTACATCAGCAATAGAGGTAGGTCCAGGCGGTACGGAATCACAGGCCATTGATGCATTCGCAAAGTGTACATCAAAGCTATCATCCTGGTAGCAACGGAGATCGTATCTGGTATAATAATCTTCCGGTAAGGCTGGTTGCTGATAATATATACCCCATTCTCCTTGCAACTGTCCGAAGTACTGGTAATACGGCGGGCTTTTCCAGCCTGCAATCGGAGACACTTCATGATGATACACTGCTTTTACCTGTTTGCCATTAAATACCGGGTATCGTATACTATCCACAACCGTTTGCCAGGTATTTACAAACAAAGGATACACCGGTGCTCCAATAGAATGATGGGTAAGCGTATCTCCTACTGCTACATTAAATATATACAATGGCATGAACCGGTTAGAGTCAACATTATAACTAAAGATGGTATCTGCTGTAGCGTATATGTATATGCTGCTGATCGGTCCACTGACAATTGTATTCTGTGTATTGCGGGCAGAATAAGTGCGTTGCAGCTTCCGGGCTGTAATACCATTAATTACCGTATCGGATACAGACTCCTGAAATACGTACCCTTGAAAATGCAGGGCAGAAGGGCCTACATTATACGTACCCGAACTGTAGTGCCATTGTGCCCCTATCGGAGCGAAATCGGTCTGGGCAGTAGCACGGGTGAATTGGCTCAGTAAAGCTGAGAAAGTGAGCACAAGGAATAAAACATATTTGTTCATGATAGATTGGTTTAGTACAACACCAATTTATCACTATTTGTTGACAAAAGCAAGAAACGATTAACATTTTCTACATTAACCAGCCGTTCAGATTTTATTACCTTTGGTGAATGAAGCAACTCCTGATCATATCTGCCACTCCTTTTGAAGTAGCCGGTGTACAGGCCTACCTGGATACCTGCGGCACAGCCGACCCAATGGGCTGGTTCTGCCTCGGTCATTGGAAGATACGCATGGTATGTACCGGTATAGGACTGGTAGCGACTACTTATAACCTGACGCGAATGGTGATGCAGGAGCGTCCCGATTTTGTTCTGCAACTAGGTATTGCAGGCGTACTGGAACCAGACATTCCCCTGGGCACAACCGTATGGGTAAAGGATGATCTTATCGCTGATCTGGGCGCGCGCGACCAGGAGGGCAACCTGCTGAACCTGCTGGCCATGGGTCTTTCGGATAGCAGCGCAGCCTTGCTAAAAAGTAATCCCATACAGGAGTTTATGCTCAATATAGATCCGCTGCCCAAAGCACTGGGCATGTCTGTAAACCAGATCAGCGGCAATCCGGCGGATGCCACTGCGCATATACAGCAAATGACCTATGACTGCCATATCGAAAGTATGGAAGGTGCCGCTATGCACTATGTCTGTAATGAACTGGACATTCCTAATCTGCAGATACGCAGCAT
The DNA here is from genome assembly GCF_019797745.1 of Edaphocola aurantiacus. Taxonomy (GTDB): domain Bacteria; phylum Bacteroidota; class Bacteroidia; order Chitinophagales; family Chitinophagaceae; genus Edaphocola; species Edaphocola aurantiacus. The sequence continues at coordinate 184,473 of NZ_VOSI01000003.1, read as the reverse complement.
CTCTAATTATATAGAACCCCGTGACAAAAGCCGCTGGCAGATGAAAGATGCCATTGATAATCTAAATGGCTTTATCATCTCCCTGCTGGAGAATATATCTTAATTTTGCACATCACCCTATCAATAGCCTATTATGAGTAAACTGGTCACCATCCGTTCATTCGGCGACTATTTTTCTGCCCATGTAACCCAGCAGAGCCTGGATGCCTATGGCATACCTTCTACTCTGCTGAATGACAATATGGGCACGGTATTTATGCCCCTTGCTGTAGGTGGTATTAAATTACAAGTCAGAGAAGAGGACGAAACACGCGCCCTCTCCCTGCTGGATCAGCTGGAAAATAAAGCGGATGCGGAGCAGGATACTCCGGCTTACTGGGAAGAACAGGCCGAAGGTCTGGACCCGGACAACCGTGTATGTATTTATTGCGGCAGCAAGAATACGACTATAGTGGATGCGAGCCGCAAAACCTTTCTGGGACAGCAGGTTTTCCGCATAGCACCGGCATTGTTTGATAAGGAAAAGTGGCATTGTTTCCACTGCGGTAAAGATTTTTAGCAACAACACATGATCTCGAACGAAAGCATACAGAAAGTACTCAACCACACGGATATTGTAGACGTAATCGGCCATTTCATCAGCATAAAGAAGAGAGGTGCCAATTATATTGCCAACTGCCCGTTCCATAATGAGAAGACCCCCTCCTTTAATATTAACCCGGCCAAGGGCATTTTTAAATGTTTTGGTTGCGGAAAGGGAGGTGATGCTGTAGCTTTTATCGAAGAACATGAGAAATTTTCTTTTGTAGAAGCCATCCGCTGGCTGGCCGAGTTCTACCATATAGAACTGGACGAGACGGCACCCAGTGAGTCTTACGTAGCCCAGCAACAGGTAGAAGAAAGCCTGCGCATCATCAATGATTTTGCGGCTACCTATTTCCATGACATTCTTTTAGAAAACGAAGAAGGTCAGAATATCGGGGGCAGCTACTTTGCCGAGCGCGGATTTACAAAAGATACTATAGAAAAATTCAAGCTGGGGTATAGCCTGGATCAGTGGGATGCTTTTATAAAAGCGGCTACTGCCAAAGGATTCAGCCAGGAATTAATGGAGAAGGCCGGTCTCATTAAAGTAAAACCGGAACGGACCTTTGATAATTATCGTGGTCGTGTGATCTTCCCCATCTTCGCCAATACCGGTAAGGTACTGGGCTTTGGAGCCCGTATTCTAAAGAAAAATGATAAGGCCCCTAAATATGTCAATAGTCCGGAGAATGAACTGTATGTCAAGAACCGGGTCTTATATGGTTTATACCAGTCGCGCAAAGCGATCAGTGACAAACAGGAATGTTACCTGGTAGAGGGTTATACCGATGTGATCTCCCTGCACCAGGCCGGTATCGAAAATGTGGTGGCCTCCAGTGGTACCTCACTGACTACCGGACAGCTGAAGCTGATCGGTCACCTGACCCGCAACCTGACGATATTATATGACGGTGATGCGGCCGGTATCAAAGCAGCCCTGCGCGGACTGGATATGGCACTGGAAGAGAACTTTATCGTAAAACTGGTACTGCTACCGGAAGGTGAAGACCCGGACAGCTATGTACAGCAAAACGGCAGCAGTGCTTTTGAACGTTATGTACAGGAGCACAAAAAAGATGTGATCGACTTCATGATGGAGCTGGGCCTGAAAGAAGCCCAGAATGATCCGTTTAAAAAGTCGGCACTGGTTAATGAAATAGCAGAATCGATCAGTAAAATAGACCGGACCAAAAACCCGGCATTGCAACTGCATTATATAAAAGAAGCCTCGCAGCGATTAAAACTGGAGGAGGATGCCTTCGTTGGTATTGTCAATAACTTTATCCGCGAAAAGGTAAAGCAGCAGCAGAAAGGAGAGGCTACACGACAACCTACTCCGCGTGAATATGAGGAACAACCGGACGAACTCAGCAGCAGTGAAAGCGAATCGCTTAACCTGTTTCAGAAGGACTATAAAGAAGAATGGCAGCTGATCAAAATGCTGATCGAGTACGGATTCCGTCCTTATGAAGAATCGCCTTCTGTGGCCGATTACTTCTTTGAGAATGTAGATATTACCAGTTTTGAAAATGCACTTGCACATGATATTGCCATGGCTTATTACCAGTACTGGTCTGATAAGCAGGAGCACCCTCCCCTGCAGTTCTTTGTCAATCATCCGATGAAGTCGATCAAGGAAAAAGTGGTAGACCTGGTACATGTAGAACACCTGCCTAGTGAAAACTGGGAGAAAAAATACAATATTGAACTGCCCAGGATGGAGGATCTGTATGAGAATGATGTACGCAGTTCATTCGCCTACTTCAAACTGAAACTGCTGAAGCGTTACCTACAGGAGAACCTAGATCAGCTGAAAAGCTGCGCCGATCCTGCCGAAGCAGAGAAACTGGTGCGCACCAATATACTCCTGAAACAACAGGAAAAGGAGCTGATGAATATTGTAATTGTTCGCTAACAACAGTTTATAATCAGCAATTTATAATATTAAGTAGCTTTGCCTATGTTCAAAAGTGGCTCATCGGACTTTACCTTTTACTCTCCGGCATTTGTATACCAGCTTTTAGTGATCATCCTAGGGCTCTCCTTCTGGATCTACTGGCTGAGCCGGAAAATACGTATCCTGAAACAGGAGAAGCAATCGGTAGCTGCTAAATTTGAAGAACTGAATAACCAGAAGCATGTGCTTGAGCTGGAAACGATCAAGCATAAACTGAATCCGCACCTGTTCAAAAACATCCTCAACTCTATACAATCCCATGCCTACAGCACTTATAAGTCTCTGGACCGGCTGTCGGGTGTACTGGACTATATCCTCTACGAAAGCGATCAGCCCTTTGTATCTATAAGCCAGGAGTTTTCTTTTGCGCGCAACCTGGTAGATATCAACCGGCTCAAGATGAGTCCCCTGTTTGACCTTCGTGCCGATATTATTCTTGATGAGCAGGACGAGATGGTAAATGAAGCCCTCATTGCCCCGCTGATCTGTGCTCCTATTATTGAAAATGCCTTTAAACACGCCGATCTTCAAAGCGAAGATGCTTTTATCAATATCCGGCTGGAATACCGCTCGGGTGTACTCAGCCTCAAAGTAGCCAATAAGGTGAGTGATAAACCACTATTGAAAAAAGAAAAATCGGGTGTGGGCAACAAAAGCCTGGAGAAACGACTGGAACTGATATACGGCGATTTTCATACCCTGACCGTGGACCGCAAAGACCAGGTATACCAGGTCTTGCTGAAAATAGACTTACATGGATACAAAAATAAAATGCATCATAGTTGATGATGAATTACCGGGACTGCATTACCTGCAGATGCTGTGTATGGAAACACCTATGCTGGAGATTGCCGGTATCTATAACGATCCGCTGAAGGCACTAGAAGATAAGGACCAGAAAGACTTTCAGATCTGCTTTGTAGACATCGAGATGCCGGGCATGAACGGTATAGACCTGGCAAAAGCTATGGGTAAGCCCGTTATTTTTACTACGGCGTATAAAGAATATGCCGCAGATGCTTTTGATATTGATGCTATAGACTACCTCGTCAAGCCGATCAACAGTGAACGCTTCCGGCAATCGATAGATAAGGCTGTGCTGTACCTGAAGCATATGCAGGCGGAACCAAACAGCAGCAGCATCCTTAATACCGATCGTGGTAAAGCCGTTATTGATTTCGCACAGGTCGCTATGATCAATACTTCTGCGGTTGATGCACGGGACAAACAGCTGGTATACCACAATGGAAAAGAACAGCTGCTGAAAAATTACACCTTTAATACACTCCGCGAACGAGTGCCTTCAACAAGCATTCTGCAGGTCAACAAAAAACAAATGGTAGCCATACGGGCTGTACAGGCCTTTACCAATAATGAAGTGGTGGTGGAAATAAATAAGGAAATGATACATATTCCATTGAGTGCCACATTCAAAGAGGAATTTATGATGGCTATGAAGGCCCTCTGATTACAAAATTCCCCTTATTCATTACAAGAGTGTGCACATATCGGATTGTGAATAGTAAGTTTGTATTCTAAAAAAGCTATTTACATGCCTAAATTGCGCAACCTACTTTTCTATACTCTTACGATTGTACTATTTTCTGTATTAATATATTTCATCATTAATCAGGGGCATGCACTGGAGCAGAAAGAGCTGACCAAAATCTCGGGCAGTCCCGATACCCTGGGTCAGATATGGGATACCTATAAGCATAATCTTACCCATCCTTTAGCGACACTGCTCTTACAGATTATTACCATTATCCTGGCGGCCCGTTTCTTCGGAATGCTGTTCAAAAAGATGAACCAGCCATCTGTGATTGGTGAGATTATCGCCGGTGTTATGCTGGGTCCATCCTTCCTGGGGCATTACTTTCCCGGCATGTTTGAAGTGATCTTCCCGACCAGTTCATTGGGTAACCTGCAGTTTCTGAGCCAGATAGGACTTATCCTGTTTATGTTCGTAATCGGTATGGAACTGGACCTGAATGTAATTAAATCCAAGGCCAAAGATGCTATTGTGATCAGTCATGCCAGCATTATATTTCCCTTTTTCCTCGGCATGCTGCTGGCCTTATTTCTCTATAACGAATTTGCCCCGCAGGGTATCGGCTTCGTATCCTTTGCTTTATTTGCCGGTATCTCCATGAGTATTACGGCCTTTCCCGTACTGGCACGGATTGTACAGGAACGGGGATTGTCCAAAACACGGTTAGGTAACATTGCTATTACCTGTGCAGCGGCAGATGATATTACAGCCTGGTGTATACTTGCTGCCGTAATTGCTATTGTAAAAGCCGGATCGGCCATGAGTGCCCTGGCCACGATTTTTGCGGCATTATTGTATGTTATACTGATGCTGAAAGTGGTACAGCCTTTGCTGGCCCGTATCGGCAAGAAATATGCACATAAAGAAGCCCTGAGCAGACCGGTAGTCGCTATATTCTTCATTACCCTGCTGATCTCTTCTTACACTACAGAGGTGATTGGTATCCATGCATTGTTCGGTGCTTTTATGGCGGGGGTGATTATGCCTTCCAACATCAGCTTCCGCAATGTATTTATTGAAAAGGTAGAGGATGTATCGGTGGTGATCCTGTTACCCTTATTCTTTGTCTTTACCGGCCTCAGAACAGAGATCGGATTGCTCAACGATGCCCGTTTATGGGGTATCTGCGGCCTCATCATCCTGGTGGCTGTAGTGGGCAAATTTGTGGGCAGTGCGCTGGCGGCTAAGTTTGTGGGCCAGTCCTGGAAAGACAGTCTGTCCATAGGGGCGCTCATGAATACCCGTGGTCTCATGGAGCTGATCGTACTCAATATCGGCTATGACCTGGGTGTATTGTCTAAAGAGATTTTTGCCATGCTGGTCCTCATGGCACTGGCTACGACCTTTATGACCGGACCGGCACTGGACCTGATCAATAAAATATGGCGCCGCAGTCCGGGCGAACAAACGGAGCATTCCAACAACGGCAGATATAAAGTACTGGTTTCCTTTAACCACAGTGATACAGGAAGAGCTTTACTGCGACTGGCCAATGCCTTTACCCGCAAATCTTCGGGCAATAGTGTCGTGACCTGTATGCACCTCTCCCCCAGCAATGACATTAATGCCTACAACCAGGCAGAGTATGAAAATGAGGTGTTTATGCCTATATATGATGCTTCGGATTCACTGGCCATGAAGGTCAAAACGGTGTTTAAACCGGTACAGAATATTGAAGAAGAAATTATTAAAACAGCCAATTCGGGTACCCATGACCTGCTGTTGCTGGGCACGGGTACCTCTATTTTTGACGGCACCTTATTGGGGCGCATCCTGGGGCTTACCTCTCAGATCATTAATCCTGAGCGCCTGTACAATACCCTGACCGGCAAAGAAAAGCTGTTCGGACAGGCGGTACTGGGTGAGCGTATGAAGACCCTGGTACGCAGTTGCAATATACCGGTGGGTATCCTCATAAACCGGGAGGAGACGGTGAGTACAGAAAGAATACTGATTCCGTTCTTTTCGATCAGCGATAGCTTCCTGCTCATCTATGCGCAGAAACTGATCCAGAATAATAAATCTGTTGTGGTGATTGTGGATGTTTTGGGTACTATAGCCCAGAATCCGGAGCTGAAAGAATCGATCCGGATGATAGAGCAGGTGGCTCCGAATCATATTGCCCTCTACGGGGGCCATACGGTTACCGAAGCACAGCGCAACAATAATGATATGATGATGATCTCTATCGAGAGCCTTAAACGTGCAGTGACGACGCATAGTACGTGGCTATCTTCCCTGCCGTCTATTTTAGTAATGAAGCCGTAATAATATTTGTTAACGCTTAAAAATTAAAAACGATGATGAATGAGCGCAATAAACATGAAAACAACGTTACTGTTAATCATATGCAACAGGACTATTCCCTGAAATCCGGATTTCTGGTGGAATTACTGGGTGTAGAACAGATTGAAATACAGGCTGCTATCACTGCAGTCGGTGACCATCCGGAAAAGGTAGAACGCTACCTGAGAGATCGTTTAGGATTGAATGATGAGTAATTATACGAGCAGACATTAAAAGATCTTCTTTTCATATTTCTATTTTGTTTGCCAAAGGGCACCGGACATCCGGTGCCCTTTTTTATAATGCACGCTATGAATATCTATTGGAAGATCTACACGAATACCGATCTGTTCGCTTCGAGGCCCTCAACGAACGGGTTTTGGCACCCAGGTCTTAGTGTTCCGAAGGGATCACTAAGACCTGGAAAATTGGTCCGATTGCATCGGACCGTTCGGCCAGGGTTAGCGTGCGCGCGTGCCAGCAATGTCTTTTTATTTTTGTATCAATGATTCCTCTGTCACCGGCGCTACCTGCACCCCTGTATATTTTCGGGCATAAGCCATAGCAATCATCAATCCGATGAAGGTCATCCCGAAACCTACCAGCGCCGGATAGTTATAAGGCAGACCAAACTCCAGCGGAATGCCCCCCAGGAAAGCACCCAGGGCATTGGCTACATTAAAGGCAGCCTGCATAAAGGCCGCGGCCATCATTTCAGCATTGGGTGCTGCACGTATCATCATAATATTGACCGGAGAGGCAATAGACATCGACAATCCACCACAGATAAAGGTCAATGCTAATGATACGGGCTGACTGGCAGAAAAGAAGAATACCCCAACCAGTGCAATCATCATGGAGCAAAGTAAAACGATACTCACCTTTGCGGCACCCATGCGGTCGGTCAGGTAACCACCGGCCAGGTTGCCGACTACCATGCCGCCGCCAGCCAGGGTCATGATATAGGCCATATTATTTTTGGACACTCCGGCTATATCGGTCATGAGCGGGGTAATATAACTCAGCCAGCTGAACAGTCCTCCGAAACCGATTGCGGTAATCAGCAGTACATACCAGCTCTGTTTGTTTTTCAGGAATTTAAGCTCGTCACGGAAGTGGGCACCTTCTTTGTTCTCCATCACCGGCAACCAGAGGTACAGAGACAATAGAGCCAGCAAACCGATCAGGGCTACAATGGCAAAGTACCAGCGCCAGTGATACGTATGCCCTATATAGGTAACCAGGGGTACCATGGCGAGATTCGCAACGGTAAGCCCGGTGAACATGAGGGCAATGTACCGAGCCTCCTTTCCTGCCCCTCCCAGCCTGGAGGCCACAACTGTACCTACTCCGAAGAAGGCACCATGCGGCAGACCGGATAGGAAACGCACAAAAAGCATGGACCAGTAGCCTGGCATCAGTGCAGATAATGCATTAAATATAGTAAAGAGGATCATGAGGGCAATGAGTACCTTCTTGGGCGGGAACTTTACGGCATAGCCGATGAGTAAGGGTGCCCCGATCACTACGCCTAAAGCATAGGCCGAAATGAGGTGTCCTGTTTCGGGAATGCTCACCTGTAATGATTTTGCCATATCCGGCAGTAAACCCATAATGGTAAATTCTGTAGTGCCGATGCCTAAACCACCGATGGCCAGTGGCAATATTCGCTTATCTATCATTGATCTGTTGTTTCTTGAGGGAGTGGTGAGGGAAGCGCAAATTTCCATAAAACAACCGGCTTCTGCTATTGAATTTATTTATACAGGATTCGTTGATTATATTTTCACAAAACATTAAGACATAGATAGTTATAACAAATAAATTCTATTACATTTGTCCGCACTTAAAAACACTCTTTTATTTATGCGTAAAACTGTACTTCGTTCATTTATGTCACACTCCTCCCGTTACTTCAAGACCTTAGCTTTTGCAGCCTTAACTCTGGGTAGCCTCCATACTTATGCAGGTACCCCGGTATCGGGTATCACTAACTTCAACAGTTTATACACCAATACCTTTGTAGACCTTACGGGTATTCATCCGGCAGGCAGCACAGGTTTATCGGCATTAAATGTTGCCGGTTATGACTTTACGGTGTTTTCTAATAACACAGCATCCGATGCTGGTATAGGTATTGAGCCATTTACCGGTCAGTCCGCCATGGTATATGGCTATACACAAAGTGGCGGTACTGTCATTACGGCATTAGAAATCAAATCGAACGGATTACCTCTTTTCGATCTGAACACTATTGATATATCTATAGATGGAATCCCTTTTGCGGGTATAGCCAGCGTTACCCTTACCGGCTATCGTAATAATGTTGCCGTTAGCGGTGCAACCATGACCTATTCGTTATCCACTGCCAGCGATGGGGAACTTTTGACAACCTATAATGTATCAAGTAATAATGCGTTCAAGGGAATTGACAAAATCAGAGTCGCAGCAACGGGTATAACCATTGGTGCCATAGGTGTAGACAATATTAATGCGACCAACTTCGCAGCGCCCCTTCCACTGGTTATGACCTCTTTCTCTGGCCGTCAGGTAGGTACTCAGGTACAGTTAGACTGGCTTACGAGCGACGAGTCTGGTATGAAAATATTCAATGTACAACGTTCTGTAGACGGCAAACGCTTCAGCACAATCGGCAGCTTGCCGGCTGGCAAAGCGGGCGCACACCAGTTTATAGATGAAGCCATTAATGGTAAGATCTACTATCGTCTTGAGACTATTGGTGATGACAACAGTACGGTATATTCTAAGGTGATCTCTCTACAGGTTGCTACCGGTGCACAGATCAGCATTGCGCCTAACCCGGTACTGAACCAGGCTACGGTATACAGCCTGCCTCAGGGTACGGTACACTACCAGCTGGTAGATGCTGCAGGTCGTTGTGTGCTGCAGGGCAATAAAATAGTGAACGCTGCGGGACAGCTGTCTCTTGATCTGAGCGGACAAAGTAGTGGTATCTATCATCTGCTGATCAGTGGTGATGCTGTAGCCCCACAATCGCTGAACCTGGTGAAACCATAATTATTTACATATATACAATAGTTCACAATCAATAAGGCCGGATACATAGTATCCGGCCTTATTGATTTATATTAACTTTTTAAGCAATCTGTACAGTATGGATTGCTTGCTTGTTTTCATTACAACTTCAGCTTATCCAGCAGGTAAAGATAAGGTTTGTGGAGATGGTGTATAAACATCTGGCTCTGATCGGTATTGGGGAACTTTTCGAAATACGCCGCATCGGGATACAACACGATAAAATTGCCCGTACGTACATAGTCATTACTATGGTAATATGCCGGTTGCTTGTACTCTTTCATGATTTTGGTAACCATACCTCCTGCTTTTTTCCCCAGGAAGCGCTCATAGATTCTTTGTGCCCTGCGGGTCGGGCGGTTAAGCTTGCCGAACATATACCCCATCACCGTACGCTGTACAAATGGTTGCTTGCGTATGATCTTGCGCGCATTCTTAAAAGGATTAATGGTATTAAAGTCATTCAGCGCCTGTATAGACATTGGAGTTTCGGGTACCCAGTCCGCTGCATTGACCACATTATAAGCCCAACCCGTTTGTGTATGTGCTTCATAATCATAAGCAAAATACAGGTTGCCTGGCTTAGGCCCTGCACTGCAATAGGTTTTGATACGGATATCTTTAGGTAATTTACCATTGTCCTGCAGACGGTACAGGTATGCATTCATCAGATAGGCGATGCCACCACCCTGACTATGCCCCATGATCACCACATTTTTGATACCGGCTTTATATACAGAATCGAGTTTCGGCATAATATCCCGGCTCAGGTAGCCTGTACTCAACAGCCAGCCGACATGTACAGCAGCTCTGGGATCGGCAGAAAGATCATAATCGAATGTAAAGGAATTATCGAGTTGCAGACTGCCCTTAGCCGGAACCATAGCAGCATAAAAGTTATTCAACCAGCTTTCGGATTTCTCGGTGGTACCACGCAGACTGATCACAGCCTGGTCTCCGGTATTACTCACCCAAAAATCCCAGAGGTTATCCAGCCCCATGGTGGCCGAGCGATATACCATTTTATAATCCGGATCGGGAAAATCTTTGTAGTAGTCGGGGTTTGAAGCACCTGTACGCGCAGAGATGTACATCATCTGCCGGTACTCCTCACGGTCAAAACCGGGTTTCAGGGCTTGGGCGCTGAGGGTTTGTGTACACCATGTACACAGGATCAGCATCAGGAAGGTAAGAGATCTGTTCATAGACCGGGTAATTTAGAGGGTAAAACAATCATATCAGCCTTACCCTTACATCACCAGATCGATCTACACTAAAAAACTGACGTACAGCAACTTATTTAGTTCTATTTAAAGTCATTCTATTTAAAAATCATATTCCGATTCGATACGTTCCTTAAGGCGGGAAACCAGGTCGTATGTAGCGGGGCAACGGTGTACATTCTGTATAAATGTCTCGTTATAATCATCAAACGGGCGCTTGTCATGATGCGGAAACTCTGCACAGTCAATCGGGCGCACTGCATATATACTGCACTTGTTATCTACCAGGAAGACGCAGGGAAATACTTTATTGATGGTACTGCCGGTTTCTTCTTCTACCTCCAGGTATTGCTCGAAAAAGGCCTCGGGTGTCATACCCAGATGTGCAGCAATGCGGGCAGTGTCCTCTTCTGTAAAGATCGGGGTCATGGTCTTGCAGCAATTGGCACAGGCCATACAGTCTGTATGTGCCCACATCTTACGATCTTCTTCCTCCACGATCTCGCTGAGATCGGGAGGAACAATTTCGTCAAACTTCTGCAGGAAGGCTGTAAGCTTCTTACGGTCTTTCTCCGCAGCTTTAAGTATTTTCGCTACATCCATTGAGGATCAATTAATAGTAAGAAGAATTCAGGTTTACATTTTGCTTCTCAGCCGCTTCGATACGAGCATAATCAGACAGGATAATCGGCTTACCTGGCTTCACACATACATTGTGTTCAAAGTGTACGGAAGGCTTGTTATCACGGGTTACGATCGTCCAGCCATCTTCCAGCGTTTCTACGTGGCGGGTACCCAAGTTAATCATCGGCTCAATAGCCAGTACCATATTCTCGACCAGGCGCTTACCGCTACCTCTGCGGCCATAGTTCGGTACCTGAGGATCTTCGTGCATCTGACGACCCACACCGTGTCCTACCAGCTCTCTTACCACTCCGTAACCATGTTTGCCATGTGTATGATTTTCAATAGCAAAAGCGATATCACCGGTTCTGTTGTTTACTACTGCCTGGTTGATACCCAGGAACAGGGATTCTTTGGTAATACGTACCAGATCCAGTACATCCTGAGGCACTTCGCCCATAATGAAGGTATAGGCATGGTCTCCATGAAAACCGTTCTTATAGAAACCACAGTCGATAGAAACGATATCACCTTCTCTCAGTTCATATTTGCCCGGAAAACCATGTACTACCTGCTCATTTACAGAAATACACAGGGAGTAAGGATAACCATGATACCCTTTAAAAGATGGCTTGCCGCCATTATCTTTAATAAATTCAAAAGCAAATTCGTCGATAGATAATGTGGTCATACCAGGCTTCAATATCTTCGCTACCTCAGTAAGCGTATTGCTCACCATAAGACAGCTTTCTCTTTGAATTTCAACCTCTTCGTTAGTTTTATATAAACTCATTTATAGTTCTTTTTTATGCTTCAATTAAAATATGTCCGGTCATCTCTTCCGGAATAGAAATACCCATGTATTGCAGTATTGTCGGAGCGATATCGCCCAGTTTACCGTTCTGCAGGCTACCCTTGTAGTCATTTGAAATAAGGAACAGCGGTACCGGGTTTAAGGTATGGGCTGTATTCGGCGAACCGTCTTCGTTCACCAGGTAATCAGAATTACCATGATCTGCCGTCAGGAAGACTGCATAGCCATTTTCCAGGGCTTTAGGCACGATTTCCGACACACACTGATCTACGGTTTCTGCTGCCTTAATAGCGGCTTCCCATACTCCGGTATGGCCAACCATATCGGCATTGGCAAAGTTAAGGCAAATGAAATCAGCACTTTGTACCTCAATTTCCGGAATAATGGCGTCTTTCAACTCATAAGCGCTCATTTCCGGCTTCAGATCATAAGTCGGTACATCTTTAGGAGAAGCCTTCATAATGCGCGACTCTCCGTCAAACGGCACCTCACGCCCTCCGGAGAAGAAGAAGGTTACATGCGGATATTTTTCAGTCTCAGCTATTCTAATTTGCTTTTTACCAGCATTTTGCAATACTTCACCTAATGTATTTTTGAGATCATCTTTATAAAAGATCACCGATACATTTCTAAACGTAGCATCATACTCCGTAGCGGTAACCAGGTGCAGATTAAGCGGGTGCATGTTATACTCCTGGTATGCCTGCTGAGTCAGCACGTCTACAATCTCGCGACAGCGGTCGGTACGGAAATTGAAACAGATCACGATATCCTCATCCTGTATCATTCCGATCGGTTGCTCCTGCTCATCCCACTGTACCAGCGGCATCATAAACTCGTCGGTAACCTGCTCTTCATAGGCAGATGTTATACTGCGTACAAAATCATTGGTCGGTGTACCGGCTCCTTTAGTCAGCAAGTCATAAGCCTTTGATACTCTTTCCCAACGTTTATCTCTGTCCATGGCATAATAACGGCCGATTACGGTAGCAATACGACCACGGGTTCCGGTCAGGGCATTGTCCAGTTCCTGAATAAATCCGGCTCCGCTTTTAGGATCGGTATCACGGCCATCAGTAAATGCATGTACGTAATACTGAGGTACTCCAGCATCTTCTGCATAGCTGCACAATGCCTTCAGGTGATCGATATGGGAATGCACCCCTCCGTTACTCACCAGTCCGACAAAATGCACTTTCGTTCCTTTTACCTTAGCCAGGTCAAAGGCAGCAACCAGTACCGGGTTCTGACGCAGGCTACCATCTTTAATGGCCACATTAACCCGCTGCAACTCCTGGTACACGATGCGCCCGGCACCCAGGTTCAGGTGTCCGACCTCAGAGTTTCCCATCTGTCCATTAGGCAAGCCTACCACTTCGCCGCAGGTAATGATTTCACTATTGGGATATTGATGATATAAATTATCTGTGTAAGGTGTGTGGGCAGCACGGATGGCATCGGAAGCCGGCACCAGTCCTTTTCCCCATCCATCCATAATGATCAGCATGGCTTTTTTACTCATAGAATGCAAAGTTATCATTATGCTGCTAATATTAAAAATATGTAGTCACTTTTATATGATTTTACCGGGTGTGGTATCAGCCTGGTCTATATAAAGAACAATGCGACCCCTAAAGGCCGCAATGTCTCGTTGTTGTATTGAAAGGAATTAAGATTCTGTTTTTTTATCTTTAATGCCACAGCCGATGGCTACCGTCTTGGTCGTTTCTACCGGCTTACCGGCCAGCAGTGCATCGACAGCAGCTTCTGCATAGCGGTGTTTCACCTGCTCGGCATGCTCGTAGTTGTCATCAATGGCACCGATATATTTTACGATGTTCTGGTTATTTTCTTTCTGCAGGATAAATACATGCGGTGTTTTATTGGCTCCGAATGCAGGGTATACGGTCTGTCCTTCATCAATCAGGTACGGGAAAGTATATCCTTTAGCCTTGGCCAGCTTCTGCATTTCTTCATAGCTGTCTTTAGGTTCAATTGCCGGATCGTTAGGGCTGATGGCAATAACCGGGTAGCCTTTATCTGCATAGCGCTTGTTCAGGTCTATAATGCGTTGCTCGTAGGCCTTTGCATAAGGACAGTGATTACAGGTAAAGATTACAATGAAACCTTTGGCATCTTTGTAATCAGCCAGGGCCACCTGCTTACCGTCAACATTCTTCAGAGAGAAGTCAGCCGCGGCATCACCTATAGCATAACCTTTTGCCGCAGGGGCTGCAGGTGTCGAAGGAGTGGTATCCTTTGCCACAGTGGCGGCTTCTGCCGTTGTAGCATCAGAATTACCGGCACAGGAAGCCATAGATAAGACGGCAGCACCGCAAAGGAGCATAAGTTTATTCATGTATTTATGTTTTGAGGGGTTAATGTACATAAGATTGCAGCAATTGTGTCAGTCCTTTTTCATCCAGAGATCCTTCATGAAATGCTCTTTTCTCTCCTTTCTCATATACTATGGTTGCCGGTATAGCCCCGGACCAGGTAGCATCAAATTTAGGAATCCATTCGTTCATTCGGGTATTATCATCCAGCAGGTAATGCTGTGCATTGATATTTCTTTCTTTCAGGAAGGGCACTACTTTATCCTGTAGTATATCGGACTGATCCAGCGATACCATAATCAGGCGGAAAGGTTTATGCTCTTTAGCCATACGATCGCTGAACGATTTAAAATGCGGCAGTTCCTTAACGCAAGGACCGCACCAGGTAGCCCAGAAATTGACTACATATACCGTATCATTCTCCTGCTGCAGCCGACTTTGTAATTGTTCATATTTGATTACGGTAACCTCAGGATTTTCTGCAGCGGGCAAAGGCTTTGCCGGTGCCTCAGATTCCGCAGGCCCCTTTTGAGGGTTTTCAGAGTCATTTACACTATTACAGGAGGCTGCGATAAAAATGCTGCAAAATGCAGCCCAGCCTAAAACAGACTTTTTCATGGATACTTAATTTAATCCTTCTTTAAAAGTATTACAATATCGGCAGAACCTTAAATCTGCCCCTGTTTTATAACATAACTTTACAAATACATAGTATGTACGTATACAGAGCTTAATCTTTTTCAAAGATCAGGATCGTCTCCCCCTCTTCTGTATTCATGGATATGTATAACCAGCCCTTCTTTTTCTCCACCTTCAGCTCATCTACATCTTTGTTTTTATTATTATTGATGACGCGCAGGTACTGCGCCCCACCTTTTTTGATTAAGGTATAATTACCATCGGCCTCTTCTCCCATTAATTTCTGCATATAATATCCGTCGCCTTTAATAATCAAGTGGCCATCAATAAATGGCTGCAGGTTTTTCTTAATATCATCCACGACCAGTTTTTCGTTCTCCGGAGTCACCTGACTTTTCAGATTGGGTCCCAGGGCGAGCGAGTCAATCCCCCATTCATAATAGATATCACTCATCTCAAAGGCCACCATGGTCCATTCTCCTTTTATGTCGTTGACAGTGAGGGATTGGGCCTTGGCCAGCACACTGTTCAGCAACAGTAATACAGAAAGTGTAAGAGTTCTCATATCAGATTTGTATTTAGGTAAGCTAAAATTATATATTATGTTTTTAATTAACGAATCAGACCGGATTATTTAATTGCTATACCCATACCCTATTCTTAAAAATTATAAAAATATTTTGCGCAACCAAACAATTGCACTTATATTTGCAAATGAACGGTTGCATATAAAGCGCCAGGACAAGATATGAGAAGAGATGTATTTCAGGCAATTGCCGATCCGACCCGAAGAGCCATTATAGCATTGATTGCTTTACAGGCAATGACCCCCAATGCGATTGCAGAACATTTTCATACTTCGAGGCAAGCCGTCTCCAAACACATTAAAATACTGACGGAATGTGAACTGCTCACGCAGCAGCAATCCGGAAGAGAGATTTACTATCACTTTAATCCTCATAAAATGAAAGAAGTAGCAGACTTTGTTGAGCCGTACCGCAAGATGTGGGAAAGCCGCTTCGATCAGTTAGACCAATTATTAAACCAATTAACCTAAAGTACTATGCAAAACATTCAAATCAAAAAAGATCTGGCCGCAAAAACTATCCAGATCACGAGAGACTTCAATGCGCCACTGAACAAAGTATGGCGTGCATTTACCGAAAAGGAACTGCTGGACCAATGGTGGGGACCGCAACCCTGGAAAGCCGAGACCAAACATATGGACTTCACTGAAGGGGGCTACTGGCTGTATGCCATGGTAGGATCTAATGGAGAAAAACACTGGTCCCGTGCCGATTTCGTGACCATAGATCCGATGAAAAGCTTCAAGGGCAAAGATGGTTTCTGTGACGAAAACGGAACAATGAATCCGGAAATGCCGCTCACGGACTGGACCAATGTATTTACAGAAACTGCTGAAGGTACAAGAGTGACCAATACGCTGCAATTCCAGGAAGTAAAAGACCTGCAAACGCTGGTGGATATGGGCTTCGAACAAGGCTACAGCATGGGCCTGAACCAGCTGGAAGCATTGCTGGACAGTCTGTAATCACAACTTTCCTAAAACAAATAAACCCGGCGCCATACGCCGGGTTTATTTTATATCAATACCTTATTAATTACAGGATTGTTTCTTTTACTGCTTTCAGGATATCCAGTGTTTCTTCCTCACTGCTGCCTTCTGCATAGATACGCAGCAATGGCTCTGTACCGGATGCACGCAGCATTACCCAACCACCATTCTCCAGGTGATATTTCACGCCGTCGATCTTCTCTACATGAGTAGCGGCATACTTGCCAAAACCACTATTATACACATCATTACCAGCATTGTTGATGATGGTTTCTTTCAGTTCATTAGGCAGGGTCAGATCATCTCTCTGGTATACAAATGGTCCTACTACATCATACACTTCCTGTATCAGCTCTTTCAGCGATTTACCCGTAGCCACCATAAACTCCAGCAATACCAGTCCGTCGTAGATACCATCTCTTTCGGGGATATGGCCTTTTACTGCAATACCACCACTCTCTTCTCCACCTACCAGTACATCTTCTGTTACAATTTTTTCACTGATGTATTTAAAGCCGATCGGGGTCACCTCTACTTCCAGGCCATACTGCTCGCACATACGCTTAACACGGTCAGTCACAGAGAAGGCAATAATTACCTTACCGGTCATCTGCTTGTATTTAGCCAGGTAGTGTACCAGTAACAACAGGATATGGTGTGCATCTACAAAGTTTCCGTCTTCGTCATACAGACCAATACGATCTGCATCACCATCCGTAACCAGGCCCAGCTTCAGCTCCGATGTGTTTTTCATCATTGCCGCCAGCTCTTTGGTATTTTTATATAATGGCTCCGGAGCAGTTCCGTTAAATGTAGGATTATGCTCGCAGTGCAGTAATACGGCAGACGGCATCAGTTTTCTGACTACATTCTGTCCCGCACCATACATCGCATCATAAGCCAGTTTGAAAGCCGAGTTGTTCAGCTGTGCAAAATCAAATTTGGTTTGCAGGTAATCCAGGTACATTTGCTCCAGGTCTATGAACTCCAGCAAGCCTTTCTGCTCATAGTGCTCCATGCTCTCTTCCGGAACAGTGTACTGATCCGGGATCAGGGCTTCTACCTCGGCGATGTCGCCAGGATTGGTCGGTCCGCCATGAGCACCTTTTAATTTATATCCATTATAGGCAGGCGGGTTATGCGATGCGGTGATCACAACACCCTGGTCTGCTTTCTTGGCCAATACACCATAGGAAACCATAGGTGTACTCACAAACCCTTTGGCAGCATATACCTTAATACCATTGTCGCAGAGTACGCGGGTAACGGTCTCTACAAACAATTCTCCCCCGAAACGGCAATCGTGTCCGATAACAACAGATGGCTTTTGGGTTTTGGTATATAACCAGTCAGCCAGGCCTTTAGAGACTCTGGCAACATTCTGTACTGTAAAATCTTTTGCGATAATGGCACGCCATCCATCGGTACCGAATTTAATTTTTTCCATTATGGAGTATAATATTTTTGGAGTATAATAATAGGTTATGCTTTGTCGGGAAATAATACGTCCTGCATGGTGAATACACCCTGACGGCCTTTCAGAAATTCTGCAGCCAGTACAGAGCCCAGGGCAAATCCATCGCGGGTATGCGCCGTATGCTTGATCTCGATATCGTCAATTTCGGAGTGGTAAGTCACGACATGGGTACCCGGCACTTCCGGCTCACGATAAGCTTTGATCGCCAGTTCTGCAGGATTGTTTTCTCTTTCTTTAGCCCATGTATCTTTACGGGACAGTTGCTGTATGATCTGCTCTGCAATAGTAATGGCTGTACCGCTTGGTGCATCCAGCTTTTGCAGATGGTGGGTTTCTTCTACCAGTACATTATAGGCATCCTGCTTGTCCATCAGTTGTGCCAGGTATTTATTTACTGCAAAGAAAATATTTACCCCCAGGCTAAAGTTCGATGACTGGATCATGGCGGTATTATATGCTGCACACAGGGCTTCTGCCTGTGGTACATCTTCGTTCCATCCGGTAGTACCGCAAACAACCGGTACACCTGCTTTCAGGCATTTGGATACATTCTCCAGCGCAGCCTCCGGCTGGGTAAATTCAATGGCTACATCAGCTTGTTTGATCGCTTCTGCAGTAAAGGTTTCACTATTTCCTCTTCCTATTTTCAGGACAATTTCATGGCCACGGCTCAGGGCAATCCTTTCAATGGTTTTTCCCATTTTACCGTATCCAATCAATGCAATTTTCATATGGTTACTTTATTAAAAATTTAGGCCAGAACAGTTTTTGAATGCCTGGGGAGTAATGTATAAAATCGGGGGTATGCATCAGCTCCAGGCCGCCATACACAAAATGCGAACGGAATTTTTCCAGTTTTATATCCTGAAAATTCCATTCCCTGTGATGCACACTATATTCGTACAGGTTATTCTGTTTTTCATAGAAGTATCTGAAGCGGTTAGACAACCAGGACTCCAGGGCAGATTCTTTGATTTCTGCACCCAGCTTATATTTCAATCCGAGTTTGAATCCGGTCAGATCATTTTTAGCGAAGAATTTATGCTCTTCTTCATTGCGTTCTCTCAGGATCTCTGTCTCGCCCGGTTTCAGTTTGAACAGTCTTTTGTACAGGTTTTTGGTAAATGATTTTTCAAGCTCCTGGTTAAAGATGTACAGGCCAGGCTTTCCGTTATGGATCACATAAGTCTGCATGATCACCTGGTCGAAACTAAAGCCTTGTTTGATGATGGTAAAGAAGCGGTTCATGAAGTTTTCTACACTGGCCACACAAATAGTAACCCAGGCACCACCCTCAAAAGTATCGATAGACAGCTCTTTAGGCAAAATACGCTTTACTGTACTGGCATCAACTTTCCAATGCAGCATCAGCACATCACTCCATTCACTCAGTACAATCCAGTCCTGATTAGGCATTGGGAAAGGACGATGTGCAGTAGATTTTAAAATTTCTTCAGGTTTAAATACTTCCATTACGCTTGGTCGAACAATAATTCACAGTTTTCGGGTACGAAACTATCTAACGAAAAGGTTCTTCGCAAAATAACATAAAAACTTTAACAATCCCTTTAGGGCTTCATACCTACGTGCAGCAAGTTAACAAATAATCTCATTGCGCCAACATTTCCCGCTGGTAATTGGCGAAAAAAGGCCAGACCGGTATATACGAACCATCCTTTGCCATAGGGTGCATACAGGATCGCACTGTTCAGCGGCTGCTCGCCAGGGTCTTGCATAGACAATACAGGCACATAAGCCTTATCCCATTTAGATGGATAATAGATACCGCGCTCCTGCACCCAGTTATCGAAATCTTTGCTGGTGATTACATTGGGATATTGCAGTAGCGGATCGGCCGGGTTAATAAAGGTAACCGTCGCTTGCTCATCCGTAATACGGTCACGGGACAGGCTCAGCGGCAACGGACTGAATTCGGGCAATTCCAGTCCCATACTGGTATTGTACTGCATTACTACCCTACCGCCCTGGGCTACATACTGCCAGAGACCAGGCATGTAGCGCGCCAGGTCTTTACGCACATTCGCGACCCTTACCCCACAAACGATCACATCATACTTAGCCAGACCGGCAGGATGACTCAGATCGGCATCGCTCAGCATACTCACTTCAAACCCGCTCAGGGAGAGGGCTTCAGCAACCTTATCTCCGGCACCGGCTATATAACCGATCTTCTGCACTTTCGGAGAAGCCCAGTTTTTCTGCACCAGCACCGATTGTGCCGGTTCAAAATACTGTAACGCAGGAATGTGTTCATACTGTATCAGGTGCAGCGTTTTGTCATATTGCTGATTACCGGTCTCCAGTACATATCTCAGCACGGGGCCTTGCTTCAGTGCTGCTGCCGGAATGGTAATATCGATTACAGAGCGGCTGTCTTTAGCCAAAGCAGACAATGCTTTGCGTGCCACAATCTCTTGCCCCTGGTACACCAGTAATGTGGCCTGATCTATTGACTGACGCAGGGTAATGCGTACCGAGGTCTGCAGATCTTTTTGCGGCTCGGCCACCAGCATAGGTTGCAGCGGTTCAATGTCCGCCACAGGCATTACCCGTACCGGCTCTATTACATCGCCACGGGTCGGGTTCAGCTGTTTGTATGAAATCGGCACCGGAAGCGTAAATGCCTCTGTACCTATATTGATCTGTAAGGACAATACAAAGTCCGGTATATTCAAGGCCTCATTTTTATACGGCGCCGGGTAGATGTATTTATGTTCTTTCGGTTCCTGCTGCATCCAGAAAGGCTCTGTAAGCGGCACCTGTGCGGTAACCGGGAAGGCAAATAATAAGGTACGTACACTGTCATTACCGATAGCTGTAGCAGCCGGTATGCAATTGTTCCGATCTCTGTAGTATACAGCAGCAAGTTGTACACCATTCATACGGGAAGTAATGTTCACCGTAACCGGCAGGCTATCCCCGCTGCTTACAACTTGTTTGGCGGCCAGGGCCTCGGCTTGTATACCCGCACAGTGCAGGATAATTTGGTCCAGTTCTTCCAGTTTAGTTTTGCTCCAGAAGGCGTTTTTAATATTCAAAGCGGCAATCTGCTTGCGGATCTTCACCAAGGCCTCCACACTTTTTTCGGGATGGGTAAAATCAAAACGATTGATAACCGCAGCAATCTGCTTCCCGATTTGCGGAGCACCTACCCTGTTCCAGGAAGTGTCTACCCCATCGTAAAGCGATTTGCTCATGGGTGCACCACCCAGCAATTCAAAATTTTCATTGGCAATGCCATAGGTCTGCGGAGTACCCGCTCCCTGGCTCTTATGCTCTGAGCGGCTGCGCCCGGCCAGTTCTCCGTAACTCTCACCCAGTAAAGGATCATACTGGTTGATCGGCAGCAGGAACTGTCCTTCGCGAATGGTATTGCTGGTCCCGAACTTGAATGCATTAAACAATAATCGTTTGGGCTTCCAGATATTGGGATCAGTGCTGGCCTGCAGTTCTTCAAAAGCCAGTTTAGCCGCTATTGCAGAAGCAGTATGTTGTCCGTGCCCGCCCTCGCCTGTTGTAGGAAAGCGACAGATCAGCACATCGGGACGATACTGTTGTATTGCTTGTTTCACAGAATTCACCACTTCTTCCCTGTTCCAGAAAGAGAAGGTCTCATCCGGCGACTTGCTGAAACCGAAGTCGACAAACTGGGTAAAGAGCTGGCCGGCTCCGTCCAGTTGGCGGGCCCGCATCATTTCATTGGTACGGATCAGTCCCAGTGCAGCGCCCTGTTCATTGCCCAGTATATTCTGCCCCCCGTCTCCACGGGTAAGTGACAGATAAATGGTATTGATATGATCGTGGTGTACCAGGTAGGTGATCAGCCGGGTATTCTCATCGTCAGGATGTGCAGCGATGTACATTACGGTACCCAGTCGCTGTAACTGTTGCAGCTCCTGGAAGATAGCCGATGAGGGCTGCGGGCGAAACTGCTGCGCGGTAGCATACCGGCTGCATAATATCGAAAGTAGTAGAAATAAACGTTTCATGTCTAGTAAACAATGCAGATGCTATTTCAGCAAAGCCTTTTTCTTACGGGCCAGCTCAGTACCATCACTGCTTGTATTCAGTTTTATATAATTATCCAGGTTTTTGTCCAGGTCTTTTAATAATTGATTGATGCCCTCTTTATTCGCACCTTCGTTCAGGTTTTGAATCTTACGGAGAAATGCCAGTCCGCGGGTATAGGTCTCCAGATCTCTGCTCTGTAACAGATAGGTACCAAAATGGGTGATGAGCGTACTGCGCACCCCGTCATAATTGTGTACGATCTGTTCCTGCAGGTAAGGATAATCTTCCGATCTACCTTCTTTCGCCAGCACCATATAGGAAACATAGAGTAACTGATCTCTCGGATCACTTGCTTTCAGGCTTACCGCATGATCATAGGCCAGCTTATGATTCTGGGCATAGAGTGCCATCAGGGCGCTGCCTGCAACAATGTAAGAAGGACTACTGATGGCCTGTTCGTACATAGCTGTATACTTTGTATCATATACCTTGGTCAGCAGATAAAAAGCCGCTGCCCTTACTTTATTAGAAGGATCATTCTCTGCAAGTGCGGCTACCATTGCGGTAAAAGCAGCAGCATCTGCTTTAGTACTGAGGTCTATGCCCTGTAATGCATATAAACGCACCTGGGATATGGTATCTGCTAAAGCATCTTTTAAGATCGTATTTCTTTGGGTTGCATCCGGATTATTGTTCAAAAAATCGGCCAGGGCATTGCGTTTGCTGATATAGCTGGATGATTTTTGCAGGATTGCCCGCACATCAGGAGCTGCTGGTTTGATGACTTTGATCTCGCCCGGTAACCAGTGCATAGCATCCGGCACAAATACCGGTGCTTTACCATTTACATACGGATAGGTAAATACCTGTTCTTTTTGATTTACCGTCCAGTCGATGGTTTCGGTGCCCTTGTCGCTGATCAGCTGTGCCTTCAAAGGCATATGGTACAGTCCTATGCTATCGTTCTGTTGCTGTTTTACCACAACCGTCATCTGCTGTGCCGCATTATCATACTGGTACTGGAGCTCCAGTTTAGGATGCCCTGCACGGAAATACCATTCATCAAAAAACCACTTCCAGTCCTTACCGCTTACTTTTTCAAAAGCCAGTCGCAGATCGGTAGCCTCAGCAGTACTTAATTTATGTTGTGTCAGGTACTCTTTCAGCCCGGCAAAGAAAGCCTCATCGCCCAGCAGGTTGCGCAGGTAATGCAGGGTACGGCCGCCTTTGTTGTACGATACGCGATCAAACATTTCTCCGGCAGACTGGTAATGATACCGCACCAGGGAAGGATCATTTTTGGCAGCCTGTGACAGATAGCGATTCATGGCGTTCTGCCATATTTCTTCGGCACGGTTAGGTCCGTATTTATATTCCGTCCACAGGTATTCACTGTAGTCGGCAAAAGATTCATTTACGGTCAGCTGTCCCCAGGACTCGCAGGTCACATAATCTCCAAACCATTGGTGAAACAGCTCATGCGCTACGATGAAATCGTTTGGTGCATCGGCCAGCTCACTGTCATTCTTCAGGTTAAAGGAACCGAATAAACTGGCGGTTACATTCTCCATCGCACCGGATACATAGTTGTATCCCACCACCTGGCTGTACTTATCCCAGGGATAAGGTACACCCAGCCTGTCCGAAAAGAATTGCATCATTTCCGGGGTATGGTTAAATATATTGCGGGCATAAGGGCCATAGGCCTTAGGCACATAATAGGCCACCTCTTTACCTTTCCAGGTATCTTTCTGTACCGCAAAATCGCCTACCGCCATCATAGCCAGGTATGGCGCAAAAGGTATATCCTGCACCCAGCGATCGGCACGCATGCCATTAGCCTCTTTGATGGATGTTTTCAACAGACCATTACTCAAGGTGACCAGTGTATCGGGCACATGCATGGTCAGGTCCAAAGTGGTTTTAAAGTTCGGACTATCGAAGGTCGGGAACCATTTGCTGTTGGCCTGGGTCTCGCCCTGGGTCCAGATCTGCATTGGTTTTTGCGGTTCTTCCAGTCGGGTATTGATGAAGAATAGTCCTTTATCGCTGCGGATCGCATCGGTACCACCCTCTTTTACACTATAAGGACGGGCCGTATATTTAATATGAATATTCAGTAAGTCTTCTTTTTTTACCGCTTGCTTCAGCTTAATATGCAGGCGTTCATTATCGTAATGATAGGAATCGAGTAAGGAAACCGGCATGGTTTCTACCGCATCGATCTGCATACCTACTGCATCCAGGACAATAGAGTCGGAATTATAGAAATAAGGATGCATCTGCAATAGTGCATGTCCGCTGGCCGTACGTTGGGCAAAGTCAAAGGTCAGGTCCAGTTTGGTATGCTTCAGCTCCCATTCTTTGGTACGGCTGGGCTGATACGGCGGCGGTGTCGCCGCTTTAGTCGTTTTCTGCGGTTCTGCGGCTGTCGCGGTTTTGTTTTTAGATACCGCGCAGGAAGCGGAACATATAAGGATACCCGATAGACAAATAAAGGGCTTTAATAATGTATAATTTGCCAATGAAAACATTTTAGAAACAAACAAAAATATACTTTTGTATGCTAAAACCAATACAAAATGTTGCTCCGGCATAAAGCCCTTTTTCAGACTTGTTTATTACTGCTGCTCTACGGCTTATTTGCCCTAGCCTGTACCCGACACGAGCGGCAGGTGCGCCGGGGAATGTATTACTGGAAGACCAATGTGACCTTATCTCGGGAGGAGCAAGCTTTCCTGAAGCAATACCATTGCCAGGAATTGTATGTGCGTTTTTTTGATGTCGATCTGGACCCGAATACCGGGCGTATTGTACCGGTTGCCCCTGCCCGGATCGACATTACAGACACTGCACTGAACATTGTACCGGTTGTTTTTATTACCCCTTCGGCCATTGCGCAGCTGGACCCAAAGGATATTGCGGTACTGGCACAAAACATTACCGGTTTACTGCAACGAAAATGTACAGAAGCAGGTATCGTTCCCAAAGAGATACAGATCGACTGTGACTGGACGGTTACCACCAGAGAGACATACTTCAATTTACTGCATCACCTGAAACAGGAGGCCTTTTTTACAGGAAAGAAATTAAGTGTAACCATCAGACTGCACCAGGTCAAGTATATTGTCAAAAGCGGCATACCACCGGCTGACAAGGGCTTGCTGATGTGCTATAACATGGGCAGACTCCGGAATATAAAAGAAGAAAACTCGATCCTGAATGTTGCAGCGGCGCAACAATACCTCGATAACCTGGAGCACTACCCGCTGCCGCTTGATGTGGCCCTGCCTGTTTTTCACTGGAGTGTATTATTTGAAAAGGAACAGTACAAAGGCATACTCCGGGACATTGACATTGACCGCCTGCAGGACAAGAGCCTGTTTCAGCCACAGACAGCTCATACCTTTACTGTGGTGAAAGATACTTTCTGGAACGGGTTTGAACTAAAAAAAGGACAATGGATCAGATATGAAAACAGTCCGGCAGAAGACGTGCAAAAACTTGCTACTTTTGTAGCCGAGCATATACCTAATGATTCTTTAAAGGTATTACTATACCACCTTGATCAGCAAAACCTCAAAAATTATACTCCTGATGAACTGGAAAAAATATTTACTCGCTTTTAGCAGCATTGCCGTACTGGTGGCTTCAGAGCAGATCATTCATGCCTGTGCAGACTTCGACAGTTATGATACCTACCCTTCCTTTTTTGGAAATAAGGGAACACAGACACCGGCGTACACGCCTTTCTTTTATGTCTCTGATGATTTGTACTACAGCGATTATAATGATGAAAATGATGCCGGCCCGGAGCAGGTCAACAAGATGCTGATGTTGCAGGAATGGCAGGAGTATACCCGAAAAGAAAGCTCTGTAAAGGATATTGAAACCATCCTGTACAATACCAGTATTGATGCGATACAGGCACTGGACCGCAAAGTTCCCGATTCGCTTGCGGCCAATACTTTTGCTCAATGGCTCAGCAAGGCGAAGAACAAACCGGCACTGCAATACCTGAATTATGCCAAAACCTGCGAGATAAATGCAACGGCGATCATCTCGGACTGGGATACTACAAGAGCGAAGCCTGTGGCCAGTAATATAATGCTGATGGAAGAAGGAATCGGTCTGAGGAAAAAGACGAAAGACGACTTCCTGAAGATGAAATACAACTTCCAGATCCTGCGCATGGCTTTTTATGATCAGCAATATGATAAAGTATTGTCTTTATACGAAGAGCTCCTGGGCAGCAGTGCTGACCAAAGTGTAGCCTATGCGCGTTGTATTGGTTTTAAAGCCGGTGCTTACTATAAGAAAAAGGAAAAAGCCAAAGCCGGATATTATTACAGTAAAATGTTTGCCAGCAGTGACGCTTATAAGAGCGAAGCTATGGTCTCTTATGAGTGGAGCCGCAGTACTTATGATCCGGACAAAGGGGAAAGAACCGAAGACTTCACCGATGCGATATACAAGTTATGCCAGAATGATAAAGAGCGGGCTGTTGTTACGGTTATGAATGCCCTGCGCAATGTGGGTGATGCACTGCCGGACATCGAAAAGGCCTACCAGCTTGACCCTACAGTGGCAGGACTGGATGTGTTGCTGAACCGCGAGATCAATAAAGTGGAAGAAAACTACTTCTCTTCTATTGTATATAGTCAGAACAAACTGCCGAATACTTCTTACTGGTATTACGATATCCGCAATTATGATTACAATTACGGAGAGCAAAGCCAGGCACAAAAAGACTCGGTTACCCGTACCTATACCAGCTACCTGTCTTCCCTGAACCGCTTTGCGGAAAAGATGGTGGCTGACAGAAAGAATGGCACGCCGGCATTCTGGCAACTATCATCGGCCTATATCTCTTATATGATGCAGGATAAAGTGAAGATGAATGCAGCCCTGGCGGCGGCTAAAGCCTCTGGTATGCAGCCCCGCGAGCAAGGATTATATAATGTGATTGAGATCCTGGCTGTGCTCAAAAATGCACAGAGCCTGACACCTACCGTTGAAGCGCAATTATTGCCCAAGCTGCAGGCACTGAATACGCTGGCGATCAAAGATCATGATGCGGATAAAACATTCCGCAATATGATGCAGCACCTGGTTGCAGGTCAGTACCTGCAACAAAAAGACACGATCAAAGCAGTGTATGCAATGGCACATGCCAGCAGTTATGACAGTGCACGCAATACCTTCTATACCGATGAGAGCTTTAAGGATATACAGGGCAGCGTGCTGGATGCAATGTCTATACCGCAGCTGAACAATGTACAGGCTTTCGCGGCCAATACACAAAAATCGGCCTTTGATCAGTGGCTGGTCAAAGGGACTTATTACACTCCGGAAAACCTTAAAGAACTGGAGGGCACCAAGTACATCCGCGAATATAAATTCAAAGAGGCGGCTACAATATTTGCGCAGATCAACCCGAGTAAAAAATTCCCGAGTCCGTTCATGCCGCAGATCAATGATATTGTCGAGGCAGATGAAACGGAGATCAATAAGGGATATAATAAGCTGAGCTTTAGCAAGCGTATGGCCGAACTGCAGGAGATTATTGCCAAAAATCCGAATGATGCAGGTGCTCTATATGGTTATGCAGTAGCCTTGTATAATATTTCTTATTACGGTAAGGCCTCTAATATGGTGGATTATACCCGCGACTATACCAATGAAATGGCTTATTACATCACGGACGACTGGAAAAAGCTCAGCCGGCCATTCCAGGAGTATTACGGGGTCTATACCGCAGAGCAGTATTTCAATAAAGCTGCAGCCGTGGCTACCGATCCTGAAGTAAAGGCCAAAGCGATTTGGGGTGCGGCTAAATGCTGGCAGAAAAGATGCCCGGTAGTGCCAGAGAACCGCTATGGCGAGGACAATGGTTACTTCCAGAATGCACTGAAGAATCCGCATTTCCAGAAACTGCAAAGCGGCTATAACCAAACCAAATACATGCAAACCGTATATAATACCTGTGATTATTACGGATCATACATCCGCAGAAACAGATAAACAGACATGCGCTTTAAATATTTTATTGTCTTTACGATTGTAGTGATCGGGCACCTGGTTGCCGGTATTTATTTCAATCATTACTCTGCCTGGTGGATTGCACTGGCACTATTGGTATTCCTGGGTATTACGGTACTGGCCTGTATTAAAATACAGTGGAACTTTTTCATCACTTCTGTAAACCGTGTGCCCCTGACCATACAGCAGTTCAGCTCGGGTATCAAACCTGTAGCCCTCACTTTTGATGATGGTCCGCATGAGTGTACCGAAGCAATACTGGATATCCTGAAGCAGGAGCAGGTACCGGCTACCTTCTTCGTGATCGGGAAAAATATTGCAGGCAAAGAAGCCCTATTGCAGCGTATTGCTGCGGAAGGCCACCTGTTGGGTAACCATTCCTTCAGCCATAGTGTGCATTTTGACTGGCAATCTGCCCGGCAGATGAAGGCCGATATACAGCAGTGTAGCGATGCTATAACCGCTGTAACGGGAACAGCACCTGCTATTTTCCGTCCGCCATATGGTGTAACCAACCCTAATCTGGCACGTGCTATACAGGACCTGAACCTGGTGAGTGTGGGCTGGAATGTACGCAGCATGGATACTGTAGCGAAAGATGCTGATGTACTATTGCAAAAAATACTGAAACAGGTCAAGAGCAACAGTACTGTATTATTGCATGATCGTTGTCCGATTACTGTACAGATATTGCCGGAACTGATCCGCAGCCTGAAGGAACGGGGTTATACCTTTACCTTTCCGGTGCGTATGGAGCCTGCTTCAACAATTTAGGTCATTCAGGTGTAGCATTATGAGATTTCCCGGTTACAGTTCAGCGCTTCGCCCGCAAACTTCATCACAAGTGTACCTTGCCATTTGTTTGTACCCGAAATGACGAAAATGATACGATCGCTGTAATCAAAACCATATTCATCAAGCTTCATAATACATAAAGGGCCTGGTCATAGACCAGGCCCTTTATGTATTATATTGTAAGGTTTACTTAGTAAGTATAAGTACCGAATTCTCCTTCGATGATCAGTTCATTTTTAGGAGCGGCTTCTACTCTACCGCTGATCTGTGCATCAATTTTAAAATCCTGTGCAATCTGGATCAGTTCGTTGGCAGTAGCCTCATCTGTAAAGATCTCCAGGCGCTGACCCATATTGAATACCTGGTACATCTCTCTCCAGTCTGTACCGGCTGCTTTCTGAATCATACGGAAGATCGGCGGTGCGGAGATCAGGTTGTTCTTCACTACGCGCAGGCCCTGTGGCATGTAGTGCATACATTTAGTTTGTCCGCCACCACTGCAGTGGATGATACCATTGATTTTATCAAAGTGTTTATCCAGTATCTTCAGCAGTAAAGGAGCATATGTCCTGGTTGGAGATAAGATCATCTTACCCGCATCCAGAGGCGTTTCTGTTTTATCGGTCAGGTGGTAGATCCCGTTATACACCACCTCTTTAGGCAGGTTAGGGTCTACACTTTCCGGGTATTTGGTTGCATAGTCATGGTGTAATAATTCATGACGGGCACTGGTCAGTCCGTTAGAACCGATACCACTGTTATATTCTGTTTCATAGATCGCCTGTCCGAAAGATGCAAAAGATACGATCACATTACCCGGTACGATGTTATCGGTAGTAATGATTTTACGGCGAGGCATACGGCAAGCCATAGTACCATCTACGATGATTGTACGCACTACATCTCCCACATCAGCGGTTTCACCACCCATAAAGTGTACGTCGATACCGTATTCACCCAGGGTATTAAAGAAAGACTGGCTTCCGTTAATTACTTCAGCGATTACCTCACCCGGTACCAGGTGCTTATTTCTGCCAATCGTAGAAGAGTAAGTATAAGGACCTACAGCACCTACACACAGCATATCATCCGTATTCATCACGATAGAATCGATCGCGATTCCCTTCCATACACTCAGGTCTCCGGTTTCTTTCCAGTACATATAAGCCAGGATAGATTTGGTACCGGCTCCATCTGCATGCATGATATTGCAAAAATCAGGATCATTACCCCAGAAATCAGGGTAAATTTTACAGAATGCTTTCGGGAATAAACCTTTGTCCAGGTCAGCTACGGCTTTGTGCACCTCTTCTTTCTGGGCAGAAACGCCGCGCAGGGCATAACGATCTTGTGGATTCATATTTGACTATCGAATAATGTGCAAAGGTAATTGATTTCTCGCAATGTTACTACTGCCTAAAGGCTTGTAACTCATTTTAAATATTCCTATATTTGCCCGTCAAAAATTAATAGTCTCTTATTAATGCTGTTTAACTCCTTTGCCTTTGCTATCTTCCTGCCTATAGTCTTTATACTATACTGGTTTGTGTTCAATAAGAAACTAAGGACGCAGAATATCCTGTTGTTGGTTGCCAGTTATTTTTTCTATGCCTGCTGGGACTGGCGCTTCCTTTTCTTGCTCCTGTTCTCTACCGCGCTGGATTATTTTTCCGGCCTGAAGATCGAAAAGGCCGCAAGACCAGCTACCCGAAAATTCTGGTTATGGCTGAGCATCGGCATTAACCTGGGCTTCCTGGGTATTTTTAAATACTACAATTTCTTTGCGGAGAACATGTCAGCCCTTTTGAGCCAGTTCGGGTTGAACAGCCATCCGGCACTGATACAGGTAATTCTCCCGGTTGGTATCTCATTTTACACCTTCCATGGCCTGTCATACATCATTGATATATACCAGCGCCGCATTGATGCAGAAAAAAGTTTTGTAGACTACAGTGTTTTTGTAAGCTTTTTCCCCTTGCTAGTAGCGGGCCCGATTGAGCGTGCCACGCACCTGCTACCCCAGATCAAACGTAAGCGCAGCTTTGATTACGCTACTGCGGTGGACGGTTGCCGTCAGATTTTATGGGGTTTGTTCAAAAAAGTAGTGATTGCCGATAACTGTGCCGAACTGGCCAATGAAATGTTCAACTACCCGGGAGCACATAATGGCTCGGCCTTGTGGTTGGGTGCTTTGTTTTTCACCTTCCAGATCTACGGTGACTTTTCCGGCTATTCGGACATTGCTTTAGGTACGGCCAAGCTGTTTGGTATAGACCTGCTGCGTAATTTTGCCTATCCGTATTTCTCTCGCGATATAGCAGAATTCTGGCGCAGATGGCATATTTCTCTTTCCTCCTGGTTCCGCGACTATGTGTACATCCCTCTGGGGGGCAGCAAGGTACCGGCATGGAAACGTATCCGCAATACATTCATCATTTTCCTGCTCAGTGGTTTCTGGCATGGTGCCCAATGGACCTTTATTGCCTGGGGAGCCATAAACGCTATCTATTTTCTCCCTTTGCTGCTGACGAAACGTAATCGCAGTAATATAGATATTGTAGCGGCAGACAAGGCGCTGCCCAGCCTGAGAGAACTATGGTCTATAGGTATTACCTTTATCCTTACCATGATTGCCTGGGTTTTCTTCCGGGCCGAAAGCATCGGCAGCGCATTTAAGTACCTGAAAGGTATGTTCTCCTCATCGGTATTTCAGAAACCGGACATTGATGGTATGGGCAGGGCCTGTATCGCTCTGGGACTGATTGCGATTATGCTCCTGATTGAATGGCAGGGCCGCAGAGATCCCTTCCCGCTCCGTAATATCAGACAGCGGTCTTATGCATTCCAATATGCTGTATATATCCTTTTCATCCTGGCGATATTCCTCTGGGCCGGCACTCCTCAACAGTTTATCTATTTTCAATTCTAAGACATGAAGAAGTTTCTCCGGAACATATTATGGTTACTCCTTCCGCTGGCCCTGCTAGCCTGGCCTGCAGACCGCTGGCTGAGTAGCCGGCTGAAGCACTCCCTGGAGATGGCACAGGGAGAGTTCTCAGTATGGGAGGATATCTATTCTGCCAAAATGCAGAATGAAGTGGCGGTATACGGCTCTTCCCGCGCCTGGTGTCATTATGATCCGGAAATACTGAAAGACAGCCTGAAGGCAGAGACCTATAATTTGGGGATGGATGGTTATGGCTTCTATATGCAGCATATGCGTCATCTGGAATACTTCAGATACAATAAGCATCCGAAATATATAATCCTGAATCTGGATCTTTTTACTTTTGAAATGCCCAAAGGATTATATAATGCCACACAGTTTATCCCATATATGAGCCACAGCGAAAACATGCGGTCTTATATGCGGCCGCTGCAAGGGTTTACCCGCTTCGATTACTACGTGCCTTTATTGCGTTATTATGGCCGCAAATCAGAATGTATAAGCCTGATCAGCGATGCCATGCAGGGAAAACAATCCTTACCTATGCGGCATAAAGGTTATCATGCCCATGCCAGTGAATGGAATGAAGATTTTAAGAACGCGGCGAAACTGATGGAAAAATACAGCATTGTTATAGATAGTCCTGTTGTGCAGCTGATGGATCGTTTTCTTACTGATTGTGCCCGTGAAAACATTCAGGTAGTTATGGTCTACAGCCCCGAAAATATTGCGATCCGTGACTTCCTCCGTAATAAGCAGCAATTGGTTGACCTGTTTCGTCATATTGCGCAAAAGCATAGCCTATTATTCCTGGACTATTCTGACGATCCACTCTGCTATGACCGAAGTAATTTCTATAATGCGTCTCACTTAAATGCAAGAGGATCACGCCTCTTTTCACAAAAACTGGGCCATTATCTGAAAACGAATGGTTTTATGCCTAAAAATATGGCCGCTACACCTTAAGTTATCCCGTTTGCGCTGTATCTTTGCAGCCAATTATGTACGGTTTACTCAAATATTTTTTATTCAAGAAAGATCCTGAATACATTCACTATTGGGCCATGCGCATGCTGCACAGGGCATCCAATATGCCTTTTGTACGCGGTTTCTTTAAGAAAGAATGCACTACTGATCCGCGCCTGGAAAGGGAGTTGTGGGGTATTAAGTTTAAAAACCCTGTAGGTCTTGCCGCAGGTTTTGACAAAGATGCCAAATTCATCGACGACCTGTCTATCCTGGGCTTCGGCTTTATTGAAGTAGGTACAGTAACGCCATTACCACAACCGGGTAATGATAAGCCAAGACTGTTTCGCCTGCCGGCTGATGAGGCCCTGATTAACCGCATGGGTTTCAACAATGACGGTGTCGTAGCTGCTGCAGAGCGTCTGCGCAAGCGCAAATCGGATATCGTTATCGGTGGTAATATCGGTAAAAATAAGGTGACCCCTAACGAGCAGGCCGATGATGACTATGAGAAATGTTTCCGTGCCCTGTACGATGTGGTTGACTATTTCACCGTAAATGTGAGCAGTCCTAACACGCCTAACCTGCGCGAATTGCAGGAAAAGGAACCGCTGCAGAAATTGCTGACCCGCCTGCAGATCATTAATTCTCAGCTGGGCAAAGAGAAGCCAATCTTATTAAAAATAGCACCGGACCTGACTTTAGAGCAATTAGATGATATCGTAGACATCGTCGAAACCACTAAAATTCATGGTATCGTGGCGACCAATACTACGATTGAACGCAGCGGCCTGATTTCTTCCAAAGAGGAAATTGAGGCGATCGGCGCCGGAGGCCTGAGCGGCAAACCGGTTAAAGATAAATCGACCGATGTGATTCGTTACATTCACCAGAAGAGCAAAGGCACTATTCCTATCATGGCGGTAGGTGGTATTGCTACTGCTGCCGATGCCCAGGAGAAACTGGATGCCGGCGCCAGCCTGGTACAGGTCTATACCGGATTTATCTATGAAGGTCCGCTGATCGTTAAAAAAATCTGCGCCGGACTCAACTAATACTATTATCTTTTCAATCATTACCCATATGACTAATAAACTCGTTACGCTGGATGATTTTACTATTAATCAGACGCGTCAGTTCCCTAAAGCTACCGGACAGCTCTCTTCTATCTTAAGAGACATCTCCCTGGCTTGTAAAATCATTAATAAACAAGTAAACAAGGCTGGCCTGGTAGATATTATCGGTCAGTTCGGTGCTACCAATATACAGGGTGAAGAGCAAATGAAGCTGGATGTATATGCCGACGAAGCCCTGATCAATGTATTAAAACGCAGTGAACACTGTGCCGGTATCGCTTCTGAAGAGAATGACGATTTCGTTGCTTTTGAAGATGAGTTCTCTGTTAATTCAAAATATGTAGTATTATTTGATCCGCTGGATGGTTCTTCCAATATTGATGTAAACGCTCCAATTGGTACTATCTTTTCTATCTATAAAAGAGTAAGTGAATTAGGCCAGCCGGTTACTGCTGACGATTTCTTACAGGATGGCACTAAGCTTATGGCTGCCGGTTATGTGATCTACGGAAGCAGCACGATGCTGGTATATGCTACCCGTCTGGGAGTTAACGGATTCACCCTGGAGCCTTCTATCGGTGAGTTCTGTTTATCTCATCCGGATATGCAGATGAAAGAAGATGGTAATATTTATTCCCTGAACCAGGGCAATACCATCAAATTCGAAGAAGCTACCTGTCAATTCCTGCAGTATTGTATGGAGGAGCATAAAGAAGAAAAACGTCCTTACTCTCACCGTTATATCGGTTCTATGGTAGCAGATCTGCACCGTACACTGATCAAAGGTGGTATCTTCCTTTACCCTGCGGATAAGAAGAACAAAAGCGGTAAACTGAGACTGCAGTACGAATGTAACCCGATGTCCTTCATCGTGGAAGCTGCAGGTGGTATGTCTTCTACCGGTACGCAACGTGTACTGGAAGTACAACCTATAGAACTGCATCAGCGTGTGCCGATCTATATCGGTTCTAAAAACATGGTTAAAAAAGCAATCTCTTTTATCGAAGAGCAGGCTTAAGTCATAAAGTATCAATAATAAAATAAGGCGCGGTATACATACCGCGCCTTATTTTATTATTGATATAATCTAGTTATTATTTCAGGATATCATGTCCCAGTTTGTCTCTTTTGGTTTGCAGGTAACGCTCGTTATGAGGGTTAGGCACAATCTCCAGAGGCACTACATCCACGATCTCGATACCGTAACCCAGCAGGCCGGCACGTTTTCTGGGATTATTGCTCATCAGGCGCAGTTTAGAGATATTCAGATGGCGCAGGATCTGTGCCCCTACTCCATAATCTCTTTCGTCCATTTTGAAACCCAGAGCCAGGTTAGCTTCTACAGTATCTTTACCTTCTTCCTGTAATTTGTATGCTTTCAGTTTATTGATCAGGCCTATACCTCTTCCTTCCTGGTTCATGTACAGTACACAACCTCTGCCTTCCTGCTCTACCATTTCCATGGCTTTCTGTAATTGCTCTCCGCAATCGCAGCGCAAAGAATGCAGGATATCGCCGGTAAAACAAGAACTATGTACGCGGGTCAGTATCGCTTCACCGTCGTTCCACTCACCTTTGATCAGTGCCAGATGCTGCTCACCTGTATTTTTCTGGCGGAAAGCCACCAGTTTGAAATCGCCGTATTTAGTAGGCATATCTACCCGTACTTCTTCCTCGATCAGGCTTTCTTTTTCCAGTCGGTAAGAGATCAGGTCTTTAATAGAGATAATTTTCAAATCAAATTGTTTGGCGATCTCCAGCAGTTCCGGTAAACGGGCCATGGTACCATCATCATTCATGATCTCTACCAGCACACCAGCCGGCTCCATTCCTGCCAGTCTGGCCAGGTCTACGGTTGCCTCGGTATGGCCGGTACGGCGCAGTACACCACCCGGTTTGGCTCTTAAAGGGAAAATATGTCCCGGTCTGCCCAGATCCTGAGGTTTGGTATTAGGGTCGATCAACGCCTGTACTGTTTTTGCACGGTCATGGGCAGAAATACCGGTAGTACATCCCTGACCAATCAGGTCTACCGATACGGTAAACGGGGTCTGATGCAGTACGGTATTATCTTCTACCATCAGGTTCAGGTTCAGTGCATTTGCACGCTCTTCTGTAATCGGTGCACAAATAAGACCACGGCCGTATTTGGACATAAAATTGATGATTTCAGGGGTAACATTAGCCGCAGCCGTTACAAAATCACCTTCATTCTCTCTGTCTTCGTCGTCAACAACAATTATGAGCTTACCTTTTCTTATATCTTCTAATGCTTCTTCTATGGTATGTAGCATAAAATAAAATGTTTGGAATTGAATCCTGCAAAATTAAGGTATATTCTTTGTATCTACATCTTTAGGATAAAGTATTGCAATATTCTAACAAATATTAAAGCCCGGTTAATACCGGGCTTTAGACACTGAAAATATTAGTTTATATTATTGTTGCGGAGCACCTTGCTGCTGTTGCATCATTTGCTGCTGCATCATCTGCTGCATTTGTTGTCTGAATGGTTCAGATTCCTGCAGTCTTTTGGTCAGGGCTTCTACCTGACTGTTCCATTTTTTAGCCATACCATCTTGTTTAGCCTGTTGCGCCATACCGATCAGGTTATGTACTACTTCAATATTTCTGAATGCATTACCGGTAACAACTACTTGTTTAGATTCCGGCAGATCCAGGTAATAGTTACTGAAATCTGTAGCAAATTTAATCAGTTTGTTAGCCACTGCTTCTGCTTTCTGAGGAGCATCTGCTGCAAAATAAGCTTGTGTAAACATCATAGCTGTCTGCTCAAAGTAATTGATCTCTGTAGGGAAAGATGCTTCTGAAATCTGCTCCAGAGATTTATCCAGTACTTTTACCGCATCTGCTTTTCTTCCGGAAATAGCCAATTGAATCGCTAAAGAAGCAGCATCGTTTCGGTAACCCCAGAATGTGCGTCTGTTCGGCTCATCGTAGTACACTTTATTGGTATTAGCCTTACCGAAGCTATATTGCTTGGTGAAGATATCTAAGCTTCTGTCCAGGTTATCTACCGGTACAAAACCATTCACTGTAGATACAACATTGCTTGGCACAAATTTCATCAGTACACCTTCTTTACGCAGGTATTTCTCCAGACCAGTCACAGAACCGGTACCGATCACACCATTACATACATACAGGGAACGTTTCCAGCCTTCTTTCGCAATACCAGCAATAATGTTTATCATAGACAGGTCAGAACGTACCAGCATATTGCCTTTCACATTCATGACAATAGAATCCGGGATGTTGACATTACTGTCTTTGGCAGAAACCAGACCACTGGATAATACCGCACTTTTATTTACCGGGATGTAGATACTCCGTACCGGTAAGAAGCACTTACCGCTGCTGTTCATTTTGGCGCTGTTCGGATCCATCATGAACTGCATTACTTCATTGAAGTTAATTGTTCTGCCGGTAATACGCGGATCTTCCAGGATGGAGTATACATTTTCATTACCTAATCCTGCTACATAATCTTTATTCCAGATTACAGGTATTGCAGCTGCATCATTCACTTTATTAAACATTTGCAGGTTCTGCCAGTCTGTACCCAACAGGTTGTAGTTGAAGATACGTACATCGGTACGAAAACCTTCTACCTCCTGGATATACCACAAAGGATAGGTTTCATTATCACCATTAGTGATAAGGATCGCATTTTTATCACAGGTAGCCAGCATATTACGTGCATGGTCTAAGGCCAGTGTTTTGTTGCTGCGGTCATGATCGTCCCACTCTTGTGCAGCCATTAATACAGGTACACACAGTAAGCCGATCACCGTAGCCAGTACGGCAGATGCGCTTTGATTTTTCACGGCTTTACCTAACCACTCTCTCAGCATCAGTACACCGAAACCAATCCAGATGGCAAATGCATAAGCTGCAATGTACTGGTAGTCACGCTCACGTGGCTGAAGCGGTGTATTGTTGATGTATAACTGTACGGCAATACCGGTAAAGAAGAACAGGGACAATACTACATAAGCATCCAGTTTGTTCTTTCTGAACTGGTATACCATACCAATAATACCTACGATAAACGGCAGGAAATACATGGTATTGTGTGCCTTATTATTTTTATACGCATCAGGCATTTTGCTGAAATCGCCTCTGCCCATTGCTTTGTCGATACCATTGATACCAGAGATCCAGTTACCATTCTGAGGTTCGTTACCCTCACCCTGATAATCATTCTGACGACCGGTATAGTTCCACATAAAGTATCTCCAGAACATGTGATTGACCTGGTAACCCATGAAGAAGCGGAAGTTATCTCCGCTGGTAGGCTCTTCTCCGTCAGACAGCCCTAACCAGTTCTGATAGAAACGAACGTGGCTTTCCTGGTTTGAACTCCAGATACGCGGGAAGAAGTGCTTGTTTTCATAAACATAATCAACGTTCTCTCCCACTACCGCATAATGATCTTTACCATCTTCCTGAACCGGCAGGTAAATATCATCAGTTGCTTTAATATCAGTTATTTTATCGCTATAGTACTGTCCTGTCAGGAATGGTTGCGTACCATATTGTGTACGTTGCAGGTACGGGATCAGGGACATTACATTATCCGGATTAGTCATATTGATTGACACACCAGCATTGGCGCGGATGATCGTAGGCACATAACAGGTATACCCGATGGTCATAAATACCAGTGATAATGCAGACAAGTGCAACAGGTATTTATTGTTTTTACGGGCAAACCAGATTATTGCAGCCATGATCAGACCAAACAATACCAGGAAGAAGATAGCTCCTGAATTGAACGGCATATGTAAGGAGTTTACAAACAGTAACTCAAACTTGGATGCAAAGATCGGCAGGTATTGAATGACACCATATTGTACCAGCAGTAATACGACACCACCGATAAAATAAGCAACCAGACCGCCTACCAAAGTAGCTTTGTAGCGTTTGAAATAATAGATCAGGGCAATGGTAGGAATAGCCAGTAAGCTCAACAGATGCACCCCTATCGACAGACCAATCAGGTATGAGATCAGGATCAGCCAGCGATCGGCATATACGTCATTGCTTTCTTCCCATTTCAAAATAGCCCAGAATACGAGCGCTGTAAAGAAAGATGATGTTGCATATACCTCACCTTCTACAGCGGAGAACCAGAATGTATCGGAGAAAGTGTATGCCAGGGCACCAACAACACCGGCACCCATTACGGCCAGCAAGTTGCCCTGAGCCAGCTCTTCATCATTTTTGAAGAATACGCGTTTAGCGAAGTGAGTAATAGACCAGAACAAAAACAGAATGGTAAAGGCACTGGCAAATGCACTAAGGGCATTTACAAACATAGCAACCTGCTGAGGTGCGGGTGCAAATATGGCAAAGATTCTACCCAGCAGCATGAACAGCGGTGCACCCGGAGAGTGACCAACCTGCAGCTTATAGGCACATGAAATAAACTCGCCGCAATCCCAGAAGCTCACGGTAGGCTCCATCGTTATCAGATAAACGATCAGCGCTATGGCAAAAACCGACCAGCCTGTAATGTTATTGATTTTCTTAAAACTCATGCTAAAAACATTGTATGTGTGCGCAAATATAAAGTATTGATATGAATATAAGAACACCCAAATGCAAGAAAAAAGACTGTTTTTACAAATAACATTGCCTTTTCATGCAATTATATTCTCCGATCCCGGGAGGGTGTATCATAAAGGGGTAAATCTTCTCTTAAACTCTTTCTAAATATATCATATAAACGAAGCCCGGATCAATTGATCCGGGCTTCGTTTATATGATAAAGAGCGTAAATTATTTAGATTTTTTAGGCTCAGTGAATTTTTTGAAGTTCATTGGCTTCATGTTCGGCATCATGTCTTTACCTTCAGCTTTAATGCTCAGGCTATCACCGCTCATGTGCAATACTTTGAATTTCATGGTATCCTTAGGCAGGTTAGCACCGTTAGCCATGTTAGGATTCATGTATAATAAGATTTGTTTGTTTTTAGCATCTTCTTTCCAGCCTGTAGAAGTATCTACTTGTGCCAGGTTATCAGTTGCATACATTTTCACGATACCGTTCTTTTGGAAATCATAAACGATAGCACGTGTTTTTTCCAGTTCATCCTGTTTTTTCTTGCTTTCCATGATAGAAGCACGCGCTTTTACTTTAAAGCTATCCAGGCTGTTGGTTTTTAATATATCGATGGTTTCAGCAGGAATCTGTTGTAATTCTTCCGGCTTCATTTTAGCCATTTGCTCTTTCATCATCTCAAATTCAGGAGGAAATGCTGTCAGCGTATCAATGTTTTTCAGCTGAGCTTGATACATTGAATCTTGTGCCTGATAATCAGGAACGATTTGCCATTTCTGAGCCAGTTGTCCTGAACCGCCATTTTTACAAGCAGCCATTGTAAGCATACCTAAAGCACTTAATACTAAAATTGATTTACGCATTTGATTGTGTTTTATTAGAATAATTGTGTTTATTTAAAGATTTAGATTTTGTTTTTTATATCTCACATAATAAATCGAGTCTACTATCCTTCCCTGTGTACGGGTCAGCAGCAGGCTGTCTTTTGAAGTGGGCACAATATACAAATTTGTGCTGTCACTAAAGCCGATATCTGCAAAATGCTTCATTCGGGGCACTAAAATAAGACTTAAATTATTATCTTCCACCTGATACTTGTACACAGTATCCGTTTTTTGCTGCTTCAGGTTAGTCGATAACATGTATCCGTCGCGGGTAAATTCCCAGACATAAGACTTAGCCGGTTGCATGGCCAGATCAAATTCAGTCTTAAATTCCTTAATCTCCAGCTCCTTGATAGAATCAAGGTCAGAGACACCATATTTATTCACTAAAAAATCCGGAGCGGAAGTCAGTTTTTTCACTTCTGCCACATTCTCCTGGTATATGCGCTCGATCAATGCAATTTTTTTCGGCGGCAGGGTCATTAACCACTTCCCTTCCACAGCATTTTTCTTTTTGCCACAGGCCACCAATACCAACGCAATACTTAAAGTAACCGGTATGATCTTTTTCATAATAATTTGGCAAATGTAACAATATTTTGAAATACTATAATATTTTCTTAAAATATTGCAGCTCGTTTACTTATGCCAGTTCGATCACCGTAATTTCCGGAAGGATACCCAGCCTGCCCTGGTAGCCCAAGAAGCCAAAACCGCGATTTACATACAGGTGCTGCTGGCCGTCGCTGTACAATCCAGCCCACTGCTTATACATATATTGTACCGGACTCCATTTCATCCAGGGCAATTCTATTCCGAACTGCATACCATGGGTGTGTCCGCTCAGGGTAAGATCGATATCCGGATAGGTATCCCTGATCTGTGCATCCCAGTGAGAGGGGTCATGACTCATCAGTATCTTCAGCGGAAGCGCTTTTTCGCCCAGACCTTCATATGCCTTCTGCAGCTGCCCGTGTTTAGGGAAGCGGGCTTTGGCACTCCAGTTTTCTACGCCCAGCAAGGCAAATGATGCCCCACCCTTTTCCAGGATCACATGCTCATTCATCAGCAGTTGCCAGCCCATCTGTTTATGATAGCCCTTCAGGGTTTCCAGGTTTTGTATTTTGGCCGCAGGATTTTCCCATTGTACATAATCTCCGTAATCGTGATTGCCTAATGTAGAGAATACACCAAGCGGTGCTTTCAAACGGCTGAATACATCCATATAAGGTTCCAGTTCCGAAGCACGGTCATTTACAATATCGCCGGTAAATAAGATCAGGTCAGGTTGCTGTTCCATGATCTGCGCCACCCCGTGCGCCACAGCCTCTTTATTGTCAAAGCTACCGGAATGTATATCCGAAATCTGAACGATCTTCAGGCCCTTCAACGCATCGGGAAGACCCTTGATGGCCAGTCTTAGTTTTTTAATATTATAACGATAACGATTGGTCGTACCCCATACAAATCCGCCCAGCATTAATCCGCCCAGCAGCAATGCCGTTCGGGACAGGAATACCGATCGCGATATGGTATTTTCCGAAGAGGATGATGCTACCGTTTTTGAAGCCCCGACCAGGCTGGTCAGCCAGCTGAATAACCGGAACACATCGCCCAGGAGCATCAGTGAGGCAATGACTACTTTGGCAATAAAAATACCCATTACACTGGCTATAATCAGCGCTTTAATATTCTGCGGGTACAGACCACTGATATTCCGGATCAGCAGGAAGCCGATCCATCCGAATATTGCAATGATAATATATATAACAAGGATACTTACTCTCCATTTCGGCTGTAATGCACGTGTAGCCATACTTATTGCGGTATAACTATAGTACTCCATCGCCAGTAAGATCAGCCCGAAAAACGCCAGGCTCCATTTTGACTGAAACATGCTGCAAATGTATACGAAATGGAGGGTCTGTGAAACTATCAGTGCTTATTATTTAACATATTATTCAGCAAAATAAATTGTAATATTGTGTCCTTCTAAATTCAATTCACAATTATCTAAATAATGAAAAAGATCTCTTTTGCTATAGCAATGGGTTTGCTGGTTGCTACATCTTCTTTTGCACAAGAATTTAAAATGCCGGCTCCAAGCCCGAGCACCACCATTTCTCAGGATTTTTCTACTTCCAAAATCGACATTTCTTACAGCCGCCCTTCTATGAAAGGCAGAAAGATCTTCGGTGATATCGTTCCTTTCGGACAAGAATGGAGAACCGGTGCTAATGGTGCTACCAAAATCACTTTCGGTGAAGAAGTATTCATTGCCGGCCAGCCATTAAAAGCAGGTACTTACTCCCTGTACACTATTCCGGGAAGAGAGAACTGGGAAGTAATCTTCAACAACAGCACCGAAAACTGGGGCTTATCCGGTTATGACAAAAGCAAAAATGTACTGTCTGTAAAAGTAGGTTCACTGCAAACCAATGAAGCGACAGAAACATTCTCTATCTCTGTAGAGAACATTACTAAAAACAGCTGCGATATCGTATTGAACTGGGAAAACACCCGTGTTACTATTCCTGTAAAAGCAGATAACGAAGGCCGTATCGAAGATTATGTAAAAACATCTTTAAAAGGTGAAAACCCTCCTTACATGGTAGCTGCAAGATACTACCTGGAGCAAGGCAGAAACCTGGACGAGGCACTGGTTTATGCTGATAAAGCATTACAGGCTAATCCAAAAGGATTCTACATCCACTGGATGAAAGCGCAGATCCTGAGCAAACAAGGCAGAAAGAAAGAAGCTATCGCTGAAGCTAAAAAAGCAGCAGACGGTGCTAAAGGTTCTCCTTACGAAGCAGAGTATGCCAATAACTACAAAGAGATCAGCAAATAAGCTAAAGATCATTTTATAAATGCAAACACCCCGGAAATGATTTCCGGGGTGTTTGCATTTATAAAAATCGCTCCATTACTCAAGAGAGACTTAATTTTATTTTACTTGGTTGTAATATTCAGGTATCTCAGTTCTTTGCCGGTTACGGGGTCTATTACCGATACGGTACCGATACCTTTAATATCGCTCTGACGCAGTACAATTCTCTTGGTATCTTTTGCCTGACCATCAACGGTTACACCATCACGCACCGTAGTACGGATCGCATCGTTTCCGGCTTCCAGCGTTTCAAAATTCATAAAGCGATTGCCCGGTGCCGGTTGTACCAGTATCACACCACCTGCGGCTTCCTGGCCATATAATTTCACTGCTTCTGCACCTTTTACGATGCGTACACCCTGCAGGATATCTTTATAACGGTTAAAGGTTTCGTAATCTGTTTTCAGATCATTGATCAGTACTAAAGGATTTTTCAGCTCAGACAATTCCTGAGCACTTACCGATGTTGCCGGCTTTACCTTAGCGGTTTGCTGTGCGGACACTCCGTTTACGCCTGCAACTGCAATAGCACAAAGAGCAATGAATTTAGTAGTTATGTTCATGATGGTATTGTTTATGTTTAT
The DNA here is from genome assembly GCF_019797745.1 of Edaphocola aurantiacus. GTDB lineage: Bacteria > Bacteroidota > Bacteroidia > Chitinophagales > Chitinophagaceae > Edaphocola > Edaphocola aurantiacus. Next base: position 140,544 of record NZ_VOSI01000003.1, on the reverse strand, counting down.
AAAAGCGATGTAACAAATATATCCAATTATTTGTTTATATGCAAGAATACGGTGCAAAAAACCGGTTTCTGTGCTTTTACACAAAAACCGGCCTGTGTTTCTGTACGATTTCCGTACAGATCCTCAATATTTTTCTATTTATTTGGCAAAAAACTTACGAACATTATCTTCCGTTTCAAGCCCCACCATTTCATTCACTTTTTTACCGTTTACGTATTTTACTACATATGGTATACCCTGTATATTCATAAACCGCGATAACTCTTCAGACAGGTCTACATCAACTTTCTGTACTTTCACTTTACCGGCAAACTCATGCTCCATTTTCTCCAGGATCGGTGATAAACGTTTACATGGTCCGCACCAGGTAGCGCTGAAGTCAATAACCAGCACCGGGTTATCTTTAATCATTTGTTCAAACTGTGCTACGGTAACCGCATCACCGGCAGCACTGGAAGCGACTGCTTTTTTAGCCACTGCAACGGTCGGCTCGTTAGATACCGGCAGGTTCTGATTATTCCAGGCCATCATACCACCCTCAAGGTCGTATACTTTATAACCCAGAGCTTTCAGTTTTGCAGCAGCATCGGCACTGCGCCCACCGCCTTTGCAATATACCATTACCGGCTTTTCCTTATCCAGGCCAGCCAGGTTCTTTTCAAAGTCAGGACCATCAACATTATTGTTGATCGCACCGGCAATGTGCCCGCCGGCATATTCTTCCGGAGAGCGTACGTCTAATAACTGCGCTGTACCTTCTTCTTTAATCTTAGTTTCAAATGCTGTTGCCTTTAATTTTTCGACAGATGCATTACCTCCGCCCTGGCAGGCTGTAAGAGACATCAGGGAGAATGCACCGGCCAGAACACTGTATTGTAACCAATTCATGCGTATCAGATTTTTAAGGATCAAAATTACTGAAATAAATATTAGTTAATTGTGAAAGAAAAGAAAAGCCCGACAACATAAGTTTATACCTTTATATCTCAATTCTAAAAAACCGTTCTGGTCATGATCACATCCGTTAACCCTTACACGGGCAAAGTCATCCGAAAATACAAAGAAGATACTGCAAAAACAGTAACACAAAAACTGGCCAAAGCCAAAAACGCGCAAACCTCCTGGGAGCAGCTCGGCGTCAGTAAGCGCGCAGCTTATCTACAGAAACTGGGCCAGTACATCAGCAAACACAAACAGGCCATGGGGCAAATGGCTACAGAAGAAATGGGCAAACCCATAAGCCAGAGTATTGCAGAGCTGGAGAAATGTGCCTTAACCCTGCAGTTTTATGCAGATAAAGGAGCCGCATTTTTACAACCGGAAATGGTGCAAACAGAAGCCAGTGAAAGCTTTGTGCATTTTGAGGCCTTAGGCACCGTACTGGCGATTATGCCCTGGAACTTCCCTTACTGGCAGGTATACCGCGCCATGGGGCCGATCCTGATCAGCGGCAATACCATGTTACTGAAACATGCGTCGAATGTGATGGGCTGCGCTACTGCAATCAAAGAAGCGGTAGATGCCTGCGGTTTTCCGGAAGGCGTATTTGACATCCTCCAGATTACCGGAGCCAATACAGAAGCCGTGATTGCAGACCCCGGCATACATGCAGTGACTTTTACCGGCAGTACTGCTGCAGGTAAAAAAGTAGCCGCAGCCGCCGCACTGAACCTGAAAAAACAGGTACTGGAACTGGGGGGCAGTGATGCTTATGTAATATTGAAAGATGCTGATATAGACCTGGCCGTAAAAGCATGTGCCACTTCAAGACTGAACAATACCGGCCAGAGCTGTATTGCAGCCAAACGTATGATCGTAGATAAAAAAGTAGCCGCAGCATTCACCTCCAAACTGGTGCTGGCACTGGAAGCCAGGCCATACGGAGATCCTTCTCTTCCCGAAACTACCGTTGGTACAATGGCCAGAGCCGATCTTCGTGATGAGCTGCATGACCAGGTAAGCCGCAGTGTGGCGCAGGGTGCGGTGATTCTTTGCGGAGGATATATACCGAGCGGTAAGGCCGCCTTCTATCCGCCAACAGTATTGTCGGGGGTCAAAAAAGGGATGCCCGCTTATGAAGAGGAATTGTTCGGACCCGTAGCAACGATTATTGTTGCGGAAGATGAGGCCGATGCCATAAACATTGCCAATGATACTATTTATGGATTGGGCGGCGCGATCTTCTCCAAAAACATCAAAAAAGCAACCAAACTGGCGACAGAAGCGATTAAATCAGGATCTGTATTTGTGAATGATTTTGTCCGTTCCGATGCCCGCCTGCCTTTCGGGGGCATTAAGCAAAGCGGTTACGGCCGCGAGCTGAGTCATTACGGCATGAGGGAGTTTGTCAATATCAAAACGATTTATGTAAAGTAATCGTATCGAATATATCATAAGAGAAGGGCGGCTAATATGCCGCCCTTCTCTTATGATTAAGCAATTTTCCATTGGAATGATGTATTTTGCCCCTACATTTCATCTCAATACATATTCACTGTTATGAAGATCATCGATCTGTCCAAACCTATACAATATAATGCCAGTGACCCCTGGTTTATGAAGGTAAAGATCAAGCGTAAACCACATCATAAATCCCGCCTGCTGATCCGCTTATTGGGTTTACCTTTAAAATTATTCCCTAAGCAGTTCTCTGGCTGGGCCGATGATACGATACAGAAGATGGGCGTACACGCCACTACACATATCGATGCGCCCTGGCACTATGCTCCAACCTGTGCGGGCCAGCCTGCCAAGACCATTGACCAGGTGCCGCTGGACTGGTGTTACGGACCGGGACTGGTTATTGACATGAAGCATAAAGCAGACTTTGATCCGATTACCATTGCAGATATTGAATCATTCCTGAACCGGGAACAATTGTCTGTGCAACCGGGAATGATCGTGCTGATCAAAACCGGCAGAGACCAGTTTAACGGCACGAAGGATTTTCATAAAAAAGGAACGGGAATGAGTGCGGAGGCTACCCGCTGGCTGATTGAAAAAGGCATTAAAGTAATGGGCATAGATCAGTGGGGCTGGGACTTACCACTGCCCTATCTGATACAAAAAGCAAAAGAGACCGGCAATGCAGAACTATTCTGGGAAGCACACCTGGTGGGCCGTGATCTGGAATACTGCCATATGGAGCAATTGGTTAATCTTGATGCGCTACCCTATTCCGGCTTTGACATTGCGGTATTCCCGCTGAAGATTGTCGGTGCGTCTGCGGCTCCGGCAAGGGTTGTGGCTATGATGCGCGAAAAAACTGTATAATCTAATTTTATAATTGCTACGCTATGAGACTTCTGATCGTTATCGGCCTGCTGATCGTTTCTAATATCATCATGACTTTCGCCTGGTACTGGCACCTCAAATCCGGGAACACTCATTTTCCGGTCTGGAAACTGATCCTGATCAGCTGGAGCATCGCCTTGTTTGAGTATGCCTTCGCAGTACCGGCCAATCATTTCGGAGCGGCCTGGAACATCAAACCGTTTCAGCTCAAAATCATACAGGAGGTGATTACCCTGCTGGTATTTACCGTTTTCGCCATCACTTACCTGAAACAGGACTTCAGCTGGAACTATGTATACAGTTTCCTCTTCATTCTGGGTGCGGTGTACTTTGCATTCAAAAAATAACTATAATTTAAGGATTATATAATTAATCCCTATCTTTGGAACAATCAAAAATTCAACACATTAGCATGAACTTCTTTAAGCAAGTTTCTACGGCTGCATTAATCGTCGTAGGAAGTTTTCAGTTCTCTTTTGCACAGGACGCAAAGTACCAGTGGAAAGAAGCCAATGAAGGCGGTTATACCTACAAGTATGTAACCAATGATCCTTCCGGTGCACGGTTTTACACCTTAAAAAACGGCCTGACCGTTATCTTAAGCCCTAACAATAAAAAGCCGCGTATCCAGACGTACATTGCTACCAAAGCCGGTAGTAAAACGGATCCATCAGATCATACCGGACTGGCGCACTACCTGGAGCATATGCTGTTTAAGGGTACTGATAAATTTGGTTCACTGGACTGGGCTAAAGAAAAACCTTTACTGGATCAGATCGACAAACTGTATGCGCAATATAACAGCACTGCAGATGAGGCAAAACGCAAAGAAATCTACAAAGAGATTGACCGCGTATCTGGTGAAGCATCTAAATATGCAATTCCTAACGAGTATGACAAAATGATGGGTGCAATGGGTGCTGAAGGTACCAATGCCTTCACCTCTTTTGAGCAAACCGTTTATGTAGAAGATATTCCAAGCAATGCGATCGACAAATACCTGGCTGTTCAGGCAGAGCGTTTCCGCAATCCTATCCTGCGCCTGTTCCATACTGAACTTGAAGCAGTATACGAAGAGAAAAACCGTGGCCTGGATGAGGATAGCCGTAAGGCATTTGAAGCCATGTTCTCAGCATTGTTCCCGAACAATAACTATGGTAAGCAAACGACCATCGGTACTATTGAGCACCTGAAAAATCCTTCCCTGAGCGCGATCAGAGAGTATTTCACGACATATTATGTACCCAACAACATGGGTATCATCATGTCTGGTGATTTTGATCCGAGTGCAGCGATCCAGAAGATCGACAAGGCTTTCGGTTACATGAAAGCGAAAGATGTACCTCCTTATGTATACGGTAAAGAGCAGGAGATCACTGCCCCTATCGTAAAAGATGTACTGGGACCTAAACCGGAGAATATCATGATCGGTTTCCGTTTCCCTGGTGCTGCTACCAAGGATGCGCAAATGCTGGAACTGGTAGGTAATATCCTGACCAATGGTTCTGCCGGTCTGATCGATCTGGACCTGGTTAAATCTCAGAAATTACTGAGTGCTTATGCATTCCCTTATATCCTGAAAGATTACTCTATGCTGATCCTGCAGGGTAATCCTACACAAGGCCAATCTCTGGATGAGGTAAGAACATTATTACTGAAAGAACTGGCTAAACTGAGAGACGGTGACTTCTCTGAAGACCTGATCCAGTCTATCGTAAATAACGAAAAGAAAAACGATATCCAGCAAAACGAGGACTACAGTTCCCGTGCCAATAACCTGATGGATAACTTTACGTCCGAACTGGACTGGAGCACTACTATAAGCTATCCTGATATGATCAGCAAGATCACTAAACAGGATATCATGGATTTCGCGAAGAAATACCTGAATGAGAACAACTATGTTGTGATCTACAAGAAAAAAGGCGAAGATAAAGACGTGGTGAAAGTGGACAAACCACCGATCACTCCGGTAACCCTGAACAAAGATGTATCTCCGTTTGTAAAATCGGTAAATGCACTGCCGGAAACGCCAATCAAACCTTTATGGGTTAATTACAGTACCGACATCAGCAAAGGAACCCTGGGTTCTGCAGAGGTACTGACCGTACAGAACAAAGACAACAGCCTGTTCCGTATGTATTACCACTACGATATGGGTAAATGGAACAATAAACTGTTACCGATCGCTGCAGGCTACCTGGAATACCTGGGTACCAAAGATAAAAACAGCGAAGAGTTCAGCAAACAGTTCTACAAACTGGCATCTTCTTTCAACGTATCTGCGGGTAATGAAGAAACCTATATTACTTTAGAAGGTCTGAATGAAAACTTCGAAGCATCTGTAGCTTTACTGGAAGACTTACTGAAAAACTGTACAGTTGATGAAGAAGCGCTGACTGCTTATAAAGCCAAGCTGAAAAAATCAAGAACAAACGCTAAAGAGAACAAAGCTGCGATTATGGCGGGCTTACGCTCTTATGCACAATACGGTGCACAGAATCCGTTCAACAATGTATTGTCTGATACAGAGCTGGATAAATTAACCGCTAAAGAACTGGTGGATATCCTGCACCAGATGGTTAATTACAAACACCGTGTAATGTATTACGGACCAAAAACCGTAGCACAGCTGCAAACCAGCCTGAAGCCATTACATACTGTTCCTGCTACTTTCACTACAATGCCGGCAGCAGCTACCTTCAAAGCGGTAAGCACTACAGCTAACCAGGTGTTGTTTGCGAACTATGATATGAAACAGGCTGAGATCTTCTGGTTCAGAAACTCAGAGCCATATAATGTATCTAAAGTACCTACAGTATCCCTGTTCAACAACTACTTCGGTGGTGGTATGGGTAGTGTGGTATTCCAAACCATCCGTGAGTCTAAAGCACTGGCTTACTCTACTTATGCATACTTTGGTCTGCCTTCTAAAAAGGAGAACAGAAGCATTGTTGGTGCTTATGTAGGTACACAGGCAGATAAAACCAAAGAAGCGGTTGCTGGTATGAACGAACTGCTGAACGTATTACCGGAATCTCAAAACGCACTGGAAAATGCAAAACTGAGCCTGTCTAAATCTTTAGCAAGCGAGCGCATCACACAGGACGGTATCCTGTTCAGCTACCTGGCTGCTAAAAAACTGGGTAATAGCACAGATATCCGTAAGAATGTTTACGAGCAGGCACCTAAGCTGACCTTTGCTGATATGAAGAAATTCCACAGCACTGAAATGAGCCAGAAGCCATATGTATACTGTGTTGTAGGTAATGAAAAGAACCTGAACCAGGAAGAACTGTCTAAATACGGAACATTCAAAAAACTGACCCTGGAAGAAATCTTCGGATACTAATCCATAGTCAATAGATACATAAAAAGGGAGCCGATCGGCTCCCTTTTTATGTATCTACAAGTATACAATTCAATCTGAAAATCTTGTACCGGTACACACTGCTCTCATTCCTCATATCAGCCATAACGAGAGACATTTCCCTCAAGTATACACAGGCTCAAAGTACAGGCTGTATTGTTTTATTGTACACTTAACCATACCACCTTGGTATTGGTACGGGCATCTTTCTTTCTTGGCTGGGTTACTACAACGGTCATCAGTTTCTGTGCCGCGTTATAATCAGAACCATTGAACAGGCCCAGGCTCCGATCATTTTTTCCTTCTTCTTCAAAAATCTGCTTACGCACCGGAATAGCCTCTTGTTCATTCAGGTCAAACACAAAAGCTTCTAAATCTCCGGCAGCCGATACAGTAGAGACCTCACGCTTCTTCTCCACCTTTTTAGCATTGCGTTCTATATCGTTGAACAATACATAACCTCTTTCTCCAACCGGTACATATGCAAAGGATTTAAACTGGTATCCCCAGCTCAGTCTTACCCCACACTGCTGCACCTTGGCATTATACATGTAATCGGGAATAAGCGTACCGTAGTAATGGCTCTTAGGAATATAATATACATCTTGCTCATTACCTTCTTTATCATAATGCTGCACCCCTATATCTCCCATCGTACAGGTGGTACGCACTTTGGTCATCATACTGGAACCTGTACCCGAAGTACTGGTTGTCGTTACCAGCCTTTCTTCTTCAAATAAGATAGAAAAGCCACCATCTTTATTGATATACAGGTTCTGCGGTACAGCCAGGAACACATTATCCTTTTTGTAGTGCTTCTTTGTGAGTTCCTGTATCTTCTTTGTCGTAACAACACGTGAATTAACTTTCCGGTCTGCATCCATAATACTTAACTGAGAGCGGAACTGCGTCATATTCTTCTTTTTGCCCGTAGTCTCCAGGGTAAGCATATAAATATCTCCTGTATGCGGATTGTAACGGGTGAGCGCAGACTTAATTTTACTTGGTCTGCCCGAATTGTAATTTACCTTTTGCATATCAAATGCTTTTGCACCTTCCTTAAGAGAGCCCATAAGCAATATACCTGCTCTGTCTCCACCAGAAGCCACCGTATTTCTGCCCAGTACAGAAACCACCACCTCTTTAGAGCCGATGGTAGCCAGATCAAGAAACTCCAGGTACTTATACTTGTTTTTAGGCGATTGATAATAGGCCCTCGCGATTTCCTTATTACTGTTATTATAGTGTACAACCTGTATACGCCTGTTACGGTCAGACTCAAATGTGTTGTATTGCGCAACCGCATAGCAGCCAGTCTCCTCATCCAGATTCAGAAAGAATTCCGGCAAAGGCACACCACCGAAGGCCATAGCATACCCATCAAAAAAACGCAGGCGCTTCAGCTTCGCAATAACCTGGTCCTGTTTAACCTCACCCGTAGCCGGGTCAAGCACAATTCTGTTCAATGTAGGTACACGATGATAATAGGAAGAATAAATGGCAGTAATGCCCTCTGTTGTTTCAAAAACACCCAGCACCTCACCACCCTTCATTTTGTACGGAGTAGCAGGCTTAATAGATTTTTCAAATTTCAGCTTATGCGCGGCATCATACATCTTCCAGTCAATGGAACGATGATTATTGAAATGCAGTAAAGCGGTTTCCTTATTCTTAAGGCTTACGATCTTCAGGTGACCGGATTCATACTCCTGAAAGGTTTCCGACTCGGCCACTACATTCATTTGTGCCATTGCTTTCGGCGCCTGTATGCACAGAAATGCAGCTAACAGTAAAGTTATTTTCTTCATATTTCGCTCTTCTAAAAAAATGTTAAAATGAGCGCTAATGTAGATGATTATCTCTAAAAAGTGAAATGTCTTGGCAAAGATTTGTAAAAATCCGTATTAATACTATACGCTGCGCCTGTGCTGCCAGAAACCAATTGTCCTTAATGGATTCAGCCAGACTTTTACCCGCTGCATAAAGGTCTGCGGCATCGCTTTGGTAATCCTTCTTTTGAATGAAGGTCTGTATGCGCGTAATTGCTGCTGTTCCGTTTCATTCAGTACACCCGAACCGTATTTCAATTTCAGGTATAACTGTACAAATGAAGCATAGCCTACCTGATAGCGCTGATCAATATCCTGCGCAAACTGCCAGAGGGTACGATCTCCCTGAAATTGTTTATGCTGATACCAGTAGAACTGCATATAGCGATCATCCCAGTAAGCCCTTTCCGGTACGGTTTTACTCCATTTCCGGCGCAGGTTCAGGTACAAAGTGTACCATAATGGAAGGAATATAAATGCCAGTCCCAGTAAGAGTATTATGCCCGCAATCAGCAACAGGATCTGCTGACGGGTCCAGGAATTATCTGCGGCATCTCCGCTAGTTGTCTGTACCGTATGATCATCCTGTTTGGTTTTCAGGCGTAATTCATCTGCCGGAATCTGCACTGGCAGCGCAGCTACCAATTGTGCCATATCTCCCGAAACGGTAACCGGCTTTAATGCTTCTGCATAGGAAATAGCCGTAGCACTGTCATTAACCTTAACCGACGTAATATCCACCGTTGCACTATCCTTACGGATCTTGGCATGACTAATATCTATGGTCAGCACAACAGGATTCTGCTGCTGGTAAGGTTTATCTTTAAAGACAACATTCCTCGTCTTCAGTTGCACGGTTTTCTTATTTGGATCTACCTGCGTAATCATCCCATCTGCCGCCAGCAAAGCATTGCCCTGCGGGGTTGGCGGGGTACCATCTGGTTGCGGACTATCGCGGGCATCATCATTACCAATCGTTGTATCAAAATCAAGCCAGCCATAACCGGGGAAGTATACCTGCACCCAGGCATGCGCCTGATCGGAATAATACCAGTACCAGCCCTTATTGTTATTACCACTGCGGTCTACCGTCATAAAGCCAACCGTAATACGGGAGGGAATACCCAGGGCACGCAGCATAAACAGCGTGGCTCCGGCATAGTAAGCACAGTAGCCTTTCCTGTTTTCAAACAGGAAATAATTCAGTTTGCTCGCACTCGGGATATCGGGTATGCCCGGGTTGTCGGAGTATTGAAATAAGGGCTTCCCATTCTCATCCTTCGACAGGAAATAATCACGGATAGCAATAATTTTATCAATCGCCGTTGTTTTACCTGCCGTGATTTTACGGGCCAGCGCCGCTATTGGTTCATATTTAGTATTGGTCGGAAACTGCGTATAATACTGCATCACCGGCAAGGGCACAGCACTGTAATCCGTCACCTGGCGCAGCAGATCGAAGCGCATATTCTGAAACTGTTGTAACTGCAGATTATCCGGTGCATTATAGACAAAGTAGGCTGAATTCAGTTCAGACACATAACTCTTGGCCCGGTAAGCAGAATGATACTCCTGCTGGTTATCGGGATCAATCCCTATAGGCTGCACAAAAAAGGAAACACTGGGTGCTACAAATTCAGAAGGGGACAATTGTGTTTTATACACCTCTATCTCCACCACCTTCTTCTGCTTTTCCTGCAGTGCATCTTCCAGTACGGTAGAGTCGGTTTTGGTAAAATACAGGGGAATACTGCCCGGATTGGGCAGGAACAGGTCATTTCTCGGAATCTTTTTATCCCGTTCAAAGGTCTCCGTTTCATTATCGAAACGGGAATAATAAAATGCTGTAAGGTATAGCGGATTGGGCACATCATCCGTACCCGGGAAGAAGTTTTTGATATGTGCCACAAACAGCAATTGCTTGCCCCGGCTCTGATTGCCGGACAACTGATTGCGGTCTTTCATACTAACACTGCCATCCTTATTACGCTGCAACATAGAATTGGCACCAGCCTTACCGCCCGCACTCACCTCCTCTACCGCTTTGCGCAGATCATCTTCAAAATACCAGATAATACCCGTCAGCAATAATGAGCTCAGCACAAGAAACAAGCCCAACCTGCGTAATAAGTGGCCCCAATACGGTTGTGACAGATCTTTATGATTGTATATCACCTGTACTGCATAAATAATATAAATTGTATAGAGCAGTACCGGCACAAAGGCCAGCAAAAGGCTGCGCACACTCAGATCGGCCTGTCGTACGATCATCAATACACTCACCAGGAAGAAAATACCTGCTGCAATCAGTGGGAAATATCGTTTCCTGGAAAACCCCCAGCCCAATAACCAGCCAAAGGAAAACAGGAGAGCGAAGATCATAAACTGTACCGTAACGAAGAACATATCTACGCTGCCGAATACGGTATGATCCATGGCTATATAAATAAAATACAGGAACAGGAGCAACACGATAAAAGTAGATACAAACCGGAAACGAAAACTATAAAACAGTACCGCAACCAGGATACCCATTTCCAGAAAAAGGGTATGTTGCAGATATTGCTGCTCCATCAGTACCGCATAGAACTGCGCTGCATTCCATAAAATGAAATAGCAGACCAGCATAGTCGGTAATACGAGAAACAATGTTTTCGCCAGCGTGTCTTTTATATGCCTCTTGTCCGTTACGCTCATCTAAGCATGCATTTGTTCAAATTCTTTTAGTACTGCCAGCAGTTGTTCTGTATCCTGCAGGCTGATCGCATTATAGATCGAAATACGCAAACCGCCAATGTTGCGGTGTCCGCCAATGCCCAGTATACCCCGCTCTGCGGCAAAGGCGACCAATGCATCCGTCAGTTCCTCCCTGCGCAGGCGACAGCATACATTCATGCGACTGCGGCTGTCCGGTGCTGCTACAGTGTAGTACAGACTGCTCTGGTCAATGTAATTGTACAACAGTTGCGATTTAGCAATACTTTCCTGCTCTATAGCATCCATACCTTTTGCGGCCATCCAGCCCAGGTATAGCGAGGAAACATAAATAGAGAATACCGGTGCTGTGTTGACCAGCGAATTCTTTTCGGCCATAGCCTTATAGCTCAGGATCTCCGGCAATTCCTTTACGGTCTGTTGTATAAAATCTTTACGGGCGATCACCAGTGTAGTACCGGATGGTCCTATATTTTTCTGTGCCACAGCATAGATCATAGCAAAGCGGCTGTAATCCAGTTTACGGCTGAACAGTTCGGAACTGAAGTCCGCAATGACCGGCACATCAGTATCGGGAAAGGTGAATGATTGTGTACCATAGATGGTATTATTGGCCGTAAGATGCAGGTAAGCCGCATCGTCCGGGATATTCCATGTCGTAGGCACCTGTTTGTAATCATCCTCACGGGAACTGGCTGCTATATGCACTTTCCCGTAGCGCTCTGCATTGCTCATCGCATCTGCAGCCCATCGGCCGGAATCGATATACGCAGCAGTAGCACCATCCGGGAGAAAATTCATCGGAATCATTTCAAACTGTAATCTGCCACCACCCTGAAACCACATAACAGCATACTCCTCCTCGCTCAGCCCCAGCAATTGCAATACATGCTTACGGGCATCTTCCAGTATAGCTTTAAAGTGAGGCCCCCGGTGCGGTAAGCTGAGGATGGACATACCGGAATCTTTATATTCCAGTACAGAACGGGAAGCGGTTTCGAGCACCTCCCCGGGTAGTGCGGCAGGACCCGCATTGAAATTGAGCTTCATTGATTTTCTAGGCTTTTACCAATGCTCAAATATCGCATTTAATTAGCACAAAAGCCTTATCAGTACAAAGGAATTACCATTTTTTAAACAGATATAATCTTCAGCATCTATAAATTATTCCGTGTATACAAGGCAATACGCGTTGCGAGTAATATCTTTGCGCCATGCATTACGTATCAGTAGACAATTTAAGCAAAACATATGCAGACAAACCCTTATTTGAAAACATCAGTTTTCATATCAATGAGGGTGACAAAATAGCCCTGGTAGCCCTCAATGGTGCAGGCAAATCAACCCTGCTCAAGATCCTCTGCGGACAGGAAATTCCGGATGAAGGAACAGTATGGGTACATAAAGATGTAAAAGTGGTGTTGCTGGATCAGGATCCTTATCTGAATGATGCACGCACCATCCTGGAAAATATATTCAGCTATGACCACCCTATAGTGAATGCGCTGAAGCGTTATGAGCAACTGACCGAAAGCGATACCACACCCGATGAGGCAGAACTCGCTGCCGCGATACAGGAGATGGACAACCTCAATGCATGGCACTACGACAGTACGGTAAAGCAGATTTTAGGTAAGTTGAACATCCATCACCTGGACCAACAGGTAAGTAAACTGTCCGGCGGTCAGAAAAAACGTATCGCCCTGGCCAAAGTACTGATCGATATGGATTTTGAGCACAGGCATACCCTGCTGATCATGGATGAACCGACCAACCACCTGGATGTAGGCATGATTGAATGGCTGGAACACTACCTGAGCCAGGATAAACTGACCCTGCTGCTGGTAACCCACGATCGTTACTTCCTGGACAATATCTGTACCGATATATTAGAAATAGACCAGACCAAAATATTCCATACCAAAGGCAATTACGAACGCTTCCTGGAGCAAAAGGCACTGCGTTCCGAAATAGAGCAAGCCAGCATAGACAAGGCACGCAACCGTTACCGCAAAGAACTGGAATGGATGCGCAAGCAACCTAAGGCACGTACGACCAAGTCTAAAGCACGTGAAGATGCTTTCTATGACTGGAAAGCCCGTGCACAGAAGAAAATACAGGAAGCACAGCTGGAACTGCAGGTCAAAATGACGCGTCTCGGCGGAAAGATACTGGAGATAAAAAAACTGTATAAATCTTTCGGAGAGAAAGTAATCCTGAAAGGCTTTGATTATACTTTCAAAAAAGGAGAACGTGTAGGGGTTGTGGGTGTGAACGGTGCCGGTAAATCTACCTTTATCAATATGCTGTTGGGCAAAGAACCGGCTGACAGTGGTAAGATCAACATCGGTGATACCATTGTATTCGGTGATTTCTCACAGGAAGGGCTGGTGATCAAAGAAGATGTGCGGGTCATTGAATTTGTAAAAAATATTGCAGAGTATTTCCCGCTGGCAGATGGCACAAAAGTAAGCGCAGCCCAGTTTCTGGAGCGCTTCCTCTTCACCCCGCAGAAACAGTTTACCTTCATTTCCAAACTGAGCGGTGGTGAGAAAAAGCGATTACAGCTGCTGTCCATCCTCTTCCGCAATCCGAACTTCCTGGTATTGGATGAACCGACCAATGACCTTGATCTTCCTACGCTGGACATTCTTGAAGATTTCCTGGCAGAATATCCGGGCTGTATCATTATCGTATCGCATGACCGTTACTTTATGGATAAGCTGGTCGATCACCTGTTTGTATTTGAAGGTAATGGCGAGATCCGCGACTTCCCGGGTAACTATTCGCAATACCGCGAGATCGCCCGTGAAGAGCAGAAAGCACAATCTATGACAGAACAGCCACCGGTAATCGTAGAAGAAGTTACGGAAACCGTAACTCAGGCCAAGCCTGCTGCACCGGCAAAGCTTTCGTTTAAAGAAAAAAGAGAACTGGAAGAATTGAATAAAGTCATCCCCGCACTGGAGGCAGAAAAAGCAAAACTCGAAGAAGCGATGAGCCATACGGGCATTGACTTCCTGGATTTGCAGAAAATGGGCGACCGTATTTCGGCCATCATACAGGAACTGGATGAAAAAGAAATGCGCTGGCTGGAATTGAGCGAACGTTAAATTTGAGTGCAGGCAAACCGCCTGCTTAAACATAAGACATGAAAAAAGTATATTTTTATACAAGAAAACATGCACCATATGAATCATAACTATACCCGTCTTTTTGATTGTATTGCACCGGACCGCATAGGTGATAAAGAAGTTTTACTGGCCGGAAAAAAGAATAAACAATACCAACCCCTGTCAGGGCTGCAGGTGATTGACTCGGTGCATGCACTGGCCAATGGCCTGATCCGTTTAGGATTGCAGCAGTTAGAGGGTACAGAAGCCCGCGAAAAGGTGGGTATTATCAGCAACAGCCGCCCGGAATGGATCATTACCGATCTTGCCGTTCAGAAAATCGGGGGCATACTGGTACCCCTGTATCCCAATACTAACCTGGACGAGATCATATATATATTTAATGAGGCCGAGGTAAAGTACTGTTTTGTGCATGATAAAAACATGTACAAAAAGCTGCTTAGTGTTAGAGAGCAGATACCTGGTCTGCAATATATTTACACTTATGCAGAGATAGAAGATGCCCCGCACTGGAGCGTACTGCATCAGACACCCGATGCCGCGGAGCTGGCCGAAATTCAACGCAGAAGCGATGCAATTGAGGAAGAAGAGGTGACCACCATCATTTACACATCGGGTACCACAGGCAAGCCAAAAGGTGTTATGCTGACACATAAAAATATTGTCAGTAATGTAAAAAACACCGAAGAGGCGATTAATGGTATAGGCATTGAGGATAAAAAAAGCCTGAGCTTCCTGCCACTGAACCATATTTTTGAAAAGACCGTTACCTATATTTACCTGTTCAACCGCTATTCGGTATACTATGCCGAGAGCATGGAGACCATTGCCGAAAACCTCAAAGAGGTACAGCCGGCACTGTTTGTGACCGTTCCCCGCCTGCTGGAAAAGGTGTATGAAAAGATCATGAATACCGGTAGTGCCCTTACGGGTGTCAAACGCAAGTTATTCTTCTGGGCTGTAGAGCTGGGTGATCAATACGATACCCGCAACCGCTCTGCATGGTACAACTTTCAGTTATCCATCGCCAACAAACTGATCTTTGATAAATGGCGTGCGGCACTGGGAGGCAAAGTAAAAGCAATTGTAGTCGGAGGGGCCGCCTGCCCGCCGAAACTGGCTCGTTTATTTTCTGCCGCACAGATTCCGATTATGGAAGGTTATGGCCTTACAGAGAGTTCACCGGTCATTGCGGTAAACCGCTATGAAGAAGAAAATCGCATGTTCCGCACTGTAGGTCCGGCCATTACCGATATAGAAATCCGTATTGCAGAAGACGGAGAGATCCTGTGTAAAGGGGACAATGTAATGCATGGCTATTATAAAAACCCGGAAGAGACCGCCAATGTGATTGTAGACGGATGGCTCCATACCGGCGATATAGGCACCATGATCGAAGGTCGTTTCCTGAAGATCACCGATCGTAAAAAAGAACTGTTTAAGAATAGTGGTGGCAAGTATATTGCCCCGCAACCTATCGAAAATAAACTGAAAGAAAGCCGTTTTATTGAACAGGTAATGGCCGTAGGTGCCAATGAGAAATATGTCGGTGCATTAATCGTTCCTAATTTTGAACACCTGCAGAAATGGATGTTGCTGAATGGCATGAACTTTACGACCAATGCTGCAGCAGTCAAAGAAGAGGCGGTACTGAAACATTACAAGGCAATCCTGGAGAAGTTCAATAAGGAATTCAGTGCCATTGAACAGGTGAAAAAGTTTTCACTGCTGGAAAAAGAATGGACGGTAGAAGAAGGCACGATGACGCCGAAACTGAGCCTGAAACGCAAGGTTATCGTAGAGAAGTACAAAGAGCAGATCGACGATATTTACAGAAGATAAACATACGGAAGTGTTGCCTGGGCAACACTTCTTTTATATAACCGCAGCAGTATAGCTGCTTTAAAAACTGATTTTATGGCTACTGCACTCATTACCGGCGCCTCCAATGGCATAGGACTGGAACTGGCACGCATCTTTGCCCATGCGGGTATAAACCTGGTACTGGTTGCCCGTAGTACCGGCAAATTAAAAGCCCTGGAAGGCGAATTGCTGCAACAGTATCCTTCATTAAAAATAGAGGTACTGACCAAAGACCTCTCCCTGCCCGATGCTGCACAGGAAGTATACCAAGAGCTGCATACCCAGAACATTCAGATCGATTACCTGGTGAATAATGCCGGTTTCGGAGACTTCGGATTCTTTACCGAAACAGACTGGGACAAAGAAGCACAGATGATAGACCTGAACATCAAAGCGCTGACGCAGTTCTCTAAACTGTTCCTCAAAGATATGCAGCAGCGCGGCAAAGGCAAAGTGCTGAATGTGGCCTCCACAGCGGCTTTTCAGCCGGGACCACTGATGGCTGTATACTTTGCAACCAAAGCATATGTGCTGCATTTGTCGGAAGCATTGCATAATGAGCTAAAAGGAACCGGCGTAACGGTAACAGCCTTATGTCCCGGGCCAACGGAAAGTGGCTTTGTTGATATTGCCGGAATGGGCAAAAGTAAGCTGGTCAAAGGTCGTAAGCTGCCTACCTCTGCTGCAGTTGCAGACTATGGATTTAAGGCTATGATGCGCGGAAAGGCCGTCGCAGTACATGGAGGTTTAAATAAAGTCATGGTATTTGCCCAACGCTTTACCCCACGCAGCTGGACCACCGCCATTGTTAGAAAAATACAGGATTAATATCAGATCAATCATACGTACTATGCGATTCATCAGTAGATCTGCACTGCTTTTCATACTCTTTTTATTCCTCAGGGGGCAAGCATTTGCATGTCTGAATGGAAATGTAGTTCAAAAACTGAAGGGTGATTTCCCTGCGTATATGGAGGAGGCTGCGCGTATAGAACCCGGCCGCATCTTGTTTAGTGTGCTCCATTATAATAATGGTGTACGGAAGTTAAAACAATTGTATACCGCAAACAAAGACCCTGATGTACTTTCAGATATCGGCCTCCTGCTCATCCTGGAGCGGCATTATGACAAGGCCATTGCTCTGTACCGGAATATGGAGCAACAATATCCCGGAAGATACGCCACAGCCGCAAATATCGGTACAGCATTCGAGCTAACCGGCCAGAATGATAGTGCACTGAAATGGATCAGCAGAGCCGTAGCGATAAATCCCAAATCTCACGACAGCTCAGAATGGCTGCATGTCAACATTCTGAAAGCGAAGATAGAAGGGCCTTCTGCTATTAACAGCGACTTCTTACTGGGTGTTGATTTCGGTAATGACAGTATTCCTGTCGATCTCGAATTCTATGCCCTCAATAAACTTTCCAATGCAGTATATTATCAGCTGAATGAAAGAATGTCGTTTATCACATGGAAAGACCCTATTGTAGCCCAATTACTATTTGATTATGGCAATATGATGATGATGAACAGGGCTTATTCAATGGCATTATCACTGCTTCAATCGGCAAAAGAATACGGCTATGCTGGGCACCTGCTAGAAACGAGAATGGAGTATTGCAAAAAAGGAATAGAAAAAAAGAATAACATTCCCATTGATCACAACATAACAACATTTGAGATTTACCTGCTCTCTTTTCTTACGGGAATTGTATTAATTCCTATTGTCTTACTTTTACGGATGAAACACTAATACATGGCTTATGTCTACCGGGCACAATGATATTATTTACCGCGAGATCCCGGCCCCGCCGGAACTGAGCGACTTTGTTGACAGCATCTGGATGCTGCATAATGATGCTCCGGATACAAAGGAAGTCATTATTCTTCCTGACGGGCGTATTGATTTATTTCTTTCCCATTCGGCGACAGAACCCTTTACAATGCGCTTAATGGGCATGAGTACGGAACCGGACCAGACAAGCATTTCTCCGCATACGCTGATGTATGCCATCAGCTTCAGGCCTTTGGCTACGGAATATGTGTTACAACAAACCGTTTCCGCAATTGTGGACTCCGCCATGGAATTGCCTGCAGGCTTCTGGGGCTTTACAGAAACAGACCTGGACGATTTTGAGGCATTTACCGTTACGGCACTTCAAAAAGTGAAAGAGCATATCGCAGCAGCAATAGATGAGCGTAAACAAAGTTTATTCCATCTAATCCATGCTGCTGCAGGAGAAGTCAGTGTTCAGGCCCTCTCAGACCAGATATTCTGGAGCAGCCGGCAGATCAATCGCTATTTCACAGAGCAATATGGCTTGTCTTTAAAGACCTATTGCAGCATCCTGCGTTTCCGGGCTTCCTTTGAACAGATCAAAGTAGGCGAATTATACCCCGATGCCCAATTCGCAGACCAGTCTCACTTCATTAAAGCAGTGAAGAAGCTAGCCGGAGTAACGCCCAAAATGTTGCAGCAAAATAAAAACGACCGATTTATACAATTTTCGACCCTGCCGCCAAAGTAGTTTTGCATTGTAAAAAATAAATACAATGCTGGTAAAAGATAAAAAAATTGCTGTTGTCGGCGGTGGTCCCGGAGGCCTTACTCTGGCGCGCTTACTGCAAATGAAAGGGGCACAGGTAAAAGTTTATGAAAGAGATGCCCACAAAGAGGTACGTGTACAGGGTGCCACACTGGACCTGCACGAGACATCCGGGCTGGAAGCCTTACGCAGAGCAGGGCTTACCGAAGCGTTCTATAAACATTACCGTCCCGAAGCAGGCAAATTACGCATCATCGATACTGCAGGTTATATTCATCATGACGAACATGATGGGACAGATTCCTTTGCAGAAGACCGTCCGGAAATAGACCGCGGACCATTACGCAATATTCTTATGGATTCCCTCCTTCCCGACACCATTGTTTGGGACAGTCAGTTCACTTCCATGCAGGAAGAAGGACAGGGTTGGTTACTGAACTTTAAAAACGGACATGCCGCCTATGCAGACCTTGTGATCGCCGCAGATGGTGCCAACTCCCGCATTCGTCCATTTATAACAGACATACAGCCTGTATACTCGGGCATTACGATCGTTGAGGGCACTATCTATCATGCAGCCATCAATGCCCCGGATATTAATGCGCTGGTACAAGGCGGCAAAGTATTTGCACTGTCAGGTAACCAGTCCCTCATCCTGAGTGCGAAAGGAGACGGCAGCCTGTCATTTTATACCGGAACTGCTGAAACAGAAGACTGGCTGGAGACTTGTGGTATAGACTTTGCGAACAAGCACCAGGTGCATCGCTGGTTCATCAAACGGTTCCGTGACTGGAGTCCTTTCTGGCATGAATTATTTGCCAATGATGAAGTGTCCTTCATTCCCAGACCACAGTACCACTTCCCTACCGATCAGTATTGGCCCTCAAAGTCCAATGTTACGATGCTTGGCGATGCCGCACACCGTATGCCTCCCTATGCTGGTGAAGGCGTAAATATGGCGATGCAGGATGCTTTTGAATTGGCCGAATGCCTTACCGGAAGCCACTGTACAGATATTCAGTCCGCCATCACTACATATGAAACACAAATGCGCCGGAGGGCTGCTGAAGTTACAGAGCAGACCTTGTACAATACCCAAATGCTGCACAGTGAAGGAGCATTAAGCAATATCCTGAAGATCATGCAGGGCGCCTGAAAATAGATTAATTTTGAACCGGTATAATAGTTATCAAAGATACCGGTTCATATGTCAGAAATGCTCATTACACATATCCGCAAATTTACCCGCCTGTCTGATGAAGAGGTGCCTGCATTGCTGGCCTTTTTCAAAGAAATAGAGGTCAGGAAAAAGGAAAACCTGCTTAAGGAGGGCCAGATCTGCCGTTATAATTATTTTGTCACAGAGGGCTGCCTGCGCATGTTCTTTGTTGATGAAAAAGGGGTGGAAAAGACCGTACAATTTGGTCTCGAACACTGGTGGATCGCTGATTACTTTTCCTTTCAGCGGCATCAACCTTCGGCGTTCTGTATACAGGCAGTAGAACGTTCGGTCCTGTATGCAATAGATCTTCAGGCACAGGAACAATTGCTGGAGCAGTTTCCGCAAATGGAACGGTATTTCCGTATGGTACACCAGACCGCACATGCTGCTTCGCAAATGAGGCTAAAATTCCTGTACGGGTACTCCAGGGAAGCGCTCTATCGCCAATTCAGCAGCAGCTTTCCGGAATTTGTGCAGCGCATTCCACAATATTTACTGGCCTCTTACCTGGGCATTACCCCGGAATACCTCAGTGAATTAAGGGCAAAAAACATTTCTTAAACCAGTTTAATTTTTTTCTGCGCCAGGCTTCGGACTTTTGCTTTATCATATTAATCATTACTAAAAAATCATAAACGATGAACAAAAGAGTTAATGTTGCTGCTTTACAACCTGCCGCTTACAAAGCGATGTTTGCCCTGGAACAGGCACTGGCCTCCGGAAGCATCAGCCCGATACACAAAGAACTGATCAAGATCAGGGCTTCACAGATCAATGGTTGTGCATTCTGCCTGGATATGCATACCAAAGATGCCCTGAAATATGGAGAAACACCTCAACGCATTTTCTTACTGAATGCATGGAAAGAAACGGATCTCTTCAGCGAAGAAGAGAAAGTGATCCTGGCTATTACAGAAGAAATCACTTTGATAAGCCATCATGGTCTTACCGAAGAGACATATGCTAAGGCCAGCAGCATGTTTGATGAACAATACATTTCACAACTGATCATGGCGGTGGTTACGATCAATGCCTGGAACCGTATCGCCATCAGCACCCTGGCACAGGTTCCGAAAGACTAAAAATATAATACCGTTAAAAAACAAGGGGATGATAATAATATCATCCCCTTGTTGCGTTCTAAAATTTGGTAATTTAGCCACATGACGGTACAAACTGTCAATTGATACAGCATGAACAAACTACTATTGATCGGTCTTCTATGTTTATCCCAGTTGCAGGGTTACGGACAGAAGCAGGCTGCAAAACAAACCAGCAAATCCAGTCCTTTTGTAATAGGCACTACGGAGACCATGACCTCTGCCGTACTTGGAGAGAACCGTGTCCTGAATATTTACCTTCCAGAAGGCTATGATCCTAAAGCTGCGGCCCGCTACCCGGTGATCTATCTGCTGGATGGTTCGGCCGATGAAGACTTTGTCCATGTAGCCGGACTGGTACAGTATTGCAGTTTTGAATGGATCAAATGGCTACCAAAATCTATTGTAGTCGGCATTGCCAATATAGATCGTAAGCGAGACTTTACCTTCCCGAGCAATGTGCCGGAAGAGCAGCAGAAATATCCTACTACCGGACATTCGGATAAGTTTATTTCTTTTCTCTCCGAAGAGCTGATTCCGTATATCGATGCTCATTATAAAACAGAACAGACTAAAACCATTATCGGCCAGTCATTGGGTGGCTTACTGGCTACCGAAATCCTGATGAAGCAACCGCAACTGTTCAACCAGTATATCATTATCAGTCCCAGCCTGTGGTGGAACGAAGGCTCCATATTGTTGCAGCCCCCGACGCCTTTTCCGCAGGGGCAAAGTACCCGCCGCATCTATATTGGTGTAGGCAAGGAAGGCAGTACACCGGGCGCACAGCCTGGTAATATGGAGGTGGATGCACATCTGCTGGCAGAAATCATGAGAGGAGCACATCCTGAAGCTTTGGTACATATGGATTACCTGCAGGATGAAGACCATGCTACAGCAATGCATCAGGCACTGTTGAATGCATTTAAATGGCTGGGATCAAAACAACCTTAAACACACATTATGATGATCACGATAGCGCAAACGGAACAACTACAATCGGTACTTGACCGCTTAAAACCGCAACAGGAGCCTTTATTCGGCATCATGACTCCACAGGAAATGGTAGAGCATCTGCTTTTTTTCGTAGAGATCTCATCCGGGCTGCACCCACAGGTGCAATTCTTTTCTGATGAGCGTGCGCTGAAGAATAAGCAATACCTGATCTATTCAGAAAATGCACTTGCCCCGGGTGTTAAGATGCCTTTGATGAATGGCATGCCACAGGAACTGCAATGTAAAGATCTTGCGGAAGCCAATACTGCATTGATTCAAGCAACCATTCAATTCAACCAGACGGCAGAAAGTCCGGATTATGTGCACCCTGCCCTGGGACTGATGAGCCGTGCAGAATGGAAAATCTTTCATGATAAACATTTCACGCATCACTTCAAACAATTCGGCCTGATCTGAATATGAGCAAAACCTTACAGATACTGGCTATTATCGGTAGTGCACAAAGCAACTCCTCTAATGAGAGTATTGTTGCGGCACTGGCAGGTATGTTGCAACCACATAAGCTGACCATATTTCAAGATCTTAAAAGCCTGCCACACTTTGACCCGGAGCAATCGGTACATAATCCTCCTGCCGAAGTGTTGCAACTAAGGACACAGATCGAACAGGCCGATGGGATCATCATCTGTAGCCCGGAGTATATCTTCAGTATTCCCTCCAGACTGAAAAACGTATTTGAATGGTGTGTGGCGACTACTATTTTCTCTGATAAACCAACGGGCATCATCACGGCATCTGCCAGCGGACAAAAGGCACATGAAGAGCTGCAACTGATCCTGAAGACACTGATGGCGCGGTTTACAGCCGAAACCACCCTGCTCATACCCGGTGTAAAAGGAAAGGTAAATGAGACCGGTGACATAACAGATGCTGCAACCAAAGATGAACTGCAAACCTTGAGCAGGAAATTCCTGCACTTACTAACGTAAGCAATTTTTTTAACAGAATATTTTTTGCGACCAGGGTCTGTATATAAAATAATACAGTATGTTTGCAACAATCATGTTGACCTCAATGCACATATCAGCTGCTACTTATTATTACTATTCTAAGCGATATCGTTTGGAATAGCGGCTGCATATATATACCTCATATATTTTTAACAGACCCCGGTTCCTTACGAACCGGGGTTATTTTTTTTCATTTTTTTAAATATCTATTATGGAACGGAACAGACCATTGTCCCAGCAGTACGAACTGTACACCAGTGAAGACTTTGCCGTATGGCGCGCTTTATTTGAACGGCAAATGCACTTATTAAACCAGTACGGAAGCCATTATTATAAAGCAGCCTTAAATACGGTGGGCTTTGAGGCGACTTCCATTCCGGACTTTACCGTAGTAAACCAGAAGCTGAAAGCTGCTACGGGCTGGCAGATCACTGTAGTACCGGGCCTGGTGCCTGCAGCAGCATTCTTTGCTTTGCTGGCCCGCCGCATATTCCCCGCCACCTGCTGGCTGCGCACTATGGCAGAACTGGATTATATCGAAGAGCCGGATATGTTTCATGATGTATTCGGACATATTCCTTTGTTGAGTCATCCTGCTTATGCCGATTTCATGCACGCCTTCGGGCAGCTAGGGTTGCGCTGGAATGATGATGAGCATAAGATGGAACTGTTGAGCCGCATTTACTGGTATACTATTGAGTTCGGGCTGATCAGAGAAGACGGTGTACCGAAAATATACGGTGCCGGTATATTGTCCTCTCCCGGCGAAACCCTACACAGCATGGCTCCTGATACCAGACGCAGCCTGTTCCAGGTACCCGATATCCTGGATACTCCGTTCCGTACAGACGTGTTACAGGAAGAGTACTTCGAGATTATGCACCTGGACCAGTTGACCGAGATCTTAGAGGAGGTAGCAGTTATCATGCGGCAGGATGCGAAACATTCCGTATTTTTATAATCAAATAAACAAGCAATTATGTATCAGGAATGGAAAGAGCGGGATGGTTATTTATATAAACAGTTTCGTTTCAGTGATTTCAGTCAGGCATTTGGGTTTATGACCCGGGTAGCTTTACTGGCCGAGCAGCATAATCATCATCCAAGATGGACCAATGAATGGGACACTGTGGAGATATGGCTGCGTACACATGATGCCGGTGATGTGATATCAGAAAAAGATCATCAGCTCGCGAAGGCGATAGACCGCGTTTTAGAATAAGTATAAAAAGAGCAGCTCCGGCTGCTCTTTCTGCATTATACCCTTCTGTTTACCTGCACTTACTCCGGGGTAAGTAACATCTTAAGGATTTTATAAACTTTCGTTTCTTAACAAGAATTAATTTGTAAAACGATTTTGTTTCGGCAAATTTGTAATAACAAAACAAAAATTATGTTTCACCAGACTTGCTGCCAATACTGCTGTTGTACAATGTGGGATCATCCTGCAAGCGGTATGGTTATGTAGTGCTCTGAAGCGTTCTATATAAGATTTTCCAATGCCCTTGCGTATCCCGCAGGGGCATTTTCTATTTTCTGACCTGATAAAATAAAAACAGTGGAAGTCATTTCAAGAAACAAAGCTATTTACCAGCGCAATTTCCTGGCCAACCGCATCTTTCTGGACCGGCAACAAACGGCTTACTGGATCACCGAAATATTTGACTGGATGTTCACCACCCGGAAGGAGTTCTTGAGTTACAGTCAGTTTGAACAGAAAGAACTGGAATTACAAATCATATTAAGAGAACTGTTATTGCAGGAACAATTTACACCCGAAGAGGCTACCAGGATCACAGAGGCTTTTTTTACCGATCTGCAGGATGTATATGCCCTACTGGCTGAAGACCTGAAAGTAGCCATCAGCTTCGATCCGGCAGCAACCTCTATGCATGAGATCCTGTTCAGCTACCCTGGTTTCTTTGCCATTGCCGTACACCGTATCTCCTATTATTTATGGCATCACAATGCACAGATCCTCGCACGTGTATTTGCTGAAATCGCGCACAGCAAGACAGGTATTGACATCCATCCGGCTGCGGTGATCGGAAAACGTTTTTTCATTGATCATGGTACAGGCATCGTGATCGGAGAAACCTGTATTATAGGCGAAGATGTAAAAATATATCAGGGGGTTACACTGGGTGCTTTAAGTGTAAGCCGGGACCTTGCACACCAAAAAAGGCATCCGACGATAGAGGATCATGTGATCATCTATGCCAATGCTACCATACTGGGAGGGCATACGGTCATTGGCAAAAACAGTATTGTCGGGGGTAATGTATGGCTGACTTCTTCCCTGCCCCCGGACGCACAAATCTTCCATAAAAGCGAAACCATTATTAAAAGAAAGCCGGGCAATAAAACGGCTGTCGATTTTTCTATATAATCATCAAAAATAAAGACATTATGAAAGTACAATCCATCCTGGAGACTATTGGAAACACACCGGTATTAAAACTCAACAAACTGTTCGGCACAGCACGTAATGTCTGGATCAAACTGGAGCGCAGTAATCCGGGCAACAGTATTAAAGATCGTATCGCATTAGCCATGATTGAAGCGGCAGAAAAGGACGGCAGCCTGCAGCCGGATAGTGTAATCATTGAACCTACCTCTGGCAATACGGGTATAGGACTCGCGCTGGTCGCAGCGGTAAAGGGTTATAAAGTAATCCTGGTCATGCCGGAATCAATGAGTATCGAGCGCCGCAAACTGATGGAAATTTATGGCGCAGAATTTGAATTAACGCCCAGAGAGAAAGGTATGAAAGGAGCTATAGAACGGGCTCAGGAACTGGTAAGCAATACCCCTAAAGCCTGGATGCCGCAACAGTTCAACAATCCTGCAAATGTAGCGATACATAAAAACACTACGGCGCAGGAGATACTGGCTGACTTCCCTGAAGGGTTGGATTACCTGATCACTGGTGTGGGTACCGGTGGCCATATTACCGGTGTCGCATCAGTATTAAAAGAACACTTCCCACAACTTAAGGTTATTGCTGTAGAACCTGTCCTGTCGCCGGTGCTGAGCGGAGGCAATCCCGGTCCGCATCCGATACAGGGAATCGGGGCTGGTTTTATACCACAGATCTATGATCCCAAACTGATTGATGAAGTCATACAGGTAGATAAAGAGGAGGCATTTGAATATGCCCGCAAAATAGCCCGTACGGAAGGAGTACTGGTCGGTATTTCGACCGGCGCCTCTCTGGCTGCCGTGTCGCGCAAACTGGAAACCTTACCAGAAGGGGCAAGAGTGCTGACATTCAACTATGATACCGGGGAACGATATTTATCGACAGAAGGTCTCTTCTAACGATAATATGGGTAGTATAAGAGGGTAAACGCCGCGGGCCATAAGGCTGCGGCGTTCTTTTTTAATTTTCTCAAAAATATGTTCCAATATTTTTTGGGAAACAATATTCTAGTATGTACATTTGCAACCCAATTAAGGAGCCCAGGTGGCGAAATTGGTAGACGCACCGTCTTCAGGTGGCGGCGCCGTAAGGTGTGATGGTTCGAATCCATTCCTGGGCACAAAAAGAGGTAATAAATCTTACGATTTATTACCTCTTTTTTTTTCTGACTTACATTTTACCGGTTTTCTGCCGCCGGACATAACGAACTTTATTATTATTCGGAGATTATCAACGACTATGAATCGCTTAAACAGGAACAGGATGCCTAACGTACCATAGGCCAGAAGAACTACCTGCAGATCGAACAGGATATAATTGACATTATTCAATCAGAAATGGAACGTTTACTGAATGATCCTGGGCTGAAACATTTGGTGGTGCAGAAATAACGACTACAAATAATCATAGCTGATCTTCCAATAATCTATCAATACTACGTCTGTATCTGAAATCCTTTAGAATTGTGTCAAACGATTTTATTAAGGCATTTCGATATTTCCTGTTCTCAGGATCATTTCCTTTCAAACTATTGTATGCGCCAATAATAAATTTTGAAATATTATCAACACGGTGTATTCTGAAATAGCTATCACTCTCAGTTTCGTCTTCGTCTGAGTCCTCCAGCATTGCCATATTGAAAAGATTTATACTTTCAAATGGATATTTTCCGCATTGCTGCGTAAGGTATTCAAGAAAATTGTCAGAGAGCACAAAGTATTTCGATTTTACATATTCCTTCAAAAATTCAAGAATATGCAGCAAATCTATATGATCAATATTATAAAAACCGAAATTCAATTTTTCTCTTTTATTTTCATCAGCAAGCCGTAAAATAGACATTAGTATGGGACTTGACCTTTCATGAGCATTCTCATTGATATAGTAGTTTTCAATAATTGTCCTTATTAGATGACTATAGCCCCCTGAATTATTCTCCAAAAAGCTGTTCAATAGTATGTCCGCTCCAGGTTTGTCAAACAAGTAAGAAAAATACAAAATATCCACGAGGGTTCTTATATCATCTTTTCCCAAGTTAGGGGCTGATATTAATTTTCTATATGTTTCACTCAGTCTTGCAAAATCGTGGTTCAACATATATCGAAGCGACCAAATCGATGAGGCGAGTACATGGACATCAGTTTCTCGGTCAAGTGTTGCAATAAATAGATTAAATGCTCTGTCTTTATTTAAATGAATTAAATGTGCAAATCTGCAAAGTAATATGGCTTTTGACTCTGGAGGTCCATTCTGTAAAATAAGGTCGAGGGTACTGAAAATAATTTCTTCATATTGTCTGTCAGTTATATAAACGAGTTTCTCTGCAGCATAGCCATGGGTCGTATTCATTGCATAGGTAACTAATCCATTGATACTTGTTTGGGCTTCATATTTTTCTGTTATTCTGGGCCTATCTTCTAATTTAAGAGCGTTTTCAATCAGAAAGTCAACTATTTGCGGCTCATCTTTTTCTTCTCCAACAAGATATCCTGCTATAGTAATACATAAACGTAATTCAACTTGATATTTGTTGGTGTTCAATAATCTTTTAAAGAGTGGAAGTATTTTGTCAGGATTAACCTTAGCTTCTACCATACCTAAAAGGCCCAATATCGCGTAAGAAATATGAATGTCTGGGTTATCCATAACCATTTCAATAATTTCGATTTTTACCTGACTGGGGTCTTTAACTGCCCAATCCTTAAAAGCCCAACTGTGCTCATGGAGACCTCCCTTTAAAAAGTCCTTCGCGAATCTATCATGTTCCCCCGAATACTTTCTGAATGACGCGATCCACTGATCTTTGGACATTTTTTGATAACCGACTTCAGGTAGAGGCCTTCTTACAACACCCGCCAACCCGGAATAATTCCTTTTCACTTCTTTAAAATCAGGAAACCTCCGATCCCCTTCTTGCACGATTTTTATCAGTTCCTTATCGTTCTGAATCAATGGTTTGGGTAGTCGTAATAGGTAGGAATACCTTCCAATACCCCATTCTCCCATGCGAAAGGGTTTATCGCTGGCTTTGTATATCCAAATCTCACCTTTTACTATAAGATTTTTTATGGATGATACAATATGAGCTCTATTCTCCTGGCACATATATGAAAATCCTTCCTGTAGTAGTTCTCTAAATTCGAGGCTAAAAGTTTCTCCCCGTTTGATATAGTCATGACTATGCAGATGAATAAATAAATTAAATATTTGCCCCGGGTAATATTCTTCATTTGTTGTCAAAGCAAAAACTATTAATCGTAACACACCCTTATGCACAGAATTCGCGTGAAGATCAAGAAAGGTCCTGAATTCTTTTGCGCGCTTAGCTGCAGCCCTTCTCAAACAAACTGCTAATAACCTATACAAATATTCCTTCCCGTAAAGGTTGTCCTTGTCCTCAATGTTTATATATGATAATCCCCTGTCCGTAATTATCTTTTCATTCAAAATATTTTCCTTGTCCAAATTTTGATCAATGATTGAATGAAGTCCTACAATCAGCTTTTCTGGTATTACTTTAGCAAGCGCTCTTAAAAGTGAAAATTCATGATAATCGCTATGAGCATTTTTATTGCTTTTACTGTCCGATATTAACTGATCCCTTATCTTATCCCATGAAAAATCTGGTCTTGTTTTAGCAATTTCTTCTAAGACATGATGGTATCGAAATTCATTTTCTTTTAGTTGTGCTTCACATCTGGCGAGTAGAGACAGAGCCCTTTCGTCATCCCAATTTTGTATATGTGAAACTGTGCCATAAACAATTTCCAGATTGCTGGTCTCAAGTACATATTTCCAAGCAGCTGCAATATCCACATTAATACTGCGGTATAATACTCCAAGTATCATGAGGCAACTATACTGTTCATCATCACGGGGACCTGTAGTATCCTTTAACACTAGCCCTATAATTAATCCTGATTTCTCAATGAATGGAATGACAAGACGGCTCAAAATTGAAGGCAGCCACTGCTTAGAGCTTACATATTCAAGAAATACGGTTTGTAACTCAGGATTTCTCTCTGCAATTTTTAGGAAGAGTTCAACTTCTTCTTCTAAAGGTTGCTCCTGAAATGCCAGAACTGACACTAACATTTGCTTGATATGAAAATAAATATCATTGTCTATTAATAGTTGTTCTAATATCTGCAGGTATCTCTGCGGATCGTAGTCCCTTAGATAATTAATGACCATCTTAATAGCAGACCTGATTTGAATAGCTTGCTCATTATCCTTGATATAAGTAACGAGATCTCCATTACTCTCCACAAATTGTTTAGCAAAAACAAAGTCATAAAAGGACTGATGAAAGAACTGGATATTATTATCTTCTTCTTTTATGAGCAATTCACTTTTTAAATAGTTTAGTACATGAATATCTTCGTCAAACTGGTGAATACTTACACTGATTCTATTGGCAGCATACATCCTGGCCGAAACTTTGTATAAAAAGGCTTTTATTTCTTTTGCCGTAACCGTATTTGAATAAGGATTCAATACCTTTTGTTTCCATAGCTCAAGATATAAGCCCTGTATGTTGGTGATTCCACGCCAAGCATCATAATTTTTAGCAATCCGGGTAAATACATTCAAATGATTAGGTGTACGCAAAAGTAAAAATAGCTTGGCTGATATATTGTCCTTTGATATGCCGATAGCTTGCAAAACATTTAGCACGTCGTTATCGCCTAAAGGAGACACTGACACCGACTTGATATGCTTATATACGCTTAAAGATGGATCGTAGTGTAAGTCATGGACTCTTACGGACATAATAATTCTCACTTCCGGATCATAAACATATTTATCAAAAAATGATTTCACGACTAAAAGTGCACTTCTGTCCGCAGACATAGCTTGTGATAACGCGTCAATTTGATCAATGACTATAATAGTTTTTTCAAATTGCTGCTTACATTGTTTAATGAAGTCATGCACAGGTATGCTTAACCCAATCTGATGCTGAAGATCATTAATGTTTGAGATTGCCAGCTTGTCAGCCTTTAACCCAAGAACAGGGATCCCTTTTTCAGTTAATCGGTCAAATAAGTCTTTTAATATTACGGTCTTTCCCATTCCGGGATTTCCAGCTAAAAGAATCAAATTTAGCGGACGATCAGTTTTGTCTCTTTCCGGTTCAGTGGATATCCATTCAAATAAATGATCTGTTTCTATTCTTGCTATATGGGAGTCGGGTAACTCATCAAATGTGTTCCGTTCCAATTTAAGGCTCGAGGACCCAAATTGAAGCTCCTCTCTTATTTGGATTTGATCTAGCTTCTGAATACCCAAAATGTCTAGCCTTAGCTTTTCAATTGCTTGACTATCTATAACTGTTTTGAGTTCAAAAAAATGAGGGGCAATGTTTCGGTGGTTCTGTTCGGATAAATAGAGGTCTAAACCTTGTGGTGGTAACTTAATAACCTCCATTCCGTACAAAATATCACACACCCTTACCTTCAGCTCTGAAAATAGTTCTAGTTTTAAAGGTGCTAAAGTCGGATTATTAAGATTCTTGTTGATCCATTTATCAAGATCAGGTTCAACCAATATTTTGTTTGAAAAATCATCTATGAAATCGCTGCAGGCTAATACAAAACCCGTCGATACTGCAATAAAATATTTAAAATCCTTCGAATCGTGGATTAATGATGGATCGATAATGCTGTATAGTGCGAATTTTGTTATTTCCTCACCAAAAGTTTGCTTACCCAGATTGTCACGATATTTCTTGCACTGGATTAACCCATAATTTTTGCCTCCTCTTAGAAGAACACAATCTCTACCTTTATCCCTAACCCCGGACATCAAACCCACCTGGTCGAATTCATAAAACGAGTCCTTGTCTATCTTAGACTTAACTATCGTATATAATAGTTCTTCAAACCTTCTATCGCTGGCAATGTCATTATATGGGTAAGATTGATTGGCAAGCGCAGGGGGCTTATTTTCTGATGGCGCTATTTCAGAGGGAAATGAACATTCAACTATCGACATTACAATTAGCTATTGGAATAAAGTGATAAATGGAGTAGTTCCAAATTTACTTCGTTTTCTCTGATTTAAGAGTAATTCTGCCAGATAAAGTGATTTTTACAGGCTTTTCTAACTTTAAAAAAGGCGTTGTTATATTCATACAAACAAGCAGCCCATATAAATTAGATAAACAGCATTGCTCATGTATCCCTCCAACTCTTTATATTCTCTGCTGTCCTTGACTGTACCTTCTTCAACTATCACATCTACAAAATCTCTGGTTTCTCATTTCTCTTTTCCGGACTTCTTAGGGCATCGAGTGACACAACAACAGGATTACTTGAACTAAAACCTTTCGGGACTGATTCCTCAAAATATAAATCGAACTATCCCGCGTGACAATCATCACATTTATTTACAAGTTTTTTATATACTTTTTAATAAACCTTATTTCCTGAAATGGTAAGTGCATGTTTGGATCTTATAGAAGGGCAACACCTTCCGTCGGTTTCGGCGTATTCCATTTTTTCCACTATAATTTTTCCATCGCTGATGGTATCAACTTTAAACAGGTACTCCGGCTCGTAGCCTACAATAACATTCACTTTGTTTCCTTCGTTTTTATACAGGGCCAAACCTCGCCCTACAATGGCATTGCCGCCACCTGCAGGCCCCAGCGAAAAATATATCGCTACATCTTCAATACCATCGCCGGTAAAATCGCCGGTGTAAGATTGTTGAATATCTAACACACCATCATGGGATTTGAGAATTTTGGGCAGATATTGGGCAAATGATGCCTCTGCCTGCTTTACAGCATCTTTTATGGAAAGTTGGTTGCCAGAAGAAGTTTTAAAATCCGTCTGCCCATTTGCATTAGTATCCCCACTACCTGAATGGGCTACAATTGAGTCCTCCGTTTCCTGTAGCTTATCCTGATTTTTGCAGCTAACCAGTTCAAGCAATAGAAATATTATGGTTATAAAGCTAATTGGTCTTCGCATTTTTCTTTTTTTATAGCAGTAATTGGTACGTTTTTAGCATGGAAACCACCAATACATAAAATACACTTTATCGTTTTTTTAAAATATTTTATTATGCCTGTCTGAATTCCCTTCTTTGCATTCATCCTACATCGTGTTTACAACGCCCGGAAACAGTTACCTTATATCTTTCATCATAATACTGGCATATATGCGAGGCCATTATACGTAATAAAGTTACTGACATAATAAATAAAGGAACATAATTATGTTTCTTTATTTATTATGTATTGTCAATGGGCAAGACGCCTTCCATTTCGAAGACTTTGCATTATCGCTGAGAGAATCCTGCTTTAAATTAAAAAAACTGACTATCCGCATGTAGGCAACTATTTATTCATCCTTTTGTCCGGCAACAAAAGGACCAAAAATGCCTTTGTTTTCATCAAGGCGATTGCGGGGCACCGCCATTTTGTATCGTTGCGTGCATTGATCGTCTGAGCTTAACGTGTGATCCGTTCGGAGCTCAACGATCGCATCTCCACTCCAAAATGACTATCGCTGTGATGAAAACAATAAGCGATCTGTACAGAACAGATCGCTCAAAATGGCCTTATAAATCCGGCGTTAAGAAAATCATTGGCTCGGTCGATAAAGTCACAAACCACTGTCTGAGCGCAGTGAGTGTGGTTTGCGACCGGCCGACACATTGATTTTTAGCCAGGGATTTATACAGCCTTGATTTTTTGGCGCTACCTTTTGCATCAAGGCAAAAGGTAGCAATAGATATATAAGCTACTTAAATTATAATGCTAAGCCTTGTTCCCTTTAAGCGGATACCCAATTTAAAAAATCTACACAACATTCAATATTATTTTACCTGGGTTGATCGGATTGATCTGCCAAAAGTATATCTTACATTAAGGCCGTAATAATATAATCTGCCAGGCTCAGTATAGTATTTCCAATGTTTACTATTAAATCTATTGATGTCCCTACCGACAAAAGCTTCCAGGCGAATACCTGAATTATTTTTCAAAGCATAGTTATACCCTATCGCAACCTGGGGAGAAATAATGGGCATCGAATTGTAGTACCTATAATACAATAGGTCATTCCACATGAAATTACCGTACTCTGTCTCTTTTGCAGTGATTAAGATTCTGGTATTGATGCCTGCAGAGAAATTAAGTGCAGATTTTGATGATAAGCCCCGACTATAAGTAGCAAACAAGGGTATCTTTAAATAATTAAGGCTGCTGTTCACATGCCAGAAAACGATCTCGGTACCCGGTTCGCCTACAGGTCTATAGAAAGTGAACTGAGTATTAAATTGGGTAAATCCAATTCCCGTTTCTATGGCCCATTTTTGACAAACAGGAAATCGCTTTAAAATTGCCGCACCAAAACCGGGTCTGGCTTTCGCATCCATAACTTCATCATTTCTCTTTGCCGAAGCCTGGAAACCACTGATTTCAATACTAAGACCTTTGCTCCAATTATTTTGTTGTGCATGGTTAACGAATGGAATAGCACATAAAGCTACGAATACAATTATTTTCATGAATAAAGCATATTAAAGTTTGTGACTTATTAAATCTTCACTTTTAGATATTGATCTGATTGCTTAATATTTAAGACATCAATACTGATTAAGTAGTTGGCCAGGTTAAAACTTTGTATGCTGAAGATTGAATGTATGCTTTACAAAATAGCATGTCAGCATCTCTTACCATTTGGGCGCCGGGCTGCATGTTGCCGGACATTCGGTTTATGAAGCTCAAAGTAAAATATCTCAATATAAAACCTGGTTATAAAAAATGCTGCCTCAGCATTTCCTGTATAAATTCATCCCTTAAAACAAACGATAGGAAAAATGTGGTAGTAACCGGATAAAACCGTCACTGCACAAAAAGGATACTGATCCCCGTAAAATACTAGGCGCTGACAGACTCGAAATACTTGGCTGAATATAAAACTGTTTTTTGAGCCAATAAGAAGTTTTATGCCGACAAATATGTCGAACGGTTTGTTTAACTTTCCTGAGAATTACAATTACTGCTAACCTTAGTCCCCTGCATCATGTCTGATAGTATTATTCTGGGTAAAGTAATGCCCGAACTGATCAGAGATGAGATGCTGAGTACCTTACTCCAGCCCTCATTTCTGGCTCATCGCGATAAAGCAGCTTTTATATTTCAAGACCGTATACTAACCTATGCGGAACTGGATAACTGGAGCAATGCAGTTGCACAGCAACTGACAGACTCAGGCGTGCAACCGGGAGATACTGTAGGGGTCTGGTATCCTCGTAGTCTGGAGCTGCCGGTTGCTATACTGGGTATCATCAAGGCCGGGGCCGCATACGTTCCCCTTGATCGCGAAATGCCTCAGGATCGTATCCGAAAGGTGTTTGGAGATATTGGTGTACGCACTTATTTTTCCGATACCGATGCCGGTATCCATTGCGCACCATTGGATATCGCAACCGAACCGATTACGATAGTACCGGCACCGGAAATCAGTGCCAGGCCTGCCGATTGGGCTTACGTATTGTTTACGTCCGGCAGTACAGGTAATCCGAAAGGCATTCCCATCAATCATAGAAACATCTGTCATCTTATCCGTTCAGAGCAGCAGGTATTGCACATCACCGATGCAGATAAAGTGTACCAGGGATTTTCGGTCTCATTTGATATGTGGTGTGAAGAGGTCTGGATCAGCCTGTTTGCAGGTGCGACCATCTGGATTGCAGATGCTATAGCCGTAAAGGCAATCGATGAATTGAGCGAGGTGCTCAGGTCGCAGAACATTACCATACTGCATGCCGTACCCAGTATTCTGGCCATTATAGATGAAGTACCTGCTATAAGACTCGTCAATTCAGGAGGAGAGGCCTGCACCCCACAGGTGCAACAGAAGTGGGCAAAACCTTACCGCAAATTCATCAACAGCTATGGGCCGACGGAAACAACCGTCACTTCCAATATGGCTTTTGTACAGGCAGGAGATGAATTGACGATAGGCACACCACTCCCAAATTATAATTTAGCGGTTGTAGATGAGTACATGCGTATTGTTCCCCGCGGAGCGCGTGGTGAAATGATCATCTCGGGTCCGGGCGTAAGTATGGGCTATTTTAATCTCCCAGAACTTACTGCACAGAAATTTCTTCCGAACCCTTTTAGTGAACTGCCGGGTAACCACATTTATAAAACCGGCGATGCGGTAATGATCAGGGAAGATGGCTTCCTTGAATTCCAGGGCAGAATTGATGACCAGGTAAAACTGCGTGGTTATCGTATTGAACTGGGTGAGATTGAGAGCCGGATGAATGATATCAGCGGTATTGCCTCTGCAGCTGTTGCCATTAGACCGGACAGCAACCGGCAGGATCAGCTGGTGGGCTATATCGTCATGGAAGAGGGCCATATTGCAGATGAAGACACTATCCGGAAAATACTGTCGGGTTTCCTGGCGCCATATATGGTACCGGTTGTATTTGTTATATTGCCCGAAATGCCCCGGATGCCCAGTGGCAAGATTGACCGGAAGAAATTGCCGCTTCCCGAAGTATTCATTCCAACTGAAAGCGATCAGCAGACGGCAGAAATCGATCCGGATAGCCCGGTAAAAGACCGGTTACTACAGGTACTGAACATTATATTCCCGGGAAAGCATATTAACCTTTCCCAGGACTTCTTTACAGACCTGGGAGGGCATTCACTGCTTGCCGCAACCCTGGTATCCCATTTAAGACAAAAAGCATACCTGCAACAGGTATCGCTAAAAGATCTGTATACACATCGACCTCTGTCTGCCTTTGCAGAAAACATAGAAGAACAATCTGGATCGGCAGCTGCTGCCAGTCCGTTTCAAAGGGTCAGCCGCCTGCAATATATACTCTGCGGGATTGCCCAGACTTTTGCGCTGCTCCTGATTTACGGTCTGTTGGCTGTACAGATATTCTTTCCATACCTGAGTTACTATTATTTTAATGTAAGCGGTTACGGGCATATTACTGCCCTATTAAGCGCGGTATTACTGTACCTGCTTATTCCGCCGGTGTTTGCATTGCTGATCGTCGGCTCCAAATGGCTATTTATAGGTAAGATCAGGGAAGGAGACTACCCTCTTTGGGGATGGTATTATTTCCGCTGGTGGTTATGGAAAGCGATGAAGCGCCTGTTACCTTCAGAATTTATTGTAGACACTCCCCTGTACCCAAGATACCTGCGTTTACTGGGCGTCAAAGTTGATCCCTCAGCACAGCTTAGTTTACTGCCCATCGGTGCAGAAGATCTTGTAACCATAGAAGGCAATGTGAGTACCTCCTCCGGCTGCAGTATAGACAATGCAAGCGTGGAAAACGGGATATTAAAACTCCGGAAAGTACATATCAAAGCAAATGCGTACCTTGGATCTTCGGCTATTGTATGCGGAGGTACTGTTATAGAAGCACATGGTGTACTCCAGGACCTGAGCTGCCTGCCGGAAGGCCAGCACATAGGATATGGAGAGATATGGGATGGAAGCCCTGCGGTAAAAACACATACGGTCCCACCGGAAGAACTACCCGAACCGAATATTGTGTCGCGCAGCCTGCGTAACCGCTATAGCCTGTTTTACCTGGCCTCATTATTTATTTTCCCCCTGGTAGTCATCATACCCCTGACGCCGGTTTTGTATACATTGTATTACCTGGATGATCAGGCAGGAGATTATCAGTTTTACTATTTATGGCAGGTCCCGATCCTTGCTGCATTGTACCTCGTACTATTTATGCTCATCATTTCGGGTATATCGCGGTTATTGCAGTATAAAATGCAACCGGGAGTATATTCCATTTATAGTTTTACTTACTACCGCAAATGGATGAAAGATCAGCTGATGAACCTTTCGCTGATTGTACTGCATCCACTTTATGCCACTGTTTACGTATCTAAATACTACCGTATGCTGGGCGCTAAGGTAGGCCGGAATGCAGAAATCTCTACAGCCAGCGATGTAAGTCATCATCTGCTGGAAATAGGAGAAGGTTCCTTTATTGCAGATGCTGTAATCCTTGGAGAGCATGATGTCCGCAACCAGCAACTGATTTTACAGAAAACCGTTATAGGGCATAATAGTTTTGTAGGCAACAGCGGCCTTATACCACAGGGCTACTCGCTGGGCAGCAGTATGCTGATTGGTGTCTTGTCCAAAGCCCCGTCGGAAGAGCAATTACGCCAAAGTGTAGAGAAAGACTGGTTTGGTTCGCCTCCCATTGGTCTGCCTTCACGCCAGCAGAGTGTTGCATTTGACAGTAGCCTTACCTTTCATCCACCACTGAAGTTGAAGCTGGCCAGAGGACTGGTAGAAGGCATCCGGATCATTCTACCTCAAACGGTCATTACCACATGCAGTGTACTGTTTGTTGCTTATGCGCATGACCTGCTTTCCATGTCGCCGGGCCGGCTTATTATATCCATTCCGATATACTATTTGCTATTTATGGGTGTGCCTGCCTTCCTGGTTACTGTGCTACTGAAATGGTTACTTGTTGGCAAGTATGAACAAATGGCTATGCCTATGTATAGTCTGAAAGTATGGCTGAGTGAAGCGGTAACCAGCTTTTATGAAGCACTGGCCGTGGTATTTTTCCTCGACCAGTTGAGAGGCACTCCCTGGCTTCCTGTTATGCTTCGTTTATTAGGAGTTAAAACCGGTAAACGCGTATGGATGAATACGACAGACATTACAGAGCATGATATGGTCACAATAGATGATGAAGCGATGCTGAATGAAGATTGTGGCCCGCAGACCCATCTTTTCGAAGATCGCATTATGAAGATCGGTTCCGTGCATATCGGCCGTCAGTCCACAATCGGTACCCGCACTATTATCCTGTATAACAGTATGATCGGCAACCATGTTACCATTTCCTCCTTATCTCTTGTGATGAAAGGAGAAACATTGCCTGATCAGACCGCATGGACAGGAAGTCCTGTACGCCCGGATCATGGTTAATTCAGCGGAGGAATAATTGCCTGATGTCCATTTTATATTCTGGTTCCGTACCGGCCACCTGGACGACATAATCGGGATCTATATCAATCTGCTGCAGATAAAAAGCTTGCCCGTTCCACAAAATCGGAGCCTGCCTGGTATTTATATCTGCCAGGCAGGCCTCCTGAATACCTGATCCTGCGGCCTTCAGTACAGCTTCTTTGCCAGTCCAGCAATGATAGAACAAACCATCCTGGTCCCGGCTTTGCAGAAGAGCCTTCTGTTCTTCAGGATGCAAAAAGTCTTTGTATACTGCAATATCAATGCCTGCTTGCCTGTATTCCACATCAATCCCATTCTCCAGCCGGAGATCTGCACTCAGTACACAAATGCCTTTACTGTACGCTGTACTGAAATATAAAGGGGGTCTATGCAGCCGCGGCTGGTGCTGTGCTGTTTTATACAATCCGGATAACACTGATTTATGCTTCGGATAAAAATGCTGTACCGCTGCCTCCAGCAATAGCTTACCCGCAATCCGTACATAACGATCCTCTTCCTGCCGGTATGCATTAATGCGCTGCTGCAACAGTTCTGGAAATGCATGCAGCCGCTGATCCAGTAATGTCCGATCACAATCTTTAAGAAACGTATACCAAATCATAGTCTTCAAGTAGCTGTATCGAATATATACTTTTTTGCTTTAAACAGCCTTTGGTTTATGCATAGATATTTTGCAGCGTATTACTACTGCAATTGTAAAGGTCTAGAAAACATCAGTTTTTTGAACACACCTACCTTATGATGAAAATGGACTTGTGAATATTTATAGCATATGAATATCCATACAACGTCAGAAGTAGGTCTGAATTAACAGATCACCAATATTAGAAAACCACATAGCGCTTTAGCCCTATGCGGTTTTCTAAAACATCTAAAGAACCGAAATTTATTTCTGAAGGATGATCTGCTTTGCAATTATCTGCTGATCCTGTGTACGGAGTTTCAAGAGATAGACTCCGGAAGGCAGGTCCTGAATGTTTATCGGCTGATGTGCTTCGAACCCGAGGTCCTTTATTTTACGCCCGTTTAGCTGGAATAGTTCCATACTGGCCAGGCGGTATTTTTGCTGGTCATATTCCAGTTGGAATATACCATTTCCCGGATTGGGGTAAAGCCTGAAGGCATTAGCCAGCCCCGGGGTATACAAGGAGGTTGACGTGTCAACAGTCTTCTGGTATTCTACTGCACCAATGTCGATCGTATTATTAAATACACGGGTATGCCCATTATAGTCTGCACTGCCATAATCCGGCACTGCATTACTACCCTTGTTGATGCAGTTGGCAGAATTACTCGCCAGACCAAAATCTACATTAAGGGCATTATAAGCAGGACCGGCACCTAATTGAGGAGAGGCCAGTTGTAAGTTATGATCATAGATATTCGTGCTAAGACCCTGTACACCAGCCGGCATATTGGTATTAGGATAAAAGTCAATCAGGTTATTGGACAGGTTGAGGTTCAGGGCTGCAAACTTGAAATTATTATAGGCAGTATCAAAAGGATTGTAGTTCTGCTTATTATTGAAAATAATGTTATTCGAGATCCTGAGCTTACAATAAGTTCCCCATCCATGTATAGCCGCACTTCCGGTATAGTCTTTTACCGTATTGTTTACAATCGTATTATTAACGATGGTGGCCTGGCAGTGCTGTGCCCATATACCACCTCCGCTGATGGAGGAATAGTTGTTGGCAATGATATTGTTACGGACGATATGGTCGTTACGACCGGGCACATCACTATCCAGGTCCTGACCCAGCAGCTGGAGGCCGCCACCCCCGTCATTAATCCCGCAAAAAACACCTTCAGCCATTGTCTGGTTGTTATTGCAAATCAGATTTTGTTCAATCAGGGATGATTTGGACTGGAGGGCAACTGCCCCATTCAGATTGGTATTGTTATGATGCACGCGGTTGCGTTGAAAAATAACATTACCCCCATATCCACTATTGAAGATACCACCGCCATTGCTCTGCGTATTATTGTATAATTCATTATCCCTGAACAGGAGCACATTTGTGCTCATCATACCGGTGGAGGTATGGGAAAACAGGCCGATTCCTCCGCTGGACGTATTGTTATAAAATTTATTATTGAGTACATAAGCACTGTCCTCGTATAATACATGCATAAGCGTTCCGGTGCGGTTATCATGTACGCTGCAATTGGTAAACCTTAGTTTACTGGCACTTTGCGTTTGTCCGAAATTATAGAGGGAGATCAAGCGCTCCATCGCAATATTATGATAGAACTCACATTGGTTGATATACAGCAGCGGAATAGTCGAGGTAATAGCACTATTATTAATGCCCCGTTTAATATCCTTGAAAATGCAATATTCAAAGGTTGGATTCCCGAAGTTCATACTGCCGGTATTTTCGAGGCCCAGCCCGCTCCATCCACCTGCTGTGGTGGCCACATTAGACCATCCGGTGGTGTCATTGGCCCGGAACACGATCTTCTGCTCCGGTGTTCCTTTTGCCGATATGGTACCATACACATATAACTGGTAATTGCCCATGAACACCACCTGGACACCCGGCTGAATGGTCAGGGTATTGCTTAAAGGGACAGAGATGTCATTATGTATATAATAGGGAGAACCTTCCAGGGTCCATGTACCATTCACGGTAGGTGTATTGACCTGGGTTGCAGCAAAGCTGCCCTGACAAATGGCCAGGAAGGAGGTAAGGTAGCATAGAATTTTTTTCATTTCAAAAAGGCTTTTATTACAAGACAGGTAAAAAGGTGCACTTAGTTGGTTAAAGCTATCAGGTTTGCGCACAATCATTGCGGCTTACCTAATCAGAGTTCGTCATTTTTTTGACTGGCTATCTGTAAAATGTCTACTACATTTACATTTGTGTACGATATGCAGACCCTCACATTACAAAAAATAATATGAAAAATTACAGCCAGACAATTACACTGAACACCACAGCAGACAAAGTGTTCAGCGCCCTGACAAATGATATTCCGCTTTGGTGGACAGAAATATTTGAAGGGGGCGCAAGCAATCAGGGCGATAATTTCACTATACGCTTTGGCGATCATATTTTCAAAACAATGAAAGTACAGGAACTATCTGCCGATGAAAAGGTTGTTTGGTTGGTGGAAGATTCCTTAATTGACATTCCGGGTCTGAGCAAACAGAAAGAATGGATCCGCACTACGATCATTTGGGAGATACTTACAAAGGAGCATAGCACTGAACTTAAGCTTACTCATATTGGTTTGAGCCCGGAGGTGGAATGCTATGAAATCTGCAGCGGCGGCTGGCAGCAGTTTACCGGCAGCCTCAAACTATTTCTGGAGACAGGAAAGGGTGCTCCATATCATAGATAAATAGAGCAAATAAAAACAGCTGTTCTTTCTATTATGCTAACTTTATATAGAAAGCCCACCCTGAACAGGGTGAGCCTTGTACTTAAACCTACCATATAACAAAAAACTCGTGCGCTATCAGGACTTATAAATAACCTGCTCTGGACAGAGCAGGTCTACCGATATAAACGGTATGAAGATGTCTAAAATTTGTAACTGTATCCTAATCTGATCACCTGTGTTTCATAGTAATCGTTGCTCGTATAATTAAAACCCATTCCGACAATCTTTCTTTTTATCACCATTGTATTCAGTAAGTCGGTGGCATTGACATACAGCTCTCCCCTTCCTTTCTGAACCGATTTCTTCAATCCCATGTCTATTGAAAATCTGGACATAATTTTTCCCTGTGGTATAATATCAGGCGCCAGGTAAACGGCTGTTACCTGAGCATCCATTCCTTTTGCAAAGTGAAAAATATTGTTCAGTTTCAGGTTACCGGATATAGCTGTTTGCTGTTCTGCAGAAAAGGTATTGGGTTCAGGATATAGATTTTGTACCGTAAATGCATTGATCTGGTTTCTGTAAAGATTTCCGTTGAGGTTAAAGGAATAAACATTGGAGATTTTTTGATTTAAAATGGCCTCTATTCCTGTATTGTAGCTTTTGCCGGCATTTTGAAATATGGCATAGATTAGTGTATTTCCGGGAATGGTGCTCGATATCCTTGTGATAGTACCCTCTGCAAAACGATGGTATAAGGCGGAATAAAAATAGCCGTTGTTCCAGACATTCTTATATCCCAGTTCAATGGAATTGGTAAACTGTGGGCGCAATGCAGGATTCCCCACCTTGATGATCTCTGCATCATCGTATTTCGGAAAAATACGGATGTCCACTTCATTCGGCCTGTCTACCCTGCGGTTATAGAATACGGAAAGTTTATTGTTATCGTTCAGCTTATAGGCTAGCCTCATATTCGGGAATGGCTGCGTATAGTTGTAGCCATCGCTTTTGTAAGTGCTGTGGTTGGGATTCACATCGTATTGGATGTTCACATATTCCACACGCACACCTAATTCAGCTTCCCACTTTTGATTTTCAAAAACATAATTACCATACAATGCAGGTATCAGTTCCTTATAGTTGGCCCAGCCCCCGGCATTCATGTCCAGCACAGAATTGGCACCGGGTCTGAAATCCATATTAACAGGTATACTTCTGTTGCGCAGCTTGATCCCTGTTTCAATACGACCGTACTTCAACGGTTTTATATAATCTATATTCAAATCATATACCTGCTCATCAGATAATAACTTAAATGCATCTGTTCCAGTGGATGCCGGCAGGTAATTGTCGTAAAAATACTGCTCGTTTTCCCGGTGAAAAGTGTAATTGAAACCAATGTTCAGCAAATGACCCGCATCTTTAAATTTATGCTGGTATGCTGCAGTAGCCATCGCGGTAGTCTTCAGTTCATCTTCCAAAAACTGCCACAGGCGCAAACGTTGTGACAGATCACCATTAAAAAACGGCTGGTCACCCCGGTCAATGATCTTCTCGCTACCGTACATTCCGGAGACTGTCAGTGTGTTTTGCGCGTTGATATTCCAGTCTATTCCGGCTTTTGTAGTAAGAAAATTGGTATTCCGGTTTCTTTTCAGTTGTGAATTGATAACCGTTCCATCATCATAATTCCGGGTTACAAACTCATTTTTGTTCAGGGTTTGCGTGTATAAATTATCTGCCTGCAAAAAGATGTTTATTTTATCTTTCCTGTAATTCAGGGATACGGATGGGTTGATCTTAGGGGTAAACGTGTATTGAGGTCTGATCGTCGGAAGGTTTTCTTTTCGCACCCAAAGGGAACCTGTTCCATAAGTAAAACCCAGTTTTCCGCTAAACCCGTTCTGTTTATTCTTCTTCATGATAATATTAATGATACCCGCGTTCCCATTAGCATCATATTTTGAAGAAGGGTTATTGATGATCTCTATTTTATCAATGGCAGAAGAAGGAATATTGTCTAAACCAGTCTGGCTTCCAAAACCAGTTAATGCGGTCTGCTTGCCATCAATCAATACCGTGACTTTATCATTTCCCCGCAGCTGCACTTTTCCATCCTGTACGGTAACACCGGGCAGGTTTTGCATACTCTGTAATACAGAACCTCCGCTTTGGCTGATATTGTCGGCTACTGAATAGGTTTTCTTATCCAGTTTACTGCTCACATCACTTGCATTTGCGCTAATAGTTACAGCTTCCAAAACCGTTGCAGCCTCCTCCAGTTCAATGACGGGAATATCCAAAAACGCAGAAAGTGTGCCCACAAATAATGGTTGCTCCCTATGCTCAAAGCCCATAAATGAAATATCTAAACGATAATTCCCGGGTTTAATACCGGCAATGGAAAACCTGCC
Organism: Edaphocola aurantiacus; assembly: GCF_019797745.1. Taxonomy (GTDB): domain Bacteria; phylum Bacteroidota; class Bacteroidia; order Chitinophagales; family Chitinophagaceae; genus Edaphocola; species Edaphocola aurantiacus. The sequence goes on along the minus strand of NZ_VOSI01000003.1, from coordinate 96,322 downwards.
TTCTTCATCGGTTACGGTACCGGCTACGAACGCACTGTCTTTTTCATTTTTCACGACAATATTGACATAAGGCATCGCGGCTTTATCAACTTTACCTTTTACCAAGCCCGAAACGGTAACAGATGATACCTGGGCATGGGCTATCGAAGCAGCTATTGTGGCAATGAGTACCAAAAACAATCTTAGCTTATTCATTATTTTAATCTTTAGCTTCTTTTAAAAACTTACCCGTGTTGTCAAATATTAAATCCATACCGTTCACTTCCGCTTCGTAGGTAACTGCATCTTTTGCATCGGTGATTTTAGCGGCTTCCTTAATCTTTTTGCCCGGATAGTGTTTAGCGATATAGGCCTTTACTCCCACTGGCAGTGCATCAATTCCAATGGCAACCTCTGTTTCCAGTATTTGCCCCGAAGCATTGATCAATAAAGAATAGCCGGTTGCAGTGACCTTGAAACCGGCTTCATAATGGTCTTCTTCTTTTTCCCATTTCAGTTCCGCTGCATTGGGATAGTGCTGATGCACAACTGATTTTACCACCTCCGGAACTTTGGTATCCGATACTTTCTGCGCAAGAGCAAATGATACGCTTGCTACTGCAGCCAATAAAAAGATTAGCTTTTTCATTGTTCAACTTTTTAATTGTGAATCACAAAATTCAGAAGTGATTTAGAAGAAATTTAGAACGGCTTCATTTATGTCAATTGTTCTCCTGGCTTTCTTTTATGCGCTAGGGCAATCATTATCATCATCAAAAAAACGGAGCACAATGACGCATAGAGCGTATTGAGTTCCAGCCCTCCTTTTGCAAATGGCTTTGTGAGAAAATCGCCAAATGTCGCCCCGAAAGGTCTTGTAAAAATAAAGGCGATCCAGAAGAGCAGGATATGATTGAGTTTGGTAAAATAATGTAACAGCACCACCAGTATGATTATACTGCCTGTTACCATTGCCCCATGCAGATAGCTTAGGCCTAAGTTGTCACTTAAGAAATCGCCGAATGCGGTCCCTAGACTATTGGAGAACAGAACAGCTGTCCAGAATAGCATTTCTTTCTTCTTTTCAAAAATCGGATATACTTCCAGATTCTTGTACGTTCTGTACCAAATCAGCAAACTGACCATCAGACAGGCTGCTAATAATATGCTTCCATACAGGTAGCCCATGTGCAGGGTGCGATCAATAAAATCGGAGATCTCCGTACCTAAAGTAGTGGTACCAATGATCACAAACCAATATTTTGCTGGTTTGTATTCTTTAGCATAATACTGTACCAACAGGGCGATCATTAAAAGGGCTGAGGTAATCGCCAGGCCAACAATATAGCCGTAATGGAGTGTCATAGAAATGAAATCGCCCAGGGTTTCTCCCAGGGTTGTAGCCACTACTTTCATTAGCCAGAACAAAAGTGTGATAGGGGCTACTTTATTGAATTGCTTCATCTTCTTTTTAAAACAAAGCTATTATCCAATTTAGAAGAAAATTAGCATTGGTGTGGGACATGCCATGAATACATTATTGGTGTATCCGTTATATTGTGGCCGAAAAGGCAACTAAAAAAACATGCTCCTTATTTTCAAAGCTGTACGTCACCTGCCAGCCATGAAGCCTGCATATTTCCTGCACGAGGGATAAGCCCAATCCGCTACCGCTATTGTCAGCAGACATTTTTGAGAATCTTGTAAACAATAAACCGGGATCAAGTGCCTGTATTCCTGAGTTGCTAATTTCAAAACGGGATTTTGATAATCCTACCCTTATTGCACCTCCCGGTAAGGTATGGCGTATGGCATTAATGATAAGGTTATTGATCAGTACTTCGGCCAATCCACTATTGCCCTGCAGTGCAACATCCGGCTGAATATCGGAGTCCAGATTGATGTTTTTCTCTTTAAAATGCGGCTGCAGTCCATCCATAATCTGAACCAGCAAAGTATCGAACCCGATCAATGCGGAATGATCAAACTGGCTGTTTTCGATTTTGGCGAGCAATAGTAAGTTTTTATTGATGCGCGCACTTCTGATCAGTGCTCTGTTCATCTCTTCTGCAATGTGGTATTGCCTTTCCGTCAGATCATCGCCCTGTAACAGAATATCAAGCTTGTTTTTCAAAATGGCTAATGGCGTCTGCAATTCATGCGAGGCATTCTCTGTAAATTCCTTTTGACTTGTATAGGTAGCAATACTATGCTGCAACAGTTTTTCAAGTGTGGCATTCAGTTCTGCAAACTCAATGGTATCCGTTTGCTGAAAATCAATCTGTGCCTGGCTGTTTAATTGAAATGATTTTAGTTGCAGTAATGTATCCCGGAATGGTTGCCATAATTTTCGGGAAAGCCTCCTGTTCAAAATCCAAAAGCCAATTACTAAAATCAGAAAGAATATAAGCGTAGCCATAGCAATGTATGCAACCGTTTCTTCTGTTTCTTCAACATTGGTTTCCACAACCAGTACATAGTTCCGGTTGTTTATTTTAATATTAGACTTTAGACCACGAAAGCGGTCTATGACATCTTCTCTGGAAGCATATGGATTTTTTCGTCTGGTGGTGTATAGACTGTCCTTCAATAAAGGCTGCCCGGCATATACAATTTTACTGGATGGCTGTATTTCATTCCAGAATTTGATGCTTTCGGCTAATTTTTCGTCATTGATACGCTGCTCATTAAATTCATTTTCTATTCGCTCCGCAATTAGATGATTGTTTTCGTCCAGCTCTTTAAGCCAGATCCAGTCAACCAAAAGAAAATACGATGGAATGCTCAGTGCAAATACAATAAATGCATAGATGGTAATCTGCTTAAGCGATTTTTGCAATAAATTTTTCATCCTTCCCATTTGTAGCCCGTACCGTAAACGGTTTTTATATATTGTTCACAACCTGCATCCGTTAATTTCCGCTTCAGATTCTTAACGTGTGCATATACGAAATCGTGGTTATCGAGCATATCGGCAAAGTCTCCAGAAAGGTGTTCTGCCAAAGTACTTTTAGAGAGTACCCGGTTTTTATTTCCGATAAAATAAATAAGCAGATCGAATTCTTTTTTGGTCAGTGCAATGGGTTTGCTATTGACGGAGGTTGTTTTGGCCCATAGATCGATCTCTAATTCGTCCTGCTTTATAGTATTTGAGTTGTTAAACTGTTTTCTTCGGATAAGGGAATAGATACGTGCAGTGAGCTCCGGCAAATGAAAGGGCTTGGTAAGGTAATCGTCAGCCCCGATCTGCAAGCCTTTAATCCTATCGTCTAAAGCGTTTTTTGCTGAAATGATAATTACTCCGTCCTGTTTATTTTCCCTCTTTAGTTCTTCCAGAATTTTCAGGCCATTTCCATCCGGCAGGGTTATATCCAATAAGATGCAGTCATAATTGAACACATCAATCTTGTTCATCGCTTCTGTAAAGGTGGATGCAATTTCACAAAGATATTTTTCTGCAGAAAGATATTCTGCAATGCTTTTAGCAAGCTCTTTCTCGTCTTCTATTATGAGAATTTTCATTTTTCCCGGCAGGTTTATGCTACAAATTTAAAAATACAATTTTGAAGAAAATTAGAATATATCCAATGGCCCATAGCAGCATCGACATTTTAATGCCCTTATTGTCCGGAAAATATAGCCGGGTGCGATATGTAGCACTGAGCTGAATACAAAGCTTTCTATTGATATGAGCATTCATCCCTAAGTACAAAAGGCTGATCAATCGATCAGCCTTTTTATTGTTCATCTTAGTTTTCACTTATTGCCTGCCAGAACTCGGCAGCATCGGCCGGTAAGGGAATGGTATCCGGGTCTTCGGGTACCGGGTTACACCGTGCACTGATGTATTGCAACATATCGGCATCGGTGAAGTACAACTTATACTCCATACGCAAACCGGCATCTGCAGCATAACATACACTCCCCTCTGCGGTATCCGCATCAAGGTACAGCAACCCGGTGCGGATCGCAATTCTCTGTGCAAAATGTGCCCAGTCGGCCATCTGATGTGTTTATTTCTTTTGCAGTAATGCGATATAATAGTTGCGGTGAAAAGGGTCTCCCATTTTATTGATCACCTCTTCTTCTCTAGTATGTATAGCATCAATGGTAAAGTCGGTCTGAGCCACCAGGTGTGTAAAGCGGGCTATGTCGTACTTGGTAAATCCGTATTGTGTAAAAGGCAACTGGTCCATTGCAAGGGCATCTACAAATGTAATACAGCTATAGCCATCCGGTCTCATGACACGGTATATCTCCTGCAATAAAGCAATGGGTTCGTTCCAGAAATAAAGGGTGTTTACCGTCAGCATACGGTCAAAAGAATCGTCTTCAAACGGAATCTTATATCCATCGTAAAACAAGAACCGGCAACGCTCGCTGAGCCCTTCTTCTTCGCTGTAGGCAATGGCTTCGGCCTGCATCAGTTCGGAGCATTCCAGCCCGGTATACTGCGCATTAGGGTCCATCTGCAACCATTCTTTCAGATGATGAGCATTGCCATGCCCCAGCTCCAGCAGGGCGTCTCCCGGTTTGGAAGACAGTACAGCGATGCTTTCCCGGATCATACCCAGGTTGGACTGATACATATTATCGGCCACTTCCTTACCGGCTGCTCCGGAAGGTTGCCGCAACTGTGCCGCCAGGGCTTCCATCGAGAATTCCTGTTCGGGCATATAGGGTGTTTCCATAGATCAATAATGTTTGCTCAGCGGCAGCAGCTCTTCGTAAATAATTTTCGGAACAGCCACCGTAATGGATTAACTACATATTTCATCACCGGATTCATTGCACACAAAGTTAAACAGTTTCTATTTTAAAACCAGCCATTTGTATGAGGTTGATGATATCTTCTTTACTCAGCTCTGTTTCAACGGTCAGGATCTTATCCGGATTATCCGTATCCACCGTCCAGGAATGAATGTCTTTTTCCGCGTCCAGCTTGGGTTGTACTTTAGCGATACAACCGCCGCAATTAATATTTGTCTTGAATTTTAAGGTCTGTTCCATATGTTTTTTTGTTTAATAATAAATATACTGGTTTAAATATTGAGGATATATTATGCCTTTTTCCATTTCAGGCGCAGGCTGTTGCTCACTACACTTACACTGCTGAGCGCCATCGCCGCTCCGGCAATCATGGGATTGAGCAGGAAGCCGTTTATGGGATATAATATGCCGGCCGCAAGCGGAATACCGATTACATTATAAATAAAGGCCCAGAAAAGATTCTGGCGAATGGTACGTACCGTATCTCGTGACAGGCGGATGGCATAAGGTATTTTATTCAGGTCCGCACCAATAATAGTCATCTTCGCTACATCCATGGCAATATCAGAACCCTTGCCCATAGCGATGCTTACATCTGCCTGTGCCAGTGCGGCACTGTCATTGATTCCATCGCCCACCATGGCCACCACATGGCCTTGTTCCTGCAGTGCGCGCACATAGGCGGCTTTTTCTTCCGGTAACACACCGGCCTTAATGGTTTCAATACCAACCTTATCGGCAATAGCCCTGGCTGCTGCGGGTTGGTCTCCGGTAAGCATATGTACGCTGATACCCATGTCTGTGAAAGCCTTTACGGCTGCGGCAGAAGAAGGTTTTACCTGGTCTGCTATAGCCAGGATAGCCAGTGCCTGCTGCTCATCGGCAAACCAGATCAGGGTATACGATTGGGCCGACCAGTGGTCTGCCAGCGATTGTAATTCGGAATTTATAGCAATATGATGTTCTTGCAGCAAAGCCTGGTTACCAGTATAATAGGTTTTACCTGCCCATTCGGCCTGTATACCTTTCCCGGTAATACTATTCACATGCATATCCAGTATGCGGTGTTCTTTTGTTTCCAGGAAGCGTACTACAGCTGCTGCCAGCGGGTGTTCAGATTGTCGTTCTATGCTATACAGCACGGAATGGTATAATTCATTACTTTCTAATCCCTGAGACTGCACTACTTCTGGTTTCCCTTCTGTAATGGTACCGGTCTTATCCAGAATAATGGTATCTACTTTATGGGTCAATTCCAGGCTCTCGGCATCCTTGATCAGGATACCCTGTTCGGCGCCTTTACCTACGCCCACCATAATGGCTGTTGGTGTAGCCAGGCCCAGCGCACAGGGACAGGCGATGACCAGCACGGTTACGAAGGCAAGCATACCATGAGTAAACCCTTCGGCCCCACCCCAGATCCACCATATCGCCAGGGCCAGTGTGGCAATAAGCATCACTACCGGTACAAATATGGCGGCAATGCGATCGACCAGTTTCTGTACCGGGGCTTTGCTGCCCTGGGCTATTTGTACCATTTTAATGATCTGGGACAACATGGTGTCTGCACCTACCTGGTCGGCCCGGAAACGGAAGCTTCCTTTCTGGTTCAGGGTACCGGCAAAAACGGCATCATTTACGGCTTTAGCCACAGCTATCGGTTCTCCGCTCAACATGCTCTCATCTACATAAGATGCACCTTGGATCAGTGTTCCGTCTACGGCTATCTGCTCACCGGGACGCACTACGATAATATCTCCTTTCTGTATAGATTCTATGCTGACTTCTGTTGTACTGTCATCCTCATTCAGACGCATAACGGTTTTAGGTTGCAGCCCCATCAGCTTTTTGAGGGCTTGTGAGGTATTGCTTTTGGCGCGGGATTCCAGCAGCTTGCCCAGCAGGATGAAGGCAATGACTACAGCAACCGATTCAAAATAGACGTGCGCATGAAGCCCCCTGCTATGCCAGTAGCCGGGAAATAAGGTATTAAACATGCTGAAAATATAGGCCACTCCGGTGCTTAAAGCCACCAGGGTATCCATATTGGCAGTACGATTGCGGGCTTGCTTCCAGGCATTTACAAAAAAGTCTTTACCGAACCAGAGGATAACCGGTGTCGTTAATGCCCACATGATATAATTGGCATAAGGCATGTTCATCCAAACCATACCGATCAGCATGACTGGTGCGGAGAGGATAAGGGAACCGATGGCTCTTTGGCGCAAAGCGCGGTATTTCTCCATATGCATCTGTGCCAGGAGATCCTGTTCTTCTTTGCGCTCTTCGACCAGCAGATCGAAGCCGGTTTGTTGTAATGCTTGTTTGAGTTGCTGCCCGTCGGTAATATTGGGCAGGAAGCTAACCGATAAGGTTTCTGTTGCAAAATTTACAGAAGCGGATACGACCCCGGGAGCATGCTCCAGTACACTGGTCACACTGGCCGCGCAGGAAGCGCAACTCATATTCAGCACGGGATATTGTTTGTGTACGAGGGGTACACCATAGCCCAGTTCTTCTATTTTCTTAATGGCTTTAGGAAGATCTTCCTGTAATTGGGAGGAGGAGATCAGCACCCGCTGATTATTAAGCTCTACGGTATGCTGCTGCAGGCTGCCTATTGATTGCAATCCTTTGTCGACAATCATGGCGCAGTGCTCACTTTCGACCCCTTCAAGGGGTATATATATGCTATCAGTAGTATCTTTAGACATGATCGAACTTGTATTGGTTTTTATTCCACAAAGTTCGACCATATCCAAAGCATGGTTGTTACATTATTTTGTAACTGTTTTATAAGATTAAGGCATCAGCCTATTTTACAGTAATTTTTTTACGCACTACACCTTTGTCGGTATCCAGTATCAGGATATACATTCCCGGGGCAATGCCTTCCAGGTTCAGGGATTGCTGTGCATTCCACTGTCTGTAGGTCATTTTACCACTGATATCGCTTAAGGCAATACGGGAGATTTTTACGGATGGGTCATACTTCAGGAACAGCTGAGTGGTAGCGGGAACAGGATATACTTTTAATCCGATCTGATCTGCTAGCTCGTTTATGCTGTTAGGTGGTACCGTTACAGTAATCGTTTGTGTAGCAGTATCGGCCTGATCACAGAAAGAAGCGATAAGGGTAACGGTATAGGTACCCGAAGCAGTGTAGGTATGAGATGGTGTCGGGCTGATCGAGCTTTGCCCGTCACCGAAACTCCAGTTGTACTGATCGGCATGCTGAGATGCATTGGTAAAGTCTACCACGTTATTGGTAATGCTGCTTGTAAAATCTGCAGTAACTACGGGCAGGAAACGTTTCCAGTAATCCAGGCTATCATAAGCAGTAGCTTCAGCGATTGTTTTAATCAGGTTAGAAGTACCGGCATTCAGACCGGCATTGTAGGTACTTTGCATAGGACTCTTCTCGAATAAAACCGAGTAAAAAGCACATGCTGCAACGAAAGTACCTGCCATAGACGGATGGCTTTCATCGGCATCGTACAACTCTATACCGGGAGCGGAAGTGCGTACACGGTGCCACACCATAGCCACTGGTGCAATAGCACTGCTGTTGAACTCAGCCATTTTGGAATAGCGCAGTTGCAGTAAACTATCCATACCATCATAGGTACATACCGGCGGAAAAAATGCGCAGTTAGACGCATCACCGTTTTTGCGGCCCCAGGTTACATAGAATATTGTTTTGGCACATGGATTATTTTCATGAATAATGCTGTCCAGTGCATGTGCATAAGGGTATACATCAGATGCAACCTGCGCATCCGGGAAACTTGGCAGCTGACTTTGCTCCTGCAATACAACATAATCCCAGTTGCCCTGCTGTATTTTGCTCAGGGTTGTGGTATTGGTTGTATGCTGCTGGAAGGTATGTCCTCCGGGTGCAGACATGTCATAAATAAGGGTATCGTGTGTACCATCTGCCAGTTGGGCTATCTGCAAGGGAAGATTATTCACTGCGGTATAACTGTTACCGATGAACAGCACGCGTAAAGTTTTGGCCTGTGCGGCCAGACCGGAACATAAAAATGCGGCAATTAAGGAGATTTGTTTCATGGACAAATTGATTGGGTTAATATAGCTGAAATAGATAACAAATATACCCTATTTAATGCAGATTTCCCAGCTGCGGGCTGTGCTACCCTACTTTGTCCAGTGGTTTACGCCTGTTGCCCTGCAAGGATTTGAAGTGACTGGGAGTCATGCCGGTTACCTTCTTAAACTGGCTGCTCAGGTGTGCAACGCTGGAATAATTTAACTGCCAGGCGATTTCACTCAGGCTCAGCTCATCATAGATCAGTAACTCTTTTACTTTCTCTATTTTCTGGGCAATCAGGTATTTTTCTATGGTAATGCCCTCCACTTCGGAAAAAAGGTTGCTGATGCCGGCATAATCCTGATGCAGTTCTGCAGACAGGTAATCAGAGAGATTGGTCTGTAAGGCTGCTCCGTTATGATGCACCAGGTCGATGATCAGGTTCTTCACCTTTTCAATAACCCTGCTTTTCTTATCATCAATCAGCTCAAAACCCAGCTGCTCCAGTTCCTCTTTCAGTTTGTCTTTTTTATCTTCCAGCGGTTCTTCTATGGTAACTTCTCCCAGTTCCATCTGGCTTACACTGAGTCCCAGCGAAGCCATAACATTGCCTACAACCATTTTGCACCGGTTACAGACCATGTTCTTAATATATAATTTCGTCATAAATCTAAAAAGCAGAAAATCAGCCCTAAAATTAGAACTGATTTCCTGCATTGTGGTCATAAGACCGTTAAAATACCTTAAAGGCTTATTTTTCCAGTATGCTTACCGGGCGGAACATACGGCCCCAGCGCATTCCTTTCTTATTATATACATTTCCATCACCATTACCATAGCTGAGCCATACAAATGATGCTTTACCTACGATATGATCTTCCGGAACAAAACCCCAGAAACGGGAGTCGGCAGATCCGTGGCGGTTATCACCCATCATCCAGTAGTAATCCATCTTAAAGGTATAAGAAGTGATCGGCTTACCGGCTATAAAGAACTGGTTATCCTTCTCTTCGAAAGTCGGGTTCTCTTCGTATACACGGATAATTCTTCTATACAGGGCAATATTAGCAGGCGTCAGCTGTACTGTTGTCCCTTTTGCCGGGATGATAAAGCTTCCGTAATTGTCCTGGTTCCATTTGAAATGAGCGGTATCGAAAGGGAAAGTCCACATATCTACAGCGCCGGGATTACCTGCAGCCAGCATAGCATATGGTTTTACACTGGTCACACCATTTACCTGTTTTACTTTTTCTGATGCGGCATATTCCATATCATAAACAGCTTCGTGGTTAGGTGTATATCCTTTGAACACGATATAGTTATCTTCCATGAAATCGGCAGATAACTGCGCGGTACCGGTAACCATGTAATCCATTTTCTGATGCGGATGGAATTCGCCTGGTTTATCATTTACGTATAAAACGCCTTCTTTAATCTCGATCTTGTCTCCCGGAACACCTACACATCTTTTGATGTAGTTTTCCTTTTTATCAACCGGGCGGGTAATGATGGTACGGCTGTTCCATACCTGGTCTCTGCCCAGAACCCGTACATACTGGTAATAATCCTGTGCCGGATCTTCCAGCACTACAGTATCGTTATTAGGGAAGTTAAATACTACGATATCGTTACGTTTTACCTTTCCAAAGCCAGGTAAGCGATGATACTTCCAGTGTACTGATTCAGAGTAAGATTTGCCTCCGAAGATCGGCATAGTATTGTGTACCAGAGGTATAGAAAGCGGTGTGTTAGGCAAACGGGCACCATAGGCCATTTTGCTCACAAACAGGTAATCATTCACCTTAAGGGTACCTTCCATAGAGCCGGTAGGAATCGTATAGGCTTCAAAGAAGAACATACGGATAATGGTAGCGGCTATGATGGCAAACAGACCGGCATCAAGCCATTCGCGCCATACAGGCTTTTTAGGCTTATTCGGATCTCTATTTTTTTTCCAGAAAGCTAGTTTCATATTGAGTTTAACGATGGGGTTAGGATTTTATTTTATTATAGAAGTTAATTTATTTATTTCGGTGCGATCCATCCTGTAGGGTTTACATTGGATATAGATCCGTTGTCACCAACTTTCCATACTTCAAAGTGCACCACATTATCGCCTTCATCATTTTTACCGGCGAAGCCTACGGTCTGGCGTGTGGTCAGTTTAGTACCTACACTAACAGTGGCACTTGACAGTTTACTATATACGGTATAATACTGTCCATGGCTGACGAGGACGGTGATACCCATACCTGGTACAGAGAAGATCTTCGTCACCACACCAGAGAATACCACTTTCACCGGGGCATTGGCATTGGTACCGATATCGATACCAGAGTTACTGAGGGTAACGCTCTTCTCGATCGGATGCTGGTAGTTACCATATGGCGCTACGATCAGTCCGCGATCTACCGGCCATGGCAGTCCGCCTTTGTTTGCTGCAAAGTTATTGGAAAGGGCCTGTATATCCGGGGTCAGCAGGTTCTTATAAGAAGTGCTTTCCGGATTGGTGCGCACGGTAGTTGGTGCCGATCCTGAAGACGATGACGGAGTGGTCGTCGCTTTGTTGATCGTTACTACTGTTCCGCCTGATTTGTACTGGGTAGCCTGATCTGTTGCCTGCTGGCGTTGCTTATCCAGGTCTTCTGCAATCTTCTTCTGGCGCACCAGTTCTTTCTGACGCTCTTCTTCCTTCCTGCGGTCAATTTCTTTATTGCGCTCTTCGTTGCGTTTGCGCTGCTCCTCACGGGCTTTTGCATCGGCAATGCGTTTTTCTTCAGCAGCAGCCTCTTCCCTGCGCTTACGGGCGTCTTCAATATCTTTCAGGCGCTGACGCTCTGCATCTTCAGCAGCCTTCTTACGGGCAAGCTCTGCCTGTCTGGCCAGCTCTGATGCTTTACGTTGTTCTTCTTCAGCAGCTTTCAGTCGGTTTGCCTCATTCATACGCTGAATATCTTCTGCTCTGCGGCGGTTTTCTTCAGCAGCTTTGGCCCTGGCTTCTGCAAGCGCTCTCTGACGAGCCTCTTCCATAGCCTGGCGACGGGCTTCCTCGATTTCTTTCTGGATCTGTATCTTAATAGCAGTCTCCAGCTGGGCGGCGGCTTTTTTATTTTTCGCGATCTGAGATGACAGGTCGCTTACCTGCCCTTTCAGTACCTGTGCTACTTTCTGCGTTTCATTGGCATCTGCCTCAATGGCGGCTTTATGCACCTGCTCTGCAGAGAGCAGCTCACTGCGTTCTGATTTTTTATTATTCAGGTATCCGACTTTCTGCTTTAAGGTGCCTTGTATCTCTCTGATCTTATTGGCCTGTATGGTACGGTACTGGCGGTATTTTTTCATATACTCCATACGGCGCATCATATCATTGAACGTGTTTGCCGAAAAGACAAACAGCATCATGTTCTGAGACTCCTGATGTTTGTATGCATACCTTACCGAACGGGCATAATCGGCCTGAAATTTGGCCAGTTGTGCATTCAGTACTTTAATATCCGTATTGGTTGTGCTAATGTCAGTAGAAATATTATTCAACTCCAGGCTGATATTATTGATCAGTTGCTGGCGCAGCTCCAGTTTATGGTTCAGGGCACGGAGTTCTGTGAGGGTCACATTCTGGCTTTCCTTGGCTTCGTTCAGCAATGCCTGTGCATTCCTGATCTCCTGAAGAATCGCTTCACGTCTTGACTGCAGGTCGGTTTTGGACACATTCTTCTGCGCCCATACCGGGGCACTTAATAATGTGATGAATACTAGGGTTCCTGCTATCTTATTCCGCATCAAAAATCTGGGTATATTTTTATATGTAAGTGGCAAAAATAGGTTTTTCAAGTGATTAAAGCTACGGATAAAGTGTAAAATTGAAAAGTAAAAAGTTAAATAATAGACTGACTAACAGACAGAAAAAGGCGAATGAAAAATCATTCGCCTTGCAATAATATCTGTATCAGTAATTTATCTGCTTTATTTTTTGCCTACCCAAACGACAAACTTCTCTTCAAAGCCCTCACCAGGGAAAATATCTTCCATATCCCATAATGATGGGCGCACATCACTCTCCACGATCTCCTGGTTCAGGTCTCCGCCTTTCAGACAGATCAGTCCATTGGCCAGGTCGGTAGACTTGTTCTTTTTAATGATCGGCTTAGCCCAGGACCAAAGATCTTTCAGGGGGGCCACAGCACGGGATACCGCAAAGTCGAAATCTTTCTGCGGAATATTTTCAATACGGGATTGCACGGCTGTCACATTTTTTAGCCCGATTTCCTCCGCAATACCTTGTACTACTTTTATCTTTTTACCAATAGAGTCTACCAGCAGAAATTCTACCTCAGGATAAAATATAGCCAGGGGAATACCCGGAAAACCACCACCTGTACCTATATCTACAATACGCATACCCGGATTGAAATGGCATACAGTAGGGATCGCCAGTGAGTGTAATACGTGTTTGGTATATAGCTGATCGATATCCTTACGGGAAATTACATTGATCTTCTCGTTCCATTCTTTGTACAGTCCTTCCAGTGCGGCAAACTGTGCCATCTGCGCTGCTGAAAAATCATCGAAATATTTCTGAACTACTTCCATTGTTGTTTGTTTTTAAAAAATATATAAGGCGCCAGTATAATATTATACCCTACCCACATCAGGTCACCGAACGGGCTGAATGCCTTTTGGCCTCTTTCATCCAGTGCCCGGCACCATTTCCGGTTCTGCATAATGTATATGCCCATCCGGAGCAGCAGCAAAATTAATACAATGATTTGAATTTTCTGATTTCCGGTCAGTAATAAAGCTGTGGCAGACACCCAGAACAGCAGCCCGGAGAAGGCATAAGCAGCCAATCCGCGCTTTACCCTTTCGGAATAATACTTACCGGAAGATACATGGCGCGTCTTCTGCTTCCACCAGTCAGACCAGGTCTCCTTTACTGCGGAGATCGTCTTTGCTTCAGGATGATCCGCAATCACTGCTTGCTGACTGAGGGCGAGGTATGATACAATCAGGTCATCATCTCCCGAAGCGGTACGGCGGAACAGCGCAGCAAAATCCTCGTCCTGGTCCAGTGCCTGCAATACAGGTGCCCGTTCATACATCAGGTTTCGGCCTACGCCCATATAAGGGTATCCCGCACGGGCCCAGGAGGTATATTGCATAAACGTGTGCACCGTCTCCCAGCGAATAAAGGTATTCAGCAAACCCGGTTTTCGCTCATAAGCACCATAGCCTAATACAAAATATGGCTGCTGTGGTGTTTGCAGCTTCGCACCCTGATAGGCCGCTGCCATATGATGCAGCCAGTCCTTACCAGCAGGCATACAATCCGCATCGGTCAGCAACACCAGGTCATAAGTACATTCTTTCAATCCCTGCCATAGCGCGTATTTCTTACCGGGAAAGGTCTTTTCTGTTGCCGGATCTATGGTTAGTACACGCAGAAGCGGAAAGTCCTTCTGTAAGGCTCTGAGTACAGCAGCACTATCATCTGTTGAGCCATCGTTGACCACCAGCACTTCCCATTGTCCGGCATAGGACTGGCGAAGAATATAGGGCAAAAAACGACGAAGGTGTGCTTCTTCATTTTTTCCGCAGATAAGGATACTGACACCTGGTAATGCATTGGCAGAAAGCGGTGCATGTACTGCGGGGCGGTAACGATACCACCAGGCAAAAAAGATTTGTATCAGCAAACTAAACAGGAAAAGGTACAGCATAGGATTATAAGCTTTGTCTGATATAATCCAGCACCTGCTGCATTTCATCCGGTGCAAACCAGCTATAGCCCTTATCCTTACGGAACCAGGTCAGCTGCCTTTTGGCATAATTGCGGGAATGTTGTTTCACTTTGTCTACAGCAGCAGCGAGCGCTGATGATGATAAAGGCCAGGTATCCTGTTCGTAAAACTCCTGGTAGCCTACTGTTTGCAGGTTTTTCAGCTGACGGTAGGGATACAGTATTTCGATTTCGTTCATCAGGCCCTGCTCCATCATCATATCTACCCTGCGATTGATGCGATGATATAATACCTCCCTGGGCAGGTCCAGGCCAATCTTGATGATATTAAATGGTCTTTCTTTTACGGTATTGCTGCGATAGTGCAGAATAGAAGTGCCTGTGCTTTCAATAAAGGCCAGTGCACGGATCAGCCGGCTGTGGTTCTGCTGTTCGGCCTGTGCATAAAATGCGGGATCTTGCTCCTGCATTCTTTGCTGCAGCCATTCGAGTCCTTTTGTTTCAAATTCGGCCTGTATCCCTTTTTCTATACTACGTTCTACAGACGGCATTTCATCTATTCCCTCGCAAAGGGCTTTAATATATAAGCCGGTTCCGCCGCAGACTACAGCCACATCCTGCTGTGCAAAAATTTCGGCACAATAGCCCAGCGCCAGTTGTTCGTACATACCGGCATTCACCTCTTCTTGGATAGAATGGCTATTGATAAAATAATGCGGTACCGCAGACAGCTCTTCCTGAGCCGGCTTTGCGGTACCGATTGACATTTCTTTATAACATTGCCGGGAATCGGCAGAGATTACAGCAGTATGATATTGCTGCGCTACAGCAATGCTGAGTGCAGTCTTGCCCACAGCGGTAGGCCCAGCGATAACGATCAGTGTTTTCCGAGCCTGCGTCATGTTGCTACAAATTAAAATTGATCTCCTTCCTCGCCATATTCCTCACCATAGCTTTCTTCTTCTGAGTCTTTTTCTTCATCCTCTCCTTCATCACCGTAGCCTTCATCCATTTCTTCCTTGCCCAGGTCGTATTTTTCTTCCATTTCTACCATGCGGTTTTCGGACAGGGATTTAGCGCCGGTCAGCATAGGTGCAATACCTTCTTTATAGAAACAGTGCGGGTAATCGATTTTCGGGTTTTCATCCTTATCAATACCGATCAACTCTACAAAGAATGACCAGTTTTTGGCAGGGTCATATTCGTAGATAAATTTCTTATCCGGGTTATCGATCAGTGCCGATACCGGTGTTTTTAGCATGGATAATGCAGGGGCATCCTTTTTATTCACCAGCACCTCAGAAGAAATAGCTCTTCCTTTTACGTGCTTCTCATTACTCTCATAAAATACGCCACTGGCCGTTTTCTTCTCGAACTCAAAGGCTTTCAGTATGGCTTCATGGAATTGCAGGAAGGACTGTCCATTGGTCAGTGCAATGCTGCGGTTGATGTTATCATCATCATCCCAGGATACTTTAAATTTAAAAACAGGCATATATGCAGTTAAACTAGATTAATATAATTGTAAACGACAAAGATAATAAAAATCGCTTTTGTGGCTTAATAGCGGTGGTTGCTGATATTTTCCAGCACCCCTTCCGGATAATTGACGGCCTCCAGGTATAATCCGTTTCCAGTGACACTGAAGTCGGCAAGGGTGCAGTTCTTCGCTTCTATAATCGAACGGAAACTTGCTACCGGGTCTGGCTTTTTATTGGCTTTGATTTGTGTACCGACCAGGGCACGAACCATACCCCTCAGGAAGCGATTGGCTTCTACAACATAATGCACTTCATCACCCACCTCTTCCCAATAAGATTGCATAATGGTACACTTAAAGGTAAAGGTCTGTGTATTGCGCTTGGAGAAGGTTTCAAAATCAATATAATCCTTCAGCACAGTTGCGGTCTGGTTCAGCAGATCCAGATCCAGGGGATAAGGATGGAACAGTGCCCTGCCCTGTCTGAACGGATCTTTATATTTATAAATCTTGTACCGGTAACGGCGGCTGATGGCGGCAAAACGCGCATTCAACTCCGGGTCTATAGCCCTGTACAGGTTTACAATCGCGATCTTGGGCGGCAATACGGCATTCATTTTATACACCAGCTCCGGATGCAGCGGTGGCTCAAAATCGAAATGATAGAAATTGCCCAGCGCATGCACGCCCTCATCGGTGCGGCTGGCACCAAACGTCTCTACCGGTAAGCGCAATATGGTACTCAGCGCATTATTAATCGCAAACTGCACTGTAGGCAGCTCGCCCTGCAGCTGAGAACCGTGAAAGGCAATACCGTCATAACTGACTTCAAGAAAATAACGCATGCTTAGTTTACGGCCGGCTTTAAGGTTGCTTTCTCTTTTTTCAATTGCTTGTCTACCCAGAATGTACCGAATGGAATAAAGGATAAAATGAAGTAAACAATCACTTTTTTCATTCCCCAGCCATAGTTAGACTTGCATTGAAACAGCAAAATAACGTACAAAACAAATAATACACCATGAGCCATGCCCACGTTTTTAACCAGCATTGCGCCGGTTTCTGCATCACCGAAGAAGCCGCGCTTCATCAGGGAAGCTGCAATCAGGATCAGAAAAGATAAACCTTCCAGGATGGCCACCCAGCCAAAATAGCTCAATAGTTTTTTATTGTTCATAGCTCATTATTTTGAGCCGCAAAGATAGTATTCAATTCCCGTATTCGACCGCTTTAGTGGTAAAGCAAGTGAAAACTTTTATCTTTGTCCGCGAGAACAACATAAACATTAAATGATAGGGATATTAGGGAATGGAAGCTGGGCAACTGCCCTGGCTAAATTATTGACGGAAAACCATCACCGGATTGCCTGGTGGATGCGCAGTGAAGCCGCTGTAGCTCACCTGGAAGAAAAGGGACATAATGAACTCTACTTGTCTTCCGTATTGTTTGAGCCGGAACAGATCAAACCCACGACCGACCTTAATTTCATGCTGACCCATTGTAATGTGCTGGTCATGTGTATCCCTTCTGCATTTATGTTTGATGTGCTGCGCCGCATGCCGAAAGACAGCCTTAAGGGTAAAAAAATCATTTCGGCCATCAAAGGTATTTTACCCGAACAGCATCAGTTGCTGCAGGAATACCTGACGGCGCATTTCGAAATCGAACTGAAAGATTACTTTGCCATTACCGGACCTTGTCATGCCGAGGAGGTCGCACAGGAGCGCCTTTCGTATCTTACGTTTTCCGGTGTACACACAGATGACTGCCAGTATATCGCAGCATTGTTCGAAACTACTTATCTGCGCACAACTACCAATAATGACCTCTGGGGCAGCCAGTATGCCGCAGTGCTGAAAAATATATATGCCGTTGGCGCGGGTATTGCCCATGGACTGGGTTACGGAGATAACTTCCTGAGTGTGTATATCACCAGCTGCTACCGTGAGATGCATCGCTTCCTGTCACAGCATTTCCTGCAGATGAATGAACAGGACACTACACCCGACTTTCATACCAGTGCATACCTGGGCGATTTACTGGTAACCTGTTACTCCCCGCACAGCCGCAACCGTACGTTCGGTGCCCTGCTGGGTAAAGGCTACTCCGTTGCTGCTGCAAAAGCAGAAATGAATATGGTGGCTGAGGGGTATTTTGCCTCTCTGGGTATGAAAACAATCATTGACCAGACGCGCATTGATATGCCGATCATGCAGTATATCTATGATATGCTCTGGCAGCAGAAATCCTGCAATGGTACCTTTAAGAAAATAGAACTGCTGCTCTGCTAATTCATAGCTTAAACGAGTATGCTCTTTTAGGGAACAAAGATCTACATTACTCTTTTGGTTCCCATTTTTCAATATGGCTACCTTTTGCCTTGATGCAAAAGGTAGCGCCAAAAAATCAAGTAACAGAAGCTGATACTTGTTCTTTAAAAACGGACACTCATTATAAAAGACTAATGGTCGCTGCATATGCAGCGACCATTAGTCTTTTATAATGAACCAAACGCTTACGAATCGGAGCGTTTAGACAGTTTACTGTGTTTCTTACCGTAAGCAAAGTATACTACCAGACCGATTGCCAGCCATACTGCCAGGCGCTCCCAGCTTTCTTTAGGCAGACCAGCCATTAAGGCCAGACAAACCAGCACACCCAGGATAGGCAATACCGGAACGAATGGTGTTTTGAAGCCACGAGGAGCATCAGGATTGGTTTTGCGCATTACAATTACCCCGATACATACCAGTACGAAGGCAAATAAGGTACCGATACTCACCATATGACCCAGATCAGAAACCGGGATAAAACCTGCGAAAATGCTCACGAAAATCATGAAGATTATATTAGTCTTCCAAGGTGTTCTGTTCTTTGCATGTAAATCACTGAACATTTTAGGCAGCAGACCATCCACACTCATGCTATAGAATACACGGCTCTGTCCCATCAGCATCACCAGCATTACAGAAGTATACCCTGCAATAATGGCCATAGTCAGGAAGGAGTTAAGGAAGGTATAACCCGTATGTGCAAAGGCTGTAGTTACCGGACTTGCATCGCCTTTAAATTTCAGGTAATGCTCCAGACCCGTCAGTACGTAAGAGAATAATACATACAATATAGTACAGACGATAAGCGAGCCTATAATACCGATAGGCATGCCTTTCTGTGGATTTTTAGCTTCCTGTGCAGCAGTACTCACCGCATCGAAACCGATAAAGGCAAAGAATACCACACCGGCTCCACGCAGGATACCGCTGATACCATAATGACCAAAATCATCGCTGGAGAAGAAATCCCAGAAACTGATCTCACCGGATTTCAATTTTACCTCTCCAAGGTTGGCAGGGATAAAAGGAGTATGGTTAGCGGTGCTGATATAACCCCATCCTAAAGCGATGAAGATCAATACCACAGTTACTTTCAGAACTACCAATACATTATTCAGTAAAGCTGATTCTTTGGTCCCGCGAATCAGTAAAAGAGATAGTAAACATACAATAATAATGGCCGGCAGGTTGACCACACCACCCATATTAATTCCATTCATTTCATCCCAGGGCCCATGCAAGAGTGCATTGGGCAGATCTATCCCGACCGAATGGAGAAATTTATTGACATACTGAGACCAGCTCACCGCAACGGTGGCCGCACCCAGGGCATATTCCAGGACAAGATCCCATCCGATGATCCAGGCTACTAACTCGCCCATAGTCGCATAAGAATAGGTATAAGCACTTCCTGCAACAGGAATCATTGAGGCAAACTCGGCATAACACAGCCCTGCAAATCCGCAACCGATGGCTGCAGCAATAAAGGAATATACTACTGCCGGACCAGCATTATCTGCTGCGGCAATCCCTGTCAGGGAGAACAAACCGGCGCCGATAATTGCACCGATACCCAGCGCAACCAGTGCTCCGGCTCCAAGGGTCTTCTTCAGGCCCTTCTCTGAATCATTAGCCTCTGCGACTAACTGACTCAATTGTTTTTTGGTAAAAATACCCATAAGCGTTTAGCGTTTTAAAAAATACAACCCCCAAACCTAGCTGTTTTTTTTGAAAGTGACAACACTTCCCGTTTCTAAATACCCTAATTTTGCATCAATGACTGTGCATTTCTACAAATACCAGGGCGCAGGAAATGACTTTGTGATCCTGGATAACCGCAACCAATCCTATTCTTTAAGTACGGAGCAGATTAATTTTCTCTGCGATCGCCGCTTCGGCATCGGCGCAGACGGCCTTATGCTGCTGGAAGCAGCAGAAGGCTACGATTTCCGTATGGTATATTATAATGCTGATGGCCATGAGAGTACGATGTGCGGTAATGGCGGTCGCTGTATCGCAGCCTTTGCACAGCATACCGGTGTTGCAGGTACCGATCAGTCCTTCATCGCTATTGACGGACCACACCAGGCACTGATCAAAGATAACGGTATCGTATCCCTGCAGATGCAGGATATCGATGCCATTGAGCTTAGCAACGATGTGGCCATCCTGAATACGGGTTCTCCTCACTATGTCTGTTTCGATAATGACATTGATGGCTTAGATATTTTTACAGAAGGACGTAACATCCGCAATGGAGAACGTTTTCAACCTAAAGGTATTAATGTCAACTTTGTGGAGCGCACTGCAGAAGGCTTGCGCATTCGCACCTACGAACGTGGTGTGGAAGACGAAACGCTGGCCTGCGGTACTGGTGTAACGGCTGCGGCCATTGCTTCTGTAGGAGAGGCGACCGGTCATTTTGAAATCCCTGTAGCGGCACGCGGGGGCGATCTTTCTGTACAGTTTGACAAAACCGGTGCACAGGAAGTTCGTAATGTATGGCTTACCGGACCGGCACAAGCGGTTTTCGAGGGACAGATCTCTATTTAATTTTCATTTCAACTATCAACGAATTTATATACATGAATTACTGGCTTGTAAAATCAGAACCTTTTAAATATAGCTGGGAGAAATTTGTAGCCGATGGCGAGACCTTCTGGGATGGCGTGCGCAACTACCAGGCGCGTAACAATATGAAAGCCATGAAGAAAGGCGATAAAGTATTATTCTATCACAGTAATGAGGGCATGGCCGTTGTGGGTAATGCTACTGTAGCCAAAGAGGCATACCAGGACCCTACTACTGAAGACGAACGCTGGGTAGTGGTAAACCTGAAAGCGGGTAAACCTTTTAAGAATCATGTGAGCCTGAAAGAAATGAAAGAACAGCCGGGCCTGCAGAATATGTCCCTCATTCGCCAGGGCCGCCTTTCGGTTTGTGACCTGACGCCTGAGGAATATGCAATCATTACGAATTTAGGAAAGTAAGCTGCAAAACCAGAAAAGCCACATGAACGAAACCACAACATATTATCACGGTACCAAAGCCGATCTGCAAGCCGGAGACCTGATCATTGCCGGATACAACTCCAATTACGGAAGCCAGCGCCAGGCTAAGTATGTATACTTCACTGCAACTTTAGATGCGGCCACCTGGGGCGCGGAACTGGCACAGGGCGATGGTGAGGGAAAAATTTATATCGTGGAGCCTACCGGTGCTTTTGAAGATGATCCGAACCTGACGGATAAGAAATTTCCGGGCAACCCAACGAAGTCTTATCGTACCAAAGATGGTCTGAAGGTTATTGGTGAATTACAGGGCTGGACCAGCCACAGCGCGGAACAGTTACAACAGATGCGCGATAACCTGCAAAAACTGAAGGATCAGGGCATTGAGGCGATTGAAGAGTAAGCATACTTTAGACCACAGTAATGAAAACCCTGGAACAGTACATTACACATTATTTCGATATTATAGCCCCGGCAGAGCTGCAACAGATCTGTAGCCTCTTTGTGCCTGAGCAACTCAGCAAAGGCGCATATTTCGTTAAAACGGGGCAACACTGCCGCAAACTCAGTTTTATTCGCTCAGGTATATTAAGAATGTATGCCCATACAGATGAAAAAGAGGTTACTCAATGGATCGGAACCGAAGGTTATTTTGTAACCGACCTATCCAGTCTGCTTTTTGGTCAGCAGTCTCGCTGGACCATACAGGCCTTAAGCGAGGTAAGTTTATTCAGCATTTCAATAGAGCACTACCGTAAGATCGGAAGACTCGTGCGGCAATGGGATGAACTTGAAAAAATGTTTTTAGCAAAGTGTTTCACTACTATGGAACATAGGATATTCGACCTGCTTTCTCTTTCAGCCGAAGAGCGTTACAAACAATTTTTCGCGCAGCAACCAGAATTGTTTAACCAGGTGCCTTTGCAATATATTGCTTCTATGCTGGGTATGACTCCGGAAACCTTTAGCCGCATCCGAAAAAAAATGCTACCGTAAATTCTTGATATTTATCAAGCAGTGCTGTTGCTGGTATATGGAACTTTGCATGTAAAG
This sequence comes from Edaphocola aurantiacus, assembly GCF_019797745.1. Taxonomy (GTDB): domain Bacteria; phylum Bacteroidota; class Bacteroidia; order Chitinophagales; family Chitinophagaceae; genus Edaphocola; species Edaphocola aurantiacus. Next base: position 73,908 of record NZ_VOSI01000003.1, on the reverse strand, counting down.
AATACAACCATACAATGACAACAACCATTCACACCAGCATTGTTATTGCTGCAAGCCCCCTGGACATCTGGACTGCACTCACAGACTTTAAGCACTTCGAAAAGTGGAACCCTTTTATTCGTTCTGTTACAGGTCCTTTATCCATAGGTGGTAAACTAAAAATACATATTACCCCTCCGGGAAGCAAGGGCATGCATTTCTCTCCAACTATAATTTCATTAATAACCGGCAAGCGTTTGCAATGGTTAGGCACACTAGGCTTCAAAGGTCTGTTCGATGGTGCACATTTATTTGACATTACTGATCATGGCAATGGCACCTGTACTTTTATACAGGAGGAAACCTTTTCCGGCATACTGGTCCCCATTTTAAAGAGTCAGTTACGGTCTACTGAAGAAGGCTTCAAATTAATGAATGAACAGTTAAAACGCATAGCCGAACAAGTAAACAAATAGTACGTTCCGGGTTCTTATCATACATCAATGCTTCTGCCCTCTCGGGGATCGTACTTTTGTGTTGTAAAACAAATCAATCACAAACAATATGGACAGAAAGGATTTCATCAGAAAAGGATTACTCGGTACGGGCATCTTTATGACCACCGGTAGTTTTGCCCACATCCTCAAAAATGATATTGATGAACTCCGGGAGCTGGAACCTATGGGCTTTAACCACCTCCCCAGTCCGGAAACGATAAAAACAGATCATATGATAATACACAAAGCAAACACCCGCGGACAGGCCAATCACGGTTGGCTTAATTCTTATCACAGCTTCAGCTTCGCCGGCTATTACAATCCTGACCGTATGCACTTCGGTGCCCTGCGCGTCTTAAATGATGATACCATCAGTGGTGGCAGCGGCTTCGGTACGCACCCGCATGACAATATGGAGATCATCTCTATACCGCTGGAGGGCGACCTGGAACATAAAGACAGTATGGGTACAGTATCGACCATCCGTCACGGAGACATCCAGGTGATGAGTGCCGGTAGTGGTGTGCAGCACAGCGAGTACAATCCTAATGCAGATCGCCAGACCAAATTCTTACAGATCTGGTTGTTCCCCAACAAACGCAATGTTACACCCCGTTACGATCAGGTGAGCCTTAATGCGGCAGACCGTCGCAATAAATTGCAGCAGGTCATCTCCCCTAACCCGGACGATGCCGGGGTATGGATTCACCAGGATGCCTGGTTCCATATGGGTGATTTTGACAAAGGAGTGCAGACTGCCTACGATATCAAAAAGAAAGAAAATGGTGTCTATGCCTTCATCCTTAAAGGTGATTTCACCATCAACGGACAGGAACTGAACGCAAGGGATGGTTTAGGTGTATGGGATGTGCAGCAGCTCAATATCACTGCAAATTCTGAAGATGCTTCTATTTTATTGATGGAAGTGCCGATGACCTTGACCCAGGCATAATTAAGTATATATAAATCACTAAAAATCAACATCAATTGCCCCGGTCGTTTGACCGGGGCAATTGATGTTTAAAACCAGGCCTTACATAGCCTGGTACAATATTTGTACGGACAATCAATATTTTGAGCATTTTAAATTTTCTTAACATATCTTTATACCCTGAAAAAAGACTAAAACAAGAACGAAATGACTAAATACATAGCACTCCTCTCTTTATTATTTAGCCTAAGCCTGAGCTCCTGTGATAATACCGGTAATAATAACCAGGTTATTACCAAGCCGGAGCCCGTCGTAATTGATGAGATCGTCAACAGCACTGCTGTCGATAAAAAGGGCGCAAAACTGGAAATGGCCTTCAACAATACCAAAAATATAGCCCAGGTGGAATGGCAGGGCGAAAAAATAGAACTGGCCCAGCAGCCTACTGCTTCCGGCATCCGTTATACCAATGAGCATTATGAGCTGATGGGTAAGGGAGAACTGGTCAACCTGATCAAAGATGGCAAGGTGCTCTTCGAATCTGTAAAAGCGCATATATATGGTGAAAAGCAGCTGTTTGTAGCTGCAGAAACCAAAAATTGCAGTGCAGGTGTAATGCAGAAAGAATGCCTGCAGGTGAAATATGATGCAGATGAACCCAACTGGGAACTGTTTTATGAGCCCATCGAAGGTTTTAAGTATGAAAAGGGCTATGAGTATGAATTGCTGGTTATGGATGAACGTGTAGATAACCCGGCTGCCGACGGTTCCTCTATTCGCTATAAACTCATCAAAGAAATCTCCCGTCAGAAAAAGTAACACACGTTTATAAAGGCATAATATAGTCCTGAACGGCAAAGACAGGCCGTTTGAGGCTATATTTTCGCATTTGAATTAAAAAAATTAACTTTGCTGTCTTAATTTTTATACACCCGATGTTTGATAATCTTAGTGAACGGTTAGACTCCGCCTTTAAGCAGCTTAAAGGTGAAGGCAGAATCTCCGAAATAAACGTTGCTACAACGATCAAAGAAATTCGTCGCGCGCTGGTAGATGCCGACGTAAACTATAAAATTGCAAAAGAATTTACCGATAAAGTAAAGGATAAAGCCCTGGGCGATAAGGTACTTACAGCCGTATCTCCTGGTCAGTTAATGGTTAAGATCGTGAAAGATGAACTGGCCGAACTGATGGGCGGTGAAGCAGTTGAGCTGGACCTTTCGGCTCGTCCGACTGTAATCCTGATTGCCGGTCTGCAAGGTTCCGGTAAAACGACCTTCTCCGGTAAACTGGCAAACTTCCTGAGCACCAAAAAGAACAAAAAACCTTTACTGGTAGCAGCGGATATTTATCGCCCTGCAGCGATCAACCAGCTGCATGTACTGGGAGAGCAGATCAATGTACCGGTGTACAGTGATCCTGAAAATAAAGATGCTGTAAGCATTGCACTGGCTGCTATTGCTAAAGCAAAACAAGATGGTAACCAGGTAGTGATCATCGATACTGCCGGTCGTCTGGCCGTAGATGAGGTGATGATGACCGAGGTGGCTAACATTAAAAATGCGGTAAACCCATCTGAAATCCTGTTCGTAGTGGATTCTATGACCGGTCAGGATGCGGTAAATACGGCAAAAGCCTTCAACGAGCGCCTGGACTTTACAGGTGTTGTACTGACCAAACTGGATGGTGATACCCGCGGTGGTGCTGCCCTGTCGATCAAATACACGGTAGATAAGCCGATCAAGTTTGTGAGCATGGGCGAGAAGCTGGACACCCTGGATGTTTTCTATCCTGAGCGTATGGCACAGCGTATCCTGGGTATGGGTGATATCATCTCCCTGGTAGAAAAAGCGCAGGACCAGTTTGACGAAGAGCAGGCTAAAAAAATTGAAAAGAAAATCCGTGCGAATAAATTCGACTTTGACGACTTTAAAGCGCAACTGATGCAGATCAAGAAAATGGGTAGCATTAAAGACCTGCTGGCCATGATCCCGGGTGTGGGTAAAGCGATCAAGGATATTGACATCAGCGATGATGCATTTAAAGGTATCGAAGCGATGATCGACTCTATGACGCCTGCTGAAAGAGCTAATCCGGATATCATCACTCCATCAAGAAGAGCCCGCATCGCAAAAGGTGCCGGTAAAGAGATTGCAGAGATGAATGCCTTTATGAAACAATTTGACCAGATGCGCCAGATGATGAAGCAGATGAACAAATTTAAAGGTATGCCGGGTATGGGTGGAATGAATCCGTTCAGTGGCGGCGGTGGTATGAGCATGCCTCCTGGTGGTATGCCGAACCTTTTCGGAAAGAAATAAAATTATAAGCATTGAATAAAAATCAAAAGTCAAATTGTATCCCTGAACAGTTTTGACTTTTGATTTTTTAATTGAAGAATTATTTATGTCAAAACAAATTACAGATCTGAAGATCGGATTACTGGGCGGCGGCCAGCTGGGCCGTATGCTGATGCAGGAAGCAGTAAACTGGAACCTGCAGTTTTCTATCCTGGAACCGTCTAAAGATGCTCCCTGTGCACACCTGGTGCCTGATTTCGTAGTAGGTGATTTTAAAGATTACGATACCGTATACCAGTTCGGTAAGGATAAAGATATCGTGACTATTGAATTTGAAGATGTAAACAGCGATGCCCTGGCACAGCTGGAACAGGAGGGTGTAAAAGTATTCCCGCAGCCTGCGGTACTGAAAATCATCCAGGATAAAGGCTTGCAGAAGCAGTTTTACCAGAACAATAATATCCCTACCGCGCCTTTTGCGCTGGTGAGCAATAAAGCCGAGATTGAGGCTTGCGGTATTAAACCACCATTCTTCCAGAAATTACGCACCTCCGGCTATGACGGATATGGTGTGCGTAAGATCGCTACAGAAGCCGATATGGAACAATGTTTCGATCAGCCATCTGTCATCGAAGCGATGGCCGATATGGAGATGGAATTGTCTGTAATCGTATCGCGCAACAGCAAAGGCGAAACAGCTGCATTCCCTGTAGTGGAAATGGAATTTAACCCGGAAAGCAATATGGTGCAGTACCTGTTTGCCCCGGCGCAGATCGATGCTACACTGGCCGAAAAAGCTACAGCAATGGCCCTGGACGTGATCAATAAACTGAACATGGTGGGTATCCTGGCTGTAGAAATGTTCTATACCAGATCGGGTGAAGTGTGGGTGAATGAAGTAGCACCAAGACCACATAACAGCGGTCACCACACTATTGAAGCAAACCTGAGTTCTCAATACGAGCAGCACTTACGGGCTATCCTGAACCTGAAGCCGGGTAATACTGAAGCACTGCATTTCGGTGCTATGGTAAACCTGGTGGGCGAGAAAGGATATGAAGGCACACCGGTATATGAGGGTATCGAAGATATCCTGGCAACCAAAGGTGCATTTGTACACCTGTACGGCAAATCCAAAACAAAATCGTTCCGTAAAATGGGGCACATCACTATAGTAGGTGATAATGCAGCGGAAGTAAAAGAGAAAGCCGGTACCATTTTAGACACAATTAAAGTAAAAGCATAATCATATACAATATGACACCAAGAGTAGGTATTATTATGGGCAGCAAAAGCGACCTGCCTGTTATGCAGGAAGCTGCAGCCTTTTTAGAAGAAATGGAAATTCCGTTTGAGATTACCGTTGTTTCTGCACACCGTACCCCGGAGCGCATGTTTGACTACGCTAAGAATGCAGCGGGACGCGGTGTACAGGCAATCATTGCCGGTGCGGGTGGCGCAGCACACCTTCCGGGTATGGTGGCTTCTATGACTACCCTTCCGGTTATCGGTGTACCGGTGAAGTCCAGCAATTCTATCGATGGCTGGGATTCTATCCTGTCTATCCTACAGATGCCAAGTGGTATTCCTGTAGCGACAGTAGCCCTGAACGGCGCGAAGAATGCCGGCATACTGGCGGCTAAAATACTGGGTGCGGCTGATGCGACTATCTCGAAGCAATTACAGGCGTTCCAGGACGGACTTACTGAAAAAGTAATGGAAACGGTTAAGGATTTTGAGGCCTTACCATTTAAATTCCAGGTAAAATAAAATTAAAAGGGCGCATGTTTCACATGCGCCCTTTTAATTTGTGCTATTTGCAATCTCTATTGTAATGTAAATATTTCTTCGTATTTCATGTAGCCTGTTCTGCTGATGGTATACATCGGGCTGCCATTCTGATCCAAAATCAGGCCTACCTTTTCATTATCTTTAATAGGGAAATTGATCTTGTAACTCCTTCCGTCTTTTAATTGGATACCATAAGTCTCTACAGAATTATTAATACTGACCTGGTTTTGGGTATAGGAAAATGAAGTGACCTTTCCGGTCGAGTCCTTAACTGTAAAGTCCTTAGCCTCAAAAACCAGCTCAAACTTCTGCCCAGAGGCATCGGTTGCTTTCCAGGCACCTCTGTACGCATCTGAGCCGCTGCAACCTGCAAGCAGGAACATAAAAGCAGCGATCAATAGCAGGGTTATGTTTTTCATATTTCAAGTGTGTTTTGATTTTGATAATGGATGATATTATAACGATTAGGTTAAGGCAACAATACTTCCCCGCTCCGGGTCCTTGATCACCTGTACATAGCGTGGTATACGCTCCTGTAGCTCTTCTACGTGGGATATAACCCCCACCACCCTATGCTCGCGGTATAATTGCTCCAGCGTCTGGAACACAATGTCAATAGAATCTTTATCCAATGTACCGAATCCTTCATCAATAAAGAAGAAGTTCTTCTCAAATTTATTCAGGCTCTGTATACTGTCTGCCAGTGCCAATGCCAGGCACAAAGAAGCCTGAAAAGCCTGTCCGCCAGAAAGCGTTTTAGCACTACGTGTTTTACCTCCGTTCAGGTAATCCATCACCTCAAAACCCCGCTCCGGATCATAGATCAGGCTTAATTGGTTGCGGGTCAGCCTGTGAAAACGCTCATTGGCTACACTGCATAGGTTCTGCAGGTACATTTCAGAAATATACTCCACAAATCCATTGGCCTGAAATAAGCCGGTCATGGTTTTCAGGTTCAGCGCCCTTGCCTGCAAAGCCGTATCCTGCTGCTCGTAACGTAGTTTTTCTTCCAGTTTCAGCGTCCATTGCTGTACCTCGTTTTCCAGCAACAGCAATCCATCGGTCTGCTCTTTAAGCAAAGCCTGCACCTGGTTGCGTTTCTCCGCCACACGTTCGTATTCCTGCTCATCCAATACCTGTGTACCCAGTTGCTCTTTGCGGCTGGCCAGTTGCACCTCAGCAGTGTGCAGGGCTCTGAAAAACTGTTCTGTATCGGCCCGTTCCTGTGGTATATTATCGGAACGCAATAATGCTGACACCGTCTGCTCATCTGCAAACCCTTGTTCCAGCAATGCCTGTTCCAGCGTATCATTCACCTGTTGCAGCTGCACAGTCCATTCGCTCACCTGCAGTCTGATCTGCTCCAGACGCGCACTATGACTGGCCCGTTGTTCTCTTAACTGCTGACTCTTCTCCGTTTCTGCGACATAGCGCTGCTCGGTAGTAATGATCAGTTCCTTATATTCCCTTTCAAGGGCTTTCAATTCCGCAACTGATTGTGCAGACCAGTTTACGCTATCTTCAGGTATCTGCTGCTCCAGTACATCCATGCGGCCTTTTAGCTGCTGAGCCTGTATCTGGAACTGCGTTACCGCCTGCTGATACTTTTGCAATTGCGCATTCAACTCTAGTTCTGATTGGCGTAACTGGCTTACATTGGCTTCCCGTGCAGTAATCAGCTGCTCAGCCTCACGTATCGTCTGCTGGTACTGTTGTAAAGTATTACGATCCTCAGGGATAAATAAGCCCTCCCAGTTAAACGCCAGTCGATGTGCCTTTACCTGGTCCAGGATCTGTTGCCATGTTTCGTTTTCTGCATGCAGCTGTAGCCTGTAGTCTTTTAATACTTCCAGGCGGCGATTGGCCTCGGAACGATGTTCCCGCCATTGCAGCAGGCTTTGTTCGTATTGTTGTTTTTGTATGCTGATGTCTTCTATAGACACTGTATGTTCTGATTCATGTATCTCGGGCTGGTGCGTGGTCGAGCCACATAAAGGACAGGGCTCACCGGTGGCCAGTTCTGTGCGGTAACGCTGTAATTCAGACTGGACCTGTATTTGTCTCCACTGCTCTGTACAATTATCCAGAGCCAGCTGTCCGTCTGTTATTTTACCATCAAGGAAGGAGACACTTTCCTCCGGCGCAGTATTCCATTGTACAAAATATTGCTCCAGTTCCTGTACCTGTTGCTGTAACTTTTCGATCTGTGCCTGTTTATGCCCTTGCTCGTTATCAAGCTGCTCCTGCCGGCTAAACCATGCGGACGCCTGCAAGAGAATATCGGTATCCGGCTTTTGCGCTTTAAGTGTGGCCAGTTCTTGCTCAGCATCCTGCACCTGCAATTGCAATGCACTTTTCTGGCCTGTCACCTGTTCTACATGTGCCGCACCTTTTTGCACCCGATCCTGCAATACTTCATATTCCTGTACAACTGTACGATAATCTATGATATGTTGTATCGCAGCGGCATTCCGCTTCCATTCATCCAGCTGTGTATAGTCTTTGACAACAGCTTCCAGCACGTGTTGCTGCTTGCTCCAGGCCTGTTCTGCCTGCTGCAACTGATCCTGTACTTGTTGCACCGTATTCTGTGCCTCTGTATAATTTTTCTGGTATACTAGTTTTTGTTCCAGTACGGATTTAAAATGCAATACGGCTTTATCATATTGCCTGATCCGCGCTGCACGCTGCTCGTATGTATCTTTCTGTGATTGCAAAGTCGTCAGCTGCTGCTGTGCCTGCTGCAATTGTTCCTGTACCTCTTTAATGCGCTGTAATTGCTCAAACTGCTGCTGTACGGCATCAGCCTCCTGACGGGCAGATTGTACCTGCTGCTTCCATTCCAACAGTTTCGTTTCTTTCTCTGTTAAGGCCTCCCGGCTATATATTGCATACTGACTCAGCACGCCCGCATTATGATGCAGGGCCTCATTATTCTTAACCGTAAGCTGTCGCGTAGGCTCTGCAAAATCGTACTGATAGAGGTTAAAGATCTCCTTCAGCATTTTCACCCGGTCGCCCTTGGTCAGCTCCAGAAACTCTTTAAACTTTCCCTGCGGGATAATGATAGTACGTTTAAAATTATCGTATTTCAATCCCAGCACCAGCTCGGCGTTGGCACTTTCCATTGGTATCCACTCCCCGTTTTCCCATTTGCAGGCAGTACGCTCGATGGTAGAAGTAGCAGCATAATCTTTTTTACGGCGCTTCCAGGTGGCCGAGAAGCGATACTTTTCTTCCTGTGTGGTGGAAAACTCAAAGTCGATCAGGGCCTTTTCCGATTTCAGGTTAAGCATATTATAGGCACGTCGGTCGCCGGAATCGAGCCGTTCTGTAGCACCGTACAAAACAAAGCTGATGGCCTCTAATATACTGGACTTACCGGAACCTACCGCACCGAAAATGCCGAACAGGCCGGCTTCGGTAAGGCCGGCAAAGTCTATAACCTGTGGTTCCTGGTAGGAGTAAAATCCTTGTATCGTCAGTTTTAATGGTAACATGTAGCTTATTTCTGCTGTAGTATTTCGTTAAACAGGTTCAGTATCTCTTCATTCGGTTCCTGCTTATGCTTCGACCGGAAATAGTCGGTAAACAGGCTGCGGATATCCTGCTCAATATCGATCTGTCTTATTTCTTTATCTCTTACGGTATCTATAGCCACCTGGGGTATCACCTGTATGATCCCGTCATGTGCCTGCTGTATGCGGCGCAGTTCTTCCGCCTGCAAGAAAGTATCGCTTTTAATCGTCAGCTCGACCAGGCTGTATGGATTTTCCTGCAGCCATTCAATGGCCGCATCAGCCCCCGTAAAGCTTTTGCGGTATAGCTTACGGCCGCTGTTCAGCGGCACCTGCTGCACAGAAGCAGCTGTTCCCGGCTCTATATCGACCAGGCAGACATACTTCTGCTGTCCTGCCTCACTAAAACTGTAAGACAACGGACTACTGGAATATATGGCTGCGGAGCGGTGCCCTTTGGCTTGTTGATACCGGTGCAAATGCCCCAGTGCGGTGTATTGTATGGATTCGGGAATAATATCGGTATAAACCAGATCAGCATTCCCGATCTTAATAGGCTTCTCTCCTTCCGGCTCTTCCGGAATTGCAGCACCTCGTTCTACCATGAACAGGTGCGCCATTAATATGTTCACGCCCGTTTCATCCATATACTGGTCTGCGATCTCCTGCCAGCGGCTTTGCAACACCTGGTTCAGCGCAGTCTCTTTATCTTCTATCCCAAGGAATTGTTTCAGGCGCACCTCATTGGCATAAGGGGAAAGCAAGAGACGTAGCGGCACTGCTGTTCCCGGCAGTTTTACTTCTATAAATCCTGCATCTGATTTGACTATTGACAATCCGGAAGATAATGTCACAGGGCGAATAACAGCATTGGGATAACCCATGAAAAATATACCACTTGCCCGCGCCAATGCATCGGGTGCATCGATCTTATCCGGGCTATCATGGTTTCCGGCAATGGCCACTACCAGCCTGCGCCCCTCGTCGGACAATCGTTTAACAGTACTGTAAAACAGTTCCAGGGCTTCTGTAGGCGGATTGGCACTATCAAATATATCTCCTGCGATCAGCACGGCATCAACTCCGTTTGCTTCCACAATATCCACGATCTCTTCCAGCACCTGCACCTGTTCTTCGATGCGGCTGAAGGTACCCAGTTTCTTTCCTAAATGCCAGTCTGCTGTATGTAATAATCGCATATAATTAACCTGTTTGGCTGATGTATATTCATACGAATCAGCATGCACATTAAACAAAAACTTAACGAACATGCGTGTAACTTCGCTGTTCTGTACTGATCTTATTTCCATGCAATTTACAATGAAATTTTTGCCTGTAGCGATCTTATTCCTCTGTCTGGGAAGGAATGCTTCTGCCCAGGTAAGTTATAAAGATTTACCCATCAGCTGGAGTGATTTTACCCCGACCGATCAGATCCGGGTGAATGCTCATGGCACTGCTGCCATCAGTGTACATACTGAATATTCCTGGGAGAGCTCCGTTAAAAATAACAAGGTAGCATATATCGATTTCAAGTCGAAGCTTACCGTTAACCGAAAGGAGAGTTTTGTGCTGCGCAGCTTTATGCGCACGGCTAATGCGGAGCGAAAGGCGCGCCTGCTGCGACATGAACAAGGCCATTACCTGATCGGCCTGATCAAACACCTATGGCTGGAACAGGCGATTTCTGAATACCGTTTTACCCGGAATTATAAGGAGGAGATCAGGAAAATCTGTAAACAGGTTGAAGATCGTGCGGCAAAGCTGAACAGTGATTATGACCGTGAAACCGAGCACTCCCTGATCGAAGATAAGCAGCTGGCCTGGGAGAAAAGGTTGCTGGATACATTTAATGAACTGAATGATAATAAGACAAAATTGCCCTTACAGTTTGACCTGAAACTGACGGTCAATTTATAAAGCGCTGCTTTGCGAGTCCTGGTTACTGAAGGTTTCGTAGCCTGATGTACTCGAAGGGTAATATGATCAAAGCATACAATGTATAGGCTTATTTACAAAAGGAATCCCGGTAGCCAGGCTACCGGGATTCCTTTTATAAATAAATATGATTATCCTAAATGATTGTGTATACGATCTGCAATCTTTTCGGCCCAGAGACGGTACATGGCTGCACTGTAGTGTAGCTTATCATCTACCAGGTAAGTAGCCTCATCTCCGGCATGCTGATCGGTCAGTTCCGTAATATCTACAAATACAATACCGTGTGCATCGGCAATGGCCTGCTTACGCTCATTATATGCCTTGATCTCTGCAGTTACTTTTGCCGCATCGGAGCCTTTCTCAATAGCAAATGAGGTATGCCCCCAATCGGGGATGGATACTACAAAAACTTTTTCTTTATTGCCTTTGGCAAAAGCAATAGCCTGTTCCAGTAAGCCGGTAAATTCTGCGGCATAATTATCCAGGTCGCGGCCACGGTACTGGTTATTCACGCCAATCAGTAAGGTTACCATATCAAAGGTATCCTGCAAATCCCGCTCAGCAATACCAGCTTGCAGTTCATCGGTCGTCCAGCCGGTTACGGCGATGATCTCCGGTGTACTGACTTCGACCTGATAACGGTCTTTTAATACCTGTACCAACTGGTTAGGAAAGTTTTCGGTAGCCCCTACGCCTTCTCCTATTGTATATGAATCTCCTAAAGCTAAGTATGTTTGCATCCCGTAAATATACTATGGTTTCTGATTTTTCTCCTGTCTTTGCTTCAATAATTCGCTGCGCTTAGGCTCCTTGACATTGATAAAATCATAAGGGCAATGCAGACAGCCATTACCACAGCAGCGCCCTCTTTTGAGGTGGTATGCTGCGGTAAGCACCATTAATCCGTTTTCATTAAAGTAAAAGTCTGTTCCTTCCTGTAACATATGGAGACTGATCTATTCTTCTGTTTCCTGGTGTGCAAACATCTGTTTCAGCACAGCGTCTTTCTCCAGTGGCAGTTCTTTATTGATCTTAAATTTCAAATAATGAATGCGGTTACTACCCGCGATATCCAGTCCTTCGTAGTGCGTTTTGATGCTCAATTCCGGAGATACCGCACCTTTTGCATAAATATTATCATCATCCACCAGCACTTCCAGCTCATACAGGTCTATAACCGCTTTGGTAAAGTTGTACAGATCCGGGCTGTCGGTTTTCAGGTTGATGGTGGCATCAGGGGTAATGATCTGCTGGTACAGTCTCAGGAAACGAGGATATGTCAGGCGCTTTTTCATACGCGCGCCTTTCAGCTGCGGATCGGGAAAGGTGATCCAGATCTCGCTTACTTCGCCGGGCGTAAAGTAATCGGTAATTTTATCAATATGCGACCGTACAAAGCCAACATTGTGCAGGCCATTTTCCAGTGCTGTTTTAGCACCTCTCCAGATACGGTTGCCTTTAATATCGATACCGATGAAATTGCGCTCCGGGTACAGACGACCCAGTCCTACGGCATATTCTCCTTTACCACAGGCCAGCTCTAAGGTAATAGGGTTATCATTTTTAAAAAAGGTATTCCATTTTCCCTGCATATCCTGCGGGAATTCTAAAACGTTTTCGAATGTCTTGATCTCGTTAAAACGTACTAATTTTTTTTGTCCCATATAAGAATAAAGTCTGCTGTATTATTTCACCAATGTACCCTGGTAACTGATCGGGTTACGATATACACTGGATATATAAACAGTTGCATTTCCATTGTCAAATACACTTACCGTAATACGATTGATGTCACTCCTGTCCAGGGGTTTGATCTGTATTTCGTATGGTCTGTTGCGTTTCGATGGTCTGCTTACCTGGTAGGTATATTTTGATGAACTGAATTTGATACCGATATCTGTCGTACCATAGAGCGAGGTGTAAGATCGCCCGAAATACGGCAGGGATACGATAAGAGAATCGGGAGTCACCTGTAGTATATAATTACCTTCTCCGATCCGGTAAAGATCTCTTGCATTCGGAAACATGTCCATCACCGCCATGTTGACATCTTCCATTGGCCTTGCCGTCTCTGCTTTAAATGTAAAGCGCTGGCTTTGAACAGCCATTTCTATGACACCTCTCGGAGGCCTTGGTGGTGACAGTGCCATCAATCCGAAACTGCAGAACACGAGACAGGCTATTATATATTTCATGATGCTGTATTTTGTCTTAAACAAATATACCGAAAATAAAACACATGGCTTTTTTACCGAATATCAAACGCCTTTCGGTTTGGAAAGGCGTTTGAGGAAAAGTATATTATAAACCGGGTAAGCCCGAGTTATGATTAATATCTGTAATGCTCTGGTTTGTAAGGACCTTCTTTAGACAGACCCAGGTATGAAGCCTGTGCATCAGTCAGGATATCCAGTTCTACACCGATTTTAGACAGGTGCAGACGAGCTACTTTCTCATCCAGGTGTTTAGGCAGAACGTATACTTTGTTTTCGTATGCTGCAGTGTTAGTCCACAGTTCGAGTTGCGCTAAAGTCTGGTTAGTGAAAGAGTTACTCATTACAAATGAAGGGTGACCGGTAGCACAACCCAGGTTTACCAGGCGGCCTTCTGCCAGCACGATGATTTCTTTACCATCGATGTTGTACAGATCAACCTGTGGTTTAATGGTATCTTTAGTCTGACCGTAGTTATTGTTCAACCACTCCATATCGATTTCGATATCGAAGTGACCGATGTTACAAACGATCGCTTTATCTTTCATTGCACGGAATTCTTTCTCGGTAACGATGTCACGACAACCTGTAGTCGTCACGATGATATCTGCTTCTTTAACCGCTTTTTCCATTCTTGCCACTTCAAAACCGTCCATAGCAGCCTGTAAAGCACAGATCGGATCGATCTCAGTAACGATTACACGGGCACCTGCACCTCTCAGAGATTCTGCAGAACCTTTACCCACATCACCGTAACCAGCTACCAGCGCTACTTTACCAGCCATCATAATATCTGTAGCACGACGGATCGCATCTACCAGAGATTCTTTACAACCGTATTTGTTATCGAATTTAGATTTGGTAACAGAATCATTTACATTGATTGCAGGCATTGGTAAAGTACCATTAGCCATACGCTCATATAAACGGTGTACACCAGTAGTAGTCTCTTCAGACAGACCTTTGATTGCAGCAACCAGTTCAGGATATTTATCCAGAACGATGTTAGTCAGGTCACCACCGTCATCCAGGATCATATTCAGCGGACGATCTTCGCTACCGAAGAATAATGTCTGCTCAATACACCAGTCAGCCTCTTCCAGGGTCTCACCTTTCCAGGCAAATACCGGAACGCCTGTAGCCGCGATAGCAGCAGCAGCGTGGTCCTGAGTAGAGAAGATATTACAAGAGCTCCAGCGTACTTCCGCACCTAAGGCAGTCAATGTTTCGATCAGTACAGCAGTCTGGATAGTCATGTGCAGACAACCAGCGATACGTGCGCCTTTCAGCGGCTGGCTCGCACCATACTCTGCTCTCAGGCTCATCAGACCCGGCATTTCAGCTTCTGCCAGTTTAATTTCTTTTCTACCCCATTCAGCCAGAGAAATATCGGCTACTTTGTATGGTAATGCAAAATCGATATGTGCTTTAGATGCAACACTCATAATATAGTAATTAAAGTTTTTTCGTAAAAAATTCAGGCAAAAATAAACATTATACGCTAATTCACACAATAAATAGTGTTAAGGATAATATTTGTACCTTTGCAGGCCGAATAAAATCAAAGATGAAAAGCAAAACGCTTAAACAAAATAAAGTAAACATCATTACACTGGGCTGTTCTAAAAACCTGGTGGATAGTGAAGTATTGAGCGGACAACTCAAAGCAAATGAGATTGCCGTAGTGCATGAGAATGAACGCCTGGACCATAATATTGTTGTGGTGAACACCTGCGGTTTTATCGACAAGGCCAAAGAAGAGTCTGTAAACACCATCCTGGAGCAGGTAGCCCTGAAGGAAGAAGGTAAACTGGATAAGGTACTGGTAACCGGCTGCTTAAGTGAGCGTTACCGTCAGGACCTGGCTAAGGAGATACCAGAGGTAGATGCCTGGTTCGGTACCCTGGAGCTGCCTTTTATCCTGAAAGAGCTGGAAGCAGATTTCAAAAAGGAATTACTGGGCGAACGCCTGCTGAGTACCCCTAAACATTATGCATACCTGAAGATATCTGAAGGTTGTAACCGTACCTGTTCTTTCTGTGCGATCCCTTTAATGCGTGGCGGTCACGTATCCAAACCAGTTGAGGAGATCCTTACAGAAGCCAGACACCTGGTGAAGAATGGTGTAAAAGAGATTATGCTGATTGCCCAGGAACTGACCTATTATGGTCTGGACCTGTATAAAAAACGTGCACTGGCCGACCTGCTGGAACAACTGGCACAGGTCGAAGGCCTGGAATGGATACGCCTGCACTATGCTTACCCTACCAAATTCCCGATGGATGTGCTGGAGGTAATCAGAAAATACGATAATATTTGTAACTACCTGGATATTCCCCTGCAACACTGCAGTGACAATATGCTGAAGGCCATGAAACGCCAGATCACCAAGAAAGAAATGGTGGAGCTGATACAGGATATCCGTGCTGCGGTGCCTGGTATTGCCATCCGTACGACGATGATCACCGGATTCCCGGGCGAAACGCTGGATGATGTGGAAGAGATGAAGGCTTTCCTGGAAGAAATGCAGTTTGAGCGCGTAGGTATATTTACCTACTCACATGAGGAGAATACTACCGCTTATGAACTGGAAGATACCCTGAGCAGTGAAGAGAAGGAAAGAAGAGCGCAGGATATCATGGAGGTGCAGCAGGAAATTTCCTACACCAAAAACCAGGAATATGTGGGTAAAGAGTTCCGCGTGCTGATCGACAAGATTGAGGCAGGCAGATATATTGCCCGTACAGAATTTGACAGTGTGGAGGTAGATAATGAAGTAATCATTAATACGGAAGAAGACCTGCCGGTTGGTGACTTTGTAACTGTACGCATTACTAAGGCGTATGATTACGATCTGGAAGCCGAACTGGTATAATAACCTGAACAATTTATGAACTGGATACCGCTTACTGAAATGAGCCAGCTCGATGCTATTGACCTGGCTTCAGAGGATCAGCTGCAGATTATATTCAAGCACAGTACCCGTTGCAATATCAGCGCAGATACTTACGATGAGCTGGAAACGGCCGATACAGAGGCTTATTACCTCGACCTGCTCCGCTACCGCGACATCTCTGATGAGATCGCGCATCGTTATGGTGTATTGCATAAATCGCCGCAGGTACTGGTAATTTCCAAAGGAGTTTGTATATTTAACGAATCTCATTGGAGGATCCGGGCTTCAGTATTGCAGGCCCATTTACAAAACGCATAAATCATGTCTCAATCCGATACTAACCTTGGCAAATTCTTACTGAAGGCATTCTTCCAGGGATTGGTCATTCTGGGACCGATCAGTGTAACCGTTGCCGTAATCTGGTATATATTTACCAGTGTAGATAGTCTTATACCCAGCCTGTCTAAGGAGTTTCCGGGTCTGGTGTTTATACTGATCCTGACGGTCACTACCCTGATTGGTATACTGGGTACCCGTTTCTTTATCGGGCGCTTCCTGGTAGACCTGTTCGGACATATGCTGGAAAATACACCCGGCATTAAATTCATTTATACGGCTATCAAAGACGTGATGGTATCTTTCGTCGGAGATAAAAAGAAATTCAATAACCCGGTATGGGTCAAGACCCAGAACGAACCGGAGATCTGGCGCATCGGCTTCCTGACCCAGAGCGACATGGACTTTGCGTCGCTGCCGGATAAAGTATCGGTGTACCTGCCCCACTCTTATGCCATCTCTGGCTGGGTAATCGTTACTGATGCACATAATATACGCCCGGTTGAGGGGATGAATGCTGCGGAAGCCATGAAATTTGCCGTAAGCGGAGGCATTACCGGATCGGCTGCACATACTGCCGATCAGAAATTCAAGGAAGATCCTAACGCGCCGGAAATACAATAAATACTACATACTCTCATTATAACACTTCTAAGAATGAAGCATCTGTTCAAAACTATGTTATTGCTGGCGGGTTCACAATGGTGCCTGCACGCAAACACTTATGCCCAAAAAGAAATTACCCTGGATGATATCCTGCTGAAGGGCAGCTTTAAAGCCGCATCAGTACCGGGTTTCGATGTCCTGAACAATGGCACCAGCTATGTGAAGCAGGAGAACGGGAACATTTCCGTATTTGATATGAAAAGCAATAAGCAACTGCGCACATTGTTTGAAAAATCAACGAACACTTTTGAGGGCAAGGCACTGGATGTGGATGAGTTTGTATTTAGTGCAGACGAACAGAAAATGCTGCTGCTGACCAGTTCTGAGAATATATACAGACGCTCTGTGCTGCATTATGTCTACATTTTCGACCTTAAAACAAAATCGATCCAACAACTGGATGCGGATAAAGTATTGCATGCATCTTTCTCTCCGGACGGTACAAAAGTTGCTTTTGTAAAGGCTAATAACCTGTATTATAAAGACCTGAGCAATAGTAAAACAGTTGCGGTAACGACCAATGGTGCACATAATAAGATCATCAACGGTAACTGTGACTGGGTTTATGAAGAAGAGTTTGAGTTTACACAGGCCTACCAATGGTCTCCAATGGGCAATTTTCTTGCCTATTATTTATTCGATGAAAGTGCAGTAAAGGAATATGTAATTCCATACTACGAGGGCAAAGAATACCCGAGAAACTATAGCTATAAATACCCTAAAGCCGGTGAAGCGAACTCTATCGTAAAGATACATACCTACACTTTGGCGAACGGACAAACGGCCACTGCCGATATCGGTACAGAAACAGATCAGTACATTCCCCGCATTAAATGGAGCAACAATGAGCAGGAGCTGTGTATCTATCGCCTGAACCGCCTGCAAAATAAGCTGGACCTCTTACTGACCAATGCTGGCAACGGCCAAACCAAAGTGATCTATACCGAGTCTAACCCGGCATACCTGGAGATCAATGATAACCTGACATTCCTGAACGACAATCATTCTTTCGTATTCAATTCTGAGCGCAGCGGCTATAACCAGCTGTACAAATGGGACTGGGCCAAACAGCAATTAAGCCCGATCACTAGTGGTATCAATGAGGTGAAAGATTTGCTGGGCGTGGATCTGAAAGGCAATAAAATTTATTATACCGCTACCGATAAGGCGATCAACAATACCTTTAATGTCATCAGCCTGGACGGCAAGCAGCAAAAAACATTAAGTAAAGGCATTGGTTCGCACGACATCATGCCTTGCAACGGATTCAAGTATTTCGTAGACAAATACAGCACTGCAAACAGCGCACCGGTATTCACTTTGATGGATCAGAGCGGAAAAGCGGTACGCGTACTGGAAGAAAACAAGCAACTGACACAACGCATGGCAGAGTACCAGACCAGCCCGGTTACCTTTATGGGTATCCCTAATGGTAATGGCGATACGCTGAATGCTTATATGATCAAACCACCAAACTTTGATGCTGGCAAAAAGTACCCGGTACTGATGTACCAGTACTCTGGTCCGGGATCACAACAGGTGGTGAACCACAATACGCTGGATCACTACTGGTGGCACCAGATGCTGGCACAGAAAGGCTATATCATTGTGGTAGCAGACGGTACCGGAACCGGTGGCCGCGGAGAAGCATTTAAAAAGAAGACTTACCTGCAATTAGGAAAATACGAGAGTGATGACCAGATCGCAGTGGCCAAATACCTGGCACAGCAATCTTATGTAGATGCCGCCCGTATTGGTATCTGGGGCTGGAGCTATGGCGGATTCATGAGTACTACCTGTCTGATGAAAGCACCGGAAGTATTTAAAATGGCGATTGCCGTGGCACCGGTAACCAACTGGCGTTTCTATGATAACATCTATACAGAACGTTATATGCGCCAGCCGCAGGAAAATGCAAAGGGATATGATGATAATGCGCCATTAAGCATGGCCAAAAACCTGAAAGGTAAGTACCTGCTGGTACATGGTACTGCTGATGATAATGTGCACCTGCAGAATGCTACTGAAATGTCTAATGCCCTGGTGAATGCCAATAAGGACTTTGATGCATTCTACTATACCAATAAAAATCATGGTATCTATGGTGGCTATACGCGCTATAACCTGTTCAAGAAATTGACGGCTTATATCATGGAGAACCTGTAAATATCATTTAGAGCGTCGTTTAAAAGGGGTATAATCAATTTCAATTGATTATACCCCTTTCTATATAAAGTAAATTTGTTTATTACTTTGCTACCTTTTGCCTTGATGCAAAAGGTACCGCCAAAAAATCAAGGCTGTATAAATCCCTGGCTAAAAATCAATGTGTCGGTCGGTCGCAAACCAGAACGCTGCGCTCAGACAATGGTTTACGACTTTATTGACCGAGCCAATGATTTTATGAACGCCGGATTTATAATGCCTTTTGAGCGATCTGTACTTGTAAGAATCGTAACCTAAGGCAATCGAATGGTACAAAAGTATAAGCACACTGTTGCTTCGAGTCCCTCAGCGACTGGATGTTCATTAATCCATTTTCGTCTGGATCTCCACCGTTCCGGAGAGAATCTTATGTACCGGACAGGCATTGGCAATAGCCAGTATACGACTCTTCTGCGTCTCGTCCAGGTCGCCCGATACTTTGATCTGGCGGGTAAATACTGTTGTGGTGGTACTATCGCTGCGGATAATGGTGACTTCCGTTTCTACCCCGGTTAAAGGCCATCGCTTGCGATCGGCATACATGCGTAAAGTAGCACAGGTACAGGCTGCCAGGCTCGACGCCAGTAGCTCAAAGGGATTAAATCCCTCTTCTTTTCCACCCAGGGCAATGGGCTCATCGCTGATAATCGTATTCCTTCCTGCTGTTATGGTTGTCTGACAGGATGTTCCTATCCTGCCCTGTACGCTATGATTAATCTCCATTTCTTTCCGTTTATTCAAAAAGCAAGTTAATAAAGTAATTTTTAATCGCCTGTACTGTTAATCTTGTGTTTATCAAACATATTACACTTTAAATTGTTTGTAATTTCATAACAGGATTCTGAACAGCGTTGTGTCCGCACTGCTATTCAATATACAAAGAGGTTATACAAATGGATATTTTTTTACACTTTAAAAGAAAGTATCTATGGCAAAATCAGCTGAAACCGCCAGTAAAAAAGTGGAGAAAGCCATGCATGAGCTGAAACATGGTACGCTCAAAACCGGTACCGGCAAGAAAGTAACCAGCCGCAAACAGGCTATCGCTATCGGCCTGTCCGAAGCGCGGGAAGCCGGGGCTAAAGTCCCGAAGAAAAGTGCCTCCAAAAAAGATTAAACACAAGCTCTTTTTTTAACCCCTGAAATTGAAATTTATGAAAACGAACAATCAAAACCACAATCAGGTGCCGCAAGCCAATCCAAAAGCACCGGACAACAGCAAACGCCCGCAGAACAAAGACAAACTGGACAGCCGCGAAGGCGAAGAACAGGAGTTCAAAGGCAATGATGAAACGCATAACAAGAAAGAACACAAAAGCGAAGGCAAAGACAAAAAATAGTTACAGTACTCATCTTGATACAGGACTGCTCCCGGTTGTATACCAAAGGGAGCAGTCCTTTTTTCATTACGATTATTTGCTATTCCGTAAAAAAAAACGGGATTAAATACGGGAGAAAGGCAGTTGTATTTATTGCATGGGACTATTATCTTGAACGCTAATTGAAAGTAAAACTAACAAGTTATTATTATGGCAATAGATTTTTCAGAAATATTAGTTGTAGGTGTATCCTCAAGAGCATTATTCAATCTAGAAGTAGAAAATCAGATATTTGAAAAAGAAAATAACAACAAGAGTCTAAAATAACGACAAAGTCCGGAGTAATCATCCAGGCTTTATCGTTTACATTTAGCTATTAAAAAACGTACAGAAGATATCCACGTTTACATATGCCCATCCAATAATAAGGAGCGAAATGATCAGTATGCTTATATATACACTCCGAGTAACATTATATTTTTCAAAAGACCGGAAGTTTTTCAAGAATCCAATAATTATCCAGACATTAAATAAAATATATAATACAAATTTAAAGGTCATAGGAATTGTTTAGTTCTTTCAATATTAGCTCAATCCATTAAAACGAAACATGTTTGATTGAATTTCAATATTGATAATCAATAAACTTTTTTTCACAATAAAGGATGTTGCAGGTAATAATATACCTGCAAATTGTACTATTATTGCTTATGTTTCCGTCATAAACCCTTCAGTACAAATACTATAATCCCAACTTATTATGACAGACTTTGAAGAAATGGCTCAACAACATTCTGCTGGAGCAATAGTAAGACACCGATCAATTTTTGCAGATTTGCCATCCCATAAAAATGATGCTGAATTATCGACCGATTTCATCAAAAAATGGGTCATTCCGTTTTATATGGAGATTGGCAATAGTGAAGATCTGAGCTGGATTGATGATATAAAAGCACTTAAGGATGAAATAACAGTTGATGTATGCCTTGCGCTTCTGGGCGAATTTGACTGGCGACCTAGATTAGTTGGCTCTTATTTCGCGGCGGTAAAAGGCTACGAACAATTGAGTAAAATAATAGGCACTCATTTACTGAAAAGTGAAGTGTGTTGTGTCGGACATATTTATGCACTGGTTCTTGCCTATTTCAACACAGATAAATGTATTGACTATCTGAGCAAATATCTTGATTACTATCTTACACAACCTGGCTTATACTTTGATCAGGAGTACTTAATGGAAGCGGTACTGTATGCAGATAAAGTGAATCAAACTGAAAATATCAAACCACACCTGAAAAAGTGGACTGGTTTTAAACAGCAAAGAACAATTTTGGCCTACCAAAGAGCCTTATCAATTGCAAAAACGATAGAGCAGCAGAAGGGAAAAAATGTGGCAGAACAATACCTTAAGAATATAATGCCAGACAATGATAATCCAGATATTAATTTTTCAACGGACAACTTTGAGCAACAGATTGCCATACTGAAAAACTTAAATGAATACTGCAGTTAATACATATACTACGATTGCACCTTATGATTATACACATTTATCATTATGTCAGAACGCAACTCTATCACACCAGAACGAATTATTCCACCATCAGAAAGAATTATGAAGCCACCAGCATGCATTATCAGATCGTCTGAACGAAATCCTATCCCGCCAGAACAAATTACTACACCATCAGAAAAGATTATTTTGCGGTCAGAATGCATTATTAAGCCGCCAGAGTGCAATATTCTGTCATCAGTATGAAATTCGATTCCGCCATAACGAATTATACTGCCATCATAGATTATTAATGCCCTTCTCTCGTCATATCGACCGGAGCGGAGATATCTCCCATTACACCATTAAAATCCAGAGGAGATTTCTCGGCGCCGCTGCGCTGTGCTCGAAATAACGATAGGGAGTATTAACCTTCCCACTGGCGCACGCGCCCCCGCGTGTGCCCATTTAACCCCACACCAAACCCAAGTGCAACAACCATCTTTTACACTCCCCTTGCAAAATAAATTTGCCATAATCATTCTTTATAATATATTTGCAGCAGTTCTTTGTTTGAAAGTGTTATCAAGAAAGGCAGAGGGATTAGACCCGATGAAGCCTTAGCAACCCTTTATCCTGTATAAAGAAGGTGCTACATTCTACCAAATGCGGATAGATAATACGTCTCAATTAGCCCTCCGGGCTTTTCTTTTTTTCATTTTCAACGCGGTACTTTTTTCGATACAGGATCATATCCTGCGGCTTTTGCTTTGCAGTTTTTTTCCGTGCGGCATTACTATTTAACATTGATCATGAATACTACAGAAACCATAAAATCATTATTAAAAGAACGCATCCTGGTGCTGGATGGTGCCATGGGTACCATGATACAGCGCTATCCGTTTGATGAAGCGGCCTTCAGAGGCGATCGCTTCAAAGACTGGCCGAGTCCGGTAAAAGGTAATAACGACCTGCTATCCCTCACCCAGCCGGATGCCATACGCACCATACATTACCAATACCTGGAAGCAGGAGCCGATATTATTGAGACCAATACCTTCTCCTCTACAACTGTTGCCATGGCCGATTACGGCATGGAAGCACTGGCCTATGAGCTGAATGTGGAAGGGGCCAAACTGGCCAAAGAAGCTTGTACCGCTTATATGGAAGCACATCCGGGCAGTATAAAATTCGTAGCCGGTGCCATAGGTCCGACCAATAAAACCACCAGCATATCTCCCGACATCAATAACCCCGCCTTTCGGGCCATTACCTTCAACGAATTGAAAGAGGCCTACACCGAACAGATCGAAGGACTGATCGATGGTGGCTCGGATATACTGCTGGTAGAAACTGTTTTTGATACCCTGAATGCTAAAGCTGCGCTCTTTGCCATAGAAGAGGTGAAAGAAGCGCGTGGTATAGATATCCCGGTAATGGTCAGCGGAACGATCACCGATGCATCGGGTCGTACGTTATCCGGTCAGACACCAGAAGCCTTCCTGGTGTCGCTGGAGCATTTCCCGCTGATCAGCATCGGGTTTAACTGTGCACTGGGTGCCCGGCAGCTGGCGCCCTACCTGGAGATCTTATCGCAGAACACAGACATTGCCATATCGGCCTACCCCAATGCGGGCCTGCCCAATGCCTTTGGCCAGTATGATGAGACGCCGGAACTGATGGCAGCGCAGGTACATGATTATTTAGAGAAAGGAATTATTAATATTATCGGAGGTTGCTGCGGCACTACCCCGGAGCACATCCGCGCACTGGCCGATCTGGCTGCACGTTATGCTCCCCGTAAGACGGAAGCCGCTCACTAAAACGACACGAAACATTCATGAAGCATTTGAAATTAAGTGGGCTGGAAGCCTTGGTCATTACCCCTGAAAGTAATTTTATCAATATAGGAGAACGCACGAATGTGGCGGGCTCCAAGAAGTTTCTGCGCCTGATCAAGGAAGGAAAATATACCGAAGCACTGGATATTGCCCGCGACCAGGTAGAAGGCGGCGCACAGGTACTGGATGTAAATATGGATGACGGTCTGCTGGACGGTAAGATGGCTATGGTACATTTTCTGAACCTGATTGCTGCAGAACCCGACATTGCCCGTATTCCGATCATGGTGGACAGCTCCAAATGGGAAATCCTGGAGGCTGGTCTGCAGGTATTGCAGGGTAAAGCAATTGTCAACTCGATCAGCCTTAAAGAAGGTGAAGAAACCTTCATCCGCCAGGCAAAGCTGGTGAAGCGCTACGGCGCAGCGGTGATTGTCATGGCTTTTGATGAAAAAGGACAGGCAGATAACTACGAACGCAGGCTGGAGATCGTGAAGCGATCTTATGACATCCTGGTCAATGTGGTGAAATTCAAACCGACCGATATTATTTTCGACCTGAACATTTTCCCTGTGGCTACCGGTCTGGAAGAACACAGGCGCAATGCACTGGACTTCTTCGAGGCTACGAAATGGGTAAAGGAAAATTATCCGCAGGTAGGCGTAAGCGGTGGGGTCAGCAATGTATCGTTCTCTTTCCGGGGCAATGATACGGTGCGGGAAGCCATGCACTCGGTATTCCTCTATCATGCCATTAAAGTGGGTATGAACATGGGTATCGTAAACCCGGCTTTGCTGATTGTGTATGATGAAATACCCAAAGATCTCCTGCAACTGATCGAAGATGTGATGCTGGACCGGGACGAAGAGGCTACGGAGAAACTCATCGAATATGCGGAACAGAATAAGGCCGTTAAGAAAGATAAAACGGAAGAACTGGCCTGGCGCAACCTGCCTTTACAGGACAGGATCAATTATGCGCTGGTCAATGGTATAGATAAATTTGTGGAGGAAGATGCCGAGGAGGCACGACTGCAAAGCAAGAGGCCGCTTGAGGTGATAGAGATATACCTGATGACCGGGATGAACCTTGTGGGCGATCTGTTTGGTAGTGGTAAGATGTTTCTGCCGCAGGTGGTAAAATCGGCCCGTGTGATGAAGAAGGCCGTTGCTTACCTGCAACCGTATATTGAACAGGAAAAAGACAGTACCAGACCCAGTGCCGGTAAAGTACTGATGGCTACTGTAAAGGGCGATGTACACGACATTGGTAAGAACATTGTCAGTGTGGTGCTGGCCTGTAATAACTACGAGATCATAGACCTGGGCATCATGGTGCCTGCAGAAAAGATACTGGAGACGGCGATTGCAGAAAATGCTGATGTGATCGGGCTGAGTGGCCTGATAACCCCCAGCCTGGATGAAATGGTACATGTAGCGGCTGAAATGCAGCATCGCGGCCTGAACATTCCTCTGCTGATTGGCGGCGCAACGACTTCTAAGGTGCATACTGCGGTAAAGATTGATGCGCAGTATCAGAATACAGTAATTCATGTCAATGATGCTTCCCGCGCGGTAAATGTGGTGAGCAGTATCCTGAGTCAGGACCGGAAGACTGAATATGGCAGAGAGGTGAAGGAAGAAAATGAGCGCATACGCCATAATTACCTGAACCATAATGTACAGAAAGATTACCTGAGCATTACCGATGCCCGTACCAATAAACTGCAACTGACCTTTGATACTGCAACAGTTACTGTGCCGCATACATTGGGGGTAAAGGTAAGCGAGGAGCTGCCGCTGGAAGAACTGAAGGCTTATATCGACTGGTCTCCATTCTTCCGCAGCTGGGACCTGCATGGCAAATTCCCGGATATCCTGACCGATAAAGTCGTGGGTACACAGGCCACGGCCTTGTTTAAGGATGCACAGGAAATGCTGCAGGACATTATAGACCGCAAACTGCTTACTGCGAAAGCGGTCTGGGGCATCTTCCCGGCCAACCGTATACAGGATGATGATATTGAAGTACAGGACCCGGAAACGAAAGAACCCCTGGCTACATTTTATACATTAAGGCAGCAAACGAAAAAAGCAGCTGGTATACCCAATATAGCACTGTCTGATTTCGTAGCTCCTAAAGAAAGCGGCATACAGGATTACGTGGGTTGCTTCTGTGTAACGGCAGGATTCGGTACCGATGTACTCTCCGCTCAATACGAGGCACAGCACGATGATTATAACTCTATTATGGTGAAGGCGCTGGCAGATCGTCTTGCAGAGGCTTATGCTGAATACCTGCACACGAAGGTGCGTAAGGAGGACTGGGGTTATGCGGCTACAGAAAGCCTGACCAATGAGGACCTGATTAAAGAACGATACAAAGGCATACGTCCGGCCCCCGGCTACCCTGCCTGCCCCGATCACCTGGAGAAGGAGACCATCTGGCAACTGTTGCAGGTTGAGGAGCGCATTGGGGTAAGCCTTACCGAAAGCCTGGCGATGTGGCCTGCTGCCAGTGTAAGCGGGTATTATTTCGCACACGAAGGCAGTAAATACTTCGGCCTGGGTCGTATTAAGGAAGATCAATTGGCAGACTTTGCCAGTAGAAAAAATATAGAACTGTCTAAAGCAAAAAAATGGCTGGGCCCTAACCTCGCCGATTAAAAAACACTGTTTAAACAATATTATGAAAGTAACGGAACACATCAGGAAAGCACAAGGTAATACGCTGTTCTCTTTCGAGATACTGCCTCCGCTAAAGGGAGACAATGTGCAATCCATTTATAATACTATCGATAACCTGATCGAGTTTAACCCGGCCTTTATTGATGTAACCTATCATCGTGAAGAATACCTGTACCTGGAGAAGCCTAACGGACTGCTGGAAAAGAAAGTGGTGCGCAAGCGTCCCGGCACAGTGGGTATCTGTGCTGCGATACAGAGTAAATATAAGGTAGATGCTATACCACATATTCTTTGCGGAGGATTTGATAAAGAAGATACGGAAAACTTCCTGATCGACCTGGACTTCCTGGGCATTGATAATGTACTGGCCTTAAGGGGCGATGCGATCAAGAGTGAGATTTACTTCCGTCCCGAACGCAACGGCCACAACTTTGCACATGAGCTGGTAACACAGATACAGTCTATGAATGACGGACAGTATCTTGACGATTACCTGGAGAACAGTAACCCTACTTCATTTGATATAGGCGTAGCCGCCTACCCGGAAAAGCATATGGAGGCCGCGAGTCTGCAGCAGGATGTTTTATACCTGAAGCAAAAGGTGGAAGCCGGTGCGGATTATATCGTAACGCAGATGTTCTTCGACAATGATAAGTACTTCCAGTTTGTAGACAAATGCCGCGCCTCGGGTATCGAGGTACCGATTATACCAGGCTTAAAACCGATTGCGACCAAAGGTCAGCTGAGCATGATCCCGCATCGCTTTAAGGTAGATCTGCCGGATGACCTGGTGGTAGAGATCATTAAATGTAAAGACAACCAGGCGGTGAAGCAGGTGGGTATTGAGTGGAGTATTCAGCAATGCAAAGAACTGAAGGCTAAAGGCGTGCCTGCTCTTCATTTTTACTCTATGGGCAAAAGCGATAACATCAAAACTGTGGCCCAGTCTATATTTTAGGTCAATTCCTGATTAATGGAATAGAAATGTAATAGCCAATATACCAGTATCACATTTGAGATTTCTCGGCTACACTACATTCCGCTCGAAATGACGAAAAGATCGCTTCGTCTTGTCAACCGAAGTGGAGACATCTCCTAACGACGAATATGCTTAATAATGCTATTTAACCGGCTCCCGCAGAATTGTTCTCAGTTTTTCGGGAGCTGTTTTTCTATGGTCAGACAGGTATATTTCGTGGTGCAGCCCATTACGGCCCAGTCCTTCAGCATCCATAAAGGTCTTCATAACCTCCAGCGTTTCAGGTTCTTTATTGAAAGGTCCTACATGCAACATCTGCACACATTTCCCTTCGGTAAGGGTAAAATAATGCACATCAACAATCTGCGGATTGGCTTTCTCTGCTGCCAGTCCATGTTTCATCTGCTCCAGGAATTGTCCGTCTACATACTCCGGCAGGCGAATGAGCAAACGGTAATTCCATTCACTGCGCGGCACCTTTACTGATGCTTCTTTGATAGATAAGCCTTCAAAAGCTGCTTCATCATACCACCAGAGTCCCTCTAATTTAGCCACTACATAATCCTTACCCTCTGCCTTGTATTTAAACTTAAGGGCATAAGCAGTCGTATACATGGCCTGTATATCTGATGCAAATCCGGGGCCGGAGGGGTCTCCTTTGCCGAGAATAGATAAATAGGGAATCGCTTCATCCAGCTGAATATACTCCGGCTTAGATTTAGCCGTATAATAGTTTTTATAGTGTTTTGCTAAATCCAGTTTGTCCATAGTATTGCGTTAAGCGCTTTGTAATTTTTTATAATAAAGACAGATTGACTTCAGGCCGCATGCCTCGCATTTGGGGCTACGGGCCAGACATATATAGCGACCATGCAGGATGAGCCAGTGGTGCGCTTTGTGTATGAGCTCTTTGGGGAAATATTTAATGAGTTGCAGTTCTGCCTGCAGTGGTGTTTTGGCCCGGGTAGTTAACCCCAGTCTTGCCGACACGCGGAATACATGCGTATCTACGGCCATATTGGGTTGGTTATCGATCACAGAGGTGATCACATTGGCGGTCTTACGTCCTACTCCCGGCAGTTTGATCAGTTCATTTACCGTCATCGGTACCTCACCGTTAAAATCATGAATCAGCATCTGGGCCATACCAATAAGATGTTTGGTCTTATTGTTCGGATAACTGATGCTGCGAATGAGGGGAAACAGTTCGTCGAAAGTGGCTTCAGACAAGGCTTCCGGGCCGGGATAACGTTCAAAGATGGCCGGGGTGGTCAGGTTCACCCGCTTATCGGTACATTGTGCCGATAAAATAACCGCTACCAGCAGCTGATACGGATTATCATAAAACAATTCAGTCTCTGCATCTGGTGCATGTTCCGAAAAATAATCGATCACGAACTGGTAACGGTCCTTTTTTGTCATATCGTTCTAAAAAGTTTAGCCCTTATTTACGATAGTTCCTACATTCTTACCGGAAACTACTTGTGTCAGATTACCCTTTTTGTTCATATCGAACACGATAATCGGCAGGTTGTTTTCTTTACACAAAGTAAATGCAGTCAGGTCCATTACAGCCAGACCTTTGGCAATTACATCATCGAAAGAAATGCTCTCGTAACGGGTAGCTTCAGGATTTTTCTCCGGATCTTCTGTATAGATACCATCTACACGGGTACCTTTCAGGATCACATCGGCATTAATCTCAATCGCTCTCAGGGAACCAGCAGTATCGGTAGTGAAGTATGGATTACCGGTACCGGCACCAAAGATTACTACACGACCTTTCTCCAGGTGTCTGATGGCTTTACGACGGATGTACGGTTCTGCAACCTGGTCCATAACCAGTGCAGACTGCAAACGTGTTTTCACACCGATCTTTTCCAGAGATGCCTGTAAAGCCATACCGTTAATCACGGTGGCCAGCATACCCATGTAATCTCCATGTGCACGTTCAATACCGGTTTCTTTTTCATTCATCCCGCGGTAGATATTACCTCCTCCGATCACAATTGCGACTTCCACACCCAGTTCCACCACTTCTTTGATGTCCTGTGCATAGCTGGCCAGCATTTTGGAATCCAGTCCGTAATTTTTATCGCCCATCAGCGATTCTCCAGAAAGCTTTACGAGAACTCTTTTAAATTTAGGAAGCATTGTATATATTGTTGTTTATTTTTCGTTCTTTATTCCATCTCTCCGTAACAATACTTTACAAGTATTGTTCACCGATATTGCGCTTTACCTCGGCTACATAATCTTTAATCTGCTGTTCTTTACTGCGCTCACATACCAGCAATACATCATCCGTATCGACCACAATAAAATTCTGTAAGCCCTGTACCACAACCAGTTTATCTTTCGATGTTTTGATCATGCATTCAGATGCATCTACCACCATTACATTACCACCGGTTACGGCATTACCAAGGTAATCCTTTTCGGAATGCTCATAAGCCGACTCCCATGTACCGAGATCACTCCAGCCGAAGTTGGACGGGATCACATATACATTTGCCGCCTTTTCCATCAGACCATAGTCGATAGACAGGTTGGTGCACTGGGTATACAGGCGTTCCATAACGGTATACTCTTTCGGTGTGTTATATGCCGACGCTGCCTGCTCAAATACTTCTGCCATTTCTGGCTGATACACTTTGAAGGCTTTGGTAAAAGTCTGCACATTCCATACAAAAATACCGGAATTCCATACAAAATCGCCTGATTTCAGGAATACACGGGCCAGTTCTATATCGGGTTTTTCTGTAAATACTTTTACCTTGCTTACGCCGTCCTGAAGATCATCTTTCTGGTATTGAATATACCCGTAACCCGTATCGGGACGTGTAGGCTGAATACCAAAAGTCAGGATAGCATCATTTTTAGCAGCAAAATCCAGTCCCTGGAAAGCGGTCAGTTCGAAACTGCGCTGATCCAGGATCAGGTGATCGGCCGGAGCCAGAATAATGTTTGCTTTGGGATCAAGTGCCTTTAATTTGTAGGTAACGTAAGCCGCAGCAGGTGCCGTGTTTTTACGATAAGGCTCTTTTATGATATTGGCCGGATCGATCTCTGGGATCTGCTCTCGGACCAGGTGTTCGTATGAGTGATGGGTAACAATGTAAATATTCTCCTTAGGGCAAATATCTTTAAAACGCTTGTATGTCTCTTGTATAAACGTGCGACCAGTACCTAAAATATCCAAAAATTGTTTGGGCAAGTGTTGCCTGCTCTCCGGCCAGAACCGGCTGCCAATACCGCCGGCCATGATGGCTACATAATTATGATGAATACTCATTCAGGTTAACTTAGTGTGTATGAGCTGCGAAAGTAACCTTTTTTACGAACATTTTTTACAATTTGCGATTGGCTGTGCGGGCAAATAGCCGTAATTTTGCGAAAATTAACTGTGTTGTATGTTAACACCCCTTTCCCAATTACAAAAAGGACAAACAGCGATCATACGGCGTATTGATGCCAGCGATTCATTGGTGCAACTAATGGAAATGGGCTTCCTGGACGGCCACATGATCATGGTAGATCATATAGCTCCGATGGGCGATCCTATGGCAATAAATGTAGCCGGCTATGTGCTGAGCATCAGAAAAGCGGAAGCAGCGACCATATGGGTAGAGCTGGCTCCAACTCAAGAACCTGTTTAAAATACTCCTTAACGTGAATATAGGCCTTTATTTCGGAAGCTTTAATCCCATTCATACCGGACACCTGATTATTGCCAACCATATTATTGAAAATACTGATCTGGATAAAATATGGTTTGTGGTATCGCCGCATAATCCATTGAAACCGGCCAGTACGCTGCTGAACGAGTATAACCGGCTACACCTTGTGGAACTGGCCATTAAGGACAATCCCAAGTTCCGGGCGAGCAATATAGAATTCACCCTGCCCCGCCCTTCTTTCACGATTGATACGCTTACTTACCTGCAGGAAAAGTTTCCGCATGAACGTTTTTCGGTGATCATGGGCAGCGACAGCTATCAGAATCTCCCCCGCTGGAAGAATTATGAGCAGCTGCTGCAACAATACCAGGTTATCGTATACCAACGCCCTCAATATCCTGTTTCAGAAAAGTTATCGGAGCACACATTAGTGCTACAGGCCCCGTTAATCGAGATCTCTTCAACCTTCATCCGTCAACAGATCAAAAGCGAAAAAAGTATCCAATACCTGGTACCCGGTGCGGTGATTGAGTATATAAAGGAGAACAGATATTACCAGTAAGCCAAAATTCCAAAAGATTCCGAATAAACACTGCTTGCCATAACCGCATCAGAAGTTTATACAGTCATCAATATTACTTAAACTAAAAAGTCAACATGAGATACCTGAATCAGGTTAGCTCTTGTTGACTTTTTACATGTATACTTTTACTTCCTATGCCAGCTTCCTCAACCGGGCTACCGGTATATGCAATTGCTCGCGGTATTTGGCTACCGTTCTGCGGGCCACCTGGAAGCCTTTTTCAGAAAGCATTTCCATCAGTTTCTCATCAGAAAGCGGGCTGTGCTTGTCTTCATTAGCGACGAAATCCTGTATCAGGTTTTTTACTTCATAAGTTGATACCTCTTCGCCTGAATCGGTAGTAATGGCTTCTGAGAAAAAGTATTTCAACAGGAAGGTACCATATTCGGTCTGTACATATTTACTATTAGCCACACGGCTTACGGTAGAAATATCCATACCAATCTTATCGGCAATATCTTTAAGGATCATAGGACGCAAAGCCGACTCATTGCCGGAAAGGAAGTATTCCCTTTGGTAATCCATAATCGCTTTCATGGTATATAACAATGTATGCTGGCGCTGACGAATGGCATCAATAAACCATTTGGCAGAATCTATTTTCTGCTTGATGAACATTACCGCTTCTTTCTGTTTTTTGTCTTTCAGCGAGCCGTCTTCGTATGTCTTCAGCATATCTTTATACTCTTCCGAAACCCTTAACTCCGGCGCATTACGGGAGTTTAAGGTTAACTCCAGCACTCCGTTATTGTTATGGATAAAGAAATCGGGAATGATATATCCATTGTCTTTTGAGCCATTGGAGAAGGCAATGCCCGGTCTCGGCGTCAGCTTCAGGATAACCTGTATAGCTTCTTTAAAGGCTTCATTATCCAGCGATAAATGCTGGCGTATGCGGTCGTAATGTTTGCGGGTAAACTCTTCAAAATAATCGGTAAGGATTACTTTGGCCACTTTGGCGGCACCATTGGTTCCGGTCATTTTATCCAGCTGCAGCAAAAGACATTCCTGCAGGTCAGAAGCGCCGACACCGGCAGGATCAAATTCCTGTATGAGTTTAAGGATGCGTTTAACATCCGCCTCTGTAACATATATATTCCGGTTAAAAGCGAGGTCATCTACAATGCTCATGACATCTCTGCGCAGATAGCCGTCATCGTCTATACTGCCGATCACCTGCTCTGCCACTTGCTGTTCTGTTTCTGTAAGATCCAGCAGGCCAACCTGGCTTAGTAAATATTCGTGAAAAGTTGATTCTTCCCGGATGGGCACTTCCCGGCTGTCATCATCGTCATCTCCATGCTCGCGCACGTGATAGTCCGACATATTATCCGATTCGTCCATCAGGTAATCCGAAATATCTTCGGTCTGACCATCCTCTCCCGAGGACTCCTGAGATACCGGTTCTCCATCCTGATCATACTGATCGGACAAGTGATACGGATCGTCTTCCTGGGGTGCTGCTCCCACATCTAATGCGGGGTTAATTTCCAGTTCTTCTTTAATTTTTTCTTCCAGGTTCGCGGTGGGCACCTGCAACAGTTTTATAAATTGTATCTGTTGCGGCGACAGTTTCTGAAGCAGCTTTTGGCTTTGGGTTAATTTGAGCAAAGGGACTAGTCTTTAGTGTCTTGCGAAGGTATTATTTTACCGACAAACAAATTGTTGTAAATAATTTAAATTTACATAAAATATTTGCTATATTACAGACAGAACCTTACTTTTAATCCCTAATACACTTGCATAAATTATGTCTACCAGGGTAAAAATTTCTTCTTCATTTTCGTACATCCCTTTAGAAGAGACTATCGAAATAATTCCGAGAAAGAAACAGCTCTTTATTGGGATTCCAAAAGAAGATACTTTTTCCGAAAACAGGATTGCATTAACACCCGATGCAGTATCTGTACTGATCCAGAACGGACATGAGGTAGTGGTAGAACATAATGCGGGCGAACATGCCTATTATTCCGACAAAGATTTCAGTGAAGCCGGTGCCAAAATCGCTTATGATAAGGCCGAGGTATTCCAGTCTGATATTGTGATCAAATCTGCGCCTATTTCGGAAGAGGAGATCTGCCTGCTGCAAGCAGGTAAGGTTGTCATCTCCCCTATACACCTGCCCTTTCTGAAGGCAGGAATGATGCAGCAGCTGGTCAATAAAAAAATCATCGCCATTGCCTTTGATTCTATCAAGGACGATAGCGGAACCTATCCCATTGTGCGCTCCATGAGCCAGATTGCCGGTAGCTCTGCCATTATTGAGGCGGCCAAATACCTGAGCACCTCTAACCGTGGTGTGGGCGTATTGCTGGGGGGTATCTCCGGTGTGCCGCCGGCACAGGTTGTTGTTATCGGTGCGGGTATTGTGGGCGAATCGGCAACCCGTACAGCCCTTGGGCTGGGTGCGAATGTAATGATCTTCGATAATTCTATCTACCGCCTTATGCGCCTGCAGAATAATGTAGGACAACGCCTCTATACCTCCGTCATTGACCCGAATGAACTGAAGAAAGTGCTCCCGAAAGCTGATGTAGTGATCGGTGCGCTGAAGCCTATCAATGGGGTAACGCCACTGGTGATTACTGAAGAGATGGTGGGCATGATGAAGTCTGGTTCTGTCATTATTGATGTCAGCATCGACCGTGGTGGTTGTGTAGAAACCTCGCGTCCTACCACACATGACAACCCGGTATTTACCAAATATGATGTGATTCACTATTGTGTACCCAATATTGCTTCCGGTGTAGCCCGTACGGCCTCAAGAGCGATCAGTAACGTACTGATGCCGATCGTGCTGGATATCGCCGGCAAAGGCGGCGTGGACTACCTGCTGAAAAACAAATCGGGTATCCGTAACGGAGTGTACCTGTACAAGGGCATGGTAACGAACCAGCATATCGCCAAACGCTTTGACCTGAAATATACTGATCTTGACCTGATCATGAACAACTTTATATAAAAACCAAACACCGATTTACTCCTATTTCTACTACTAATTATGCAACACCAACGAACGAATAAGACTATTGCCGGCTACCACTTGTTAATGATCCTTTCTGCTGTTGACTTTAAATTTAATCCGGAAGGTGATATGATCATCCGGGAATACCTGGTTAAAGAATTCCCGTTTCACATCAGCCTCGACAAGGAAATGGACAAGATCAGCAGGCTGGAACCGGAAGACTGGGAAAATCATTTCCTGCAGTACATGGACGATTTTTATGATGATGCCACAGAAAAAGAACGACTGGACTTTATTGAGTTTGCGTTAAAACTGACAAAGGCTGACAACATCATCACCAAAACAGAAAACTATTATTTAAACTTATTGTTTGATCACTGGAACATCGAAAACAAAGATTAATCCACGAAAGCCAGGAGCCTGAAGGCTTTTGGCTTTTTTCTTGATATCATCTGCGATTTCCCTAAAACAAAAAGCTATGACCAACGAAGAAAAACGCATACAGCTCCGTAAATATAAGTTTTTTGCCACGGGCCTCTTCCTGCTTATGGCAGCGGTCTTTATCACCACTACCCTATTACTTAAGCATGAATCCTGGCCCTGGCTGGGTTATGTAAAGGCCTTTTCAGAAGCTGCAATGGTGGGTGCACTGGCCGACTGGTTTGCGGTAACGGCCCTGTTCCACTATCCTTTAGGCATTCGTATACCGCATACCAACCTGATCGAAAACAGCAAGCAGCGCATCGGCGACAATCTCGGAAACTTTGTTGTAGACAACTTTCTTACCGCAGAGAATATACGTCCCTACATCGGCCGGCTGAATATTGCGCAATACATAGCCGACTGGCTGCAGAAACCCCAGCATAAAAAATTGCTGCAGGACGAGATCAGTCACTGGCTGCGTAAGATCATTACAGAACTGGATGATGCTTTTATTGCAGACCTTATTGCCCGGAAGGGAAAAGAACTGATCCATACACTGAATATAAACCTGCTGCTATCGAACGGGATTACCTACCTGGTCGAAAAAGGGGCACAAGAAAAAGTTGTGGGTTTTATTGCAGGAAAGTTAAAGACCTACATTACAGAGAATGAATCGCTGGTAAAAGACCGGGTAAAACAGGAAAGCTCTATGCTGATCCCGGGTTTTGTAGACAACCTGATCGCAAAGAAAATCACCAGTGGTCTGGCCCGCTATTTTGAAGAAATAGAACAGAATCAACAGCATAAGGTACGACAGGATATACAGCAGCAATTATTACAGCTGGCAGAAGACATTAAAGTAAAAACGGAATGGTATGATGAGCTGAGGCTATTGAGAGAAGACCTGCTGTCCTCTGCCAAAACGGATGCTATGGCTGCGGATATCTGGAGGAGCATTAAAGACAGCCTGCTGGAAGGACTGGATGATGAACACTCCGGCCTGAAGTTATATATGATCAAAACGATCGATGATCTGGCCAATACATTCCAGTCTGATGAGGCTATTATTGACAAGATCAACAACTGGATCCGTTACAATGCCTATAAGGCTATTATGAAACACCGCCATAAGGCAGGCGACCTCATCAGTAATACGGTAGGTAACTGGCAGGGACGGGACCTGAGTGAGAAGCTGGAGCTGGAAGTAGGTAAGGATCTGCAGTTTATACGCGTCAATGGTACTATAGTCGGCGGACTGGTCGGACTGCTGATCTATGTCTTATCTCACTGGCTCCTTTAATTTAATGCAAGTCGTCGGTTTTCTTTGTAAATTGCATCTTTTACAAAAAGGCAGAACCTCTGACTATGAAATACAGCTTACTTCTTTCTTGCCTGAGCCTGGGGATTGCCGTAAAGGCTACTGCCCAGAGTGGCCGGGTGGATATCCAGGATGGCACTGCTGCTTACCTGAGCCGAATCGAGGCCTTGTCCGGCGAATTATCTGATGAACTGCATACTGCTGTACAACCGCTGCAGCGCAAAGATGTTGCGGCGTTCCTGAAAGAAGCGCAGCAGCAAAATCTCCGTAACGGATGGAGTAATACTGATAATGGCCTGATGAGCCGTTACCTGGGTCAGAACGGAGAATGGGTTACAGAAGATCATGACGGGGCTATCCGGTCAAGGATGCCTGTGATGAATAGCTTTTACAAAACAAAAACAGACTTCATCTATCATAACAGCCGTGACCTGTTCCTGAGTATAAACCCTGTATTGGGTTACCAGGGATTATACGAGCGATCGGAAAACGGTGAAGGATACAAACAGTATTTTACTGCCGGTGCTAAACTGCGGGCTACTTATAAAAACTTTATCGGCGCAGACTTCAATCTGCGCTATGTATATGAAGAACCGGTAAGCTTTTACCAGCAATATAACGACAGGCGCAATACACTGATAGGAGTACATAAGTTCCGACAAACAGCACCGGGACAATATCAGTACTGGTTACCTACCGGTCAGATCAGTGCCAGCCTGATAAAGGATTATGTTTCCATTGCAGCAGGCTATGATTACCAGAAAATCGGTGATGGGTACAGAAGCCTTATCCTGTCTGATTTTTCGGCACCGGCTGCTTACGTGCACCTGCATACCAAAATATGGAAACTGCAGTATGATAACCTGTACATGCGCCTTAGTCCGGATCAGCATATACCGGGCAATGATCTTACAGATAACAGTTACGGATATAAATATGCCACAGCCCATCACCTGAGTGCCAACATTACTTCCTGGCTGAACCTGGGTGTGTATGAAATGGTGGTCTTCAACCGCAGTAATCATTTCGAGCTCGGCTATATGAATCCGATGATCTTCTACCGTGCCATTGAGCGTAGTCTGGGCAGTCCGGACAAAGTAGCGA
The DNA here is from genome assembly GCF_019797745.1 of Edaphocola aurantiacus. Classification (GTDB taxonomy): domain Bacteria; phylum Bacteroidota; class Bacteroidia; order Chitinophagales; family Chitinophagaceae; genus Edaphocola; species Edaphocola aurantiacus. Next base: position 36,244 of record NZ_VOSI01000003.1, on the reverse strand, counting down.
TCGGTATAAGAGCCAAGGCTATACCGGCTAAAGGTCTGGCTTTGTATGGACAGTTCCTGATCAATGAATTTACGGCAAAAGAGTTTTTCGGCAACAATGGCTACCTGCATAACAAATGGGGCGGACAGTTGGGCGTGAACTACTATGATGCTTTTACGGTGCCTAACCTTGACCTGCAGGCAGAGGTAAATGTACTGCGTCCTTATACGTTCCAGCATTACGACCGGAATAACCAGGGTTATATTGCCTCTAATTTCACCAACAACAACCTGCCCCTGGCCCACCCTTTAGGTGCCGGCTTCCGGGAACTGGTGCTGATGGCAAATTACCGTCCTGGTGCCCGCTGGAATATACAGGCTAAAGCGCTGTTATACCAGCAAGGGATCGATACCGGCAATGTCAACTACGGAAATGACCTGTCTAAAGCATACAATAAAGATATTCCGGCCTTGTACGGTGTACATATGATCAACGGTCCTCAGGCAACGGGCATGTCCCTGAGTCTGAACCTGAGTTACGAGATCGCCTCTGGTCTGTATTTTGACCTCGGAGGTACCCACAGACGCTATACTGTAGCAGCGCAAATTATACCTGACCAGCAATCGACTTATATATATTCAGGACTAAGACTCAACTTTGCAAGAAGAGATTACAGCACATTTTAAGTAACATCAACTATTCAGAAATACGTATCATGGAAACAAACATTGCCGCATTACATCCCAGCCTTGTCTGGGGATTTGCCATCCTGGTGATTATTATGCTTTTATTAGATCTGGGCATTTTCAATAAGAAAAGCCACGAGGTATCCTCTAAAGAGGCTGCCATCTGGAGCTTTGTATGGATCTCACTGGCCATGATCTTTTCCGGTGTTGTTTACTGGGTATTCAATAAAGATGCTGGTGGTCATACTTTAGCTCTTGACAAATTCGCCCAGTTCCAGGCTGCATACTGGATTGAGAAAGCGCTGTCTGTAGATAATCTCTTTGTATTTATACTGGTATTTAATTATTTCAATGTACCCCGTGCACTCCACCACAGAGTATTGTTCTGGGGTATCATCGGGGCATTAATTTTCCGTGCGATTTTCATTTTTGCCGGTGTCGGTATCATCAATATTACTTTCCTGCCGGAAATGAACCTGTTTGGACAGAATGTGCAGGTCAATGTAGTGCTTACACTTTTCGGGCTGTTCCTGATCTACGCCGGTATCAAATCCTGGGGCGGTGGCAATAAAGATGAAGAAAAAGATTTCAGCCGCTCGGCCGGAGCTAACCTGGTAAAGCGCCTGTATAAGGTAAGTGATGAATACGATGGAGATCGTTTTTTCACCATACAGAACGGTATTAAAATGGCCACACCATTACTGGTTGTTGTTTCGGTAATCGAGTTTACGGATGTACTGTTTGCGGTGGATTCCATCCCTGCGATCTTTGCGATCTCTAAAGATCCCTTCATCCTGTATACCTCAAATATCTTTGCGATACTGGGTCTGAGATCATTATACTTCCTGCTGTCCAACTTTATTCACATGTTCAGCAAATTACCTTACGGGTTGTCGATCATTCTTACCTTCATTGGTATTAAAATGCTGATCGCACCATGGGTACATATTTCTTCTCCGATATCATTAACCATCGTAGGAGGTGTACTCATTGTTTCTGTAATACTCTCTCTGATTTTCCCGGGAGAGAAAAAAGAGCATCAATAATAATACCGTACATAAGCATCAAATATAAAAGCACTTCTTAACAGAAGTGCTTTTATATTTTGTTTGATCAACTATCTTAAGTCTGGTTTCCCTTCTGCTTCCCACATGGAGCAAATAACGCTATCTGAAATAAAACTGATATTGTGTTTTTTGCTTAGCAATAGTTTTTCTGATACTTTTAAAGACGCCCACCAGATCAGGTGAAGCGTTGTGTTGCTACTATTCATATAATACAACTAGCGGCTAACCGGCCGATCACGGTTTATTTCATTTACTTCAATACAAAAATAAAAATCCGGGTTCTCCCAAAAAAATGTATTATCAATAGTAAATGTTAATTCTGCATTGCTTTTCGCTATATTATTAAAATAATGAGGGATTATGCATGATACATAACCCCTCACTATATTCATTTGGCTACCTGTCACCTTAGCGGATCAACATCAGGTCTCCTTTAAAGGCCTGTTTGGACCCATCCATAAAGTATATCGTAAGCGTATAATAATAAACACCCTGCTCTTGCGGTGCCCCTTTGAAAGTGCCATCCCATCCGCTATTGATATTAGATGTGGAATGCAGCACCTGACCCCAGCGGTTAAATATTCTGAAGTCAACCATATTATAGCTACGATCCAATGCCAGTACGGGTGCAAAAACATCGTTCTTTCCGTCTCCATTTGGTGTAAAGGCATTCGGCATCATTACATCTTTACGATAAGGTCTCAGGTTAATATCAATTGTTGCTGTGTCCATACAACCCGAAGCAGATATTGCTACGACACTGATGTTTGTAGCCTGATTTAATTTTAGCTGCTGCGTCCTGTTGTACTGATCGTTAAATAAACTTGCAGGACTCCAGGATACGATCTCATATGCAATGCCGGAAGTATTGTCTGTCTTTAAGGTAAAATACTCTCCTTCGTAAGGCTGCTCCGGCTCAACGGACAAGGTCAGCCCCATTTTTTCAACATGTACATTCACTGTAAGGTAAAGGCTGTCGCAACCATTAACGGTGTACAGCGTATCCTTCAGTATGGTATTTTCATAGTATGTTTTTCCGTTGTATACTACCCTGTCACAGCCAACTGTATCTATGCTGCGTGCTATTCCGTTTTGCGGATAAATCACAATATGCGTTATCCTGTAGATACTATCGCAACCATACTGGTTTGGTATAGTATCCTTCAATTGCGTATTCTGAGTATAGGTTACCCCATTAAACACAATAGATCCGCATCCATTCAGGGTTTGCACCGTTGCAATCGCATTCACTGGCAATACGGTAAGATCAAGCGTAATAATACTATCACATCCGGCCGGATTAGGAATAGTATCCTTTGCGGTATGATTACTTGCCGTATAGACCACACCATTAAATGTATAGCTGCTACCGGCACATATAGTTACCTGGCGGTTACCTGAGGGGTGAGGCTGCACCACAATAGTCATTGTTGCCGTACCAGCACATTGCCCTGCTACAGGCGTAAAGGTATAGGTTGTAGTGGTCGTATTATCCAATGCCGGACTCCAGCTACCATTAATACCATTGTTAGAGATAGCAGGCAATGGAGCAATTACCGATCCGATACATACCGGTGATACAGCGGTAAACGCAGGCGTGACCGGTTGATTGACAGTGATGGTCATCGTTGCAGTTGCCGCACATTGACCAGTTGCCGGGGTAAATGTATAAGCAGTCGTTGCAGCATTGTTCATAGCAGGAGACCAGCTACCGGTGATAGCATTATTCGAAGTCGTTGGTAAAGCTGATAAAGTAGTACCCGCACAGATTGCAGGCACTTGCGTGAAGGTTGGTGTTACAGCCGGATTAACGGTGATCGTCATTGTAGTTGTAGTTGCACATTGATTCGCACCCGGTGTAAAAGTATATGTTGTCGTTGCAGCATTGTTCAAGGCAGGAGACCAGGAACCTGTGATACCATTATTCGAAGTCGTTGGTAAAGCTGATAAAGTAGTACCCGCACAGATTGCAGGCACTTGCGTGAAGGTTGGTGTGGTATTATTATTGACTTGAATTGTCATCGTAGTGCTAACCGCACATTGACCTGCTGCTGGAGTGAATGTGTATGTGGTAGTTGCTGTATTGTTGATTGCAGGTGACCAGCTACCAGTGATACCGTTAGTCGATTGGGTAGGCAAAGCCGAAAGTGTAGTGCCAGTACAGATAGGAGCGACTTGTACGAACGTCGGTGTGTTATTATTATTGACTTGAATCGTCATCGTAGTATTAACCGCACATTGGCCTGCTGCTGGAGTGAATGTATAGGTCGTCGTTGCGGCATTGTTCAAGGCAGGTGACCAGCTACCTGTGATAGCATTATTAGAAGTCGTTGGTAAAGCTGATAAAGCGGTACCGGCACAGATCGGAGCAACCTGCGTAAACGTTGGTGTTACAGCCGGATTAACGGTGATCGTCATTGTAGTCGTAGCTGCACATTGATTCGCACCCGGTGTAAAGGTATAAGTAGTCGTAGCCGTATTATTCAATGCAGGTGACCAGGAACCTGTAATACCATTATTAGAAGTCGTTGGCAAAGCTGATAAAGTAGTACCCGCACAGATTGTAGGCACTTGCGTGAACATTGGTGTTACAGCTGGATTAACCGTAATCGTCATTGTAGTCGTAGCTGCACATTGATTTGCACCCGGTGTAAAGGTGTACGTTGTCGTTGCCGTATTGTTCATGGCAGGAGACCAGATTCCAGTAATACCATTATTAGAAGTTGCCGGAAGAGCTGATAACGTAGCACCAGCACAGATCGGAGCCACCTGTGTGAACGTTGGTACGGTATTATTATTGACCTGAATCGTCATTGTAGCCGTAACGGCACATTGATTCGCACCCGGTGTAAAGGTATAAGTAGTCGTAGCCGTATTGTTCAATGCAGGTGACCAAGCTCCAGTGATACTATTGTTCGAAGTTGCTGGCAGTGCTGATAACGTAGCACCAGCACAGATCGAAGACACTTGCGTGAACGTTGGTGTTACAGCTGGATTAACCGTAATCGTCATTGTAGTCGTAGCTGCACATTGATTCGCACCTGGTGTAAAAGTATATGTTGTCGTAGCCGTATTGTTCAAAGCAGGAGACCAGGTTCCAGTAATACCATTATTAGAAGTTGCCGGAAGAGCTGATAACGTAGCACCAGCACAGATCGGAGGCACTTGCGTGAACATTGGTGTAGTATTATTATTGACTTGAATCGTCATCGTAGTAGTAACCGCACATTGTCCTGCTGCTGGAGTAAATGTATAAGTAGTCGTTGCGGTATTATTTAAAGCAGGTGACCAGGTGCCAGTGATACCGTTAGTCGATTGGGTAGGCAATGCCGAAAGTGTAGCACCGGTACAGATCGGAGCGACTTGCGTGAACGTTGGTGTAGTATTATTATTGACTTGAATCGTCATCGTAGTATTAACTGCACATTGTCCTACTGCTGGAGAGAATGTGTAGGTCGTCGTTGCGGCATTGTTCAATGTAGGAGACCAGGTTCCATTAATACCATTATTCGACTGAGTAGGTAAAGCTGATAATACAGTCCCAGCGCAAATCGCAGGTACTTGTGTAAATATTGGATCAACAACAGGATTGACCTCAATCGTCATTGTGGTAGGTCCTGCACATTGGTTTGCACTTGGCGTAAAGGTATACGTTGTCGTTGCGGTATTGTTCAAGACAGGCGACCAGGTCCCTGTAATGCCATTATTCGAAGTCGTTGGTAAAGCTAATAAAGCGGTACCGGCGCAGATAGCTGGCACTTGCGTGAATGTTGGTGTAGTATTATTATTGACTTGAATCGTCATCGTAGTAGTAATAGCACATTGTCCTGCTGCTGGAGTGAATGTATAGGTCGTCGTAGCCGTATTGTTCAATGCAGGTGACCAGGTGCCTATGATACCGTTAGTCGAAGTTGCTGGCAGAGCTGATAAAGTGGCACCAGCACAGATCGGGGCGACTTGGGTGAACGTTGGTGTGGTATTATTATTGACCCCAATAGTCATTGTCGTACTACCAGCACACTGATTTTGATCAGGTGTAAATGTATATGTAGTAGTAACCGTGTTGTTCAATGCAGGAGACCAGCTACCTGTAATACCGTTATTCGAAGTTGCCGGCAAAGCCGCTAAAGCAGTTCCTGCACAGATTGCAGGTACTTGTGTAAATATTGGATCAATAACCGGATTGACGGTGATGGTCATTGTGGTACTGCCCGCACATTGATTGGCATTCGGCGTAAACGTATAGGTAGTCGTAGCCGTGTTGTTTAAGGCAGGTGACCAGGTTCCACTAATCCCGTTATTTGATTGCGTTGGCAAAGCTGCTAAAGTAGCTCCGGCACAGATTGCAGGTACTTGGGTAAATACAGGATCAACAACCGGGTTGACGGTGATGGTCATTGTAGCACTGCCGGCACATTGATTGGCATTCGGCGTAAACGTATAGGTCGTAGTAGCCGTATTATTCAAGGCTGGAGACCAGGTTCCAGTGATACCATTAGTAGATTGTGTTGGTAAAGCTGCTAAGTTAGCACCAGCACAGATCAGAGCGACTTGGGTAAACGTTGGTGTAGTATTATTATTGACCTCAATAGTCATTGTAGTACTACCTGCACATTGGTTTGCACTTGGCGTAAAGGTGTATGTAGTAGTTGCAGTATTGTTGATTGCAGGTGACCAGGTTCCACTAATACCATTAGTAGATTGGGTTGGTAAAGCTGCTAAGGTAGCGCCAGTACAGATCGCAGGCACTTGTGTAAATACAGGATCAACAACCGGATTGACGGTGATGGTCATTGTAGCACTGCCGGCACATTGGTTTGCACTTGGCGTAAATGTATATGTAGTCGTAGCCGTATTGTTCAAGGCAGGAGACCAGGTTCCGCTAATCCCATTAGTAGATTGAGTAGGCAAAGCCGATAAAGCAGCACCAGCACAGATGGCAGGTACTTGTGTAAATACTGGATCAACCACCGGGTTGACGGTGATGGTCATTGTAGTACTACCGGCACATTGATTTTGATCAGGTGTAAATGTATATGTAGTAGTCGCTGTATTGTTGATAGCAGGTGACCAGGTTCCGGTGATACCGTTATTTGATTGAGTAGGCAAAGTAGGTAAAGCAACTCCTGCACAGATTGCAGGCACTTGCGTGAATGTTGGTGTGGTATTGCTATTGACTTGAATTGTCATTGTAGTACTAACCGCACATTGGTTTGCATTCGGTGTGAATGTGTAGGTCGTCGTTGCAGCATTGTTCAAGGCAGGAGACCAGCTACCTGTAATACCGTTATTCGAAGTTGCTGGCAAAGCCGCTAAAGCATTACCGGTACAGATCGGAGCCACTTGTGTGAACGTCGGTGTGGTATTATTATTGACCCCAATAGTCATTGTCGTACTACCAGCACACTGATTCTGATCAGGTGTAAATGTATATGTAGTAGTCGCTGTATTGTTGATTGCAGGCGACCAGGTCCCGGTAATACCATTTGTGGATTGTGTCGGTAATGATGCTAAGTTAGCGCCAGCACAAATTGCAGGTACTTGTGTGAACGTGGGTGTAGTATTATTATTGACTTCAATCGTCATTGTGGTACTACCGGCACACTGATTCTGACTAGGTGTAAAGGTATACGTTGTAGTTGTAGTATTATTTAATGCAGGCGACCAGGTCCCAGTGATACCATTAGTGGATTGTGTAGGTAATGATGCTAAGTTAGCGCCAGAACAGATGGCAGGTACTTGTGTAAATATTGGATCAACAACAGGATTGACAGTGATGGTCATTGTAGTACTACCTGCACATTGATTTACACTTGGCGTAAAGGTGTATGTAGTAGTTGCTGTATTGTTCAATGCAGGAGACCAGGTTCCATTAATACCATTATTCGACTGAGTAGGTAAAGTTGATAATACAGTACCAGCGCAAATCGCAGGTACTTGCGTAAATACAGGATCAATAACAGGATTGACCGTGATGGTCATTGTGGTAGTTCCTGCACATTGGTTTGCACTTGGCGTGAAGGTATACGTTGTCGTAGCGGTATTATTTAATGCAGGAGACCAGGTTCCGGTGATCCCATTATTTGATTGCGTTGGTAAAGCCGCTAAAATAGCTCCGGCACAAATTGCAGGTACTTGTGTAAATACAGGATCAACAACAGGGTTGACCGTGATGGTCATTGTGGTAGTTCCCGCACATTGGTTTGCACTTGGCGAAAAGGTATACGTTGTCGTAGCGGTATTGTTGATAGCAGGTGACCAGCTACCTGTGATACCATTTGTGGATTGTGTAGGTAATGATGCTAAGTTAGCACCAGCACAAATTGCAGGTACTTGGGTAAATACAGGATCAATAACCGGGTTGACGGTGATGGTCATTGTTGTACTACCGGCACACTGATTGGCACTCGGCGTAAACGTATAGGTCGTAGTAGCTGTATTATTCAAGGCTGGAGACCAGCTTCCACTAATCCCGTTAGTTGATTGCGTTGGTAAAGCCGCTAAGGTAGCGCCAGAACAGATTGCAGGTACTTGGGTAAATACTGGATCAACAACAGGGTTGACTATAATGGTCATTGTGGTACTGCCCGCACACTGATTCTGATCAGGTGTAAATGTATATGTAGTAGTCGCTGTATTGTTGATAGCAGGTGACCAGCTACCTGTGATACCATTTGTGGATTGTGTAGGTAATGATGCTAAGTTAGCGCCAGCACAAATTGCAAGCACTTGCGTGAATGTTGGTGTGGTATTGCTATTGACTTGAATTGTCATTGTAGTACTAACCGCACATTGGTTTGCATTCGGTGTGAATGTGTAGGTCGTCGTTGCAGCATTGTTCAAGGCAGGAGACCAGCTACCTGTAATACCGTTATTCGAAGTTGCTGGCAAAGCCGCTAAAGCATTACCGGTACAGATCGGAGCCACTTGTGTGAACGTCGGTGTGGTATTATTATTGACCCCAATAGTCATTGTCGTACTACCAGCACACTGATTCTGATCAGGTGTAAATGTATATGTAGTAGTCGCTGTATTGTTGATTGCAGGCGACCAAGTCCCGGTAATACCATTTGTGGATTGTGTCGGTAATGATGCTAAGTTAGCGCCAGCACAAATTGCAGGTACTTGTGTAAACGTGGGTGTAGTATTATTATTGACTTCAATCGTCATTGTGGCACTGCCGGCACACTGATTCTGATCAGGCGTAAACGTATAGGTCGTAGTAGCCATATTATTCAAGGCTGGCGACCAGGTTCCGGTAATACCGTTATTTGATTGCGTTGGTAAAGCCGCTAAAGTAGCGCCAGAACAGATGGCAGGGACTTGGGTAAATACTGGATTAACAACAGGATTGACCGTGATGATCATTGTGGTAGTTCCGGCACACTGATTCTGACCAGGTGTAAAAGTATACGTCGTCGTAGCCATATTATTCAAGGCTGGAGACCAGGTTCCGGTAATACCATTATTCGAAGTTGTTGGCAGAACTGATAAAGCAGTACCAGCACAAATTGCAGGTACTTGGGTGAACGTCGGTGTAGTATTATTATTTACCTCAATAGTCATTGTGGTACTACCAGCACACTGATTTTGATCAGGTGTAAAGTTATATGTAGTAGTCGCTGTATTGTTGATAGCAGGCGACCAGCTACCTGTGATACCATTTGTGGATTGTGTAGGTAATGATGCTAAGTTAGCGCCAGAACAAATTGCAGGTACTTGGGTAAATACTGGATCAATAACCGGGTTGACGGTGATGGTCATTGTGGTACTACCGGCACACTGATTCTGACTAGGCGTAAAGGTATACGTTGTCGTTGTAGTATTATTTAATGCAGGAGACCAGGTTCCGGTGATACCGTTATTTGATTGTGTTGGTAAAGCAGACAAAGTAGTTCCAGAACAGATTGCAGGTACCTGTGTAAATACTGGATCAATAACGGAATTGACGGTGATGGTCGTTGTGGTACTACCGGCACATTGATTCTGATCAGGTGTAAATGTGTATGTAGTAGTCGCTGTATTGTTGATAGCAGGTGACCAGCTACCTGTGATACCATTTGTGGATTGTGTTGGTAATGATGCTAAGTTAGCGCCAGAACAGATGGCAGGGATTTGAGTAAAGACCGGATCAATAACCGGATTGACAGTGATGGTCATTGTGGTACTGCCCGCACATTGATTGGCACTCGGTGTAAAGGTATACGTCGTCGTAGCAGTATTATTCAAGGAAGGTGACCAGGTTCCGGTAATCCCATTATTTGATTGTGTTGGTAATGCCGCTAAAGTAGCACCGACACAGATGGCAGGCACTTGGGTAAATACAGGATCAACAACTGGATTGACTGTGATGGTCATCGTGGTATTGCCGGCACATTGATTGGCATTTGGTGTAAATGTATATGTAGTCGTAGCTGTATTATTCAAGGCTGGAGACCAGGTTCCGGTAATGCCGTTAATAGATTGAGTAGGCAAAGCCGATAAAGCAGTACCAGCACAAATTGCAGGTACTTGGGTAAATACTGGATCAACAACAGGATTGACGGTGATGGTCATTGTAGTACTACCGGCACATTGATTAGCATTCGGCGTAAACGTATAGGTAGTCGTAGCCGTATTACTCAAGGCAGGAGACCAGGTCCCGGTGATGCCGTTAGTCGATTGAGTAGGCAAAGCAGATAAAGCAGCACCAGAACAGATGGCAGGGACTTGGGTAAATACTGGATCAACAACCGGATTGACGGTGATGGTCATTGTAGTACTACCGGCACATTGATTAGCATTCGGCGTAAACGTATAGGTAGTCGTAGCCGTGTTGTTCAAGGCTGGAGACCAGGTTCCGGTGATACCGTTAGTAGATTGTGTTGGTAAAGCTGATAAACTAGCACCAGAACAGATTGCAGGGACTTGGGTAAAAATCGGTGTGACCGGATTAGTAACGGCCAATGTAGCCATAACAGAATCTACGCCGCAACCGCCCGTGGTCTTGACTTTATAGTTATATAACCCGGCTGTAGTCGGGGTACCACTCAGGGTAAATTGATTCGTCGTACTATTATAAGTCCCGCTTACACCGGGTGGAAGGTTTGTTGCTGTTGCACCGGTTGCATTAGTCACATTGAAAACAATGGCAGTCATCGCTGTATTGCGGCATAAGGTTGCAGTACTGACTGATCCTGATGCGACAGTAATATCTGCCATCGCACCCGGACTGGTATTAACCGGCGCGACACAACCATTATTCAGGTATGTAGGTGTACCGCTGGCATTAAAGCTTACACTGGCACCATCTGTATTCGCCAGATTGGCCCTGTTATATCCAACGGTTGTGGAACAAGATGGACTGGCTGTCTCCAGAGTAAGGTAACGCATGGCGGAGGATCCATTATTGGCAAAATAACCATTGGTATTGGATGGATTATTATGGAAGAGCACATACATATCCTCTGCCAGGGCTCCGAATGAAATATAGTTAGGATCTACATTCTGGCTGGTAAAGACAACAACCTTTGCATTAGCAGGCAAAGAAGTTCCGGTAGGTTCAATCAGGCGACCACAACCATTTGCATTGATGATCGCATTATTAAACGCTGTCACCTTGCTCGCGGTGGTTGTATTTTTAATAAAGCCGTTAAAGGGATTATTTGTTGTTGCCCAGGTAATGTCTATATTATTATAGTTGCTGATAGCTGTCGTACCTACCTGGAAGGTAAATAGTTCATTGTATCCCTCATCGCTGGGGGTACAGGCATCTACATAAATACTTAATATACGGGGACATGTCTGCGCCTGCACTTTGTATGCAGACAAAGACGCGAAAATGAGCACCCAAAGGGCGCCAATCAATGTAAACTTCTTGCTCATAATAAATCAATAAAGGAAAATCCTTATGATAAAACCGAGCAAAAGTATCTGTGTCAGATTAACTACATATTAATTTGACTTAAGTATACATGATTGTTAACAATATGATTATATTAAGAGAATAAAGCCTCTGCAGTTTTAGTGGTACGCTCAGCCACCATACTCAATGGTACTTCTTTAATATCGGCTACTTTCTGAGCGATCAGGGGAATATAACTGCTTTCATTGCGCTTGCCCCGGTATGGAACCGGTGCCAGGTAAGGAGCATCTGTCTCGAGCACCAGGTGCTCCAGGTCAACTGCACGTAAGACTTCGGGTAAAGTACTGTTTTTAAAAGTCACCACACCACCAATGCCCAGCTTAAAACCCAGATCAATGATCTGTTCTGCGGCATTAAGGTCGTCGCCGAAGCAATGAAATATTCCTTTCAGCTGACCATTTTGTTTTTCACGGACAATATCGATACAGTCCTGAGTGGCATTTCTGCTATGGATCACGATAGGCAGCGCACGCTCCAGTGCCCAATCGATCTGACGGCGAAAAGCATCTTTCTGCTCTGCAACAAAGGTCTGGTCCCAGTAATAGTCCAGTCCGATCTCGCCGATCGCAGCAAAAGATGCTTTATCCAGCCATTCCTGCATGATCTTCAGTTCTGCTTCATACGACTCCTTTACATAACAGGGATGGATACCGATCATGGGAATACAATAACCGGGGTATTGCTCTGTCAATGCCATCATAGCCGGAATCGTACTACTGTCACAGTTGGGCAGATATACCTTCTCTACCCCATTTGCCCGGGCACGGGAGATGATCTCTGCGATATCTGCTGAAAACTGTTCGTCATACAAGTGTGCGTGCGTATCAATCATATTGGTCTGGATTTGCTGCGGGTAATACCATACTTGGCCAGCAGCGCACGCAAAATTACAAAAATTGCTATTAACATAATTTCGATAGACTTTATAGGGCTATAAACCCGGTTAACAATAACGCTGCTGTCTGAACCATTGCAGGGCATCGGCTACGGCAGTATCTATATCCTGGTACTGTATGTCTAATTCCCGTGCAGCTTTGGCCCCGGAATAATAATTATCCAGCGATAACATGTATGCTCCGGCATAGTTCAACTTTACCGGGCGGCGTATAACCTGTTCCAGCAGGGAACCGGCACGGCCCAGCCCTCTCAGTAAGGTACCGGGAATGCGCAATTTTCTTCTCACAATTCCGGAAGCAGCATCTACGGTACGGAAAAATTCTTTGTAGGTTAGGTTATGACCTGCCAGCAGGTAATGCTCCCCTATCCCTCCGCGATCCAGCGCCTGTATAATGCCCTTACATACATCTGTAACATGTACAAAATTCTTGCCGCCGGAAGGATAAGCCATCCAGCTGCGGCTCAATCCATGCAGGATGAGCTGCCCGGAACTGGGCTTGATGTCATATGCACCGATCATAAACGTGGGGCTGATGATAACCGCCGGCAGGCCTTTTTGCTGCACCTGCTCCTGTATGTATTGCAGGGCTACATATTTACTGTTGATATAACCAGAATTAATATGGTGCAGACCGAAAGCATTTAACTCCGTGCCTGGTGCGGACTTTGAGCCTGGTGCCAATGTGTTGGCTGTACCGATGTAAATCATCCGCTTCACACCATATGCCATACAGGCTTCTGCAATATATTGGGTTGCGGTGATGTTGATCGTCTGGTAAGCCTCGTATGCCGTGCCCCATTGTGTGGTGAGCGAAGCTGCATGCACCACATAACGGCAACCTTGTATGGCTTCTTCGACAGAGGCTTTACGATCGATATAACCATAACGGATATCCATAGGTATATCGGCCAGTAAAGACAGATCTGCGCCGGGTCTGACCAGAACCCTGATCGTATAACCCAATGAATACATATAGCGCACAAGATTAGCCCCCAGCAACCCTGAGGCGCCGGTAATCAATACTGTTTGATCCATGATTAAAAATTTAGGAGGTGAATTGCAGTTCCTTCTTTACGGAAGTAGAGATGAGGCGTAATGCGGTACCGGCAGGCAGCCACTGTAATAATTTAGAAGAGATCCTGTTCCAGATACCTGGTACAATACGGGCTTTGCCCGATAATGTTTTTTCAATAGCGGTACGGGCTATAGCATCAGTGTTGATCAGTCCCATTCGGGCAATGTAACCCTGTGCCAGTATACGTCCGGACACATTACAGTTGGTCATGATGGGGCCGGGGTACACAATACTTACCGATACACCCTGCCCTTTCAGTTCTTCCCTGAGCCCGAGGGAAAAGGAGGCTATAAATGCTTTGGATGCTGGGTAAACGGTCTTATAGGCAATCGGCGAGAGGGCCGCCATACTGGCGATGTTGAGGATATAACTTTTTTCTGCCTGCAACAGGTTAGGCAAGAGCATGGTGGTGACCTTTACGGTAGCCCTTACATTTAGGTTAATAATGCGGTCCAGGTCGCGGAAAGCCGCACGGGTAATAGATGCGGTACCTCCGATGCCGGCGTTATTGATCAGGAAGAATACCTGGTAACGGCTGTTTATATCTTCCATAGCCTGTTCCAGCAATACCTCGTCTGTCATATCCAGTTCGTAGGTATGCACCAGGACTTTGTATTCATACATAATGTGCCGGGCAAGGGCTTCGGTATTCTCTCCGGGTAGTGCCAGTAAGATGAGGTTATAGCCCATGCGGGCACATTGTGTGGCAAACGCTTTGCCCAGGCCTTTACCGGCTCCGGTAATCAGCACAAACTGTTCTCTAGTCATTACTTGATGTTTTAAAGTGAGTAAAAATTGTAAAAGGCAAACCTGCAGGCCTTGTCAGCGATGATCATTTACCCGCAGGCTGCCCTCTCGTTTTGGTGTACACCTTATTCCATCTTCATACTAATTCTGATGTTTTACATTGCCGGAACCAGTAATACTTACATCCGTAACCGGATTACCATAGTAATACACATTTCCGCTACCGGAGATTCTTGCTTTCAGGCTATTATTGGCTTTTACCGTAGCATTTCCCGATCCGGTAATGGTTACATCGGCATAATTGCTGTTCATATTTTTTGCATCATAATCGCCACTGCCTGTAATACGTACGGTCTGGTACTCTACAGTACCGGCACCGATGCGGATATTTCCGCTGCCGGTCAGCTGGCTGTACAGATTACTGCCGTACAGGCGATCTATATCTATATTACCGGAGCCAGTCAGTTTAAGATCCAGTTCATAACTATTCAGACCACTTTCTGCATTTACATTACCGGAACCCATCAGGCTGATCGCACGGAATTTAGGTATGCTAATGTATACTTTCAAATTACTGTTATTGGCGAGGATGGTATTGTTGCGCAATTTCAGTTTCAATACGCCGTCTTCTACTTTTGTCTCTACCACATCAATGATGTTCTGCTGTGATTCTATTCTTACCTGCTGCACCGTACCCTCGGCAAGATATACTGCACCGGGAATGCTGGTCTCTACTTCTGTAAAATTGGCAACGGTGCGTTCTTCTGTAAGTACAGGACCTTCACCGATAATTTTGCGGCAGGAGCTCAGGCTGGCGATGCCGGCAATAACGAATACTATAGCAATTAATGAACTGATCTTTTTCATTATGATTTTGTTTTTAAGATTGAGATAAATAGTAGTTGAGTATGTATTGAAGTAGTAAAAAGTTATATACGGATATGTACTCCGGCGAATCCGCCGATGAACAGGCTGTTGGTAGACTCCTTACCGTAAAAATCCCAAAGGCTGTGGCTGGTATAGCTTTCCTGTCCGGAGATATAATTGACATAGTTAAATGTAGGTCCGGCTACCAGTTCTACACGGCCCAATTGCAGGCCCAGTAAGGCTCTGAAAGAGGATTTATAGTAAGAGATTTCTTTGAAATTTGTGTTGGCGGTATTGCTCACCTCGAAGTTGAGGCGTAGTGCTTTGCTCAGCGGCACACGTAAGCCGAGACCCGCTTCCATTGTATATGGCGCATCGGGCATACGCATATTCATACCCGCACCCAGGATGCCATAAGTACGCTTGCCGCCTGTACGTAAGGCCAGTACTGCATTTCCGGCTTCATCTACGGTAACGCCCAATTGCTTTTCTCCGTTTTTAACCAGGTTCAGGATACCGATCGGGCAATCGCTTTCTGCTGCGATATTGACCAGTCCGGCGATCTGTACTCCTTTAACTTTACCGGCAATATTGACCAGCCCGGCGATCTGCCCGTTACTGTTCGCACTGGTATTGACCAGTCCTGCGATCTGTACATTACTGCTTTTTGCACTCAGGTTGCTGATGCCTGCAATCTGTACGGTTGCCGTCTGTGCTGTATTCACAAGACCTGCGATCTGTGCAGTTGCATTAACCGAAGCTATATTGGTCAGACCTGCCACCTGCACACCATCCTGACTACGGGCGGTATTGACCAGTCCGGCTACTTGTGCTCCGTTACCCGATCCTGCAGTATTCACTAAGCCAGAGATCTGCACACCGGATACATCTCCACTGATCAGGGTACATAAACCACTGATCACCACACCACGTTGTGATCCTTTGATAATAGTAGCCAGTCCTGAAATGGCTGCACCATCTTCTCCGGCACTTACACCGGCCAGTACGTGTAAAGAAACGGTATTGCTAATCTGTGCCGCACGAATACCATTAGTACTGATTGGATATACTAATCCGAAGTGAGCACGCTGATGCTCTTGCGCCTGCACGGCAACAGGATTCAGTAAAGTGATACCCGTTACACCGGCAACCAGGGATTGGAACAGTAGAGATTTAAAGTTTGTAAGCATGTTTTTTGTCTTTTATAATAAGACAAGAACCTCATCTTCAACCCCTATGCGCTCGCAAAAAATATTTTAAAAAATGGAAATGCCCAGGGTCCAGCCCAGCCAGCAATTGACATGGCTACCTATGGCAAAAGAAGGATATGCTGTTTTATAAGGCGTAGCAAAGCCTTCATATACATTGGTGCTTTCGTAGTATAATACTGAAAAAGCGGGTCCTGTATATACACGCAGGTTAGGATGCAGCTGATACTGGTACATGAGCTGATAGCGTGAAAGCATATTCTGCTCGTTCCAGTTACCGGCATAAATGGTGTTTACGCTTATTTCCTGTACCAGCGTATGTTTACGGCCAAGTGGCAATGTATTCCCAATACCATAACCGATGCTGAGCATCTTATGATCCGGACGCAGATTACCTCCTGCCTGGAAGATATTATACAAGCGGTCAGACCCGGATTTATAGGCTATACTATATGGTTGCCATTCAGTGGTATTGATATCAATACTATGTTTTCCTTTAAGAATAATATTGATGAGGCCAATACTTAAGCCTGTTGTAGTGTCAGCAATGTTCACGAGACCGATCTGTGTACCATTAACTGTCTTTGCATAATTCAGGAGGCCTGCGATCTGTACCCCATCCATAATTTTACGGGTCACATTGGCAATACCGGAGATCTGTACCCCTTTGGTCTGCTCCTGTGTGTAATTGACCCCACCGGTAAATTGCACTCCGTTCAACTCATTATTTTTGTTCAGTACTCCGGCAAACTGCAGCCCTTCCATTGAGGTCTCGTTCCAGTTCATAAAGCCTGAAGCCTGTATGCCTTCTGTATTATGGGCTTTATTGATGATACCGGTTATCTGCGCGCCGTGTACCTCTTCTTTATTCCAGTTAAACACCGCAGAGGCCTGTACACCATGCAACTGCATGGATCGGTTATATACCCCGCTGACCTGTACACCATGTACACTGCCATTGGCCGAATTAAATACAGCACTGGTCTGCACACCATCCACGTCATTGCGCACATAATTATATACACCGCCTACCTGCACGCCTTCCATGCTGCCACCGACCATATTGAACAGGCCGCTGAGCTGTACATATTGCATATCTTTCTGTACAATATTGAATACGGTTCCATACTCAAAGCCTCTTACACCTGCCGAGTATCCGCCCAACAGGTTGAATGAAAATTTATTGATGGTCTGGCTACCCAGGCGGTTTTTGGAACTGATACCGGGTAATACACTAAACTGGAAAGGTTGTCTGGCAAAGAATTTATTGAGGTTAATGCTGTTTACTTTTGATTTGGTACTCAGCAGACGGCGGGCCAGCCAGTGATTCTGTATACCTACCACATCTACGCTATCGAGCATGTATACAGACTTGCGCAATGCGATCGGCTGCTGCGGAGAGAAACTTTTCTGCACCTGTATCACCGTATCTTCATAAGACAGTTTACTGATGACGAGTTCATAATTATTCAATGGTTGCCTGATGTGCAGCTTAAAGTTGCCATTGGCATCGGTCATGGTTCCGGACAGCACTGACTTTTCGTACACCGAAGCAAATTCAATAGGATGGCCGGTTTCGGCTTCTATCAATCGTCCGGATACAATAATGCCCTGACCGATGGCACTCCTGATGATAATATGATTGTCCATTACCTGGTAGCGATAGGCGGTGCCCAGCAGGTTTTCCAGTATCTGCTCTACCGGTTGTTCCTGTGCATGAACGGTCACTATTTTTTTGTCCGAAATGATATCGCTGTTATAAGAGAAGAAAAACTTGCCCTTTGTCTCCATCTGGTTCAGCACTTCTTTCAATGGACGTTTGTCTGCATCCACCGTAAGTTTCAATTGCAGCAAATCCTGTGCAGTAGCGGTACAGCACAGGAAAAAGAAAGCCAGGAAACAAATTACTTTTTTATAAAAATATTTTTCGTGTACAGGTATTATCATATTCAGGATTCGAACGTAAAGTTAAGCATAACCGGAGCAAAACATATTTGTCCTGCTCCGGTTATTGTTATTTAAGAATATAGCCTTTGGCTTGCCTGATGAGGCGGGCATTCAGCGTAAGGGCTACTTTTTGTAGTATGGGTTCTATTGAATCGGTCCGTGGATACTTACTGGTCAGGTGTTGTTGTTCCAGTAGCGGGTTCTGTATGTCTATCGCTACCCCGTAAGCATCACTCAGTCCTTGTATGAGCTCCGGTAGCGGTGTACCTTCACATACAAACATATTGGTCCGGTAATACTGGTATAGCTGGTTTTGAATCTGCTCCACCGCTGCCTGCGGTACCCCTTTCTTAAAGGTAACCTTGTCTCCTACCCTTAATGTATAGGTCTGTCCCTTACCCATTACTTTTACAATACCACTTTCCACGGCCACTTCGGTCAAATCATTTGTAGAGCGGATATTGAAGGAGGTGCCTACGACTCTTACGTCAATATCTTTGACATGAATAATAAAGGGTTTCTTCGGATTTTTGGCGACATCAAAGAAGCCTTCTCCCTCTAATGTTACGACACGATCTTTACGGTTAAAACTGCGTGCATAGGACAACCTGGAATTTTTGTTCAGCGTAATGGTTGACTGGTCCGGTAAGGTGAGCACCTCTGCAAGGGCTTTGGTACGGTACACGGTACCACTGTTAAAGTACCAAAGCGCTCCGGAAAAAACGATCAGTAGTACAGCAGCTGCGGCTGCAAATCGCTTCCAGCTATTGTTTTTACGGATTGTCATCGGTGCATGGTATGCAAGCTCTTCTGCTCTTCTAGCTGCAAATCGCTTCCAGGCAGCATCAACATCCGGTGCTGTTGCAGCATCTGGTGTTTTACCGTGTTGCCAGATTGTATGCAGTCGCTCATAAGCCTGACGGTTGGCAGGATCCGATCCGATCCAGTCCTCCACCTCATTCCGTTCCGCTACACTGGCTTCGCCCACAATATATTTTATGAGTAAATCGTCCATCATAAATCCCCGTTTTTAAAAAATAATTTGAATATGGTCACCATTACCGCCAGCATGGGCAGGTAATCCTTCAGTTCTGTACGCAGGATCTTTAGCGCCTTAGCTACCTGGTTTTCCACTGTCTTGATAGACAATCCTAACTTTGCAGCAATTTCCTTATAACTCAGCTCTTCCTGCCGGCTGAGGTGAAATACGGTACGGCATTTCTCCGGGATTTTTTCCATAGCCTTGCCAATCTGCTGCTGCAGCTCTTTGGCATACATTCCCTGTGCCGGGCCATCAGCATACTGAGGGCTGCTATGCCGGGCATACTGCTGGTATTTTTCTTTCACTTTTTCATGGTTTAGGATGTTCATAGACTGGTTATGTACAGCCCGGTAGAGGTATGCCTGGACATTGGTCTCTATAGACACCTGATCCTTTTGCTGCCATAGGCGCAGAAATACATCCTGCACCGCTTCCTCTGCCTGCATTTCATCTGCGAGCAAGCCGGATGCATAACGGTACAAAGGAGCATACAAAGCCCTGAACAGCTCTTCGAAGCCTGCTTCTGTGTTCCAGTGTAAGGGTAAAGTATTGGTCATGTACGGCTATATAGTGATCAATCGATTACAATCAATGGTGAATGTACAATAAAGACAAGATACTTGCCTTCTACCCCTATGTGTTTGCAGATTTTTTTTGAAAAGGACCCTGTATGCGGGTCTATCAGGAGATTACTTCTACGGCCCAGCCTTGTTTCCTGCAGTATTCGAGTACTTTAGGCAGCACGTAACTCATTCGTTCCCAGGCTTTTTCACTATCATGCAGGACCACGATATTGCCTGGTGCTATATTGAAGACTACATTTTCGAGACAGTCTTCCGGACTGATTTCTTTGTCCCAGTCTCCCGGAATGACGGTCCACATTACGATCTTATACCCAATATCTTTCAGGATTTTGCTTTGGGAAGATTTGATGCGTCCGTAGGGAGGACGATAAAGGTCGGAATCGATATACTGTTTGGCGCGGTTGATATTTTCTACATAAGGCTTTGCCTTATATGCAGTACCACGAAGGTGATTATGGGAATGGTTGCCTACCCTGTGCCCGCGGGCCAGGATATCGGCATATACTTCAGGGTATTCTATAACATTCTTCCCGATACAGAAGAAGGTTGCTTTTGCACTGTATTGCTCCAGGAGATCCAGCACCCAGGGGGTAATCCGGGGATGTGGCCCATCATCAAAAGTCAGGTATACAGTAGGTTTCTCCCTTGGAGGGATCTCCCATACGTAACCGGAATAAAGCTTTTGAAGCCATTTAGGAATTTTCTTGAGGAACATAACAGCTGCAAAAGTAAATACAAATCTCTTCTTTGAGCATTATAAATATGACAATAACCAATCAATAATATTTCTAACATGTATAAACCTGCTCCTTAACGAATATCAAACCGATTATTTTATACAGAAATAATTACTTTTGCGCTCTTCATTAATTTGCTACCCGACTATGTTTATTGAACCTTTTAATACCCACAAAACCGGATGGATAGAAGTGGTGTGCGGCTCTATGTTTTCCGGCAAGACGGAGGAGCTGATCCGCAGGTTGAAACGGGCACAGATTGCCAATATGCGGGTAGAAATTTTCAAGCCGGCTGTTGATACCCGTTATGATGAGCATGATGTGGTATCGCATGATGCCAGCCGCATCCGCTCCACACCGGTAAGCGCCTCGCAGAATATCTTGCTGCTGGCCGATGAGGTGGAAGTAGTGGGTATTGATGAAGCCCAGTTTTTTGATGAAGGCATTGTTGAGGTTGCAGAAACACTGGCCCGCAGTGGTGTACGTGTGATTATCGCCGGACTGGACATGGACTTTTCTGGAAAGCCTTTCGGCCCTATGCCGCAGATACTGGCGACAGCCGATTATATTACCAAACTGCATGCGATCTGCGTGCGTTGCGGAAATATTGCTAATTTCTCTTACCGCAAAACGGATCAGACACAAAAAGTGATGCTGGGAGAAACGGAATCTTATGAACCAAGATGCCGCAGCTGCTTTTATGAAGGACAGCAGGCTTAATTTTTAGCGCCTTTCTCTTTCACTGAAAAAGTGGCAATTACGGGATTATGATCAGAAAGGCTAACATCAGGACTACTATATCCTTTGCAAGCAAGCAGATCTGGATTATACAGTATATAATCAATCCTTAATGTGGGGAATATTTTTCGATAGGTACGGCCCAGCCCCAGCCCTTTGGAGACAAAAGCGTCTTTAAGCCCACCCTTTACTTCCTGGTATACATAAGAGCCCGGCATATCATTAAAATCGCCGCAGACAATATTGGGGTAAACCGACTTGTCCAGGATGGAATCGATGATCTGTGCCTGTACTGCACGCTTGGAGGATGCCAGCATCAGTTTCTTCAGCAATCCTTTGGTCTTGTCTTCCATTTTTGCAGAAAGCTTATCTGCCCTGTTTTCGGCAAATTTCACTTCCTTATCACTGAAGGTTACAGAATGGAGGTGTACTACATTTAAGCGGGCGGTGGTATGTTCATTCAACTGCACATCTACGCCTAGCATATTATAATAGTTGGCACTGTCCAGGCTGTATCGTACTTTATTTTTCAGCGGCAGTTTAGAGAATACAGCATGGCCGGCCTGGATAATATCTTCCGGTTTGGCACCGATATTAATCGACCGTTTCAGCAGATCTTCTTCTTTGGAAAATTCATAATACGTATAGCCCAGCTGACGCAGCATTTCTGTATACGGCTCGTTGGGATTATCGTTATCGAAATAGAACTCCTGCAGGCAGAGGATATCGGGATCCTGCTGCTTGATCAGGTCTACAATTTTATTTTTGGATTCTTTGTTCTTGGTCCACTCTCCCAGGTCAAACAGGTGTACATTCCAGGTCATGACCTTAAGCTCTACATTATCGCTGTCGGTCACATTAGATCCTACCAGGTTATAACCGAAAGCAGAACGGGTAACGGGCATGCAGATCAGCAGGCCCGAAAGAGAAATCAGGGCCAGATAGCGCTTGCGGGTAAACAGCCAGAAGAGGGCAAAAAATACATTCAGCCCTACTGCAAATACGTTGGTAAAACTAATGAAGCTGATGTAAGAAGGATTATTGGCCACATTCTTGTACCCGGCATACAGACAAAGGCATAACCATACAAACACGCCTATATTAAACAGGAGTGCTGTACCACGGAAGAATGCCGCAATCTTTATGAATATTTGCTGATACCTGGCCAATAGTGTTTATTGATCATTATGATGTTGTAAAAATTCTCTTTCTCCTTTGGTCAGAGAGCGGATGCCGCGCTCGTTGATCTTGTCCAGGATGCTGTCCAGGTCATAACGGATCTCTTCTTTATCTTCCAGTACACCTTTCTTTTTCGGGTGAAAGCCACCCATCATACGGGCCCAGGTACGGTTGGTCCATTCACCCAGTTTCATACCGGATTTAACCAGCATTACATAGGCCGCACCCGTAAGTGCACCGGCAATCATTAATCCAATCAGCGGGTAATTATGATTACCATACAGCACTACAATATTCAGAATAATATAAATCAGTACCAATCCCCATAAAGGCACCGCCAGACTACGGGTAAAATATACCTGGTATTTTGGGGCCAGGGTAATGCCGCCTAATGCCATGCCCAGGATGGCCGCATCGGCACCCACAAACATCTTATCATAACCGGCAAGTGGAAAATACTGCTGCAGCACAACAAAGGCTACACCACCAATTATATTGGTAACAATAAACAAGGGAACGACCTCACTCTTTCCGATCAGCTGCTGCAATACGTTTCCAAATACAACCAGCCATACCATACTGGTGAACAGCTTGAAGAATCCCAGACCGGTAAACATGTAGGTTAAAATGGTCCATGGCCGCTGCAGTATTCCTTCCATTGGTTGCAGGGCAAAATGGATCAGGATCTTATCGTAGAAAAAGCGGGTACTTTCCAGTACAGGTACCTGCCCCCACATAAAAATGACGATTTTGGCCAGGTGTAATAATATATATCCGGCACCACAGGCAAAAACCAGGCGGATCAGCGGATTATGTTCGTAGTCCGACAATACTGTTTTTCTACTACTGTTTGTGTAATTCATAATACTAATTATCTGCTAAGATGGGATATTTTATCGTAAATACAATTTTCCGGTCTTTTTCCAATATGCCAGGAGGAAGAAGGCAAAGACCATACCTCCAAGATGGGCAAAGTGCGCCACATTATCGCCTACTGAATTCCTGAGGCCGGAGAAGAGCTCTATAGCAGCATAGATAGCTACAAAGTACTTGGCCCGGATCGGAATCGCAAAATACAGGTAGATCATGGCATTGGGGAACATATATCCAAAGGCAAACAATACACCGAACACGGCTCCCGAGGCACCTACCATAGGGGTATTTAAAGGGAAGTTAGGGTGGTAATAAAGCTCTGCATATTCCTGAGGATAGAGCTTCATCATCTCTACAAATTCGGCTAACTGGAAATGGTATACCATCAGCTGGCATAAGGCTGCACCTAAACCACTGATCAGGTATAAAATCATGAATTTCTTCGCGCCCAAATACGTTTCTACTGTATTGCCCATCATCCAGAGGGCAAACATATTAAAGAGCAAATGGGTAAAATTACCATGCATGAACAGGTGGGTAATGGGCTGCCAGAAACGGAAGTAAGGAGATTTCCAATAGAATAAACCTAAATAGTAATCAAGATCTATGCCGAAGTTTTTTAAGCCAAGTTTTGCCAGGAAAACCAGAACATTAATAATGATCAGGTTTTTAATAACAGGTGGAAGGATCTGAAAGCTGCCCGAAGGTCTTATTTGCTGCATATATAATGAAGTATGTAACCGCCCAAAATTACGCAATAAAATCCTGTTTATTGCAAGTGTTAAATAAGTCAGAAAAGCGCTTCTTTAAAGCCTGTGGATAATTGGCCGGCATCGGTTATTTTATACTAAATTTGCCTGGTTCTGAGATCGTGAAACCAATCTCTGCAGCAATATCTTATGAAAGCACTTATCTTATCTGCGGGTCTGGGTACCCGCCTGAAACCTTTTACGGACAATCACCCAAAAGCGCTGGCACCGGTTAATGGCAAGACCCTGCTGGAGCATAATATCCGCAATCTGCAGCGTTTTGGTATTTATGATATTGTGGTTAATGTGCATCACTTTGCCGACCAGATCGTTCATACCCTCAAAGCCAATGAGGGGTTCGGTAGCCGTTTTGAGATTTCTGATGAGACTGATGTAGTGCTTGAAACCGGTGGCGGCCTGAAAAAAGCAATCCCCTTTTTCCTGGAAGAGAAGAACATCCTGATCCTGAATGTGGATATTTTATCCAATATAGACCTGGCTAAGATGCTGTCACATCACGAGGACTCACAGGCTATGGCTACACTGGCGGTACAAAAACGTAATTCTTCCCGTTACCTTCTGTTCAGAGAAGAGCAGGAGCGCAGAAGATTATGCGGCTGGCGCAATGTGCAGACCGAAGAGGAGAAACTGCCCTGCCCTACCATGAGCCCCTCATATGAAGAATATGCTTTCAGCGGTATACAGATTGTACAACAGGCTTTTTTACATAAGATCAGCCAGCATGGAAAATTCTCTCTGATCGATGTGTACCTGTCTTTATGCTGTACAGAATCTATTATGGCCTGGGACCATACCGGTGATCTGCTGCTGGACGTGGGCAAACCGGAAAGCCTGGAGCAGGCTGCCGTATTATTTAAAAATTAGTTTTACAGATGAACCAGAGACAGTTATTTCAACAACATGTAGCCCCTACCTCACCCGAACCAATGGCCCTGCCCATTACAAAGGCCGAAGGGGTATATTTATATGATGATACCGGCAAGGCATATATCGACCTGATCGGGGGCATCAGTGTGTGTAATGTAGGGCATCGCCACCCTAAAGTGGTACAGGCGATTAAAGACCAGGCCGACCAGTACTTACACGTTATGGTGTACGGCGAGGTGATCCAATCTCCACAGGTACAATATGCGCACCTGCTGTCGCAGCACCTGCCTACCAGTTTAGACTGCGTGTATTTTACCAATTCCGGTGCCGAAGCTGTGGAGGGTGCGATGAAACTGGCTAAGCGTTATACCGGACGCAACGAGATCATTGCCTGTCATTACAGTTATCATGGTTCGACACAAGGTGCACTCAGCTTGCTGGGCGATGAATATTTCCGCAATGCATACCGTCCTTTATTACCACAGATAAAGCACGTACATCATAATAATTTTGAGAGCCTGGGCCAGATTACGGATCAAACCGCCTGCATTATACTGGAAACGGTACAGGCCGAAGGCGGTGTACTGGCTCCCTCGGCAGCATGGATGTATGCCCTTCGTAACAGATGTACCGAAACCGGTACGCTCCTGATCCTGGATGAGATTCAGGTTGGCTTCGGGCGCTGTGGTACGCTATGGGGCTTTGAGCAGTATGGCATCATTCCAGATGTGCTCTTGCTGGGTAAGGCGTTAGGTGGCGGTATGCCCCTGGGTGCTTTTATCAGCAGTAATGAGATCATGAAATGTCTGAGCCACAATCCGGTACTGGGTCATATTACGACCTTCGGTGGTCATCCGGTAAGCTGTGCTGCGGGTAAAGCTGCCATGGAAGCCTTACTGGAGGAGCATATGGTTACCGGTGTGCGCGACAAGGAAGCTTTGTTCCTGAAACTATTACAACACCCCCGCATCTTAAATATAAACAGTCGCGGCCTGATGATGGCTGTACGTTTCTCCGGATTTGATGAAGTACAGCAGGTGATCAAGGGATGCCTGGAGGAAGGCTTATTTACGGACTGGTTCCTTTTTGCCTCAGACAGCATCCGTATTGTACCGCCACTGACCATCACTATGGAGGAAATTACAGAGGCCTGTACCCGTCTGATCAGGGTGCTGGATAAGCTGTAAGAGATTAAGCTTTTGCTAAATATAGAACAGGGTTCGGGTTCTAATTGGTATTACAAAAAATAATTTGTAATTTTGCCCTCCCTATGTGTAAACATTAGGGAAAATACAAATATTAATCATCTTAATAAAATTAACACAATGAGCACTGTAAGCATTTCTGCTGCTGATGTAAACAAATTACGCCAGGCTACTGGCGCGGGTATGATGGATTGTCGCAAAGCGCTGACCGAAAGCGGTGGCGATTTCGAAAAAGCAATCGACTACTTACGTTTAAAAGGTCAAAAAGTAGCTGCTAACCGTAGCGATCGTGATGCTAAAGAAGGTGTAGCTATTGCTGTGGCAAATTCTGAAGGTACTTACGGTATCGTATTACAAGTTTCTGCTGAGACTGATTTCGTATCTAAAAACCAGGAATTCATCGATTTCTCTAACGAGATCGCTGCAATTGCTTTAGAAAATAAACCTGCTGACGTTGATGCTTTAAAAGCACTGTCTATGGGTAATGCTACTGTTGCAGATAAATTACTGGAAATGGTAGCTAAAATCGGTGAGAAAATCGACGTAGTTCGTTACGAGCAAATCACTGGCGAATGTGTTGTTCCTTACATCCACGGTAACTTCCGTATCGGTGTACTGGTTGGCTTAAACAAAGCAAAATCTGATGCTCTGGTTGCTGCTGGTCGCGATGTAGCTATGCAAATCGCTGCGATGAACCCACTGGGTCTGGATGAAAACTCTATCGCTCCTGAAGTTATCGAGCGTGAGAAAGCTTTAGCTATCGAGCAAATCGTTGCTGAAGGTAAACCAGCTGATATGGCAGAGAAAATTGCTGCTGGTAAAATGAACAAATTCTTCAAAGAAAATACTCTGGTTAACCAACCATTCGTAAAAGATAACGGCGTTACTATCGCTCAATATCTGAACAATGTTGAAGCTGGTCTGGTAGTTACCTCTTTCTACCGTGTAGCTTTAGGATAATCTATTTTCCTGAAAATCATATTTAAAAATCCCGGTTGGTGTCCAATCGGGATTTTTATTTGCGTACTTTTGCACAACATTTAATCATACAAATGAGTCAGTTTACCCCACGTACTCCCCGTAAAAACCCTGTAGGTAATCTTAAGAAAGTAAGAGATACCGTAATGGGCATCTTATATATCCTGGTGGCCGCAGTTATGGTATGGGCAGAAAAACAAGGATACATCAGCCTCGGATTAACTTTTGTGTATGTACTCGCCGCCGTATTTGTTATTTATGGTCTGTTCCGGCTGTACCGTGTTATATTTTCAAAAAGTAACTAAATCTCTGTAATGGCTATCCGATATTTTGAAGAAGAAGGCGTAAAAGCACGCCTGTCCGGAAAGAGAGCACTTAATACTTACATCCGTCAGGTCATAGATCAGCACCTGGATGTAAAAAAAGTGGAAATCAACTACATTTTCTGCACAGACGAAGGTTTGCTGGAGAAAAATATTGCATTCCTCAATCACGATACCCTGACAGATATCATCACCTTCGACCTGTCTGAAAGTGAGACCGAACTGAATTCGGAAATATACATCAGTGTAGACCGTGTTGCCGATAATGCACAGCAGTTCGGTGTATCCTATAATACTGAATTGCATCGTGTACTTTTTCACGGTATCCTGCACTTATGCGGTTTCAAAGACAAAAAACCGGAAGAAGAAAAGGAAATGCGCCGTCAGGAAGATCTTTGCCTGAAAGGCTACTTCGGTGCTTAAAGCTATTAATGTAAACAATGAAACTGGAAATAATTTACGAAGACGATCAGCTGATTGCGTTTAATAAACCCAGCGGTCTGCTGAGTATCCCCGACCGCTTTAATGCGGAAATACCAAACCTGTATCGTATGGCACAGGCGAAGTATGAGAGCATCATACCGGTACACCGACTGGATAAGGACACCAGCGGTATTATCTGTTTTGCCAAAAACGAAGAAAGTCATAAATACCTCTCACAACTTTTTGAAAGCCGTAGTGTAGAAAAATACTATACTGCACTGGTTAACGGAAGAATGATTACGCCCTCTGGCAGCATAGAAATGCCTATTAGCGAAAATATGGCTAAAAGAGGTACTATGATTGTACACAAAAGAGGTAAACAGGCGCATACCGATTATGAGACGATAAAGGAATGGCAGGGATATACCTTGCTGCGCATCCGTATTCATACCGGCCGCACGCACCAGATTCGTGTACATATGCAATACATCGGGCACCCGGTTGTAGCCGATCCGATCTACAGTAATGGAAAAGGGTTATACATTTCTTCTTTAAAAAAGAACTTCAAAAATGCAGATCCACTGGGTGAGGAGAAACCGATCCTGAATCGCCTGGCTTTACATGCAGCTCAATTACGTTTTGAAGGTATGGACGGCAAACAGGTAGAGATTGACGCCCCACTCCCTAAAGACCTGTCTGCAAGCGTAAAGCAATTGGACAAATGGAGCTAAATCATTGAAAATCTGACAATAAAATTACAATTGGTCCGGCACTGGTAGGTGCCGGACTTTTTTGTCATAAAAAAGTAAAATAAGATGTCATTTTTCTGTCATAATAAACACATTATCAATCAATTATAACGCTTCGTGTATATTTTTGCGGAAACTTTTTAAATATGAGACTTAAATACACATTGGCCTTAGCGGCATTAGCAATTGCTCCTGCGGCAAAAGCGCAAACCTGGATTCACGATACCATTTCTACAGAAGCTGGCTATCTGAAAAATGTTTATTATAGCCTGGAAAACGGTAGTGCAGGTACTGCAGCTGCTGATAACTGGCATATTGGTTTCTCTACAAGCAGATTCAGCCCTAGCATTATCGCAAATAGTGCAGATAAAGGTGTAAAATTATATGTTATTGCTACGGATACAACTTTATTCGGTACTGACCTGACTGCAAAATTAGCAGATTCGGTTACTGCACATCCTATGCCTCTGTACAACTCCAATACTACATGGGAAATGGGTGCTTTCAACCAGACTGCAGCAGCTACTTATGGCTGGGCTACATATGATATGGCTACTCACTGGTTGTCAGGTCGTGTGATCTTTGGTCTGATCAGCGGTGCAGACAGCTTCCAGGTATTTATCAGCAGAAAAGAAACTACTCCAGCGGGCAGCGCTCCTGTTTATGTATTCAAAGTGGCTAAAATCAACGGTACAAGCCCGGTTACTAAAACATTCAATGTATCTGCAAGCCCATATGCCGGTAAATATTTCGCGTACTACAATATCGCTACAGATGCATTCTTAGACAGAGAGCCTGCTGCTACTGCATGGGATTTTGTATTCTCTAACTATAATGATGAAAACGTTGTGTTCTCCAATACACAATACAAAGTGTTCGGTGTCATCAACAACGAAAAATTGAAAGTTGCTAAAGTGGACACTACTGATCAATTTGACAACCTGACTTACAGCGCTTATGCTTACGATTCTCTGAACAACTCTATCGGTCGTGAGTGGAAAGCTTCAGGTCAAAGTGGTGTTACCATGACAGACTCTCTGAGCTACTTTGTAAAAGTGAATAACGGTGATGTATGGCAAATGGTTTTCACTGCACACAATTCTGGTTCTGCAGCGACACAACCTGGTCTGGTAGCACTGAAAAAACGTAAAGTATACACTTTCGTGGATACCTCTACTACTGTAAAAAATGTAAATGTTGCATTAAGCACTGTAGCTTTAGCACCAAACCCTGCTCAGGGTGGTTACACGCACCTGATCATCGATGCTAAAAAAGCAGTAAGCAATGTAATGATCACTGTTGCTGATATCAATGGCAGAATCGTTTACCAGGAGCAAAAAAATATCCAGAGCGGATTCCAGCAGTTCCCAATCCGTACCGGCAACTTCAGCGCTGGTATGTACATGGTAAATATTCAGGGTGAAGGTATTCGCAATACCCAAAAACTGATCGTACAATAAGATATACCCCCCAATTGTATATGTTCAAAGGTCCTTCCGTTTCGGGAGGGCCTTTTTTTGTATATAAATAGTCGGGATTCTTCCTATCTTGTACCAAAATCTGTTATGTATATACATCGTCCGCTTAGCCTTTTACTGCTTTTATACTGTTGCCTTTGCACCGGTATGGCTGCCAGGGCACAGGATGCACACCGGTTTTTGCAAACGGGATGGCAGGCACTGATTCAGGATAATGATACTACGGCTTTACGCTATTTTGATACTGCCTATACACTCTACACAAAGCAGGGGCAGGAAGCCGGGCAGGCCGAAGCATTGCTTTACATGGGTTTTGCCAGTTACGGCTCCAGTAAAAGCAACGGACTTAAGTATGCACATAAAGCACTGGACCATTATCAGCAGCTGCAGTCTTCGGCTCCGGAGATCGCGGCATTGGGTACTGGCCGGGCCCGTACCCTGCTGGCTACCATTAAGGCGAGAAGCGGGCAGCACCAGGAAGCCCTGGCCCTTTGTTATGATGCCTTAGGGACATATGACTACACACAGGATACCACCGGGACACAGGGCATTATTTTCCAGCTGCTCGGTAATATATTCAGCCATTTAGGCAAGACAGATTCTGCGGACTATTATTACAATCTTGCCCTTAAAGAACGGCAGGATCGAAAAGACCTTGTTTATCTGCCCGGCTCACTGATTAAGGCAGGTGATATCGCTCAGAGAGCGGGCCACACCCAGAAAAGTTTTGATTACTATCACGAAGCCCTTAATTATGCGCAGCAGCTGCATAACCGGCAGGCTGAAGTTTCTGGTCGTATAGCGCTGGCTAAATGGTGGCAGGCTGCCGGGCAATATGATTCAGCCTATCAATATGTACATGATGCGATAGACATCGCCCGACAGTTAAGCGATCTGCAGTTTAGCATTGCAGCACTGGGTACCCAAAAAGATTTGCTGATGCAAGAGGGTCGTTACCGCGAGGCACTTGCTGTACTAACCCATATCGATTCTATACAACAGGTCGGGGCGGATTGGGAAAAAGAGCAGCTGGCCCAAAACCTGGAAGTGCAATATGATATTGAGGCCCATCAGCATGCACTTGTACAGGAAAAAAAGGCCAGCCAAAGCGCCCGGCGGTTAAATTACATTCTCATTGGCGCTATTGTATGCTCCGGAATATTAATGTTCATCATATTCCGCTATCAGCGTAAAAACCAGCAACAGCAAAAAGCCTTATTCTCACTACAGCAACAGAATCATGAGCTGCAATTGCGGCAACAGGCCCAGGAGCAGGCATTGCTGCAAAATGAAATTGATTTTAAAGAAAGCCAGCTGAGTGCCATGGCCCTGCAGATCAGTATGCGCAATGAACTGATCAATGAACTGAAAGATACTGTTGCACAGGAGCCCCGGTTGAGTAGCCAGCATATTGACAAGCTGCTGCATAAAGGCATTACGCAGGACCAGGAATGGGAGGAGTTTAATATGACCTTTGAAAGTGTAAACAAGAATTTCCAGCAGAAACTTAAAGAAAAGTATCCCGAAATCAGTCAAAACGAACTGAAGATCTGTACCCTGATCAAAATGAACCTTTCCATTAAAGAAATGGCCAACATCCTGAATATATCGCCGGACAGCGTTAAAATGGCGCGCTACCGGTTACGCAAAAAGCTGGGCTTAAAGACAGAAGATAACCTGGCCAGCTTTATACAATCGCTGTAATTAAGGTATTGCAACCTCAAGTACACATCATTTCAGGCTTATGTAAACCTGATGTATACCTTGTTTTCTTCCGATCTGGGCATAATGGGCTTACTTTTGATAAATCAATAACCCACAAAAGTATATATCATGAAAAAGTACACTATGACCCTTTTATTCTGGTGCTGCAGCTTTTTTGCGGTACACAGCCAGATCCCCAATTCCAGCTTTGAACAAGCCAATTCGGACGGTAGTATCTCCTACTGGAATCCCTTATTACAGTGTTTTACCATTGGCGATTCCATTGAATATACCGGTCCGCTGATGGAACGCTACCCGGAAGGCAAGTCTGGCAACTATTGCCTGTCGCTCCGTAATGCATATAATTATACACAGCAAACCGGCATTATGGGAGGAGCGATGTCTAATACTGATTCTCTGCCCTTTACCACCTTTAATTATTTTTTCCCGATTACTGAGCGGCCCGATTCCTTTGTTTTTTACTATAAGTATAAGCAAAACAACCAGGATACCGGCTTATGTTCGGTTTCTATCTGCGATGAAACCATGATGGAGATAGGTACTGCCAGCGGAACGGTGTGGCAGGTACATCCGGATTATATGCGTGTCTCTTTAGCCATCACATATTTTA
The DNA here is from genome assembly GCF_019797745.1 of Edaphocola aurantiacus. GTDB lineage: Bacteria > Bacteroidota > Bacteroidia > Chitinophagales > Chitinophagaceae > Edaphocola > Edaphocola aurantiacus. Next base: position 3,585 of record NZ_VOSI01000003.1, on the reverse strand, counting down.
GTAATGATACGCCCCGTTACGCCGGTATTACCTTCAATAACAGTATTGCAAATCCTCACCCAGAGACCCACCTGCTGATCGACGAATTACAGTTTATTAACCATGAGCCCACAGCGATCCGTACTATAGCACGCGTTCCGGTAAGCCTATACCCCAACCCGGTACGTGATCAGCTGCATATAGAAAGTCCGGTGTCTTTTCAGTGGATACAAATAACAGATGTAACGGGTAAGGTACGCATGCAGCAGGCATTCAATCGAAACATATCCCTGACTACACTGCCGGAAGGAAATTATTACCTGCTACTTTACACGGACAAAACCTATACCGTACAATCATTTGTCAAATACTGATGATACATTATTGCTTAAACTATTTATGAGTAAAAGGGAGATTCCGTGTGGAATCTCCCTTTTTTATGCTTTTTGTGCCGTTTCATAGGCCATGGCTCTCTTTTTCCGATACCACCATTCCGGCGCTGTTTTGATCAGCAGGTTATTCAGACCCCGCATCAGGCTCAGGTGGTAAACACTGTTCAGCTTACCAGATAGGGTAACAGGCAGTGCCCTTAAGCTCATGGCAAAGCCACTATCAAGATATTCCATATGATGCCAGTATTTGCTGGGCATGAATAAGGTATCGCCATGCTTCAATACACTGCGATAGCCCTTCACTTCATTCAGCTTCGGAAACTTTTCCGTATCAAAGCCTTTTGTATACCAGTGTACAAAACTGGCAGCACTCTCTACCGTAAGGGGCATTTTATAGAGTTTCCTGCTTTCTTCGAAAGGGAAAAGCAATATCTGCTTACGGCCCATAAATTGTGTGTGAAAAATATTAGCAAGGTCCAGATCATAGTGCATATGCGCAATAGATCCAGCACCACCTACAAATAATACCGGAAAAAATTTGAGGAAACCACCCATGAGGTCTTCCGGCCAGGTGAAATCGTTTTTCAGTTGCGGGGCATGTTTGAAAATATTGAAGAGGAATAGCCGTAGTTCCGAAGGTCCTTTCCGGATCTCATCCAGGTAATCGCCAAACTTCATAAAGCCGTCTCCACCATTTACCGGTACTTTGGCTCCAGCCCGGGTATTGTTATAGATCGGTACATCGACCTGCCCTACCAGCGCTTTAAACAAATCCCAGTTCCAGTTTGTATAGGCATTCCACTCATGTGCTCTGTTTTCGAGGATCACGGGTTTGTTAGCCTTAAGGTACTTTTTTTGAAAGTCTTCATGACTGATATCTTTAACTCTTTCAATTTCAGTTAGATTCATATTAAGGCGGGTTAGATTCATAACAAATATAAAAAAAGAATGTATCACAAAAACAATAATACAACAAATCAATATGGGTCGATAGCGTTAATTAACAATGCTTTAGAACCTTCATGCGTGGTAAAAATAAACAAAGAAGCTGCCCTGTAACAGGGCAGCTTCCGGACAACAAACTATTATAAATAGCTTATTTTTTAACCATTTTCTGTGTATAATTAACGCCATTTTCAGGAGACAGTACTTTTACGATGTAAGTACCGGAAGCCAATTCTTCTGTGCTGAACTGGAATGCTTGTCCCTGGGTTAATGTTGCAGTATTGCTATAAACCTCTCTGCCATCTATGGTGAACAGGCTTACTTTATATTTTCCCTCGCCAGGAGCCTGGAAGTTCAGGTTGCCCGCAAACGGATTAGGAGTAACAGACATAATAACCTTATCTGTTTTAAGATCGGCAAGACCTTTAAATGTACTTAAGGTCCATTTTCTGGTTTTAGACATCATACTATAATCTGAAGGGAATACGGTAGCATATTGAGAGAAAGCGGTGTACAAGCCATCGAAACCACTATTTCTATCCTGACCAGAGAAAGCCAGTACAGGTTCATGACTCGCCACCGTATTAGAGATCATATTAAACGATCCCGGAATAAAGGCCGGTGCGGCACCACCATTATCTTTAATATCGCTCGCTACATATTTTACATCATAAGTACTCGGAATAAGAGGAGTGCTCTGGCGTGTGATCCAGCCTACAAATATCTGATCGTTGGCGTCATTATAAGCCAGAACCGGATTACAGTATTCAGGATAAGTAGTACTGGTGTAAGAAACATAACTAAGGTTCACCAGAGATGGTGTTGGACTCCAATCGTCATTCTTTACCATTGCATAAATCCATTCTGTATTGGTAGTACCGGTAACATTATTGATCCCGATAGATACCGCCCATCTTTGCGTATTCCAGATATCCGGACAATCGATACGCGGAGGGCTATACTTATTGGTACCAACTGTGCCGGTTCCATACTCATAAGTAAATCCTGCTGCAGAACCGGAAAGAGCATTAAAGAATGGTAAACGATATTCATACAAAACATTCTGCGTGTTGTTCAGGAATGTCATTTGCAGGTCCAGACCGGTATTACTACCACCGCCGCCACGACGGATACATACATCCGGATCTATTTTGTCATCCGTACCAGGTAACAGTACATTAGGACCGAAAGCTACACCCGGGAAGAAGCTTACAGTGGTACTGATACCAACTAAAGGTTCGCACCAGATGATTGCCAGACCATAAACTGTGGCATCAACATTGATTCTTCCGAAATTAGGAGAAGTTGAAAGCAGATTCATCGTAGAAACCGGAACCAAGCCTGTAACATCCCATTTATAGATATCATAATAGTGTCCTTTGGTGCCAAAACCGTCATTATAATAATAAGCAGCCAGCACGAAATAGGCACCACCATCTTCGAAAATTACCGCATCAATATCATCTGCATATTTAATCGGAATATAGTCTTCATTGATCAGGCTACCACTTGCATCGGTACGTCTCCAGGCAATACCATTGTATTGTGCAGAAGAATATACATCCCAACTATGGATATAGAGGTTTTCGGTAGCACCGGAAGGCCCGATAATATCCTGCATAGTGCTGGCACTGGCGTTTTGTGGACGCACAACTGGTCCGGACGTACCGCCACCGAAGGTATAGTTAGGTAATGGAGCTTCTGGTACAACAGAAGCGTTTTGAGCTAAACCAGGAATTGCCGTAGCAAAGCTTCCCAGCAGAAGAGCGGATAGCAGTAATTTTTTGTTCATAAAGGAATAATTAAATGTTTAGGGATTAAAAACTAAATTACTATGAAATTAAAAATGCCACTCTTCATATAGCACAATCAAATGTATAACACATTATTCACAAAGTCAAGAGTTAAGAGATTTATTCTAAAATAATTTACCTTAAGGAAACAATTAATTATTCAGCCTATAAAAGCACCTCTAAGTGGATGCTTTTATAGTAAGACAGATACTAATAATACACAATAAGCGCCCTGTTTTCAGGGCGCTTATTGTGTATGGGCTATTTATTTGTATGGTATTGCTGCTATAGTATGGTATGATGTTATGTCTTGTAGTACTGCCTTTAGGTAAGTATATACATAAAAAAGAGACACCCTTCAGTTTTGAAGGGTGTCTTAAAATAAATATGGCAGCTACCTACTTTCCCGGAATACACCAGTATCATCGGCCATGATGGGCTTAACTGCTCTGTTCGGAATGGGAAGAGGTGAACAC
>NZ_VOSI01000002.1:808241-950526 GCF_019797745.1 Edaphocola aurantiacus | reverse complement strand
GATATTTGATCACGACTATTCTCTCTCGAAAATGTTCGGATCGTTTTTTAATTTTGTATACGCTTTTCTTACCTTCAAATCAGATATTACATCTGATCCTACTGCTGTTCCTTATTTCAAATATCTTCAGTAACACTTTCGTTACCTCTTGCTAAACTCAGAGACTCGAACTCCTTTCGTGCGCCGACCGCCGTTTCGTTGGGAGTGCAAAGGTAGATAACCTTTTTAAAACAACCAAATCTTTTTTGAAGTTTTTTTTATTCCCTTCAGCCCGTTTCCGAACCTCCAAAAACACCTCAAAGCCAATCCCAGTCTCACTTCCCATCCAATATTAAGAGCAACCCCCGTTTCCGTAAGGGAGTGCAAAGATAGAACCATTTAAAATCCTAAACAAATCTTTTTGCTCCTTTAACCCAAATACACCTGATTAACTTTTATCATAAATCAATACCAGCAAGCATTACAGACCACACATATTCTTTAAAATATAAGTAAAGAAGCAGGAAAAGGGACGGAAGTGGATATAAAATAAGCGGACAGGAGTTAAATCCTGCCCGCTTAGCGCTGTTATATAAGTATGCAAGATAACAGCCACAGCTAATTACTCTTATTCCACAATGAGCAAATTAGCCGGTATCTTACCTTCCGCAGATGGGAAAGGAATATGTAATAACTTAGCGATGATCGGTGCAACATCTGTAAGGCTCATTTCCGGAATCACTACTCCTGGTCTGATGCCATATCCAAAGGCCATAAAGCCGGTCTGGATTTCTTTAAAATCAGGATAGAAACCATGCGTACCGCCTTTCGCTTTTTTCAGGACATCTCCTTCTGCACTGTTACCAAAAGTATAGCCCTTTACAGGTGCTAAGGCTAAGAATGATTCTCCGCTTGCCCCTACCTGATCCAGGTTGGTACGATCTTTTATGGCAAACAGCTTTTTCTGATCCTCCGGCAGCTTAGCCAGAAGCTCATTTACCATCTTCAGGGTTTTAGTGTCTTTCTTATCTTTCAGCAATAAGAAAGCAGATGCTCCGGAAGCGTGAAAATATGCTTTCCAGTTCTCCGGGTGCTTAGGATCATATAAACCTGCCTGTGCCAGCCATACATTCGGATTGATTGATGTATGAATATCCACAAAGCCATGATCACCGGTAATGATAAATGTTGTGTGTTCTTTGATGCCTGCTTTTTCAACGGCCTCCATCAACTGCATAATGGCATGGTCAACCGCAGCCAGAGATGCCTGTACCTTATCTCCGTTACGGCCTTGCTCATGCTGGAAGTGATCTACAGTAACCAAATGCAGGGTCAGAAAGTTTGGTTTATACTTTCTGATGGTATAACAGGCCATTTTTGTAGTCAGGTCATCCATACTCAGGAAATCGCCATCGAAGTCGATCTCATCTACTTTGCCAATAGCATTGTCCTCTAATTCCTGAAAGAAGCCTTTTGGATAGGCCATGTCGGAAAGGGCATGTTTCATATCTCTTTTTTCTCCTTTGGCTTTTGGCAGATACCAATACTCCGGAACGGTATAATCTGCAGGCATGCCAACAGAAACCGGCCAGAAGAAAGAAGCGGTGCTCAGCCCCTGTGCTTTGGCAGCTGTGAATAAGGTGGGTACACGGATACTATCATAAAACCAATTCCATTTGCCGGTAACACCTAATGGTTCCGGAGGTGTATTATAATATATACCATGCTTTAATGGTTTCACTCCGGTAATCATTGCAGTATGGGAAGGATAGGTTACAGTAGGAAATACACCGGTAACCCCATCGGCATAACTGCCCTGCTTTAATGCCTGACGGATGTGGGTGGTAGGCCACGAAGCTTCTTTGTAAAACTCTGGACGCAGTCCGTCAATTGAAATAAGGATGACGTGATTGTTATCTGCTGCCTGTAATGCCGTAGCGCCGAATAAGCAGGCGGTCAGCAATCCGAATATCTTGTTCATGAATTTAATATTTTTTATTCAACGATTTTATAAGTGCTCTTTTGAGTGTATGTTTTACCGAACATGTCGGTTGCCTTTACTTCAATAGTATGTTCCCCTGCTATGAGTTTGGTAGGTATATTCACCATCCATAAATGGGTTGAAGCTTCCGGCACACTTGGTCTTCTGCCATCCAGCAGTACCGGTGACTGATCATACTGCATATTAATGGCCTGGAAGGAAGGGTCTACATCCACAACATATTTCATCGGTTTCCAGTCTCCGTTATCGATTCTGCAGTACACCTTGTCAGTTGCAGTTCCCATAAAGAAGTTGGCGAATATTGATGCTGAGGTACGCTTATCTTTTGCCAGTACTTTCGGGGCATAGATATTGATCTGATAATCCTGAGGCGCTCCGGCTACTTTGTAATCCAGTGTATAGGTATTGTTCTTTACCTGCATTACGGCATATCCTTTAGGCGTTCCATCTCTCATTGTAGAAGCGGGCACTCCTTGTTCATTTATTCTGCCGGAATACCAGTCGCCGGATGTGGTACCCACATTATATTCATGCAAAGGCTTCCTGTTTCTCCAGCCATCCGTGATGGAATAGAAATTATGTCTTTGCAGATGGGTATGTGCGGATATCGCCAGTACATTCTCATAACCTTCCAGCAGATCGAACAGGGCCTGACGATCCTGATGAATAAACTCATCCTCTCCGGTAATCAGTAAAGGAATATGGAAATTCAATACAATCAGCTTGTCTTTAGATACATGCTGCAGGTCATTTTTGATAAAAGCCAGCTGATCTGGTCTGAAACCGCCCCAGTAGCCTTTACCATCTCTGGGATCGGGATATAAAATATCATCCAGCACAATGAAGTGGGCATTGCCATAGTTGAATGCATAGTTGGCCGGACCAAAGTTTTTCTCGAATGTCTCATCTGACAAAGAATCGGCTGTTGCATCGTAGTTCATATCATGGTTGCCCATAACATTATACCAGGGCATGTCCATTTTCTTGATGACCTCTTTATATGGTGTGTGCAGATCAAGGTTATCTCCTACCAGGTCACCCATACTGATTCCGAATGCAATTCTATTATTGCTCTTCGCTTCCTGGATAATCGCTTTATCGAAATACTGGATCTCCTCCATTGTATAAGGCTGCGGATCTCCGAAAACGTATACTGCAAAATCATTTGCCTCTTTCTGTGCCACCAAACCGAAGTCCAGACTGCGTTGCGCATCTATACTTTGCTGTGCACCTTTGAATTTAAAATGAGCCGGTGTGCCCTGCGGCTTATGCAGTGCATAGCTTTTAGGAAGATTATACTCATCCAGCGGCACTTTATATCCGGTTGGCTTAATGACAAAAATAATATTGTCATTAGCTATATTAAGGCTGTACTGTCCTTTGGCATCAGTCAATACGACATCTTTACCATTTGATACGGCAACATTTGCCAGGCCTTTTTCAGTGGATTCTTTAGTGCCGTTATTGTTCTTATCTTCAAAAACAAAGCCGGAAACGGTCGTATGCTGGGCAATCGCGGCGCTGCTCAACAGCATCGCACTTACTGTATAAAGGAGTGAATGCAATTTCATCTTATGATCATTAATTTAAAAAAGGCATACCCGCAATCCGGGATTCGGGTATGCCTTGAGAATAAAATTTATCGTGTACTATTCGATCCAGTTTAGAAGCTATATCTAAGACCTAACTGGCACTGGAACGGAGTTCCGCTATAGCTGGATACGCCTGTTGTTGTGCGCACATTGTAAGTATAGTTCTGTGCGGTCGGGTTGAAGTTTTTGATCGTGTAGATATTCTGTTTACCCAGATCTCTTTTTACTGCCCAGTCCTTATTCAACATATTGGCTACGTTAAAGATGTCCAAGGTTAATTCGATACCATGCTGACGATTAATGTTGAAACGCTTGGCCACTCTCAGGTCAAATACTCCATAGAAGCCATTGATACCACCATTACGTTCTGCAATCTGACCAAAGCTTTTACGGATATAATCTTTTACGGACTGTTCTGCATCCGGATTGTTCAGTATCGCATTGATACCATCTTTCAGATACTGAGGCGTAGACGGACTATTAGGGTCATAAACGTAAGCGAGGTCATTAGAAGAAACGAAATCACCATTCATATTACCACTCACCGCAAGGGAGTAGCGGGTACCACCGATACCGGAGAAACGGATACCTGCAGAGAATCCTTTAATACTTGGTGTAGAAGCGTAGAATACTGCTTTGTGACGGAACTGGTTATTTGAATAAGTCATTTTAGACAGATCACGCGGATCGGAACCGACCATCAGATCCAGGGTTGCCGTATTGGCTACGTTACCGTTGTAAGAGGTATTGTCTTTAGAATCATTCCAGGTATAAGAAGCCGTCAGCTGACCATCTCTCCAGTAGCGCCATGTCGCGTCTAATACTACTGCATACTGATCTTTTTTACCATCGCTTACCAGCTCCAGTACGCGTCCCAGTTCTGTAGTCTTACGACCATTTACCCAGTTGGTAGCACCGTTTGAAGGGTTGATGGTGCTTGCCGGTACATATACACCTCTGTTGGCTTCTTCTTCGATAGTGAAGTATGGATTGTCGACCATATTGCGGTCTACATACATATAGTTATTACGTGCCCAGCTCGCATATGCTGTAACACCTACGCGTAATTTATCGCTGAAGAAGTGGTTATAAGAAAGGTTTGTTTTATACAGCGTAGGTACTTTTACATCCTTGCTGTTGGCATTGATGGTGATCAGTTTTTCTACACCCGGAATATTGAACAGATCGGTACCCGGAGCGGTTGCAGGATTGTTTCTGTATCCAGGAAAATCAGGTGTCGGCACCAGGCTTCCGGTAATGTCTACAGAAGCAACTTTTGTACCGTCAAACAGCATGTTGTTGATCATGGAGTACGGGTTCAGCGCGGAACCGAAGATACCGGCACCGAAACGAACGATGTCTTTACGCTTCTCATTTACATCCCAGGTAAACTGGATACGTGGCTGTACCTGCAGGGTATTGATTTTCTGATCGGTACGGATGCCTAATGTTCTGTCGGCAACCTCATTATAATTGGCACCATTCAGGTATTGTGTATTATCCAGACGCACGCCAGCCATGAAGTCCAGGCCTTTTGCCAGGCGGGTTTCCAGCTGTGCATATGCACCAGAGGTCAACTGATGTACCTGGTTGGCCTGATCTTCGTTCAGATAGATTTCACGGGCATAACGGTAAGGTGTCATGTTATTGAAATTATCCATACCGGTAAAGTAGAAACGACCGTTCATTTCACTACCATAACGGGAATTCATGCGATAATACATCAGGTCAATACCGAAGGTATATTTTACTTTTTCTGTATTATAGTATACATTATCTACCAGTTGCACCGTACTTCCTTTAAACCACTCCGGCGCAAAGCGCTGACCGCCGAGCTGGATAGAGTTAAAGTATTTTTTACCGTTCTCGTCGATAGATTCTACATTCTCCACAATTCCACGCGGAATATTCGCTACCGGTAATTCTTTATCATTCGTCAGTACATCTTCCTGCTGAATGAAGTATTGTGCTTTCAGCTCATTCGTCACTTTAGGATTTACCTGTGTACGTAATGAAGCCATTAAACTGTTATCTACTCTCTTACGGTTGATGTAAGATTCAAACAGGTTGATACCGGAGTTATCACCTTCTGACTGGTTATCGAACTCGTATACAAAATTGTTACGGAAGGTAAGCAGGTTGCGGGAGTTGATCTGCCAGTCTACACGGGCAAATACCGCATCTGTAGTCTTACGCTTATCGAAAGAGCCGAATTGTGGATTGTCGGATACGCCGTATTTGGAGCGGGCGATGTCCATATAATTATCCAGCGTCTGTTGTGTTACATTGAATGCTGCTACATCGGACGAGGTACGGATATTCGCAATGTTCAGCGGACGGGCATCCTGCTGTCTGTCCCATACGATGAAGAAGTGTGCGCGATCTTTGAGAATCGGTCCACCCAGGGAGAAACCATACTGATACGTAGAGAAGTCATTTACTCTTTTATTACCGCGGATATCGTAAGGGCTGGACAGCCAGTCTGTTCTTCCATAACCGAATACGCTACCGTGCATGGTATTTGTACCGGATTTGGTCACTGTACTGATTGTACCACCACCGGCACGACCGTTGGTTACATCATATTCATTGGTAATGATTTTAAACTCACGGATCGCTTCCATGGAGATAGAATATGCTCCGGAAGTGGAACCACCTGCGATGGTACCTCTTGCATTCATCCCATCAATAGTGTAGTTGGTAGAAGACGCCAACTGACCACCCAGACTGCTTCCGCTACTCAGCGGAGACAGATCGATAAGGGAGTTGAAGTTACGGCCATTTACCGGCAGCTGTGTCAGGTCCTTTGCAGATACTGAAGTAGAAGCGCCTAAAGTGTTGATCGATTTTCTCAGTGAATTCGCAACAACAGCAACCTCTTTCAGTTCTGAGGAGGTAGTCTGCATGTCAAAGTTCACCACCAGCTGATCGCCCTGGTTCAGGACATAGCCCGTTTTCTTTTGTTCGCCCTGACCCATTACAGAAACCGTAATGGTGTAGTTATCTCCAAGGGGCAATTGCTTGAAGATGTATTTACCGCTCTCGTTGGTTACGGTAGATGCGGTAAAACCGGTCGATTCATTCTTCACTACTACCTGCGCCCCTATAACCGTTCCTTTGTTTTCATCCTTTACGACACCAGATACGATAGCCTCATTACCCTGGGCATATACCATAGTGGTGGCTGTCAGTGTCGCTGCTGCCAGCAACACTGATGCTTTTGTAAATCTTTCGATCATTGACTGTTAAAATTTAAAAGTTTATATAGTTAGTGAAGTATGCGGGATTGGTCCCGGACCAGCCTCAGGAAACTACTTTCTCCAGTTTGGAAGCCATCTTTGTTGCGGTCTTCCTTAACTGAGATTCCATTTTGTTGGGCTTGTCCAGTTTTATGGTGGAGTAATACAGGCTGGAGGTATTCAGCTGCTTCTTGTCTTTATCAAACAAAGTATAACTCACAATATGAAACACGGTGTTCATTGTACCGGATTCCATCTTCTTCAGGTAATGCTGATTGATGACCAATAAGAATTCTGTTTTATTTTTTTCCAGCAGGGAGTGATATTCTTCCAGGCTCATTTTATCTACAGAGGCAACGGAACCTTCTGCTTCTCCGGATATTTCTATATCATCTTTCACTGCCGGCAGGTCGGTCTCCGGTAATAAAATATATTCTAGCGTACCCTCATGAAGACTTTGCAGGTGACGGGTTACAGAACCGTTAAAATAATAGTCCAGGCTATCTACCGCAACGCCCATTTCTTTCGCGATATAGTCATCATAGTAATGATTGGACTTTATATTATCTACAGCAGTGATAATCAATACATGTCCTTTTGCAGCCTCTACAGTCATAGAAGTCAGACTGATGAAAGCAATACCGGCAACTACCTGCACCAGCTTGCGGTACAATATTTTCATGAGCGTAATCATATACTGTGAATTTTTCGCGAAATTAGGATGGCGAGATTAACAGGCTGTTAGCATACCATTACCATTGTCAGACTTGATATTAACCCGGGGTTAATCTTGAAATAACAATTTTGAGGTAGTTATGAATTATTGTTATTGATTCGTTAACCGAACTTTAATTAATTGATAATTTGCAGATTATGGTCAAAAATTTTCAATTAACTGGCTCTACCATAGTAGTAAAAACAATATTTATGCAAAAAAGATTATATTTACCAACCTATTTATAAAGGCCCACTGTCTTTATAATCAAGCAAATAATATCTAAATACATTGTCATTTTCTTTGGCATATCATAACGTGTTGACAAGTACAAGCGAACTGGAAGCGTTAATAACTGGTTGTGTGCGCAATGAACGCGGCGCACAGGCGAAGTTATATGAGCTATTCTACCCTAAAATGATGGGTATGGTCCGCAGATATTTTCCGGCTTCTGAGCTGGCTGAGGAGATATTGAATAATGGTTTTTTACGTGCTTTCCAAAAGATGGGCAGCTATGGTTTTAAAGGATCTTTTGAGGGATGGCTACGCAAAATTGTGTTCCACTCTGTATCGGATTTCGCAAAATCGCAGGTAAAATATAGTGATAATGTACTACTAGTAGAGAAGGATGAATTTGTGCTGAAGGATGCTGCCAGTAATATGTATTATGACGATCTGATGAAACTGGTATACAGTCTTCCCGAGACCGCACGCGTGGTCTTTAACATGTATGTTTTTGAAGATCTGTCCCATAAAGAAATATCGAAACACATTGGCATCAGTGAAGGGACCTCTAAATGGTATCTTTCTGAAGCAAGGAAAATATTAAAGGAAAAAATAGAAAAGCAAGGTTTACATTTAAAAAAATAATTGCTGTGAGTAATAACGAATTTATAAAGGTAGACGACCTGTTCAAGGGTAAGCCGGATCGTGAGGAGCGTATTCCTCCCGGCGCCTGGGGCAATATGCAGCATCTGCTGGAGTCTGCAGGTACTACCGGCGGAGGTTTGGCCGGTGGTAGCCTGAACCGTTATGTGGCCCTGGCCCTGCTTACGCTGGGTATAGGCACTACTGCGGTTACCTGGCAGTATAACCAGAGCAGACCAGTATTGTTCAGCGAGACCAGTACGGAACAGGGAAGCCCGGCCTCCGGCACAGGAAATGCTTCTTCTGTAACAGGAGATCACAATAGTGTTTCCCAGGACGGAACGGCTTCATCTGCATCAGTAGCTGCTACATCATCTGATGTGGCACAGGTAAACGCTGCTGCATCTGCAGATCATGCTGCTGTTACCGGCAACCGGAGCAACAGAAGCAATGCCAGCGCCAATCATAGTAATGCTGAACATAATACCCCTCAATCGGGCAACCATAGTGTAGCCGGTATTGGAGGAACTGCGTCTGTGCAACATAGCAATGCTACTGTACAGCCTGCTAAAGGACATGGTTCCCGTAAGCAACGCAACCAGGCTGCTGCCCAGCAACAGCAGGCCCTGGCGGTGAATGATCAGATTACTCAAAACCTTGCCGGATTACCACAGCAAACCGCTGCCGGACAAACAGATTTCAATACAACTGCGGCTGAAAAAGCTATGGCTACTATTGATAAAAGTCTTTACACTCCAAAACAGCCTGCTGATACGCAATACGCAGCAGTAGTACCAGGCAGTACACAGAAATTTGTACTGACTCAGCAAAACGAATGGTATAAAGAGCAATCTAAAACGGTAAACGAGATTCACGCGGTACGTCACCTGATCAAAGATGATAAGGGACAGAAGGTTGCCGGCGTTGTAATGGACACGGTGAAAAATGTACGGGTTACCCGCAAATTTTTAGCCCCGTTGAACCCTCAGGACAAAATGGAGCTGCTGGCAATTACCAGCAGAAACACGGGCATCTTTGTTAAAGCAAGAGCCGCTTCTATCCTGGCACCAAGCTTAAGTAATAATAATACGGCTTCTGTTGCTGAGTCTAATGTAAGTGTAGCCCCTTTAAGTGAATATAAAGTGGCCAGCACTACAGCTCAGAAAGGTAGCTTTGCCAAGCATTTCTATGATGTGCTGAGCAATTACCTGAGCATGGAAAAGCCTTATTACTTCAGTGCTGCTATAGGTATGAACTCTACCCTGAGCACTTATATGCCTACCGGTTATCATTTCAGTATCGGTGCTTATTATGAATTAAAAGAGCGCCTGACCTTAGGTGCAGAGCTGAAATACAGCCACCAGGGTTTACTGCCTCAGAATATCCTGGAATCTTTTAAATCATACGAAAACCAGACCAGTACTGTAGTTAACGGTCAAACGATGTACAGTGCTACTGAATATAACAAACAAAACAGCTATCAGTTAGATAACATCACCAGCTTTGAGATTCCGGTTACCTTAAGATACCAGCTGAGCAAGTTCTCTGTTTTCGGAGGATTACAGGCTACTTATTTCTCGCCGGTTAAGTATACTTCTATCCTGAACAAGGATATGGAATCGGCGAAAACGGTACTGTCTGAAACAGCACTGGTGTCTGGCGGCGGCAAGATCAATCAGCAGGACTTCCGTTCCCGCATGGGACTGGGTTATACTGCAGGTATTGTTTATGACCTGTCGAAAAACATAAGCCTGGATATGCGTGTAAGCCATACTTTATGGACAAACGTAAGTAAGACTTCTCAGCTGTCTACACAATTATACCAATACCCTAATGTACAGTTCTCCCTGTTCTACTTCCTGGGTAAAAAAGATAAGGTCATCTATATGATGAGTGACCGAAAATAATTCGCCATAAACCCTTTCATAGCGAAAAAAAGGAGTGCCATCTGGCACTCCTTTACTTTTATCTTATTAATAAGCTTATTTAGCTTCTTTCAAAACCATGTCGATGGTGATTGCGCTGGAGAGAATCAGTATTTTATTATTATCTTCCGGATAAGACTGGTCGATGCTTACATTATACTTATCTGCTGTGGTAAAGAATTCTTTTGCAATACCAGCCCATTTCTTATTTACAGAACCGATCTGGTTTCCTGAAGCATCTTTAATAGCAAAGTTCCAGGCTTTCCAATCCCCGTTTATTTCTGCGATCTGCATACCCTGCGGGTCGAAGATTTTAAAGGTAGGTTTGAACAGTTTGAACTTCTGCTGAATGGTTCCGACCAGGTTTTCATTCCCGTCAAATACAGAGATTTTAGACATGAAGAAAGTCCAACCGCGTCTGATACTGGACTGTACTTCGCCCTGGTGGTTCTGGATCTCCAGGTGAAACGGCAGCATAGCTTTGTTCAGCAATAAGCGCAGTGCTTTCTGGCCGCCGCTCAGTTTTTGTTTTACCATGCCGATCTGGATTGCATGATCATCATAAATCTTGTACTCATTTTCGAACTTGAGAAAGTTTACCTTCTCGTCGATAAAGTAGCTGTCAGATTCAAAGAATTTAAATAACATAGATTTTATTTAAAGGTTAAAATAGAGGTTTTTATACTTAGGGGTAGTTGCCGGCTTTAGTTCCGGGGTTCCAGCTTTAACTCCTGCCGGGCGAATGCAATCATAAATGCTTTCGCTCCTTCATAGTTATTCGGGATATGTCCGTCCAGGATGCCTTCACGGATAGCAGTCTTTATGATGCCTACTGTGCGGGAAGGTTCCAGTCCGAAAGTCTCCATGATCTCTTCTCCACTGATCGGAGGCTGCCAGTTACGAATCTGGTCATTCGCTTCTACTTCTTTCAGCTTTTCTCTTACGATCTCAAAATTCTCCAGGTACCGCTTTACTTTTTGTGCATTCTTAGAGGTGATATCCGCCTCACACAATGTCATAAGGTCATCAATATCATCTCCTGCATCAAACAGTAGTCTGCGAATGGCAGAATCCGTAATATTCTCTTTGGTAAGGGCGACCGGCCTGTGGTGCAACTCGATAATCTTACGGGTATACTCCATTTTTTCATTCATGGGCAACTTAAGATTACCAAATACTTTTGGTATCATTCTGCCACTCACTACTTCATGCCCGTGAAAGGTCCAGCCATGACCTTTTTCATATTTCTTTGTCGGGGCTTTACCAATATCATGCAGTAATGCAGCCCATCTCAGCCATAAATTATCTGTATGCGGCACTATATTGTCCAGCACCTGTATGGAGTGGTAAAAGTTATCTTTATGGCCTTTATTATCTACATACTCCGTACCAGATAAGGCTGCCAGCTGTGGCAATATAATATCCAGCAATCCACTTCGGAACAACAGATCAAAACCGATAGATGGTTTGGCACTCATCATGATCTTGTTCAGCTCATCGGCTATACGCTCTTTGGAGATGATCTTAATCCGGTCCTTCTGGGATTTAATGCTGTCAAAGCAGGCTACATCAATATGAAACTGCAGTTGCGTGGCAAAACGAATGGCCCGCATCATGCGCAAGGGATCGTCGCTAAACGTCTGATCCGGCAACAATGGGGTACGGATAATCTTATCCTCCATATCCAGCAAGCCGTCAAAAGGATCTATCAGCCGGCCTTTGTCCTCACGGTTCAAACTGATGGCCAGCGCATTTATAGTAAAATCTCTTCTTTTCTGATCATCCTCCAATGTACCCGGGCTGACTTCCGGATTGCGGGAATGGGCACGGTAAGACTCTTTCCGTGCACCTACAAACTCTACTTCTATTCCTTTTATGATCAGTTGCGCTGTTCCGAAATTTTTAAAAAAGGCAACTTTAGGGCGATTGGGCAACAACCCGGCAACTGCATGTGCCAGTCCGATACCATCGCCATCACAAACCACATCAATATCTTTGGTAGCCCTGCCCAGGATCTTATCCCGCACAAAGCCCCCGATCAGGTAAGCCGACACTCCGGCCTGAGCAGCGGCTTCAGCCACTACGTCCATAATGAACTGCTCTTCCCTGGTATACTTTATCTCCAAAATGTACAATTAAATTATGCTGGCAAAGATATGTAAAGCAAATGTCTTAAGGGTTAATCATTTGTATGCATTTAATAGCTCCGGATTTTACAATCCTTAATCTGTAAGATACACTCACCGTATAGATTAAAACTTTACTTTTGTACAGCAACTTAAAAAAATGTTTTCAGGGAAATTGTTTCAGAACAATCGATACATATATATATTATTACCGCTGCTGATCCTTACGGGTTTATTATATTGTGCAGATGTCCATGCAATAACGCTTTACGGGTATAACATCCCGGATAGTGTGGTGCGTGCTAAAGCTGACTCTGCATTTTACAGCTACTTTGCCGGGCATCCGATGCTGGGTAAGCAGGTTACGGTCATCAACCAGGTACAGAAAGCGCATCATTTTGTGAATAAGACAACCAGCTTCTACCTTGTCTTGCTGCTGCTGTTTGTGCTAGGCATACTGCGACTCATCTTTCCTACTTATTTCAGGCACCTGTACAATGCCTTTATGAGCCCGATGATGAACAAACGCCAGCTCAGAGAGCAGATTGAGCAAAATGTGCAGGCCAATGCGGCAATGAATATTTTTTTCAGCATTTCCATAGGCTTTTTCCTCTATGCAGTGTTGTTTACACAAAGTAATATTATCCAGGAATCGAACTATAGCGCTAATATGGTGCTGTGCGGCCTGATCCTGATGGTCGGCTGTATATACCTGATTAAGTATTTATTATTAAAATTTGTAGGCTGGGTATTCAAAATAGACCAGGTTACGGAAGCATATACCTATAATGTATTCCTGATCAATAAAATTTTATCTGTAGTATTACTCCCTTTTGCTATTATACTGGCTTTCGGACAAGGGTCCTGGTTGCGTTTAATACTAGCTGTAGCCTGTATGCTCACCGGTATTCTGCTGATCAATCGCTATACCCGATCATGGAGCTCATTAGGCTCATTTTTCCAATATAGCAAATTCCATTTTTTTATGTACTTTTGCGCCTCGGAATTATTGCCTTTAGCGATCCTGGTCAAACTTACTTACAATACTTTAGTATAGCGTAATAATACCCGGTATCTGATCGTTATAGTTTGCGTTAAATAAATAATTAGTTTATACTTATAAACTCTGAAAATGGCAAAAGCTACTAAATCTGCAACCCCTAAAGCAGTTGTTGCTAAGAAGGCTACTTCAGCAGATAACAAGCCCGAATCACCAAAAAAGGCTGCTGCAAAGAAAGTTGCTGTAAAAAAAGTAGAGCGCATACTTGTCTCCCAACCGAGGCCGGAGAGTGAAAAATCTCCGTACTACGATCTGGAACGTAAGTATAATGTGAAGCTCACTTTCCACCAGTTCATTAAACTGGAGCCGTTCTCTGCAAAAGAATTCAGAAAGCAAAAAATAGAGTTATCTGAATACAATGCAGTAATCCTGAACAGCCGCAATGCCGTAGACCACTTCTTTCGTATCTGTGAAGAGATGAAATTCAAAGTATCACAGGAAATGCGTTATTTCTGTATCACAGAAGCGATCGCCCTGTACCTGCAGAAATTTATCCTGTACCGTAAGCGTAAAGTATTCTTCTCTGCCGATGGTTCTGTAGATGGTTTGATGGATGTGCTGGCTAAATATAAGGATACGGAAAAATTCCTGATCCCTGTATCGGAAAACACCAAGAATGACATCTCCCCAAGCCTGGTCAAAAATAAGTATCAATTTGTAGAAGCGGTATTGTACAGAACGGTACCGAATGATATGGAGACGATACTGAAGACAGGCACTGAATATGATGCGATGATCCTGTTCAGCCCATTTGGAGTAGAAGCCATTCTGAGTGTGCATCCTGACTTTAAACAAAATGGCATTGTCTTTGGCGGATTCGGAGGCACCACCCAGAAAGCACTGGAAGATGTGGGCCTGGAGGTCAGAATCAAAGCACCGGTTCCTAGTGCACCATCTATGGTAGCAGCACTGGACCGATTCCTTGCCGAGCAAAACACTAAATAATCGAATACAAGGAGTGCAATAATTGATTATTGCACTTTTTTCTTTTAACACAGTAAGATCAGTCTATGATTTTTTCTTATGTCGTTTGTGCAGTACCCGCGGCTCCTTTAAGGACGGAGGCTTCTCATCATGCGCCTATCATATCCCAGCTATTATTCGGAGAGCGTGCAGAAGTCATGCGCCGGGAAGGCAACTGGATGTATATTGTGTGTGACTGGGACCACTATGAGGGCTGGGTGCCCGCCGGGCAAATGCAGCTGATCGAACTGAAAGCCTACCGTAAGCCGAATAAGTTTGTCAATACCTCAACAGGTGATAAACTGACCGGACCTTCCGGAAATATTCTACTCTCTCCTGGATCTGATCTTTTTGCCTTAAAAAGACGTTCTTTCGAATGGCTGGACCAGTCTGCCCTTAAGTTCAGGGGAAAGAAGAAAGCTGTTGCACAACTGACAAGCGATCCTGCTGCAATACGTGCTGCTGCTATGGAGTATTACGGCGCACCTTACCAATGGGGCGGCCGCTCGATCATGGGCATTGATTGCTCCGGCCTCACACAGATGGTATACAAAATGATGAACATCCGTATACCCCGTAATTCCAGACAACAATCAGAAGTAGGAGAATCTGTAGGGTTCTTACAGGAAGCGCAATGTGGCGACCTGGCCTTTTTTGATAATGCAGAAGGCTTCATTGATCATGTAGGCCTGCTGCTGGACAGTAACACGATTATACACGCTACAGAGATTGCCGGCGGTGTAGTAGTTGATGCAATAGATAATGGCGGCATCATTAGTGTTAAGCATAAAAAACGCACACATCAGCTGCGCATTATAAAACGAATACTTCCTGCTTAAAACAGCAATAAAAAAAACGGAGCACCATATGATGCTCCGTTTTTTTATTGCTATAAGCGAAATAATTAATCTTCTTTCTTTTTAGCTGCTTTCTTAGGTTTTTCTTCACCTTCTTCTTTCGCAACTGCTTTCTTAGCGGCTTTCTTAGCAGGTTTTTCTTCACCTTCTTCTTTGGCAACTGCTTTCTTAGCAGCTTTCTTAGCAGGTTTTTCTTCACCCTCTTCTTTCGCAACTGCTTTCTTAGCGGCTTTCTTAGGCGCTTCTTCAGCAGAAGCCTCTTCTTCCATTACTTCTTCATCCATATCAGCCATTTGCTGGTTGTATATTTCGAAGTTGAGTAAGTCATTTGCTTTCAGCAGCTCATACCATTTCATGATTTTTTTGATATCACTGGTATATACGCGCTCCTGATCGAAGTCAGGCAATACTGTAGCAAAGTATGCTCTAATATCATTTGCAGCAGCCTTTTTACCGGATACCAGCTCAGTGATAGCAGCATCATTCTCTTTCATGCTCTCTAACACGTTGTGCAGACGAACATTGTCACTGTAAGTATAGATTTCAATACTCTCTAAAGGAGTGATCTGGTGTAATCTTGAAGATACAAATTTGATACTTTTATCTGCCAAGCTGCGTACCAAAGCACCATCGTTCTTTGTACTTACTAATTGATATAGTCCTGTCAAGCCGGTTACTGCTACAATTTGTCTATATTCCATTTTTAAATGTTTAATATAAAGATTTGAGGGTGCGAATTTAGGGCATTTTTTTTAAATATCATGCCCTATGCACGGTTTACATTTATTTTATTTTTTTAATACTTTTTTATACTCCGCTGTATTGGTGGTTAATAACTCTACTGCTTTTTTCAGCGCAGCGTTATAATTATTCAGCTGATTCTCGATCTGCCCTTTCTGATAATAGTAACGGGATACCACTTCAGAGGACAGCAATTCCTGCAATTCCGACTTGTTTTTGATAAAGTCCTGCTTCTTTTCTGCCTCTATCTTTGCCAGCAATGTATTGTACTCATTTTTAATGCCGTCAAAGTTCTTTTCTTCTTCTGCATTTTTCTTCATCGCACTCAGGATATACTCATTACGGGTTTCGTATTTAAACTTACGCTTAACCAGCCAGGACTGAAAGTCAGTGTAATCCGCATCAGAGAAGCGATATTCCTTTGCCGGTGCAATGGTAGGATGGCTGTAATAATAGTCTGTTACATAGTTGAAGATGTAATCATCTTTCATCAGCTGTGCAGACAGTATGCTGTAATATTCACTTTCGATCTTTACATCGGGCTCAATACCACCACCGTCATATACCACTCTGCCCAGGTTTGTTTTAAAGGCTTTCTTTAAGGAATCCGGCACAGCAGCTACGGTACCATCTTCGTTACGGTGGGTGTAATCCAATGCCTGTATACAACGTCCGGAAGGAATGTAGTACTTGGCTGTAGTTACTTTCAGGCGCGAGTTATAGCCTACCGGGCGCACTACCTGTACCAGGCCTTTACCGAAGCTTTTGCTTCCGATAATGACTGCACGATCCAGATCCTGCAGCGCACCGGATACAATTTCAGAGGCAGAGGCAGAATTTCCGTTGATCAGCACAGCCAGGGGTATACTTACATCCCATGGCTCATTACTGGCACTGTATTCTTTACTCCACTCCTGGTGCTTGGCCTTGGTGCTTACAATCATCTTTCCTTTTTCCACAAAAAGGTTACAGATATTAACTGCCTCCGTAACCAGACCTCCGGGGTTACCCCTCAGGTCCAGTACAATACCCTTAAGTCCACCATTGGCCTGTGCTTTAAGGGTATCCAGGGCATTACGCACTTCGCGGCCACAGTTTGGTGTAAACTGAGAGAGCAGCACATAGCCTATCTGTTTGTCTTTATCTACAAAGCCATAATAAGGGATAGCGGGAATTGTAATTTCCTCACGTGTAACCTCTTTGGTAAACTGCTTTTTCGTTACCGGATTCTGCAGTACCATAGTGAGTTTAGTGCCGGGCGCTCCCTTAAGCAATAGACCAACTTCTTCGTCCTTTTTGCCCTTTACGGCATTGCCATCTATAGAGATAATGATATCGCCTGGTTTTACACCAGCTTTATCAATGGGACTGCCTTGTCTTATGGCTTCCACAATTATATTTTCGGTAGAATCGATTTTTACGGTGGTACCTACCCCTCCGTATTTTCCGTTAAACTGCATTTCAAACTCCTCCGCCTCGGCTTCGGTGATGAAATTGGTATAAGGATCCAGTTCGTTCAACATTGCATCCAGTCCCGTTTTGGTCATTTTTCCGGGGTTGATGGGATCAACGTAGAAGGTATTTAACTCCTTCAACACATTCGTATAGATCTCCAGATTTTTAGAGATTTCAAAGAATTTATCTGCCTCATCGTTGTTGAACTGTGCAAAAGCACCCATGCTGAAGCCGCACAGGCTCAGGCTTAGGGCTATTTTCCTGCTCCAATACATAGTAATTATGGTTTTGAAACAGCAAATTAAGGATTTTAATTGATTAGCATAGGTAAATACTTAAATTAGGATGGGTTTAACGGGGCCGGATTTCTGCCCGATTTTGATTATTTTCGCAATCTAAATTTATACTGATCGTAATGAGTGAAATGGAATTACCGGAAGAGCAGTCACAAGAGGTGCCGCATGAAGAAAATGCCGCCTCTATTGACAAAATGTATCAGAGCTGGTTTTTAGAATATGCAAGTTATGTAATACTGGAACGTGCAGTACCTGCGGTAGAGGACGGGCTTAAGCCGGTACAACGCCGTATCCTGCATGCTATGAAAGAAATGGATGATGGCCGTTTTAATAAGGTGGCCAACATCATAGGGCAGACGATGCAGTATCACCCGCATGGTGATGCCAGTATCGGAGATGCCATTACCAACCTGGGGCAGAAAGACCTCATGATTGAAACTCAGGGTAACTGGGGAGATGTGCGTACGGGTGACCGTGCAGCGGCAGCCCGTTATATTGAGGCAAGACTGACCAAATTTGCACTGGATGTGGCTTTTAATGCTAAAACTACGGAATGGCAATTAAGTTACGACGGCCGTAAGAATGAACCGACCACACTGCCTATGAAGTTTCCACTGCTGCTCTCACAGGGTGCAGATGGTATCGCAGTAGGTCTGTCTACCAAAATATTACCCCACAACTTTCTAGAGCTCATCGACGCTTCTATCAAACACCTGAAGGGCAAACCATTTACGCTGTATCCTGACTTCCTTACCGAAGGCATGGCAGACATCAGCAATTATAATGATGGTATGCGTGGCGGTAAAGTACTGGTGCGTGCCCGTATAGAAGAGGTGGATAAGAAGAGCCTGGCTATCCGTGATGTACCATATGGTGTAACCACCTCCGGACTGATTGAGAGCATTCTGAAAGCCAATGAAAAGGGAAAAATCAAGATCAAGAGCGTAACGGACAATACCGCTGCGGTAGTAGAACTGGTTGTACAACTGGCACAAGGTGTATCTATAGATCAGACGATCGATGCACTGTATGCCTTTACCGATTGCCAGATCTCTATCTCTCCGAATGCCTGTATCATCATCAATGATAAACCTCACTTTGTCGGGGTATCTGATCTGCTGAGGCGTTCTGTAGAATTGACGAAGGAGTTGCTGAAAAAAGAACTGGAGATTAAACTCCGGGAACTGGAAAATGACTGGCACTACTCTTCTCTGGAAAAAATATTTATCGAAAAACGTATCTATCGCGACATCGAGGAAGAAACGACCTGGGAAGGGGTACTGCAGGCCATCGACAAAGGTCTGGCTCCTTACAAATCTATGTTCAGAAGAGAGATTGTTCAGGAAGATATTATCCGACTGACGGAGATCAAGATCAAGCGTATCTCTAAATTTGACAGCTTTAAAGCTGATGAGCATATCAAAAATGTGGAAGAGGAGATCAATACTGTGCTGCACAATATTGAACACCTGACCGATTTTGCTGTTGCATATTATGAAAACCTGTTGAAGAAGTACGGAAAAGGTAAAGAGCGCAAAACGGAGATTAAAGTATTTGATACTATTCATGCCACTAAAGTGGCCATCGCCAATACTAAACTGTATGTAAACCGTAAGGAAGGATTTATCGGATCGTCATTAAAGAAAGACGAGTTTGTGTGTGACTGCTCTGACCTGGATGATATCATTATCTTCCGCAGAGACGGTATTATGCAGATTACAAAAATGGCCGACAAAACCTTTGTGGGCAAAGACATTCTGCATGTAGATGTATTCCGCAAGAATGATGAACGTACGACGTATAACATGATGTACATGGATGGCATCAGTGGCATCATTTATGGCAAGAGATTCAATGTGACCGGTATTACCCGCGACAAGGAATATGATCTGACCAAAGGTAATAAGGGCAGCAAAGTAGTGTACTTTACGGCTAATCCGAATGGTGAAGCTGAAGTGGTGAGTATTACTTTATCGCCGGGCAGCTCTGCAAGGATCAAAACCTTCGATTTCTATTTTGAAGAACTGGGCATTAAAGGCCGCAGCTCTCAGGGTAACCAGGTAACGAAATACCCGGTACGCCAGATCAAATTTAAAGAGCAGGGAAGAAGTACCTTATCGGCTCCTAAAATCTGGTATGATGAGCAGGTGGGCCGTCTGAATACAGATGGTTATGGCAGACTGCTGGGCAGTTTCAATACCGAAGACCGTATCATCGTATTCTATAAAGACGGATACTATGAGCTGACGGACTTTGACCTGAGCAACCGCTACGAAACCGATTCTATCCTGGCTATAGACAAATGGTCGCCACAGGATCCGATCACTGCAGTATACTTCGACAACGATAAGAAACAGTTCAACATTAAGCGTTTCCGCATAGAAACCCAGACCTTAAAAAATAAATTCCTGTTTATTAAAGAGGGCAATAAGAACTATCTCAAATTTGTAACCGTTCACCCTAACCCGACTTTACTCGTATTCAATGGCAAGAAGAAAGCCGATGCTGTGGGTACAGAATGGAAGCCAGCAGAACAGGTAGAAATAACCGGTTGGAAAACGATTGGTATTAAACTTTGCGACAACGATCTTATCCAAATTGAAGACAGTTATCCTCCTGTAACGGAGGAGGCTTCTCAGGAAGAAGAACACCATGATGAAGGAGAGGTAAATGCGGCCCCAACTTTATTTTAAATTTAATAAAAACTGAATAATTCATTAGCTTTACCGTCCGGCTAATGCTGTTGATGTATTAGAATTGTTATGATGAATAAGATTCCATTAGAAATAGTTGCCTTATCCAGTAGTGTTACGCAATTGCAGTCTTATGCTGTAGTATTGGGTGAGGTAGGTGGTTTAAGGCGTATCCCTATTGTGATCGGAAGCTACGAAGCACAGTCCATTGCGGTAGCATTAGAGCAG
This sequence comes from Edaphocola aurantiacus, assembly GCF_019797745.1. GTDB lineage: Bacteria > Bacteroidota > Bacteroidia > Chitinophagales > Chitinophagaceae > Edaphocola > Edaphocola aurantiacus. Next base: position 929,788 of record NZ_VOSI01000002.1, on the reverse strand, counting down.
ATCAAACCTGCACGTCCGCTGACACATGACCTCATGACCAGCGTACTTGCTTCTTTCCAGATTGACCTGCAGGAAGTGGTTATTTACAAGTTGTCTGAAGGCATTTTCTATGCTTTGCTGATCTGTGAGCGTGATGGCGATGTGATTGAAATTGATTCCCGTACATCTGATGCGATTGCTCTGGCGATCCGCTGCGGATGCCCGATTTATACTTACGAGAATATCCTCAACGAAGCAGCCGGATTTAACGAAGACCAAACGGATACACCTGAAGAAAGCACAGAGTCTCCGGCAGCGGACAGCAGCAGCACACCGACTCCTGCGCCAACAGGCAAAACAGAACAGGAAGCCCCAAAAAAGGCGCTGCCTAAATCCAGCTTAAGCCATTATACGATTGCAGAACTGGAAGAAATGATGCAGAAAGCACTGGATAATGAAGATTATGATCTGGCCATACAGTTCAGAGATGAACTGCGCACACGCGGGGCAGGATCTTAGTTATTTATTCCGGAACATTCACCTTTATATTTAAAGAACACATCTCGTATGTCTGATAATATATCAAACAACAAGAAAAAGCAATTACTCTTCAGATTACTCGGAGTAATTGCTTTATTGATTATAGTAAACATCGCTGCATACCGCTGGTATGCTCAGCTGGATCTGACTAAAGACAAAAAGTACTCTACCACAGAGGCTACACATCAGTTCCTGAAATCGCTGAAAGGGAAAGTCCATATCACGGTATTCCTGAAAGGAAAAAAGATTCCTGCAGCGTTTAAGAACCTGTCTGTAAGTACCGAGGAGATGCTGAAAACTTTCAGTAACAATAGCGGGCAGCGCATCACTTACGATTTTGTTGACCCAACTGAGGGAAATGATACGGCTGTAATCGGCACCCTGGCACGCTACCACATTACCGGCTATCCGGTAACCATTAACGGTGAGGGCGGTGGCTCGGAGCAGAAGATGGTTTACCCATGGGCCCTGGTGCGCTACAAACCGGACAATGGTGCCCCGGAAAGGGCTACTCCTGTATTCCTGCAGCAGACCAACTCTATGGTTCTGTCCAAAACAATCCTGAGCAGATCAGAAATGTTGCTGGAATATAACCTGGCGAATACAATCATGAACCTGCAGAAAGATCAGCAGGATTTTGTAGCCTACCTTACCGGTAATGATGAAATTTTCACCCCGGAAATTGCGAGCCTCTTTGCAACCATTGGTGCACAATACGGACTGGATACGGTAAACCTGCAAAGCCAGGTAGCGATTGATCCCAAGCATTACAAAGCGGTTATCATCAACCGCCCATTCAAGGCTTTCGACGAACTGGATCAGTTCAAAATCGATCAGTATATCATGAACGGTGGTAAAGTTATCTTCGCTATTGATCCTGTGCAGGCCTCTATCGATAGTTTCAGAAAGAAGGAAACCTTCATGGCTATGCCTGTAGATCTGAAGCTGAATGATATGCTGTTCCATTATGGTGTACGCATCAATAATGACCTGGTGCTGGATGCCGCGTCAAATGCGGGTATACCAGTCAATTCAGAAGGACAGGCACAGCCTAAAATGTTCTCCTGGCCATACTTCCCGATTTTACAACCAGGTGCAGAAGGGCATCCTATTTCCAAAAACCTGGATGGGGTATTTGCCCGTTTTGCCAGCAGTATCGATATTAATAAGAACAACAATAATATTAAGAAGACCGCCCTGCTGACTACTTCTGCTTATTCCAAAACAGAAGGAGCGCCAGCTGTTATTATGTTCAAAACCATACTGGAAGAACCGAACCCGGCGACCTTCACCAAAAAGAATTTAGTTGTAGCAGCCTTACTTGAAGGGGCTTTCACTTCAGCATTCAATGGACAGTATAGTAATGAAGTGGCTAACTTTATGGCGGCAAACCTTATTATCCTGAAGCCTGCTGCGCCTGCTAACAGTAAAATTATTGTACTGAGCGATGCGGATATCCTGCTGAATGAAGTATCTGAAGAAGAGCAGCGCCCGATGGATATGGGTGTATACCGTTTCAATAAGTCTTATCGATTCGACAATATTACGTTCCTGCAAAATGCAATGACTTACCTGGTAGATGATCAGAACCTGCTGGCAGCAAGAGAGAAATCTTTTGAAAACCGTATCCTGGACCCTAAGCGCATAGAGGCGGAGAGAAGCCAGTGGCAGATGATTGCAATTGCAGTACCGGTGATCCTGGTAGGCTTACTGGCATTGATTTATACCTTTATCCGCAAGCGTAAATATACCGGCAAATAGGTTTTGGTAATCTTAAAATATTATTAATCAATAAAGGGAAAGGCATTTTACAGCTACATTTGTATAGAGATTAATTTAAAAACAAAAATAAATAAACACATTATGGCACACACACTTCCTGCATTACCATATGCATTCGATGCTTTAGAACCGCATATCGACGCTACAACTATGGAGATTCACCATGATCGCCACCATAAAGCGTATGTTGACAACCTGAATAAAGCGATCGAAGGAACTGAAGCTGCTGATCTTTCCCTGGAAGATCTGATGGCCAATATTTCTAAATACCCTGCTGCTGTACGTAACAACGGTGGTGGTCACTATAATCACAGTCTGTTCTGGGAAATCCTGAGCAACAACGGTAGCCAGCCTTCTGAAAAATTAGCGGCTGCTATTGCTGAATTAGGCGGTATGGATACCCTGAAAGAAAAACTGGCTACTGCAGGTGCTACCCGTTTCGGTAGTGGCTGGGCATGGCTGATCGTAAAAGACGGTAAACTGGAAGTAAGCTCTACTCCTAACCAGGACAATCCGCTGATGGATGTTGCTGATGTAAAAGGTACTCCGGTACTGGGTATTGATGTATGGGAACATGCTTACTACCTGAAATATCAGAACAAACGTCCTGATTACCTGTCTGCTATCTGGAATGTAATCAACTGGGCAGAAGTAAGCAAACGCTACGAAGCTGCGCTGTAATATATTTACAATTATAAAAAGTAATGGCCTGATCTAAAGATCAGGCCATTACTTTTTATAATTGTTTAACGATTGATATTGTCAAAGACTTGTGTGGTATATGGTGCTTTACATTCTATATACACACTGAAACCTTTGTCGCGAGAGGATAATACAATGTACTTATCTTTTTCATGAAAAAACATCTGGTAGTTATTGCCCACTTCGCTTACAACAGAATACTCTACTCCGCCATCTCTTTGTTTACGGTTCACAATCTTATACAGACTGGTAATGGTACCCGTACAATGAACGAATTCATTATTGTTGATGAATAAATAATAGGAATTGTAATCGGCTGCGGCATATTCTTTGGTGATCTTGCCGTTTTCATCAATTTCAAATTCCTGACGGGTTTCGCTTGGCCATACCTGGCCTTTTTGTGCCCATAAACCGGTAGAAGCTGCCAGAAGCAGCATCAGTGATAATACCTTTTTCATAATTTTTGTTTTTAGGGTGAATGTGAATGCATTACAAATATATTCACATTAAATGAAAATTCATATATAACCGGTATATTTCATTTAAAGTTTTTATTTCACCAAAAGTTTATAACCTTGTCCGTCGATCCTAAATATATACACACCAGGTACCAGCTGCTCAGGGAGCTGTATGCTGCCAGTCTTACGGAAAGGGCTTTTATACCTCGCAAGTATGCGGCCATCTATATTCTGTAGCAGTGCTTCTTTTACATGGTTTAAAGACTTTCCTTCCACATAAATATAGCTGCCGGCTGCTACGGGATTCGGATAAATATTCAATGACTCTTTCACGGTGCTAGTAATCCTGGTCGGTTCTTCAGGAGGATTTCCCAGTCCGTCACAGTAATTTAATGGGTACGTATTCCATTCTGTACTATCATACAAAGCGGCAGGTGATGTAACTGAACTTTTACGATAAAGGCTACAGCCAGTGGCAAAGTTTGCTCGTACAGAAGCATCGCCTATACGATCGATTGTAGCGTTATCATGTAATAAATCAATAGCAAGTGTACCATCAAAATTCATAGGCAATCCATTGGAAACAATATCTGCACTATCTACTGTAAAGCAGGTCAGCTGCGCATGAGGATTGATGATGACCAGCTTTCGCCCATGCGCCAGCATACCTTCCAGCTGGATCTTGTTTGATGACCAGTATAAAGCCCCTGAAGTATTATTTTCCTGGCGCATATTCAGGTAATAATGTCTCAGGTCTACAGGATGCCCCGTCTCATTACTGATCTCAATAGCCTTATTATATGCAGAGCCGGTAATCAGTTTACTGATCAGCAGATCGCCTGCAAAAGTATCAGTTGCTGTTGTAGTTACAGAGAGGACAGGCGCTAAAGCACTTTTCACATAGCTTGTACTATAGCTACGCACGGTAATATCGTAAGTTGTGTTTTCGGTCAGCTGATCAAAAGTATAAATAAGACCTTGCGTAGAGCCCACGAAATTTCCATTCAGCAATACTTCATAGCCAGCAATATTCCCGCCCTGTACATATGGCCATTCAATAGTGATGAAGCGCTTGCCTTTCTCCTGCATTACCACCTGGAAAGGCGCGTCTGGCACAGTATTATCATTAGGAAGGTTACCCCAGATAGATTGTACCCATTCCGGGTGATCAATAAACGGATTGCGGTTACCTTGTATGGCATATACCGCATTGTTGCGCTCCATCTCTTTTTGCGATACCGGATCCTGCTGGTTCCAGCTCAAAAGTAAGGGTATATACCAATCCTTAAACGACTTTTCAGAAAGACTGTCTATCGGGTTACGCACATTGGCATATTCAAAAAACGGCAAGAGGTTTTCATAACGGACTGCTACATACATGAGCATGCGTGCTACATCTCCCTTAAACTCATCTATAGGCTCTGTAACCGTATTGGTATAATTGGCCGTGGCAGATGGCCCGACCTTTGTGCCGTTTAATGAGGTAAAGGCTGCATTGCCCACCTTCGCATACGGATAATTGCTCCTACGCTGGTTAACACGTGCATCTGTCGGCAAAATAAAGTGCAGGTCAGAGTACATGGGATAATAACTATTAAAGAAACTCTGGGAGTAGATATGCTCCCTGTTCCAGCCCAGGCCTTCGGTTGATGCACCACTGATCAGGCTGTTATTCTGATAATAGTAATTATAAGGATCAAGGCCGACAGGATTTTCGGAATATATATCCAGCAAGGAGCTGTCATTTTCATAATACAGGTCCCTGTCTGTCTGTTGATAGAAAGAAGGAAGGTCTCCATAGTTCCAGCTGATGGTCTTATGGGCTACAATATCATGCAGTTTAGTTTTAAGACGATACCCCTGCAGGTTCTGTGTGCCAGTATAATAGCTACCTGACTGCGCCAATGTACTGAACGCAGAAATGATTATAAAAGCAAGTGTACAAATACTCTTATACATATATCTGATTATTAATATAGCACAAAAATAATTATCCAATATTAAGCCCATATTTCCTTTAGAGAAAAGGATGGGTGGGGTACATAAAAAAAGCTCCCGTAAAACGGGAGCTTTTGTATATAAGAATGATATTTCTTATTTAACGATTTCGGTAACTTGACCAGCACCTACTGTACGACCACCTTCACGGATCGCGAATTTCAGACCTTTCTCCATAGCGATAGGAGCGATCAGTTTCACGAACAGGTTTACGTTATCACCAGGCATAACCATTTCAGTACCTTCTGGTAACATACACTCACCAGTTACATCCGTAGTACGGAAGTAGAACTGAGGACGGTATTTGTTGAAGAACGGAGTGTGACGGCCACCTTCTTCTTTCGACAGAACGTAAACTTCACCTCTGAACTCAGTGTGAGGAGTGATAGATTTAGGAGCAACGATTACCATACCACGACGGATATCTTTCTTATCGATACCACGTAACAGCAGACCAGCGTTATCACCAGCTTCACCACGATCCAATAATTTTTTGAACATTTCTACACCAGTACAAGTAGAAGTCAGAGGAGACTCATTGAAACCAACGATTTCAACGTTATCACCTACATTGATCACACCACGCTCGATACGACCTGTAGCAACAGTACCACGACCAGTGATAGTGAATACGTCCTCTACAGACATCAGGAATGGTTGGTCAACAGCACGTGGAGGCAGAGGAATGTACTCATCTACAGCAGCCATTAACTCTTCGATTTGAGCTACACCAGCAGCATCACCGTTCAGACCTGCTAATGCAGAACCTTTGATGATTGGAGTGTTATCTCCATCATAATCATATTTAGATAATAATTCGCGAACTTCTAATTCAACTAATTCTAAGATCTCAGGATCGTCAACTAAGTCAACTTTGTTCATGAAAACTACGATACGAGGTACACCTACCTGGCGAGCCAGCAGGATGTGCTCTTTAGTTTGAGGCATCGGACCATCAGTAGCAGCTACTACCAGGATAGCACCGTCCATCTGAGCAGCACCAGTGATCATGTTTTTTACATAATCGGCGTGACCCGGACAGTCAACGTGTGCATAGTGACGATTTTCAGTTTGATACTCTACGTGTGCAGTGTTGATCGTGATACCACGCTCTCTTTCTTCTGGAGCACCATCAATTTCATCATAACCTTTTTTAGCAGCCATACCTTTTGATGCTAATACAGAAGTGATAGCAGCTGTTAAAGTTGTTTTTCCGTGGTCAACGTGACCGATTGTACCAATGTTTACGTGGGGTTTCTCCCTGTTAAAGGTCTCTTTTGCCATTGTTATTTTTTTTAAAGAGTTGTGTTAAACGTTAAAATATACACTTTCTGTTTTGCCCTTTTTCAAAACAGAGTGCAAATATATGCATATTTTCTCATATTGTACAAATTTTAATTGTAAAACAATATTAAAAAATCATCATCTTAATTTATGCACTCCGTCTTGTTTAAAACAAGGCAAAGAAAGTATATTATTAAGAGCTGTTGAGCAGGATTGAACTGCCGACCTCTTCCTTACCAAGGAAGTGCTCTACCACTGAGCTACAACAGCTTGTTGTTGGATTTATTGTCAAAAAAAATGAACTGCGGTAGGGCTGCCGTTGTGAACAACTATTAACATACCATACGACAATTCATCTCAGACTACAATAATGAGCGGGAGACGAGTCTCGAACTCGCGACCTACAGCTTGGAAGGCTGTCGCTCTACCAATTGAGCTACTCCCGCAAAAGCACTAAAGAGTGCTATTCGCTAAATAAAAAATGTGGGCAGGGAAGGATTCGAACCTCCGTACACGTGAGTGAGCAGATTTACAGTCTGCCGCCTTTAACCACTCGGCCACCTACCCTAGTGAGACTAGCTTAAAACATGAATAAACACATTCGAAATTTCGCCTCAATAAGAGCCGCTTGCCGGACTTGAACCAGCGACCTGCTGATTACAAATCAGCTGCTCTACCAACTGAGCTAAAGCGGCGCGTTACTTCGTTTTTTATTTTCTTAAAGAACTTTGTTCCCGTTTGGGATTGCAAAGGTAGAAAACCTTTTTTTATCTGCAAAACTTTTTTTGCTTTTTTTTCAAATTTTTTTTCAAAGTCCCTTTTCAGCGGGCATTACACGCCTTTTATCATTGCCTGTCCTAATCAATATTTAATCATTAAAGTACACAAACAAATCAATACATTTGCAAGTATAACGAGCACAAAACATTTCTATAGATTATGTTACCGATTACCCTATTCAGACAAGCACAGGAAAAAGAGCGCATCCTGGATGGCCTTCGCAAAAAACATTTCAAGCAAGTTGAAATTGTAGATGAAATTATCGCGCTGGACGAACAAAAAAGAACTATTCAACAGCAATCGGAGTCATTGACGGCTCTGCAGAATCAGGCATCGAAAACGATTGGTGCACTGATGGCTAAAGGAGAAAAAGAACAAGCAGAAGCCGCTAAAAAAGAAGTGGCTGCACATAAAGAACAATCGGCAGTGCTGCAACAGGAATTAAACCGCCTGGAAGCAGAACTGCATGATAAAATCGTAAGTCTGCCCAACCTGCCGCATAGCAGCGTTCCGGAAGGCAAGACACCGGAAGAAAATGAAGTGGTGCGCAGTGGTGGTGACATGCCGGAATTTGCCGGTGAAGCATTACCACACTGGGAACTGACGACCAAATACAACCTGATCGATTTTGAACTGGGCAATAAGATTACCGGAAGTGGCTTCCCTGTATACCGCGGTAAAGGCGCGCGTTTACAGAGAGGGCTGATCCAGTATTTCCTGGATTATAATACCAAAGCCGGTTACGAAGAACTGCAGGTACCGCACATGGTTAATGAAGCTTCTGCTTATGGTACCGGACAATTGCCCGATAAGGAAGGACAGATGTATCATGCGAAAGATGATAACTTCTTCCTGATTCCTACTGCAGAGGTGCCGGTAACCAATATTTACCGTGATGAGATTGTAAAAGCAGAACAATTGCCGGTTAAAATGACCGGTTATACTCCTTGCTTCCGCAGAGAGGCGGGTAGCTATGGTAAAGATGTGCGTGGCCTGAACAGACTGCATCAATTCGATAAAGTAGAGATCGTACAGATGATACAACCGGAGCACTCTTATGCAGCACTGGAAGAGATGGTTTTACATGTAGAGAACCTGATCAAATCATTGGGCCTGCCATATCGTATCCTGCGTTTATGTGGTGGCGATATGAGCTTTACCTCTGCACTTACTTACGACTTCGAGGTGTACTCTGCTGCACAGCAGAGATGGCTTGAAGTAAGCTCTGTGTCTAACTTTGAGAACTTCCAGACTAATCGTATGAAGATCCGTTACCGCAATGCGGAAGGTAAAGTAGAACTGTTGCATTCCCTGAACGGAAGCTCTCTTGCACTGCCGAGAATACTGGCTTGTCTGCTGGAGAACAACCAGACTGCCGAGGGTATCCGCCTGCCGGAAGTGTTGAAAAATTATGTACCTTTCGAAATCATCAACTAATCTGAAACACTTATGATACAAAGAATACAATCAATATGGCTGTTGCTGGCTGCATTAGTTATGGCGGGCATGTTTTACTTTGATGTATACCACTTTGCTGCAGCTGCACCGGATGATGCCACACAGGGCGTTTATAACAGCATTAAGAATATCAACAATAACTACCTGGCTATAGTGCTTTCCGGCATCAGTGTAGTATTAAGCCTGGTTGCGATCTTTATGTTCAAAAACCGCAAAAGACAGATCGGGATGGTATGGATCAATATCCTGCTTTGCATCGGATTATTGTTCTGGCTGTTTGTAGGCCTGAATAATTTCTGGAATAAATATCCGGGTGTTGAGGGTAGTTTATGGATAGGAATGTTTCTTCCTTTTATTACCGTATTCCTCTTGCTATTTGCCTTAAGAGGCCTGCGTAAAGATGAAAAATTAATCAAGTCTCTGGACCGTTTACGATAAGTAAAATTCGGACAACAAATAAAAAAGTCCCCGCCTTCCGGCGGGGACTTTTTTATTTGTTGTAATCTGATTAATTCTTAGCCGGCAGCAGGGAATATCCTTTAGCATATTCAGCCATTTGCTCGTAGAATGAAGTCGGGTATTCGATCTTAACATCAGTGATCTTATCACCATTCATAACCGGAACCAGTCTTGGTTGCACAAACCCTTTGTATGGTTTGGTATTCAGTTTTGCATAACGATCCAGGATCTCTTTATGTAATACCGGATCTACTTTTACACCATATGTTTCCACCAGGTTTTTACCGGCATTGAAGTCACCTTCAGATTTAATACGCTGAATCTCTTTCAGCAGTTCACCAAACAGGGTACGCAGCTTATTGTAATCGTTGATTTTCACGAAAGTTTTACCGTCTTTCTTGATCAGTTCTACTACGTTATCCTTCTTACCTTTTTCATATACCCAGTATGCATTCAGGGCTCTGTTGCGCATATGTGCTTCTTCAATTTTATCACCCAGTTTCAGGCGGGTCAGCTGCGTCATCAGGCCATTCATCATGTAGTTATAGTATTCTGCTTTACCTACTTCCAGAGAAGGCATCACACCGATATCTACTAGTTTTTTGTCCATGATGTAATACAGCGCAACCAGGTCAGCACGAGCCTCTTCCAGGGCACTGGCATAGTTTTTCAGGGTTTTATCCGGAGTACCTACACCCGGGTTGATCTGTCCTGATGCGTGACCGATACATTCGTGCATATCTGTATGCAGATCGCTGGCCAGACTACCGTATTGTTTAATACGATCCATATCTTCTTTGCCATCTACAAACTCTTCCAGCATACCACTTGATTTGCTGCTTTCATTATAGGCATGTACGATATTGGTCAGGGATACCGATTTAGAACCATGTTCTTTTCTAACCCAGTCAGAGTTAGGCAGGTTGATACCGATCGGAGTACTTGGCGCCGCATCTCCGGCTTCTACAATCACTGTAATACCTTTAGCGGTAATACCTTTAACTTGTTTTTTCTTATGCTCCGGCATCAGTGGAGAGTTATCCTCGAACCATTGTGCTTCGCTGGCAATTTTAGATACGATTTTAGTTGTTTCCAGGTCTTTCAGAGACACTACAGCCTCATAACTACCTTTCTTGCCTATTGCGTCGTTATACACCTCTATATAGCCAATAGATGCATCTATACGGCTTGCTGTATCTGCTGTCCATGCGATGTTGTATTCATCCCATTTATTCAGATCACCGGTTTTGTAGTATTCAACCAGTAAAGACAGTGCTTTTTTCTGTGCTTCATTTTCCGCTACAGTAACTGCCTTTTCCAGCCAGGAAACCATTTTAGTGATCGCTGCATCATACATGCCACCTTGTTTCCATACCTTCTCGATTAATTTACCGGAAGCATCTTTCATTACTTTAGAGTTCAGTCCCCATTCCGGCTCGCGGTCAGAGTGCGGGAACAACGCTGGATTGTTGTAGAATGCTTCTACCTCTTTCTGCGTAACGCCTTCGTAGAAGTTGTTTGAAGAGTTGGCAATGTTATCAACTCCGGCACGCAGATCCACCATCTTAGGCATATAGCTCATATCATACAGTGGTGCATGAATGCGGGTCAGGAAAGCATCTACACTTTCGCCCTGCTCTAAAGGCAGTTTTGTGGTATCACTATTCTTTACCAGTGATTTGAAATATTCTTCAGAACACTCCGGAATAAATTTATCTTTTGAATAGTGGTGGTGATTACCGGTGCTGAACCAGAAACGACCAGCATATTCCATGAATTTTTTCCAGTCTTCGGAGTTCTTATCTCCTTTATACGTTGTATAAATTGTCTCGATAGTCTTGCGTAAAGTTAAACCATGAATATTGGCCTGATCGTAATAGATATCTCTACCACACAGGGCTGCTTCATAAAGGTAGTACGCCAGTGTTTTTTGCTGCAGGGTCAGCTCATCCCAACCCGGCACTTCGTAGCGCAGCAGTTGCAAGTCTGCAAAGGCCTCTGCCTCTACTTTAAAATCTTTACTGTAACCGCTTGCGGCTTTTTCTTTCCCATCCGTAGTACCGGAAGTGGTTCCTTTACAAGAAGCAAATGCTAAAGCTCCTGATAGCATCATCATTCCTATTTTTAATTTTGACATAAGCAATTAATTTTTCTGGTATTGAAGCAGTAAAGATAAACTAATTTCAATAGTAAGCCCGTCCCCCTTTCGGGGGGAGATTGTAACAAAAAAGAGCTGCATCCGAAGGATACAGCTCTTTTTATATGTAAGATTAATATTCTATTTCAGACCGAATGCTGATAAGATCAGGTATACAGATCCTGCGAACAGGGCTGAGATCGGAATGGTAATAATCCATGCCCATAAAAGGCTGATGGTTACACCCCAACGAACGGCAGACAGACGCTTGGTGGCCCCTACCCCGATAATAGAACCGGTAATGGTATGTGTTGTACTCACCGGTATTTTCAGCATCTCTGTGATAAACAGGGTTAAGGCGCCGGCTGTTTCAGCAGCTACCCCTTCGAAAGGAGTTACTTTGGTGATCTTGGTACCCATTGTTTTGATGATCTTCCAACCACCACTCATAGTACCCAAAGCGATTGCGGTATAACATGCCAGCGGTACCCAAGCCACCATATGATCCAGGCTATACTTGGTCGGATCGTAGGCGATATAGGCTGCCATAATGATACCCATTACTTTCTGAGAGTCATTACCACCGTGACCGATACTGAATGCGGCAGAGGAAACCAACTGCATGCGTTTGAACCAACGCTCAGATTGTGCATAGTTCAAAGAGCTCAGGAACAGGGTAAAGATGGACATAGACATGAGGATGAAGAACAATAATGCCCATTTCATATTATGTCCGAACAGTAATAACTTAAGGATATACGGCTTCTGGCTGTCGATTGATTTCTGTGCAGCCTCGGCTTTCTTCTTCGCTTCTTTCAGATCTTTAAACAATGGTTCTGCTTCTTTTCTCAGCTTCTCATCTGCGATCTCTTTTACTTTCTGATCGGTAGTCAGGTTTAAAGCGGTGATTTTTGCAGTTGTTTCTTCAATCTTTACCTGCGAATTATACATAGTTGCCTTCGGTGTCTCCAGCACTCTTGACATAGAGTACAGAGAAAGTATAATGATCGACACTGAAATAATCTTCGGCCATGCTCCTTTCTTAAAGGAGTGCAGGAACCAGAGTGAGATGATAAAGGCGACCAGCATACCCATAAACGGCGCCAGTACAATAAAGGAAATAATCTTGATAATGGTAGGACCATCAATAGCGCCTAATCCGGTAGCTCCGCTGCTGGATAATAAGGCATGTGCTATGGCTGCCCCGCCGAAGCCCCCGATAAGGGTGTGGGAGGAGCTGGAAGGTATTCCGAACCACCAGGTAATAAGGTTCCAGGCAATGGCTGCGATGAGACCGGCCAGGATAACCGCCAGGGTAATGTACTCCGTCTTTACCGTCTTGGCAATGGTATTGGCTACCCCGTGGTCAAAGATAAAATATGCTGCAAAGTTGAAAAATGCTGCCCATACTACAGCCTGCAAAGGTGTCAATACCTTTGTAGACACTACGGTCGCAATCGCATTTGCCGCATCGTGGAAGCCGTTAATATAGTCAAATATTAAGGCTAATGCTATAATGACAATCAGTAAAGTGAACATATAAAAATACTATTGAGATAAAATGTAAAAGAATTGATTAACCCGGAACGGATTAAGCATATTTAACGATTATCGATTCAATAATATTTGTAGCATCTTCACATTTATCGGTGATAAATTCCAGATCCTGATATACGTCTTTTAATTTGATAATTTCTACCGCAGGCAGGTTAGAAGAGAACAGGTCGGTAATGCTTGCTGTATACACATCATCAGCTTCATTCTCGTAGCTGTTTACTTTTACACAACATTCTGTAATCGCACGGATATTTTTCATATCGCGCAGGTTATCTACAGCAATAGCTAATTGTTCAACAGACAGTTGTACAATCTCCGCCATTTTCTTCATATAATCATTAGGCTCTGTAACGTCGTACGTAACGATCTTGTTACCGGCTGCATACATAAAATCAGCTACGTCATCCAGTGCGGTAGCCAGGTAGTGGATATCCTCACGGTCAAACGGGGTGATGAAATTCTGGCCCAGTTCAACAAACACTTTGTGCGATAAGTTATCGTTTTTGTGCTCCCAATCTTCCAGTTTGAGCAATGCCGCTCTTCTGCTATCGTAGTTCGGATCGTTCAATGCTGCTACAAATGCTTTGGACATTCCCTGAAGGTTTACTCCGATTTGCTCAAATAAGCTGAAAAAAATCTTGTCCTTAGGAAGGAAAGCCTTCAAAAATGAATTTAAACCCATATAATTTTATGTTATGCTTTTAAAATTTGGGGCAAATGTATCAATATAATACCGGGCTATGCAATCAAAACGCCAGAGTTAATAATTAATTAATATTGGACTTCTGCCTACCAGACCATGTCAAGGCCATATTTCAGCCTTTTCAGCTTAACATCTTTAGGAAATGTAAAGTCGGCAGCCACCAGTGACATTGGGGTAATAGACACTGCTTCTTTATCTTCTACATACTTTCCACGCAGGTCAAGTGTAATCACGCGAAGCGGCAGGGCTCCTTTAGAAGCCTTGATATATACATTCCACTCTTCCATGTTGTAGTTAGTGTATACATCGGGATTAATCCTGATCTCGGGGCTGTAGAAGTATATATACGCCCTGAAGTCCGCCTCGACCTTAACCGCCTTGCAGATATGACCCAGAATAGTGTCCGTATCTTCAACCTCAAACACTTTTACGCGTTGGGTCGTCTTGCTGGTTACATCGATCTTATAAGCGGTATGATCCCTATTAAAGAAGAAATAGGCATTATTACCAGCATTGTACAATTTCACATGATTTTTGTTCTGATCCAGTAACTTATAGTTCTGCTCATTAATGTACAAATGCTGCTCGCGGTCAAAAAATGCCGCCACTTTACTGTTAATATTATTCCCTTTAAAATCGGAATAATTCATTACGTATGAAATCTTGCCCTGGAAATACGCCGTTTTTTCCTGCGACCAAACTACACAAAATGCACATAACTGTGCCATCAATAACACGAGAAACCTCATATAAACTTTATTTTTAAATTTTTACTATTTACTACTACGTTTTTTAGGGCTGAGAGGTTACTCTTTCAATCAGTTCATATAAGGAGGTAGGGTAAAACTAAAACAATATTTTCATATTTCCTACCACACTTAAAAAACTATATGATAACTTTATGTAATATTATTAATGTTACCTTAAAACTACCATAATGAAATCTAAAACCAGCCCACAAATCCTCATTATTGACATTGAGACTGTTAGCGAACATGCAGACATTACTAACCTGGAAGAAAGCATCCGCGAGCACTGGATACACAAGTCTTCATTCTTAAAGCTTAGCGAAACAGAACTGGCCGATCCGGCCGAAAGTTATCGTAACAGGGCCTGTATCTATGCAGAATTTGGCAAAGTAATCTGCATCGGCCTGGGCATCATTGATGCTAAAAACAAACAAATCCGTATTAAGTCTATAGCCGATCACGATGAGCAAACTGTCTTGCAGACCTTTGCCGATACCATTAAAGAGATCTCGGAACAGCATCCTGCTATTATATTCTGCGGCCATAATATTAAGGAGTTCGACCTGCCTTATCTCTGCAGGCGATTTACTGTACAGGGCCTGAGCCTGCCCGATTGCTTACAGCTGAATGGCCTGAAACCATGGGAAGTACCACATATTGACACCCTTAACCTATGGCGATTTGGCGATTACAAACATTTTATTTCACTGGATCTGCTTGCCCGTACCTTAAAATTGCCGTCTTCTAAAACGGAGATGAGCGGTAGTGAAGTAGGACATAACTACTGGATAGAAAATGACCTGCCCGGTATTGCCCATTACTGCATGAGCGATATCTATACTACTGCACTGGTCTACATGCGCCTGACACAGCAAAGCAGCGATGGATATGAGCCCTGTTATGTGTAATGTTATATTCTAGGCAGAAATAGTTAAATTTGTGTGTATAAACCAGATAATGAAAAAGAATACTACTACGAATGATATTGTTATTGCATTGATTGAAGATGACGCTATAATCCGGGAAAGCTTCCAGGTTTTACTAAACGATGCTGAAGGCTACCAGGTAAAAGCAGTATTCGCAGATGCAGAAAGTGCGCTGAAGCAGCTTCCTGCAATTGCTCCGGATGTTGTGTTGCTGGACATACAGCTGCCGGGCCTATCGGGCTTGCAGGCCTTGCCCAGGATTAAAGAAATATGCCCGGATACGGCTGTAATTATCCTGTCTGTAAACGAGCACCAGGATGCCGTATTTGAAGCGCTGACCAAAGGCGCCTCCGGCTACCTGACCAAAAACACGCCTCCTCAGAAAATACTGGATGCGGTGAATGAAGTAATGCTGGGCGGCGGACCAATGAGCGCGCACATAGCCCGTATGGTTGTTAACTCCTTCCAGCGCAGCAAGGAATCACCACTCACCAAGAGAGAGACAGAGATACTGGAGCAGATTGCCAATGGAAAGACGCGGGGCAAAATAGCAGATGAATTCTTTATCGACCTGGAAACTGTAAAATCACACCTGAAAAATATATACAGTAAGCTTGATGTTCATTCTAAAGCAGAAGCCATTAAAACAGCCCGTATGAACAAATTTATATAACCCCATTTACTATTCTATAAACGCTTTAATCACATGATAAAACAGTTTTTTTGGATAATCGGATGCATACTGCTTTTATGTCCCGGCTATAGCGCGCAGGCACAGAGCAGCAGCGTTCTCTTTATCCCTAATGAAGGGCAATGGTCACAGGATTTTCTCTACAAGGGTATCTCTCCGAATGTGGACATATACCTGGAGCATGGAGGGATTACTTATCTTACCGGTGCTCCGGAAAACAATGCCCTGATCGAGCAGTATAAGGATGGTAATATTGATGCCCCTACGCTAAAGTTTCATGCTTATAAAATGAAATGGCTTAACGGGAACCAGCAGGCTGCCGTGGTACCGCAAAGCAAGCAAACTGCTTATCACAACTACTATCTGGGCAGCGATCCGCAACGCTGGAAAAGTAATGTGTCGCTGTTTGGCAATGTTACTTTTAAAGAGATTTACCAGGGTATAGATTTTTATTTCTATTCTGAAAACAGTTACCTGAAGTATGATCTGGTGGTACAACCCAATGCAGATATTAATAAAATAAAACTGCAGTACGAAGGCACAAACGGACTGAGCCTGGAAAAAGGCAACTTACAGATCCAGACCTCCGTGGGTAAGATTATAGAACAAAAGCCTTACGCTTTTCAGTATGTAGACGGCGTTCGTAGAGAAGTAAAGTGCGAGTATGTACTGAATGGTGATGTACTGAGCTTTAAATTCCCCAAAGGTTACGACAAAAGCCAGGTACTGACGATTGACCCGCAGATGGTATTCGCCACACTGACGGGTTCTATTGCAGATAATTGGGGCTTTACGGCTACCTACGATGCTGCCGGCAATCTGTATGCCGGGGGTATCGCCAGAGGAGCCGGTTATCCGGTGGGTACCGGTGCCTTCCAGACCACTTATGGCGGTGGTAGCGGGTCTGCAAGCCTGGGTATCGACTGTGATATTTCTATCTCTAAATTTAACGCTACAGGGACTTCCCTGGTTTACTCAACATACATCGGTGGCAGCAGCAATGAAATGCCGCACAGCCTTATTGTAGATCAGAATAACAATCTGGTGATCAGCGGAAAATCTGCTTCTACCAATTACCCTACTACAACCGGCGCTTTCCGTACCACCAATGCAGGAGACTTTGACATTATAGTTACCAAACTGAATGCCGGAGGCACTGCACTTGTCGGATCTACCTATATCGGAGGCACTGCTGCAGATGGTGTAAACATCTCTGCCAACTATAATACGTTTTCTACCTTAAAGCATAACTACGGTGATGATTCCCGTAGCGAAGTTATTGTCGATAATACCGGTAATATATACCTGTCCAGCAATACGCAATCTGCAAACTTCCCGGTAAGTGCCAATGCACTTAAATCATCGCTGGGTGGCACACAGGATGGTGTATTTCTGAAATTTAATCCGACACTGACCACGCTTACCTACGGCACTTACCTTGGTGGTACCAGCGTAGACGGAGCCTATAGTATTGCCCTGGACAAAACACAGGCTATGGTATATGTTTCCGGCGGTACGCAGAGTACCGACTTCCATAGCAGCAGTACGGCTGGTGCATGGCAAGCCAGTAATGCAGGAGGCATCGACGGATATATCATGCGCTTCCAGAATAGCGGTACCTATCCTTTGATCCGTACTACTTATGTGGGTACTACCGCTTATGACCAGAACTATGGTATACAGGTCGACAAAGAAAATAATGTATATGTAATGGGACAAACACAGGGTAGCTTCCCGGTAAGTCCCGGTGTATATAACAATCCGGGTTCACGCCAGTTTCTGCTGAAGCTGGACAGCACGCTTGCCACACGGATTTATTCTACTGTATATGGTAGTGGTAGTAATGTATCCAATGCAAATATCTCTCCGGTTGCATTTCTTGTAGATACCTGTGAGAATGTATATATCTCCGGCTGGGGCGGTCTTACATCTGCTGCACCGGCAACCAGTGTACTGGGTATGCCTATAACCAGCAATGCGATACAACCTACAACCGATGGTGCAGACTTTTACTTTATTGTATTAAGCAGTGGTGCCCAGAGCCTCCTTTATGGCACATACTTTGGTGCTCCGTCTAAAGAGGAGCACGTAGATGGTGGTACCAGCCGCTTTGACCCTAAAGGGGTGGTATACCAGGCTATATGTGCCAGTTGCGGTGCAGGCTCTGCATTTCCTTCTACGCCCGGTGCCTATGCAACGACAAAAGGCAGTTCTAACTGTAACCTTGGTGCGGTAAAAATCGCGTTTAACCTGGGTAGCGTGTCGGTGAATGCTGCTGCGAGCCCTTCTACTTCTGGTTGTGTGCCATTTACGGTACAATTCCAGGACAACTCTTCCAATGCTACCTCATGGAGCTGGGCCTTTGGCGACGGTGGCTTCAGTACGGCACAAACCCCTACGCATACATATACCACACCAGGCACTTATAACGTGCGCCTGATCGGAAGCAATCCTGAAGGCTGTATTACGGAAGATACCAGTTATGTGACCATTACCGTACGTGCAGATACCGTTAATGCTGACTTTACCTACACTATACTGGATAGCTGTTTTAGCCCTAAAGTGCAGTTCAACAATACCTCTGTAGGTATTAACGGCGGCCCGACCACGGGCGCTACGTTTGTATGGGATTTCGGCGATGGTAATAGCTTTACCGGTGCTAACCCTCCTGTGCACTCGTATGCCGGTACGGGACCATACAACATTAAACTGAAAATGACGATGCCCGGTGCCTGTAATAACCCGGACAGTGTGATCAAAACGATTAATTTCTCTAACCTGTTTGTAAACGCTAATCCGATTCCGGACATAAGCGCTTGTGTACATGCAGCAGTAGACTTCCCGGATTCCAGCAGCAATGCCATCTCTTATCAGTGGGATTTTGGCGATGGTACGCAAGCGACCACATCTCCAACCAGTCACGTATATACCCAGTCGGGTACATACACTGCCCGTTTGATTGTGGGCAATCCTAATACCTGTAATAAATTCGATACCATTTATGTAACGGTAACAGTCCATTCAACCCCAACTGCTTTGTTCACCTTTAGTCCTACAGTGGGCGAACCGAACGAACCATTCACCTTTACCAATATGAGCCGCGGTGCCACCAGCTATTTATGGAATTTCGGAGATGGCAGAAGCAGCACAGAAACGAATCCTGTATTTGAGTACAGACGTAGTGGAACATACGAAGTATGTCTGACCGCTACCAATGAATTCAACTGCAGCGACAAAATATGTAAGGAACTGACCGCGAGCATTTACCCTATCGTGGACCTGCCTACAGCATTCAGTCCTAATGGAGATGGCAATAATGACATCCTGCGCATCAGGGGTTATGGTATTGAAAAGGTAAACCTGCAAATCTTTAACCGCTGGGGTGAAAAAGTATTCGAGACCAGTGAACTGGATAAAGGATGGGATGGTAAGTATAAAGGTGTACTCCAGGAAATGGATACTTATGGTTACCTGCTTACTGCCGACTTCTTTGATGGCTCTACTACCAAGAAACAGGGTAATGTAACCCTTATGCGATAAGCATTTCAATCTTATATAAAACAATAAAGGAGGGCATTGCCCTCCTTTATTGTTTTATATACATTTCGCTACCGTTCAAAGGCAGCCTTCTTCTTCAATGCTGATTGCTGCTGCTGCGGTGCGATCAGTACCGCAGGGTCAAAGACGAAATCAATATCATTCTCCCAACCGGGTTTCAGATCAACTGTGGTCTGGTGCGGAAATATCATCTCGGGCTGCAGCTTTTTCCAGAAATTACCGGGATCCCACATGCCATTCCTGTTTCCGTCTGCAATAATTTTGATCGTATATTTTCCCGGATCCAGTAAGGTAAGGGTCACCACACTATCCCGTACTGTTTGCTGATAGATGCTGTCCTGATCTTTGTATACCGACAGCACAAAACTATCTGCACGGTAAGCCGCCGGGATATGTATATTCATCATGGCATAATCTTCATTACGCTTGGTGCGGAAGCTAACTTTTGCCGGAGGCAGCTCTTTCCCTGCAGTGTCTAGTGCCCAGCCCTTCACCAGTCGCAGGGTATATACTGTTTCCGGTTCCCAGCGATGGTGTATCAGTATGCGGCTGCTATCTGTGCTTATGGTCCGGCGTCCTTCTGTTTCAATACCACCTGTATTGATATAGCTGAGGTATATTTTCGAAGAATCGATTTTGCCGACAATCGTATTCAGCAGGATGCCCAAAGGTTTATTCAGCTCAAAAGTCTCGCGTTCCAGGTGCGCAGAATCGGCCTGTACAATATATACCTGGGCATTCTTGTCTGTAGAAATGATTTTACCTACCGTAAGCGGTTTGGCAATAACAGTAGTATCTTTTACTGCCGCCAGTGGAGTTCTGGCTTTGGAACTATATAAGGTTATACTGGTTGAATCTGATTCCGGTTTTGGCTGAAGGCTTCCGGCAATAAATCCGATACGCTCCTCTGCACCATACATCTTATTATCATCCGCATCGGCAATGGCAAATATGTGGAAAGACTTATCCGGCAGACCGCTTAATTTAAAATGACCATTCTGATCTACCCGGGTTACATACATCGCTTTCTTGGTGAGCAGCATGGAATCATTGAATGGTTCCGGATACAGCACTACTATAGCCCCCGTATCAGGGTGTCCCCCGTATACATCTGCCACATTACCCTGTAACTGCAGGGAATCGAAATAGTCGCCTGTTGTAAATGTATACCGGAAATTTCCATAAGGCGTTTTCTCCCGGTTATCCGTAATCGCATTTCCAAGAGAAATGCGATAGGTAGTATTGGGCTTTAATAAACTGTCTACAATTTTGATCTCTACACGTTTACCGATAGCGACCACGGAAGGTTGAATATCCAGTTGCGGCGACAGGTCCAGGTTTTTCTGCAGATCAGTCAGCTCTACGAATTTGTCGAAGTGTAATACAATTTTACTCACCTTCTGATTGCGCAAAGAATCTTTAGGAGACATGGACAGCAACTTTGGCGGAGTAATGTCCTTTTCCCCTCCGGACGGTGGAACGATATTGGCACAGGAGTACAATCCTGCAAACAATAGTGCCATCGCCGCTGGTAAAATCCAGCCTGTATATTTATTTAGTTTCAAACAAGGTATTTTTAACGCATCAAAAGTACAAGTATTCTACTGCTTAGAAAAATGTGGCTTTTTTTGTATTGTTATTTAAAAAGGTGAATTTTGCGCCTAACCTGTTAAAGCACAGCACACATCAGATGACGCATACAACCACCGGAAATATTCACCAAAAGCATAGCATCCAGGATTGGATCGCGGTACTCTCCTGCCTGATGATGATCGCCGGAATGCTGCATGCGCGCGCTTTGGTCAGTATCGGTGCCATTGCCCTTTTTCTGAATGCCTGCATGCCGGGTACCATAAAGCAACATTGGACTACAATCCGCAAAAGCCGGCTGGCTTTATGGAGTGCCCTCTTCTTTGCCAGCTACCTGCTCTCTGGTTTATGGAGCAGTAACACTGCTGAATGGGCTTCCCGCATCGTGATCAAGCTTCCGTTCCTCCTGTTACCATTTGGTTTTCTCAGCGTACCGGTTCATAAGCTGAACATGTTGCGCATACTTATATATAGCATTTCGGGACTGTTACTGATCAATATCAGTCAGAGCCTGTATACTTTTATGCAAAACCCGGGCTATTACATAGAGTCTTATGGCTCATCCAAACTGATCCCTACTTCTATATACAATGATTATATACGCTTTAGCCTGGCATTGGTATTGACAACGCTTTTAAATGTGTATTTAGTATTGGAGCACTGGACCAGGATTACAAAATGGGATAAGTTTTTGGCCTTCTTTTTCATACTGGTTCTTACAGGTTTTAATCATTTACTGGCAACGAAAACGGGCCTGCTCGGATTCTATATTATGATTGCCATACTGGGCTTTGGTAAAATTTATAATCGTAATAAGCTGGTGGCCGTATTATTCCTGCTGTCTCTGCCTGTCCTGGGTTTTCTGGCCTACTTAAAAGTGCCGACAATCCATGCCAAAATTGATTACGTACAAAAAGAGATCGAACAGGCAAACGACCCCAATGCTGCACTGGACTACAACTATAGCGACCAGGGCCGCATTATCTCTTATCAGCTGGCATTGAATATTATCAAAGAGCACCCGGTGCTGGGAGTAGGCGCCGGAGACCTGAAAAAAGCAATGGCAGATCAGTATGCAGCGCACTACCCGCTGATACCGGAAGAGAACCGCCTGATCCCTCATAACCAGTTACTTTTTGTGATGGTTGCGCTGGGTAGCGTATTAAGTCTTATCTTTATACTCATGATTGTACAACCAATATTCAGTAAAGGGCCTGGCGCAGTGTATGCGATAGCCACTTCCGCAGTACTGATCTTTGCTATGATGGCAGAGTCAATGCTGGAAGTACAGTTTGGTGTACTGGTATATCTTTTCTTCGTATTATTTGTCTGGCGCCTGCGCGCCGTCAATTCTCCTGCAGCCACAGCCGCTGCCCTTTAAGTTATTTTTCATTTCATTTCATTTCAGACTAATCTCCTTTAGGGAGAATTCAAAATATTGTAAATTGCAGCACTATGCAAAAAGATATCGTAGTTAGTGGAATCCGTTCCACCGGATTTTTACATTTGGGCAACTATTTTGGTGCCATTCATAATTATATCAAAATGCAGAATGATTACAACTGTTACTTCTTTGTAGCAGATTATCATTCCCTGACCACTCATCCTGACCCTAAAGATCTTAAGCAAAACGTTTTCCGTGTAGCCGCAGAGAACATTGCCAGCGGACTGGATCCGGATAAGGTGTCCCTGTACGCACAATCGGACGTACCGGAGATTACAGAATTATATTTAATGCTGAATATGCTGGCCTATAAAGGGGAACTGGAAAAAGTGCCTACTTTTAAGGATAAAGTGAGACAAAACCCGGACAATGTGAATGCCGGCCTGCTCACTTATCCGGTATTAATGGCAGCAGACATACTGATACACCGTGCGGTGAAAGTACCGGTGGGCAAGGATCAGGAGCAACACCTGGAAATGGCCCGCAACTTCGGTAACCGTTTCAACCAGCGCTATAACGTTGACCTGTTCCCGGAACCGCATGTATACCGCTTCGACGAGCAGACGGTAAAAATCATGAGCCTGGATGGCAATGGCAAAATGAGCAAAAGCGAGAACCAGAATGCGACCATCTACCTGAATGATGAAGCAGAAACGATCCGCAAAAAAATGATGAAGGCCAAGACAGACAGCGGTCCGACAGAACCAAACAGCGCAATGCCTGATTATATAAAGAATCTGTTTGACCTGATGGATCTGGTATCAGAAAAGGATACGGCAGCATTATTCAGAGAACAGTTCAACAGCTGCAGCATCCGCTACGGTGATTTCAAAAAGCAGCTGGCCGAAGATATGATCCGTTTTGTGGATCCGATCAGAATAGAGGCACTGGAATTGCAGAAAGACGAAGAGCGTCTGCGTAAGATCCTGAAATCGGGAGCAGAACGTGCCCGTGAAAGTGCCGTTCAGACCCTGACTGCAGCACGCAAAGCAATCGGCATTAACTATTATTAATCTCCAGAACTGTACAATAGTATAATGAGTACGTTAAAGCACATTGCCATAGCCGGAAATATCGGGGCAGGGAAAACTACCCTGACCCAGATGCTGGCTAAACACTATAAATGGGTACCGCAATTTGAATCGGTAGAGAATAATCCTTATCTGAGCGATTTCTACAATGATATGCAGCGATGGTCTTTCAACCTGCAGATCTACTTTCTGAACAGCCGGCTGAAGCAACTGCTCGAAATACAGCAGAGTGCTCATGCGGTAATACAGGACAGAACAATCTATGAGGATGCGCACATCTTTGCACCCAACCTGCATGAGATGGGATTGATGTCTTCCCGGGATTTTGAAAATTATGCCCAGTTCTTCCGTACGATCAAGAGTATGGTGAAGCCACCGGACCTGATGATCTACCTGAAGGCTTCTATTCCGACACTGGTAGACCAGATTCAGAAAAGAGGACGTTTGTACGAGGACAATATCCGGCTCGATTACCTGAAGCGCCTTAATGAGCATTATAATCATTGGGTGGATAATTATAAGGACGGTAAGCTGCTGATCATTGATATTGACAACTGTAATTATGCCGATAATACCGAAGATTTTGCCCAGGTAATCAGTAAGATAGATGCGGAGATCAATGGTCTTTTTTGACCATGTTTTAACGTATGAGAAACGTAAGTTTCGTTAATTTTGCAAAAATTTTAATATTTTGAACAGTAAGCAATTGATCGCCATTGGTGTCGCACTGGCTGCCACAGCAGGTATATACTGGGGTACAAGTAATGTAAAACCCGCAAAGGAAAGCGCTGAGGCGAGCCATAACCATAGTGCCGATGACGGACATGACCATGCTGCGGAAGCCCCCGGAGCTGCAGGCCCCATGATGGGCGGAGCAATGGCGATGGTACCACCTGCCAATTTTGACTCTTTACTTGCTGCAACCAAGAAAAAATTACTGTCTCCGCAGACTGCTGCAGAAATAAATCACCTGGAAACAGACGCCCTTACCAACAAAGATCAGACGGCGCAAGCCGCTTCCTATAAGGCTTTGGGCGATCGCTGGCAGAAAATGAACCAGTTTGGTATTGCGGCACATTATTATGCGGAAGCGGGTAATTTGGAAAATTCAGAAAAAATACTGAACTTTGCCGCCCATTTGTTTCAGGAAGCTCTGTCTGAAGAGAAAGATGCTGCTGTGAGACAATGGCTGGCCGAAGGCCGGATTGCTTCTTTGAATAAAGTGATAAACATTGATCCGAAAAGTGATACCCTTGAAATGGATATTGCTGTCGTAATGATTGACCGGGGTGATGTAATGAATGGTGTATTTAAACTGCGTGATTTTGCAGAAAAACATCCTCAGAACATCCGGGCACAGGTTACACTGGGTAAAATGGCATTACAATCCAATCAAACGGATAAGGCTATTGAACGTGGTGTAAAAGTACTGGCACTGGACAAAAACAATCTGGAAGCGCACCTGTTTATGGGTGAGGCCTACAAAATGCAGGGCAATCTCGAAAAAGCTATTGAGTTATTCAATGAGGCGAAAGCGATTATGAAAAACCCGGCATTTGATAAAGACATGGATGCATATATCGCTACTTTCAATAAGCAGCAAAAACCATAAAATTTATAGCGCGAAACGCTTGAAATATATAGTAAACATTTTATTAACTTAATTAAATCAATTAATTATGCCTTGTGGTAAGAAAAGAAAACGTCATAAGATTGCAACACACAAACGCAAAAAACGTTTAAGAAAGAATCGTCATAAAAGCAAAAAGAGATAAGTAGTACCCGTTACCACTTGTTTTTAAATATTTGATGCAGATACTTGTATACTTTTTGCGGGTATCTGTATTCTTATTTGTACCGTATGCTACTTCCCGGTCTGTATCCCACAGCACCCGGCATTAATTGCCACAGCTGTGTAAGATATACAGGGTTTAGTATTATGGTGCTGTTTTGTATTGTAAGATTCATTAAATTGCTTTCCCGAACTTAATTATGCCGACGGCATTTCTTCTGACTCTGCCTTTGTCAGAAACCTGTTGTACGGTACTTAGTATCCATAAGTGAGGAGAATGCCGGAACCCAGTTGGTGCAAACGCCTGGGGTTCGATGTAAAAGATATCACTCATGAACAAAGAAATGATTATCGATTCATCGGATAACGGAGTAGCAATAGCGTTGTTAGAGGATAAAAAACTTGTAGAATTACATTACGAGCAAAGCAATACTGCCTTTGCCGTAGGCGATTTATATCTTGGTAAGGTCAAAAAACTGATGCCAGGCCTTAATGCCGCATTTGTAGATGTTGGCTACGAGAAAGACGCATTTCTCCATTATACCGATCTGAGCCCTTATGTGCGCTCACTAATCAAATTTACCCATCAGGCCCGATTCGACACTAATCCTAACGGCTTTGATTTCGGTAATTTCAAAAACGAAGATGAGATTCTGAAAACCGGTAAGATTACTGATGTATTCAACCCGAAACCTGAAATACTGGTACAGATTCTAAAAGAACCTATTTCCTCCAAAGGACCCCGCTTAAGCTGCGAACTTTCACTTCCGGGGCGTTTCGTTGTATTGACTCCTTTCAACAACTTCGTATCTATCTCCCGCAAAATACATTCTGCTGAAGAAAGAAAACGTTTGCAGAAAATCGTGGAAAGCATCAAACCTAAAAACTTTGGTGTAATCGTACGTACTGCTGCTGAAGGAAAAAATACAGCTGAACTCCATTCCGATCTTTCTGACCTGGCCAGTACCTGGCAGAATATTCAGAATAACCTGAAAGGTGCTGTTCCGACACAGCGCATCCTGAGCGAGAAAGCTAAAACGACTTCTATCCTGCGCGATCTGCTAAATGACAGTTTCTCAAAAGTAGTGGTTAATGATAAAGGAATATTGAACGATACCCGTGACTATATTGCTAAGATCGCTCCTGAAAAGGAAGAGATTGTGCAGTTTTATCACCAGGATCAACCGATCTTTGATTCCTTTGGCATTACCCGCCAGGTAAAAGCCTCTTTTGGCAAAACCGTTAACCTGAACAGTGGTGCCTACCTGATCATTGAGCATACAGAAGCGATGCACGTGATTGATGTAAACAGCGGTACCCGTGCAGCAGACAGCAACCAGGAAGAAAGTGCATTAAAGACAAACCTGGAGGCCGCAGAAGAAATTGCACGCCAGTTAAGATTGAGAGATCTGGGCGGTATTATTATTATCGACTTTATTGACCTGAAGTTACCGGAGAACCGCAAGATACTGCATGATGCGATGTCTAAGTTTATGACTAAAGACAGAGCCAGAAATACAGTACTGCCAATCTCTAAATTCGGACTGATGCAGCTGACCCGTCAGCGCCTGCGCCCGGAAATCAATATCAATACAACGGAAGTTTGTCCTACCTGCAAAGGCAGCGGTAAGATTGAACCTTCTATCCTGATTACTGATGAAGTAGCTAAAGATGTGCAATACCTGATCAACCAGGGACATAAAAACCTGGCCATTATGTGTCACCCGATGTTGCAGTCATATATTAAGTATGGCGGCTTCTGGAAATCACTACAATGGAAATGGTATCGCAAACACAAGATCTGGCTGAAGATCAAACCTAATAATGACTTCCCGATTACACAATACAAATTCATCGATACCCAAACCGATGATTTCATAAAACTGTAAATGGAATAAGCTTATAAAAAAATAAACCTGCCATACGGCAGGTTTATTTTTTTATAAGCTTATTGTTGTTCTATAATATTATATAGTGCGTCCAGCTTAGGCTCCAGGATGATCTCCGTTCTACGGTTCAAAGCCCTGCCTTCGGGACTCTCATTGCCGGCAACCGGGAAGTACTGGCTGCGGCCACTGGCGATAATCCGCTCCGGATCAATTTTATAATCATTGGTCAGTACCCTTACGATTGCTGTTGCACGGGCAACACTAAGGGCCCAGTTATCTTCAAATTTCAAACGGATAGGAATGGAATCGGTATGTCCTTCTACAGCTATAGTAATATCCGGATTGGCATTTAATACTTCAGCAAGTTTTGACAAAGCATTCTTGGCCCCGGTATTCACCACGGCACTACCCGATGGGAACAAAAGACTTTCCTGCAGGCTTACATACACCTTACCATTTTTCTGAGATACGGTCAGTTCACTGGCCTTGAATCCTTTCAGTGCCTCCGACATCTTGTTTTTCAGTTCCTCTGTCTTGGCCTTCTGCTTATCAATCAATTCCTGCAGGGTGCGCAGCCTTTCCTGTTGAGCAGCGATCTCTGCCTGTTTGGCATCCAGTTCAGACTGCTTTGCAGTAATAGTCGACTCCTTATCCTGGATTTCCTGGGCAGCGCTATTATTGGCCGACTCCATTAATTCAAGCCGGTCTCTGAGGTTGTCAATATTGGTGTTCAAATCTTTGTTACGATTACGCAGAGAAGCAATAGTTGCATTAGCATCCTTGTACTTCTTACTGGACACACAACTATATTGTGTATTGAGCGTAAGTAAAGCGGCAGCGGCAATTAGTGGTTTTGCAATCTTTTTCATTGTAAGCAATATGGTATTTAGATGTTTTAATATTTACGGCTGGTCACATAAGCCACCAGATCTTCCATAGCGTCTCTCGCTTCTGAAGGCGGGAAACTATGTAATATATCCAATGCCTCTTTTTGATAGGCCTCCATTTTAGTCTTGGCATATTCAATTCCACCATGCTGCTTCACCAGTCCAATGACTTCCTCAACCTTATCTTTTTGCGTATTCTGGTTCTTAACGATATATATTATCTTACGTCTTGTCGTTTCCTCTGCAGTCTGCAAAGTGTAAATCAGGGGAAGGGTCATTTTCTTCTCCCGGATATCTATTCCTGTTGGTTTGCCAATATTATCATGGCCGTAGTCAAACAGATCGTCCTTTATCTGGAAACTAATGCCCAGCTTCTCGCCAAACTGGCGCATTTTCTCGGCTTCCGCTTCGTTCTCTGTAACAGACCATGCACCAGCACTACAGGCTGCAGCCAGCAATGAGGCTGTTTTGCTGCGTATGATCTCAAAATAAATATCTTCTTTAATATCGAGTTTACGTGTCTTTTCAATCTGCAGCAGTTCTCCTTCACTCATTTCCTTCACAGCCTTAGATACAATTTTAAGAATGGGGTAATCTCCATGCTCAACAGAAAGCAGCAAACCTTTAGATAACAGGTAGTCCCCTACCAACACAGCCACCTTATTTTTCCATAAAGCATTAATTGAAAAAAAGCCCCTGCGCATATTAGCCTCATCCACTACATCATCATGTACCAGGGTAGCCGTATGTAACAATTCAATAAGTGATGCTGCTCGAAAAGTGCGCTCATCAGTACCACCAGCTACTTTCGCTGCCAGAAAAACAAACATTGGTCTCATTTGTTTCCCCTTCCGCTTAATGATAAAACTCATGATACGATCGAGCAAGCCTTTGCCACTTTTCATACTCTGAGCGAAGTGCTCTTCAAATATTTTCAGCTCTTCCTCAATTACTTTTTTGGCTAATTTCATTCGAATATTATATCTTCATTAAAATGTCCGGCTAAGGTACTTATTATTTCAGGAAAGCGATGTATAAGTTCTGATCACATTTAAATTTATGTATTTATAACAACTCTGATAACAAATAACAAGGCCCAAATGCAGTTATACCCTGATTGTTATCAAATTGAAAAAATAGACGAATATGCCATAAATTCAGGTATTTATTTTTTTTTTCTCGAAATAGAATATACCTTTGTCGCAATACTTAGAAATAAAAACTAAAAACGTTAATAAACAAATCTCGTTATGGTAAACAAAAAGTACATCTTGTTAGCAGGTTTGTGTTCGGCAATGGCTTTACAACCGGCCTTTGCGCAAGAAACACAACAATCATCATCTTGGGGCGGTAGAGACATGACTTACCGTGGTCAAGTATATGATGTATTAGACACAGCGTATGTTCCAAAAAGCAGAATGGAACAACAACGCCAATATTTAAACTACCAGTATGGCTTCCCTGCAAAACCACGTAATATGTGGGAATTAGGCGTAAGCGTTGGTACACAAAACTTATTCTCTGACGTTACGGACAAAATGCCTTGGACTGCAACTAATCCGTTTAACGCTATGGGCTTCGGCGCATCTCTGCGTAAAGCTTTCGGATACACTTTCTCTGGTCGTTTACAGTATAACTTCCAAAACGCTCAAGGTATTGACTACCGTGGTCGTGAGGCTGCTTATGCAGGTACTTCTTGGGGTGCGTACAACACTAACCCAGGTGCTCTGGTTTATAACAACTACAAATACCGTGCACATGAGTTAACTTTACAAGTTGTTGCTGCTACTAACAACATCCGTTTCCACAAAGCTAAGAATGCATTCAGCTTCTACGGTTTTGCAGGTGCTGGTGCTTTACTGTGGAACACACAAGTTGGTAACATGCAAGCTAACGGTACTGCATTTGATTTCGCTGGCTGGCCAGTTGACGCAAATGGCGTATTAACTACAGATGCTCAGAAAGATTACAAAAAAGCACTGAAAGATGCGACTTATGTTGACGCTAACCGCGCTAACTTAACGAACAAAGGTCAGGCTAAATTTGACATCGGCGACAAAACATGGGGTTTAGTTCCTGCGTTAGTTGGTGGTCTGGGTATCCAATTCAAATTAGGTGATCGCGTATCTTTACAATTCGAAGATAAAATCACTTGGACTGGTCTGGACATCTTAGATGCAACTGAAAGCTCTTTCATGCAGAACAATGATAAAGATCTGATTAACTATGCTTCTGTTGGTTTAGGTTTCAACCTGGGTAACAAGAAAAGAAACGTACAACCATTATGGTGGGTTAATCCAATGGATCATATCTACAACGAAATGGCTGCTCCTCGTCACATGATGCTGCCTGATCCAGTTCTGGCTGATGATGATAAAGACGGTGTTGCTAACCAATTCGACAAATGTCCTGATACTCAAGCTGGCGTGAAAGTTGACGCTACTGGTTGTCCTCTGGATACTGATGGTGATGGCGTTCCTGATTACATGGATAAAGAATTAATCACTCCTACTTACTGTCAACCAGTTGACGCTGATGGTGTTGGTAAATGCCCTTGTCCAGACGGTTGTGGTGGTACAGTTGCTTCTTGTGGTTCTATCGCTGCAGGTTCAGTAATGTTCTCTAACAACTCTGCTCGTCTGTCTCCAGCTGCTCAAAGCCAACTGGCTAACTTAGCTGCTCAGATGAACGCTAACCCTTCTTGTAAAGTGGTAGTAATGGGTAACGCTGGTGCTTCTAAAGTACAACAACAACGTGCTTGGGACCGCGTAAACAATGTAATCGAGTACATGACTGAAACTCAAAACATCAGCCGTGACCGTTTCATCTTCCAATACTCTGGTGCTACTGGCGATATCAACTCTGTTATGTATCGTTCAGCTAACGAAGGCGAAGAAGGTCCATCTTCTGTAGCTCCTCCACACCCACACCTGGGTACAAGCAAATAATTCTAAGTTAACCATACTTTAGATCATAAAAAGAAAGCCCGCAGCAATGCGGGCTTTCTTTTTATGCTTACTTTTGTACACTAATCTTCATATATGTATATTTTAAAGAAAAGCCTGGGTCAGCACTTCCTGCATGATGAGAATATGTGCCTTAAAATTGTAGACCAGGTTACCCTCAGTGAAGGTTTAAATCTTGTAGAAGTAGGACCCGGCGGCGGCGCACTGTCCAAGTACTTACTAGAGATTCCAAATATCCATTACAAGGCTGTTGAGATTGACGACGATAAAGTAAATTATCTGAAGGCAACTTACCCGGCCATAACCGACAAACTGATCCATATCGATTTTCTGAAATCTACTGTACCATTTGAAGGTCAGTTTTCATTGGTCGGTAACTTCCCTTATAATATCTCTTCCCAGATCCTGTTTAAGGTACTGGACTGGCATCACCAGGTCGATGAGGTAATTGGTATGTTCCAGAAGGAGGTTGCACTGCGCGTAGCCGCTGCATCCGGAAAGAAAGATTATGGTATACTCAGTGTTCTGATACAAGCATACTTTGATGTTACTTACCTCTTTGATGTGCATGAGAATTGCTTCACCCCTCCTCCTAAAGTTAAATCAGGCGTGATCAGGTTGAAGAATGCCGGTAACAAATACCAGATTGACCAGTTTCCTAAGTTTCAGAAAATGGTTAAAACTGCATTTGGACAGAGACGAAAAACACTGCGTAATGCGTTAAGACCTTTGATTGCTCCTGAACAATTGGGCGATGAAATTTTCAATAAACGTGCAGAACAGCTTTCTGTAGCAGAATTTGTTGCGATGTACAATCAATACTTTAAAAAATGAGTGTGAAACGCGTATTGCTTATCACTAAAATAGAACCGGTACTGTCTGATTTTCTCCTGGAGAAGGGGTATACACTGGAAGAAGGCTTTTCGATCGATTATGAGCAACTCTCGCAGTGTATTCAGGATTATACGGGTATCATTACCTCCACCAAAATAAAGTTCGATCAGCCTTTACTGGAAAAGGCTGAAAACCTGCACTGGATAGGCCGTATGGGCAGCGGTATGGAACATATAGATGTAGCCTATGCCAAAAGCCGTAATATCATCTGCATCAGCAGCCCGGAAGGGAATGCCAATGCCGTAGCCGAACAGGCCCTGGGCATGTACCTGGCCTTACAGCACCGCATTATAAAGTCACATATAGAACTGCGCCAGGACATCTGGCTTAGGGACGATAACCGTGGCTTTGAAATAGAAGGCACAACAGCCGGTATTATCGGCATGGGTAATAATGGTTACCGCTTTGCACAAAAGCTGACTGCAATGGGGGTAAAGGTCCTGGGCTTCGATATTGAAGCAAAAGACTATCCACCCAATCCTGGAATTACATGGTGTACCGACCTTGAGCAAATATACCAGGAGGCCACGATGATCAGCTTTCACGTTCCGTATACAAAGGACACCCATCATTACTTCAACCAGGAGTTTTGTAAGCGTATGCAACATCCGTTCACCTTACTTAATTTATCAAGAGGTGAAGTGGCGGAGCAATATGCGGTCTATGATGGATTACTCCGTGGCAAAATTGTTGGCGCTGCCCTTGATGTATGGGAAAAAGAACCTATCAGCAAAATGGATGATAAGATGTTTGCGATAGCTATGGAAATGCTGCATATGCCCAACTTTATAGGCACCGCACATATAGGCGGTTATACCTATGATGCCAACACTAAAATGTGTCTTACATTAAGGAAAAAATTAGGATTTATAATTTGATCAATTGATTGTAAAGCCTTAACTTCGCTATAGTTAATGCACGCAATGTATCTCGCAACCATCGGGTACATTGTGTGTTTTATTTTTATGTAATAACCTAAAAATTGATTATTATGTCAACGGTAAACTATGTTACGAAAGAAAGCCTGGAGCTAATGAGAGGAGAGCTTGCCGAATTAAAAACCGCGGGTAGATCAGAAATAGCACAAGCTATTGCTGAAGCACGCGAAAAAGGCGACTTAAAAGAAAATGCTGAATATGACGCGGCCAAAGAGGCTCAGGGCCTTCATGAGGCCAAAATCGCCAAGCTGGAAAGTATTATTGCCAATAGCAGAGTAATTGATACAAAAGATCTGGACCTGAGTAAAGTATCCGTACTGAGCAAGGTTAAGATTACAAATATGAAAACCAAAAAACTGGTAGAGTATCATTTAGTATCAGAAAAAGAAGCCGACCTTAAAGCCGGTAAGATTTCTGTAACCTCCCCTATCGGAAGAGGCTTACTGGGGAAAGCCGTAGGCGAAATCGCTGATATCGATGTGCCTGCCGGAAAACTGCAATTCAGAATCGAAGAAATCGGAATCTAATATATACTGTTAATGGGCCTGACTTACCGGGATAGTTTTGATGTAACCATTGTGCTGATACTTATCGGCATTGTGGCTGTGTACCTATTGGTCAATATCCTGTACATTCTCACATTAAGAAATACATTCAAAGCCATTTCAGAACAGAACAGGACCATGGCGCCCAATAACACCTGGCTGCTGCTCATTCCTGTTTTCAACCTGGTATGGTCATTCATTGTAGTAAACAATCTGTCTGAATCCATTCTTAAGGAATCAAAGGTGAGGTCATTCCCGCTTTCAGAGGCCAACCCGGCCAATGGAACAGGCATTGCAATGAGCGTACTCAGGTGTACAACCGTTGTGCCCTTGCTTGGTTTCTTATCCGGTCTTGCAGCCATTATCTGCTGGATCATTTACTGGGTTCAGATCAATAATTATAAAAAGGCTATACAGACTGCACCCTATAACGGGACAGGTAATGATAGCATAATTTTTAAATTCTAATCGCATATGTCCATATTCACTAAGATTATTGCAGGTGAGATCCCAAGCTTTAAAATAGCCGAAGACAATGATTTTTATGCATTCCTGGATATATTCCCTTTAAAAGAGGGACATGTATTGGTGGTTCCGAAAAAGGAAACTGATAAAATATGGGATGTAGATGCAGATATTCTGTCTAAATGGCTGAACTTTGCAAAACCAATTGCGTTGGCTATTGAAAAAGCATTTCCCTGCAATCGCTGCGGCCTGAGTGTGATCGGTATAGAAGTACCGCATGCACATATGCACCTGCTGCCGATCAACAATGCAGACGATATCAATTTCACCAACGAAAAGCTGAAATTAAGTAATGAGGAGCTGAAGATGGTGCAGGAAAAAATCCTGGCACACCTTTAATCCCAAGTAAAGTATTCATAAAACTGACTAATTAAATTATGGCAAAAAAAAATGGCCAGTCCTGCTCTTTTTGTGGAAGAAGTGAACAGGAAGTAGGACTGCTCATCACAGGTGTTCAGGGAAATATCTGTGACGATTGTATACAGCAGGCCAGCAATATGATTAATGACAAGCCGGAAGCAAAAAAGAGTGTATCCGCACAGTACGACATTAATCAGCATAAAATTCTGAAGCCCAAAGAAATTACCAATTTCCTGGACCAGTATATTATCGGCCAGGACGATGCGAAGAAAGTAATGGCAGTAGCCATGTATAATCACTACAAGCGATTAAAGCATGTAACTACTGATGATGTGGAGATTGAAAAATCAAATATCATCATGGTGGGAGAAACCGGTACCGGTAAGACCCTGCTGGCCAAAACAGTGGCCCGTATTTTACAGGTTCCTTTTGCCATCGCTGATGCTACTGTGTTTACACAGGCCGGTTATGTGGGAGAGGATGTAGAAAGTATCCTGACCCGTCTATTACAGGCTTGTGACTATGATGTAACGGCAGCTGAGAAAGGTATTGTGTACATTGATGAGATCGATAAGATCGGTCGTAAAAGTGATAATCCATCCATTACCAGAGATGTAAGCGGTGAGGGCGTGCAGCAATCACTGTTGAAATTACTGGAAGGTTCGGAAGTACTGGTGCCACCACAAGGCGGCCGCAAGCACCCCGATCAGAAAATGGTGAAGATCAACACACAAAATATCCTGTTTATCTGTGGCGGAGCGTTTGAAGGGATCGACAAAATGATTTCCCGTCGTATCGAAACCAGCGCTATCGGTTTTAAAAGCACAGAAGAAAAGAATAAGCTGGACAGAAGTAATCTGCTGCAGTATGTAAATGCACAGGATCTGAGGGCATTCGGACTGATCCCGGAATTACTGGGTCGTTTACCTGTAGTTACTTATCTGAACCCATTAGACAAACCTGCTTTAAAGCGAATCCTTACAGAACCTAAGAATGCGCTCATCAGACAATACAAGCGTTTGTTTGAATATGAGAATATAGATCTGAAAGTGGATGACGATGCATTAGAGTATATGGTAGATAAGGCACACACGTACAAACTGGGTGGCCGTGGTTTGAGAACCATCTGTGAAATGATCCTTACCGATGCTATGTATGAATTACCATCTGCAGAACATAATGGATTATTCACCATTACGCTGGAATATGCAAAAGAAAAACTGGACCGCGGTAAGCTGGATGTCTTACGCACTGCGGGCTAATCAATATTTAAAATCATGGCAAAATGCATATCATAACGGTATGCATTTTGTTGCTTAAAAGAAGAATATATGCAATTACAGATAGCGGAATGCCTATATATAGATCAGACGAGTACCAAAGGAAGAGGTGTATATACCTCTGAAGACCTACCCGAAAATGTAATTATAGAAATATCTCCTGTACTGGCTATGAGTGGTGCAGACCGCAAACTGCTAGATCAGACACCGCTGCATGATTATATCTTTGAGTGGGGAGAGAATAATGAACTATGCTGTGCTGCATGGGGTTACATCTCTATGTACAACCATAGCTATAGCTCCAATTGTGAGTACTATATGGACTTTGAACAGCAGATCATCATGATAAGAACAGTACGCAGCATCAATGCTAATGAGGAATTGCTGATTAACTATAATGGCGATTGGGATGATGCCAGACCACTATGGTTTGATGCTCATTAAAGATGACACTGCGCACTATATTGCTTTTTTTATATACTAGCGTTTGCCGGCAAATTTGCCATATATCCAGAGTACTAATAATGCGCCGCCTACAGCTAAGGCAAAACTTTTAACTCCGAAGCCGGTAACACCGGTAGATCCCCATAATAAATTTCCGATAAAGCCACCGACCAGGGCACCTACAATACCCAGGATAATGGTGATAATACACCCCTGGGGCTCGTTCTTGCCGGGCATGATCCATTTGGCAATTACGCCTGCTATACCTCCGAAAATGATCCAAAAGATAATGTTACTCATAGTGTTTTGTTTTTAAAGTGTGATTAAATTCATCTTAAAGATATAATTTTTTGGCATAAATCTTTTTTAAGAAATCATAAAATAACTTTTTTGAGCCGGGCAATTAACTTATTTTGCGGTATCAATTAACATCCGATGAAAGCGATCATCCCTCTGGCTGGAGCAGGCACCAAATTACGCCCGCACACATACACACAGCCCAAAGCTTTAATCCCTATAGCCGGGAAAACGATCTTAAGTGTTATTGTTGAACAGCTACTGGAAAACGGAATCCATGAATTTATTTTTGTGATCGGGTACCTCGGCGATAAGATCCAGGATTATATCAACAAGAAATACCCGGAACTGAAATGCCATTTTGTGACCCAGAATGACCGTAAAGGTACGGGCCATGCCATATGGCTGACGAAGGACATTGTCAATGACGATGAAATTTTTATTGTGTACGGAGATACGATCTGTGATTATGATATCAAGGCCATTATCAATAGCCCGCATTCTGAAATCGGCGTCAGGAGGGTAGATGATCCTCGTTTGTTCGGGGTAGCAGAAATCGGGGACGACAGAACAGTCTTCAGACTGGTGGAGAAACCACTGATCCCTAAATCAAATATGGCATTGGTAGGCGTCTTCAAGATTAAAGAATCGCAATCGCTTTATAAAACACTTGACTATTGTATAGATCATGGTATAGGTACTATAGATGGTGAATACCATCTTACAGAAGCCTTGCAGCTCATGATCGATGATGGTGCGGTGTTCAAATCTTTTAAGGTTAATAACTGGTTTGACTGTGGTAAGAAGGAGACCCTGCTGGAGACCAATGCGATCTTGCTGAAAGGTCAGAAGAGCAGCCTGACGTACAATTACCAGTTTCCCAATACCGTAATTTTACCTCCTGTAAGTATTGCAGAAGGCTGTAAGATCGAGAACTCGATCATCGGTCCTAATGCAACCATCGGAGAGCATTCCACCATCAATTCTTCTATTGTCAGCAACTCCATTATCGGGTCCTTTGCGGTACTGGAAGAAGTGGTACTCAAATCTTCTATTATTGGTAGTGATGCCTTTGTAAGGGGCATGAGCCAGAGCCTGAATATCGGTGATAATACAGATATCGATTTCGGCAAATAATCATATCATTTTTTACGCAGCAGATTTATGTTAACAGACAACAGAATTACCCAATTGTTCCAGATTGAATACCCTATTATACAAGCCGGTATGATCTGGGCATCGGGCTGGCGCCTGGCCTCCGCAGTAAGTAATGCCGGCGGACTGGGCCTTATCGGTGCAGGAAGTATGTACCCCGAAATATTGAAGGAACATCTGGACAAGTGTAAAGCGGCTACAGACAAGCCTTTCGGCGTTAACCTGCCCTTATTATACCCGGATATTGATCAGCATATCAAACATATTATTGAAGCCAAAGTGCCTATCGTATTTACCTCAGCCGGCAATCCAAAAACATGGACCCCAATGCTGAAAGATGCGGGCATTACGGTAGTACATGTGGTATCCAGTGCCAAGTTTGCACTTAAGAGCCAGGATGCCGGTGTGGATGCAGTTGTAGCGGAGGGTTTCGAGGCCGGCGGACATAACGGAAGGGAAGAGACCACAACCATGTGCCTGATCCCTAATGTGCGCAAAGCCATTGATATTCCACTGATCGCAGCAGGCGGTATCGGTAGTGGGCGCAGTATGATGGCTGCAATGGTACTGGGCGCAGAAGGCGTTCAGATCGGCAGCAGGTTTGTATGCAGTGAAGAGGCCAGTAGCCATGCAAGTTTCAAACAGGCGGTAATCACTGCACAGGAAGGAGACACACAATTATCACTCAAAAAACATACTCCTGTAAGATTACTCAAAAACAAGTTCTACCAGGAAGTTTCCCGTGCCGAAGGCGAAGGGGCAACACTCGAGCAACTGGAACAGATCCTGGGGCGCGCAAGGGCAAAGAAAGGAATGTTTGAAGGAGATATGGAAGAAGGAGAGCTGGAGATCGGACAGGTGAGTAGCATGATACAGGATATTATGCCAGCCGGCAAGATTGTGAGCCAGATCTGGCAGGAGTTCCGTGACGCTGCAGCACAGCCATTTTTTAAACCATAAATGTTTTGAAATTACTTTTGTAATAATTATCTTTACCTCTTACATATACATAAACGCTATAAATCATTATGAAACAAATTTTCAAATTATCAGCGCTGCTACTGGCTTTATGCTTTTCATTTGTTTCTTGTCAGAAAGATTATGATGCAACACCTGATGTTCAAGAGCCTGTTACAAACAATCCTTTCAAAGGCACATTCAAATGTAAGATTGACGGCGACATGTTTATAGCAGAACAACAATCTGCAACACTGACAGATGTAAGCGGCGTAAAAACCCTGACAGTGACCGGTATTCAATATGGTTTTGAACGTGATGACAAAAACTTCAGAAGTGTAGGATTCACCATCAGCAACTACGACGGTAATAAAAAATATCCGGTAGGTGGCAATGTACAAGTTGTATACACCATCATGGTTGACGGTTATGCAACGCATTATACCAGCAATACGACCAATGCAAACTATCATGTAACGACTACCGGTAGTTATGTAGGAACCTTCAATACAGCAGTAGCTGAGGTAGGTAATACATCTAACAAAGTAGTACTGACCGAAGGTACATTTGATATTCAATAAACAATATTTAACGTTTTATAGACAAACCGATATTCTATTTACAGAATATCGGTTTTATTTTCGTACCTATTCTTAATTATTGAGTTATGAAATATAGTGTAAAACAGTTCCTGATCTTCCTGCTTTCTTCTTTATTAGGCTGTTTCTTTATCTTTTCTGCATTTACCAAAACCCAGCCGATCCAGCATTTTGAATACACGATCCACTCGCAGCTATATGTACCGCAGCTGGTATCGGTGTATGCGGCCCGCTTTTTTATAGGGCTGGAAGCAGCTCTGGGTTTACTGCTGCTGCTAAATATTTATGGCAGTCGCAAATGGGTGATCAGGGCCTCGTTCTGGCTGCTGATCCTGTTTACCATTCACCTGACTATATTGTATTTCAATGCGGGTAATGATGTAAACTGTGGCTGTATGGGCAGCATGGTCCCTATGACTCCACTGGCCTCTATACTGAAAAATATAGTGCTGCTGATCTTGTTCGGTCTGCTGTGGAAATATACTTCGAAACCGGAGCGTAGTACCTGGCAGCAGATTACCAGCCTGCTGGTAGTGCCGGTAATCATTGCTGTACCTTTCGTGATCTTCCCTGCACAGCTGAAACATATTCCGGTATCCAAATTATACGGACCACAGGCGAAACATGTTCCGCAAGCCGATTTACGACATGGCAAACATTTCGTTGGCTTCCTGAGTATGACCTGTTCTCATTGCCGTGATGCCGCCCGCAGCCTGAGTGCTATGAAAAAAGCAGATAGCACACTGCCTATTCAACTGGTGTTTATGGACCCTGAGGTTGATAGTACCCGCAATACTATGCTCAACGATTTCCTGGAGGATACTAAAGCGACAAATATCCCTTACAGCTTCCTGGAGCAGAAACCATTCCGCGATATAGCCGGATTATTTGTACCTGCAATGTACTGGGTTAATGATTCTGCGATTGTAAAGAAACTCAATGTCCCGGATCTGAATCAGAAGGAATTCCAGTTATGGAT
This sequence comes from Edaphocola aurantiacus, assembly GCF_019797745.1. Taxonomy (GTDB): domain Bacteria; phylum Bacteroidota; class Bacteroidia; order Chitinophagales; family Chitinophagaceae; genus Edaphocola; species Edaphocola aurantiacus. The sequence continues at coordinate 889,455 of NZ_VOSI01000002.1, read as the reverse complement.
TAAATCGAATTAAAACAATAAAGGCTGCACTGAGTGCAGCCTTTATTGTTTAGAAGGTGAATGTCCCGATCAGTGCTCCGTCCTGCGTATGTCCGGCTTCACTCATCTGTAAGGTAATCACCTTCCGTTCTTCTTTTCCTGATGCGTAATAGAGGTAGACTTCTGCCATTACCGTAGTCGCACCGCTCAATACAAAACGGGATTCTCCAAAGTAATTGGTCTCGATTGTATATTTCCCTTTTATGGCTTTCTTCAGTAAGAACTGCTCTGGTCCGTAACCATTGGTAAAGTCGTTGCTGATGCGACCTCCAGCAGAGGTTGTAGGGGTATTGTACATACAACGCTCTCCATTAGGTTGTGTAACCCAAAGGTCAATGTCTGTATTCAGGTGATTCCAGTTAATCACTACCCGTATATCTACCGGCAGTTCCTGGATCAGTTCTTTGCGGATATGCTTTGTATTCAGTTGTCCTTTATGCAGGCTGATCAGGCGGTTAATTTCCATAACCAGGATCTCTTCCACTCCGGCATCACGATCGGCCGCTTCCGGGCTGTAGCTGCCCTGCAATATGCCATACAAGCCATCCAGTGCTTCCTGGTAGCGTCCATTGTCTTCCAGTGCCAGGGCATAGTCACGATGGCTCTGTAAGTCCATAGGGCGCCATTCCAGCACTTTGCCTGCACACCATAATTCTTTTTCATATTGCTTCCATTCTTTCAGCTTATACACCAGTATTTTCATCAGGGGTGCATCTTCAATATTCAGCTCGGCGATATTACTCAGGATCTGTATAGCAGTATCAACCGATTTTCTTTTATAGAAATACTGGGCCACATTATAATAGAAGGTTGCTTTATCCTGGTATTGTTTCCTTTCACGCAGGTAAGTTGCATAAGGTTGTTTACTGCTTTTCAGCACCTGCATATACGGCTCATCCGATACCGGCACTACAGTTTCCGATCCATACCCATCATCCGCAATAGTGGCTTCCGCGGTAGCATCACTGGCGGCAATATCGAGACCATCTGTAGCAGTACTGTCAGTCGCCGTCCAGTTATACGTTGTGACAGCACTGGTCGTAAAATTACTTTCCTGGGTAACCGGGTCGGCAAATTGCAAAGTGTTGCTTTCTCCAGCTTCTTTCTTCATTACCGCCTCTACAACCGGGCTTGCACTTGCTGCCGGTGCCAGTTGGCTCTCCACATCATGAGCAGATGAAACGGACTTATCTACCATACGGTCTTCTGCCACTTCTACTGCAGCAGCCCTTGCTGCTTCTGGTTTTTCTGGCGGTTGAGGATATCTTTTCTGTGCAGTAAATACAGTTTGCCACCAGGTTTTCAACTGGGCAGTCATCTCTACCGAGCGGGTCAGCAGATCATTCATACGTTCCTCTTCTGCTACGGAAGATTCCTTTTTCAGACGCAGATACTCTTCCATCAATTCCTGCGGAGGGGTAATGTTATAGCGTACATAGTCTGCCACTTCTTCCAGTACCATCAGACTGGTATTGCGGGTTACAATTCCGAATTGCTGTGCCAGTTCCGTTATGGTAGCTGCATTTTGTTTATAATCTCCATTTAGGGCATCTATCTTTTGCTGTGCCCACAACTTATGTATGTTCAGGGCTGTATTATTACTGCGTTGCAGCACTACTTTTCTGCGCTCGGTCACCTTGCCATCCCAGCCATATAAGAGTGTTACCTCATGCATATTTGCAGGGAGCAAACCTGTAATAACCATATGTCCGGATACCTCTGTATTGCGCACCGGGTATACCTCAGACACATTGGCCTGCTCTATGCCCATAAAGCGGTAATATATAGTGTTAATCTGTGCCACGGCATCGGCAACTGTAGCCGTGTTCAGGTTTATGAGTTTACCACCGCTGCTCAATTGCTGCATGGCTACAAAGTCGGCTTTCTGCGCTGCAATAAAAGTGAAGAAGCTGGTAGGAATACGACCGGCCTGCGGACCATAAGTGCTCATGCCATCGGTAAACAATAGCACATCTCTGTTGTTCTTGTCCAGAATATAAGCCTTATTCAGTACGCTGAAATCAGTGGCCCCGTCGTATACCAGGGATTGTAATTTCTTTCTCAATGCAGACCAGTTACCATTTTGAATGGCATAGGTGCCGGAATTAACCAGGCGGTGATTCAGCAGTTTAAGGTCAACAATGGCATTGGGCTGCTGTTTAAAAAACAAATCAAGGACCTGTAGTTCTTTTTCATGATTCCGTTCCAGGCCACTTAAGGATACATCCCAGATCAGGTCAATTTTTGAAGACCATTGCTTTTGTTTAAACTGTGCTTTCCTGTAATCGTTGATGACAAAGTAGGCCGAATTATCTGTATTGGGTGCATATAAGGCCTCGACTGTATTGATCTCTTTGGGCAGATTAATGGTCAGTGCACGACGTGGCTGAAATGATGTTTTATGCAGTTGTGCAATATAAGAGGGGCCGGTCTGGGTAAAGGAGAAACTACCATCGGGCTGCTCTGCCAATACTGGTTTTGCCGTGCTGGCGGTTACAGTCGCTTTGAGGTCAAAGCTGGCGACAGGTTGTGCATAGTCCAGGGGCAGATGATAACGTAACTGGTAACGACTGTCCAGCTTCAATGCCTCTTCATAAGTAATCATGATTGTACGACTGGCGTGTGGCAGGAATGGATAAATGCGGGTACGGAAATTATTTCCCTCTACCTGCTCCAGCAAGCCGGGGTCTACCCTGCGGTTCTCAATACTTTCAAACACTTCTGTAGCCTTGGCCTTTGAAACCGGTACCGCCTGGCGCATTTTACCATTTATATCCAGCGCAAATCCGCTGATGGTAACCCCTTGCGGCATGGGGAATGTAAGGGTTCCTTCCAGCGTACGATCGCTCTTGTTCAGGAAGGTAAGGGTCATCTGTGTGGTGGCAATATTGCCTACAATATTGATGTCTACAGACACTTTATCGAGCTGTACATCATGCGACCCATCGGAGAGGGCAAGGGTGGGATGCTGGGCGCGCACAATGAAAGTGGTGCAAAGCAGCAGGCAGCATAAGAGGAATTGGCGTATCATACAATAGGATTTATACTCCTAAGATGTACATAAAAAAAGATTTCCATAAAGAATGGAAATCTTTTTTCTAAAAATATTTTTATGTGCTTTAAAGAATGTTCAATTCATGACCGCTGAAGATCAGGATCAGGATAGCCAGTCCGAGGATGATGCGGTACCAGCCAAATGCTTTAAAACCGTGGCGGGTAAGCAGGCTGATAAAGCCTTTGATGGCAATAATCGCCACCACAAATCCGACTACATTACCTACGACCAGCAGCTTGATCTCTTCAGGAGTGAAAGTATTGCCTTCTTTAAAGAACTTCAGCATTTTGATCAGCGAGGCACCGAACATCATAGGCAGGGCCAGGAAGAAAGAAAACTCTGCAGCGGCTTTACGGGTCAGCTTCTGCGTCATAGCACCTACAATAGTACTGGCAGAACGTGAGGTACCCGGAATCAGGGCCAGACACTGGTATACACCTATGATGAATGCTTGCTTATAAGAGATATTATCTGAATCTTCAATGACGGGTTTATTGAACCATTTATCTACAAACAGCAATATGATACCACCCAATACCAGCATTACCGCCACCATAGTGGGACTTTCCAGCCATTGATCGATCTGATCATTCAGCAATACACCCAGTATAGAGGCTGGTATAGCTGCTACAATCAGCTTGATGTAAAAAGATACCGAACGGAAGAAACGCTTGTAATATAAGGCCAGTACGGAAAGGATCGTACCCAACTGTATAACGATCAGGAACAGTTTGGTAAATGCCGTAGGCTGTAATCCCATTACGGAGCTGGCAATGATCATATGTCCTGTTGAAGATACCGGTAAAAACTCGGTCAGTCCTTCGATGATCGCCAGGATAATGGCCTGCAGATAATTCATAAAACTAAGGTATGTTTAAGTATTTGTGTGTTTGTAAAGATAGGGACCATTGCGGATGCTGGCGAATATATTCCAGGATTACCGGGGTCATTTGTTCTCTTTTATCCCATTCCGTTTGCAGGTACAGCTTGCAGGATTCCGGTACCAGTGCGGCATAGGTTTCTGCCCATTGAAAATCGTGTTTATTAAAGACTACAATTTTCAGTTCATGAGCCCAGGACATATTCTCCGGTAATGGTGCCTTGAATTTTTTAGGCGATAAAGTAACCCAGTCAAAATCTCCGCTTAAAGGAGATGAGGCAGAGGTTTCGATATGTGTTCTGAAACCTGCGGCTTTAAGACCTGTAGCTAAGGGAGCCAGATCATACATTGAAGGTTCACCACCGGTAATAACGGCGATACGGCCCGGGTATGCACTTGCCGCTCCTATGATTGCTTCCACGCTCATTTTAGGATGCACATCAGCGTCCCAGCTTTCTTTTACGTCGCACCACACACAGCCTACATCACATCCTCCAAGGCGAATAAAATAAGCTGCATGCCCGGCATAGGCCCCTTCACCCTGTAGGGTGTAGAAGTGCTCCATAACTGGGTATTGAACGGCTAAATAATCGGTTGCAACAGACATAATTAATTAAAACTTGTGCGCAAAGATAAAACATATCGTGCTGACCAAGCGATAAAATAATCGTAAAGACTAACCGAGAGAAAGATGCTGCAATACTTGGTGTACTGCGGTATAGGGGCTGAGGGTATGATTAAGTACGCGGGCCTCCAGCTGATGAATATGGTCCTGCACACCATGCTGTGCCAGCAGGCGGCGAAACAGTCCTTCGTTCAGTAACTGGCGGAAGGCAAACAGGTTCTGGTTGCTGCGCTTCTGTTCAAAATGGCCATTGGAGACCTGGTGATGATGAAATTTATCGATCATGGCTGCCACTTCAGCAATTCCTGTATTTTCGTATGAGGAGCAGATTTTCACCTCCGGTATCCAACCCGATGCATTGGGTGGCATAAAGTGTAAGGCTCTGGCATACTCACTGCGGGCAGCTTTGGCCTTATGTATATTGTCTCCATCTGCTTTAGTGATGACCATTCCATCGGCCATTTCCATGATGCCTCTTTTGATGCCCTGCAATTCATCTCCGGCACCGGCCAGCATCAGCAGGAGAAAGAAGTCGGTGATCTGGCTTACTTCGGTTTCGCTCTGGCCTACCCCTACTGTTTCTACAATAATGGTATCAAAACCTGCGGCTTCACAGAGCAGTGTTGTTTCCCGGGTTTTGTAAGTTACCCCTCCGAGACTGCCACTGGCAGATGAAGGGCGTATATATGCATCTGGATGTACCGAAAGTTGCTCCATACGGGTTTTATCCCCGAGTATACTTCCTTTACTTATATTGCTGCTGGGATCAATGGCCAGTACGGCAAGCTTCCTGCCTTCGGCGATCAGGTGCATCCCAAAGGATTCGATGAAGGTACTCTTACCCACACCTGGCACACCGGTGATGCCTATGCGCAACGATTTTCCGGAATACGGCAGTATCTCATCGATCAGCTGTGCCGCCAGCACCTGGTGCTGTGGGTTAGTTGATTCGACCAGGGTAATGGCGCGGCTGAGCAGGGCTATATCGCCTGCCAGTATGCCTTCTTTTAATACTTGTATGTCGGGTAATGCGCGTCTCAAGATGTTGGTATGCAGAACAAATATAGTACTTATTGTTTGGGGCGGAATATTGTTTCTTCCATCGTCATACCCGGTTCCATCCATATGGCCTGGATCCCCGCAGCACGGGCCCCTTCTATATGCTGGAAGCTGTCGTCCAGGAATAAAGTATGTGCCGGGTTGAAGCCGGTATAGTCCAGAACGTGCTGAAAGATATCTGCATTCGGTTTACGCATACCAATACGATGGCTGTAAAATACTTTATCAAAGAATACGCCGAGGTTATCAAAACCGCAGACTTCCTTCAATACTTTATTGAAAGCACGTTCATGCGTTTCGTTGGTATTGCTCAAGAGTACGATATCGTAATGCAATTGCAGTTGCTGCAATATCTGTAGCCTGCGCAGCGGAATATCCAGCAGCATCTCATTCCAGGCATCCAGTATCTGCTGGTGGCTGATGTGTGTGCCTGTCCATCCCTGTAAGGCCTTTACAAATTCGGCCTCATCTATCTTACCGGTTTCAAAATCGGAAAACAGATCGGTCTGTGCGGCCTGCGAATAGCGATCATCAAAATCGGTAACGCCTAATGCTTTAAAAGCTTCAGCAGTACGGTTATAATCTATATTGATGAGCACACCGCCCAGGTCAAATATAATGTGCTTAATATTGTCCATATTATCCTTTTTCAGCTGCTTTAAAAGCATCAATAAATTCCTGCAGATGTTCGATCTGTACGTGATCCATCACCACAATCTTATACCAGTTTACGGCATCACCGTGACTATCCGGCACCAGCAGGAACTGTTCTGCAATAGCCACTGGCACATGTGCTGCACGAATGGTAATGATATTCATTTTCGGATGACGATAGTAAGCTACATTCATGGCATCCAGCTGCTGGCAACACCAGTCAGTACGGTATAGTAAAGTATTGATCTTTTCCAGCCATCCGTAAGGACCATAGTTATACAGGATCATCCATACTGCAATCGCATTGGCACCCGAACGGCTGCCGCATAAGGTGATATCCATACCATGCACATAGCTGGCCTCTTTGGTGAAGACATACTTCATCAGGTCTTTACGGGACAGGAAGATACCGGTACCATATGGCGCCTGCAACATTTTATGGGCATCCAGGGTAATGGAGGATACGTGAGGATTCTTAAAATTCAGGTTATGATCTGGATCGGAAGTCGGGTATATAAATCCGCCAAAAGCCCCGTCCAGGTGCAGTTTGAATGGAATATTATATTGTTGCAGGTACTGTGCATATACATCGGGATTGTCGATAGAGCCGAACATGGTTGTACCCATATTGTTCAACACAATCACATACTTGATTCCCGCTGCAATGGCTTTTTGAATGGTGCTGTCCAGCAATTCCGGCACTACCATACGGGTCTGATCATCTACCGGTACACTATAATAAGCAATGCTGAGCAGGTTAGAGCCTTTAACTACGGAGTAGTGGGTATCAGAGGAAGCCAGAATGGCGATCTCTGACAGCTGTGCGTCATATTCCTGCATAAACAGGTTGCGGTACATCCATATGGCCTGGATATTGGCTTCCGTACCGCCGGTGGCTACATAACCATCACAGCTGTTTACTTCAGCGCCAAACATATCTACAGCCAGCGTTTCGATCAGCTCGCGCTCTATCTCCTGGGTACCGTTAAAGAATGGCTCTGAATCGGTAAGGGTATGGCAACCGATATGATTGGGATTTTGTACTACTGTACGCAACAGCGGCGCATCTTTAAGGAAGCTGGCTTTATCGTAGAATACTTGTCCGTCCAGTTTTGAGGCCGGTACACCGAGCGATACTCTTTTACTATAATCAATATTTTCTGCCAGTGCTTCGGTGATGCGGGCATCCTGTTGCTCATGACTCAGCTTTTTCCAGTACTTCATTATTATTATTTAGGCTGCAAAGATAGATTTTCAAAAAGGAATGATAAAAAAATCGCCACCCTTTATGGATGGCGATCTGAAAATTATTTTTGAGCATCTGCTCCGGCTTTTAATAAAGGATTATTTGAAGCGGATTCTGCCGGTATACTACCGCTCTCTGCATTCATGGCATCCAGTACCTCTTTGGTTATATCCAATGCTTTGTTGGCATACAGTATCTGGCCGCCGGCTTTGGAATAAGTAAATATGAAATCATACTTTTTTTCCTTGTTGAATTTTTCCAGGAAGGCATCTAAGCGCTTCTGGAACTCATCCTGGATTTCAGTTTGCTCTTTCATGAGCTGAGCAGTAATGGTCTGGTGGCGCTGCTCTAAAACCTGCTGCTGCTGACCAAGGCGCTTTTGTGTAGCCTCACCTTCAGCCTGACTCATTGTTCCTGCCTGAATTTTTTTCTGGAAGGCCATTGCTTCTGCCTGCAGGGCTTTTTCCTTCTGCTGCATTTCATTTTCAAAGGCATTCTGCTTTTTTTCGTAAGCCGCTTTCTGCTCTTTCAGGAAAATGTAATTCGCATTCAGGGTATCCCCGTTTACATAAGCCAGTTTCAGACCTGCATTATTTCCTGCAGCTTGTTCAGTATTGGCTTTTGGTGCAGCGTCCGCTTTTTTCTGATCTCTGTTACAGGCTGCGAATAATACGCTGCATGCAATCGCTACTGTACCAAGACTCCATTTTATTTTATTCATGATAGTAGATTTATTATTGTTTCACTATTCATCATCGTCTTCTTCATCTTCCTCTTCGAGGTGGGCATACTTTGCCTTCTTTTCCTTCTCCGGCTTACCCGCAACTACAATTACAATTTCGCCTTTGGCAGGGTGCTGTGTATAAAAAGCAATCAGTTCTTCCAGCGTACCCCTGCGGGTATCTTCAAACATTTTACTCAGCTCACGACTTACTGATGCCTGACGATCTGCGCCCAGATGGGCTTTCAGTTCTTCAAGACATTTAACCAGCCGATGCGGGGATTCGTAGAGCACCATTGTGCGCTCTTCCGTCTGCAGCTTTTCCAGCATTGTTTTTCTGCCCTTTTTCTGAGGCAGAAATCCTTCAAAAGAGAAACGGTTTGTAGGCAGGCCAGACACGGCGAGCGCAGGCACAAAGGCCGTTGCTCCGGGCAGGCATTCAACCGGTATATTTTCCTGTATACAAGCTCTGACTAGGAAGAAGCCCGGATCGGAGATCGCGGGTGTTCCGGCGTCGGTGACCAGTGCAAAGGTCTTACCAGCTTTGAGCTGCTGCACAAGCCCCTCAGTCACCTTATGCTCATTATGCTGATGATAGCTATACAGTGGCTTCTGAATCTCATAAAGTTTCATCAGCTTACCACTGGTACGGGTATCCTCACATAAAATCGCATCGGCTCCTTTCAGTACCTCCAGTGCTCTCATGGTTATATCGCCGAGATTGCCTACAGGTGTGGGTACCAGGTACAACTTCATCCGGTTCGAATTAAATTGCAGTCAGTGTATATTCGTAAGATTCCATTACTGCATTTACCAGTAATTTCTTACATGCTTCTTCAGTGTTTGCTTTTGCTTCTGCTTCAGAAGCAGCTTCTACTTGCAGGGTAATGTGTTTACCTACTCTAACATTATCCAGACCACTCAGACCTAATTTGTGCAGGCTCTCAGTAACTGCTTTACCTTGAGGGTCTAATAATTCTTTTAAAGGCATTACCGTAATTTGTGCAGTGAATTTCATAATAAAATAAAAATATGTATAAAAATATTAAGCTAATTGTTTGTTTTCTGGATACTTGTACAGCATAGAGGCAATAATATATACTGCAAATGCCAGGAGCAATGCACTATAACCAACGATGAAGTATCCGATCACGGCGGTCAGTACAATGAGTATATGCGGCCACCAGGCGATAATGCCCTGTGCCGGTGCTTTCCATTTTAAGAACTTAATTTTGCTCACCATAAGGAAACTCAGTACAGCAACCAATGCATACAGCATCCATTTATTGCTGAACAGTCCGATGATGTAGCCTTCTCCATAAGCCAGGATCAGGGGCAGTAAAGCGACCATAATACCTGCAGCAGGAATAGGCATACCGCTAAAGTATGCAGACTGTGCTTTATTATTTTGATTGAAGCGGGCCAGTCTCAGGGCACCGAAGCAAGGCAGCAGGAAAGCGGGCAGGGTAGCCAGCGGACTTACGCTCATTGCTTTAGGTTCTGACATCAGCGACATCCACAATAACTGGTATACAATCATTGCAGGTGCTACTCCGAAAGAGACTACATCTGCCAGTGAATCCAGGTCCTTACCGATCGGAGACTGAGCATTTAAGGCACGTGCAGCCAGTCCGTCCAGTACATCAAACAGTGCGGCCAGCAAAATAAATATGCTACCGTACACCAGTTTGTGTGCCCCCATAACCGGGAAGAATGTTTCCCCTGTTACTGTTTTCAGTTCGGGATATGCACCCAGGATAAATGTAACGGCGATACAGCCGCAAACCAGGTTACATAAAGTAAGGATATTAGGCAAATGCTTCATCTAAAGAAAGCTTCTTGATTGGGTTAAGCGTTGAGATATTGGTCCAGTTGCTGACTCAGGCTTTCGCTGGCTGCAATTAAAGGCAGGCGCAGTACGTTTTCCATAAGACCAGACTTGTGTAAAACATATTTTACACCGGTCGGATTACCTTCTGCAAACAGCAGGTCAATACCCTTCAGTAATTTGTAGTGCAGCTTACGCGCAGTAACGAAGTCTTCCTGTATTCCGGCATTTACCATAGCACAGAAATCTACCGGGAAGCTGTTGGCCGCTACGGAGATCACTCCGTGGAAACCGATAGACAGTTGTGGTACGATCAGGTTATCATCGCCAGATAAAACAGCGAAGTGGTCCGGTGCACCTTGTACCAGTTCCATACATTGCGCCATATTGCCACTGGCTTCTTTGATCGCAACGATATGTTTGTATTTATTAGCCAGACGCAAGGTTGTAGCAGGCAACATATTGGCAACCGTTCTGCCCGGTACATTGTACAGGATGATCGGTTTGTCAGTTGCTTCTGCCAATGCGCTGAAATGCTGGAACAATCCTTCCTGAGAAGGTTTGTTATAATAAGGAACAACACTCAGGATACCGTCTACATCCTGCATCGGGTACTGGCTGAGGCTTTCCAGCAGCTCTTGTGTGTTATTGGAACCCAGGCCTAATACAACAGGCTTTCGTTTATTATTATGTTTCAGGATACAATCTAATACTTCCAGCTTCTCTGCTTTGGTCAATGTAGGAGTCTCTGCGGTAGTACCTAAGGCTACCAGGAAATCTACACCGCCATCGATAGTGAAGTCTACCAGTTTGCGTAATGCGTCAAAATCAACAGATTGGTCTTTTTTAAAAGGTGTGACTAATGCTACACCTGTACCTTTAAACATCATTTAATAATAAATTGGGTATGGTTTTTTAAAACGGATATACTTATAATTCTTCGTAGAAGCCCATATTGGAGAACTTCTCAATTCTTTGTTCAATACGTTTTTCCGGAGCGATTTTAGACAGGGTCTTGATCGTATCCAGGATATATTTCTTCAACGATTCTGCCATTGCTTCCGGTTGATTGTGTGCACCACCTTCCGGTTCTGCAATCACGTCATCTACCAGACCAAAAGAAGACATATCTTTTGAGGTCAATTTCAATTGCTCTGCGGCTTTCACTTTGAAATCCCAGCTGTGCCACAGGATCGTAGAACAGTTTTCCGGAGAAATTACGGTGTACCAGGTATTTTCCAGCATCACGACTTTGTCGCCGATACCGATACCTAAAGCGCCACCGGATGCACCTTCACCAATAATGATACAGATCACCGGAACTTTCAGGTTGATCATTTCAAACAGGTTACGGGCAATCGCTTCTCCCTGTCCGCGCTCTTCTGCTTCCAGACCAGGAAAGGCTCCCGGAGTGTCGATCAGGGTTACGATAGGACGGTTAAATTTCTCTGCAATCTTCATCAGGCGCAGTGCTTTACGATATCCTTCAGGATTGGCCATACCGAAATTGCGCAGCTGGCGTTGTTTCGTATTGGTTCCTTTCTGATGACCGATCAGCATAACATGCTCTCCTCCGATTTCTGCAAATCCACCTACGATAGCTTTATCATCTGCAACATTACGGTCGCCGAACAGTTCTGTAAACTTATCACAGATCTGACCGATATAGTATAAGGTATAAGGACGCTCAGGATGACGACTCAACTGTACACGTTGCCATGGAGTGAGATTAGCGTAAAGGTTCTTTCTTGTTTTATCAATTGTGGTTTCCAGTTCGGAAATAGATGCAGACATATCTACATTATTTTTCTCCGCCAGGGCCTTAAGCTTTTCTAATTGCTGATTTAAATCTTCAATAGGCTTTTCAAAATCCAAAAACTGCATAGTTTCGACTGATGTTTAATCTGCAAATGTACTACATATCTTGGTATATTGTGCATGATCAGGCATTTACTGTGTCTTATAAAGTGTAAAGCCTGCCCCGGATGGAAGCCTTGATGAAATACAACAATATCACATATGTAAATTGCACATTCCAATGCAGTATGACATGCATTTTCCTGCCTGTAAAGGTTTACTATACGGTCTAACAATACCTAAACACTGCAAATTTGGCATTCTTGTTATTTGGTTTGATATTTGTAAGGATTAGATAAAAACGTATTTACATATGGATCCTAAAGAATTTAGAAAATATGCGATAAAACATCAGGGCATCAGCAGTAATACTTTTGATAGTTATGCGGCGCACGTAAGTGCTGACCCTACTGCTCTTACTCCGTACATTATAGAGGAGCGCCCTATGAATGTGGCCTCCATGGACGTATTCAGCCGTCTGATGATGGACCGGATCATCTTTATGGGAGAACCGGTAAATGATTATGTGGCTAATATCGTTACGGCACAGCTGCTTTTCCTGGAAAGCGTAGACCGTTCCCGTGATGTACAGATGTATATCAACAGTCCTGGTGGTAGTGTATATGCCGGCCTGGGCATTTATGACACAATGCAGGTAATCAACCCGGATATTGCGACTATTTGTACCGGTATGGCAGCAAGTATGGCAGCAGTACTGATGTGTGCCGGAACGCAGGGTAAACGTACTGCACTGCGCCACAGCCGTATTATGCTGCACCAGCCAAGCAGTGCTATCGGTGGCCAGGCTACTGATATCGAGATCACCGTTAAGGAGATCAAACGGGTAAAACAAAACCTGTACGCTATTTTATCAGAACACTCCGGCCAGCCTTACGAGAAAATCGAAGAGGATTGCCAGAGAGATTATTGGTTGCTGGCAGAAGAGGCTAAAGCTTATGGTATCGTAGATGAGGTACTGATGGCGAACCCTCGCAAAGCCAAAAAATCTGTTTAAAAAACCTTTAAATTATTGATACATGAACGCTCATAAATTGCATCAGTGGCGCACCCGCATGGAAGACGAAGAAGAGGAAGAAGAAGAAGAGAAACCTCAGGTAGATCAAAACCCTACCGGCATGTGGGCTAAAAAACAGGAGGAACTGTTTTTCAAAAACCGTAATATTTATCTGTGGGGTCCTGTTGAGGACAAATCCGCTAAAGATATCGTAAACCGCCTTTTATTACTGGATGCGGATCAACCCGGCAAAGAGATCAATTTCTTTATCAACAGCCCTGGTGGTGTAGTGACCAGCGGAATGGTTATTCATGATGTCATGAAAATGATCCAATCCCCTGTAAGCACGATCTGTATGGGACTGGCTGCCAGCATGGGTTCTATCCTGCTGAGTGCCGGTACTAAAGGTAGAAGATTTATCTTCCCTAGTGGTGAGGTAATGATTCACCAGCCTAGCCTGGGTGGTTATTTCAGAGGAGTAAGTGCCGACCTGGAAATCCACGCCATCCAGATTCAGAAAACAAAAGAACTGGGTGCCAGAATCTTATCTGAAAACTGTGGTCAGCCTTATGAAAAAGTACTTAAGGACCTGGAAAGAGACTACTGGATGGATGCGCAATCTGCAATCGAATACGGTATCGTAGATGGTATTATTGAGAAACTGTAATCCCGATTTACGGAATACATTATACAAAGAGGGCCGGTTCAATTGAACCGGCCCTCTTTGTATAATGTGTATATTTTCCTACTGGAACTGATCTGTATTAGGCATCATCTCTATGATATCGCCCTCTTCAGTGGTATCGTCTTCTTCTGTAGTACGCTGTACTTCATATTCCTGCTCATAATAGCTGGTACCCCCACCGGCACTGCTGCCATAAGAGTCCCCACAAAAATTGAAGCCTTCCGGTTCGGTAAACTTCAGCCCGTTTTTATATTTCGATCTAGGATCGTTATATACTTTCTGGAAGAAATAACCCCATACCGGCAATGCCGCTGCGGCACCCTGACCTAATGCAGTACTGTTGAAACGCAGGAAGCGGTCATCATTACCTACCCAGGCTCCGGCCAGCAGTTCCGGTGTATACCCGATAAACCAGGCATCGGCCTGTCCGTTGGTTGTACCCGTTTTACCACCGATATCTCCACTCAGGCCAAAGCGACCTTTCAGGCGATGTGCCGTACCATGATCTACTACCCCTTCCATCATTTTCACCATTTTGTACGCTGTATTGGAGTTGATGATCTCTTTCTGCACCGGTGCAAAGTTTTCCAGTACATTTCCATTACGATCTTCGATCTTCACCAGGAAACGCGGCTGCGTATTGATACCCCCTGTAGGGAACATGGTGTATGCCCATAACATTTCGTATAAAGAAATCTCTGAGGCACCCAGTGCGATAGACGGCAATTCCGGCATAGTACTGCTGATACCGCATCGCTGTGAAAACTCAATAAACGAACGAATACCGGTCTGATTCAACAAATACAGAGAGGCATTGTTGACAGACTTTGCCAATGCAGACTGCATAGACATGCTACCATTCTTACTGCCCCCGGCATTGTATAATTTAGCTTGCCCTGCAAACTTCTGTGCTGCAGTGCTTACATTATCGCAAGGCGAATAACCATTATCTACGGCCAGGCAATACAGCAATGGCTTAATCGTAGAACCTACCTGGCGTTTAGTAGCCAGGTTTACGTGGTCGTATTTAAAGAATTCATGACTGATACCTCCTACCCATGCTTTGATCTCTCCGGTCATAGGATCCATTACAAGGAAGCCTGCCTGCATGAATGAACGCATGTATTTGATCGAATCGATCGGAGTCATGGTCGTATCCTTTTCATGGTCTTTATTGGACCAGGTGAATACGGTCATGCGCGTTTTGGTATTAAATGCTTTCTCAATTTCCTTTTCAGAAAATCCGTTATCTTTCATTGTTTTGTAACGATCCGAAGCCTCCATATGGCGTTTCAGTACCCGTGCTGGCTGTTCCTGTTTCCAGATAGAGCCGCTTCTGATCTGTGCCTGTGATGCAAATAATCGTTGTAATTGTTTCATCTGCTCATCTACAGCTTCTTCTGCGTATTGCTGTAACAGAGGATCAATGGTTGTATAGATCTTTAATCCGTCTTTGTAGATGTTGTAAGGCTCTCCGTTTTCTTTGGTATGGGTTTTACACCACTTCTTCACCTCCTGCTCTACGACCTGGCGGAAATAAGGAGCCAGTCCGTCTGATTGTACCAGCTTGCTATAATCCAGTGTCAGTGGTTTGGCTTTATAAGATTGTGCTTCAGATGCGGTCAGGTAGTTATACTTCTGCATCTGGTCTATCACGATATTACGGCGCTCCAATGCGATATCCGGGTTTCTGCGCGGGTTATACAGGGTATTACCTTTCAGCATACCTACCAGTACCGCTGCTTCTTCTACAGAAAGCTTATCCGGGTTTTTATTAAAAAAGGTGAGGGATGCATTTTTGATTCCATAAGTATTATCACCAAACGGAACCGTATTCAGGTACAGGGTAATGATCTCTTTTTTGGTCAGGTTACGCTCAAGCTTTACGGCCATAACCCACTCTTTCAGCTTTACAAACGGCAGCTGGAAGAAGGAAGGATTTTCCCTTGGGAACAGGTTCTTGGCTAATTGTTGCGTAATGGTACTACCACCACCTTTCTTTCCTAATAATAAAACTGCTCTCAGTACCGAAACACCATCGATACCGGAATGCTCTTCGAAACGAAAATCTTCCGTCGCAATCAGTGCATTGGTAACATTTTTTGAGATCTCATCGTAGGTAGAGTTAGAACGGTTCAGGATATAGTATTTACCGATAAGGCTTTTATCATCAGCATAGATTTCCGATGCAGTTGCAGCGGAAGGGTTCTCCAGCTCTTCCATAGAAGGCATCTCACCCATATAGCCTTTTTCAATTCCAAAGATGATAGCGGCAAAGAGTACAATACCCACAACGAATATCGTCCACATAAACCTGATTAGTTTCCTTTTCATCTATTTCTTTTCTTAAAATATACAATTACAATATTAGCACAAAGAAAGCACTATTTTTCTAAATATAAGGCGCTTACCTCGGTTGCGAAGCCAGCATTTTCTGTTTCCGGCTGTTCCTTATAAGCAGGGTTACCTGTAGCAATACAGAAAGGGCAATTAATCCCATACCAACATAAAAGCCGCCCGACAGCTGCTCATGTTCTTTAAAGAAGATAAAGGCGAGAATAATACCATATACCGGTTCCAGGTTTACGGAGAAGGTTACCGTAAAGGTAGATAAATGCTTTAGCGCACTCATGGCCAGCGACTGACCCAGTACCGTACAGAAGTATACCAGGCAGAATATCCATACAATATCCCAGTCCATCGGAAGCACCTTCTCTCCGGGATACTGATGCAGATACCAGGGAGCAAGCAAGGTCAGAAAGATAAAGCCGGTGAGCATTTCATAAAACACAAGCAAACGGGGCTCATATTTACTGGTCAACGGTTTATTGAATACGGTAAAAATCGCACTGATCACCGATGCCAGGATACCCAGACCCAGGCCCAGCGGAAAGTTTTCCATGGTATGCGCAGCGGCAGGATTGCTTTGCTCTGCCGGGTACATTGCATAAATGAAGTACACGCCAAGTATGGCGATCAGGCTGAGGCCTACCTCCAGGGGATTAATTTTTTTACGGTTCAGTAAGGGGTCCAGTACTGCCGTAAACACACTGGCGGTAGAAAGGCACACCAGGGCTATGGAAGCATTGGCCAGTTTGATGGAAGCATAAAAAGCGACCCAATGTACTGCGAAGAGCAAACCGATACCGATGATCTTGCGCATATCCACAGCACTTACTTTCTGCCATAGTTTGCGGTAGCTGATGATGATACCAATAAACAAGGCGGTAAGCCCCATACGATACCAGACCAGTACCGGTGCGGAAAGGGTTATCAGCCGTCCGAGAATACCGGTAAATCCCCATAAGAGCACCGCGAGGTGCATTTGTATCAATGCTTTTTTCAAATCTGTTGTTCTTTTAAAGGGCTATGCGGCATTAATAGTAATCTCGAATATGCTACCGACCGGCTCGTTATCTCTCACCACAATATTACCTTTATGACGGTCTACGATCTGGGCAATGATGTACAGCCCCAGGCCGGTACCTTTGGCAATGCGTGATTCTTCACTGCCGACACGATAAAACTTCTGGAAGATCTTGCTTTTCTCTTCATCTTTTATGCCCGCTCCCCTGTCTGCCACCTGCAGTACCCACTGATCGTCGGTGCGATTCAGGCGTACTGTAATGAGGGAGTCCGGTTCGCTATACTTACAGGCATTCTCGATCAGGTTACTCACCACCAGCTTCCATAATATACGGTCACCGACAATAAAGCTGTCCTGTTTGATATCGAGCAGGAAGGAATGTGTATTGCGATCGATGTATTGCTCCAGTTCTTCTTTTACAATGCCGGTCAGATTGATGCGGTCTGTTGCTGATTTGAACTGGCTGCTCTCCAGCTGGGAGGCCAGCAGCAGGTTGTTACACAGATCATTCAAACGGTTGGTTTCCTTTACACTGCGACCCAGTAAAGTGCGCAACTGCTCTTCGGAAAGTTTTCGTTTATTGATCGTTTCCAGGTTCAGTTTAATGGCGGCAATAGGGGATTTCAGCTCATGGGTAATCGAGAGCATGAAGTTGTGCTGTTGCTTGGACAATAATTGTGTGCGTCTTAAAGCAGTATATACGATTCCGGCTCCGATCAGGATAATGGCGAGAAAAGTAATTCCCTCTCCCAGGTACTGACGGTTCCTGGAATTAAAACGCTCCAGAATGGCAGTCTCTCCCATTTTGTAAGGCACAGGGTTCATCACTGAATCGATAGTACTGCGCAGCTCACGCCGCTCGTGATCATAGATCACCTGGCTCTGTACATTAAGGCTATGCCCCCAGAACAGCAATGCTGCTATGGTGTACAAAAAAATGAACACATATATAAATTTCGCAAATCGGATCATATGATATTATAACTCGATGTTTGTAGTTTTTTTAGTGAAAATCTGGAACTCTTTCATTTGCTCTTCTCCGTCTTTGAAGAAGTACACCCGATAGAGGCCCGGCAGGAAGTCTGCTTTCTGATCCTGGGGTTTACCGTTCAGGTCCATATCATAAAAGGGCTCATAATTATTACCGTGCAGGTAATGAAACTGTACTTTGCCTCTAAAGCCTGAATTGGCAATCTGCATTGTACCCGGCTCCGGAATTTCAATAATATGCGTTTGCATAAAATTCAGTTCTGGTATATATGCCATGGTTATGGGCAGGGTATTGATTTCTACATGATAGCGTCCCGGCTCATACTCCAGCAGCTCATCGCAGGACTGCTTTACCACGGGCATTACCTCAAAGCGGTTACTGACCAGCGCAGTGTATTCTTTTACCGGACGATCTTTATTGCCTTTATACTGGAATTTGATAGAGCCGCTGCTCACGGTTACGATTATTTTATCAGTAGTATTGGCTTCGATCTTAACTGTAGAAGATTTAAAGTAAGTACCCGGCTTGGTAATCTGGTAAGTACCCGGCTGAATCTTTATCGGTTCCGGCTCTCCAGTTGCTTTATTAACCAGACGGAAACTGGATTGTACCACTTTCTTTGCATTCACATCATAGAAGTCAATCTTCGGCTCTGTTTTATAGAACTTCCCTTTTCCATTGGTAAAATACACCAGCACTTTTGTTTCTTCAGATTTCTGACTGACAACGGTAACGGGGGCATCCTCTTTCACTGCAGGTGGCGTCGCTTTTTTAGGCTGAGGTGCCGGCTGCTGCTGTACCGGTTGTGGCTTAGGAACTACAACTACGGGCAGAGGCTCTTCCGGGGCAAATTTGATTGCAACCATTTTCGCCATCAAGCGGGTGGGCTTAGCCTCCGGAAATACGATCAGGTTTGGTATGCGTTTGATTTTGGGTAAAGGCTTGATGCTTATCAGAGCTACCTTCGGCAAAGGCTCTTCTTTTCCGGCAAAATTGATCTTTGTCCAGAACGGTTTTACACGGCTGGCAACTGCTTTAGCTTTAACCAGCTTAGTATTGCTGCGCTTCGGGCTCAATCGCTTCATGCCCATTAACGGCATTACAGAATGACTAACCGCAACGGGTGCAGGTTCATCATCCGGCAGGTTCAGCTTCGGCCAGGTAGGTTTATAATCTCTGGCTTTGGCTACCGGTGGTTTTATGGCTTTACTTTGTATGGCCATCTTATTGAACCATTTGCTCGGTATAGGGCTGATCTGGCTGGAGCCTGTAGGCACTTTCAGATAAATGAGCATTTTCTCCAATGCGGCTCTCTTTGCGGCATCAGGATTTACGAGTTCTGTAGGAGCATGGTTTCTCCCGGTCGTATCCGCTGGTGTTTCCAGCCGGGTCTTTACCAGGTTACCATCATTGCGCTCAAACATTAATTTATTATCCTCGACGATTGTTCTTACTGCCGGACCGATCTGGTTGGGATTGGCCACAGTCAGGAATTTTCCAAAACAGTCATATTCTCCTTTAAGCGCTGCATAGTCGACAAGGCTCAGGATATAAGGCTTGAAGGTGATGCGGTCGCTCAGGAGTTTCTGTACGGTTTCACAAACATTACCACCGCAACTTTCGCCACCATCGGTGACCAGGATAATGCTGTATGCATAACGATCACTGTTTACAAAATCAGATTCTGCGGCCTGCTCCAATGACCAGGCGATAGGCGATACACCACGTGCGGAAATATAACGCAGACGCGCCCTGATCTGCTCCAGGTTTCGGGCAGAAAACGGCACTTCCAAACGCGTATCGTAGCAGTTTTTTTCTACTGAGGGATACTGGTGACCAAATACCCTTACGGCAAATTCTACAGAAGGATTGACCTTCTGAATGCTGTCTACCACGCGGAGTATAATGCTGCTGGCGGCCGTAAAACGAGGTATATTCGGCTGCCAGTTATCCAGCATACTGCTGGAACCATCTAATAAGAAGAGTACCTTTACCGGTCTGGCATCTTGTGCCGACATATAAGGTATGGAGGAACACAGAAATACGAGTAAGAAAAGTATCGGTTTGCTAAAACGAGTCAAAACCCAATTCACTATCACAAATTTATTTAATATTGGCAAATTACATTATTTATCCAGTACAGACAGAAAATATTGGCATTTGATCTTGTTAAATTGAATATTTTTGCAGTACTATTTATATATAAACGAATATTTACTACGATTTTTAGATACCTCCAATGATTTTTACCTCTAAACTGATAGAAGATGCTGTAGAAGCTTTTTGTAAACTGCCGGGCATCGGGAAAAAGACGGCCCTGCGCATGGTATTACATTTGCTGAAAGAACAACCAGAGGTGACCAGTATGTTTACGGAACGGATACAGCGTATGCGTGATGATATCCGTTTCTGCAAAGAATGCAACAATATTGCCGATACAGATATATGCAGCATCTGCGAGAACCCTTCCCGCAGTAAGGAACTGATCTGTGTAGTAGAGAACTTCCGCGACCTGATCACTATTGAAAATACGGGCCAGTTCAGCGGTGTATATCATATTCTCGGCGGATTATTATCTCCCCTGGAAGGGATAGGACCTGATCAGCTATACATCAGCCAGCTGGTGGAGCGGGTAAAGCAACATCAGCCAAAAGAAATTATTATGGCTTTAAGTCCTACGATCGAAGGGGATACTACGGTATACTATATCGGTAAGCAACTAAAGGGTGCTAATGTACTCATCTCCGGCATTGCCCGTGGTGTGGCTTTTGGTGGTGAACTGGAGTATACAGATGAAATTACGCTGGGTAAGGCGATTGCGAAACGTCTCCCGGTAGATGTATTACAACATTAATACTGCTTTATGGGCTGGAACTTGCTGATACTACTGGCTATTCTTTTTGCATACGGGGTCTTTTCTTATATGAGTCAGAAGAGTGCTGCAAGAAAGGCGGCACGACATGAGCGACTCAAAGAGCGGCATGATGCACTGATGGGTGCCATCAAAAACAAAAAAGCAGAAGACCAGTCTTCTGCTACATAATTCTTTTAGATACTTCTTCGTGGATCTGTACCAGTCCGGGTCTTTTACCCGGCTCGAATGATCCGATAATATTATCCAGCTGTAAAGCTCTGGCACCACCTATCGTGGCCCAGGACAGCAGATCTGATAACGCGATCTGCGGATAATGCGCTCTTATCTTTTGTATTTCCCCATAAATATTCAGGTCATGATTGGAGGCGAGGCTATCGGTTCCGAGACAGATATTATGCCCCGAAGCCATCATTGCCGGTATATCCGGTAAGGCACGCTCTATATACCAGTTTGCATTAGGGCACAGACAGAGTGATACATTCCCATTATACTGATCCAGGTAAGCCAGGTCTTCGTTTGTTATACAGGTATTATGCACCAGCAATAGATCATGTGGCTGCTTAATGTATGGAAGATATGTTTGTAAGGATGTTTTTCCTGAAGGCTGAAAGTAAGTGTCATCAATATTCAATGTTTTATACAGTTCCTTCATCTCCCCGGTTTTCTCTATGAAATACTGGTTCTCTGCAGGTGTCTCTTCATTATGGATCGACAGCAGGCTACCCGGTTCAAAATTATCAATGAGCTCAAATAACTTATCCGAAACGGAGTAGGGCGCATGCGGTACAATAGATTGCCTCAGTACATATCCTTTGGGATGGCTTGTCTGTGCGGCATAACTACGGTGTACCTGCTCCGGGAATGTCATACGCTGTGCTGCGGTCTGCGGGATAAAACCCATCGTCTCAACAAACGTATGCACGTGCATATTGCCCTGCAGGCGTAAATGCAGCAGGTCTTCTGTATTGGCGATGTCTCCAACCGCGATGCAACCGGATGCTTCCAGCGCCGCCATCGCTATTTCAATGGCCTGAAGTTTGCTTTGCTCATCAGCCGCACGGTTAAAAACTACCTTCCCCAGGAAGGTAACCAGTCCGGTATGTTCGGGAATCACTCCTTTGGTATGGGATAGCTCCAGGTGGCAATGTGCATTGACAAAACCCGGGCATAAAACACCATCGAGCTCTTGTACCTGATCGGGTTCCAGTCCCGAGCGGGATACATATCCGGTAAAAATGTTGTCCTCATCAAATGCCAGTACCAGCTCCGGATCTGCGACCCAGTCTCTCCCATCATGAATGTGCGCTGCACTAAAATACTTCATACTATAAATTTCGCTTAATCCTTTCCAGTTGTGCTTTCAGTGAGGATAATTTATCTTTCAGGTCTACCTGTGCATTAATGGCCTGTTTACGGGCTTTCAATTGCTCTTTGGCTCCTTTAATGGTATGCTTATTTTCTTTTACCAGGTGGTGAATCAGGCGTAGTTTTCCGATATTCTCCGGATTGTAAAGACGATCACCTTTGCGCGTCGTACGTACTTTCAGGCTGAACTCTGTAGTCCAGAAGCGGATATGAGAGACATTAACCCCAAACATCTGCGCTACTTCACCAATGGTGTAATATTTATTCTCCAGGTCGAATTCCGGTAAGGCCGTTGTTTGCTCCTCTGCTTCCGGTTCTGTTGTCACCAGGCTTTCTTCCCATGGCTGCCCGTCCTCTTCAGCAATGATCGGCTCTTCCGTTGCATCCTGCTCCGGTTCGCTTTCTTGCTCGGCCTCTTTGGATTCCGCCACAGGGGCGGCTCCTGCTCCCGGCTCAAAGCTGAGCCCGGCATAAGCGGTATAGTCCAGTGCGATCATCTCGGTAAACATCAGTTTATCCAGGTTGTCGACCGGTTCTTCTTTTATCGGGGCAATAGAGATTTCCTGTTCCGTAGTCTCTTCTTCAATTTCCGGAACTTCGAAAGTGATTTGTTCGGTTATCGCTTCCGTTTCCTCAGGGCTTTCCACAAAGCCAATGGCTTCCGTTTCGCTATCTTCGTCTGTTGCAGCTTCACTAAGCTCATCTTCTGACTCGAAAGTATCAGATACAGTCATTTCAGCTTCGGCAGGCATATCTTCTTCCACTATTTCCTCTGCCACCTCTTCTATTATGGGTTCAGCATACGCTGGCATCTGCTCTTCTTCCCCTTCAATTTCTTCTGTCACAACATCTGCTGCTGCTTCAACAGCGATTATGTCCTCCTCTTCTGTCTCCTCGATTAGGCCAGGCTCTTCATCACTGATTGCTACAGTTTCCGGCTCCTCTGCAGGCTCCTCTTCTTCTATGGCAATGATTTCTTCTGTGATTATTTCTTCTTCTTGTATCGCAATAACAGAAGGTTCCTCTGCCACGGGCTCTGCCGCTGTAGAGATTTCTTCTGCTACGGTCGTTTCCTCTGTCACAACATCAATCACGTCCTCTAATGCAGGTGCTGCTGTCTCTATCTCAACGGTAGCCGCAGGGATTTTCTCAACCGGTTCTGGTTGTGCCTCAGCTATATCTGTTACTTGCTCCGGTACCGATTCTGCTTCCGATACCATCTCAGGTGCTGTTTCGGATACGACTTCTTCTTCCGGTTCAGCAGGTGCTTCCGGCTCTGTTCCTTTCTTTCCTTTTTTGGGTGTGTTTTTCTTTACTTCTTTCTGTGGCTGAGGGATAAAGTATTCCTCATCGTCAAAAAGTGTGGGCATTTGGCTCATAGTACAAATTTAGGGTGAAAAGCTTAAAACCGAAGGCTGGAATACGGCTTTTCTGAAATTTATATTCCTGTCCGGCAATGTTTAACATTTCCGGGATAATGTATATGTAAAAAGGGGGTGCCGCCGGCACCCCCTTTAAGTTCAGATCAAAATATATTAACTCAGTAAGTAAGAGATATCTTCTTTGGTCAGTTTTTTCAGGAAGCCACTATCATCGGCAATCAGGTCTTTTACCAGGTTCAGCTTACGCTCCTGTAACATCATGATTTTTTCCTCGATAGTATCCTTACAGATCAGGCGATATGCAAAGATGCTCTTGGTCTGCCCGATACGGTGCGTACGGTCAATGGCTTGCTGCTCTACTGCAGGGTTCCACCAAGGATCTACGATGTATACATAATCGGCTGCGGTAAGGTTCAGACCCACACCACCTGCTTTAAGGGAGATCAGGAACACACGACAATCGTCACTGTTCTGGAATTCATTAATGGCTTTCTCTCTTTCGGTCATTGAAGTACCTCCATCGAAATACACATAAGGGATACCCAGTTTCTCCAGCTGATCACGGATCAGCCCCAGCATACCCAGGAACTGAGAGAAGATCAGGGCCTTGTGGTTACCTGTATTCTCACTGATCTCACGCACCAGTTCATCGATTTTCACAGAGTGGTTTTCAAATTTCTCTGCTTCATTCAGGATAGCCGGTGAGTCACAGATCTGACGCAGTTTCATCAGACCATGCAGGATACTCATCTGTGCACGCTCAATACCTTTTGCCTCTATCTCGCCCAGGATCTTGGAGCGATATTCGGCACGGTATGCATCGTATATTTTCCTTTGCTTAGTACCCATTTCACAGAAGAGTACGGTCTCTACTTTTTCCGGAAGATCAGGTGCTACCTGCTCTTTGGTACGGCGTAACAGGAACGGATGGATCATTTTACGCAGCTGCACTTTCACCTCTTCCTCCTGGTTCTTATCAATCGGCGTCGCAAATTCATTACGGAAGAAGTCGATTGAGCCGAACATACCCGGGTTCAGGAAGTTCATCTGTGCATACAGGTCAAATGTATTATTCTGTACCGGAGTACCACTCAATGCCAGGCGGTTTTTGGATTGCAGTTGCAATGCCGCTTTGGCCACCAGTGATATCGGGTTCTTGATCGCTTGTGATTCATCCATCACCACATAATCAAAGTTGATCTGCTGCAGCATTTTAATATCGCTACGCAGTGTACCGTATGTGGTAATGATTACATGGAACGGATCGAAGTCAGACACTTTGCTGTTTCTCTTCGAACCATGATGCATCATGCTTTTCAGGTCAGGGGTAAATTTCTTTATCTCACTGGACCAGTTATGCATCAGGGACGTAGGACAAATAACCAGAAATTTGGAATCCGGTTGCTTGTTCTGGTATGATTGCATGAAGGTCAGTGTTTGCAGGGTTTTACCCAGACCCATGTCATCTGCCAGGATACCACCCCAACCGGTCTCATTCAGGAAGGTCATCCATTTGAATGCAGCCTGCTGATACGGTCTCAGTGTAGCATGTACATTATCCGGGATCTCTGCCGGTGTCGTCTCATCAAATTCATAATTGATCAGGCGCTCTTTTTTCTCGTACAGATCCTGTAATTCTTCATTTGGTCCCAGTTCTTCCTGCAGGCCTTCCAGCGCAGAGAAGTGGAATTTTTTCAGGCGCACGCTTCCGTCCTTCACCTGTCCCAGCTTCAGCATCAGGGCATATTTGTCCATCCACTCATCGGTGAATAAACCCATACTACCGTCTTTCAGCTGCACATACGTTTGCTTCTTGCTCAGGGCTTTCTTTACCTCATTTACGGTCACCTGCTGGTCTCCAAAGGATACCGTCAGTTCTACATCAAACCAGTCGATACCGCTCTTCATATTCAGATTGGTGATCGGCTTATGCGGGTTGATGCGCATCTGTTTCAGGTTTTCGTAACCGATGATCTCTACATCCTGCTCCTTAAGGGTATCCATAAAATGGAAGTACCAGCTACCTTTCAGCGCTTCTGTTGCCAGCAAAAGGAAGGACTGAGATTTACGGCTCTCCTGCATAGAAGGGTGCAGGTAACGCAGTAGGTTGAGGAAGGTCTGCTCTGAGGCTTCGTTACGCTCATACACCACTACTTTACCATTACGGGCACTTACTGCTGAAGAGGTATCCAGCCAGTGCTTTTCAATACCGGCATAAGAGAAGGCCGGTTTAAAGGCCATCATCTTGTCAGATTCTTTCAGGTACAGTTTGTACTTAGGCTCTTCAGCGACCACACGTTCCTGCAATTTCTCGTGGAAGTGTATGGTTGTTTTGGCAGAAAGCGGCATCAGTGTTTCTTCCAGAAACTTGCTCCATTCTGCTTTACCAATATACATCACGCCGGATTTATCAAACTTCGCGATGATATCAATAGTATCTATATTACCGATCGTATGGAAAGTATTTTTATACAATACCAGTCCTGCGTTCAGTAACTCTACTTCATCTATATTCAATATCTGGTCTGCGATAGAGATCTGCAGAGAGACATTTACACCCGCTTTAAATGGTTTTGCATCAATATGTGCCGTAAATACCTGCTCGCTAAAGGCACACTTAACCAGATCTGCCGGTTTCAGGCTGTCCTTTTTGCGGGCGTAATAGATAAACGGATAATCTTTATACTGTGCAAACAGTCGCTGATAGCGCGGAATGGTAAAGTCCCATACCTGCTGCTTCAGATCATTGTTCGGGTTATTGCGCAGGTCTTTGTCTACACCATCCAGGAAATCCCCGAAAGGCGAGTTTTTCTTCAGCCATTTTACCAGCTCATCGGGGCTTTGCTTACGCAATGCAGTAATGAGGATCTTCTCCCGGTCATCGAGGAAGATAGGATCAATGTACTGGTTATACAGTACCGGCTCTATATTTCGCTCATACGCATCTCCCTCGGCAGTAGGCACACCGGCTACCAGGTCAAAAGAAGTGTATGGATAATAATCACTGATGTTGCGGATAAGCACACCCAGCTTCTTACGCTCTTCTCTTATAGAAGAGGTCGCTTCCTTAACCGGCTCCGGCGCTACAGGCTTGCCTGCAGCATTAAAGTCCAGTTTCTTGATTGTTTTATCCAGAACACGCAGGAAAGGTTTTCCTTCATGATAGGAGAATTCAAACTTCCCGGTCAGGTCATCATCAACCGTATATCCGTAGAGTGCCAGCAGTTTATTTTTCTGCGTATCCCAGTTGCGCAGAGAGCTGAAATAATTGGCTCCATGTTTATACAGGATCTCCAGGAAGACAGACACTTTATGGATACATAAAGGGTAGTTCTTTTCGGCACAGCTACAGGAGGTATCAAAATAGCGCTCCTCGTTCTGCTTGATGATCACCGTAAATTTACGGGACTCATCGTCAATCACCTCCGCTCTTACAGCTTCGTCCTGTGCTTCGATGATGTTAATACGATTCTCGGCATACCAGTCTTCCGCAATAGCAGTAATGGATTCTGAAGAGAATAGTTTTAAAAAGTTGGCCGTGATCTGGCGCATACGTACAGTAGTATGCTCCTGGTTATAATCAATATGGGCATGTTCGAAAAATCCGCTTTGCAGCAGATCGTTCAACTGGAATAAGGCTGCGGCCTGGTGGCGGCATACAGGTCCCATGTTATAGGGACACTGACAACGCATAGATAATTTACCCGGTTGCAGGTAGTTACTGATCGTTACCTTGTAGAAATTGTTATACACATCATTCCGCACACGAAACGCCACCTGTTCGGTCAACGGATCGTTTTCCAGCATTTGCACCCCGGAAGTATGAAATATTTTCTTTCCTCTTCGGATTACTTCATCGGTTGCATTGTGATAAATATGTTTCAGTATTTCGGGTAAGGACATGATATAAATTGGTCAAAAAAAAGCAAGCGACAAAGTTAGGTAAAAAAGCTGGCAAAAAGATCATCGTACCTTACCCGACCGTATATTTCGGGCTTTTTAGCGTTATTTTATTATTTTAGCAAGCTAATCATTGACTTTATCTATGGCGACTACAAATGATACCTCCGGCGGCCGACCGGCTACCCAGGGCAAAAATCACCCAAAGGGCTTACCTTTCCTCTTCCTGACAGAGATGTGGGAACGATTCGGATATTACCTGATGCTGGGTATATTCCTGCTGTACATGATCGATACTAAAAGCGGTGGCTGGCAGTTCCCTGATGTAAAAGCAGAAGACATCTTCGGTACTTTTATTGCATTTACTTACCTGACCCCATTCCTCGGCGGCTTCCTGGCCGATCGCAAACTGGGCTATATTAATTCTGTGTATATAGGTGGTGTACTGATGGGCCTGGGTTATATGGGCCTGAGCATTCACCAGGAGGGGGCCTTCTTTACCTCTATTGCCCTCATTGTAATCGGTAACGGATTCTTCAAACCCAGTATCTCTACACTATTGGGTAATCTTTATTCTGAAGAACAGTATAAAGATAAGAAGGATGCGGGTTTCAACATTTTCTACATGGGTATCAACATTGGTGCTTTTGTATGTAATATCATCGCGGCCTTTATGCGTAATAAATACGGATGGAGTGCAGCCTTCCTAACTGCCGGTGTAGGTATGTTTGTGGGCCTGCTGGTATTCACTATCGGACTGAAGCATTATCGCCATGCCAATATACTGAAGCCTACAGAAAAAGGTGATGTAGGTATCAGCCAGGTGCTGCTGTACGTATTCCTGCCGGCCATCGTGGTTGGTGCTTTAGGCTGGATGATCCCGAATAATATCTTTGGTAGTGACAGTTCGGATGCCTTCATTTTTGCCTGTATTCCTGTTATTATTTTCTTCATCAGCCTGTATGCACGTGCAACAGGCAGTGATAAGAGACCTATTGCTGCCCTGCTGGCCATATTTGCGGTGAGCATTATGTTCTGGGCAGTATTTAAACAAAATGGTACTGTACTGACCCGTTGGGCCAAATACTATACCGATCGTCAGGTAACCGGCGGTGTAGAAGATGCGGCCAATAAATTATACCTGGCAGAAAAAGTACCTTCTGTAAAAGATACGGTAACCCTGTACGATTACCAGTTCCGTGCACAGAAAGATGAGCTGGGCAAAGTGATCAAGGTAGTTGATCACGATGTATATTTCAAAAATGCACGTCCGGAAAGTATCCCGACCGATGGTCAGCCGATCTCGGTGATGAATACGGAGCTGTTCCAGTCTATAAATCCGTTCTGGGTTGTTTCGCTGACACCACTTGTTGTAGCCTTCTTCGCAATGCTGCGTCGCAGGAAGCGGGAACCGACCACGCCGGCCAAGATTGCCTGGGGTATGTTTATCTCCGCATTGTCCGCACTGGTCATGGTAGCTGCCGTGTACTACAGTAATAATGGTATGGAGAAAGTATCTGCATTATGGCTGATTGGCTGTTATGGAGTTATTACGGTCGGAGAGCTGTTTTTAAGTCCAATGGGCTTATCTTTGGTATCTAAATTGAGCCCATCCCGCCTTACAGCCCTGATGATGGGAGGATTTTTCCTCTCCACGTCAATCGGTAATAAATTAAGCGGTATCCTGGCCAATACCTGGTACCAGTACGATAATAAAGCGAATTTCTTTATTGTTAACTGCGGACTATTACTGGTCTCTGCAGCCATAGGATTTGTTTTATTAAAGTGGCTGAATCAGGTAATGAAGGAAAAAGGCGTTAGATAAGTATAGAAGATCTGTTATAAATTAAGAATCATGAAGAAAATACTATTTGTCCTTGCAGGATTATTGCTCGGACTTTCGGCCAGTCAGGCGCAGGAGCGCTACAGCAGTGGTGGCCATAACAGTAAGCCTAAAAATAATGCTTCGGGTTTCGATCCGCAACGCATTGTCATCGGTGGTGGCTTATCTCTGGGCTTTGCCAACAGCACTTTTATGGCGGGCATTTCCCCTATGGTAGGCTATAAACTGACCAATAATCTGTTGGCTGGTGTAAGCCTGGGCTATCTCTACTACAGAGACGGGCAGTACAAACAGTATTACAACACCACAACAAACCGTTACGAAACGTCTGCACTACAGTCATCTATGGTATCTCCTGGAGCCTGGGTCAGATATAACGTTTTTAATCAGTTTTTTGTGCAGGTGCAATATGAGCATCACTTCTCCAGCACCCGCTGGACTGATGCGGCACGGGTAGCCGGCGGATCGGGCAAGGAAAAGGTTAGCATCAGGTATGATCTTCCTTCTCTGCTTGTGGGTGCCGGGTACAGACTGCCTGTATCTGAGCGCATCAGTATGTACATAGGATTGTACTACGATGTACTGCAAAACCAGACGACTAAAACAGTAACCTCTTCCAACGGATGGTACCAGGGAACTGTTGCCAGTCCGTACTACGGATCGATACAACCGGTTATCGGGTTTGGTATCGGCTTCTAATTTATTTTACCTATATAAAAGCGTACCAGACATATGGTACGCTTTTCATTTACCTTTTTGTTTATACACAAATGAACGCAACTTTACTTCTGCTGATCATTCTGGCCTACTTTGCACTGCTGTTGGGTGTTTCCTTTTATACAGCACGCAATTCTAACAACGAATCGTTTTTTATCGGTAACCGCAACAGTAACTGGATGCTGGTTGCCTTCGGTATGATCGGTACCAGCCTGAGTGGTGTTACTTTTATTTCGGTACCGGGCACGGTGGGCAAAATGACTTCGGGCATGTATCCCTATGGTGGCTTTGAGTACTATATGATGGTGATTGGTTTCTTCATCGGGTACTTTATCGTAGCGGCAGTACTGCTCCCGCTTTATTACCGGATGAACCTGACATCGATCTACACTTATCTCGGCAAACGGTTTAATGTGGAAGCACACAAGATCGGTTCTATTTTCTTCATTATATCCCGTAGCATCGGTGCAACAGCGCGACTGTACCTGGTGGTCAATGTGCTGCAGATCTTCCTGCTGGAGCCGCTGGGTGTACCATTCTGGGTTACTTCGCTGGTACTGCTGCTGATGGTGCTTTTATACACCTTTGAAGGCGGGGTGAAGACGATTGTTATTACTGATACCCTGCAGACTTCTTTCATGATCATCAGTCTTATTGCCTGTATTATTTATATCCTGCACTCCCTGGATCTGTCTGCCGGTGAGGCTTTCGGTCAATTGCAGGAAAAGGCGTATACCCGCGTACTGAACCTGGACATGAACGCCAAAACATATTTCCTGAAAACGATCCTCGGGGGTATGTTCATTACCATTACGATGACCGGGCTGGACCAGGAGATGATGCAAAAAAACATCTCGGTTAATAACCTGCGCAATGCCAAGAAGAATATGCTCAGTTTTGCCGGCATTTTGCTGATCGTGAATCTTGCGTTCCTCTTCCTGGGTGGTTTACTTTATTTATATGCACAGCAGCAAGGCGGACATTATATCGACAAAGGATTTGTCTTGGGCTCCGGCGGAGCCAGTGTAATGGGAGATGACCTGTTCCCGGCACTATCCCTGCAAGGTCACTTCCCTATGATCATTTCGGTTATTTTCATCATTGGGCTGATCTCGGCACTCTTTCCTTCTGCAGATGGCGCCTTAACGGCGGTAACCAGCTCTTATTGTGTAGATCTGCTGAAGCTTAATGAAGATACTTCTAAAACAGAAAGTCAGAAAAAGAAGTTAAGGATCCGTATCCACCTGATTTTTACCGTACTCTTCTTTGTCCTGATCATGATCTTTAAAGCAATCAACAATAAGTCGATTGTATACCTCATCATGGAGGTCGCAGGCTATACCTACGGACCCTTACTGGGCTTATTTGCTTTCGGTATATTTACCAAAAGGCAGATCGACCGCAAGTATGCTATTCTAACGGTAACGCTGCTGGCTCCTGTGCTGACTTATATCATCAATGCACTTGTTTCGGCTTATAGTCATTACGCCATCGGTGTCGAACTGATTATTATTAATGGCCTGATTACTTTCCTGGGCTTGCTGATCGTAAGCCATAAGGCTAATCTGCCCATCAAAACAGCATAAAAAGCTTATCATAGTAAGAAGGGGACTCATATTGAGTCCCCTTCTTTATTTCGGCCAACGAACCTGGTAAGGATAGGTTTCGTAAATAGCATTATCTTCATTTATCGTATATCCATTCTTCGCATCTTCTACAGCCTTGTTGTATAGCTTTTCCACCTTCTCAGCCGGGGCGCCCTGCCTTTTAAGACATATAGCACGGTAGTATGCCGCATCCGGAAAATTAGGGTACAAGCGCAGGGCCTCATTAAAATGTTTTAGGGCCTCATCCATATTACCCAATTCAAATTGTGCAATACCCCAGTAAAACAGGCCCAGGTGGTGTACGCGGTCTTTACCGCGTTTGACTTCCTGCTCTTCTGTATAGGCGCGCAGCAGCACTTCTGCCTCTGCAAAGCGATTTAGCTGCAGCTGACTGATGGCTATATAAAAGGCATAGGAATGATCCATAACATAGCCATTTCCATATTCAGCAATACAGGCTTCCAGGTCTGCAATGGCTCCGGCATAATTCTTCTGAAATATGCACTTGATAAAACCCCTGTAAGGAAGCCACCGCTCCCGGTCATAATGTACTGCTTTATCGAGATAACCCATACCTACCTCATATTTACGACATTTGAAATATGGCATGGCTTTCTGCTGCCATAGATATGCAATCGTACTATCCTGTGCAAGGCCCTTATCCAGGCAATCCTGCCAGGCGCGCATATTGGTGTTATAATTGTACTGCTGTGCACAATTAAGCGCCTCTTGCTGTATCTTTTCCTGTCTGGAGTCCTGTGCGGTGGCTACCAATGGGGCTACCATTAAGAATACTGCTGATAAAGTAATACATTTCATGAGCATAGCGGGTTTGTATATAAAAGAATACCCCTTCCTGAACGGAAGGGGTATTTATATGGTAAAGATGTTGCCACCTTAGTCTTATCTACGTTTTTTTGACGCTTTGAAAGAGTTTCCAGAAGGAGCATCTAAGATAGTGCTTCCTAATCTGTCCATGATACAACGGAAACCTGTAGTAGCAGTTGGTTGATTTGCTTGTTGGAAACGTCTTGTACCAGGGCTTAACCAGTAGTAGTTATCGCTCCATGAACCACCTTTGATTACACGGCTATCGTTGTTGATCAAGCTTTGTCTGCCATAGTCATAACGGTATTGGCCTTCATTTTCCAGAACATCTCTGTTATCTGCTTTCTTGTAATCTCTGTTGTATTGACCAGCTAAGTCAGTAGAATCGATATCAACTCTTACTTCGCGACCTAAGCTATCTTTTTCAGTGATAGTATAATCGCTTTCGATTTTTCTCTTAGTGAATTTATCACCACCTACAACCGGACGATAATCGCTAAAGTCTTGTAAAGAAGTTGCACGGTAAACATCCATACACCACTCATTTACGTTACCCGCCATGTTATATAAACCGTTAGCATTCGGTAAGTATTTATGTACATCAGCAGGACCGAAAGAGTTATCGTTCAGACCGCCGGTAACACCACCGTAGTCTCCGCTTTTGCGTTTGAAGTTAGCCAGCATTTCACCTTTCTGAGCATTTTTCTCCTGGTATCTTACTGAACGGATATCACCCCATGTGTTGGATTGACGATCTGTAAAAGCTTCTTCACCACGGCTGCGTTTGCTGCGAGGAGAAGGGTTGTTTGCGATTGCACCCAGTGCAGCAAATTCCCACTCTGCTTCTGTTGGCAGACGGTAGTTAGGCAGTAACATACCATCAGCATAGTTGGTTGGTCTTGAACCGGAACCTGTAGGATCCAGATCTCTTTGCTTGGTACGTCCTTGAGAACCCAGGTACTGACCGTTTACGTATGTTTCAGAAGTAAATACATCTTCATTCACCTGGTTAGGGTTTTTCTTCAGCAATCCGTTTTTCATCAGGATTTGCTCGTTCACCCTGTCAGAACGCCATTTAGCATAATCGTTAGCCTGATCCCAGGTAACGCCTACTACAGGATACTGATCGTATGCAGCGTGATTGAAGTAGTATTGAACGTAAGGCTCGTTGTATGATAAAGAAGAGCGCCAAACTGTTTCGTCTGGTTTAGCAGCATCTACCACATCCGGATAATCGGCACCATAAGCACGTTGTAACCAGTAAATATATTCACGGTAGTGTACGTTTGCTACTTCGGTTTCATCCATGTAGAAAGAAGAAACAGTTACTCTGCGTGGAGTGTTGTTTTTTGTATAATACAGATCTTCATCCGTTTGTCCCATTACAAAGCTACCACCTTCGATAAATACTAATCCGGGACCGGTTTGCATACCCTTGTAATTCTGCGCAGCAGAAAAACCACCCAAACGAGAGTCATTGTAGTTCCAGCCCGTTTTTTCGGAAACTCCTCTTCCTTTATTAGAAGAACATGATGTCAATACTGTAGCGAAACCTACACTTAGCAAACTAATACCAAATAGTGCTCTTTTCATCTGTTATTAATGTTTATTTTACATTGTTTCGATAAAAAATATACCGAAAAGCGATACAATAATATAACTTTCTTTTAGAAATGCAAAGCCTTTGCTAATATTTTCTAAATTTTTTTTAAAATTCCCAACTGTGCCAACAGACGCTCTGTCAACGCCTCACAATATTAATGATTATGGAACAAAAAAACGATAAATAACCTAAATTATTTATCGTTTTCCAGTGTTTTCCAAACGATTATTTGATCTCTTATCGTTAACGTCTGAAACCTCTGTCCATATTTCCACCGCCTCTTGAAGGAGCACTGTTGCCGGATGAGCGTTCCGGGGCTGAGCGTTGCATTGAAGGAGCAGGTCTTGATTCAAATTGCTGACGTTGTGGTGCCGGTGCAGCTTGCTGGCGTTGCGGCATTGACTGCGGAGCGCGTTCATAGCTTCTTGATGGCGCAGGCTGACTCATACGCTGAGGTGCCGGAGCCTGCTGTTGCTGTTGCATACGCACTTCTCTTGAACGGTCAATACGGTTATTATTGTTATTGTCCATCATTCGGTTTGGTGCCTGCTGCGGTTGTGGCTGCTGCATACGCACCTCTCTTGAACGATCGATACGATTATTATTGTTATCCATCATCCTGTTCGGAGCCGGTGCAGGAGTAGGTGTTACACTACGGTTAGGTGCCGGAGCATCTGTTCTGCGTTGATAGCCGCCATTATTCATCTGTGGATCAGGACGGTTGCCACGATCATAACTATTTGTATTACCTGGTGTACGTACACCATTATTATTATTGTTTCTTATCGGGTTTTGTGTTCCTTGTCCGGGATTAGCACGGTCGCCTCTGTTAATGGTTTTAACATTACGGGTATCAATACTTCTTGCATTGGTACTGCGCACAACGTTATTCACATTAGGACGATACATTTCGATATTTCCACCTCTTACATAACTACGCCCTCCGCCATTACGATCAGACAGGTTGTATACCGTAACGGATCTGCGTACAGAACGCTCTACATCGCCACGGCTTGGTCCTACAATGTAATTTCTGCCGCCGTAGTTGTTATAGTTGTTGATAACGGTAGTATTGTTATAGATATTATAAACATTACCACGGTTATAATAACGATTGTAGCCTCCTGTGTAATAAATATTACCCATCGGAACGAATGTCCACCAGTTCATAGGAGCATTGAAGCCGAATGACATGCTGATAGAAACACCAGGACCTAAAGGAGCCCAGCCATAATATCCGCCACCGCTACGCCAGTTTACCCATGCCGGTCCCCATTCATTGCCCGGAATCCAGATCCAGCCATAATAGGAGTCATACGTCCATCTTCCGTAGTGGAAGGCGGCCCATCCCCAGGAGTAATTACTCATCCAGGTATTACCGTACTGGGTCATAGCCCAATAACCGTTAGTCTGATATGGGGAGAAATCACGACCTACGCGCGGGCTCCACACCATACCGTACTGCGGATCACTGAACCATTGTCCGTGAGGGGCAAGGTCATTATAGAAGGCCATATAGTCATTGTTATAACTATTGTACCCATTGTTATTATAATTATCGTCCTGGTAACCACCCTGGTTATAACCATTGTTATACCCGTTGTTGTTGTTATTATATCCGTTATTATAATTGTTGTTATAATTATAGTCCTCGTTATATTGGGCGCTCGCCTTAGTACCGGTTCCGATCAAAGCTGCCATTCCCAGGGCAGTGCCTAAAGCCAGTGTTCTGTATTTTTGAAGTATGTTTCTCATCGTTTAGTATTTATACAAGTTTTTGCAAATCAATTATGATACATAGACGTGTATTGTGTTAACAGGTTTAGTCAGATGGATATAATAATTCGTTAATGAACTGTTTTTAAAAAATGCGAAAGGGGTACCTTACCGGCACCCCTTTACTATTAAAGCTTAATCACTTGACTTAATCGATAAATCCACGGTTGCGTAACAATGGTTTGATATCTGCTTTATGCCCGGTGAAGTTTTTAAAGGCATCGTTCAGGTCTATGGTATTACCTACAGATAAAATATACTGACGGAAGCGGTCACCGTTAGCACGGGTTAGTCCGCCATTGGCTTTAAACCAGTCGTAAGCATCATTATCCAGGATCTCTGACCAGATATAGGCGTAGTAACCTGCAGAATATCCATTACCCCAGATATGCAGGAAATACGGTGAATGGTAGCGAGGAGGCACTTCAGACACCAGCAGGCCTACATGCTCCAGTGCTTTACGTTCAAATTCATTGGCACTGGTTACCTGGCTTTCATCAGTAATACTGTGCCATTCCAGATCCAGTGCTGCTGCAGCAGCCAGCTCGGTCATATTATATCCCTGGTTGAACGTAGCTGCTTTTTTCATTTTAGCAACCAGTGCTTCCGGAATTGGTTGTTTGGTCTGGTAATGGAGTGCATAATTTTTCAATACGCTTGGCTCCAGTGCCCAATGTTCGTTGATCTGAGAAGGGAACTCTACAAAGTCTCTCGCCACGGAAGTTCCGGACAGAGATACATATTTCTGGCTGGCAAACAGTCCGTGAATAGAGTGTCCGAACTCATGGAACATAGTGGTCACATCATCATAACTGATCAGAGAAGGACGACCGGGAGCCGGCTTCTGATAGTTGAATACATTTACAATAACCGGTTTCTGTCCCAGCACATAAGACTGATCTACATAATTGCTCATCCATGCACCACCAGATTTATTATCGCGGGTGTAGAAGTCCAGGTAATAAATCGCAATGGATTTACCATCTCTGTCAAACACTTCATAAGCCACTACATCAGGATGGTATACCGGAATATCGGAGCGTTTTTTGAAGGTAACACCATACAATTTTTCAGCCGCAAAGAATACACCTTTCTCCAGGACTGTAGTTACTTCAAAGTAAGGCTTAATCTCACTTTCATCCAGGTCATACTGTGCTTTACGCAATTGCTCTGCATAGAAGTTCCAGTCCCAAGGCTCCAGTTTGAATCCGCCTTTCTGCTGATCGATCAGTTCCTGCAATGCCTGTGCTTCTTTACGGGCTTTCGCTACCGCAGGAGTGGCAATCTGTTTCAGCATTTCTTCTGCCGCTTCAGGAGTTTTGGCCATTTGATCCTGCAGTTTCCAGGCAGCATAGTTTGGTTTACCCATCAGCTTTGCCTTCTGCAAACGCAGTTTTGCGATCTGTTCAATCAGGCTGCGGGTATCATTCGCATCACCTTTCTCTGCGCGGGTCCATGAGGCTTTATAAAGCTTTTCGCGGGTAGCGCGGTTTTTAAGATTTTGCAGTAATGGTTGTTGTGTTGTATTCTGCAGGGCTAATAAGTACTTACCTTCTTTACCCGCTGCTTTTGCATCATTCTGTGCTGCCTCCAGCTCTTCTGCACTCAGGCCATCCAGTTCTGATGCCTGGTCAAAAAATACACCTCCTGCCTTACGGGCTGCAAGGAGTTTTGACGTGTAACTGGCGATCAGACCGGCTTCCTGTTCATTCAGTTTTTTCATTTGCTCTTTGGCAGTAGCAGAAAGATTAGCACCGGCCATAGTGAACTGCTCATAATAATACTCCAGCAGTTTTTTATCTTCAGTATCCAGCCCCAGCGAAAAGCGGTTGCCGTACAGTTTGCTGATGCGTGCAAACAATGCCTCGTTCAGGTAGATACCATCTTTATGTGCAGAGAATTTTGGAGCATACTCCTGTTCCAGTGCCTGAATTTCAGGACTGGTATTGGCGCTGGTAAAGTTGTAGAATACACTCAAAGCACGCTTGTATACCGCTCCGCTTAACTCCAGTGCCAGTATCGTATTTTTAAAAGTTGGTGCTTCTTTATCAGCCGCTATTTTAGCGATTTCTTCATTCTGCATTTTCATTCCCAGATCAAATGCAGGTTTGAAATGTTCTGTTTTGATTTTATCAAACTGTGGTGCCTGATATTGTAAAGGGCTCTTTGCAAAAAACGGATTATTCATAGCTTTATAGTCGGCCGTCTGGCTCTTTTTAGCAGTATTACAACCGGCTGCAGCTCCGGCCGCAGCGATGCATACCAATATTTGAGTAGTATTCATTATTCGATTTTTTTAGGCCATAAAGTTACGGCTTCCCTGATAATAATTTTGCCGCACAGATGTCGAATTGTTTAAATAAAAAAAACATACTATTCATTGCACTTTAACAATCATGGTATATAAAAGCCTTTGCCACTCCAAAAAAAGCTTCTATATTTGGGGCTCAAAAAAATTATTTAAACAGAAAAAGCATGAAAAAAATCTTTACAAGCCTTGCATTATTAGGTGCATTCGTTACAGGCGCAAACGCACAACAAAAAGACATCGATCTGGGCGTAAGATACTTACATCCAGTAACTAACCAAACATTTGCTAACCTGGCTAACGGAGATACTCTGTTATTAGCTATCGAAGTAAGCAACAATGGTACTGAGGCAATCGAAGTAACTGATACCCTGACTTCTTTCATTGATATCGGATTCTTAGGTTTAAGCACAACAATCACTTCTGTTTCTTATCCTCCTGCAAACATTCCTGCTGGTCAGAAAGATACATTCACTTTACCATTAATCAAATCTACAAACACTCCTATTCCAAACGATGCTAAAATCTGTACTTGGATTTCTATCTTCGGATTTGATCAGGATTTAGCTGTATTTAATGATGGTGGTTTCGATTTAGCTGCTTTCAATGCTGCTACAACTGTTGCTGATTTAAAAGCAGCTTTCTCTGGTAACAACATCAACGCAGCAAACAATATCGTTATCGGTAGCGGTGCTACTGATAAATGTGGTACTACAGGTATCGTTGATATCATCAAAGACAAACATTTCAAAGAAGCTCTGGTTGTTTATCCTAACCCAGCAAGCAATAACGTAAACTTTGATTACAACTTCAAGAAAAGCGCAACTGCTACTGTAAGAGTATTAGACATCACTGGTCGTGAAGTATATACACAATCTTACGGTAAACAAAACGTTGGTAAACAATCTTTCAACGTGAATATCTCTTCTTTACCTAACGGTACTTACTCTATCGAGTTAGTTACAGAAGAAAACAAAGCAGTTAGCAAATTCAACATCGCTAAATAAGCTTAACCGTTAATACCTCATTAAAAGGATCGTCAATTGACGATCCTTTTTTATTTCTATGTAGCTTTATGTTTTTACTTCTGTATTTAAAACAATCATGATCCGTATTACTGAATGGTGCATTGAGGCTATGGGCTGGGCCTCTTCAAAATGGAAAACGGGAACTATAAATTTTCTATCCGGCGTAAAAGAAGCAGAACAAGAGGATCATAAATTTTAAGATTTTCTATAACATGTTATTTAAGAATATGGTCTACTTTCGTAAAAGACCAAAACCAATGTTATGAATAATCGCAAAATCTGGCTTATTGGTGGCCTGGGGGCTGTAGTCGGAGGCTTACTGCTCTATAATAATGTAAAGGCTCAAAAACCTGCAAAAGCCCAACCGGTTACTAACTTCAATAAAGAAAAATACCTGGGCAAATGGTATGAGATTGCCCGCTTTGACTATCGTTTCGAAAAAAACATGAATAATGTCACTGCAGAGTACAGCCTTCGTGATGATGGAAAAATAAGGGTATTTAATCGAGGGTATGATACGACTGCAGGCAAGTTCAAGTCTTCGACCGGCAAAGCAAAGTTCCGTGAAGATGATAAAACGGCAGCGTTGAAAGTATCATTCTTCGGTCCTTTCTATTCGGGTTATAACGTAATAGCCATAGACAAGGACTATCAATACGCGCTTGTTGCCGGTGAGAGCCTGGATTATCTCTGGATCTTATCCCGTACACCATCTATACCGGAAAATATCAAACAGCAATATCTGAAGCTAGCCGGAAGCATTGGTTATATGACCGAAGACCTGATCTGGGTAGAACATAATTAAAAAGAGCGTACCAATATGGTACGCTCTTTTTAATTACTGATTATACTGTTATGCTTCGTTTAAGGCCTGCCACAGCACATCTTTCAACTGCATTACCCCTTGCTGGGCTACAGAAGAGAAGAATAAGTGCGGTATATGCTCCGGCAGTTCTTTAGCAATCTCTTTTTTCAGTTCATCATCCAGCATATCGCTTTTACTGATGGCGATGATCATCTTCTTGTGCAACAGTTCCGGATTATATTTTTCCAGTTCGTTATACAGGATCTCAAATTCTTTACGATGATTGTCGCTATCGGCCGGTATCAGGAACAATAATACGGAGTTACGCTCGATATGGCGCAGGAATCGATGGCCCAGACCTTTACCTTCTGCGGCACCTTCAATAATTCCCGGCAGATCGGCCATACAGAAAGATAAGTGATCTCTGTACGGAACAATACCCAGGTTAGGGGTAAGTGTAGTAAATGCATAGTTCGCTACCTTAGGTCTTGCTTCCGAGATCGTCGACAATAAAGTAGACTTACCAGCATTTGGGAATCCTACAAGACCTACATCTGCCAATACTTTCAGCTCAAGGTATTTATACCCTTCTACACCCATTTCACCCGGTTGTGCATACTCCGGTGTCTGGTTTGTTGCGGACTTAAAATTAGAGTTACCCAAGCCTCCACGACCACCTCTTACCCAGATCACTTCCTGACCATGCTCCAGGATTTCGGCTTCTATCTCACCAGTCTCTGCATCTTTTGCAATGGTACCTAAAGGCACTTCTATGATAATGTCTTTACCTTGTTTTCCGCTGCTGTTATTACCACTACCATTCTCACCGTTCTCCGCCAGTACATTTTTATAATAACGCAGGTGCAGCAATGTCCAGAGCTGGCTGTTCCCTCTCAGAATAATGTGCGCACCACGACCTCCGTCACCTCCGTCAGGACCGGCTTTCGCATTAAATTTAGTCCGCATAAAGTGCATACTACCGGCGCCTCCCTTTCCGGAACGGCAAAAGATCCGGATGTAATCAACAAAATTCGCTTTTTCCATAATCACCCAATTTCAACAATAAAGCCTTCTGTCTCAGAAGGCTTTATTGAGTTCTTTTTGCAAAGATGCTATATTATTTTTAATTCCCGGTTATATTACCGTAATTCTTGCTTTATTCTTGTGGTAAAATGAACTTTTCTACCTGGTTGCGCAAAAGACCGAAGATCTCTTCGATAGTACCGACACCTTTGATACGCTCCAGTTTACCCTGAGTCTCGTAGTAGTTCGCTACCGGTTCTGTTTTGGCTTTATATTCTGCAATACGTTTCTGAATTACTTCTTCATTATCGTCGCTGCGGCCAGACACCTCGCCTCTCAATACCAGGCGTTGCTTCAGTTCTTCCTCAGGTACTTCCAGAGACAATAATACAGAGATGTTTGTCTTTTTCAGTGCCAGCAGGTTATCTAATGCCTCTGCCTGTGCAGTTGTACGCGGGAATCCGTCAAAAATGAAACCTCTTGTATTAGGGTGTTCGTCCAGTTTGGAACCGATCATGCCGATCACTACTGCATCCGGAACGAGCTGCCCTGCATCCATAAATTTCTTTGCCTCTAAACCCAGGTTTGTTTCACGGCTGATTTCGTCTCTCAGCAGATCGCCGGTAGACAGGTGCTGCAAACCGTACGTTTGGATCAGATTGGTAGATTGTGTGCCTTTTCCGCTTCCGGGAGGACCAAAGAGAATAAGATTGAACATATATGTACTGTTTTTAACGATGCGGTGACAAATTTACGTAAATATGCTTAAACACCCAAAGCTAGCCCCTGTTACCGATTCCGAAATAGGTGAATCCCTCCTTAGCCAGCTGCACATCATCATAGATATTACGACCGTCGAAGATCACTGCAGTCTTCAGGGTTTCTTTGATTTTGTCCCAGTTCGGCAGTCGGAATTCATTCCACTCTGTAACGAGTGCTATGGCATCTGCCTCCTCAACTGTTTCATACACATCATTACAGAAATGTACTTTATCATTATCACCCAGCAAATGTTTGGCTTCTGCAACAGCTACCGGATCAAATGCCCTTACCCTGGCTCCAGCCCGGGTCAATGCTTCGATCAGTACCAGCGATGGTGCTTCACGCATATCGTCAGTATTCGGCTTGAAGGCTAAACCCCAAACGGCGATTGTCCTTCCGGCCAGCTGATGATCAAAATAGCGGGATATTTTTTCAAACAATACCGTTTTCTGGTCTTCATTAATGGC
The DNA here is from genome assembly GCF_019797745.1 of Edaphocola aurantiacus. GTDB lineage: Bacteria > Bacteroidota > Bacteroidia > Chitinophagales > Chitinophagaceae > Edaphocola > Edaphocola aurantiacus. The sequence continues at coordinate 847,144 of NZ_VOSI01000002.1, read as the reverse complement.
TTCTACCGATTCCAGTAAACGCATAGGTTTATTATGTTCCAGACCAATCTGGATCAGTGCCTTTACATCTTTCGGGAAACAGGAACCTCCATAACCCACACCGGCATACAGAAACTTCTTGCCAATGCGCGGATCGGTACCGATTCCGTTACGAACATGATTAATATTTGCCCCCACCAGCTCACAGAGATTTGCCACATCATTCATAAAAGAAATGCGGGTGGCCAGCATAGCATTAGCAGCATACTTGGTCATCTCTGCAGATGGAATATCCATATACAGGATACGGTAACCGTTTAACAGGAAAGGTTTGTAAATCGTATCGATCACTTCTTTGGCACGATCACTGTCTATACCTACCACAATACGATCAGGACTCATAAAGTCCTTTATCGCTGCGCCCTCTTTAAGAAATTCAGGATTGGATGCTACATCAAAATCGATCTGAGCACCTCTTGCCTGAAGCTGGTCCGAAATGGCTTTGCGTACTTTATGCGAAGAACCAACCGGTACGGTACTCTTGGTAATCACCAGTACATAATCTTCAATACTGCTGCCGATGTCTGAGGCTACCTGCAATACATATTTCATGTCGGCACTGCCATCCTCTCCCGGAGGAGTTCCTACACAGATAAAGATCGCATCGGCACCTTTGATATGTGCTGCCAGGTCTGTACTGAAGGTCAGCCTTCCTCTCTCGAAATTATTTTTTACAATAACATCCAGCCCGGGTTCATATATAGGCAATATGCCTTTCTTAAGATTTTCTGTTTTTTGTACATCTATATCAATGCAGCACACTTCTACCCCCACATCTGCCAAACAGGCTCCAGTCACTAATCCTACGTATCCGGTTCCGACTACGATAACTTTCATTAAGATAAAATTTGCGTAAAAATAAAGGTTTTTAACGGCATTTTTCTACCCTACAGTTCCAATAAATAAGTATAATTCAGGTAATGCGTTTTGTACTCTTTACCGTTGTGTATACCATTGTCCACTTTGGTAGGTGTAGACAGTTCCAGCAGATAGTTTCCTTTCAGTCCTTTAGGCAATACCAGCTTACCGTCTTTGTCGGTTTGTACCTGTATACCGTCTTTATTACCCACCTGCTCCAGGTTTACAGTTTCTCCGGCATGTGGCTTACCATCTTTCAAAACGATAATGGCATTACTTTTTTGTGCATTGGGCAACACCACCTGGTAGCGGCCTTTTCCAACAATAGCCTGCTGCTTGCCTTTCACCGAAATATATGTACCAGCAGTATAGGTGATTTTCATGTCTTTAAATACATCTTTCACCTCATGATCCAGCCAGAAAGTATATACACCTTCCTGATCCGGTGTGAAGTTGGCAAAATAGAATGTAGAATCCTGGTTTTTGTTCAGCTCCGTAACTTTGCCATCCGGGGCTGTCATCATCAGTTTATAGTCTTTCAGGTCTGAAAACCATTTTGCTGTTTTAGTAGGTTTTCCATCGCTGTACTCACCAAAGAATATTTTAACCTGCTGTTCTTTTCCTACCTGTCCTTTATTAGATGCTTCTATCCAGATGGTATGTGCATGGGCAAAGAGTTGCGTGATCACTAAAAGCAACGTAATGGCTAAAGATCTGAAGTTCATTGTTATAATTTTTAAATTGTTGAGCTGCAAAATTAATCAATGAACCAGCCAATCGTGCCGCAAGTGACCATTGTCATTATATTTTGACAATCAGCAATTTACAACCTATTCTAAACGCACCTTAATCTCCTTCAATACTTCTTGCGTATTCGTCTGCAGGCGTATGGTATAATCTCCTGAAGGATAATCGATCGTTTCAAAAGAAGCATTCAGGTCGTAGCGACCTTTGATAAAATCCTTTCCGGTAAAATAAGAGGCGACACGTTCGTTTTTATCATTGTAGATACTCAATGATAATTTTTCCGGCGCACTTAAGGTCCATTGGAGATTGGCCACCAGTTTCAATGTTTTATCCGGGCGCACTGCGGCTCCCTGAATGGCGTTAATTTCTTTTACGGTAAAGTACTGCGGTGCGTCGAGGCCAAGCAGCTGTCCCATATACGCTACCAGCTTACGTGATAATTCAGGATTATTGTAATCATACACATCGCTCAGGCTGTGCTTATTGGTCAATACCCAAACGGCATGCTGGGCCATATCATTACTCACCGAATTGGCCTTTACAAATGCCAGTACTTTGCCCATGTTGCTGCTGCCTGTACTTTCGAAGTGGTAGAGATGGCCGGCCACCGGTGCCTGATCATCACTTTCTCCGCAATAGGTCTGTAACTCCAGGATACGGGGTTTGCCGGCATTTATGGCCAGCAGCTCTGTGCCCCCGATAATCAGGTTTTGGTTTTCGGCATTTTCGGGTCGCATAATAATAGCGGAATCCATTACCAGCAGGAGATTCTCCCGGGTAATGTTCTCAATGGTAATGCGCAGGCCTTTGCCATTGTAAGGCTCTTTTGTACTGATACCTTTCAGGGTTATCTTTTGCTCTTTCAGCGCAGTGCTGAGCAGTATTTTTTCCATGCGCTGCTCCTTAGCCCAGATGCTTGTATGCTGCAACAGCATCATTATACAGATATAAATAAGCCCCTTTTTCATAAAACAGTGTGATTAATTACCGGTAAGGTATAGAATATATCAGATATTTCTTAATAACTAAAACGAAAAGGGAGCAGATTTTTCGTATCTGCTCCCTTTATAATTTTTTATGGCTTGTTCTTTTTAGAAGAAAACACCTAAACGTAAAGCGAAATTATTGAATCGTACGTTACCGTCTTTAAAGGTACTGTTCACGTTAATCTTATTGTTCGCATTATCATACAGTTCATAGTTCTGCGGACTGGTTGCATCCGGCAGGAAACCGTTGTTGAAAAAGATTCCTACATAACCCGCCACTTTATTGGTAAACGGGATTTCGGCACCGATACCTATATTCATAGACAGCATTGCTGGAGCAACTGCTGTACTGAAGGTAGCAGAAGAGGTCAACTTATCTTTCTCTTTAGAAATAGCCTGTATCTTACTGTCTGAATCGTAATAATCCAGGTCGTAAGATGCTTTCTTGGCTACGTTTATACCCAATGTCAGCCCTACCTGTCCGAAGAAGCGCATATTACCCACCGGATCAGTTCTCAGTTTAATACCTACCGGGATCTCCATATAGGCCATATTGTACTGGAATGAGGCTTTCTGAATAGTATTGGCTTCTGCAACAGAGCTTACGCGCTGCATAGACATTTTACCACCACCATTAGTCATCTGCAGACCGGTTACGATTGCATAGTTATCTTCAAAGTAGTACTCTGCCATCAGACCATAGGTAAAACCAACCTTGGAACCATCATTGGCAATATTGTAGTTTTTATTATCGTCAGATTTTGATGTTGCGCGCATCCATGCCATCGTAGGGGCAACATATGCACCAAAGCGCACCTTTTTGGTATCAATACCATAGTCTCCGGAGCGCTGGTAAGGGGCTTCCTGTGCATGTATGGCAGGTGCTGCTGCAATAAGGGATGTGAGTAGAAATGCAATTTTTCTCATAAAACAGATATTATTTACTGGCAAAAATAGAGTTTAGCATGCTAAGAATGAATTTATTATATGAAATTAACAGGCTATTCAAAAAATAAGGACCGCAAATATTGCATTGCGGCCCTTGTTATGTGCTCCGGTTCTGTATTTCACTAATGACCGGGAGTGATGTTGAAGTTTACATTCAGGTCATTGTTACCACCTGCATTCTGATAGTTAGGGCTATTGTATGCCTGTGCATCAGGATGTGTTTTGTCCAGACCATGACGCAGCAATACCTGCAGGTTAAATGTGGTATGGCCATCTATTTCAATCTTGCCATCCAGCCCTATGCCATCATTATACACATAGCTTCCGACACCGGTAGAAGGGTTGGCGAAGAAGAAGAATTTATGTTCCGCAGCATCATCAATAATCTCCTGGTTGATGTTTTCTCCGCTTGCAAAAAGATTGATGAGCATTCTGTATTGCTGATGGCTTTCCAGATCAAGGTTTGAAGGACTGGCTACCCCGCTGGCATTGAATCCTACAGTGGTTGTATCTGTGGTTTCACTACCATTTGTATCCAGTTTGATAAAGCTGATTTTAATGGCATCATATTCTTCATTCTGGTTATTTGGTTTCGGATCATTCTTCTTACAGGATGCGAAGGTGATAACGGCCAGTAAAGCGATTGCGGTTCCTATTTTTATAATATTATTTTTCATTTTTTAATTTGATTTTTGAATGATTGGTTTAAAATTTATATGCCACACGCAGCTCCACACTTCTGCCCAGATCATGCGCATAGTAGCGGAAGCGGTTCATATAGTCTTTGTATAATTGATTGGTCAGGTTATTAACACTGACATCCACATTAAGTGTTTGCTTGCCTACAGGCCATTCCAGCCCTGCACGCAGATTGATCAGCTGATACCCTTTTGGTGGTGCCTCATAATCACTGTTGGCTTCATAACGCGTCTGCCTTGCGACGGCAACATGCTCCAGTTCTGCATATACAGGTCCCGGTTTGGACATATGTGGTATAACGTAACGAATACTATGGGTAATCCGGTCTGAAGGTATAAAAGGCAAGTACTGATCATTGCTGATATCCCTGGCTCTTATGATACTCCCTTTCAGGCTATAAATCCATTGTGTACTGAAGTCGTATTTCGCAGTCAGATCCAGTCCGGTAAAGAGTGCATTGGTACTTTTATAATTAAATACCGGAAAGGCTCCTCTCAGACTTTGAAAATAAGTGAGCGAGGGATTAAGGTATATATAATTATCGAAGTAATGAACATATGCATCCAGCTCCACTGAAAAGTTTTTGCGGGTATTCTGGAAGGCAATGGTATTCATCCATTTTACACTCTGCTCTGCGCGCAGGCTGCTGTCGCCCAGTTCATACTGCGCTGCACCATGGTGCAGGCCGGTACTGTACAGCTCATTGACCGTAGGCGGACGCCAGGCTGTTGCTGCATTGGTAGACAGCCTCCAGCGATTGTCCGGTATATAGCTGGCACCTATTGAGGCGCTTATATTCTGATAATGATGGGTGCCACCATAGAGGTGATTAGAGGCATCATAGCCGGCTGCATTCAATAACTGGTAGTCATATCGCAGACCTCCCTCCAGGGTAAATGATTCTCCCAGGTAGCGGGCCAGTGCATAAGCACCCAGGTTACGGGTATCATAGTTAGGGATCAGGGGTACGGTGTACAGGTCTGGCTGATTATTATTTACCGCCATGCTGCCGTTCAGCCCTACATTTCCCCTCCACTTTTTACCATTGCTATACGCTGCATCAAGGTTCAGCTCCTGATAATATAATTGCAGGTCCACAGAAGGTATGCCCGTTCTGCCTCCGCGGCGGATATCATATTCCTGGCGGCGGTCGTACTGCAGACTATATTGTGCATCCATACTCCATTGTTCATTGAGATGGTAATGGGCTTTCAGCTTAGCCAGGTCATGCTGCACTATTTGTCTTGGTGCATCTATAGTATAATAAAAGCTGCCATCATCAAAAGGTCTGCCATTGGCAATGCGTGCTTTCAGATCGGTCGTATCGCCGATATGCGAACCTTTAAATATTCCGATTTCGCTGCGGTAATGACTGTAATAGCCTTCCATGCTCCATTTATGCACACTGTAGCCCAGTGCAGCAGAGTAATTCAGCTCCTTAGTACCGGTATTATCCAGGTAATAATCAGGGGTCTTGTAGTTACCTCCCTGCGATACGCTGGATTGCAGACGCCAGGCCCAGTTCTGGCTATTACCCAGCGCTCCGTTAAGCATCAGCCCGCCGGTTCCCCTCTGCCCGTTACTTACACCGATCAGATTAGCGGTACCATGAATCCCTGGAAAGTGATAGGGCAATGGTTCCGGGTTAACGACCAGCACACCACCTATCGCATCACGTCCGTAACGTACCGCTTCCGCACCTTTGACAACGGTAATACTGCCTGCATTCATGCCATCAATTTCCGGAGCATGCTCTGCTCCCCATTGCTGGCCTTCCTGCCGCACACCATTATTAAGGATCAGGATACGATTGCCACTCATTCCATTTATCACCGGCTTGGCAATAGATGCACCTGTCTGTAACATGGTTACCCCGGCCACAGAACTGGCCATGGCGGCAATGTTATTGCCTTTGAGGCGGCGCAGCTCGGTGCCGGACAGGGTAGCCTGTGCATTCTGCGTAGCCACCTCCATCTTATGCCCCACAACCTGTACCTCTTTCAGGTCTTTGGCTGCAGGAGACATGTCCAGATATACGGTATCGCCATTGCTGATTACAATAGTCTCGTCTATCGCCTTATATCCCTCCAGGGTAATGTGGAGGTGTGCGTTACTTTGCGGACACATCCCGTTCAGGATAGCCACTCCGCTTTCGTCAGATTGTATGACCTGTCTGTCTGTACGTACCTCTGCGGCAATTAGGGGTTCCTGTGTATTTTTATCCCGGAGCACCAATGGTACTGCCAGGCTACACTTTACCTTCTGTGCATTACCCGTATTGGGTGTAAAGCACAGAGGAAGCAACATAACAGCATAGCTGATATGTTTACTGCTGATGGGTAACATATACTTGTAAAATAAATCGTCTGAATAAATAAGCTTTCATGAGGTATCATAACCCCAGATCATTCCAATCTGTAACAGATCAGAATACTAAGCCTGTACACGAAAATCAGGCCAGGGCAGGAGGCCCTCTCAGACGGAAAGAGTAGTGTTCATTATCGAACCAAACGCTATAGGTGCGCTCCAGATAAGAGACATAACGTTTTATTTCCCATATATCGAAATGATAACTGGTCTCTGCCTTGATGAAATGAGGCAGCATCTGGGTCAGGTAATCACAGTGATGGTGATACTGCTCAAATGCCAGACCGGAAGCATCACGACCACAGTTGTCTCCATCGTTATGGATATGGTCTATGGTTTCGTGATGGTGCTCAAACGTATGGGCATACTCCTGGAGGCTGGCGTAAAAACAGACTACCAGGCCCAGCACAAATGCCAGAAATGTATGGAACATTTTTTTGAACATACGAAGCGCAGTGCAAAACTACATTATTCACTGGGAATAGAAATGAGAAAAATTCGTTATTTCCGGCCAATTGACATTCCCTATATGTGAATAATTAAAATTAAATCCCAAATTCTAAATATTGTCGGACATTTGCACCAGAAAAAAATTAATCATAAAAAGTATTTAAACAATGAACAAAGTAATCTCAGTTGGTAGCCAATTTCCTGAATTTAAGAAAATCGCCGTTTCTGCTAATGCCCTGATCGCTGATGCACCTGGTAAAGAGTTCGAAACTATTTCTAATGCTGTTCACACCGCATCCGGTCAATGGATGGTAATGTTCTGGTGGCCGAAAGACTTCACTTTCGTATGTCCTACTGAAATTGCCTCTTTCAATAATGCTTATGGTGAATTCTCTGACAGAGATACCGTTCTGATCGGTGCTTCTACTGACTCTGAATTTGTACACCTGGCATGGAGAAGAGATCACGAAGATCTGCGTGGTCTGAAATTCCCTATGTTAGCTGATACTTCTAAATCTCTGGCTGATGAGCTGGGTATCCTGCAGGCTGATGAGAAAATCGCTTACCGTGCTACTTATATCGTAGACCCACAAGGTATCATCCGTTGGGTAAACATCAACGACCTGAGCGTAGGCCGTAATGTAGACGAGGTACTGCGTGTTCTGGATGCTTTACAAACTGATGAGCTGTGTCCTTGTAACTGGAAAAAAGGTGAAGAAACCTTAACCACACAAATGGCAAACAACTAATCTCCACAATAGATTAAATACCAAAGAATGGCTGTAAGAGCACATCTTACAGCCATTCTTATACACTAACTTTTTAAAATACGGAATATGAGTATAGTACACGAAACAGTACAAAGCCTGTTTACCGAATTAAATATCGATACCAATCATAGTTCTTTTGCCCTGCACAAACTGGCCGCTACAGACAGTAAGTATCTGAAGGATCTGAAGCTGAATGTACTGACAGTATTGAACAAGAACACCAGCCTGACTAAAAAGGAAGCTTTATTACTGGCCATCTGTGTTGCGGCAAACGATCGTAACGAGGTACTGGCTGCAGGACTGGAGCAACTGGCCCTGGCCAATGAAGCGACTATGGAGGAAATCTCGGAAATGTATGCGCTGACTTCGCTGATGAATACCAATAACATCTTCTATCGCTTCAAGCATTATTTCCAGGACAACACTACTTATAACAATACTCCGGCCGGATTACGCATGAACATCATGATGAACCCGGTAACCGGTAAGGCATTTTTTGAACTGGCCAGCCTGATGGTCTCTGCACTGAACAACTGTGAAATGTGTATCAAATCTCATGAAGCATCTGTAAAACAGCATGGTGTTACAGAGCATAAGATCTTTGAAAGCGTGCGCCTGGCGGGTGTGATCAAGAGCCTTATTGAAGTATTGTAAATCTCATTTTATTATCATTGGGCGATATCAGCATGTTTATCAAAAACCAGATATTGCAATAAATAAAAGAGACACCAAATTGGTGTCTCTTTTATTTATTGCTAAAATTTCTTTGATTAGTAACGTCCGGCTCCGGCATAGAAGCGGGTCCAGTAAGCCTGGTCCAGATCGCTGATCATTACACCACGGCTGGAAGAAGCATGTACAAACATTCCGTTACCTAAATAAACACCTACGTGAGAGATGCGCTTGGTATGAATGCTGAAGAACACTAAATCGCCTTCTTTCAGTTCTTCTTTTTCGTAAATACGTTTGGTCATCATATACTGCATCGCTGCGGTTCTGTCCAGGGTTTTGCCATATACATCGGCAAACAGTTGTCTGGTGAATGCGGAACAGTCGATAGATTTCTTTGTGGTACCTCCAAGGCGGTAAGGAGTACCATACCAATCCTGAATGAAGGAATATAAACCGGTATTTTTGCGCAGACCGTCTTTGATCTTCTCTGCAGCTTCTCTTTTCTCTTTAACCGTTGGTTCCGGCTCGTCTGTTGTAACGCGAGAAGGAGTTGTTTTGTCTTTAACTGCTACCGTATTTTTAACAGATATATTCTTCTTTGCTGTCGGTGTGTTGATGCTGATACCTTCGATAAATCTTGAAGACTCATTGCTTACTTCAACTTCCGCACTAGCGATCTGGTTATTATTTCGATGCGCACGCTGCGCGTTTGCTGTTGTTATTGACCCGATAATACAAGCCGATAGAATGGTTAAAAATTGACGCATTTTTTCGGTTTTATTTTTGATAAGGAGCGAAGATAAGTGGAAAAGCGCAAAAGAAATGTTAATGTAAAAATTTCATTACAATACCTTAACACTGCCATTTATGGCAAACTATCTCCGTTTAATTATAGGCTAAGTGCTATATTTGCACAAAATTTAATTTAAATCTAATAATTCTAAACAACGAAATATGAAGATATTAGTTTGTATTGCGAAAGCTCCGGATACTACTTCTAAGATTTCATTTACGGACAATAACAGTAAATTTAATGAAGCAGGAGTAACATTCATCATTAACCCTTATGATGAAATGTATGCCTTGGTACGTGCCCTGGAACTGAAAGAAAGCGGTGCAGCCAGCGAAGTACACCTGGTAAGCGTTGGTGACGCGTCTACAGATGCCATCATCCGTAAAGCCCTGGCCTTAGGTGGTGACAGCGCATTCAGAATTGATGCTGAGAGCACAGATCCTTATGCAATTGCTGCACAGATCGCTGACCTGGTTCAGAAAAACGGTTATGATATCGTACTGACTGGTAAAGAGTCTATCGACTATAACAACTCCGCAGTAGGTGCCAGCATCGCTGGTATACTGGACTACAACTATATCGGAAGTGCTTCTAAACTGGAAGTAAGCGGTGGCGCTGCGACTGTATCCCGTGAGATTGAAGGTGGAGAAGAAACGTCTACGGCATCTTTCCCTGTGGTAATCGCTTGTCAGAAAGGTATGGCGGAACCTCGTATTCCTAACATGCGTGGTATTATGGCTGCCCGTACCAAGCCACTGACTGTGGTACCGGCTGTAGCTGCTGATACACTGACTAACATTGTAAGTTATGAACTGCCTCCTGCGAAACAAGGTGTGAAACTGTTCACTATCGATCAGATGGATGAGCTGGTAGCTGCGCTGAAAAACGAAGCTAAAGTTCTGTAATTATTAAATTTGTTATAGGGCCGCCGGCCTTAATTATCCAAACTAAAAAAACTTATATATAAAATGTCTGTTTTAGTATTTGTAGATCATGCTCAGGGTACATTCAAAAAGAATGCCTTTGAAGCAATCAATTATGCCGCAAAAACTGCAGAGCAGGTAGGTGGCGATGTGATCGCTGTAGTACTGGGTGCTGCTGCGGAAAGTGAACTGGCTGCACTGGGTACATATGGTGCTAAGCAAGTATTACATTTAAATGATGAGCGTCTGAATCATTTCAACGCTAAAGCATATACCAAAGCGATCATCGCTGCGGCAAACCAAACCGGTGCAAAAGTGATCATCGCTTCTGCAAATAATAACGGTAAAGCGCTGGCTCCAATGGTTGCGGCTCAACTGAAAGCTGGTTTAGTTGCCGGTGCTGTTGATTACCCAAGCACTGCCAACGGATTTACAGTTAAGAAATCTGTATTCTCCGGAAAGGCATTTGCTCATGTACAAATCACTTCTGATATCAAAGTAATCGGTCTGACACCAAACACTTTTGCTCCTGCGGAAGTTGGTGGTACTGCTAGCGTACAAGCGCTTTCTGCTGATTTAAACGATGCTGATTTCGGTGTGAAATTTGTATCTGAAGATGTAGTGAAAGGTGAAGTTCCATTGAGCGAAGCAGAGCGCGTGGTATCTGGTGGCCGTGGCCTGAAAGGCCCGGAAAACTGGGGTATCCTGGAAGATCTGGCTAAGGCTATGGATGCTACCCTGGCTTGTAGCCGTCCGGTAGCTGATGCACACTGGCGTCCGCACCACGAACACGTGGGTCAGACCGGTGGTACAATCCGTCCTAACCTGTATGTAGCTGTTGGTATCTCTGGTGCTATCCAGCACTTAGCAGGTGTGAACAGTTCTAAAACGATCGTTGTGATCAACAAAGATCCGGAAGCACCGTTCTTCAAAGCAGCTGATTACGGTATTATCGGCGATGCGTTCGAGATATTACCTAAATTAACTGAAGCAGTTAAAAAAGCTAAAGGATAATCTCCTTATAGTTTATACATAATAAAAGGGCGATCATCACGATCGCCCTTTTTAGTATTTCATATCCCAATATTACCATTGCGCGGTATTATTTTTCAGGAATTGTTCTGATTTGATCATATCGGTATGCAGCAAACGATCAGTATCATAAAAAGCTACATCTTTACGGTATGTTGCGAATAAATTTTCTACCGCTGCAGATGACTGTAATGGTCTTCTGAACTCCAGTGCCTGTGCAGCACACATCAATTCTACTGCTAATACACGACGCACATTATCAATCACTTTTTTCAGTTTTGTAGCAGCGTTTGCCCCCATACTCACGTGATCTTCCTGTCCATTACTACTCACGATGCTGTCTACCGAAGCCGGTGTACAATATTGCTTGCTCTGGCTCACAATAGCTGCTGAACTGTATTGTGCGATCATGAAACCACTGTTCAGTCCGGCATCCTTAGCCAGGAAAGCCGGCAGATTGCGCTGTCCGCTGATCAGCAGGTATGTTCTGCGCTCAGAGATATTACCCAGCTCAGCCATAGCTATCGCCAGGAAATCCAGGTTCAGTGCCAGAGGCTGTCCATGGAAGTTACCTCCGCTGGTGATCATATCCTCTTCCTCAAACACAATAGGGTTATCGGTTACAGAGTTAATCTCTGTTTCAAATACATTATAAATATGGGTTACGGTATCTTTTGTAGCACCATGTACCTGCGGTACACAACGGAAAGAGTAAGGATCTTGCACCTGTACTTTTGCAACCTGCTGAATAGGACTATCTTTCAGGATAGCACGTACCTGCTCTGCGGTTTTGATCTGACCCGCATGAGGACGTACACGATGTACCGGATGTGCAAACGGCTCAATCTTACCATCAAATGCATCCAGTGACATTGCCGCGATCATATCAGCCCAGTCCTGCAGTTTCAGGCTTTCCAGCATATTATATACTGCATAGCTGCTCATAAACTGTGTACCGTTCAATAAAGCCAGGCCTTCTTTTGCTTTCAATGTCAGCGGTGTTGCACCCAGACTGTTCAGCACTTCGATTGCTTCTTTCTTTTCGCCTTTATACCATACCAGGCCTTGTCCGATCAACGGCAGGCTCAGGTGTGCCAAAGGAGCTAAATCTCCGGATGCACCCAGGGAGCCTTGCTCATATACCACCGGTAAAATATCATTGTTATAAAAATAAACCAGTCGTTGGATGGTATCTTCATGAATACCACTATAACCCTGACCCAGGCCCATAATCTTCAGCAGCAGCATGATTTTTACAATCTCCTGAGGCACTTCATCTCCAAATCCTGTTGCATGAGAGCATACCAGATTTTGTTGCAACTGGCTCAACTGGTCATCATCAATACGCACATTACACAGGCTACCGAACCCGGTATTGATACCATAATAGGTTTGCCCGCCGGCAATCTTCTTGTCCAGGAAAGCTCTGTTGGCTCTTACCTTTTGAAGGGTTTCTTCTGAAAGGGTGATGGTATCGGACAGGTATTGCGGAATATCTTTGATCTCCAAATGTTGAGGAAGTGTTCTCATCAGGTCTTTTTTTTGCGCAAAGATAATCGAAAAAACCAGATGACTATGTTATCGCCAGGGCAGCTGTAGCAATACTCAGTCTTGTATCCGGTAGCTGCAGGATAGCATTGCCGCAGGCGGCCAGCGTAGCCCCTGTAGTCAGCACATCATCTACAAGTAATACATGCTTACCAGCAAGAGCCTGCGCTTGTCGTCCGGGAACAAATGCACCGGAAACATTTTCCAGGCGCTCCAGTCTTGTCATATGCGTTTGAGACGCCGTATTGACACTCCTCTTAATGGCTTTTTCGGCAACAGGGATACCGCTTACAGCCGAGATACCAGCCGCAATACTCGCTGACTGATTATAACCACGGCGATACATTTTCTTCCGGTGCAGCGGAACAGGTACTATTATATCTACAGTCTTAAACCATTCTGTACGGGCATAACGATGAGCAATAAGCTTACCCAGGAATATGCCCAGGTCAGATCGGTTGCGGTATTTCAACTGATGCATCAGCTCCTGAACCAGTCCTTCTTCTATAAAGTATAGTAGCGGTGCTGCATGCATATGAGCCAGTTTTCCATAGAGGCGGACATCCGTTTCATTATCCGGTATCTGCTCCAGGCCGGTGAAGGGCAGCTGATCAAAGCAGGAAAGGCACAATAACTCCTCTCCGGCATGCAAGGTTTGCGCACAGCCGGTACAATATTGAGGAAAAAGAATGTCTAATAAGGGGTGTAAAAGGTGGTGTTTTAGTTTTTTCATATAGGTAGTGTAACTTATACGAGGGGTATCGTATCCGGATTGCTCCTCAGGTAGTCGAGTTTTGCTTCAAACATAAGCGCCATTTTACCCGCCCGGCTCTTGGCTTCTTCTGCCACAGGACCTTCAAAATGCGTGTCAATTGTTTGATGAAATAAATCGAGCCAGATACTAAAATGCTCTTTATATATAGGCAGCTTCATATGGTGCAGAAAAGGGCTGCCGCTGTAGGTATGCTCATGTAACAGTATGGTTTGCCAGAAACGGTACATTTTCTGCAAATGTGCATCCCAATGGCCTTCCAGCTTTTCATTAAAAATAGGCCCGATCAGCTCATTCTTTCCTACGCGGGCATAAAATTCATCTACAAACAAACGTATATCTTCTACTACTGCTATATCAGGTTTCATGCTATTTTTTTGCCTATAAAGGTACGGATTTATTCCTGCAGAGGCCGCAAAACACCATTTACCACCATGCTACAGACACAAAATACCACCGTTTGTAAAAGCAGTGTTAAAAACCCTCTATTTTACCCACAATATTATCCACATTTGCGTTTTCCACATTTTTATATTCAATGTTAATTAACTGATTTACAATATGTTAAACAATACCAAATTGTGGATAAAATAGACACAACTGTATAGTGGTAAATTGTGGGAATTTGTGTTATTTTGTAGCATAATTCTCAAATTACCCTGAATGGCCTCAGTTTACGGCGAATATAAGGTTTCTATGGACGCAAAAGGACGCTTACTCGTCCCTGCTGACTTCCGCAAGCAATTGCCGGAATCGGACGTGCAGACCTATGTCGTAAAACGTGGATTAGACAACTGCCTGACTTTGTATGTTTTGAGCGAATGGGAGAAATTAAGCCAGCAACTGGACGAAATGAGTGCCTTCAATCCTAAAGTACAAAAATTCAAGCGCCTGTTTCTGGACGGCATTAACCTTCTGGAAGTTGACAGCGCAGGCAGAATACTAATCCCCAAACCATTACAGGAATATGCGGGACTGAATAAAGAAATCATCTTCTGGGCACAAGGCAATAAAGTAGAAGTCTGGGATAAGGCAAGCAAGGAAGCTTATATCGCCGCGCAGCAACAGGAAGAAGAGGATCTGGCAAACGAATTATTTAATTAATATTTATATGGAGCAGGCTTATCATCATATTTCCGTATTGCTCCGGGAGAGTATTGACGCCTTGGACATCAAGCCCAATGGCGTTTACGTCGATTGTACATTCGGCGGGGGCGGCCACAGCCGGGCCATCCTGGAACGACTGGGCAAAAACGGAAGACTCATTGCTTTTGACCATGATAAAGATGCATGGAAAAATGCAATAGATGATAAACGCTTTATACTGGTAAAGGAAAACTTTCAGTATATGAAACGTTTCCTGAGATTACACCAGGCATCTAAAGTAGATGGTATACTGGCCGATCTCGGGGTAAGCTCCTTCCAGTTCGATACGGCAGACCGCGGTTTTTCGATTCGTTTCGATGCACCGCTGGATATGCGTATGGATGACCGTCTGGACACAACAGCTGCAGACATTATCCGTGACTACAGTGAGGCAAAGCTGCATAAGATGTTTGAAGTATACGGAGAAGTCAGAAATGCACGTACACTGGCCAAAACAATCGTAGAGCAGAGAAAAAGCAGTGATATTAAAACGATTGAGGGTTTTAAAAATGCAATCGACTCCTGCATCAAAGGTAAGCCTAACCGATACCTGGCACAGGTATTCCAGGCTTTACGTATCGAGGTAAACCAGGAGATGGAGGTATTGAGCCAGTTTCTGGAGCAGACCAAAGACTGCCTGAAACCTGGTGGCCGCCTGGCGATCATCACCTTCCATTCACTGGAAGACCGCCTGACTAAAAAGATGATGAAAAACGGCACCTTAAGCGAAGTGACTACAGATGCTTTCGGCCGCAAGACGATGGAGAATCCTTTCAAAGTATTGAAGGATGTACTGCCATCAGAAGAGGAACTGGAACACAATAACCGATCAAGAAGTGCCCGCCTGCGTATAGCGGAGTACATGGATAAATAAAATATGACTGAAGCAAATGTCAGAGACAGAATAAATGCGATCAAAGAGCGCTTTGATAACATCTCCTACCGGGGGGTGGTGCTCAATGTGCCCTACCTGATCTTCCTGGCTTTACTTGCAGTAATGTATATCTCTAACAGCAATAAAGGACTGTCGCTGGCAAGAGAAATCGAAAAAAAGAAAAAAGAATTAAAAGAGGTTCGTTGGCGCTATAAGGACGCACAGGCCAGCCTGATCTATTACACTTCGGAAAGACAGATCAGCGAACAGGCTAAATCCCTGGGTATTGCTCCTTTATCCAAACCGGCCTTTGAAATAAAAGCAGTAGAAAAAAAGTAAAACATTGGCAGCACAACAAAAATCAAGTGTAAAAAGAGACATCAGCAGACGGGTTAACCTGTCTTTTGGTGCTATTGTGCTATTGGGAGCTGCCATTGTCATTAAAGCGGGCATGACCCAGGCCAATGACGGAGAGCGATTAAGGGCGCAGGCCAACCGCTCTTTTTCTGATATTGAGACCTTATATCCTGACCGCGGTAATATATATACAGAAGAAGGAAAGATCCTGTCGGCAACCATTCCGAAGTTTGACTTGAAGATGGACCTGTCGGTGATCAATAAAGACACCTTCTACAATAATGTTGATACACTGTGCGATGCACTGGCTACTATCCTCAAAGATGAGACCGCCGGTTCGCTGAAACAGAGAATGAAAGAGGGTTTCCGCCGGAAAAGCCGTTACTGGACACTTAAAAACAAAGTGGCCTATTATGACTATCAACTGATCCGCAACCTGCCTTTATTGCGCAAACCCAAAAATAAAGGTGGTTTTATGCCGGAACCGCAGATGAAGCGAATGAACCCTTATGGTATGCTGGCTTACCGTACCATTGGTTTGTGGAGAGAGAATGCCCAGATCATTGGTCTGGAAAAGAGCTACGACACAGAACTGTCGGGCAGAACAGGTACCCGCATTATACACAAAGTAGGTGGTCAGTGGGTTCCGCTTGTGGGATCTGAGATTGAGGCGGTAGAAGGACATGATATTGTATCGACCATTGATATAGACGTACAGGAAGTAACAGAACATGCATTGCATGATATTATGGCTCAGTATGAGTGTCTGCAGGGTACGGCTATTGTGATGGAAGTGGAGACCGGAAAGATCAGGGCTATTGCTAACCTGGGTCGCCAGAAGAATGGCGAATACTGGGAAGACTTTAACTATGCCATGATTCCTTCTGAACCGGGATCGGTATTCAAACTGATGTCGCTCTACGCCTTACTGGAAGACGGTTATGTCAATGCCAATACCATTGTAAGCTGTAATGGCGGACAAATGCGTTTTGGTACCCAAACAGTACGGGACGATCATGGTGGATTAGGTTCCATTACGGTGGAGAAAGCCTTTGCACAGTCGTCCAATGTGGCTTTTGCCTCCCTGGTCAACAAGTATTATCATGATAACCCGATGAAGTATATCAAGCATTTGCAACATCTGGGCTTAAACCAAAAAACGAATTTAGATCTGGCCGGCGAGCGCAAACCGCTGATCAAAACACCGGAAAGCAAAAGCTGGAATAAAATCACTTCTCTGCCCTGGATCGGTTACGGTTATGAAAGCATGATCACACCACTACATACTTGTATGGTGTACAATGCAGTAGCCAATAATGGTAAGATGATGCAACCTTACCTCGTAAGTGCGGTTAAGGAAGATGGTAAAGTGATCCGTCAGATCGAACCGAAAGTGCTCATTGAAAAAATAGGAAAAGAATCTACCATAAAGCAGTTACAGCAAGTAACCCGCGCCGTAGTAAGAGAGGGTACTGCCAAGGCAGCGCAATCTCCGTTCTATACCGCAGCAGGTAAAACGGGTACCGCACAGGTAGCAGATAAGATCGGTGATGTTTTTTATAGCTATGCCGATGGTGTAAAGCAGGGTTCTTTCGTAGGATATTTCCCGGCAGAAAAGCCTCGCTATACTATAGCAGTGGTGATCCGCTCTAAACCGCATGGCGTTTATTATGGAGCAGCACTGGGTGTACCGGTATTTAAAGCCATTGCAGACAAGCTTTATACCACCAAAATCGGTGGCTGGAAAGTAGATGCAGACTCACTGGGCAAGGATAAAATGCTGGTTGCCAAAGCAGCACCTCCGGGCCAATTGCAGTACCTGCTGAAGATGCTGGGTTATACTTCTTACCAGGAAAACAGCAATGCAATGCTCTCGTTCCTGCAGAATGACGCACAACATAAATTAAAAATTGCTTCGAAAGAAGTGAAGACAAATATAGTACCGGATGTAGTAGGAATGGGTATTAAAGAGGCACTCTACCTGTTAGAGAATGCCGGCCTTAAAGTACACATCAGTGGCGCAGGAAGCGTAAACCGGCAGTCTATACCTGCGGGCAGTAATTATAAAAAAGGACAAACCATTAACCTAGAACTCAGCTAAAGTGAAGAACATAGCAGCAATCATACAAGACATTCCGGTACGGGCTATACATGGCCGTACTGATCTTGTTATAGATGGTCTTACGATTGATTCCCGTAAGGCCGCTCCTGGTATGCTTTTCTTTGCACAGAAAGGTACGGTAACAGACGGGCATCAGTATATACCTGCTGTTATTGAAGCCGGTGCAATCGCTATAGTATGTAAAGAGCTTCCGGAAATTTTAAACCCGGAAGTATGTTATATACAGGTGGATGAGGTAGCCCCCGTAATTGGTTTGATGGCATCGGCATTTTACGGCCACCCTACCCGCAAACTGCAGGTGGTGGGTGTTACGGGCACTAACGGAAAGACCAGTGTTGCAACACTGTTATATAAATTATTTAATCAGCTGGATGAGCCTTCAGGATTGGTATCTACGGTGGAGAACAGGATAAGAGAAAATGTTATTCCTTCTACGCATACCACTCCCGATCCGGTAAGCCTGCAGGCATTGTTCCGCCAGATGGTGGATGCCGGCTGTACGTATGCTTTTATGGAAGTGAGTTCCCATGCAGTGCATCAGCACCGTATTGCAGGTATTACTTTCCGCGGAGGCATCTTTACCAATATTACACATGATCACCTGGATTACCACCAGACGTTTGATGAGTATATAAGGGTTAAGAAACAGTTCTTTGATCACTTGCCGAAAGGCACATTTGCCCTGACCAATATCGACGATAAACGCGGTATGGTGATGTTGCAAAATACTAAAGCGACAAAGAAAGCATATGGCTTAAGAGTACCCTGCGATTTCAAAGGCAAGGTATTTGAAAATAACCTGACCGGTCTGCTGATGAATGTGGACGGACAGGATGTTCATTTCCGTATGTCGGGCCTGTTCAATGCCTATAACCTCCTGGCCGTATACGGTGCAGCGGTATTGTGCGGACAGGATAAGATCGATGTACTGACAGCCCTGAGCAATATGCAGGGAGCAGCAGGCAGGTTTGAAACCTACCATTCTGCTACCGAAAAAATACTGGGTATTATAGATTACGCACATACGCCAGATGCTTTACAGAATGTATTGTCTACGATAAAACAATTCGGTCAGCAGGCAAATATCATTACCGTGATTGGCTGTGGCGGAGACAGAGATAAACTGAAACGACCAGAGATGGCACAGGTTGCCTGCGAACTGAGTTCAAAGGTGATCCTGACTTCCGACAACCCGAGAAGTGAAGACCCTGAAGCGATACTGGATGATATGGAAGCGGGTCTTACACCAGGTATGATGCGCAAAGCATTACGCATCAGTGACCGGAAAGCCGCAATCAAAACGGCAGTGAGTATGGCTCATGCAGATGATGTAATACTCGTGGCCGGTAAAGGTCATGAAACCTACCAGGAGATCAAAGGTGTACGCCATCATTTTGATGACCGTGAGGTGCTCCTCGAAATGTTTAAACTATTGGAAAAATAATTATATAGAAAAATGCTTTACAACTTATTCACATACCTAAGGGAAGTATTCGGATTGAGCGGCGCAGGTGTCTTTCAGTTCATTACCTTCCGTACATCGATGGCCATCCTCCTGTCATTGGTCATTACGATGATCTACGGGAAGAAGGTGATCAAGTTTCTGCAAAAGAAGCAAATCGGTGAAACCATCCGTGAGCTGGGCCTGGATGGACAAACATCCAAGAAAGGTACGCCTACAATGGGAGGTCTGGTCATCATTGCCGGTATACTGATACCAACGCTGCTGTTTGCGCGCATCAGCAATGTATATATCATTATGATGCTGATCAGTACGGTATGGCTTGGCATTATCGGGTTCCTGGATGATTACATTAAAGTATTCAAAAAGAATAAAGAAGGCCTGAAAGGTAAGTTTAAAGTAATCGGGCAATTAGGCCTGGGTATAATTATAGGGTCAATGATGTACTTCAACAGCCACGTAGTGACTACCCGTGAAGTAGTGGATGGCAGACCTACATTATACAACAATACAGAGAAGATCATTGGTGAGCCTACCTTCCGCAAGGAAAATGACGGCAGGGTAAGAAAATATGTGAAAGTGCAATCGGCTGTAACCAGCGTTCCGTTCAATAAAAACCACGAGATCAGCTTTGCTAAGATCGCTTCGGTTTTCGGAGATAAAAACATCAACTGGACCACGCCCTTATTATATATCATATTTGTCACCTTCATCATCATTGCAGTAAGTAATGGTGCGAATATGACCGATGGTCTGGATGGTCTGGCCACAGGGGTATCGGCGATCATAGGGGTTTGCGTAGGTATTTTCGCCTACCTCTCCGGTAACTATGTATTTGCTGAGTATCTGAACATCATGCATATTCCTAACCTGGGCGAGTTGTCCATTTTCATGGGCGCCTTTGTCGGAGCCTGTATTGGCTTCCTCTGGTACAACACCTACCCGGCACAGGTATTTATGGGTGATACCGGTAGCCTGGCACTCGGTGGTATCATTGCCTGTATGGCTATCATCATCAGAAAAGAATTACTGATTCCTATTTTCTGTGGCATTTTCCTGGTAGAAAACCTGTCAGTGCTGCTGCAAACGGGATATTTTAAATATCAGAAAAGAAAGAATGGTCTTGAATATGCAAAGGAGAACCGCCTGTTTAAAATGGCACCATTGCACCATCACTACCAGAAACTGGGATATCATGAAACTAAAATCGTAACGCGCTTCTGGATCGTTGGTATTTTACTGGCTGTACTGAGTATTGTTTCGATGAAACTGCAATAAGTATAAAGAATGATGAAACGTATTGTTGTATTAGGAGCAGGCGAGAGCGGAAACGGCGCAGCAATCCTGGCTAAGAAGGAAGGGCACGACGTATTCGTCTCGGATTTCGGCCAGATCAAGGAAAGCTACCGGACCGAACTGGAGGCACATAACATCGCTTACGAATCCGGAGGGCACACACAGGATCTGATTCTGAATGCTGACCTGATCGTCAAAAGTCCCGGCATACCGGAAAAGGCGCCGATCATAAAAGCCATCAGGACCGCAGGTATAGAACTGATCAGTGAGATTGAATGGGCTTACCGCCATAAGGGAGACAGTAAGATCATTGCTATAACAGGCAGTAACGGAAAAAGCACTACAACGAGCCTGGTCTATTACATCCTGAAGCAAAACAAACTGGATGTATCAATGGTCGGCAATATCGGGTACAGCTTTGCCAAGCAGATTGCAGAGCAGCCTACCGAATGGTATGTGGCAGAGATCAGCAGTTTCCAGCTGGATGATATTAAGACCTTCAGACCGGATATAGCCATGGTTCTGAACATAACACCGGATCACCTGGACCGCTACGAATACAATTTCGACAAGTATGCCGCAGCCAAGTTCAGGATAGCAGAAAACCAGCAGGAAAATGATATCCTCATACTGAACCAGGAAGACGAAGCAACTATAAAATACTTAGAACAAAATACTATTAACCCACGAACAATTTATATCACAATGAGCGATCACCTACTTAACAATCAGGACGGAGCATATATGAATAATGATGAAATGCACATTAAATGGGAGGGAGATGATATGAAGACTACTGTGCATGATCTGGCATTAAAAGGTAAACACAATCAATTCAACTCTATGGCCGCAGGTATTTCTGCAAGAGCAGCAGGTATTCGTAAAGAAAAGATCAGAGATTGTTTTGAAACCTTTGACGGACTGGAGCATCGTCTGGAGTATGTTGCTACTGTGCGTGGTGTTGAGTTTATCAATGATAGTAAAGGTACTAACCTGAACTCGGTATGGTTTGCCCTGGAAAGCATGAAAAAGCCAGTGGTACTGATCTTGGGAGGACAGGACAAGGGTAACAACTACAATGAGATCATGGAGTTGGTACAGGAAAAAGTGAAAGCAATTGTTTGTATGGGTATTGACAACAGCCCTATCCATAAAGCATTTGATGGTGTGGTAGCTACAATAGTAGATACCGCAAGTGCAAAAGATGCGGTAAATGCAAGCTATGCCCTGGCAGATAAAGGAGATATCGTATTACTGTCTCCGGGTTGTGCCAGCTTTGACCTCTTCAAAAATTATGAAGACAGAGGAGATCAATTTAAAGAAGCCGTAAAAGGTTTGTAAAAAATATAAGAAATTAAATAAAGCCCGTAAGGAATGAAAGCGTTGTTGCAGCAAGTAAAAGGAGATAAAGTAATCTGGTCAGTGGTAGTCATTCTATCTCTGTTCAGTCTGCTTTTGATCTACAGTACCACCGACAGGCTGGCACTGGAGCATAATACAACTCCGTTCAAATTCTTACTATCACAGATCTTTTACTTAGTACTGGGTTTGGCCACGGTATATATCTTTCACCGGATCAAGTACACCCGGTTTATGAAATGGTCGGTATACCTGTTCCTGGCGAGTATACCCTTACTGCTCTATACCCTGTTCTTCGGTACAGAACTGAACAGTGGGTCACGCTGGATCGCCATTCCTTTTGTAGGTGTTACGATACAGACATCAGACTTAGCCAAGCTGGCCATCTTTACCTTCCTGGCCCGCCAGTTGAGCCTGAAGCAAAAAGTAATCGGCAATTTCTGGAAAGGGTTCTTCCCGGTTCTGTTACCGGTACTGATTATCTGCGGACTGATTGCTCCGGCAAACCTGTCTACAGCATTGCTTTTGGGTGCTACCTGCTGCTTTATGTTCTTCATAGGCCGTATACCCATGAAGTTCATCCTGTTGCTGATTGTAGCCGGACTGGGACTGGTATTGTGCATATTTGCCATATCCAAGCTTACCGGCAAAGGTCGTGGCGGTACCTGGCAGAAGCGTATAGAAGTATTTATGGGTAAGAATGCCGATGCTGATGATACCTATCAGACAGACCAGGCAAATATTGCTATTGCGAACGGAAGATTAACCGGTCGCGGACCAGGTAACAGTTATGCAAAGAACTTCCTGCCGCACCCTTATTCCGACTTCGTATTTGCCATTGTGATCGAAGAATACGGACTCATAGGTGCGAGTGCATTGATGTTCTGCTATCTGCTGTTCCTCTGGCGAAGTATTAATATATTCAGGAGATGCCCCTATGCATTCGGTGCATTTCTATCTATAGGATTGAGTTTTACCCTGGTTTTCCAGGCCATGATCAATATGGCTGTAGCCGTGCACCTGGTGCCGGTAACCGGTCAGACCTTACCCTTTGTGAGTAAAGGGGGATCTTCTATCGTATTCACTGCTATGGCAGTGGGCGTAATACTGAGCGTAAGCCGTTATGTAGATGAGATGGAAGGTAAACAGCAATTAGTAAAACAAATTGAAAAAGAGCAGCGGGATAAAGAAGCCCTGGCTGCGGCTCAAAACAATTAACGTATGAAAGTAATCATTGCAGGTGGAGGCACAGGAGGACATATCTTTCCGGCAGTAGCAATTGCTAATGCTTTGCAGCGCTTACGTCCCGATACGGAAGTTTTGTTTGTAGGCGCAAAGGGCAAGATGGAGATGGAGAAGGTGCCGCAGGCCGGATATAAAATTGTAGGACTGGATATTGCCGGGCTCAACAGAAGCAACTGGCTTAAAAATTTATCACTTCCGTTCAAGTTATGGAAGAGCCGCCGCAAGGCTAATGAACTGATTAAAACGTTTAACCCGGACATCGTGATCGGTGTAGGTGGTTTTGCCAGTTTTCCTATGCTGAATGCAGCACAGGCAGCAGGTATCCCGACACTGATCCAGGAGCAGAACTCCTTTGCCGGGAAGAGCAATAAGATATTAGGCAAAAAGGCAAAGGCCATTTGTGTGGCTTATGACCAGATGGAACAGTTCTTTCCGAAGGATGCCATCATCAAGACCGGAAACCCGGTACGGGCCAGCATTGCACAAGCCAATATAGATCCGGTTGAGGCAAAGCGCTTCTTCGAACTGAACGAGCATCAAAAGACATTGCTGATTGTAGGTGGTAGCCTGGGGGCGAAAGCTATTAATGAAGCTATTGCTGCCAATCTGGAATTACTGACCAGCGCAGGCTTGCAGATCATCTGGCAGACGGGAGAGCCGTTCTATGCCGAGGCACAGCAAGCAGCAGCCGATTATCCGCAGGTGAAGGTACATGCCTTCATCCGCCAGATGGAACAGGCATACGCCGCAGCAGATATGGTGATATCCCGTGCAGGTGCATTAGCTATCGCAGAACTCTGCATTGTGGCCAAACCGGTAATCTTTGTCCCTTATCCGTTTGCGGCTGAGGATCATCAGACCAGCAATGCCCTTTCCCTGACCCGGAAAGATGCAGCCCTGATGATTAAAAACGATGAGGCCCAACTGCAACTGGCGGGAACCTTGTTACAGCTCTTAAACAACGAAGCACTGCAGCAACAGATGCACCGCAACCTGAAAGAGGAAGCGATCAAAGATGCTGACGAACGCATTGCCCGGATTGTGATAGATATAGTAAATCAAAAAAACTAAGATCATGAACATCGACTCAATAAAGAAAGTATATTTTGTAGGTATAGGTGGCATAGGCATGAGTGCACTGGCCCGCTTCTTCAAGCAGAGAGGCGTGGAGGTAAACGGTTATGATAAAACAGAAACCGATCTTACCCGTCAGCTGGTGCAGGAAGAGATTGGTGTGACTTATACTGATGCAGAGACAGAACTGAAGAAAGAGGTAGATGTCGTGATCTATACACCGGCCATACCGCAGGATAATGTAATCCTGAACTGGTACCGCGCTAATAATTACCCTGTGTACAAGCGCTCTGATGCATTGCAATGGATCACAGAATCTATGTTTGCGATCACAGTTGCAGGTACCCATGGTAAAACGACAATCAGCACCATGATTGGTCACATACTGAGAGATACCGGTTATGGCTGTAATGCATTTCTGGGCGGTATTTCCGTAAACTATAATACTAACTACTGGAGCTCCGACAATGCAGTAGCAGTGATAGAAGCAGACGAATATGACCGCAGCTTCCTGAAGCTGAAACCAGATGTAGCGGTACTGACGGCTATGGATGCTGATCACCTGGACATATACGGCACCCCGGAAGCGGTGCAGGAAGCGTATATCCAATATACTGCCAACATTAAACCGAACGGTACCCTGATCAAAAAACATGGTTTGAAGCAAGGTGCTCAGTTAAAAGGGGCACATAAAAAGAGCTATAGCTTACAGAATACTGGTGCAGATGCCTATGCTGATAACATCCAGATGAAAAACGGCAGTTACATTTTCGATGTAAAAGGAAATGGCATTTTCCTGACTGATGTACATCTGAATATCGGTGGTATGCATAATGTAGAGAACTGTATCGCGGCTATCGCGGTTGCCAAGCAACTGGAAATTGAGGATGAAGCGATCAAAAGTGCTGTAGCTAATTTCAAAGGAGTTAAACGTCGTTTTGAATATATAGTTAAGAATGATAAGATTGTTTATATAGACGACTACGCACATCACCCGGAAGAGCTGGCCGCATTGATTAAAAGTGCTAAAACGCTGTTCTCTAAACGCAGAATCGTAATCGCTTTCCAGCCGCACCTGTTCACCCGTACTCGCGATTTCGCTACAGAATTTGCGCATGCACTGGACATGGCTGATGAGATTATCCTGCTGGATATTTACCCGGCGAGAGAATTACCAATCGAGGGTGTGGATGCAGCAATGATTAAAAGTAAAATGGGCAATCCTAATGTCACTATACTGAGCAAGGAAGGATTATTATCTTATGTAACTAATGCTCCGCTGGACTTGTTTATAACAGCCGGTGCAGGTGATATCGATAAACTGGTAGCCCCTATAGGAAAAATATTATCAGAGAAATAGTTATAAGCATACATGTCAACAGGTAAAAAAATATCGGCAAGAAAAGTAAAGCGCTTCATCGTGGGATCACTGGTGTTGATTACTTTCTCATGCGTATTGTTTGCCGCGACGAAGAAGCAGGCGGAGCGTAAAATTGAAGGGGTTAAGGTCACCCTCCAGAACCAGGGCGAAGAAGAAAATTTTTTACTGGAAAAGGATGTAGAAAAGCTTTTTGTAACGAATACGAATATCAATATTCTCAACAAGAGCATTGCCGACCTGGACCTGAACCATATAGAAGAACTGGCGGAACAGAACCCTTGGGTAAAAAGTGCTGAAGTATATGTGGACAATAACAGCAAGCTGAATATAGAAGTAACGCAACGTTTACCGGTAGCGAGATTATTTACCCGCGAAGGGCGTAGTTTCTATATCGATTCTGCGGGTTTTGAAATGCCATTGAGCGAACGATATGCATATCCTGTAACGGTTTTCACCAATGTGCCGCATGCTGCAAATGACAGTATTTATGCCGGCATGAAAAAGAAAATTGTGTACATGAGTGAGGTACTGAAAGCAGACAGCTTCTGGAACAGCCAGATTACACAGCTGGATGTGGTGAATGAACATCACTTCAATGCATACACCACTATAGGCAAACAGAAGATTATAATAGGAGATACTGCACGTGTAGCGGATAAACTGAAGAACCTGTATTCATTCTACCGTGAAGTGTCGAATAAGATAGGATGGAATAAATATGAAGTCCTGGATATACGTTACAGAAACCAGGTTGTCGCCAGTCCTACATTTGGATGGGTACCACCTAAAGATACCAATTCGGTAGCTATTGCAGAACCGGTTACTGCTCCTGCAGACCACACGGATGCAGTAAAGCCCGTAGTGAAACCGGAACCGGTCAAACCTGCACCTGTAAAAGCAGCAGCGAAACCAGTTGTAACTGCAGCCGTAAAGAAATCCGCTCCGGAAAAGCCAAAAGCGGTAAAACCATTGACTAAACCAAGTGCGAAGACGACCACATCGAAACCTAAGTACGAGTATACCAACGAAAAAAATAAACCTAATAATAAAAAATAGTTTAGCATAAAAAAATCTTTGTGATATGAATAAGAATGAGAACCCCATCATTGTAGGCCTGGACATTGGTACCACCAAAGTCGTAGCGATTGCAGGCAGAAAGAACGACTTTGGGAAAATCGAGATTATAGGATTCGGCAGAGCAGAGTCAAACGGCGTGAGTCACGGTGTGGTGCTGAACCTGGATCAGTGTATCACATCGATTAAGAAAGCAATCGACAATCTGCATGAAAATAATCCTAACCTGGATATACATAATGTTTATGTAGGCATCGCAGGTCAGCATATTAAAAGTATTCCTTCACGCGGTGACAGGGTACGTATTTCTTCTGAACAGATTATCACTAAAGAAGAGATTGAAATGCTGATGAGCGACCAGCGTAAAACGCATATCCCTGCAGGCGACGAGGTCATTGATATTATTCCTACAGAATTCTCTGTAGACAATATTACCAATATCCCGGAACGCTCTGTAATCGGTATGAACGGTACTAAATTCGGTGCCAACTTCCATATCATTACCGGTGATAAAACAGCGATCAAAAATATACAGCGTTGCGTAGAAAGCGCAGATCTGTATACTAAAGACCTGGTACTGCAACCACTGGCATCAGCATCGGCTGTACTGGCTGATGATGACCTGGAAGCGGGTGTAGCGATAGTAGATATCGGTGGTGGTACTACGGATATGGCGGTGTTTGTAGATGGTATTCTGCAACATACTGCAGTAATCCCTTTTGCCGGTACCAATATCACGAATGATATTAAAAACGGACTGGGCGTATTGAAGGCACAGGCGGAGCAACTGAAAGTACAATTCGGTTCTGCCATTGCTGAAGAGGCCAGCGGTAACCAATATATTTCTATTCCGGGTCTGAAAGGACTTCCTGCAAGAAATCTTTCTACCAAAACCTTGTCTAACATTATCCAGGCAAGAATGGAAGAGATTCTGGAGTATGTTGTATATCACCTGAAGCAACACGATCTGGATAAGAAACTGCATGGCGGTATTATCCTGACTGGTGGTGGTAGCAGCCTGAAACACCTGAAACAACTGACGGAGTTCAAAACCGGTCTGAATACCCGTATCGGTTATCCTACCGAACACCTATCCGGTGGTTATGATGAGGTATTGAACAACCCTATGTACTCAACCTGTATCGGCCTTATCCTGAAAGGATACCTGGATCTGGAAAAGAGCAACAGTACTACTCATGTGATCAGACAAAAGAACACTGAACTGCCCGTACAACCAGAAGCACCAGCGGCACCGGTACCACAGGATCCTGTAGCCAGACAAGCTGCAAATAATATTGTTTCAGAAGAAGCATTTGAGGCGGAAGATGATCTGCTGCAAGAGCCTAAAGAAGCTAAAGAAAACCCGGGAATAAAAGTATCGCAACGCGTTGCTTCTATTTTCGGAACGCTGAAAAACAGCATCAAAGAGCTGTTTAGTGAAAATGAAGATCAACAATTAAATTAACCCATCGTAGTATAAAGAGCAACTTTACTTAACCCCCATTAAAAAAATCTATTATGATACATTTTGAAATTCCAAAAAATCAGTCCTCCATCATCAAGGTGATTGGTGTAGGCGGAGGCGGCGGAAATGCGGTGAATTCCATGTACACTCTTGGAATAGAAGGCGTAGATTTTATCGTATGTAATACCGACTCACAGGCATTGGCGCAAAGCCCGATTCCAAACAAGATCCAGTTGGGGCCACACCTGACACAGGGACTTGGTGCAGGTGCAAATCCTGAAATCGGCAAGCAAGCAGGTGAAGAGTCTATAGATGAGATCTCTAAAATCCTGAGTGTAAATACGCGCATGGCATTTATTACTGCCGGCATGGGTGGTGGTACAGGTACCGGTGGGGCTCCTGTAATTGCAAAGACGTGTCGTGACCTGGGTATCCTTACCGTAGGTATCGTGACAACGCCTTTCACTTACGAGGGTCGTAAGCGTCTGAACCAGGCTCAGAACGGTATCGCTTCGATGAGAGAACATGTGGACACTATCCTGATCATCTCTAATGACAAGCTGCGCCAGCAGTTCGGCAACCTGCCGTTTACTCAGGCCTTTGCAAAAGCGGATAATATCCTGGCTACTGCTGCTAAGTGTATTACAGACCTGATCACTGTAGACGGTCGTGTAAACCTTGACTTTAACGATGTGCAAACCGTTATGAAAAATGGCGGTGTAGCCATTCTGGGTAGTGCACAGGCAAGCGGTGAAAGCCGAGCTTACACTGCGGTAACCGAAGCATTAAACTCTCCTCTGTTGAATGATGATGACATCTCCGGAGCTAAATGGATCCTGCTGAATGTAACTTCTTCTCAAGGTGAGAATGAGCATACACTGGACGAACTGGATATCATCCAGGGATATGTTCAGGATCAGGCTGGTAATAACTGTGATATTATCTTAGGTATGGGTCATGACCCAAGCCTGGGTGATGAGATCGCTGTAACCATTATTGCAACCGGATTTCACCAGAATGAAATTAAAGATAATATGGCCCAGCTTGCCAAGCAACAAAAAGCAGCTGAGCCTGAAAAAGTAATCATGAACCTGCAGCCGGAACCAAGCCCGGTAGCGACCATTGCCCCGGAACCAACTCCTGTAGCACCTCCTGCTCCGGCAGTTGATCCTATGGCTCCGCGCCTGGTACAAGAGGATATGCCTGCTGCACCAACAGCACCACCGGCTCCGGAGCAACAGATTCATACTTTTGAACTGGAACTTCCGAATAAAATGGCGGAAGAATCTGTAGATTATGTACCACAGGCCATTACTACAGTAAGCAACCAGGAGATTCCTGCTCCGCAGCCGCAATATCAGCCGCAACCTGCTCAGCCTTCTGCTGACAGCCGTGTAAAAATGGGTGATCGCTACCTGACTCCTGATGAGATGGAAGAGCGCAACCGTTTTGAAGAGCAAAAGAAAATACTGGAAGAAAGAGCAGAACGCCTGAGAAGAATGAGCTTTAACTTTCATGGCAATAATGCTGAGGAAATTGAGAATGTACCTGCATATATGCGCCGCAACAGCAATACAGACGAGACGATTGATGAATCCTCAAAACCATTCTTATCTTCTTATCGTGTAGATGAGCGTGGCAATGGTAACATCAGCACCATCAATACTTTCCTGGACGGTAATAAGCCAGATTAATTACTACCCTTTCTCTAACTAAAACAAAACGATAAAAGCCCCGGAATATCCGGGGCTTTTATCGTTTTTAAGAACTTGTATAATTGTATTAATCAGCCAGTTTCAGGTCCATTTCTACACGTCTGTTCTGTGCACGTCCTGCAGCTGTTTTATTACTTGCTTTTGGTTTTTCCAATCCGTAGCCATTGGTAGACAGTCTGCCTTCGGCAATACCTTTGGATACAAAGTATTCTTTAACCGCAGCAGCACGTTGTTTAGACAGCTCCAGGTTACGTTCTGCAGTACCTACATTATCCGTATGGCCATCAATGGTCATATTATAATCCGTGTACTCGTTCAGTATCGAAACGATCTCATCCAGCAGTTTGTAAGATGTTTTCTTAATCACCGCCTTACCGGTTTCGAACTGGATTGCTGTAGCAGCGAAGGCCAGGCGTTTTTTAACCTCAGCACGTATCTCAGGACATCCGTGGTTATTTACAGTTCCCGGTACTGTAGGACATTTATCCAGGTGGTCTGCTATACCATCATTATCGCTATCCGGACAACCCTGTTGTGCTATCGGACCTGCATTATTAGGACATTTATCTTCCCAGTCTGCAATACCATCTCCATCTGTATCGCTACATCCCTGGAACTGTGCCAGACCAGCTATATCAGGACATTTGTCGTCTTTATCTGCAATACCATCACCATCACGGTCAGGGCAACCATTTGTGGCTACGGTACCCGCTTCATTCGGACATAAATCCTCACCATCGGCAATACCATCAAGATCAGCATCGGGACAGCCTTGAGTATTGGCCAGACCCGCTACATCAGGACATTTATCTACAGAATCTACCACACCATCGTTATCGCGGTCGGTAGGTTTACAACCCATATTGGCCCAGATGCCGGCTTCTCCCGGACATTTATCCAGTTTGTTGGACACTTTATCGCCATCGCTGTCTTTCAGTTTTTTCTTATGGAATGGAACCTGCAGTCCGAAATAGAAATTCGCTCCTTTTGCAGAGTTGCCACCCAGCAGTGCCAAACCATCATCCGTACCGAAATACAGTCCGCTCACCCGAATGCCCAAACCGGCTTTCATACTCTCTGAAGTGAAATTATAAGTCAGCGGCAAGCCTACCGTTAAGATCTTATTTTCATATCTCGGGGTTATGGTCAACTGCGAAAAGTTATAAGGGCTGTAATTATCATAAGCGGGCTTCATCAGGGAACCAATAAACGTCGCATTGGCATAGAAGCCGTTTTTAATATTCCAGTCGGCACCCAGCACCAGACTAGTCGGCATATTGATGCGTGTCCTGGTTGCTGCTCCATCATTTACCGTAAACCCTCTTGAAGCCATATAGCTTTTCAGTTCATCATAATTATTGAACTTATCGCCAAGGCTATCTACATTAAGGGTACCTATACCCGAAACACCATAGTTACGGGAATCCTTATAAGCAATGGCACCAATATCGATTACAGATGCGGAGAAGCGCAGTTTGTAAATATCTTTTTCCGGATTTCTGCGGTTAGGGCTTCCATCCATTTCATAAGTATACTTGGCTGCATCCGGAGCCCACTGGTATACCAGACCGATATCCCCGCCAATACCTGAAGACTTGCCACTGAACATGGAATTGAACAGGTCATTAAAATTGCCGTTAAGGATATTGGAATTGTACAGGTTGGTAGATGCATTAAGGCTCATGCTCTGCACCGTAATGGTCTTATTGGATTCATTATAGTTACCTACTATAGACTGTATACTGTTACCGCCATAACCAATACCGGAAAGGTAACGCAGGCTAACACCCAGTGAAAGGGAGCTGGTAGGCTTGGTAAACAGGTTGGTAGCATAGCTCAGGCCGGTTTCCGTCCAGGCGTTGATATTGAAGTTCATGTTTTGTGCATTCACGGCTATATTTCCATTATTGCTGGAAAATATGGTGTTGAAAAATGCACTGTTATAATCTCTCAGTTGATTGGCAAAACGTACGCGGTTGGTCAGTGCGAAATTATGCTTGTCTTTAAAGCTTGCATAAATGTTGAGTACATTCACACTCACCAGTGGGCCGTTGATATCAAATTTCTGCCGGTCACCCTTAGTAACGATATCTCCGATATTATAATTTTTGTCATCATTCAGCAATTTGTTGAAGATGTTTGAGGAGTTAATAGTGCCGTAATTCTGATCAATACCGCCATTAACAGATATCACATCAATGGACCATTTTACCCTGGAGTCGCTGAGCAAAGCAGGGTTCAGAAATACAGATTTTGTAGGAAGGTAGTTGCCTGTGGCTACACCCAGGTAGTGCTGGGCTGTTAGTGTTGGCGTCAGCGCAGCCAATGCCAGCAAGGTAAGTGTACATTTTTTCATCATAATTGTTAGTTTTTAAATGAATGGTAAGTGTATATTATATAATACGCCTGCAAATTAATTTGAGCATCTATACCCGCCAAAAAACAAACTAAAAACAATACAAAAGTATTGCATGGTCATGCTACACAATACTAAAATAAAATAGATATATCATAATACATAACAAAGTGAAGAATATTTACTTACAGAAACGTTAAACATTACTCTCAAAGCTTATTATAATAAGACCGGTAAAAAACTCAATCAATATTATTTTTAATTAAATTTGCTACAAACATTTTCAATTATAAGTATGAGTGCAAAAGCGAAGATTTTATTGGTTGAAGACGATGCATCATTAGGCTTTGTGGTAAAGGACAATCTTGAGGATAGCGGTTATGAAGTATTACTGTGTAGCGATGGGGAGAATGGCTGGCAAACTTTTATGCGCCAGAATGTAGATATCTGTCTGCTGGATGTTATGCTGCCTAAAAAAGATGGTATGGCGCTGGCCAGCCTGATCAGACAGAAAAACGATAAAATTCCGATACTGTTTCTTACTGCCAAAAATCTGGACGAAGATAAGATTGCCGGTTTTAAAGCGGGAGGAGATGACTATATTGTAAAGCCTTTCAATATGGAAGAGCTGTTGCTGCGTATAGAGGTATTCCTGAAACGTTCTAAGGATGAAAAACCGATGGACGCTATAGTAGGCCTTGCCGCGAACAGTTCTTTCGATTACGAAAACCTGTTGCTGGTAAACCAGGGGCATGCTCAGCAATTAACACAAAAGGAAGCTGATCTGTTTAAGTACCTGGTACAAAACAAAAACATGGTACTGAAGCGTGAGGACATCCTGATGAATGTATGGGGGAAAGACGATTATTTCCTGGGCAGAAGTATGGATGTGTTTATGACTAAGGTAAGAAAGTACATCAAAGGCATTGAAGGAGTAGAGTTGCAAACCATGCATGGTGTTGGTTTTAAATTAGTTTTTGATAAATAGGTTACCATTGCAGAAACTCCTATCTTTGCAGGCCAAATTTTTAATTGTTCAGAATACTGATATCATATGACTTGGTTTAAAAGAATTACAAAAGGTATTTCGACAGATACTAAAGAGAAAAAAGAAGTACCGGACGGCTTATGGCATAAATGTTCTTCCTGTAAAGAAACATATACCACCGACGTTCTGGTAGAGAATCTGTTTGTATGCCCTAAGTGTCAGTTTCATAACAGAATAAATGCTCCTCAATATTTCGATATTCTTTTTGATGACGGAAAATTTGAAGAACTGTTTGCCAACATCGCACCAAAAGACTTCTTACAGTTTGAGGATGTGAAGCCTTATTCTGCAAGATTGAGTGCTGCACAAAGACAGACTGGCCTGAAAGATGCTATGACTGTAGGTGTAGGTGATGTAAACGGTAAAAAACTGGTAATCGCTTGTATGAACTTCAACTTCATCGGTGGTTCTATGGGTTCTGTTGTAGGAGAGAAGATTTCCCGTGCTATTGATTACGCAATCAAACACAAGCACGCCTTCATGATCATCAGTAAATCTGGTGGTGCACGTATGATGGAAAGTGCATTCTCCCTGATGCAGATGGCTAAAACATCTGCGAAGCTGACTCAGCTGGCTAATGCAAAACTGCCTTATATCTCATTACTGACCGATCCTACCACAGGTGGTGTTACCGCATCATTTGCGATGCTGGGCGATATTAATATTGCAGAGCCTAAAGCACTGATTGGATTTGCCGGTCCGCGTATTATTAAGGAAACAATCCGTAAAGATCTGCCTGCAGGCTTCCAGCGTTCTGAGTTCCTGGTAGAACACGGTTTCCTGGATTTCATCGTAGATCGTCATGACCTGAAACAAAAACTGACCGATACTATCGAATGGTTCGGAACTAAATAATTAATTACTGTAGTTAAACATAAAAAAGAGCAGCGTATCAAATTTGATACGCTGCTCTTTTTTATGTGCTCTATACTGTTTAGTTACAAACAATTTTATAATCCAGTACATTCTGTTCTTTCATTTCTTCCAGGTGATTGACCAGGGTATCTGTAAGCAATACACTTTTTGCGCCGTTTGATTTCAGCTTGATTTCACTCTGCTCACTCACAACCATTATTTCCAGCTCGCAATCTCCACTCTGGTGGGCATAATTATCATACAGGTATTGTACAAAGTCGGCATTAATGCGTTCTAATGGGCAGCGAATACGCAGTGCTTTGGTAAAGCGTTTACGCACATCACTCATCAGCATTACTTCTGAGATTTTAAACTCAAATGTACCCGGACGGAAGCGTTGCTCCTGGTAGCGCCCGATGACCATTATCTTCTGGTCTTCGGACAGGTAGTTGCCAAACTTCACGTAATCTTCTCTCCAGAGTATAATCTCTTTAAAGCCGCTGTAATCATTAAGTATAAATCTTCCGTACTTATCTCCCTTTTTCGTCAGCAGGTGTTTAGGATCGCTCATAAAGCCCATTACCCTTACCTGCTTGTCTACAAGATCTTCCAGATCGGCCAGTGGCGTAACCTGGTAATGTTTCATTTCAAAGCGATAGTTATCCAGGGGGTGTCCGCTCAGGTAGATACCGATTACCTCTTTCTCAAATGCCAGGCGCTCTGAAAGCGGCCAGGGTTCCAGTTTAGGAATATCAGGGTGTTTTACCACCGGCATTTCCATATCACCAAAGAGGCTGCTTGTTGTCATAGAGGCATCTGCCTGTACCTGTTGCCCGAACTTAATGATCTTAGACAGGAAGGTCTCACCATCCATCATCTGGTGGAAATACTGGGCGCGATGCATATTAGAGAAGCTGTCAAAGGCTCCTCCATAGGCCAGGCTCTCCAGCGATTTTTTATTTACGGTACGCTGATTCACACGCGTGATCAGGTCAAATATACTCTCGTATGGTCCGTTCTTTTTACGCTCATCAATAACATCTACTACCGCAGCTTCACCCACACCTTTCAATGCGCCCAATCCGAAG
Source organism: Edaphocola aurantiacus (assembly GCF_019797745.1). Lineage (GTDB taxonomy): Bacteria > Bacteroidota > Bacteroidia > Chitinophagales > Chitinophagaceae > Edaphocola > Edaphocola aurantiacus. Next base: position 811,623 of record NZ_VOSI01000002.1, on the reverse strand, counting down.
CGGATTACCCCGTCTTTGTTTACGGAGAAACCGTTCAATGACTCATTGATATCCGGCCCCAGTACATTCAGGCCCATACGCTGGCACTCCTCCATAAAGAAGGTGATCTTCTCAATACTGTTGGCATTGTTCATCACCGCAGCCATATACTCACTCGGGTAGTGTGCTTTCAGGTATGCCGTCTGGAAGGCCACGAAGGCATAACAGGTAGAGTGTGATTTATTGAAGGCGTATTGTGCAAAGGCTTCCCAGTCCGTCCAGATCTTATCCAGCTTGTCAGCGGGCATGCCCTTGGCAATGGCACCATCCACGAACTTACCCTTCATCTTGTCCAGCGTAGCACGATCCTTCTTACCCATCGCCTTACGCAGTACGTCGGCATCCCCTTTAGAGAAGCCGCCCAGTTTCTGCGACAGCAACATCACCTGCTCCTGGTATACGGTAATACCATAGGTCTCGGCCAGGTATTCTTCCATTTCCGGAAGGTCATAAGAGATCTCTTCCTCTCCGTGTTTACGCTTAATAAAGTTAGGGATGTATTGCAGCGGGCCCGGACGATACAGGGCGTTCATCGCAATAAGGTCACCAAACTTATCCGGTTTCAGATTGATGAGGTGCTTTTGCATCCCGGGACTCTCGAACTGGAATGTTGCATTGGTATCCCCCCTCTGGTACAGCTGGTAGGTTAATTCATCATCCAGCGGAATGCCATCAATCTCAATCTCAACGCCATGGTTCATCTTGATCAATTCCAGTGCATCTCGTATAATGGACAGGGTCTTCAGACCCAGGAAGTCCATTTTGATTACACCGGCATCCTCAATGATTTTACCCTCATATTGGGTGATGAGTAAGTTTACATCTTTTGCGGTACACACCGGAATCAGATCGGAAAGGTCTTTCGGGGCAATGATGATACCTGCGGCGTGAATACCGGTATTCCGTACCGATCCTTCCAGCTTCTCCGCTTCATGCAATACACGCGAAGCTTCATCTGTTCCATTATAGAGTTCACGGATCTTCAGGATATTTTCGATATCCTCCGGACCGTAACCTTCTTTTTCATCCAGGGATTTCTCCCCGTCTTTGGCTTCTTTACTGGTAATAGGTGCATGTAGTACACGGCTTAACTTGGTACCGGGTTTATCCGGAACCAGCTTGGCCAGCGCATTGGAATCCTGTAGAGGATAATCCAGTACACGGGCAACGTCTTTAATACTCATTTTAGCCGCCATCGTACCATAAGTAACGATATGAGCCACCTGGTTTTTACCGTATTTATCTACCACATAGTCGATTACCCGCTGACGACCTTCATCATCAAAGTCGGTATCGATATCGGGCATGGACTTACGATCGGGATTAAGGAAACGCTCAAACAGGAGGTTATACTTGATCGGGTCGATATTGGTGATCCCGATACAATAAGCTACTGCCGATCCGGCAGCCGATCCACGGCCCGGGCCGATAAAGACACCTATATCACGACCGGCTTTAATAAAGTCGGATACGATAAGGAAGTAACCGGCAAAACCCATGGTGCGGATGGTAAACAACTCGAAGTTGATACGCTCTTCAATATCAGCGGTAATCTCCTGATAGCGCTCATGGGCCCCTTTCCAGGTCAGGTGCATCAGGAATGCATCCTGATCATCGTTGAACTCTTCCGGCACCTTAAAGTGCGGCAGCAGGATATCCCGCTTCAGCTGCAAGGGTTTAATCTTATCTACGATCATCTGCGTGTTATCTATCGCCTGCGGCAGATCAGAAAACAGCGAGGTCATCTGTTGTGTATTTTTAAAGAAGAACTGGTCATTCCAGAAGGCAAAGCGGGTGCCTTTTTTGGAGTCTCCGTCGTCTGTAAATTCTTTATTGGTTGGTGTAGCCTGTTTCTCACCGGTATTAATACACAGCAGGATGTCATGTGCATTATAATCTTCCTGCTCTACATAGTGAGAGTCATTGGAAGCAATAACAGGTACATTATATTTTTTGGCAAAGCGCAGCAGTACTTCGTTTACTGTTTCCTGCTCCTTCATATCATGACGCTGCAGCTCTACATAGTAATCCTCTCCGAAAAGATCGAGCCACCATCTGAACAATTGCTCTGCCTCTTCTTCGCTTTTATAAAGGATAGCCTGCGGCACTTCCGCACCGATACAACATGTAGTGGCAATCAGGCCTTCATGGTATTTTAATATCAATTCTTTATCGATACGCGGATACTTCCCGTACATTCCTTCCATAAACCCGAGCGAGCAGAGCTTGGTCAGGTTCTGATAGCCCTGTTCGTTTTTAGCCAGGAACAACTGGTGGTAGCGCTTATCCTTACCCTCTTCACGGGTAAATTTATTCTTATGGCGATCCGCAACCAGGTAGAATTCACAGCCTACAATCGGCTTCACTACCGGCTCTTTAATTTCTTTACCATGCTCATCCGTACCTACAACTTTGGTATTCTTCCAGGCTTCTGAAACGAACTGGAATACACCAAACATATTACCATGGTCGGTGATGGCAACAGCCGGCATATTATCCTTCTGTGCCTTTTTATATAGCTTTCCTATGTTGGAAGCTCCATCAAGTAAAGAGAATTGAGTATGGTTGTGTAAATGGGAAAATTGCATGATCTCTGGCCACTATTTCAGTCATACAAAATAACAAATTTTGTACGGGATAGGCGTTCTTTTTTTTTACACAACGGGCTGTCTGACACCCATTTTTGAAGACCCTTAACTTTTGTACTCTGAATTTTGTCGTACATTTATATATCCAATTTCCGTGAGCCATGCTACGTCTTCATTACATATGTATCTGCCTTCTGATGATTGTTGGATGCTCCTGTAGCGCTCCGGCACAAAAAGATAAATTTATGTCTCAGAATCCTTATTATTCCAGAACCGACACCAGCAAACTGAATGTTTCCAATGACGAATGGAAACGTATATTACCACCTGTCCTTTATGCCGTATCCCGCCAGGCTGCTACTGAGCCTTCATTTACCGGAAATATGTGGAAGGATGAAACGATTGGCAATTATTATTGCGCCGTTTGTGGTAATGCCTTATTCAAAAGCACTGCCAAATTTACGAGCATGTGCGGATGGCCCAGCTTTTTTGAACCCCTGAGAAAGGACAATATGCTGTACCGTGAAGATAACACTTATGGCATGCATCGTGTCGAGGTACTTTGTGCCCGCTGCGAGAGCCACCTTGGGCACATTTTTGATGATGGCCCTGAACCTACAGGCAAGCGTTATTGTATGAATGCCGTAAGCCTGGATTTCGAACCTACAGGAGAATAAAAGCTATTAGTTATAAAAAAGAGTTGCGGGGGCCCCCGGGGCGCGCCACAAGTTTTTTTTAATAAGGTTTGTTTATAA